>CAYPFY010000005.1:0-200492 GCA_964410105.1 uncultured Chlorobiaceae bacterium
TTTCTCATGAGTCCACCTTCAACAGTTCATCAAGATTTTTCAATGAGGCAACGGGCTCAGGAGAGCACACAGACCCCCCCGAATGACTCTTCCTGGCAGGAACATGAAAGCAGCGGGACTTTGCATTTCACACGAGGGTTCGTTATGTTTTTGAATCCTTCAAAAATGTCCGGAATCATGAGAAACCCGCTCGAGACAATGTCGGCGCGGTCCATTCGGATCATTTACAGCATTTGCGCGTTTGTCACCCTCATCGTCTGCGGGGAGAGATTCTTGCAGGCAATGGTATTCAGGGTAACGTCGAACGATCAGTGCGCCTGGCTCACGCTCGACGGTGGACGGCAGGGGGCCCTCATCGCGGGGGTCGCGAAGGGAGGCGTCACCGACCGTGCCGGAGTAATGGACGGCGACACCCTGACCAAGATCAATGGCATAGCGTTCACCAGCACGCGTCAGGCGCAGGCAATCGTCGATTCCCTGAAGGCGGGGGATTTCGCCACCTACACACTCAAGCGGGGGGACAAGCTCGTGGAGGCACGGGTGGAGATGGGGAAAGTATTCGATGTTCGTTTCCTCTCGATATTCCTCCTGGGTCTGGGCTTTTTCATCGTGGGCTATGTCGTCGTGATGACAAAGCCGCAAGGTCAGATCCAGCGCATGTTCGGACGATACGGGATCTACGCCCTGCTCGTCTTTACTTTGTTCCCGCCGACTGTCGCTCTGGATCCACAGTGGAAGACAAGGCTTCTAGTCCCGATCTTTATTTTTGCTCGGGCGCTGGGGCCGCCAATGTTCGTCAAATTCTTCTGGTACTTCCCCACGCGGAGGAGGGTGCTCAAGCGGCGATGGCCCTCTTACGCGCTCTACGGCGTCAACACTCTGATTCTTGTTTCGATATTCCTGGTCCTCCGGCCCACGTCGCCGACATGGCTTGCCCTCCTTTTCCTTTCGACGCCGATATGGTTTTTCTGTTCTGGCCTCGGGGTCTTTTGGCGCAGCTATGCACGAGAGGCCAAGGGGAAGCGCAAAGATGAGTTGCGCCCGATCCTCTACGCGGTAATGATCGGCATGGCGGCCACACTATACCTTGGCATACTCGGGGCGATCAATCCGTTCGCGATATTCCTCAACCCTGTGCTCGTCCTGCCGGCCTTGCTGCTCGTCTCCATACCGCTTGCGTTTGGGTATGCGATCTTCCGGTACAGGCTGATGGATATCGATCTCATCGTCAAGCGAAGCCTGATCTACGGCGTCGTGACGGCGTCGCTTGCGGCGGTCTACATCCTTACGGTCTTCGGCATGGGAAGTCTTCTGGGGCTTTTGATCGGCCAATCGGACAGCAAGGTCCTCAGCATCGCGGCATTCGTCATCATCGCGTTCATGTTCGATCCGTTGAAAAGGAGAGTCCAGGATTACATCGACCGGGTTTTTTACCGCGAGCGGAGGGACTATCAGAAGGCCCTGCTCGGGTTCAGCCAGGAGTTGCCGCGGCAGATGAACTTCAATGAAATCCTTTCCTCAATGGTGGCACGCATTTCCGAGACGATGCACGTCGAGAAAGTCGCCGTTGTCCTGTGCGGGGATAGCAGGCTTGCGGTGAGCAAGAACATCCCCGAAAAATACTCGGAGTTCGCCGATTCGGCTGACGGCCTGATCCCCTTGTTAAAGGCGTCCAGGACGGCCCATTCCTTTGCGCTTCTCGCGGAGGAGCCGGACTCTGTTGTCCTTGATGAGGCAGACAGGGCGAGAATCCTCGACTCAGGGATCATCCTCGTGGTGCCGATGTTTATCCAGGACCGGCTGATCGGGATGATCAACGTCGGCCCGAAACTTTCCGGAAAAATCTACTCGCAGGAAGACATCGACCTCCTGTCGACGGTGGCGGGGCAGGCGGCGATCGCCATCGAAAACTCCCGTCTCCACAAATCCGAGATCGAGAAGCAGAAAATCGAGGAAGAGCTCAGCCTTGCGCGGAGGATTCAGGTGGGCCTGCTCCCCAAGGCGAACCCGGCGATCGAGGGGCTCGACATTTCGGGGATATCGGTCCCCGCGCTCACCGTCGGCGGGGATTACTTCGATTACATCATGCTCGGGCCGAAACAGGTACTGGTCGTCGTTGCCGATGTTTCGGGCAAAGGAATGTCTGCCTCCCTGTATATGTCGAAAGTACAGGGGATGGTGCAGCTTGCGGCGCAGATGTACAAGACGCCGCGGGAGATACTCATCAACGTCAACCGCCGCCTCTACGACGGCATGGAGCGCAAGTCATTCATCACCATGATCCTGGCGCTCTTCGACATGGATAAGAGAGAGGTCTGCATCTGCAGAGCAGGGCATCACAAGGCGATGGTCCGGATGAACGGAGAGCTGAAATACTTGGATGCGAAGGGTATCGGCCTGGGCCTGGAGAGGGGTCCCCTGTTCGAAAGCGAGCTTCAGGAAATCCGGCACCCGCTTGCCGCCGGGGCGTTATTCCTCTTTTACAGCGACGGACTGACCGAAGCGATGAACCGGGACCAGGCGGAGTTCGGCGAGGAGAAGATTTCCCACATCCTGAATGCCGCTGCAAGGGGTCGGTCGGCAGGGGAATTGCAGGAGACCATCATCGCGGCTGTAAAAAACTTCACGGACGGAGCCGAGCAGCACGACGACCTGACGCTCGTCGTCGTGCGTGCGAGTTAGACCGGTGCCTGAAAGGGACTCGTCGAATTCCGACCTCAAGAAATCTTTTCTGAAACCGTTTGAACGAACTGTGAAAAAAACCTACATTAAAAAAGCATGAAGAACATCGGAGAAGCATTCACCTTCGTCTTCAGGGACCCCGACTGGCTCGCCAAGATGCTCATCGGAGGGATATTCGTCCTGCTTTCAGTCATTGCGATCGGCGTCCCTGTCCTCTACGGTTACTGCGTCGAGCTGCAGCAGCGGGTCCGGCGGGGAGAGCAGTATCCG
Organism: uncultured Chlorobiaceae bacterium; assembly: GCA_964410105.1. Lineage (GTDB taxonomy): Bacteria > Bacteroidota > Ignavibacteria > UBA10030 > SZUA-254 > CAYPFY01. Next base: position 2,953 of record CAYPFY010000005.1, read on the forward strand.
TTGCCTGAGTGGAAGGATGTTGGGGTAAAATTCGTCGTTGGATTCAAGTACATCGTCACGATTCTTATCTATTACCTCCCTCTTTTTCTTGTGATGATCCCCCTGATCGGTTTCATGATCGTCGCGTCTGTGAGCAACAGCGACTTCGCGGAAAATTTTTCGGGTGCGGCTTTTTCGATCATCATCCTTTTTTTTGTCATGCCGGTGTCGCTCTGCATTACCCTCCTCGTCCCCGTCATTTCGATAAAGTTCGCGGAGCATGAGCGCATACGGGAGGGGCTCGAGATACCCAGCGTTTTCCGGATTTTCAAAGATCACTGGCAGGACGTCCTCGTGGCAATCCTCATCAGCATGGGTGTCGGGATCCTCTCACTCCTCGGGCTTTTGCTCGTCATCGTCGGCGTAGTGTTCACCGTCTTCTATTCGCTCCTTGTGCGGTACCATCTCTTCGGGCAAATCGCGAAAGAAGTATTCGGGGCGGCGCCTGCCGCGGCATGAGATTCTTGACTCTGCTCTTCCTCGCGGGGGGCGTCGGCGCGATTCTGTGGATGTCGTGGTCATGCAAGGATCAGGTCACCGGACCCGATCTCGGCCAGGTGGTTTTTCCCGATTCCAACATCAGTTACAGGGGTCAGGTTCAGCCGCTGTTCGACCGGGGGTGCGGGGGTCAGAACAACGCATGCCACGGCCCCGAAACAATTGCCGATCACCAGTATGCGCTCGACAACTACAACGACGCGACGCACCGGGTGGGGATCATTGTGAGGGGAAATCCCGACGGAAGCCTCCTCAATCAGACCATCGAGAAGAAAGTATCGCCCGCGATGCCCCCGGCCAACGCGCCGCAGCTCACTCAGAACCAGATCACGGGGATGAGAAAATGGGTAGCGGAGGGAGCGCGGGGAGATAATTAAAGAGTCACGAGATGCGGGGGAGGCACGTACGCTTTCGGGGGAGGAGAAGTCTTCACCCTTTTTTCCAGCTCCCCCCGAAATTTCTTAATAAAACTCTGGACGGGCCAGGCGGCGGCATCGCCGAGGGCGCAGATCGTATTCCCCTCTATATTATTGGCGACGTCGAGCAATAGATCGATATCCTGCGTCTCCGCTTCGCCGCTGACAAACCTTCCCAGGATTTTTTCCAGCCACCCGCACCCTTCCCTGCAGGGAGTGCACTGGCCGCACGACTCGTGGTGGTAAAAATGCGCAATCCGCATGATCACCCGCAAAACATCAGTCTCCTCATCCATCACAATAATCCCCCCGGTCCCGATGGCGGACCCGGCCGCCTTCAGGGAATCGGCGTCCATTCTGACCCCCTCGATCTCCTCCCCGCGCAGCCAGTTTGTCGACGAACCGCCGGGAATGACAGCTTTTATCTTTTTATCCCGTGAGACGCCTCCGGCGACCTTATAGATAAGGTCGGTGAGCAGGGTGCCTGTGGGAGCCTCATACACTCCCGGTTTTTTCACATGTCCGCTTATGCCGAAGAGAAGCGTCCCAGGCTGTTTGGGGGCGCCGATACGGGAGAACCATTCCCATCCCCTGTTTATGATTATCGGGACATTGGCAAGCGTCTCAATGTTATTGATCGTCGTGGGGCAGCCCCAGAGGCCGAACTGGGCCGGGAACGGAGGTTTCACCCTGGGGTAGCCGCGCTCCCCCTCGAGCGAATTCATGAGCGCAGATTCTTCTCCGCAGATATATGCCCCTGCGCCTTTGTAGATCACCATCTCCGTTTTAAACCCTGAGCCCAGAACATTTCCGATAAAACTCCGGGAGTATGCATCATCCACGGCTTTCTGGAGCATATTTATCCACTTGGAGTACTCGCCGCGGACGTAGACGTAGATGGTTGAAATTCCCATCGCATAGGCCGCTATCACGGCACCTTCAATAAACAGATGCGGATTGAACTCAAAAATCTGACGGTCTTTGAATGTCCCCGGCTCTGACTCATCGCCGTTTGCACAGAGATACTTAGGCTTTACGGACTGCTTCGGCATAAAAGTCCACTTGAGCCCGGTGGGAAAACATGCCCCGCCTCTGCCTCTCAGGTTCGATTTTTTGACCTCATCGGTCACGGCCTCGGGCGTCATGGCGATCGCCTTGCGGAGAGCCGCATATCCGCCGTTTTTCACATAAACGTCGATAAGGTGAAGTTCGGGTATTTCCGGCAGTATGATTTTTTCTGAAAACTCCATCAGCTACTTCATCTCATCAAGGAGAGAGTCAACCTTGGCCAGAGTGAGGTTTTCACGGTAAGAGTCATTCACCTGCATCATGGGGGCAGTGCCGCAGGAGCCGAGGCATTCTACCTCGTCGACGGTGAATCGCTTATCCGCCGTCGTTTCGCCCCTCTTTACGCTGAGCTTCATGCAGATATGGTTAAAAATCTTCTCGGCCCCGAGAAGCTGGCAGGAGATATTGGTACACACCTGCAGGTGATACCTGCCCACCGGCTTTATGTTGAACATCGTATAAAACGTCACAACGCCGTAGATATGCGTCAGGGGAAGTTTCAGAAGATCCGCGGCATATTTCATCGCCTCGGGGGAAATCCAGCCATGTTCCTCCTGCAGCATCCAGAGAAGCGGAAGCGTCAGGGATTTTGACGTAGGGAACTTTGTGCGAAGCGCGTCGAGTTTTTGAAGATTTGACTGCGAGAGCATTATTTATCCGCCTCTCCCATGACCGGATCGATGCTCCCGATGACGGCGACCACGTCGGAAATCATCCCCCCCTTGAGCATAGGAGTGATGGCCTGCAGGTTTGCGAACGAGGGGGAGCGGATCTTCAGCCTCCAGGGGAATCCCTCCCCGTGGCTGACGATATAGAAGCCGAGCTCTCCCTTCGAAGATTCGATGGCGCTGTAGACCTCGCCGATCGGCGGATTTATGCCGAAATTCACCAGCATGAAATCGTGAATCAATTCCTCCATCTTCCCGTACGTCCGTTCTTTTTGCGGCAAAACTTTCTTTGGATCGCGGGCATTGACGGGCCCCGGGGGGAGTTTTTCGATAGCTTGCCGGAGGATGCGAACGCTTTCCAGCATCTCCGCCATCCGGACGTAGAATCGTGACAGCACGTCGCAGTCACCATACACGGGCACGTCGAACTCCAGCTTATCGTAGACGAGATAAGGCGCATCGCGGCGCAGATCATGGTCCACGCCTGCCGCCCGGAGTATCGGGCCTGTGACGCCGAGATTTATGGTATCTTCCCTGGAGAGAAAGCCGATCCCCTCGCAGCGGTCTATGAAAATCCGGTTCTTGATCAGAACTTTTTCGCACTCATCGAGATTCCTCGGAAAATTTTGAAGAAAATCCCCCATCATGGAAATCGCCTCGGGCGGCAGATCCTGCGCGAGGCCGCCCACGCGCGTAAAACTTGTCGTGAACCTCACCCCCGTGAAGACGTCCCAGATATCCTGAATTTTCTCTCTTTCCCGGAATCCCCAGAGAAGGACTGTGAGGGCACCGACATCCATCGCCATTGTCCCGAGCCACACGAGGTGCGAGGTGAGCCGGGCGAGTTCGCAGCAGATGACCCTGATGTATTGCGCGCGCGGGGGGATCTCGAGACCAGCGAGCTTTTCCACGGCGAGAACGTAGGCCACATTATTGGCCAGCGGGGAGAGATAATCAAGCCGGTCGGTATGCGGGATAAATTCATGGTAGGTCATGTTCTCCGCGATTTTCTCGTAGCCGCGATGGAGGTAGCCGAGGTCGGGAACGGCGGAGACGATCGTTTCACCGTCGAGGCGGATAAGGAGGCGGAGCACGCCGTGGGTTGCCGGGTGCTGGGGACCCATATTGAGCACCATATCATGCTCGAGCGGATCGTCGAACGTGACGGTCGTATCCTGGGTTTCGAGAGCGCGCAAGATCCTCTGTTTCGGGTCGCGGGGATTGACGTCCATGGGAGACTATTTGCGGGGGAGCGGGAGCGAGCCGGGGATGCCCATCAGAGGGAAATCCTTCCGGAGGGGGAAATACTCAAACTCTTCGGGCATATAGATGCGCCGGAGGTCGGGGTTGCCATCGAAGACTATGCCGTACATATCGAAGGATTCGCGTTCGTACCAGCCCGCCGATTTCCAGACGCCCGTCACCGAGGGGACGTGGAGATCCTGCTCATCGACCCGCACCTTCAGCCTAAGCCGGAAGTTCTTCTTCAGGGAATAGAGATTGTAGACAACCTCGAAGCGGTCATCCGGTCGGTAGTAATCGGCGGCGCAGACATCCCTGAGCGAATCGAATGAAAGATCGGGTTCTTCCTTAAGGAGGGTGCAGACCGCGACCAGATCATGCTTCCGGATGACGAGGGTGAGTTCTCCGCGGTACTCGTTCACCAGCTCGATCGATGAGGGGAGCCGGGCGCTGACCTTTGACAGAATGTCGTCTTTCATCAGCCCGGCGAGGATTCCTGAACGTAAACTTTTTCGGACTGGCCGGGTTTTTCCCCGCGTGCGATCTTCTTCTGAACGTCCATCAGTCCCTTAAGAAGATTATCAGGGCGGGGAGGGCAGCCGGCGACGTACACATCGACGGGGAGAAACAGGTCGATGCCCTGCACGACGGAGTAGGATCGATACATCCCTCCGGTCGAGGTGCAGGCGCCCATGGCGATCACCCACTTCGGGTCAGGCATCTGGTCGTAGATTTTACGGACCACATGGCTCATCTTGTAGGTCACCGTGCCGGCGACGATCATAAGATCGCTCTGGCGGGGGGAGAATCGCATTGCTTCGGAGCCGAACCGTGAAATATCGAACCGGGGGCCGGCGAGGGCCATCATTTCGATGGCACAGCAGGAGATCCCCATCGGCATAGGCCACAGAGAATTCTTGCGCGCCCACCCGATGATATCATCGAGGCGGGTCGTGAGAAACCCTTCCTCCGTGCGGGTCACTCCCATTCAAGCGCCCCTTTTTTCCATAGATAAAGATAGCCGAGCATCAGGATGCCGATGAAGACGACCATTTCAATGAGGCCCGGGAGGCCGAGGAAGCGGAAATTGACCGCCCAGGGGTAGAGAAACACCACTTCGATATCGAAAACGATAAAGAGCATTGCCACCATATAATATTTCACTGACACCCGTTCGCGGGCACTGCGCACAGGTTCCATTCCGCTTTCGTACGTAGAAAGTTTTGCTTCAGTGGGATTCTTTGGCCCAAGCCATTCGCTTGACTTGGACATCACGATGCCGAGGGCAACCGCGGCCGTGATCATGATCCCGATGGGGACGTACTCTTCGAGCATGGAAGCAGAAAAACACTTGAAAATACTACAAAAATGTATGAAAAACGGCGTTTAAATGCAAACAACGTAAACGCGTCCCGCGGGGCAAATCCTCGCGAAGCCCAAAAAAAAGGCACCCCGATTTCTCGGGATGCCTTTTTCGAAATGGTGCCGACGATTTACTTGATCAGCATCATCTTCTTGACTGCCGTGTAGAGTCCAGTCTGCAATCGATAAAAATATAGGCCTGATGCAAGGCGAGACGCGTCAAACCGTACCACGTGATTTCCCACATTTTCCACTCTATCTACTGGTGTAGCTACAACCTGCCCTAGAGTATTAAACACCTTCAGGGATACGTGGGTAGATGCGGAGAGATAATAGGATATCGATGTAACCGGATTGAATGGATTCGGAAAGTTCTGATTCAGTTCGGACGATTTGGGAATTGTAGAATTTGAGTTCTCACCATTCCCTGCCTCCCCATCATGTCCAGCGGCTGCGCTACTCACTACCGGAACAGCATGAGCAAGGTATTCGGTCATTGAAGTCACCGCTGAGCTATCGATGGTCATGGCGTGATCTCGAATGGAACTCAAAATTGCATTTGCGCTATTCATATCTCCCATTGCCGAGGCAGCGAATATTTTGCGAGTCTCACAAAACAGCCATAGAGGACCATCGATGCCCCGGTCAAGCAATGCATCGCTCATCGCCAGAACCGAGGTAAAGTCTCCTCGATCCAGCCTAGCCTGAATCCGCATAGCTGACGCAATCGTTCTGACGCTCACCACTCGCGATCTATTTTCTACAGATGCAACGAATTGTTCCCACGACATATCCATTACATCTTTATACTTCGTCCCTCCGGGGCCGAGGTAAAGACCGAGTACATGAAGATCATCGATGGCATCCTGTTTATCATCCTCGATGTTTGACCGCAACTGCCTTAGCCAGTTCACCATTTTCTGGTGTTCGGAGACACGCCGACTCCCAGAGATCTCGGCGCCCGTGAAAATGGGAGCTGCTATCGATGGCGTAAAAACTGAACTGCCAAGCGGGTAGAGCGTGTCCACAGGCCCTGAGAACTCGTTCGATTGATGAGTGCCCCAATAAGTATATCGCGCGTAGACAATTTGGTTGCCCGGATCGTTAGAGATGAGCGCGCCAGGAGTTGGATTGTTAAAAGTATCGTACACGTTGTTCCATCCTCCCCTTGACTCGTCGTCTGAGACCAGTGTGCACCCATCACCGCATGGGGCGATCTGGGATATGATCGGATGGACTGGATTGGGTCGCGTCTCTCCGCAGTCGCAGTATTGAACGGTGATTGTTCGACCCAGGAAAGCCGTCCCTGAGTTGGAGACTATGATTTCATTAGTGCCGTGACCATCGACGGTATTATAGCCCTGGGCCAGCTCATCTGGACTGAGCGACACTCTGGAGTTCAGTCCTGAGACATTGATTCCTGCAAAGATATTATTTTCAACGCGTGAATAATCCAGATAAACCTTGGCGCCATTTTGAACGCGGAGGCCTCCCGTAAACCATTGGAGAGAATTGTTCTTGATGCTTGAATATGAAATCCCGACGTTGGAATTATTGACGGTCATCCCCCAGCCGTTATTATTCTTTATGCCTGAATTGCTCAAGGTTAGAGTGCGGCTTGATGTTTGAGTATTATAGACGCTTACTCCATATCCATACGTATCGCAATATGAAATGGTATCGTTCGACATGATGCTGTTGGGTGCTGTGTTCGTAAAGGAGATTCCGGTCCCTGCATACCTAATATCGCAATATGATAGCGTATTCGGCCCGCCGCCAGCGCAAACGATTCCTTGCCAGCTATTCGGCGAAGGAGATGCCAGACTTGAAGTGAAGGGAATTCTTTGAGATGATGTCCCGACAGCCGAGAGAACTCCACTTACGTTCAGTGCAGCTCCGCCCCCGAATGTAAGTTTTGCGGGTGGATTCACTAAAAGCGTCCCAGTGGTTCCCACGCTCAGTGTTGCTCCATCCTTAACTCGAACTGAATCATTCACGGAAAGCGAACTATTTGTGATCCAGCCAATGGAATTCCCGCTTTCGAACTCCATCTTGACCCCATAGGGAATCGTGTTCGCCCCTCGCAATGAAATAGTCCCTCCATTACCAATCTTTACCGTCCCGGACCCCCAAAGATATGCCGTCGGACTCAGTTTCAGAGTCCCACCAGACTGGACTTGGAGTAGTGATCCCTCCTCAAAATGAATTCCTCGATTGATTGCGGAAAGTCCCAAATCCACCAAGCCATTTATCTTCAGCATATGATTGGGATAAATGGTGATCGACGTAGTATCGGATTCGGAAAGAGTTGTAAATCTGGTCGTTGAACCGGCAGGAAAGACGAACGAAATTGCGGAATCGAGTTTAAAGCGTCCTTGAAGCTGAAAGTTATTGAAGCTGTTATCATCGTATCCGCTCAGGTCGAACATCGGGGTTGCTGGAAGCGTCGAAGTGTATATCGCGAGATCATAAGAGCCAGTTCCCCTTAATTGGTTCTTGTGAACATATGGAATTGCAGCTCCGGGCGCGTCTCTCAAATCAACAAATAGGACGTATGCGCTATTGGCATACCCATCGAAAATGCAATTCGTCATAAAGCTGCGCTGTGAGCTCGATGCAGGTTTCACCCAGATCCCATATTGAGACGTTATTGTCCGATAGCTAGAATACCCCGGCCCTTGAAATCTTATCGGCAAAGTGTCTATCCCATTTGCGACCATAGATTTGCACGAAATGGTCCCCGCGAGGAAGTCGATTGCCGTGCCCGGAGCGATAGTTATATTATTAAAGGCAAATGGGGGAGGGGGGAGGGGCAGTCCGCCAGCCGACGGACGTTGAGTGATGAACACATTGCCAGTCCAGTGCCCACTATCACCGGCAGCCTGAAATTTGTAGACAAAAGTTGAATATGTCGGAGGTGATCCGAGCGAATACACAACATTGAAAGCCAATGATCCGACACCCGACGAGTTGATGCTGAAATTGGCAAGTCGAATTCCGGTTGTTAAACCCTCCACAGATTTTGAATCAGGATTCGACGCCGAGTCGAGCGTGGTGCCGTGATACGGATAAAAATGGTCTGGACTACCAGAATTTCTCTTGAAAGACGCGTCATACCCGATAACCTTAATGCCGAGGTGGTGATCGAATTCGGGCCCGTAGGGGATTGGGAATAAGGCGTAGCTTGAGTACACCCACACCAGAGCTCCTCCGTGAAATGACGAATCCGTCTGATCCACTCCTCCGGCGAATCTATTAAAGCCTTCTCGCTTCCTGTATTCTACCAGCATGTACTCGCTGTGGTCGTAGAGAGCATCCCTCCCCGCATCACCGTAAATGGTAATCAGAGCTACGGTCGGAGAACTATTGATGGGCCGCAGCGATATCGGCACGTTCGAATTCACTTTTATCACGCTATCAGGTGGAATCCACCCAAGCATGAGTTTCGTCCAAGGAGAAAAGTGGGGAGGGCACCAATAATGGCGTCTATCAGAAATACCGCCCCACTCCATGGGATCGTACGATCCAACAAACGAGTGAAGCAAGCCGAGAGTGTGTCCAAATTCATGAACATTCTCTAGGATACCATTTAGGACTGCGGCCGGGCTAGAATTGTAAAAATCGTGAGTCTTCTCAACAGCAAGGTAGGCTTGGTCTTTATACTTTGTCTTTGGCTTAACGCGGTTGCTCCCACCCGCCGCGATTATCCCAATTTTTCCATTTGTCGGATATGTACGCAACTCGAATTCGAGGTACTCAGGATCCACGGAGGTACGGTTATAGTGGAGAGTGTCGATCTTTCTGAGTGCCTCGGATCGGAGCAGATCTTCGTTGCCTGCGTAGTAGCTCTTTACAGAATCCATCTTGATCCAGTGAACAAAATGAGTACCACCAGAAGAGTCGATTCGGTTTACGATACCTGTCTCGAGTTTTCCATTTCCAGACCCTCGGGTACGGTACGCTTGTATAAGGAGGTGTCCGTAACTTACTTCAGCATAGTAGTCCCTCATGCTGCCATATACAGTGAGGTCAAAAGGTCTTTCTTTGGGTAGCGGCCCGTCGGGGTCGTAGCCCTGATGGCTGCTCCAGTCAGGATGGACTGTACCGACATATTCACCAGAGCTAAATATCCAGTTCCAATAATCCTCGTAGGTATACTTGCGGATCTTTTTCCGGAATCGACCGAGATTATCCTTAATCCAGCCCATAGAACCTACAGCGTCAATACTGATGCTATCAAAAAGAGTTGTATCGGCGTCCGCAGTGACGATGCTACCATCCTGTTTTCTCCCGTCGGGGAAATCAACAAAGACAAGGACAAGCGGCTTTGAGCCAACCATTGTCGTACAAATGGGATAGTGAGTTGTGTCCACGAACGCACATTGATTAGTTTCACCTTGCGCGTGGGCGGATTTGCTTAGCACGAACATTAGACCCACTGTTATTGACAAACCAGTTTTGACTGTCATGAAAATCCTCCGCGTTATTTTGTTGGGAAGTGGGCCACATCAGATTGTGGGCTCAACATCATTTTATTACCATGAGAGCCCTGGTCTGTGTGAAAGGACCTGCCTGTAGCCGATAATAGTAAATTCCGCTCGAAAAGCCCGTGCAGTCCCATGTCACCTCATGTTCACCAGGTTCCTGTTCGATATCGACCAGGTTCCGCAACTTTCTCCCCAGGAAATCAAAAAGAGTAAGCTTTACATTGGATCGGCGTGCTAGCGAATACCTAATCGTCGTGGTAGGATTAAAAGGATTAGGGTAATTCTGGAGCAGGGTGTATTCCATAGGCACGCTTCGTGTTTGGGGCACATCCGTCACAATCCCCAGTTTCCCGAAGCGACCTGAATGCTGTACCCTGATGCACCCCGAAACAGTCCAAAAAGCTGTCATCACTCCACCACGATTATCGCCTCCGAAGACTTTAAAGTAGGCGTTCCCCGGATCCTCTAGAAGGTGGAAATATGAACCCCAGAGCGGCACACCATTGCCATCCCACCTTTGGGCCTGGAGGCTATCATTTACCGCGATGATTCCGTCTCCTCCATCCCAGAAGACGTATCGTGCGATGCCACCGATGCCATTTAGCGCGAGTTGCCGGTAATTGCCAACGCTGTCGAACTTGAATAGTGTGTCGCCGCACAGGTACACAAAGTAAGTTCCTCCGTCGTTGGTCGGGATAAGAAGCTCAGTGCGAACATTTGCTCCGCCGATGCATCCATCAGGGAGCGTAAGAGGGCGATTCCAAAGCGTGTCTCCATTGATTCCGATCTTCAGCATAGAGATAGATCCCGTAATGTTCAGACGGAATAGGATGCTATCTTTCCACGATACGTTGAGTCCATCGTTAGCCCAATACGGACGTTGAATTGACGGGTCATCTACCCCCAGAATGAGGGTCATGTAAGCTCCATAACGCATGATCGTCCAGTAGGCGAAATTCCCGAATCTGACCGCTCCAAAGCGAATGAATGCATCGGGTGTGGTGCCCGAATCTATATCGACCTCCCACACTCGCTTCCCCTGACCGTCATATCTGGTTGCCCAGAGGCGAGTCGTATTGGTTGCTCCAGCATGGTAAAAATCCGAATCAATCACAAGAAAAACTATTCCTCCAGAGCCGTCAGAGACCTCATCACCTGCTTTCCTCCCGGTATAGGCCGGCGCGACCTGAACCCCCCCTGCCTGTAGGAGAATGCGTCCGGATGAATCGACATGTTGCATATAAATGGCTTCATTAACATAGCCATATTGATCCTGCGTTGCCCCCCGATGATCTCCCCAAGCAAGAAATGATCCACCCTCCCCATCATTCACGAGACCAGAACTGCCGGACTTGGTGCTATCATTGTGATGTGCCAAGACATAATTGGGCCAGATTCGATTACCCGCGCCGTCTAACTTCATGAGATAAATATCGTTTTCAAGCGTGCCGGAAATGATCGAACTGCCATTATCGAATGTCAAGAGGCCGGGCTCGAATCCAGGGGTGAGGCAGAGGGCACTATCGGCATGGGCCGATGTTGCCCATTGAGCGTGCGTCAAAGTGGAGATGGAGAGTGCCGGCACGATGAGCAAGATAGGCTTGAGCATCAATTGGACCTAATCGATATTAGACGAGCCATCACAGGGCAAGGATTCTCTCCCAACTGGTCAAAGGTGGTACGATCATACCAGACGTGAAATTGTGGCTGAAAGCGCATATGATTGGTTACCTAAACCCTCAGATTCGCGTGGAAGGACGCTCTGAGCAAACTCAAGGAGGAGTACTCAACGCATTCCCCCCAAGGGAGCAGCGTTCAGACTGTCAGGTTCGACACGAAGCCCAGATCTCTGGTACTAGACTCATACATAGGCTCGAATCGCTACGAAGAGGAAATTCTCTGTTCATCCGGCAGATATCTTATAGTGATTCGAGAAACTGATCCCCTTCAAGACATTGGAGCAACGAATGTAGCGTTTACATTCCCTCCCGTTGATACAAGGAAGGTAAGTCATGTAGCTCAGAAACGCAACAGTACCAGCCTTCCCATGTCAGCGAACTCCGTAAACGCGTCCCGCGGGGCAAATCCTCGCGAAGCCCAAAAAAAAGGCACCCCGGCAGATCGGGGTGCCTTTTTCGAAATGGTGCTGACGATTTACTTGATCAGCATCATCTTCTTCACCTCGGTGAAGGTTTTGGCCTGAACTCCGGCATCCGGATCGCCGGCTACTTGAGCCACGATTCTATAGAAATAGACTCCCGATGGGAGATTCGATGCATCGAACGTGACATCATCCGGACCCTGGTCCATTTGCTCATGGTTCAGAACAGTCGCGACCTCCTGCCCGAGCAGATTATATATCGTCAGCGTGACCACCGCGTCCTCCGGAAGGACGAACTTGATGGTCGTCGTCGGGTTAAAGGGATTCGGATAATTCTGATCCATATGGAACCGCTGAGCCACGTAGGGATTTGCGGTAATCCCCTTCATGAACCCGGCCCTCGGCGCGGCGTGCGGACCTGTGTGGAGGAAATTGCTCGACACGACGGAGGAAACGCCCGTCAGGAAAAGTTTACTGCAATTCCAAGAAATCGTATCGAGCGGTCCGACGAAGGCCGCATTGATGTTATGCAGCACGGTGGCGACGTAATTCGGGCTGCTCGGGACTGTCGCCACGCAGCCCAGGATCGAGTCTGCATACGTGGCAATCTGTGTAATACTCATACCGTCGAAGACCGTAGCGGTATCCGCGCTGTTATCATAGACCAGGTCATAGAACCCGTCGGGGAATTTCAGCAAAACGCTCGAACCGATATTGAGCCACAGCGTGAGATCCTCGCCGACCAGCCTGTTGCTCGCCGTCGTCGGGGGGAGACCGTGGTGAATCGGCTTTTTGACCGGCCTGCCCTTGATGCTGTCGAGGCATCTGGCGGCTCCGTCCTGCGTCAGCCCGCGGGAATTCAGGGTTTTAAGGATATCCTTATACCCATCGAAGACCACCTGATGCGTATCGATGCCCACGGTGAAGATTGCCTGCTGGAGGTATAATTCCTGCAGCACGTTGGCGAGGTTAGGCATGGGGAGCAGCAAGGTATTCTGCTTGATCGTATCCTGCGGCAAGAGCCTCGGGCCTCTGGGCAGGCTCCCTTTCAGCGTGGTGCGGGTCTGTCCGGCTTTGAACCAGGCGTAATTGACGCTGAGCTGCTTCGCCTTCGATCCGATGCCGTCGAACTGCAGCAGCTGATACGAGAACAGGATGGGCTGCGGGGGGCAGCCGTTGAAGTCATAGATCCAGACCTGCCTCTTGGTGTCGATCGTGATCGACTTGATGCAGGGAACCGTGTCTCCCTTGATCTTGTCCCTCGAGACGAGCAGGGTTTCGATCGGCATATTGAACTTCAGCAGCAGAGTCTGTGGGGCATTCGCCAGCGTGTCGCGCGGGATCCCCAGGTTGAACTTGAACTTCGTGCGCGTCGGCTTGCACTTGATCGGCTTCAGCTGTGCCGCCCAGTCGAGCATGGAGGCCGTGCGGAATTTTGTGCTATCCTCGACGACCATGACGGCATGGACGCTGTCATCCGACGGATCGGTGTCCCCCGGCTCGACTTTATAGAAAATGTCGAAGAATCCAATGCTCTGCGGGGTGGTGGGCGCAAATTGCACGTTCTGCGTGACCCCGGGGAGGATGAGCGGAACGAGCTGGGTGTCCGCGTAACCGAACGACGGGATGGTACACGTCACGTGAAGGTTCTTGATATGTTCGAACGTATGAGTGTTCTGAACGTTCGCCTGGGGAGTGTAGGCAATTCCCAGAGCTGCCCGGAACGTCGGCGTTGTGACGAGGCTGATGGCGCGGTTCCCTTTCGGTGAGACGACCACGAGGCTCTTTATCGTCACTGTCGTGCCCGCGTACGTGCCCGTATTGATACCTGTCCACCTGATGCTCGCCGTATCGCCGGTGGCGGGATCCATCACCATGATCGTATTCGGATTGGTCCCTTGCGCGTCGATCTGACCGATGCCGACGAGCCAGTGACCTCCGTTCTGCAGCGTCTTATCGGTGGGTCCGTAGCGGATCCTGATCATCACATCCTCCCCGTTATGCAGCTCGTTTTCATAATCCGAATAGGTCGGATAACGGCTATAGAGAATATCATGTCCGTTGATCGGGTCACTATTCGGATTATAGATTTTTATGGTATAATTCAGGCGCTGGCCGAGGAGCGTGAGATACTTATTGAGGCCCCAGACGAAGCCGTTATCGGCCGCAGTCTGCCAGAAGACCGTACCTGCGCCGGGCGAACCCGTCCCCACAGCGCCATTCTTGGCAATGTTGTCGGTATTCATCTGCTGTGCGAGCGCGCTGACGAGCGCGTTCTTATCGTTGGGCAGGCCGGGGACGCCGAGTCTTTGCAGGCAGGATGACGCTGCCGTCGGTCCGCACCAGCTATTGGACCCCTTCCCGTACCAGTTGTTCTCAAATGTCGATTGTTTCTTGAACGGCGCGGGGAAGAACGGTTTCAATATGGGACGGCGTGGGACGATCGTGATATTCCCGTACTGGAAGATTGACACATTCCCGCTCAGGTCGACCGCCCGAATTCGAGCCTGGATATCGGTCCCTGCGGGGTATCCTTCCTGGGGGGAAGGCGCGTAATCCCAGTACTCGCCACCGCCTCCGATCTCGGTGAACACATCGAAGAACGAATTCAGGTTCATCGGGGTATGTGAATACGCACCGCCGTTTATGCTGATCTCGGTGAAGACATCGAAGAAGGAACTGATCCGGCCTCCGCCCGGACCGCCGCCCGGCTGCCGGAATGAATTGTCCAGAACATTGACCATCAGGGGGAACGGACCTTTATTGTCTTCGCAGAGCTTATCGGTCCAGGTGGTGGTCGTCGTAATCACGGGCGGGATCGTATCGCGGTTCCCTATATTGATAGTGTCGGCCGTGCCGCTCGAGATAACAATCGGCCCGGGATCGGGGGTCGTCTGAGTCCATCCGGATTCGGGAACTTCAACAATATTATAGGTGCCTGGCGGGACCGACATGAAGCAATACTGCCCTGAGCTGTCGGTCTTAAGACAGATGGGATTTTGCTGCGTGGCGGGCGCTCCGGTGGTCAGGGTGAGATCCTCGAGCATACAGACCGGCACGTCGGTCCCTTTATCGAAGAGCGGAATATTTCCGCCATCCCATGTCGTGCCCACCGGGAACGGGACGGAGGGGGCAGTCCCGGTGAGGCGGACGGGATTATGGCTGATAAGTTGCATTCCGCCCGGGCCGCCGCTCCGGTTCACGATATCCACCTCGACAAAGATGTCGAAGAAGCTGCTCGCTGGCCCGCCGCCGTTGCCGTTGACTGCGCCGAGGGAGCGATGGACCGTCCCGCCGCCCGACACTGAAAGCTCGGTGAACACGTCGAAGAAACTGTCCCCGACCTTGATCGGCTCCGAGCTTTGAAGCGACAGAGCGATCAGCTCAATCGGAATCGTCTGCGACTGGGTTTCGTACTGCCCGCGATGATCGCCCATATATCCGCGCATCGTGCCGATAACCGGCTCGCTGGGAGGAAGCCCGTTCAGGCGGTAGCTGCTTGTGGTAGTCGCGACATCGATCGAGGGGTTGCTCGTATTCTTGGGATAGAGGCAGATCCCCCAGTCGGGGAGGTATGGTTCATTCGGCTGGTGAATCCCGTCGTGGTTCACATCGAGAAACTTGTGGCCATAGAGAGTCGGGGTATGGACGTTCCCAAAATTTATCCCGTTTTGGGGCTGGCCCTGAATCACGATCAGCGTATAGACGGGTTGTCCTCCGGTCTGCATCCATCCTGCCTGGGGAACTTCCTTGACCAGATACTTCCCAGCGGCGACGTTGGGGAAGGAATAGTTGCCGTTAACACCAGTGTTCGCGGTGCCAAGCACGTTTCCCAGAGTGTCGCAGAGCTGAACCTGCCACCCCGAGAGCCCCGGCTCGCCGAAATCCTGGATCCCGTTCCCGTTAATGTCTTCGAACTTGGTTCCGCCGATTGGCGTCGTGACAATCGGAATGCTTACTCGTGTTGAGGTCTGAGCGGTGTCCCACGTCGCCCCGCCGTCCAGGCTTATCTCGGTGAATACGTCGAAGAAACTGTTGATCTGGAATTGTCCCCCCCCGAGATCCTGTATCGTCGTTTTCCCTGTGGAAGCTTTTGTGGGACTCTCCCGGATCATATAGCCTGTGCCCGTGAGGCTGAGGGCAAGCATCTCGGTATCAAAAAACCGCGTCGATGCGGAATCACGCGTATGCTGGGCGGACATGAATCCGTTTGCCGCGTGCGTCTGATGGCCCCCGGGGGCGAGATCAAAATCCATCTGGCAGACGAACGTATACGTCCGGCCATTCCCGAGCGGCGGAGGGGGAGCCGAAGGGGGAGAAAAGTTTTTCATATCGATCGACGACAGCTTGAACCCGATCTGAGGATACCTGGCGGTATCGGTCGATGCGCTTTTGTACTCGCCCCCCTTGGGCGGAAGGCTGTCGGTGGTCGTCGTCAGTTGTGCGGCAGCCTCACTGGCGAAGAGAAGAGTGGCGAACAGAAAGAACGCGGTAAACAATTTCATAACTCCTCCTTGAGGATAATGATGGAATGATTGGTGGAAAGATAATTCCTCGCATATCAACTCGGTGCGGATAAATGAGTCGACATCTGAATGCAGATAACCGCTCACCGGAGTGAGCCTGGATTTTCCAGTGTGGGTGGAGCGGCCGTGAGCTACGCCGGCCGGTGAAGATCAGTGATGGCAGGAACAATGCCGCCCGCGTGGTGTGAGCGCGGCGGATCTTTCCGAGAGAACTCTACGCCGGGATGAAATCATCCCCCCCCTGAGTCTGGCGCCAGTCCTCCTTCTGCCAGTGCTAGTATACATTGGCGGAGGGTGAAAGTCAACAGAAAAGGTGGTATTCTTGGAAAAAAAATGGAATAATCAAATAGCGTGCCAGAGGGCTTAGCGATCCGGCACGGGTTATCCCCGCCGACGAAACTCGCTGAGAATGATTCCGCAGGAAACGGCGACATTCAGAGACTCGGCATTGCCGAATCGGGGAATCGACAGGGAAGCGTTCGCCCTGAATTCCCGGGAAACGCCGCGGGATTCATTCCCAAAGACCACCATCGTCCTCCCCTGGGGAATGTCGCCGACGGCATTGCCGCCGCGCGGAAGAGTCGTGCAAACGGTCCAGCCCAGCCGGAGACAGGAATTGACCAGTGAGGAAAGGTCCTTTTCATGCAGAAAGGGTAGATGAAAGAGCGATCCCATGGCGGAGCGGACAACTTTCGGATTAAAAACCTCGACGCTCTCCCCTCCCAAAATGAGGGCATCCACTCCGAACCAATCGCACGTCCGGATGATCGTGCCGACATTTCCCGGATCTGAGACAGAATCGAGGGCGACGACCAGCGCCTGGTCGGGAAGCGACAGAAGGGATTGGGACGTGAGGGGGACTGCGGTGGAGACTATTGCCACGATTCCCGGAGAGGCGACGGTATCGGACAAGGAATTCATTTGCGCGGCAGTCGCCGAGAAAACAGGCACGGACTTTTTCCCCGCGCTTTCAATGATCGGGGAAAAGTCGCCTTTTCTTGAAAAAGCTTCGGTCGCAAGTATGGCCTCGACATTCCAGGGAGAACGAAGAGCCTCGGTCACGAGGTGGGCCCCCTCGGCGATGAATCGTCCGTACTGCAGCCGATATTTTTTTAGCGTAAGCTTTCGGAATGACTGAAGCTGCGCGCCGGATACTTTCTGAGTTCTCATAATCGAGCAAATATAGAGATTCACGCAAGAAAACCAAAAGTAGTTGATTATCAGGGGCCTTCTGGCTATATTGCGTGCAAAACAAGGAGATTTTTGATTTGGTAGTCATCAGTCCGAAGCGCCTCAACGATCTATTCACCTCCATGGCGGGAAAACGCATCGCCGTCGTGGGAGACCTCATGCTCGACCGCTACATTTGGGGGAACGTAAGCAGAATCTCGCCCGAAGCCCCTGTTCCGGTCATCGACATGGAGACAGAGCAGGCCCGGCTCGGGGGCGCGGCGAACGTCGCAAGGAACCTCAAATCCCTCGGAGGCGAGCCGCTCCTTGTGGGTGTCATCGGGGCGGACAACAGCGGGAAGCAGCTCTACGACATCATCAGAGAGAACAATTTCCCTCCGGAGGGAGTCGTCGTCGACCCCTCCCGGCCCACCACGGTCAAAACGCGCGTTATTGCTCACAGCCAGCATGTCGTGAGAATTGACCGCGAGCAAAAGAACGACATTTCCCAGACGATACAGAAGAAGATCATGGATGTCCTCCGGATCAACATAAAGAATCTGAGCGGGATCATCATTGAGGATTACAACAAGGGGGTTATCGTCCGCGATCTCATCGGACAGATCGCTAACCTCGCGAACGAGTCGGGAAAACCGATAACCGTCGATCCGAAATTCAACAACTTCTTCGACTACAAGGGTGTCACGGTCTTCAAGCCGAACCGGAAGGAGGCCGAAGAGGCTCTTGGCGTGCGCCTGAAAACGGAAGATGACGTCCGCGAGGCCGGCAAGAAAATGCTCGCGCTGCTCGGGGCAAAAAACGTGCTCCTGACGCTCGGAGAGCGGGGGATGTCGTTATTCGAGTCGGACGGCACAATCTCGTTCGTCTCCACGAAGGCGCGGAACGTCGCGGACGTCTCAGGGGCAGGGGACACGGTCATATCGACGCTTACGATGGCCCTCGTGGGCGGGGGAACGATCAGGGAAGCATCCGCGCTGGCAAACTACGCGGGGGGTGTGGTCTGCGGGTATGTCGGCATCGTGCCCATCGATCGGGAGGAGCTCAGGAAGAACGTGCTTGCCGATACCGACCACCAGCCGGACGCGCTTTAGGGGATGGGCAGGGTTGTCAACCGGGAAGCGCTGCGCGACATATGCGGCTCGTTGCGCGGGGAGAGGAAGAAGATCGTCTTTACGAACGGAGTCTTTGACATAGTTCACAGGGGGCACGTCGAGTACCTCGAGCGGGCGAGGGAGGCAGGGGACGCGCTGATTGTGGGGATGAACACCGACGCGTCGGTCCGAAGGATCAAGGGGGATAAGCGGCCGATCGTCTCCGAGGATGACCGTGCGTTCGTCGTTTCCCGCCTGAATCCAGTGGATTACGTCTGCCTGTTTGATGAAGAGACCCCTTTTGAACTTATCCGCGCGATCGTGCCGGATGTCCTGGTGAAGGGGGCTGACTGGGACGTCAAGGATATTGTCGGGAGAGATGTCGTGGAAAAAGCCGGAGGGAGAGTTGCGACGATCAACCTCGTGCCCGGCCGTTCGACCACTTCGATCATCGATCGCATCCTGGATCGGTTTTCCGCCGGCTGAGGTTTTATGAAAACCCTCACTCGGGTGGTGAAAATTGCTGGATACACCGGGGGCAGTCTCGTCCTCCTCATGCTGCTTTCAGCCGGGTTGACACAAACTGCCTTCTTCAGGGACCGGCTGAGGGCCATACTCGCTTCCGACCTTTCGACCAGGCTCAACGGCACGATTCACATCGGTCGGATCGGAGGCAACCTCATCAGCGGGTTTACCATAGATTCTCTCGCAGTTGCCTCGGGCGACGAGACCATCCTGAGCACGGGACAAATCACCTGTCAATACGAATTCTTCTCCTTCTTCAGCAGAAACCTTCGCCTCCGTTACCTGATCCTCGAGCAGCCCGTTTTCCGCCTTGTCCGGTCGTCGTCGGGAAAGTGGAATTTCCTCTCGGTCATCAAGGGGGGAACCGAGGGTGGCGGAGGGACATTCGACATGACGATGTCCTTCAACGACATCGAGCTGAAGCGGGGAACCCTGACCCTCATCGATTCGGCCTCGCTCGCTGCCCCGGGCCATTGGGATTTGCCCTCTTCGTTCGTCGAGTACCATCGATTCTCGATCAACGACCTCAGCGCCCAGATGGGAGCGCAGATCGCGGGGCGCGAGATCAGCGTGAAACTCGGCCACGCAAGCTTTTATTCGCCTCAATCGCAATTCGAGCTGACTCATTTCCGGGGAGATTTTTCCATCTCCGACAAGGGGACAACCGCCAGAAACGTCATCATCCAGTCCGGCCGGTCCTACATCGAGCTCGATGCCTTTCTGGGGGGCAGAAACATTCTCCGGGGCCTGTCGCTTGACAAGCTGGCTCACGATTCCACCCAGGTACAGCTCAGGGCAAAGAACCTTGATCTGGGTGAACTGAGAAGTTTCATCCCGCAGGTCGGTTTCCTGGACGGGTCGGTGTATCTCGAACTTGATGCGGGGGGAGAGTTCGGGAATCTGCTCGTCAAGCATCTGCATCTGGGCACTCTTGGGAGCGCGATCAACCTTTCCGGCAGCGTGAGGCATCTGAACGATCCGCGGGACCTCTCGCTTAACATGCTCGTCGGCGACACGAAAATCGACCCGGCTGACATTTCAAAACTCCTCCGGGGTTTGGAACTCCCCACATTCGACAGCGTCGGGAAAATCTCCCTCTATGCGGAGTTTTCGGGGAAACCGCTCACTTTCAGGGCCAAGACCATCGCCAAAGGCGAATTCGGCTCGCTCGACATCGGTGGGGAGATGAACCTGGCCAGGGCGCGGCCCACCTACAGCGGCACATTTGCGGCGGCGAGATTGAACCTGGCGCCGCTGACCGGAATCAGGAAGCTGCGGACGTTTCTCACGGGGAGCGGGACCATACGCGGAGAAGGTTTTTCACTCCGGGAGATGAACTCGACGCTCGGCATCTCGGTCGACACCTGCCGGACCGCTGGGATGGCGTTCACGACGTCGGAGATCACGGCGACGGCGGCCGGGAACCGGCTTGAGGCGACGGCGCGCCTGAGGGGCGAGGGAGTCGGAGCGGAGGTCCGGGGCGGTGCGGACTTCACGGACGCAAAAATGCCTCACTACAACGGGACGCTCGCCCTTACCTCGTTCGACCTCGCCAGGCTATTCAATAATGAAGAATACTCCAGTTCCCTCACGGTGCACGGCATGGTGGCCGGCTCGGGGCACAACATCGACGATTTCGACGCGGACTGCGATCTCTCGCTGCTCGCCTCGGTTTTTCAGGGACACGACGTCGAGCCCCAGGACATCCACCTTGCCCTCGACCAGCGGAATTCCGCGGAAAAGCGGCTCTCCCTTCGTTCGGGGATCGCCGATATCGATTTCCGCGGAAAATTCGATCTTGATCTCACGACGGCCGCGCTCGTCCATCAGACGAACAGCCTCATCGAGACGATCAAGCGGCATGCCCTCCCTGCCGATTCCCAGGTGACCGAAACCAGGAGCGCCAAGCTCATCGTGAGGCCCCACACGTTATCGGAACGAAAAGTGAACTGTACCTACAGCGTGAACATAAAAAACCTCGCGCCGCTGGCTGATCTTTTCAAGGCATCTCCCTTCGATGCCAACGCGGACCTCAGGGGAACTCTCACCGGAACGGTGGACGAACTCTCCGTCACCTGCGAGGGAACTTTCGGAGAGTTTTACATCGGGTCGGTCAAGGGCGGAGTGCTCGTGAACGACGGCCGCCTGGCGATCGAACTCAGGAATTTGAACGACTACCGTACCCTTGAAGATCTCACCGGCAGGGCAAACCTGACGGCGCAGTCGGGGCGCCTCAACACGAAGCACCTCGACGGCATTCACTGTAAGATCGGTTACAAGAATCTTTCAGGCGATTTCCTTGTGAGCGCATTCGTCGATTCCAATTACACCATCCTGGCAATCGGCAACGCCTCGGTGCAGCCTCATACCTACGTGTTTGATTTCGACACCCTGGATCTGCGGCTGGGCGTTTACGGATGGCGCAACGAACAGGACGTCCAGTGCCGGTGGGATTTTGACGGATTCCGTATCATGCGCGGGACCATGAGGCGCGGGAGCGAGGAACTTTCACTGACAGGGGTGTTACACTCGGGAGGGATCGTCGATTTGACCGCGGCATTGAGGGGTTTTGATCTTGCCGGAATCAACGCCCTCTCTCGCAACGGCGAGCTTTCGCAGCCCGGGGGAGGGTTCGGGGGAGTGGCGGACGCCGATCTTCGTGTGACCGGGACGACGGCGGAGCCGGTCATTGCCTTCCGGGCCCTGACGAGCAAAGCGCATTTTCGCAAAACGCCGATCGGCACCGTGACGGCGAGAATCGACTATTCGAACCAGGCGGCGGCGCTTGACATCACGGTGCGCGAGCTCCCGGCGGACACGGCGCCGAGCCTCGCGATCAGGGGAACTCTGCCCATCGATCTCGCCCTGTCCGGAGTGAAAGAGCGGTTCCCCGACAAGCAGGAGCACATCGAAGTCATCTCTGACGGGTTCGACGTCGGGGTGCTTGATCCGTTGCTGGTAGATTTCGATAATCTTAGCGGGACAATCCGCTCGAACGTCATATTGCTCGGGACCCCGCGCGATCCCCAGTACAGCGGGACCATTTCGCTCAACGATCTGAGGTTCCTCTTCAATCCCAATAACATCTCGTACAGCGTGGCAGGTCTGCTTCAGCCGACGGGCGATAAAATCGTCTTCAGCGACCTGGTCATACGCAACGCCCCCTACAAGGGAAAGACCGGAGAGGCAAAGGTGACGGGATCGATTCTCACGAGAAACTTTCAGCTCGGGGAATTCGACCTCCTTGTGAACGGTCAGCTCCTCCTGATGACGGAGGCGACTCGTAAAAGAATTCCGTCGATGTACGGAACCCTCTATACCGAAACCGATCCGGCCGGGATAAAGATCAACGGCACGCTGGATCATCCGTTTCTCTCCGGAAAACTGAGGATCCTTGACGCCAACCTCATCTTCCCGCCTGCCGCGTCCGACCGTGCGACGAGCTCCACACTGGCCCTCCCCTACGTTCTGGTGGACGATACGTCGAAAATCGTGCGGCAGGAGAGGCGCATCTCGAAGTTTTACGGCGACACGGGGGGGGAGGAGCAGACCGAGGATGAGAGGGGAACGCGCATCCAGTCTTCCCCCCTTCTGGACAGGATACGGTACAATCTGCGTGTGGAAACGAGGGGAATCACGGGCGTGAAGATGATCTTCACTCCTGCAACGAGCGAGGAGCTCTACGCCGAGCTGGAGGGAGAGGTGATGGCGGTGAACAGCCAGGGGACGCCGACAATTTACGGTGAGATCCAGGTCGCCCCCCGCTCCTATTACAACTTCTTCAAGAAATTCGACGCGTCCGGGAAGCTCCGGTTCGTGGGGCAGTGGGACAACCCCGAGCTGGACATCAAGGCCACGTACGAGGGGGTGCGGCAGGTGACGGAGGCGCAGATCGTCGACCCGGTGACGGGGGCGGCGACGGAGCCGAAGACGACCGAGCAGAGCGTCATCGTGGAGCTTGCCATCACCGGGCCGCGTCTCAACCCCAAGCTCGACATGAACATGAAAGTTCAGCTGCGTCCCGGCGCCGAGTACGTCGACTGGTCGAGCCAGGCGAAAGGGGGAGATGTCCAGTCGGACGTCATCTCGTTCATCGTCACGGGCAAGTTCCGCGATCAGCTCACCTCGAAGGAGCAGCAGCAGATCGCGAACTTCGGATCGGCGACGGGAACCTTCTTCGCCTCCAACCTCTTATCGGGGATTTTTTCTGAATACCTCCGGCAGGAGTTCTCGGTCATCAGGAGCGTCGACGTCAGCTACCAGGGCGGAAGTTTCCAGGAAGGGACGAACGTTCACATCACGGCGGCCGCCGGCATAGGGCAATTGCGCGTGGGAGGAAAGATTTTCAATGACATCGGGAGCACTAACCTCACCTACCAGGTCAATCTCGTGAGAAATCTTTTTCTCGAGATCCAGCGCAAGGTGTACAGCGAAAACACGGAAGACAAGCGTCTGACGAACGAAGCCCGGCTTTACTACCGATTCGCGTTCTGACCGATGGCGACGACGCTCGACGACCTCAAAAAGAAACTTCTCGAGTTTTTAGCGGCCCATCCGGGAGAACAGTTCAAATCTGTGGTTCTGGCGAGACGGCTCTCGATCAAGGACCAGGCAGGGATGCGTCTGCTCGACCAGGCATTGAGCGAGCTTTACCAGGCGAAGTCGATCGAACGGGGAAGGAGGAAGCGGTACGGCCGCGGCGCCGCGACATCCCGTGCGGTCGGCGTCCTCACGATGACGAAGCAGGGGTCGGGGATCGTGAAAATCTCCTCCGACGGGGCCACGGTTGCTGTCGGGCCGAAATTCCTGGGGACGGCCCTTGACGGAGACAGGGTGAAGGTCGCCCTCTTCGCTCACGGCGAGGGCGGGGAACAGGAGGCCGAGATTATCGAGGTCGTCGAAAGGAGCGCGAAGCCGTACGTCGGCGTTTTTGAAAAAAGCAAGAATTTCTTCTTTGTCGCTCCGGACGATCGGAAGATCGGGCGCGACATCTACATCCCCAAGGGAAAGACGAAGGGGGCGCGTCCCGGCGAGAAAGTCGTGGCGGTCATCGATGGGTGGGAATCGCGGAACCTGAGTCCGGAGGGGCACATCCTTGAAATCCTTGGCCGTTCGGGGGAGGTCGGCGCGGAGATGGCGGCGGTCGCCCGGGAATTCCAGCTTCCGATGGGATTTGCCAAGGAGATCCTCTCGGAAACGGCGCGAATACCCGACGAGATTCCCAGGGAGGAAATCCAGAAGAGGCTGGACCTCCGCGAACTGGAGTGTTTCACCATCGATCCCGAGGATGCCAAGGACTTCGACGACGCCGTGTCGCTTGAAAAAATGCCGGGCGGGAAAACCCGGCTCGGCGTGCACATTGCGGACGTGAGCCATTACGTGCGCGAGGGAACTGCGCTTGACCGCGAGGCTCTGAGAAGGGGGACGAGCGTCTATCTGGCGGATGAGGTCATCCCGATGCTCCCCGAAAAACTTTCCAACGACATCTGCAGCTTGCGACCGGGGGTGGAGCGGCTGACCTACACGGCGTTCATGACGCTGACGCCCCAGGGGGGCGTAGAGGACTATGAGATCGCAAAAAGCGTCATCCGGAGCAAGCGGCGTTTCAGCTACGAGGAGGTGCAGAGAATCATCGAGACCGGCCGCGGGGATTTTGCGGAAACCATCTCAAGGATGCACTCGGTCGCCGGAGCTTTGCTCAGGAAGCGGATGAAGGAAGGGAGCATCGACTTCGAGACCGTAGAAACAAAATTTCGATTCGACGACGAGGGAAAGCCCGCGGAGATATTGAAAAAAGAGCGGCTGGCAGCCCACCGCCTGGTGGAAGATTTTATGCTGATGGCGAACCAGGTCGTGGCGAAGCATATCGGTCTGTTCAAAAAGGAAGACCAGATTCGCCCCTTCATTTACCGGATCCATGACTCGCCGCCCCCCGAGAAGCTCGCGGACCTCGCGGCGTTTGTGGAGCATCTTGGCTACAGGCTCACCGTCACGGGCGGGACGGTGCGCTCCCGTGCCCTCCAGAAACTCCTCATCGACGTCGGGGGTAAACCCGAGGAGGGGGTCATCAACGAAGTGGCGATCCGTTCCATGGCGAAAGCGGTTTACTCCGAGAAAAACATCGGGCATTTCGGGCTCGGCTTCGGGTACTACACGCATTTCACATCGCCGATCCGGCGGTATCCCGACCTGGTGGTCCACCGTCTCCTTGACGAGTATGCCTCGAAAATGCCCCTGAAGAGGCGCCAGCATTACGGCGGGATACTTCCTGACCTCTGCGCGTGGTCATCCGAGCGCGAGAGGGTGGCGATGGAAGCCGAACGCGCGTCGGTAAAAGTCATGCAGGTGGAATACATGAAACGTCATCTCGGCGACCAGTTCGATGCGATCATATCCGGAGTCACCAACTTCGGCTTATTTGTCGAAATCGCCGATCTTCTTGTCGAAGGTCTTGTCAGGGTACGGGATATGGAGGACGATTTCTACGTCTTTGACGAAAAGAAATACTCCCTCGTCGGGCGCCGGACCAAAAAGCGGTACCGGCTGGGGGACAAGGTCCGGATCCAGGTTGTCCGGGTCGACTCCGAAGAACGCCAAATCGATTTTGTGCTCGTCGAATAGACTCACCCCGGTCCGGAGGATCTGTGGAGTTCTTCAAAGTTCTTATCGATTACATACTGCATATCGACCGTCATCTCCTCGAGTTCATCGCGGCGTACGGCGCCTGGACTTACGCACTCCTCTTTGCGATAATCTTCTGTGAAACAGGCCTGGTCGTGACACCGTTTCTGCCGGGCGACTCCCTCCTCTTTGCCGCGGGGGCCATTGCGGCATCGGGCTCGCTTGACTCGTTCTGGTTATTTGGGGCCCTCTCCGCTGCTGCTATCGCGGGAAACATCGTCAACTATTGGATCGGATATGCGCTCGGCCCGAACATCGTTGCGAAGGGAAAATGGCGATTCCTCAACCGTGAATATCTGGAGCGGACTCACAGGTTTTACGAAAAACACGGAGGGAAGACGATCGTCATTGCCCGGTTCATCCCCATCATACGGACCTTCGCCCCGTTCGTCGCCGGGCTGGGATTCATGAGCTATGGGAGGTTCATGCTTTACAATATCGCGGCTGGTATCGGTTGGGTCGGAATATTCATCTTCGCAGGTTTTTTCTTCGGCAATCTTCCCTCGGTGCGGGAGAATTTCACTCTGGTCATCGCGGGAATAATCATCGTTTCCATGCTTCCTCCCGCCATCGAATACGTCCGCGGCCGTCTCGGCTCGGGGCGGTAGACCTCACACGTTTTTCCAGAAAGTCCAGGCCAGATATAACCATCCGGCGAGGAAGCAGACGCCTCCGACGGGGGTGATCGCTCCGAGCCAGCGGATTCCGCTCAGGCTCAGGGCATAAAGGCTGCCGGAGAAGAAGGCGGTGCCGGCGAGAAACAGCCAGCCTGCGGGCGCGGACCGCGCATCCGGCCACTGCGCGAGGGTCCAGGCGACTGCGAAGAGAGCGAGCGCGTGGGCGAGGTGGTATCGGACCGCCACTTCCCATGTGGCGAAGAGGTCCGGGGGAAGTTTCTCCTTGAGGGAGTGAGCGGCGAAGGCGCCGAGCGCGACGGCCAGGAATGCGGACAGCGATCCGAGGATGACAAAGAGCCGCGGCATCGCGGAAAGCTACTGGCGGTCGGCGGCGTCCTTGCGGGGGGACGGCCATTCCCTGCTTGCCACCGTATGGACGCCCCCGCGGACCTTGTAGTCGGCGATCACCTGTATCCATTTCGGGCGGCAGCATTTCACGAGATCCTCCAGGATACGGTTCACGGCGTGTTCCTGATAAATCCCGACGTTGCGGTAGGTGAAAAGGTAGTACTTGAGCGAGCGGAGCTCGACGATCACCTTATCCGGAATATAATTCACCTTGATCGTCGCAAAATCCGGGAGTCCGGAGAAGGGGCAGACGGCGGTGAACTCATCGGTATCGGTAGTCACCACGATATCCCGTCCGGGATATTCGTAGGGAAATGAATCGAGGAGATTTGCATCGATCTCATCGGGAGACGAAGTGTCGAAGCGGCGATCGAGTCCTTCAAGGGGAGGGCGGGAACCATCTTTTTTCATGTAGGAATATACGCCAAAACCCCGTCGAAGTCCACGCCGAAAGCCTCGCCGGACTGGTCGCGCACCTCGAGGCTAAAATGGCCGTCGAAAATGAAAAAACGTTCAAAACAGTTCCGAATCGGCAAAAATTGACGAGACGCAGAATACACCCCCCGTTGACAATCCTGAGGCATCTGTCTATATTTTTCGAGCTTAGGAATCATCTATTGAGAAAGGGATCGGGTGACTGAACAGGAGGATCGCAACAGCGCGGAAGACATAAAGCTGAGAGTGGAGGAGATCCGCCGTGCGGCTTTTGAGGAAGAATCAGCCCGTATTGACCAAACAACAGAGCAACGCGCCCGCGAAGTAATCGAGCAGGTCAAATCTGATCGCGAGCGCGCATTTCGCGAAATCCTCGAGTCGGTAACCAAGGAGAGGGAGCGTGCGGAGGCGGCGCTTCTTGTGCGCGAGGAGCAGCTGTGCGCGGCGCTGCGCGTCGAACGCGAGAAGAAGCTGCAGCTGCGGAAAACCGACGATGAGCAGGTCCATGTCCGGCCCGAAAACGGGCAGCCCAAAGTCGAGGAGGATCAACGGCGGCGGAACGAGGAATCGGAAGCTCATCAGGCGGAGCTCTCGCGGAAAAGATCCGAGGAGGACGAGCGCCGTCGTCGCGAAGAGGAATCGCGGGGGCGGACTGACGTCGAGAGACGCCGGAGGGAAGAAGAACTCCGCCGTCAGGAAGAGGTCAGGAAGGTCAAGGAAGAGGAAGAGCGGAAGAAGCGGGAAGAGCAGCAGCGCAAGAAGGATGAAGAGGCGAGGAAGACAGCGCTCGAGCAGGAACGGAAGCAGGCGGAACTCCGTCAGAAGGAAGATGAGAAGCGGCGGGAGGAGCAGGAAAAGTCTGCGCGGATAGAGTCGCAGATCGCCAGTGCCCGGTCATACTTTGATGCGGGGGATTTCGAGCACGCCCTCGTCGAAGTCGCAAAAGCCCTCGTGAACGATCCGATGAACGTCGAGGCGCTGGATCTCGAGGAAAAAATCAAAGGGGCGCAAGGGGGCGAGGGGGCCGGAATGCCGGCCGAGGTTCCGGAAAAAGTTGAAAAGGCTCCGGTGATGAAGCCGCGGCCCAAGGCGAAATTAACGAGATTGCGGAAAAAGCCGACGTTCGCACTGGCACAGCGTCTGCCCTTCAATCCCCGCAGTGTTGTTCCTCTCCTCATCGGCCTTGGCGTTGCGGCGCTGATCGGCGGCGCGGTGTTCTTCATCGCGAGCAAGAAGCCGGTGCCGACTACGCAGCAGACATTCACGGTCCTCCCCTGGGGAAGCGCGACGCGATCCGTCGAGGAGGATGTCCTCGGCTCGGCCCTTGCCGAGGAGGTGACGGAGCGGCTTGAGCGCATCACCACTCCCACCGTCACGGGATATTTCACATCGGTTGGGATCGCGGGCCATGCGCCGAATCCTCTCCATTCGACATTTCAGCTCGGTTCGATGTATGCTTTGACGGGGAAGGTCACCCGCACGGGCGACACCATAGCGATCGCGCTGCAGCTTTACGATTCGGTCGGCAGGATGGCCTGGTCGGATGGATTCATGAGGTCGGCCGCGCTCTTGTCGGATCTGCCAGATGAGATTTCCTCCCGTCTTGCCGATGCGATCAACGTCCCTACAGCCGACAGGACGCCAGCGTTCACCTCCGGGAGATCTCCCCGGGACGGCAATGCCTATCAATTTTATCTCCGCGGGCTTGAGATGCGGCATCGCCGCACGCAGGAAAGCCAGCGGAATGCGTACCTGCTGTTCGAGCAGGCGATTCAGGCCGATGCGAGATTTGCCGAAGCGTATGCGGAGGCAGCAGATATCCTCATCTCTGGATACGAGAAAGGGTGGGCTTCCGGCGACACCACGCTCGAGAGGGCCCGGAAGCTTGCGGAATCGGCCGTCGGGACCGACCCTTCGGTCAGCATGGGGTACATCGTCCTCGGCAAGGTTTTTGCCATGCACAGGGAAAACCGCGAGGCACTGGCGCACATCGACAACGCCCTCAAACTATCCCCGCACAGCAGCCGCGCGTATCTCGAGAAAGGCAAGATCCTCCTCAAGACGGGGAGGCCGAAGGATGCGGTGGATGCCCTGACCCAGGCATTTAAGTTGAACCCGAAGGATCCGGAGATCCTCGAAGTGTGCGGGCGTGCGCAGCAATTCCTCGATGCGCCCCGCCAGGGGATGGCCTATCATCAGGCCGCCCTGCCATTCGTCGATGATTCCACGGAATACATCGTCGGGCCGATTGCCGATGCGGTGGCATCCGACGCCGACCTTTCGCTCACCTTCAACGGCCAGGTGGTATCGGCGTGCGAACGGAGCATCCGGTCGAACCCGACCGACTACGTGAGCATGTACAGGCTGGCCCGTCTGAAGCAGCTGCTGGGACGGTGGCCGGAAGCGCGTGAGCTTTTTGCGCAACTCGAGGACATGCTCGATGAGACCGTGCAGAGCCACCCGAGGGACTCCCGCGCGCTCGTTGGTCTGGCTCTGACCATGACCCGTTTGGGACGCTTTCCGGATGCGATCGCGTATGCGCGCCGTGCGATAGAGGCCGACCCCTTGAGCGCCTCGGTCAAGTACGGCGTGGCGCAGATGTATTCCCTGCAAATGTATTCGGGCAAAAAGAAAGACATCGATTCTAAGAAGAAGGATGAAGCCTTGAAAATGCTCAGGCAGGCGGTCGCGGCGCAGTACAGGCTGGATGAGCTGACCAACGCGGATTTTTACAACATGCATGACCTCTCGGAGTACGGGGCGATCGTGCAGGAATCCTCGGAGTGAAATTCAAAAATTTCATGACCAGATGAAGACAATTCAGAAACTCATGTCGAAAAAGGAAACGATCGAACAGGAAAACGCACGAAAGAAGCAGGCGAGCGAGTTCCTGAAGAACGCCGATCGGTTCTATAAATCGCGGGACATCCTCTCCGCGCTGGCCGAGGTCGAGAAAACGCTTTCAATCGATCCGGGAAATTTCTATGCCCGCGCGTACAAGGAGCGGCTCCTCCATGCACAGCAGCATCCCGAGCAGGCCTGGAAGGACGAGAAGAAGCCCGCCGAGAAAGCCGTAGCGGAGGCCAAGGGCGCGGAGCCAAAAACCCCGGAAGCGAAACCGGCGGACGGAAAGTCGGCCGAGCAGAGGCGCCGCGATGAAGAGACGATGCTTCGCGAGGCGGACGAGGAGCGGCTGGCGCACGATGAAGTCCGGAAAAAGCTGGTCGAGCAGCAGAGAAAGGCTGATGACGAGCGTAAGAGGAGCAACGAGGAGCACAAGACTCAGGAGCAGGAATTGCGTCGCCGTGCTCTGGAGCTGGAAATCCGGCACAAGCGTGAAGAGGATGAGCGGCTCAAGTCAGAGGAGGCCCGCCGGAAGCTGGAGGGAGATCTTCAGCGCACGCAGGAGGAAGCCCTCAAGCGGCTCGAGGCGGAACGAGCCCGGCTGGAGGCAGAGACACAGGAGCGACTTGAAAATGAAAGGCAGCGTCACGCGGCGGAACTGAAGGAACGAGAGGAGGCAGCTCACAAGGCCGCTCAGGAAGAAGCCCAGAGGAAAATCGAGGAAGAGCGGAAGCGGCTTGCAGACGAGGTAAGGCAGCGGGCGGATCAGGAGAGATTAGCCGCGGAAGAGGAGAGGGGGAGGGCACAATCAGAGGCGAAGCGGAGAGCCGAGGAAGAACGAAAGCGGGCAGAGGCTGAGGCACAGCGCAGGGCGGAAGAAGATCGACGGCGCCAAGAGGAGGAGGGGCGGCGCAAGGCGGAGGAAGCGGCCCGGCAAAAGCTCGAAGACGAGTTACGCAAGCGGCTCGAAGAGGAGAAGGCGCGCAAGCAGGAAGAGGAGGCCATGAAGGCTGCCCGGGAAGAAGGAATTTCCGAGGCGTCCAGGAAAAAGGCTGAAGAATACCTGGCAAGGGCGAAGCAGCTCGTGATCCAGCGATCATTCGATGATGCCCTCGTCGAAGTCATGAAAATTTGCACCATCGAAAAAGACCATCCGGAAGCGCGCCAGCTCGAACAGCTGATTTACAAGGAGGAGAACACCGCACGCGAGCATCAATTGGCCGAGGCGAAGCGCATCCCCAGGCAGGTTGTGATCGACAGCTACCGCCGGGCGCTCATGGAAGCGTGGGCGGGCGGGGCTTTGAACCATGCCGAACAGATCCTCATGACCAGGTATTACAGTGAACTCCGCATCACGCCGGAGGAGCACCGGGTTCTGGAGCCGCAGGTCAAAAGAGAATTGTACGCTCAGGCGGTACGGGAAGCATGGCGGGGGGGAAATCTGTCTCCCGAAGGCGTGGATCACCTCGCACGGCTGAGGAAGGATCTCAACATCTCGGCGGAGCACCACCTCTCGCTCGAGCAGCAGATCAGGAAAGAACTCGGGCGTTAAGGCCGCCCGGGGCCTTCGTTCCTGAGCTCAGGAAATCAGCTCAATTCTGGGATAGTGGGCCGGCTTGCCGTTCCCTGAAGGAATCCTCGCCCTGGCAAGGGCCTCATCAAGAGACTGGATGAAGGGAGTGAGACGGACCGGGCATTCGCATTGCTCGAATTCCCGGAACTTTTCGATGGACTTTTCGAAGAGATAAACCGCGCTCGTGGGTTTGCAAAGCTTCAGGAAGCTGAAGGCCGACGCTGCCTGCACGAAGGCCTGAAGAAACGACTTGGCGTCTCCCTCCTTCTCCCTCCAGACATCCTCCCACACCTCATGAGCTTCCCAGTGGTATCCGTTATTGAAGAGCTTGACCCCTTCCAGGAAGCCGTCATGCCGGCAGACGTCAGCGATTTCCACGATGAGGTCGGGATTGCTTGGCCGATGGAACTGGAGCTTCGGGACGAGATTGGGGTTGAAGCCTGAAAGATCCTCGCGGATCCGGCGGGCCTCCTTCTTCCCTTCCTCGATGAATTTCAGGAGAGGTTTGACATGGACGCCGAGGTATTCGGGCTGGAACACTTCAAGCTTGGCCGCCGCCTTGTCAAAATTATTCACCATACCGGAAACGCTTTTCTTGAGCAGAAGCTGGTGGTAGGCGGCAGCGAGCTGGATCAGCCCCTGGAAAAACAGCCGTTCGTCCTCGGCATGCCGGAGCCACACCTGTTCCCATGCCTCGTGAGCGTTCCAGAATTTTCCTGAATTAAAAAAAGTCACCCCGCGGTGAAACTCGTCCCAGTCCTCTTCCGACATCGGAATTTCGCGGAGAGGATCGCGCTGAATCTCGGACGGTTTCTTTTTTTGTGGCCGGGGATTCTTCATTCTGGGTAACATACATAAAAGAACATTCTTATTCAACGATCTCGCGGGGAAATCCGCACCGGGTGAGGGATTTTCCAGAAGCCCGGGATGGGCGTTGAACACGTCGCGCATCGTCCGTCGACGAGCGTGTTGCGGAGCACCACATAGCCGCGACGCTCGATGACCACATGATGGCAGCTCGGGCACACAGTGTTCTCGTACGTGCCAACTTTCCCGGGGAGGTTCCCGGCGTAGACATAGTGAAGCCCGGATTCGTAACCTTTCTCGGCCGCCCTCATCAGGGTGCGCACCGGGGTGTTATCCGTTTCGAGCATCTTGTAATCGGAGTGAAACGCCGTCACGTGCCAGGGGATATCGGGTGACACCGACGCGATGAACCTGGCGATGGCGGTGAGTTCTTCCTCGGAATCGTTATATCCGGGCACTATCAACGTCACGATTTCGAGCCAGATCTTCCGTTCATGCAGGGAGCGGATGGTGTCGAGGACCGTTTGCAGCAGCCCGCCCAGCTTCCGGTAGCGCTTATCGTCAAAACCCTTCAGATCGACCTTATAGAGGTCGACCCACGGCTGGATGAAATCGAGAACCTCGGGAGTGGCATTTCCGTTGGAGACATAGGATGTCACGAGCCCGTAACGGCGTGCGACCTTGAATATTTCAACCCCCCACTCGCTCGTGATCAGGGGCTCATTATAGGTGCTGGTGACGATCGAGGCGTGATGATCGAACGCCAGGCCGACAAAATCCTCCGGCGTGAGGTGTTCGGGGGCGGACAGCGCGTTCGGATCGCGCAGCGCCTGGGAGGTCACCCAGTTCTGGCAGTAGGAACAATGATAGTCGCACCCGAGCATTCCGAAACTCATAGCACGGCTCCCCGGAAGCGCGTGGAAGAACGGCTTCTTCTCGACCGGGTCAATCTGCAGGCCGCCGACATACCCCCAGGGAACGTAGAGGACCCCCCCTTTATTGTATCTTACACGGCATATCCCGTCCTTCCCCTCCCCGATGAGACACCGGTGTCCGCACGCGAAACATTCGAGCCTGCCGTTCCCCGCGTCGCGGTAGAGAGATCCCTTCTTGGTATTCCGCGATAAAAGGTCTTTAAGAGAAATGTCTTCAGTTTCGGGCATCGCGTCCCTCTGTTTCAATATAAATCAATTCCGGTTGCTGTCAAGTGTGAGAGTTCAGCGGGGACGAGCATCATCGGTCCGCTCTGGCGTCGGGACGAGCCGATCACCGCGGGGCGTTTCCCGGGGAGGGAAGGGTCCTCTCACGGCGATGTCCTGCGAGAGAGCGCAGAACCCTGAGATTCATCCGATCCTCCTTAAGATCCTCCCCTTTGGGGGTTTCCAATATCTTGGGAATTCCTCGAAGACGCTCATCTTGCATGAGGAATCGGAACCCGTTCTTTCCGATGGCCCCTTTCCCGATATGTTCATGACGGTCGACCCGAGAGC
Organism: uncultured Chlorobiaceae bacterium; assembly: GCA_964410105.1. GTDB lineage: Bacteria > Bacteroidota > Ignavibacteria > UBA10030 > SZUA-254 > CAYPFY01. Next base: position 37,022 of record CAYPFY010000005.1, read on the forward strand.
CAAGCCCCTTCTTTGAATCATTCGCATGGATGGCCACCAGCTTATCGAACCCGATCACGTCGTGAAACCTCATCATGGTCAACTCATATCCTTTCTCGTTACTTATATCGTAGCCCGCGGCGAAGACATGGCATGTGTCGATGCAGACGGCCATGCGGGCGTGCTGGTCGACTCCGTCGATAATTCTTCGCAGCTGCTCGAACGTATATCCAAGCGTGGATCCCTGGCCCGCGGTTGTTTCTAGCACGGAAAGGGTCCGTGACCCCTTTGTCATCTCATGCGCCCAGTTGATCGATTCGATGATCAGTCTGATCCCTTGGTCCTCGCCTGCGCCTGTATGCGCTCCCGGGTGAAAATTGAGATAGGGGATGCCCAGCGCATCGCAGCGCTGGATTTCGTCGACGAACGCCTCGCGCGATTTTTTGAGAATCGCCCGGTCCTGAGCGCAGAGATTTATCAGGTACGAATCGTGAGCGACGACGGGAAATATGTTTGATTTCGAGGCAGCCGTTTTGTAGTTTGCAACATCTTCGGCGGTCAGGGGTTTCGATCTCCACTGATTCGAGTTTTTGGTAAACACCTGGAGGGCACGGCACCCGACGCTTTCCGCCCTCTCGAACGCCCGGAAAATCCCGCCGGCGACGGACTCATGGGCCCCGATCAGCGGGCCGGAATTGCTGGAATTCTTCATATCAGAATATACTAATCCATCCCGATGCGTGCCCTCGCAACGCTTCCCAAAAAAAGAAAGCTCGTCATCGGGCTCATGTCGGGCACGTCGGTGGACGCGATCGATGCGGCTCTGGTCGAGATCAGCGGCCGGGGCATCCACTCAAAGCTGCGGCTCGTTGAGTATCATGAATATCCCTATCCGCGGGGATACAGGCAATTCGTGCTGAAAAACTCCGATCCGCTGACGGCCAGGCTCGACGACATCGCCCGGCTGAATATCCTTGCCGCGCGCCTATTCTCGGACGCGGCGGCAAAATTGTCGCGAAAGGCGAAGAGACGTCTCTCGGAGGTCGACCTGATCGGGTCGCACGGGCAGACGATTCAGCACCTCCCGGAGTCACGGAGACTTTTCGGAAATAGAATCCGGGCGACTTTGCAGGTAGGGCATCCCGCGGCGATCGCGAAAATGACCGGCGTTATCACCGTGGGAGATTTTCGCATCGGCGATGTTGCGCTCGGCGGCACCGGTGCGCCCCTTGTCCCGATATGTGATTATCTCATGATGAGATCCGGGACAAAAAACCGGATCGCTCTGAATATCGGCGGGATTTCAAACATGACATCTCTTCCGTGCGCGTGCCGGCTGAAAGACGTGCGGGCCTTCGACACGGGTCCGGGCAACATGGTCATCGATGCGCTTGCCCGACGATTCTTCGGAAGGGATTACGATAAAGGAGGAACCATCGCCGCCTCGGGAAGGATCAACAGCAGACTGTTGCGCTGGATGATGGCACATCCCTATCTTCGGAAAAAGCCTCCGAAATCCACCGGACGGGAGATATTCGGCGAAGCGTTCGTCAGAGAAATACTGCGACGGACTGGACGGGGGGCGCGGCATGAGGATATCATTGCAACCGTGACCGATTACACGGCCCTCGCTATCTTCGACCAGTATCTGCGCTTCATCAGGCCGGCCGCGCCGGTTGACGAAGTGCTGGTCAGCGGCGGGGGGGCTCACAATATGAGCATCATGCGCACTTTACAAAGTTGTTTCAGCCCCGCGCGCGTACGCACCACGGACGACCTTCGTATCCCCGGGAACGCGAAAGAGGCAATCTGCTTCGCCCTTCTGGCGACCGAGGCGTTGGCCGGAAATTCGACCAACATCCCTGCGGTCACCGGAGCGAGGAGGGAGACCGTGCTCGGGACCATCTGCCTTCCCTGAAAGTCAAAAATCCCTCGTGTAGAAGAAGTAGAGAAACAGGGCAGAACCGGCAAGTTGAATGAGCCGGTAGAGGCGGAACTGTTTCTCCCTCAGGAAACTCCATGCGAAGGCGGCGAGAAGCATTGTCAGCGCGAAAGCCAGAAAGATCGCCGACGTTTGTAAGATCGAGAGATTTTGGCCCAGGGCCGTCTGGAGATTCGCCGCGGGATTGACGGCCGAGCCGTAGAGGACGACCAGGTGGAGGACGTACACAAACAGAGATTCTTTTCCCAGCACTGTAACGGCGGGCATTTTGATCCACCGGGCGAAGCGCCAGATCCCTGAGATGATCACCAGCAGGGAGCCGACGCGAACCATGAAATAGTTCGGGCTCGTAAACCAGTAGTCGTAGTGCGGGTAGATATTTATCGGAATCAGGTCGAAAGCCACCCCCGAGGCGATCAGGGCCAACCCGATGATGGTGAGCCGTCTCATGAAAGCGGCCTGGCGGTTTGCCGCGACCGCCACCATGAACTCCCAGGAGACGATAACGCCTGCGAAGAGAAATCCTACATAGGGAAAAAGCGGGAACGGGGAAGCGTGGGCTCCGCTCATGAGCTGGGAAAGCGCCGGCGGAAAACTGCTAAAATCTGCATCCCAGACCAGCGGAGTCAGGAAACAGACAGACACAATCGCCGAGAGGACAAGCCCATAAAAGCGGGATTCGGTCTTGAACAAAAAGACGAGGCCGTGGAGTGCGAGCAGGCCGAGCCCGATGCAATGAAGCACATCGCATTGGAAGAGTTGAAGATAATCGGCCGTGGTACCATCGGCCACGATCTTTCGAAAGGAAAAATAGGGAAGGTGGATAGCGAGGCCCAGAAGAAGAACGAGGATGAGCCGCTTCACGCGCCGGGCGAGCGGGGGACCCCAATGATGGTATTCTTCCCACCGTCTCCTCGTAGAAATCACAAAGGTGAGCCCCGCCCCGAACAGGAACGCAGGGGCGCTCAGGCCGTGAAAAAACTCATGAAACTGGAACAGCGGGGATTGTTGAGCGGTTTTCGGCAGAAACGTCCGGAACGTATGCCCTTCGAGCATAAGAAGAATGACGGCGCTCCGGTAGAGATCGATGAAGAGAAATCGTTCGGTCCTCGGTGAGGCCTGCTCCGTCATGGAGGGAACGGTCAGGCTGCGAGCACACAATTGATGGCGACGGTGTTCACGATATCCTCGACACTGCAGCCGCGGGAAAGATCGAAGGCGGGCTTCCTCAGGCCCTGCACGATCGGGCCGATGGCCTCTGCGCCGCCGAGACGTTCGGCGAGTTTATAGCCGATGTTACCCGCGTTGAGGTCGGGAAAGATAAGCACGTTTGCGTTCCCCTCGACGGGGCTTCCGGGCGCCTTGGCCGCCGAGACGCGGGGGACGATTGCGGCGTCGACTTGTAGCTCGCCATCGGCAAGAATTTTTGGGTATTTCCGGCTAAAAATATCCTTTGCGCGCTGCACCTTCTCGACCAGAGGATGGCTCGCGCTCCCTTTAGTGGAAAAAGAAAGGAAAGCCACGCGCGGTTCCTCGCCGCTCAGTTTCCTGTGATTCTCGGCCGTTGCGACCGCAATATCAGCGAGCTGATCGGAGGAGGGATCAGGAACAACGGCCGAATCTGCGAATGAAAAAATCCGGTGTGGAAAAACCATAAGGAAGAAGCTGGAGGCGATGCTGATGCCTTCCCGCAGTCCGATCACCTGGATCGCCGCTCGGAGCACGTCCGGCGTGGTGGAGAGCGAGCCGGCCACACTTCCGTCCGCCATCCCTTCGCGGACCATCATCGCTCCGAAATACAATGGGTTCGACATCGTTCTGCGGGACTCCTCGATCGTCATCCCCTTGAGTCTTCGGAGATTGAAGAAAATGTGGGAAAAGTCCGACAGCTTTTCCGATGTGGCCGGATCGATGATCCTGATGCCTGCCAGGCTGGTCTCGGGGGACGCAGCGAGAATAGCCTTCTCGCTTCCGATCAGGAGAGGGTTGGCGATATGTTCGTCGGCGAGAATCCTTGCTGCCTTTTGCGCGCGGGGATCATGGGCATCGGGAAGGACTACTGTCTTCCTGAGTTTCTTCGCTTCTTCCTTGATGGATTGGAGGAGATTTGACGGGGTCATGGGGGAGTTATTCCGGACCGCGGAAATTTCGTTCTTTTCCTGAGGAAAAGCAAATACCCGAATTGAAACGGCTTACGAGACGGGAGCGGGTCTCATCTCCTCAAAAACCATCCGTCCCGCCCCGGCAACAATCTCGGGGAGTTCCGCTATCTCCCGTGACGTAGTCCTGAAATTGACGATGCAGGCGCGGAGCAAAAACTTCCCGTCGATCACGGCATTGGAAAGAAATACCCTCCCCTCCTTCTGGATCCGGGCCAGAGTTCTTTCGTTCAGTTCGTTCAGCAAGCCGTCATTATCGGGACCCGGGCGGATTTCGGAGGGAACATACCGAAACGTCGCGATGCTGAGTCCCCGGGTGAACGCCTGAAGCTCACTGTGCCGAGCCACCGCCCGGTAAAGCTCCTCTGCGAGGGCAATGTCATCGGAGATCATCCCGACAAGACCCTCGCGCCCTGCGCTGAGAAGGGACATCCAGACTTTCAGGGCGCGGAACCCCCGGGAATTCTGCGGGCCATACTCAAAATAATTCAGCGGAGGTTTCTCTCCATCGTCTTGCAGCCGGTAATAGGGAGGGTGAAAGCTAAACGCGTCGGTCAAAAACTCTGGCCGGCGGACGAGGGCGCACCCGGCTTCGAGCGGGGCATAGAGCCATTTGTGGGGATCGACGGCCACGGAATCGGCGAGCTCAAGAGAGCGCAGATCCTCGTCCGCATCAGGCAGGGAGGCTGCGAGGGCGCCGTAGGCGCCGTCGACATGCAGCCACAGCTTATTGTCTTTGCAGATTCTCGAAATCTCACGGATCGGATCTATGGCGCCGGTGCCTGTCGTCCCGGCTGTGCCGATCACCAGGAAGGGTTGGTCCCCAGCTTTACTGTCCTTGGAGATTTGTTCCTCAAGATCGCCGGCATCCATTCGAAGATTCTTGTCGGTGGCGATCCAGCGGATAGCCTGCGTGCCTAATCCAAACATATCGGCTGCCTTCTCAATCCAGGTATGAGTCTCCTTCGAGGTGTAAATCCGAAGAGGTTCCCGACGCAGACCCAGGGAGCGGATATCCCAGTCTGCAGAAGCCTTTCGGGCGGCCAGGAAGCAGACGAAGTTAGCCATGTTACCTCCGCTCACCAGCAAACCGCCGCACTCTGTGGGATAACCGATCAGTTCAGCAATCCAGCGGACGGTTTGGGCTTCAATCTCGGTCGCGATCGGGGCAAGGTGGAATAATGCGACGTTCGGATTCACCGCTGCCGTGAGAAATTCGCTCAGAGCGCCTATGGGAGCAGCGGAGGAGGTTATGTACCCGAAAAAGCCCGGATGACCGTTCAGGAGCGAATGCTCAAGCATCAGCTGGGCGGCGTCATCGAGCAAAGTTGATACATCCCGGCCTTTTTCCGGTAGCGATGAATTCCCCAAAATCTTCCGGATTTCCTCCGGACTCTCTCCCCGGGTGACGGGTCGGGTCCGAATCGTGGAGAGAAAGCCTGCGATCTGGTCGGTGAGCCGGTGACCCAGCGTTTTAAATAGTTCGGGATCAATTTCCAGGGAGGAATAGCGTTTCACCACTCGTCACCTCAAGCTTTCGGGAATATAGACAAAAGGGTCTGCTTGCACAACAGGGCAAATCAGGAGCCTAGTCTGACTTCTTGTCAAAAGCAATTCTGGGAAAAACTCTGAAATTCTGCCTATAATATTAAAATACTTTAACCGGTTTTCCCATTCTTGACTATATGTCAGTTTTTGGGTATCTTGATTGCGCTTAAACTGATTCCCCCGATGCACAATCGTAAAGTCTACATCGAGACGTACGGCTGCCAGATGAACTTGGCCGACTCCGAGGTAATTTCCAGTCTCCTGTCGGGAGACGGGTATGAAATGACCTCTGATCTGGAGGGTGCTGATCTCATCCTTGTCAACACGTGCAGCATCAGGGACAACGCCGAAAAACGAATTTACGGCCGTCTTGGAGAATTCAAGAGACTGAAAAATGAAAGGCCCGGAATCATTGTTGGTGTAATGGGATGCATGGCAGAGCGGCTGAGGGGAAAGCTCTCAGCCGGGGGAGTGGGCCGGGTAGTGGACCTGATCGTAGGGCCTGACGAATACCGAAGGGTTCCGGAGCTCGTTGCGAGGGCATGGCATGGCGAGAAGGGGATTGCCGTGCAATTGTCGAGGGTGGAAACGTACGATGACATCATGCCTTTGCGCACCAGCGGGATCAGCGCGTGGATCTCGGTCATGCGCGGATGCGACAAGTTCTGCTCATTCTGCGTCGTGCCGTTCACGCGCGGGCGGGAGCGGAGCCGGACGCTTGACAGCATCCTGCGGGAGGTGGAAGTGCTCTCCGGCCGCGGGTTCAGGGAAATCACGCTTCTCGGCCAGAACGTCAATTCGTACCGGGATGGCGGATGCGATTTTGCCGATCTTCTGAAAAATGTCTCTGGAATCGACAGAAGAATCCGGGTGCGATTCACGACATCCCATCCGCAGGACATGTCCGAAAAGCTGATCGAGACGATCGCCGGTAATTCGAATCTCTGCAAGTACATTCATCTGCCCGTCCAGTCGGGATCCGACCGGATCCTCGGCCTCATGAATCGGACCTACACGCGGGGCCACTACATGAGTCTGGTAAAAAAAATCCGGGATGCGATGCCCTCGGTTTCCCTCTCGACCGACATCATTTCGGGATTTCCAAGTGAAACGCCGGACGACCATCGGCGTACATTGGACCTCATGGAAGAGATCCGCTACGACGGCGCGTTCATGTTCAAATATTCTCCGCGGGAGCGCACGCCCGCGTACGAGATGAAGGACGATATCCCCGACATTGCGAAATCGGCCCGCGTGGCTGAGATCATAAAACTCCAGAACGGGATCTCGTCCGAAAAAAACAGTGCTCATGTGGGTAAAACGGTCGAGGTGCTTGTCGAGGGGCCGAGCAAGAAATCGCAGGACGAATGGCAGGGGCGGACAGACGGGAATAAAATGGTCATCTTTCCGAAGGGGGATGCATCGGCTGGTACATATATCCGGATCACGATTTCACGATCCAATTCCGCGACCCTTTTCGGCTCGGCGAATGTCGGAGAAACGACGTCCGTGGTGGAGGCAGCGTGACGATGAATCGCTTCATCCGGATTGCCGGGATGACATTCCTCCTCGTGGGCATCGCTCAGGCGCAGCCGGGCGCGGATGAAATGCGGGCCCTCGTCGGAAAAATCGATCATGGCCAGAGCGAAGAAGTCCGGAAAGAGCTGCCCGACCTTATCGCAAAGTATCAGAACTCTGCCGGGGTCCTTTATCTCCAGGGGAGGGTGGCCACCGACGGCATTGAAGCCGTAAAATTCTATCAGGGAGTGTTGGACAACTATCCGAAAAGCGAATGGGCTGATGATGCGCTGTTCCGGATCTATCAGTATTACCAGGCGCTCGGCCGATACCGAACAGCGGAGGAAAGGGCGCGCCAGCTGAGGAAGGATTATCCCAGTTCTCCATACATTGCGGAACTCGTCGTCCTCCCCAAGCAGGATTCGCCGGTTACGCTGGCGCCGGCCGACAGTCTGCCGGTCGATACGCTGCGGGTCCCGCCCGCTGAACCTCCCGTGAAACCGCGTCCGGCGTCGCCGGCTGCCGGAAACTCACCTCCCCCTGCACCGACTCAGTCGACGGGAAAATATACTCTTCAGACCGGCGCTTTCTCATCCGTGGCGAACGCCGAGAAGCAGAAAGGCTTTTTCAAAGAATCCGGCTACGGAGTTGAAATCACGAACAAGATCCGCGGGGGACGGAGCCTGTATCTTGTCTGGGTGGGGAGTTTCCGTGACGCCCAGGAGGCCCGGGCGCTTGGCAAAGAGATTCGCGCAAAATACCGGATCGATCCGATCGTCGTTGAGAGGTATTGAGACGTATGGATCATTCTGAAGACGGCCAGTTCGGGATCCTTGGTAACTCCATCGAGATACAGGAGATCATTCATGTCATCCGCCAGGTAGCCCCGACCGACCTCACGGTACTCATAACCGGCGAAAGCGGGTCGGGGAAAGAAGTAGTCGCGAAGGCCATTCACGGCGCCAGCACGCGTGCGGCCAAGCCGATGATCTCGGTCAACGCCGGGGCGATACCCGAGGGCATCATAGAAAGCGAGCTCTTCGGGCACGAGAAGGGGGCCTTCACGGGCGCTGGCGAAACGCGCAAGGGGTATTTCGAGCTGGCTGACGGCGGGACCATCTTCCTCGATGAGATCGGGGAATTGCCGGTCGGCACGCAGGTCAAATTCCTCCGGGTGCTCGAAAACGGGGAATACATGCGCGTCGGGTCGGCGGCCCCGAGGAAAGTCGATGTGCGGGTCATCGCGGCGACCAACAAGGACCTGGAGAACGAGGTCCGGCACGGCAATTTTCGGGCGGATCTTTTTTTCCGGCTGCGGTCGATCAACATACGGGTCCCCCCGTTACGGGAGAGGCGCGAGGACATCCCCCTTTTCATCGAGGAGTTTTCGCGCCAGGTTTCCGAGAAGAACGGAATCACATTCGCGGGATTTACGGAAGAGGCGCTGGATCTTCTCAAGAATTACCGGTGGCCGGGAAACGTCCGTGAGCTCCGCAACGTCATCGAGAGCATGCTCGTCATCGAGCGAGGGAAGAAAATCGACAGCAGCACCATCCGGAGATACCTCAAAGACTATCAGGATAACGGCCGGAACCTCCCCGTCTTCACGCACAAGACGCCGGATCAGGCCGAGCGCGAGCTGATCCTGCGGGCGCTCCTCGAGATGAAAAACGACATCATGGAGATCAAGCATATCCTGGGGGACACGCACGGCTCCGCGGTGGGAACGAGGAGGGCGCTCGAAGCGAACATCGATTCTGAAATCCGGGAAAACGGCGGACGGCAGGTCCTTCCGATCGATGAGATGGAGAGGCGCATGATCGTCAGCGCCCTGGACCGGTTCGAGGGAAACCGTAGGCTTGCGGCGAAGGCTCTCAATATCAGCGAGCGAACGCTTTACCGCAAAATCAAGGAATACGGGCTTGACTGACAGGCTCCGGATGATCCTTGCGGGCACGTTAATTCTGCAGGGATGCTATTCCTTCACGGGGTCTTCGGTTCCGCCGCACCTGAAGACGATCGGCATTGCGCTTTTCGACGATCAGAGCGGGTCGGGAGAGCCGGCATTGAGGGAAAAACTGACAAACAAGCTCATCGACAGGTTCCGGCAGGACAACAGCCTGCAGGTCGCGGACAGGACGCGTGCCGACTCGATCATTGAGGGTTCGATCGTCTCTATGCCGGATCAGCCGCAGGTGGTGGCGACCGGGGAAACCGTTACGAAACGAAGGCTCACACTGACGGTCAAGGTCCGGTATCAGGACACGAAACTGAAAAAAACGGTCTTCGACAAGGAATTTTCAGCCTGGGGAGATTACGAGAGCGGCGGCGGGCCGGCGCAGAGGCAGGCGGGGATCGATGCGGCTATCGACAAGCTTGCCGAGGACATACTCCTGGCGGCGGTGGCGGGCTGGTGAACAGAATTCATCACAACATAAAGGCATAAGCGGACGGCCATGCAAGATTTCATCATCGGAGCCTACTTCATATCCCTGACGGTCCTGTTTGTTTTTGGATCCAGCGGGTTTGTGATGATCTACTACTACATGAGGCATCGCGGCACTAAACTGCCCCGGGCGGGAGTGTTGACGGAATTCCCCGTGGTCACCCTCCAGCTGCCGGTATACAACGAATACTACGTCGTCGAGCGGCTCATCAATGCCTCATGCCGGATTGATTATCCGAAGGAGAAGCTGGAAATCCAGGTCCTGGACGACTCCACGGACGAGACGGTGGAAGTTGTGGATGCCCTCGTCGCGGCGAAGAGGCGGGAGGGATATAACATCAGTCACTTGCGGCGGGATTCACGGGCCGGGTACAAAGCCGGAGCCCTCAAGGAGGGATTGAAAAAATCCACCGGGGAATTCGTGGCCATCTTTGACGCCGATTTCGTCCCGAAGCCCAGTTTTCTAAGAGAGACCCTACCCTACTTTTACGACGACCCCGCGACCGGGCTGGTGCAGACCCGGTGGGAGCATCTCAACAGCAGCTATTCATTCCTCACCCGTGTCCAGGCCATGGCGCTCGACGGGCATTTCGTGATCGAGCAGAATGTCAGGAACAAGGCGGGGTTCTTCATCAATTTCAACGGCACGGGGGGGATCTGGCGTAAAAAGTGCATTTATGATGCAGGCGATTGGGAGGCGGACACCCTCACCGAGGATCTCGACCTCAGCTACAGGGCACAGCTCCGGGGATGGAAGTTCAAGTTCCTCAATGACGTCACCTCTCCCGCCGAGCTTCCCTCGGAGATCAACGCCCTGAAATCCCAGCAATTCCGCTGGACGAAGGGAGCGATAGAGACGGCCCGTAAGATACTTCCGAAAGTATGGAAATCCGACCTGCCGCTGGAGAAAAAAATCCATGCGACATTTCATCTTTCGAATAACATCGTCTTCCCCTTCATCCTCGTGGCAGGGATCCTGAACGTCCCGCTCATCTTCATCAAGCACCAGGGCGGATACGAGTCATACTTTGCGGTCATGGCGCTCTTCGTGTTTGCGTTCATCGGCTCATTCCTCTTCTATCTTTATTCGCAGAAAGACGTCTACCGTGACTGGCAGAGGCGAATGCTCTTGTTTCCGTTATTCATGGCGGGCAGCATGGGATTTGCCGTCAACAACACGAGGGCCGTGATCGAGGGATTGTTCAGGAAAAAATCGGAATTCGTACGCACCCCGAAATATTCCGTGGTGAAAAAGGGTGATCACTGGCTCGACAAGAAATACGCGCTCATGAAAGTGAATTACACAGTCGTCATCGAGCTTGCGCTGGCTCTTTATTGCCTCTTCGGCGTCGGGGCGTCGATCTACTATCTCGAGCTCGCGGCAGTGCCGTTCCAGATGCTCTTCACGCTGGGATTCGGGCTCGTCGCCTGGCTGTCCTTGAGGCACGCCTGGATGGCCCGGAGGCTGGCGGCCCGGGAAAACACCCCGGACGTCGAGCAGCCTGCGCTTTTTGCGGAAAACGTCGGCGTCAGCTAGCGAGGTCTGTAGCGTGACGACCGAATACCTCGAACTCAAACTGCACAGGCGGCCGCATTCCCCCCTATTCGCTCACCTTGCGAGCAACTACCTTGAGGCGGGGCGTGTCACGGAGGCGGTAGAGCTCTGCCGCGCCGGGCTTGTGAGATACCCCCGATACGCGACGGCTCACATCATCCTGGCAAGGTGCCTTGCCGCCGGTTCGGACTATGCCGCGGCGCTCGCGGCCCTCGGCGAGGCAGAGAACACGCTTCCCGATTCCGCGATGCCTGCGAAGCTGCGCTCACTCTGGGAGCCGCTCCTCACGGCACGGGTGGCGAAGCGCGATGAGGCCGTAGAGCAGGAAGACATTGCTGTAGGAGATCACGCCGATTCGATCGCTGACTCGGCGGCGATCATAGGGCTTATTCAGCCCGGCGGTCAACCCGCCGGGGATACCTTTCCCCGGGAGGCGGAACCGAGCGAAGAGAGAATTCCGGATGTGCCGGTACTGGACGGCGCGCTGGGATTCGCGAAGCCGGATCACCCGGAAAACGTGCTGTCAGCGCACCGGGGCGATGTCGTCGCAGCATCTGAGCAGCAGTCGGGTGAGATTGCCGAGATGATGGAACCCGGGATCGAGGCCTGGGCGGAGCTGGGAGAAATCAGCGACAGGGGAAGAATTGTGAGCAAGACGCTGGCAGAAATCTACGCTACACAGAGGGCATACGGGGAAGCGATCATAACGTACCTCCTCTTAAAGCGTCAGAAGCCCGAACACGCGGCGGAATTCAACGCCCGCATTCAGGAACTCGACAAAATTCGGATCGCGAAGCCGGCAACTACTTCAGGGAGGTGACGTATTTGGTCAGGCTGGATTTCTTGTTCGCCGCGTTATTGCGGTGGATGATCCCCTTTGCGGCGAGCTGATCGAGCAATTTAACCACCTTTTTCAACTCCGCGCCGGCCTTCTCCTTCTCCTTTGACGTTCGAACCCGCTTGATGGCGGTTTTCATCCGGGAGACGTATGCGCGGTTGTGGGCGCGATGCTTCAGCGCTTTACGCGCCTGGCGTTCGGCTGAAAGATGCTGTGCCATTTTACAGAAATTCCCTTCGAATTGGTGAAAGACTCTTCAATATACAAAAATATCCGCCCGCGAGCAACGAAAAAACAACCTCCTCGCACCGCCGGCCGGTTCTCACCGGACAAGGAGGAGTTTTCTGGCGGCGAAAAACGATCCGGATTGCAGCGTGCAGAGATAAACACCGCTCGGATACCCTTTCGCATCCCACGAAATCTTGTAAAAACCCGGCTCCATTTCCTTTGAGACGATCGACGCGATCTCCCGCCCGATGAGATCGTAGATCCTGATCCTCACAAACCCTCGCCTTGGAACTGCATACTCGAATGTCGTCCCTGGATTGAAGGGATTCGGGTAATTCTGGCTGAGTGAAAATTTTTCGGGGAGGGGTCGCGTTTCCCCCGCCGAGGTGATCATCTCAGATAAAGGCCGCCGCCATACTCCACCTCCATAAATTCCGGCAAAAATTTCCGTGCCCCTGATAGCAAGCGAGCGAACATCGATATTCACAAGCCCTGCGACCGCCAGAGCCCAGTTCTGGCCGTTGTCGTTTGAAACGTATATCCCCCAGCCGATCGTGGCGGCAAAAATATTCGACCCTGAGATCGCCAGGGAGGAGATTCTCCTGTGATCGAGTCCGCTATTGATCTCTGACCAGCTCAGCCCCCGGTCGGTGGACAGGAAGACGCCGGCTCCATCTGTGCCGGCAAAAATGCTCGAATCCCTGACAGCAAGCGTTAGGATTCCGGAGAGTTGGGGAGGTGTAGGAAGGAGAGCCCAACTCACTCCCCCGTCGGTTGAACGAAAAATGCCCGGGCCCGAGCTTCCGGCAAGGACGGCAGGAACGCTTCCCGTGTCTCCGGGGATTACGGCCAGCGCTGATATCGTGGATGCTGTAAGTCCTGAGTCGGCGCTGAACCACGTGCTTCCGTCGTCGGTCGTCCTGAAAATTCCGTTCCCCTCAGTTCCCGCAAGGGCAATCGATCCCCCTGAGCCATCGGGGAATGAGGCGAGGGTGAGCACAGACATATTTTTCAGCCCGGGACCAAGCCACGTTGATCCGTTATCGGAAGAGACGAAGACACCTCCCCCGCTCGTTCCCGCGAAAATGGTCTCCCCGCTTTTCCTATCTCGTCCGACGGCAAGGGAGTAGGTGTCGTGGGTCGTCATCCCGCTTGTCCGTGTGGTCCATGCGGATCCTCCGTCGGTTGAACGGGAAACACCATTGATCGCACCTGCAAAAATCTCCGAATCGGTGACTGCAAGCGAGTGGACGAGAGTAGCGTTGAATCCTGCATTGCTCTCGGTCCAGGTCGACCCCTCATCGGTCGATCGGAATACGCCGCAGGCTTGCGTCCCGGCAAGCAGTATCCTCGCGCCGGAGATCTCGGCGAACACAGCTAGCGAGAAGACATTGAGGTCGGTCAGGCCAGAGTCTGCGTGTTCCCAGTGGGCGCCCGAATTCGTCGAGCGAAAAACCCCATGTGAACCACCGACACAAACAGTATACTTGCCAAGATTGTTGGGCATTCCGACAATCGTTCGCACGTCGGCGTCGACGAGACCGGAATCGATCTCAAGCCAGCTGCCTCCCCTGTCGGAAGAGAGGTATACCCCTGAGCCAGCGGTGCCCGCAATAATCACCGTATCGAGGGCGAAAAGGGCCCGAATTCCGAAAGGCGGGAGATCCCCGGTGACATCGTTCCAGCTGATTCCATTATCAGTGGATCGATAAACCCCCGCGCCCGCTGCGCCAATAAAGATCTCCGTATCGAGCACAGCGACTGAGGTGAACCCGTCTTCCGGGAGGCCGGACCTGGTTGTGTCCCAATTCATTCCGTTGTCGGTGGAAATGAACATACCCTGGTCAGTCCCCGCAAAAACGGTCGACCCTCTTGCGGCGAGGGACAGAATCGAGGCACTCCCGATCGGTCCGACAAAATTCTGGTACCAGGTGGATCCGCCATCGCTCGAGAAGAGGATGCCGTCGGAGCTCGTTCCGTAAAAGATTGACGAATCGTTGAATGCGAACGTCTGGACCGAAGAGCCAATGAAATCGTAGGCTGATTTCCAGCTCAGACCCTTGTCCGTTGAATGATAGAATCCCAGATCGGACGTGCCGAGGAAGAGTTCAGAATCATGGACCCCAAACGACAGGACGAATCCGCCACGGGGGCCATTGGTCGGTTGCCACTGGGCAACGGATTTTAGGGATGGAAAGGTCGCGGCGATGACCGTTAAGAGAATAAGCCGTGTTTTCATTTACACCTCACGATCGACACTGTGAATAGGAATGCCGTTTTTGTCATAGTGATAACCGGGCTAGTCCGTCATCGTCAAAAAAAATCACCACCCTGCGCCAAGCCACAGATCAAAGGAATCCTTCCTGACGCTGAGAAACTGCGAATTGTACGATTCCTGGAAATCGAAATTATATCTTAACTCCACTGACATCAGGGGAAACACCATGGCGCTCGATTGGGCGCCGATGCCGACCGATGCCCCGAGAGCTGTCTTCCTGAACTGGTCATAGACGCCGTTAAAAATGTCCTGATCCGATTCGTAGCCCACCAAAAAATCCAGGCGTGGACCGGCAAAGAAGAAGGGGGACAAAAAGTCTCCGGCGACCGTCGCCTTGGCAAACACCGGGATGGAGATGTAATCGACGCGGTTCCACTGAGTCTCCTTGAGAAGATTCAGCTGGTCCTGACCCATTCCGCGCTGGATGATCTCCAGCTCACCGATGAGGGACAGGGGAGAATGAACGGACCATTCGGCGAAAAAGGCCGCGCCGAACCCGAATCTGCGCTTGGTCTCGAGCGACGGGAGGTAATTGTACTCGAATGATTGCCCGGCGAGGGTACCCGCGAACTTTACGCCGAGGTGATCGGGGGATTGTCCACGCGTGCCCGCACAGGGAATTGCAAGCAACAGCAAAGCGCACCCAGCCGTCTTCATATGAGCCTCCTCATCATAACTGTATTGACTGCGATTCGCCGGGCTGAATTGTTCTGTCCGAACCCTCCGGCCTCCCGGCAGATCCTGGGCGCAACATACGGAAAAGATTTTTTTGTATCAAGCTCCGTTTCACCTCACCGGGCAGGGAGCATCTACCCCAAACGTTTTCCCGATGGCAAAAAGGCCAATCGAGCCGAGTAAGACCAAATGCGGTGAATTTGCATCCTATTGCGTCGGAACATATATTGAAGCTGATCGCCGTTAGGGGTGTCCCGCCGGCAAACGCGGGACTGAGAATAATACCCTAGGAACCTGATCTGGATGATGCCAGCGTAGGGAAACGGAATCCTGGAATGCCGTTTTTCTGATCCTCCCGATCAGAAAAGCGGCATTTGTTTTTTGGAGAGACATCATGAAGAATCTCATCCTGTTACTCGTTGGGACTGTCACAATTCTGCACGCGCAGGACGCCTCCGGGCAGGACACTGCAATTTACTACTTCCCCCCCGTCACCGTCAGTCCGACGGCGGCGTTTGAGAGACAGACCCCTGTCACATTCTCGAATTTGACCAGGGAGCAGATACAGGATCGCTACTCCATTCAGGATGTCCCGGTTTTGCTCTCTGAATTGCCGTCGATCACCTATTATTCGGAGAATGGAAACGGCATCGGATACAGTCACCTGAACCTGCGGGGATTCGAGCAGCGCCGGCTCTCGATAATGGTCAACGGGGTTCCACAGAACGACCCGGAGGATCATGACGTCTACTGGATCGATTTCCCCGATCTCATGGCGGGGGCGGAAAACATCCAGGTGCAGCGCGGGGCCGGGAGCGAATTCTACGGACCTCCTGCGATAGGCGGTTCGATCAATATCATCACGAATCCGTTCAGTCAGAGGCCGGGGGTGCGCCTGGAGAGCTCCTTTGGTTTCCAGGAATTCGGGGATAGCAGCGAATCGGTCATGCTCGGGACCCGGAAATTCCAGGCATCCGTCAATTCCGGGCTGATTGACCGCCGGTATCTGATATATGGAAAGCTCGGAAAAATCGTGAGCAACGGGTACAGAATAAACTCCTGGGCCGAGCTCAATTCCTACTTCCTCGGCGCCGTGCGGATTGATGAAAACATGACCACCCGCATCAATTTCTATGGGGGCCCCATTCAAGATGCCTTGGCCTACGTAGGGATCCCCAAGTCGTACAACGAGGACAAGCGGCTGCGGAGGATCAACTATAGCGACTGGGCATATGACAGCACGGGGATGAATCTTTCGTACAGCGTCCTGCAGAAGCCGCAGGCCACGGAGGAATTCTCGCAGCCTCACTACGAGCTTATTCATGACTGGAGAATATCGAGAGAAGTCGCGCTCCACAACACCCTTTTCTATCTGCAGGGAGACGGGTACTTTCTTTACGACGGCGACTGGATCCCGTATCCCGATGCGAACGGAAACCCGACCCCCTCCATACTCTGGTTTCGCAACAATGTGGGGTACGACTCCACCTTCGGCGTATCGACATTTCCTGCGTTCATCATCAGGGGCTTCGTCGGCAACAAGCAATGGGGGTGGCTGCCGCACCTGGAGATAAACCATGGCACCGGGAATCTCATCCTCGGGGGCGAAGTCAGGATACACCGTTCCCTTCATTACGGTAAAATCGAGTATGCCTCGCAATACCCTTCCGCCTCCTTTGACCCCGACTTCAGGATCTACGAATACAACGGCGAGAAGGACATTTTTTCGCTCTATGGTCATGAGCTGTACCGCGCAGACGAAAAGACAAACGTCATGGCGGAGATCCAGCTTGCCTGGAACCGTTACGGAATTCAAAACGAGAAATTTCTGGGGAACAACTTTTCCTACCCCTATTTCTTCGTCAATCCCCGCATCGGGCTGAACGAGAATTTTTCCGACAACCTCAATGCTTACGCATCGGCAGCCTACACATCGAGGGAACCGACGCTCAGGAACCTCTATGCTGCGGAGGACACCTATTTTGGGGCAGCGCCGCAATTCAGGGGAGACACCACAGGCGGGGTCGTCCGCTATGACTTCACCCAGCCGCTGGCTCAGCCTGAGCATCTTCTTGACATCGAAGTGGGGGGGTCACTCAAGACTGTCAGGGCACAGCTTTCAGCAAGTTTCTTCTGGATGGAATTCACCGATGAGCTCGTCAAGAGCGGGCAGGTGGACATCTTCGGCCAGCCTGTAACAGGCAATGCCGAGCGAACACGCCATCTTGGGGTCGAGATTGAGGGTTCGGCTGGGCTCTCGGATGCCATCACGATTGGGGGAAACGCGGCGATCTCGAGCAATCGTCTTATCCGGCACACCGAATACGTTCCTTCCACCGATGCGACGGGGGCAGCGGTGTACGCGCCGGTTTCGCTCGACGGAAACCCGATCGCGGGCTTTCCCGACTTTCTCGGGAACCTGCGGCTCTCGTACCGGGGAGGAAGCATTGCGTCCTCGCTCACGGTCAAGTATGTGGGGAGTTTTTACACCGACAATTTCAAGAACGAGGCGAATAAGAACGACGACTATATCGTTGTCAACGGCGAAATCCTGTTGGATCTCCTAGGATTCAACTCGGAGTTCACCCTTCGGGGCGAGGTGCGGAATATATTTAACAGGCTGTACTTTGCTGGCGGGGAAGGGGAAAAATTTTTCCCGGCGGCCGAGCGGAATTATCTCTTCGGGATCGTGGCGAGATTCTGAATGCGGGCCCTCATCATCGCCAACGGCTCTATTCCCGCCGCGGATCTAACCCGTAGGACAGCTGCGCGGTCGGGGCTGATCGTCTGCGCGGACGGCGGGGCAAACCATGCACGTGAATTGGAGATTGTTCCCCACGTCATAATCGGTGATTTCGACTCCGTCGTGCCTTCGACACTGCAATACTTCAGCGGGGCAAGACAGCTCCGCATCGCAGATCAGGATAGCACAGACCTTGAGAAGGCCATCAAATTCTGCATCGAGCAAAAAGCATCGCAGATTGATGTGATCGGTGCCTCGGGAGACCGCGTGGACCATGTCACCGGCGCACTCGGATGTTTCAAGAAATTTCCGAAAGCTCACCTTGAGCTGATCGACAGCGTGGGGACGCTGAGCCGCATCGATGGTCTTGTCACATTCGAAGCTGCAGCGGGTGAGAAAATTTCGCTTATACCTCTTGAGCGCTGCACGGGGATTACGACGGAAAACCTGCTCTATCCTTTACAGGATGCCATGCTCGAGTTGGGAGTGCGGGAGGGTATCAGCAACCAGGCGGTAGGGCGCCCGGTGACAATCTCGGTCGTGACCGGAACACTGCTCCTTTACCGGTTTCACCGATGAAGGCTCACCCGATTGTCGCCCGACGGAGGAGTAATCCCCGGTGATCCATCTTGCCCCTTCCGACATCGCAGTCATCTTCCTCTACTTCGGTGCTGTGATTTTTGTTGGTTTCCGGGCGGCCCGGAAGTCACGAGGCACCGAGGAGGATTTCCTTCTCGCAGGCCGATCGTTGACACTGCCGATTTTCGTCATGACCCTGGTATCCACCTGGTATGGAGGCATACTCGGAGTGGGAGAGTTTTCCTACCGGTACGGCATATCGAACTGGGTTGTGCAGGGCGTTCCATATTACATCTTTGCGGCCATTTTCGCTCTGTTCCTCGCCAAGAAGATAAGGGCAACGGGCCTCTACACGATCCCCGATAAGCTCGAGGCAGAATACGACAGGAAGACTGCGATTCTTGGATCGATCCTGACCTTTATACTGATGACGCCCGCTCCCTACATCCTGATGCTGAGCGTGTTTCTTCAGATGCTCTTCGGATGGAGCATGGCTCTTTGCCTGTTTGTCACTGCGGTCGTGGCGGCCTCGTACCTTTATGTCGGCGGATTCCGATCTGATGTCGAGACTGACGTTCTCGAGTTTTTTCTCATGTTCGCCGGATTCGCGGTAATACTTCCCTTCAGTTACATGAAATTCGGTGGAACAGATTTCCTCACCTCGCACCTCCCCCCCTTGCATCTCACATGGCACGGGGGCAATTCGGCGCAGTACATCATAGTCTGGTTCTTCATTGCCCTCTGGACACTCGTCGACCCAGCGTTTCATCAGCGATGTTATGCAGCAAAGGATGGGTCTGTCGCGCAACGGGGGATTCTGATTTCCATCATATTCTGGCTCGCGTTTGATTTCTTGACCGCGACGGCCGGGCTTTACGCCCGGGCGGCGATCCCGGGCCTGAGCGAGCCGATGAGGGCCTATCCCCTGCTCGCGGAAACGGTGCTCCCCCCCCTAGCCAAGGGTCTCTTCTATGTCGGAATGCTTGCGACAATCATGTCGACACTCAACACACTAGCCTTTGTTTCGGCACAGACCCTAGGCAGGGATTTTTGGCTGCGTTTGAAGGGGATACCGCTGGGATCGGCCTCATCGGAACAATCATCTCTGCGTTCAACTCAGGCGTGTCTTGTCATTTCCTTTCTTTTGTCCATAGGCCTGGCCCTCTTGATACCGAGCGTGATCAACATGTGGTATACGATCGGCACGGTGATCATCCCGGGATTATTGATTCCATTAATGTCCAGTTATTTCGTGCGGTGGAAAATCGCGCCCGGCATGGCATTCCTTTCAATGCTATCAGGATGGTTGGTTTCGTCCGGGTGGTTAGTCGCGGGACAGGGTCAAGGGGGCGGCTATCCACTCAACGTTGAACCGATGTATCCCGGGCTGGCAGCATCGGCCTTTGTCTGGATCTGGGGACGGAGATTCTCTTCCCCAGATCAGACGCTGAATACGCAAGCCTAAAATATGGAACCTAGGGGGTGAGTAGAGGGTTTTGGTCGAGATAGGCGGTCAGTTCAGGGTAACACATGACGTCTGGCAAGAGCTCATAGTCGGATTTGATCTGACGGATACCCAATGAGCTGTTTACCCGCATCTGCGGGACTGTAAACTCCTCAAATGCGACAAGGAAGCCGATAAAAAAGCGGCGGCTCCCCCATCGGAACCGCCGCCCGTCCCTTGCCTCCACATAGGTAATAGCCGCTATTTCATGAGAAGCATCTTCTTCACCTGTTGAAACTTCCCGTTGTTTGCAACGATCCGATAAAAATACGTTCCGCTCGCAAGATCCGATGCGTTCACATCCACCTCATGGAGGCCCTGGGAGTAGTACTCGTTATGAACCAGGGTTCGCACTTCTCTCCCCAATAGGTCATAGATCGTTAGACTAACGGGTCCGGGTTCCCGAAGAGTGAACCGTATCTTGGTAGCCGGATTGAAGGGATTCGGATAGTTCTGCGAGAGTTGATATTGATTCGGGTCGGATGCAGACTGTGGAGAACCCCCAACGAAGGCGGCGCGCGACGTAAAAGTACCTCCGGTATAGTACTTCACAAGGAACAGATCCTGCGGAAGCCCGCTGAGGGTATTCTGATTTGTGGAGCCGAAGAGCACCAGACTGCTGTCATTATTGCTCGACGCCATGCCGACGCAGAGATTGCCGAGGCCGCCACCTCCGGCATTGCTCGGATCGTATATGGTTTCCGATTGGAATGTGCCTGAGGAATTAAATCTGTCAAGAACATACTTCGTAGGACTGGCATTTGTCGTCCCGCTGGTATAGAAGTCCCCGGTTGTCCCATTAATCCTGATGGTAGTCCAGGTGGAGGGCGTCGTAGCATCTCCCGACCATGCGTTCACCCCTGTCGTCTTGTCGATCTTGAAAAACTGTGAGCCGTTTGCGTGATACCCAGCAGCATAAACGGCGTTGTTATCTATAGCCATTCCTCCCGACGCAAACTGGAACGATGAGCAATTATACGAGCGGTTCGCCCAGCTTTGAGTTCCCGAGGGGGTATATTTGATGGTGGCGACATCGGCGTCGCCGCACGACGCGTAGCTGGTGCCGGTTACATAGCATCCGGACGTGTCTGCGATCAGATTCAGAGGAAGGTCGGAGCCCCCATTATCGTAGGTTTTCACCCACTGCTGGGCAATATTCAGGTCATACTTCACGGTGAGATAGTTCGGATTGGAGCTCCCTGCCTTGGCGAGCACATAGATCGCCGAATTGGGAACCAGGGCAGCGCCTACGACGATATCCGAGTCCCCGCTGTCGTAATGACTGTCTCCCTGGAAGCCGAGAACGGCGTCGTATTTCAATATCGTGACGTCGTATTTGGTGGAAACAGTGACCCTGCTCATTCCGACAACGTAAAACACGTTTGATCCGGGTCCTGCTGGCAGGATTTTGACTGCGTCGTCATTTCGGTTAAGGGAGTTATAGTCATACCGTTTCACGTTGGAATTGCTCATGACGGTTGTTCCCCCCGTATCGATAACAAAGGATGCTATGTCGTAATCGGTACCGGACTGGCTCTTCCCAGTAATAAACAGGTAGGAGCCCTGGACGGCGATTGATTTCGCCTGGTCGTTATTGCCATTGTCGTACGTCTGCAACCACTTCAGCACACCGTTCCGGTCGAACTTTGCAACAAGATAGTCATACTCATTCGACGTATTCTTGATCCACCCGGCGACATAAATATTGCCGTTTACATCGACCGCCGCGTCATTGATCTGGTCATCCTTTCCATAACCGTCAAGTTGCAGTTTAAATTTATATGTTGGTTGGCCGAACGCGCTCGTGAGGCCGACGCAAAGAAGACCTATGAGAATAGAGAATTTCATTGCGACCTCCAATGGTTTTAGAGTTTTTTTCTGTTTTCCTGCCTGCGCAAAAGAAGGAGTGCGCTCTGGCGTGGCAGACGCACGGGCGACACGGATCATCCTCTCAGTCCGTCCCTTTCCAGTCTATGGTGAGACTTTTGCAAAAGTGCGCTGGATCCGTCGACAGCTATGGGTAGTGGGCAGGGAAGGCCCTTGCGAAATCGTCCCCAGAAACCGAGGCTCGATTACAGACCAGTTCCCCCGTCAACGCTTCTATGGCTTATGCACTGACGACTGCCTCCCGGATGGGGGAGCCCCCGGCCCAAAGCTCTGCGAAACGAGATCTCTCTGCGCCTATCCTGGATTGTTACCCGGAGAATTCAGCCTCTCCGGGTTTCGAGGGTGAAGTGGTGAAACGAAGGTAATGTCAATGTATGCGGAACGAGGGGATGCCGCAATGGGGTATATACCTATATATGAGGGGGGTGAACACCCCATCATCCGTGGGGCGTTCGCAAACCGGTTATTTCACAATTCCTTTCAGAATCGCGTATCGGGTGAGTGTAATGGCATCGTGGAGGTCCAGTTTATTCATGATCTGCTGCCGGTACTTTTCGATCGTCTTAGTACTCAGGCAGAGCGTAGAGCTGATTTGTGAATTCGTTTGACCGATGGATATACACTGAAGGATTTCGCGTTCCCTGAGCGTAAGAACCGGTTCGAGGGGTGTCGCGCCGCGGATCTGAAGAATCGCCTTCGAAACGGTGGGGCTGAAATAAGCGTTTCCTTTCTTGATCTCACGGATTGCGAAAATCAGCTCGCTGGAGGCGGTTTGCTTTACAAGATAACCTCGTACCCCTGCCTGGATCGCGTGCGTAACGCATTCCACATCATCTGACATTGAAAGAATGATCAGACCGATGGAGGGGTCGCACTCGTGGATTCTGGCCGCTGCCTGGAGCCCATTCATCTCCGGCATGGTGATATCCATGATCACGATCGAAGGTCGAAGATCCCGGGCGAGCTCGAGAGCGTCGTTCCCCGTGGCGGCTTCTCCGACCACGGTGATATCAGGTTCTGCCGAAAGGAGCGCTTTCAGCCCCTGCCTAAAAATTGTATGGTCGTCAGCCAGCAGCACGCCGATTTTCGACATTTTTTCCCTCACTTCCCCGGCATGGGAAGCCTCACATGGAGTGCGGTTCCCCGGCCGGATTTTGAATTGATATCGAGACTGCCTCCCACAAGTTTCATCCGCTCCTGCATTCCGAGCAATCCGAGATGGGGCCTCGAGCCGTCAAAGTTGCGGCTGACGTTATCGGGGTCAAATCCACGGCCATTATCCCGGATGGCCAGCACGAAACACCCGTCCTCCTGGGAGCACTCCACAGCGACACTGGTCGCTGAAGCGTGCTGAGCGATATTGGTGAGCGATTCCTGCAGAACTCGGTAGAGCGCCAGCTTCTCCGAGCGGCCGAACAGCTCTATCGAGGGGCATTCGACAAAATCAATGGCCACTTTTGTCCGATTTGAGAATTCTCTCAAATATCCCCGGACGACAGGCAGGAAACCCACCTGGTCAAGCGATTCGGGGAGAAGATCCTGAAGAACCTGCCGCACCCTCCCCATGACCTCGCGGGTCAGGTCCTGAGCATCCTGTAGCCGGTCGTGGGCGTCTTTCGTTGCAATTCCCGGATCCTTTTTCAAGACCTCCAGGTTTATGGTGATCGCGGCCAGCGTCTGACCGATCTCGTCGTGGAGTTCGCGTCCGATCCGCAGACGATCATTTTCCTGCACCTGGATGACCTGACGGCTCAACTGAGCCAATCGGTCCTGCATCGCAACCGCCTGGTGGAGCAGCAATTCGGATTTTCGCCGAGCGGAGCGCAGGGTACGGTCATAGCTCACCCGCTCGGTGATATCCCTGGCAATGCCCCGAACGGCCCTGGTCTTGCCATTGTCGATCACGGGCGAACTCCGAAATTCGAACACGAACAATCGTGACTTATCCCTGGAGAAAACCGGGATCACTCCCGAAACTTCCTTCATGGAGTCGGCAACAGCCTTCAGATATCTTACAAATTTTGGACGCATTCCTGGGGAGAGAAAATCGGTGACATCCTTCCCGATAAGCGCATCCGGCGGGTATCCGAGCAATGTCGAAGCAACCCGATTCACGCTCAGGACAACGCCCGTCGCCGAGTGGACATAGACCAGATCCGAGACATTTTCGAAAAGATCGGCGTATCTCCGCTCATTCTCCTCAAGGAGCGCAAAATGTTCCCTCTGCAGTCTGGCCTTTGTCCTCTCGTTCAGGAAAAGGAGCGCGACCATTCCGATCCCGAGGGTAAGGGCGACGATCGTTCCTACAAGGAGGATCCACCAGAACTCAGATGTTGGACCGGACATAGGAAAGCCAAGGCAAAACAGATATTTGTCGCGATGGTGAGGCTCCAGTGCAAAACCCAGACGCCGATTGCTTCCTGAACATGGAAGTTCGTCAACACATTCAGGAGCAGGAAGAGCGTCATATTTCCCGCAAAATAAACGATGACCCCCGCAACTGCCCACACCCGGAAATTCCGGCTCAGCGGCGAGGCCCCCGCGGAACGGATGGCGAACACAGCTCCGACAGCGGCGGCGATCATCACCGCGGAGGTGACAGCTTTGGTAAACTCGGCCTGGCCGGAGAGAGGTTCAAAAGTGAACTTGGAGATCAGCCAGAATCCCGAATACGCAAGAATGCTCCATCGCAACAGCTTTGCAAACGTTCGGCCCTTTTGCCACGGAGCGACCAACATACTCAGCACGGCAAATTCTATCAGATTATAGACATGGAGGACCCACAAGTTCTGCATGTGCCGGATAGCCATGAAGAACGTGACAAATTCGGTTGTCGCGCCCAGCGAAACATACGCAAGGAGCAATCTCCGCTCCTTGTCAAGAAGCGATCTCCTGTAAAAACTGGCACCTAACGGCAGGGCGTTAGATGCCAGATCAACATACGCAAGGAGAGGAAGATTCACGCGTTCGGGATCGGATCGTTACCGTTCGAGAGCGCTTTTTCCATCACAGATTGGTGGACAAGGAAACCCGTACTCAAGTATGTTACCGCCGGTTAGATCCGCGCCGGTCGCGTCGATCCCCACAATTACCAGAGCAGATGCTCCGGTGAGTTTCCTGCCGTAATAGGCACGAATACCGACGCATTGCGGCTGATTCAAGACTGCGAGCAGAGCGTCGCGAGAAAAAACTTCTCCCAGGACAGAACCGGTCGCCGCTGAGTTCTTGAAATTCTTCACAAGCTCAACGGCATCGCTGAGCGAAATCGCATGACTCTCGTGACCCGTGAACTGAGAGGATTGGGCCCGGAGCTCGCCCTCGGGGGAAACCTGCCATAAAGATACGATAAAGATTGCAAAAAACAGAACTCGGGCAGGCGAAAGGTCATGATTGAACGTCATAATTCCTCCTATAATAAAAGATTGATAGAATCAGTTAATGTGTTTCCGGAGGGATAGAAGTCAGCCACATCATGCGCGTCCCCTGCTGATCCGATCATGGACTCACCGGGGCTTAATTGGTGAAGGAAAGGTCGACGTGAAACGGAGATGATTCCCCTGGGACTCCTTTCAGAGAGGTTGGGGTCGTCTGTAACAATTTAACCGTGGAAACCCGATCCATCAATGGGGTATACACCTATTTTCGGGGGGGGTGATTACCCCATGGGGAGGGGGGTCATCACCCCCCACTTTCAGAGAATGGCTGAGGTTCTTTAAGAAACTCTGAGAAACTTACTGCGATTCTAGCGAAGGAGTGGTGCCACGTTGGTAGGGCAGTCGCTACCGGGTTTCTGGATCTGTCAGACGACGAGGAAAGTGGATCTGGTCAGACTGCAACGGATCGACGCACCTTGCAATCGTCCGGCTGTCAGATTGCGGGTTTTAGAGCAATTCAGCCCTGAACACCGTTCGTGCCTTTCCCGCCAGCTTAACGCGGTCGCCGTTAGTCCGCAGGTAGAGCACGCCGCCGCGCGGGGATGCCTGATAGGCGACGAGGGAATCTTTCTTGAGCTTCGCCGCCCAATAGGGGCCCAGGGCGCAGTGCGCTGACCCGGTCACGGGATCCTCGTCAACGCCGGACCCCGGGGCAAAGAACCGGGAAATGCAATCGTATGGAGGCGAGGCGCGGCTCGTTACCATGACGCCCCGCACCGGGATCTGTTTCAGAGCGCGGTGGTCGGGATTCATTCGTCTCACCGTCTCTTCGGAATCCACCTCGACGAGGTAATCAAATTGATTTTTCCCAACATAGAGAGCGGACACGCCGAGCCCCTCGAGAAGCAATGCAGGAGGTTCAGCCCTGGTTTCGGCCTTCGCGGGAAAATCCAGCTCAATACGCTCTCCGTCTTTGCGTGCAGTGAGGGTCCCGCTCTTCGTATAAAACTGGGCCAGGCCCGGTTTCAGGAATTGAAATTCCCAGAGAACATGAGCGCTGGCGAGAGTTGCATGACCGCAGAGGGCGACCTCGACAGAGGGAGTAAACCAGCGGAGATCGTAGCCGTCTCCATTCCGGTGAAGGAAGGCCGTTTCGGAGAGATTCATCTCCATCGCCACATTCTGCATCCAGACAGGATCGGCCTCTTGGTCGAGAATGCAGACGGCCGCGGGATTTCCCGAATACTCTTTATCGCTGACAAACGCGTCGACCTGAAACAGGGGGATCTTCGACATCATCACTCCTTATGAGGATTTGGAAGAATCACATCATACACATTCGGCAGAGAGGAGTCCTTTTTCCCCCCGCCAGTCCATTCCGAGGGCGTGGCTTCGACGGTTCGAAACTCACCGATCCCGGCGCCGCCGTGATCATCCTGGCAACCGACGAGCACCGAAAAATTCCAGCGGGGGCTGGGTCTTCCAAGAATTTTCACGGGCACGGCAAACTCAATTTTCCCCCTTGGAGCATCGCCGAGAGGTTTTAGTTCGTCACCGGCAAGCGGCACATACTCAGCCAGAGTCTTTCCGCTATCGTTCATGACGCGGACCCCTCCGCCGACATAAATAATATCTTCAAATGCGTAACGTGAGTCAAGAATGAATTTCGAATTCATGCCCACGTCGGTTCGGCCAGACCCTGGGATGCCGTCTTTATCGATGGCGATAGCGGCATAGGTCAGCTGGAAACCGTATTCCGGATGCCATCCGGGATTCGAGAGTTTTCTGAATTTCAGATAAAAATACACAAAATCGTCATCGGATGTTACCCGGAATCTCGTGATATCCAGGCTTCCAGGCTGCAGGCTGGGGGTGAGCGGGTAGAGATACGTCTCATCCCCCGCCGGATCGGATACATTGGCAATGACGCGCGCGTGCTGGTTCTCCCTTTTAATCTCTGCATGCGAAAGAACAGCGTATGGAGGGGACTTCAACGAGGGGAGGCCCTCCCGGATTCTGGGAGTGGCGAGTTTGATCCCGGCGAGAAGCGGGACGGGCTGAGAATTCGGAAACGTCGAATCACTTGCGCTCCCGTCCCCCGTCAGGGAGATTCTTCCGCCTTTTTTTGAGAACGAGATCGTGCCCTGCGGATGAAGTATCCCCCGGGCGGCAACATACTTGTGAAATCCGCGATTCAGATCGAACTCAACATCAAGGTCGCTGCCGGCTTCCGAGGAAGAGAGATTTATCGTCACATCTCCCTTCTGAGCACGAAACTCCGCCAGTATAGAATGATCCTTCACATGGAGAATCGCCCGGGCGTACGACACCTCAGAGGGAAAATTCGGGTACAGAACGAGCCGGCAGGAATCCGGCCTTTCGCCGGCGACCGTGACGCCGAGATACGACTGATAAAAAGTCCTGACAAATTCCGCAAGACTCCAGGCCTGCGAAAACGCCCCAGAAAGCCGGGGCTCATTCTCGCGTGGCCGGGGAGCGGCGTCGATCAGCTCGGAGAGAGTGCCGACTGCTCCGCGGTCAAGTATCTGTCCCGCCATATTCTCCGTGACCCGGAACGCAAGATCGGGAAGGCCGTAGCCGCACGCGATATCTATCCATTTCCCGGAAAGCCAGGTCCACACGATCCCGTTATGATAGGCGGCATCCTGAACGTAGTTGGGGAAATGGTGAAAGGGATGGAAGTTATCGTCGTCCTGTGACAATGAAGCGATCCCATAGGGATAGACCAGGGACTCCGTTACGGCATTAAAGACATGAAGCGCGATCGGGTCGTCCGACAATACAAGAGACCCGACGTCGAACAGTTGGTTGGGGCGGAGCTCACGGCCTGGTGTTCCATCGGCACGAAGATGATCATAGAGGAGCCTCTTCCCGCTATCGACAAACTTTTCGAAATTTCTCCTGACCGAATCAGCGAGACGCGTCCACGTCAGGCGCTTGTCTTTCGCCGGGCTCATTGCCGCGCCGGCGCGAAGCTGCTCATACCAGAGTGCCTGGACATCGTTCGCCCTGTTGCCCCGGGGGCTCCACGGCCCCGCGGGGCCGACCGCATCCATCCACGTTTCAGCGTCATCGTGTGTAAGGAATCTCAGAGGATCTGTATGGTATTTCAGAGTGCCGTCGATAGATCGTTTCACGACGGGCCACATTTCAGCGGCGAACGCGGTGTCTCCGGAATATCGAACATAATCACGGAGGGCCATGACAAACCGCGGGGTGCCGTCGGCGGTATTATATGCCATCGTCGACGCCGTCACCAGATTCGGGATGCGGCCATAGGTCGTGCTCCCGGAATTCGTATCCTGCCATCCGGCAAAGGACCGGAGAATCTCCCTTGCATCGGCGAAATCGCCCGTAACAAGGGCAGCGCCGGGGAGAGAGATAAAGGAATCGCGGCCCCAGTAGTCATCGAACCAGGGGAGTCCCGCAAAAATCCCCTTCTTGCGTTGATTCATCACCAGAGCATCTATCGAGATTTTCGCCCAGGCGAGGGCCTTATCGAGGCGCGGGTTATCCGTCCTGCACTCCGATCGGGCAAGAATCTTTTCCAGGCGCTTCTTCCGTTTCCTCCGTAGCTCATCAGAATTCCCCGACACCGAGGCAGCAAGATTTATGGTGTGCGTCTCGTCGTCGCCGGCCGCGAACACGACTTCAACCCGTTCTCCTCTTCGGGGTTTGCAGAGCAGTGCCGCCGGGGAACAACCCGGCCCGGAGAGGCGGGCCGTGAAATCTGGCATTCCGCCTCGAACCGTGATACCAACCCAGACCGGGTAGTCTTCGCGCGATGCTCTGTGTTGGTGAGAACTGCGTGCAACGAGGAGCACATTCTTCTCAAATTTCACCAGAAAATCGCGTGAATTGCCCTCGAAGAGCGGGCTCACCGCCACGGAGCCCGGGGGGAGATTTTCGAGAATCACCATGAAAGCATTGAGCGAATCGACGAGAGAGAGGATTTCCCGGACGCCGTTGGGATAAACGCGTACGAGCTCGTGGGGGAAGACTGATGCGTCAGATGCGGCCGGATCGAGGTATTTTCCGCCGACCGAGATGGCATAATCATCCAGCATTTCGGTGGACATGATTCGCCATCCCTGCCAGCCGGAGCGGTGGCGTCCGTTCGTCTCGGTATAGAAGACTCCGGACTCCTTATTTGTATAAGCGAGTTCCCTTGAAAAGCCGGGTGGAACATCGATTTTCAGCCCATCGAGGGAACTCGCCGATTCCTGAGGGAAGCAGATTGATCTGATGAGAGAGGAGAGAACGAGCGCGGTTTGCCACCGCGCTCGTCCGGATCCCTCGGCGGGGCAGATCACTTCTTATTCTTGGCCTGCTCGGCGGCTGTCCAGGGAGGAACAATCTGATTCATCCGGGCGTAGGCGATGGACTGTCCGAGATGTTCGTGCATATGAAGCGCAGCGTTGAAATAGACTCCTCGGACGGTCGTTTCTTCCCCGAACAATTTCGCGGGCTTGTCGAGATCGGCATCGGAGGTATTTTGAATCGCGGCGCGGACGAAGTCGAAAGATTTGGAGAGCTCCTTCTTGACATCTGCCTTTTCCGTCACCGTCTTCTCCATATCCTTTGCAACGTTATCAGGCTTCTTCACCCCGGCCATCGACGGAAACAGATAGTTCGCTCCGGCGATGTGTGTGAAAACCTCGCTGACGGACCGGACTCCCTCCATGGGGCGCCAGCCATATTTTCCGGCGGGCATGGCGTCGGCGAGGCCTTCGATCTTTTCCTCAACGTCTTTCAGCTGGGCGAGGAATTCTGCCCTGAATCCCCCGGCTGGCTTAGCGGCTTTCGACGTATCCTGCGCGGAAAGACGGCCGAGACCGAGGGCAACGAGAACTGACAGAATGAAAACTCTCATGGAAAAACTCCTTTGATAAGTGATGATCCAGTATACCAAAAAAAACACAATAATGCAGAGAATTCAGGGTTTTTCGCCCCCGCCCACCCAGAGGAGCGCAAGAAACATCGTGAGACCGATGATGGTCACGAGAATGGCGGCGATCGTCAGGGATAGATCCGTGAAATACTGCCTCCCGAGAACGAGGAGAACCACGGGAAGAGATATCACGCCGAACGCGTTCGTCATTGCGATTGCCCTGGCCCAGGCCTGACCTGCGCGAACCCCGGAAGCGGAGTAAAGCGTGCTCACGCCGAAAGGCATCAGAAGAACGCCAACGAAGGCCCGGTAGAAGAGAAGGGGGATATTCGCCCCCGGTGATATCTCACGATAAAGCCACTGGTGGACGATCGGGGTAG
The DNA here is from genome assembly GCA_964410105.1 of uncultured Chlorobiaceae bacterium. Classification (GTDB taxonomy): domain Bacteria; phylum Bacteroidota; class Ignavibacteria; order UBA10030; family SZUA-254; genus CAYPFY01. The sequence goes on from CAYPFY010000005.1 coordinate 67,567, forward strand.
CAAGAAGATGCACGAAGGCAAGCACGATCAGCAAAACTCCTTCGATCAGCAGAAGGCGTGCGACAACGATATGGCGACCGCTCATGGCGAGAAAAGATAGCGACTTTTCTCTGGACTGTCAACGTCCCTCCCGATTAAACCAATTCTGAAAGAGATGGTCGAACATGTAGGACGACAGGACGGAGAATTTTATGAAATCCATATTTTTTGCCGCATTGCTCAGCCTCTCAACACTTGCCTACGGCCAGCGGGGACCGATGCATCGCCATCACCCGGGATTCGGCCATCGCGATCGCATCGTGGAGAGATTGAAGCTTACCGACGACCAGCGCAAACAGTTTGACAAAATATCTTCCGCCCTCGCGCGGAAGCAAATCGCACTCCGAGCAAAGATCATTTCGATGCGCGTCGACATGCGGGATTTGGTCCGGGAAGATCCTCCAAGCAAGACGAAGATCGAGACCCTCGAAAAGGACATGAACAGGCTTGAGGGGGATATCAAAGCCAACCGTACCGACTTCTGGTTTGACGTGAACACAATACTGACGCCCGAGCAGAAGCAGGAATGGAAGGCCGCTCTCGCTTCCCCGGCGCGCAGGCCGATGAGAGGATTGATGCACTGGGAGGGTGGGGGGGACGGCGCCGGGCGGTAGCAGAATCCTCCGGCGGGAGAACGGGCTCAGCCGGTGTTCCGGGCCGTCAATTGATGATCTTTCCGAACGAACTCACCTGAGGTTCGACCTTCTTTTTGTCCCCCGCGATAACGATCCGCATCTCATCGGGACGAAGGATTGTTTTTGCGATCTCGCTCACCTTTGAGGGCGTTACCCCATAAACGTTTTTGACATACCCGCTCAGGTAAGCCTCGGGGAGGCCATGGAGATTAATGAGCGCCAGCTGGCCGATAATCCCAAACCGGGATGAATTCTGGAGGACGAAAATGCCGGCGAGGTAATTCTGTATTCCTCTCAGTTCTTCTTCTGGAGGCGGAGTCGATTGAAGTCTAGTGATCTCATAGAGAATCTCCTTGATCGACGGACCCGTCACATCCGTCGTCACGTCGGCCTCCTCGGCCCAGAAGGCGTTCCTGTAACGCGAGGAAATCACGCTGCCGGGTGAGTACGTATACCCTTTATCCTCACGGATGTTGCTCGTTATCCGGGACGCGAAAGAGCCGCCGAGCAGGGCATCTGTCACCTTGAGAGCCATGTACTCTTTGTTGCTCGGGTCTATGACCGGCAGCCCGATGTACACCGTCGACTGTGCGGCCCCGGGCCGGTCGATAATATGAATATCGCGGGCTGACACCGGGTTCGGAATATTGACGAGGGGATCTGCCCCGCGTTTCCAGCTGGAGAAGGCCGTGGAGATAGCCTTGGAAACTGATTTCCGTTCGAACCGGCCGACGACATACAGATGAGCCCGCGCCGCGCCGGCGTTCGCATCGTGGAACGACCGGAGTCTTTCGGTCGTATAGGCTTGAATCATCGACTCTGTTGGGAGGGTTCGCCCGTAGGGATGCCCCGGGAACATGAGTTTCCGGAAGAGTTCATTGGTCATCTGCTGCGGGTCGGCCTGTGCGAGGTGAAGGGCGCGGAGCTTGTCATTCTTCAGGCGCGGGAGCTCCGATTCGGGCAGTTTAGGATTGCGCACGATATCGGCGAGGAGGGAAATCATATCGGGAGCCGATTCGGACAGAACGTCGCCGGAAAAAGTCGTCTGATCGGGGCCCACAGAGACGCCGACCGATCCGCCCATCAGGGCGGCTTCACGGGAAATGTCCTGCGCCGAGCGGGTCGTGGTCCCCTCCTTCATCATGTCACCCAAAAGATCGGCAAGCCATACTTCATCGGGTCCCTCATTCAGATTCCCCATCCGGACAGCGATCTCGACCGAGGCTTTGGGCACGGTTCCGTAGGGGACGAGGGTCACTCCCATCCCGTTGGGAAGCTTGAAGGATTCTTTCTTCGGAAGCCGGAACTCTTTTGGCTTCCCCCCTTCGGGCGGAACTTGCTTCTGGGCGATTGCCGGCGCTGAGAAGAGGATCGCAGCGGCTAAGACAGCGAAAGCGTTATTCTTGCTCATATCATTGTCCCGATTTCGGGATGATGGCGAGAGTCGTTTGCCCGGACTTACCAAGAAACTCCCGCGCGGTCTTCTGCAAAAGTTCAGGAGTCACCTTGCGGATTTCGCTCTCAATCTTGTTGATGCGTGCCGGATCGTCGTCGAACAGGGCGAAGGAGGCGAGGAGATCGGCGCGCCCGAATCCATAAAACTCCGTCGCCATATCATAGAACCCCGACCGGAATTTCACCAACGCGCGTTTCATCGTTGCGGCGTCCACGGGCGAATTTCGGACCGATTCAATGACAGAATCGACCACGGAGACAATCGCCGATGGAGGAACGGCGGTGTCATGCACAAGGTTCAGCATCCAGAGCATCGGCCCGGCATAATCGAACATATTTCCCAAAAGATTTATCCCACCGTCGACGGATTGCGCAAAACCATGTTTTTGGACGAGAGCATCGTGGAGCTTGCTGTCGGGTCCCTGGAGCAGGATCTGATCAAGGATTCCCATCGCGTAATACTCCGGCGTATTCCGTTCGGGCATATGGTACGCGATGGCGATCGCGGGCTGATTCGCCAGGGTGTCCCGTTTCGAAAAACTCTTCTTTTCTGTTTGTTTCGGTTCAGCGATGTCAGGTTTCGGCGGTTGCGGCGACGACGGAATCTTGGCGAAGTATTTGGAGATGAACCGCTTCGCTTCCGCGGGTTTAAAATCTCCGACGACGGCGAGGACGGCGTTATTCGGCGCGTAGTAGGTCGTGAAAAACCGTTGTACATCCTGGAGATTTGCCGAATCGAGATCCTTCAGATCGCCGTAAAAGTTATGGGCGTTAAACCAGTTGGTATTTGCGTACTGCGGCATATCGAGCCAGGGGAACCCGCCATACGGCTGGTTAAGGACATTCACCTTCACCTCGTTTTCCACCACCCCTTTCTGGTTGGTCAGGTTGTCCTGGGTGACGGCGAGACCTTTCATCCGATCGGCCTCGGCCCAGAGCATTGTTTCGAGCTTGTGGGAGGGAAGGATTTCGAAATAATTCGTGAAATCGAAGCGCGTCGAACCGTTCAGGGCTCCCCCGTTTTTCTGCATCAGCTTGATGAACTCCATCTTGCCCAGGTTAGCGGAACCCTGGAACATCATATGTTCAAACAGGTGGGCGAATCCGGTACGGTCCCGCGGCTCGTTGCGGAATCCTATATTATAGTAGACGGCGACGGTAACGATTGGCGCGGAGGGATCGGGGGAGAGAACGACCTTCAGCCCGTTATCCAACCGATAATACTCAACCGGGACAGTGAAGGATTCCGGGGAGACCTTGCCCATGCCTGTGGCGGCGAGGAGGCAGGCCAGGGTGAGCGTGCGCATCACCGTCGAGAAAACTCGGTCGGCGCGAGGCCGGTCTTCGACTGGCACGTTACTTCTTATGGAAATATTTCTTCAAAGGAATCCAGTAATTGTCGACCCAGCCCTTTTTATAGCTTTCGGCCTGAGATGCGGGGATTTTCGTCTGGATCATCTTCACTTCTGTGCCGCTGCCTTTAGATTTAAATGTGAATTCAATAATCGAGGGGCCGTAGCCCGCCGGCCATTCGGTTGTTCTCCACTCCTGAACGATGCGGCGCGCATTCTCGAGCCGAATATTCTTACCGCAGATATATCCATCCCATGCCGTGAACAGTCCACCCACACGCCGGTCGCAAGTCGCCTTTGCGCCGGTGAATTCGGAATGCCTTTGCTCATTAAGAAGCGCGTCGTAGATTTCGACCGGCTTTGCGGTGATGAATTCCGTCTGTTTAATAGTCCTTGTCCTCAGGGATTTCGGAGTGGGCCGGGCCTGTCGTCGTGTGCCTCTTGCTTCCATGACGAAGCTCCTTAAGTTGATTCGACGGGAGGAATTCCGGGAAATATAAAGAGTAAATCTGTCAATATCAATGGCAGAATGGCATGGTCGCCAGGGAAAACCCCTTCAAATCGGGCTCCCGGACCCACTTTTCGGTTGGCTGCCTTTGAGCAGGCGGATTATTCGGCTGACAGTCTTGCCGCAGGTGCATTCTTTAGCCGCAACGCCGTGTGAGGAGGCCGAGATTTTCAAGAAATCAGCAGCCGCCGGCGGCGTCCCTGAAAAGAAGCCGACAGAATGAGAATTGTGAGTAGCGCTACGGAAACCGTCGTGGCCACGGGCGTTTCAGCAGAAGATCCCATGAAATCGATCGGTGCTACCTTATTCATCGGGCCGGCGTACCACAGAATCAGATAGAGAACTTCGAACATTTTCCCGTTTCCCGTCCAGACTCCGAGGCCGAGCGCGAGAGTGGGAATAAAAGCGGCCCCGGCAGCCCACGCAATAACACCCTGAAAATCGCCCGCAAGGAGCAGTCGGATTCCAAGAAAACTTCCTGAAATGAGAGCTAACAGGACGCCGGCCGCCCATGCCGCCGGGAGCAAACGCCGGAGCGGGTGGGGCGTCGAAAACAGGATCTGGTCGGTCCCATGAAGAGACTCCCTGCTTCCGAGGGAGGACCAGAGAGCGATCGGCCAGATCCACGCCAGCGGGAGAATATATCCCCGGGCAATGTCGAGGGGGACAAATAGTCCCGCCATGACGAAGCCGCTGGCGACCACGGTCCACCACAGACCTGCATCTCGGGTCATGAGGGTGAACTCCGCGTCGAGTATCCGGACAAATCGCGACCGGGGGATCAGTGGAAGCAGCGGTGAAATTAGGTGGAGGTTTATCCTGCCACCGGCTGAGCGCTTGCGCTTCGCAGAAGGGGTAACGCGGGCCGAGTCGAACCGATCAAAGCAAAGCGCCGCGAAAAGGAGAAGGCACCCTGCGGCGGCGATGCAGCCGCACCGGCCGAGAATCAGCCCGAAATCCACGTCCATCCCATTCCAAGCGAAAGTCTTCAGGTGCCACTTCTCGCCGCTTTCTTTGATATTGAATCCGAGACTCATCTCCCCCTTCGATGAATCTCCGGGGGAAATCTTCCTCACGGCGCTTGTCATGTTCCTGATGACGGGATCGACCCCCAGGATCGTACTCACATGGAGGGCCTCCGTGCTATTGGCAAAAATCCACACAAAGAAAAAAACAAAATTTCCGAGCGTACGGCGGAGCGGTGGGAGAGATTCGAACAGCACCGCCGATGCCGCCACGAGAGTCATCGTCGGAAGAACTATCAGAAGAAAAGGAGTGCAGAGCGCCCAGCGGAGATGATAATCTTCGCCGCGCACGATTTGCATCGCGGCGGCGCCCGCCATGAGGACGAGGGTCATCGCCCCGAGCACCAGCATGTTGCTGCACCCTTTGGAGAGAACATAGTGAATAGTTTTCATGGGAGAAGCCGCGAGGATCTGCCCCACTCTCGTCTGATAGTCCCTCGAAATCGAATTCTTCGTGAGATAAAAGCCCGCAAGGGAAAGGAAGAGATTCGACATGATAGCCACGAGAGCCCCGATCCACGCGGAATTATAGATCCCCCGAAAGCCTTCCAGCTGAAGCGTGACATAGGAAGAGTCATTGGGAGGCGTGAAGAGGTATGCGGAATACAGCGCGAAGGCGAGAGTGATAATGAAGCTGAAGCGGCGGGTTCGTTCACGGAAATCCGCGAGCGCCAGCCGTGTGATTCTGCCGATCATTCAGGGGTCGTCTGGGTTCCTATCAATGACAGATAGGCATCCTCGAGGGTTGGGGGAACCGGGCGGGCAAACGGGGGCGGGTTCGATTCCATCAAGGCCCTCACCCTTATCCCATCGCTCCTGCGCATCGTGCTCGTTATCTGGTATCTTTTCTTAAGATCCGGCACCTCGCTGGCCGGGGAGACCCAGTCGAATACTTTTCCTTCCACGGTTTTCAAGAGAAGATCGGGGGGCATTGACGTCAGAAGCGATCCGTGCCGGATGATAGCGATCTCCGAAGCGGCGGCCTCGACATCGGAAACTATATGAGTTGAGAGAATGACGATACGTTCGCCCGGGAGTTCCGAAAGAATATTCCGGAAGCGAAGCCGTTCCTCGGGATCGAGGCCGCCCGTCGGTTCATCGACGATCAGGAGCCGGGGGTCGTTCAGCAGGGCCTGGGCGATCCCGACGCGCTGCTTCATCCCGCCGGAGAATGAGCCGAGCGGTCGGTTTGCCGCCTCGGTAAGATTCAGCATCTCGAGAAGCTCTCCTGTGCGGCGGCGTGCTCGCCGGGCGTCAATTCCCTTTGCCGCCGCGATATAATCCAGGAATTCGGAGGCGGTCAAATTGGGATATATTCCAAAATCCTGGGGGAGATATCCGAGCGTCTCCCGAAGCTCATTCCGAGATTTCTGAATATCCTTTCCGCACCAATGGACCGAGCCGGAGGAGGGGCGAGTGATTGTCGCGAGAATGCGCATGAGCGTCGACTTCCCAGCCCCGTTCGGGCCGAGGAGACCGAGCACTCCCGGCTTGATCGAGAGACTGAAATCATTCAGCCCAAGGACGCCGCTTTTGTACCGTTTGGACAGTGCGTCGATCCGGAGGTTCATCGTGGGATGGTACGGCGGGCGGGAAGAAATGTTTCCCGGGATTCCTACGGGATTTCTTCGAGAAGATCTTCGAGCATGCCGGCGATTTTTTCCTTCATAACGAGCCCGCCGATCTTCGCGACCCGATCATCCCACAACACCTCCCCCGTCATCGAGTCCAGGAAAAAAAGCCGCGCGGACATTTGCGTGACATGCTGGACGGTCACCTTCTCGAGCGTCGGAGGCCCGTGGTATTGTCCGGACTGGCTTGCGGCGGGGACGTTATATCCCCCCACCAGGATGACGCACATCAGTCCTCCTCCTACCCGCCTTCCGATCGTGCCTCCTTCAGGAATGAGGAATGAGGAATCCCCCTTGCCCCTCTCGACGACGGAAAGTTTCAGGTAAAGGCCCTGAAGGTTACGGCGGAGGGCGGTATCCGATTTGAAAACCTCATCCACGAAAAAGGGAGGCGAGCCCGCATCGAGCTCCTCGATATCCCGCTCCACGTCGGCGGGCGTCCGGAGCACTTTATAGGTCTTATCGGGATTCATCAGCATCCCGATTGAAGAAAGAAGCGTGCGGTCCACATGGTACCCTTTATCGTTCAATCGTCCCGCGAGCATATTCAGGCACATCCGGCCGAGCCCTGCGTTTTCGGGGATGTCGACCTTTTCCGTATCTCCCAGGACCGCGTGGATAATCACGGCATCGGCGAGAATGACCGTCGAAGGGTAGCGGGTTTTCTGTACGGGAAAATCCGGGTAGCGGGCGAGCGGCGACGTGCCGCAGCCGGAAATGCCGGCGCAGAGGACGGAGGCGAACGCGGCGAGCGTACAAATAAATCGCGGGGAGAGGCGTATCCTCATGCCAAGAATATAGGGAGTCATCGAATGAATAACAATTTGGCGGAGAGGAAAATATTTCGTACGTTGGCTCGCCGGTGAAAACGACGGACGCGAAGAAAAACTTTGCATGAACATCTGCATGCTGGCGCGGCTCATGCCGGCTCAGGCCGGCGGAGGCGTGCAGGACCACACGAGAATGCTCGCGGAAGGTCTGGCCTCCCGCGGGCACCGCGTTGTCGTCGTCGCCACCGGCCGCGACGATGGAAGAGAAGTTGAGGAGTCGCGCGGAGTCACGATCCATTATCTCCGGGGGACGCGGCAGGGGAAATTAGAAGCCGCGTGGTGGCGAGAGAGCATCAATCACGTTGCCCGGCTTCATTCTGAAAGACCATTCACGCTCATCCACAGCCAGGGCCCTGCCGGCTATGGCGCCATAAGGGAGGCTCATCGCTTGGAAATCCCCGGAGTCATCTCCTTCCACGGCACCCATTACGACGAGCTGATGACGAGGTGGCGGAGTCTGCGGCACGGCTACAGAATGTCGAAAAACCTCGCCGCCATCCTCATCATCACCGGAAAAATCCTTTTCTGGGATCTCCGCTCCATACCGAAGGCCCGTGCGGTCATTGCCACAAGCAACGAGCAGGCGGAGATCCTTCGCAGGTATTTTGTCCCGCAATCGAAGATCTTCAAGGTTTTCAACGGCATGGATCTGGCGCCTTTCGCCATGGAAACTCCCTCCGGAGAGTTGCGGAAGAAGCTCGGCATAGGGAGGGAATCGCGCGTCCTCCTGTGCGTCGCGCGGCTCATACGGGACAAGGGAGTTCACAATGCGATCTCTGCGATGCCCGGCGTTGTGGAAAAATTCCCCGGCACCATTCTGCTCATAATTGGTGACGGCAGTTACCGTCCAAATCTTGAAAAACAAGTCAAAGAGATGGGGTTGGGACGGACCGTTGCATTCGTCGGGGCGGTCGATTTTGGCGAGCTGCCCGCGTATTTCAGCCTTTGCGACATTTTTCTAAATCCCACGGAACAGCAGAACGGCTACGACCTCACCATGGTCGAGGCGATGGCAAGCGGGAGGCCCGTCATATCGAGCGATATCGGCAGCACGCCAACGCTGATCGAGCACGGGGTTGACGGCATCCTCTTTCCCGCGGGGGACGTAAGTCGGCTTTCCCGTGAAATCGCCTCCCTGCTCGGGGATGAGCCGAGGCGAAGGGCTCTGGCGAGCGCGGCCCGGCAAAAAGTCGCGGAAAAATTCACTCTGGATAAAATGATAGAAGGAACGCTCGAGGTTTACAGGCAGATCCGCCCGGGCAGCGACTAGATGGCGGATGCGAAGAAAATAACCTCGGCGGTCGCCTGGAATTTTTTCGGCAAGTCCACATTCTTTTTCCTCAAATTCCTGGAATCGCTCCTTCTCGTCAGGCTCATCGGGAGCGAGCAGTACGGCCTTTACGGATCGCTGATAAACGTCCAGGCGATCGTCGCCCTCATCATCTCGCTCGGGCTGGAAAGCGTCATCAGCCGGTTCGTGCCGCAGTTCAGGGCGGAGCAGGATTTTTCGAAGCTCCACACCCTGATGCGAAACGTGATCCGGATGCGGTTCCTCCTCCTCGCCGTAGTGGGAATCATCTTCCTTGCCGGGGGGGACGAACTGGCAAAAATTTTCCACGGAACCCTCACGGGCGGCTATCTCCGGCTCGCGTTCGCCCTGGTCGCCCTCGTGTCATTCCACACGATATTTCGCGCGTACCTGGACCTTTCCTTTCAGTTGAAATTCATCAATCTCCTCGATATCGGGAGTCAATCGACCTATCTGGCGATCTCCTTCATTCTGGTGAGCATGGGGTATGGCTTGCCGGCCGTCGTCGTCACGCTGATCTGCGTGAATGCGACCGTGCTTCTGATACTATACCTGAAATACCGGATCGAAAAATCGAAACTCCCTGGATCGTCGGGGTGGAGCGGCATCCCCAAAAAACGCGTCTATCAGTACAGCGGCACCATGTACATCCTCACCCTTCTCAATTATGTCCTTGGAAAGGGTCTCGATGTCCTGCTCGTCGGCATATTGCTTCAGGACCTTCGCCAGGTCACCTATTATCTTCTCGGATTCAACGTAGCATTCTACGCCGTCAGCATGACCGATCTTGCGGTTTCCGGCAACTTTGTCGTTTCCCTGATCGTCGAGGCGCAGACGCAGCGGAACGTAGCGGCCCTGCGAAAAATTTATCGCGGGCTGTTTGAATTCATCTACCTCTTCATCATCCCGATCCTCGTGGGGGGAATTCTGCTCAACCGCCAGATAATCGGGCTTCTGTACAGGGCTGAAAACTTTCCCGCGGCTCCAATCATGGCGACGTTTCTCGTGGCCCTTTCGATCGCGAAGCTGAGCAGCATCGCATCCACATTTCTTGTTCAGCTCGACAAGGAAAGGACGATCACGATCACGCGCGCTCTTTTCGGCGCGGCCAACCTCGTGCTCGATCTTCTGCTCATCCCGAAATACGGTGCGTTCGGGGCGGCGATCGCCACCGGCGTGATACTCGTCCTCGTCTCCCTCTACGAGACATGGCTCCTGCGGGGATTGATCGCCCCATTATTTAGCGGGAAATTTCTTGCGAAAACCCTGGCAGCTTCCGCCGTCATGGGGCTCTGCGTCTTCCTTCTCGCCGCGTCATGGGAGGCGCGGGCCGCGGTGAAAGTCCCGGTTCTTGTTGCGGTGGGCGGGGGGATTTACGTTGCGGGAGTGGCCTTCCTTAAGCCGTTTTCCCCGGAGAACACGGACCTCCTGAGGAACAGCAACTTTCCGTTGAAAAACCTGCTCCTTCGGCTCTTCTAGGAGCGGATCAGCTGTTTCGCTCGGTCAGGAGCGAGCGGTACAGGTCTCGGAGCATCGAGACGACCCGGAGGGGCGCATTCTCGGCCCGGACGCGTTCACGCAAAGCCTCGCCCGGCCGGTTCAGCGCCGTCGTGATGCCGTGGTGGATGAGTTCCCAGGAAGTCGGTTCCACATAATCGGCATCCGGGCCGAAGAATTCCTCTCCCCTCCTGCTCACGACAATCCTCGCGCCGGCGGCCGCCGCATTAAGCGATTCTATTGAAAAAGCGGAAGACGCGTCCACATACACGCTGCACGCGGCAAACGCCGAGCGATACGACTCGGGATCGGCGGACTTTATCAGCGACAGTCGAGGGTTGTCAGGAAAATTCACTGAAATATCGTGAGAGAGAAGAAACACGCCGGGGTGGTAAATCCTTTCGAGAGCCTTTGCGAGGCGGGAAACATCCTCTGCTGTGCTGGGAATCGCGAGTACAAACCGATCGACGCCATACTTTTGCACGAAAACGCGCCCATCGGCGTGCAGAAACTCCTCGTCGAAGGCGGGAGGAATGCAGACAATCCGTCGCCTGTCGATCCGGAACACTGTCTCGACGAAAGCCAACTGAGACGGAGTGAGGGTGACGATGGCGGATGCGAGCGACGAAATCTCCGAGCGGCGGCGGAATTCCCCCGGTTTGTTCCAGCCCAGTGATCGAAAAACCCGTTTGGCCGATGGAGAAGAGAGCGGGAAGAGCGGAGGCGAGAAGACAAACGGAATCGAACTTTTCTTGAGGGAAACCGCGAGCTCCGCGGACTCCTGGCCGGAGCCAGTGAGGTGAACGCAGTCGACGGGCGACTCGGGAACGCCTGAAATCCTTGTGGCCTCAATTCCCATGTCGCGGGCCGCCGGTTCGAACAGAATCTTTGGATGGGAGGATTCCATCCGGTCATCGGAAAAAACCCCGACGGCGACGGATCCTGGCATCATGTCAGCACCGATTCAATCGCATGAGTCAAACTGTTTTCCCGTTTTTGCCTGGGAAACAGGGAGACGATGCGGGCCCGGGCGGTTTCCCCCATCGGATCTTCCGTTGTGAGAGCTCTATGGAGCGCGTAGACGAGTGCTTCAGAATCGTCGGGGGGAACGAGAATGCCTTCGGTCCCGAGGGCTGTAGGATTGCCGCCGACGGAAGAAGCGACGGGGATGCAGGCGCAGAGCATTGCTTCGCAGAGCGAATTTGCGAGGCCCTCGCGGCGGGAAGGCTGGCAATACACTTTGGATCTTTGATAGAACGGGAGCAGGTCATTGCGGGGCATGGGGGCATAGAACTTCATATTCATCGGTGGCCGCAGGCTGAGGCCGAGGCGGGGTTCGACTCCTATCACCGTAAAATTCACGGCCGGCATCTTCCAGGCGGCTTCGATCAGGAGATCGAGCCCCTTGACGAGAGCGCGGTTTCTTTCCCGCACCGATGCAACTGTCAGCACGCACTGTTCTTTTGCTCCATAGGGCTTCCAGAATTCGGCATCATAACCTGTGGGAACATAAGAGATATTCGACCCATCGTAAGCGGCGAGACGGGTCGCCTCCGGGATCAGCGAGGGGTCGACCACGAGAATGCGCTGCGCGTGGTGAAAAACATAGCGGAGGAGCCGTGCCCGCCAGGGGCTGAGCCAGATCCCGTAGTTAAGCCGGGCATCGTCGGCGACATCCACCCCGCCAACGACCACAATCGATTTCACGTTCAGAAAATTTCCGACAAAAACCCCGATGAAGGCGTACACGGATGCGAACCAGCAGAAGACGGCGTCGGCGGCGAATATTTTCAAAAAAATCCGGACGGCGTTCTTCAGCCCGCCTCCGACGACTGCGCTCACGGAGTAGCGGCGCCTCAAGAACTCCAGATCATCGCGGACGAATGGCTGGTCGACGGGGGAAATGAACAGAATATCTCGCTCTGGGGGCACGGTTCAGGCGTGCGATTTGGAAACTTGCGATTCCAGCAGGGCGAGGGCATTTGTAGCCGCGTCATCCCAGTTGAAGGTTTTGGCCCAGGCGACGGCGGCCGTCGAGAGGCGCTCCCGAAGTCCCCGGTCGGTGAGAAGGCGCGTCATCCGGCCTGCGAGCTCTGTGACATTTCCATACGGGTAGAGCAGGCCGGTCTCTCCGTCCTTGATCGCGTCGCGCAGGCCCGGGACGTCGCTCGCCACGACCGGGGTTCCGCACGCGTTCGACTCGACGACGGTCAGTCCCCAGCCTTCTTTGGCCGACGTGTTGACCACAAACCAGATCTCCTGGAGCAGGCGGACCTTCGTCTTTTCGTCGACGAAGCCGGTAAACCTCACAGCTTCCTCGAGATGCAGTTCGGCTGAAAGACGTTCGAGGGCCGGGCGGTGGTCCCCTTCCCCGATTATCACAAGCCGCGCATCGGGAAAGGAATCGCGGATCCTGGAGAAAGCCCGGAGAAGATGATCGACGGACTTATATTTTTTCAGCCGGCCGAAGTAGCCGACAAGGGGCGACCGGCTCCGGCGGGCTGCATCGGGCACATGCAGCTCATGATCGACGCAGTTGTAGATGATCTCGACTTGAGTGAACCCGCGTTCGGTAAGCTCGGCCTTCGTGCTGGGGGAGACGGCCGCGACGGCCGAGCCTGAATTCCTCGCGATAGTCACGCCGAGCCATTCGACGGCCGAGAAAACCAGGGCGACGGGAAACGGCGCCTCCAGAAAAATCTTAGCACCAAACAGGTGATGAAAGATGAAAACCAGAGGCCTCCGGATGAAAAGGGGTGTAAAAAAGGGAACTTTGTTGAAATCATCGACGACCACGTCGAAGTTTTCATGCCGGAAATGCGTGAAATACCGAAGCGGGACATAGAGGCTGAAGAGAAGCCTCCGACCTTCTCGGATTACATTGATGCCATCGATCGATTCCCTGCCGGGCGCGCCGTTGAAGGACGAGCAAAAGAGCGTCACATCATGTCCTCGCCGTGCGATACGGGAAAAAATCTGGTGCATATGCACCTCTGCGCCGCCGCCGAGCGGATTTTTGATGTCCTGCCAGTTAAGAACGAGGATTTTCACCTGCTGCCCCTCGGGACGGGGGTAGGCCAGAAGCTCAGCAGGTCGGAAGAAATGGAGGGGTCAGCAAGCGTGTGGCACAAGTCCTATTGCACCTTTGCTGTATCCTTAGCGGTCCCGGCGATTTTTTGTTCATACGACTGGATTTTGGACTTGATCTCGGGAGTATTGGGATAGAGCGCGAGGGCGCGGTTCAGAAGATCGACCGCGGCGCGGTAGTCCTTGCGGGAATCATAAATATCGAGAAGCGTCCTGTACGGCATAAAAGGATCCTGGGCGTCCACCCTCCCTGAATTGATCGCCTCCATGGCGCTGGGCTCCACCGTCTTGGCATAGAGGTTGAAATTGACCGTATCGCCGAGTTGGGTGAAGAGAGTCATAAAATAGGCCGAGATGCGCCAGTCCTGCATCGGGATCACCGAGACGGGGATCGTTTTTTCCATCTGCCCGAAAATCTGCTTCGCCCTTGGCCGGTCGTTCTTGGCATTCATGGCAAACTGTGCGAGGCGCATGAAATTGAACCGGTAGTTCTGAACCATTCGCTGGACATTCTCGTCGTAATAGACTCCCTGGTCGTTCAGATTTCGGTAAAGATATCCCCACTGGGGAGTTTTCACCGGAGCCACGTGATCGGCCAGCACATTGGAGGCCATGATATCGTAATCGAGTCCCTGATCCGCCTGGCCGGTCTTGATCGGCTTGAGTCTGAAGCTGAGGCCTTCCATCCAGAGATAATTGTCCAGGCCGATCTTAGAATCGGGGGAGCAGGTGACGGCAAAGTAGATGGGGCGGTCCCACCGGATGGATGTGATGATCGAGTACACCATGATATCCTGCACGCGGAGAATACGGATATCCTGCTGGTACGGCACTCCGTTCATCGGGAAGCTGATACGCCCCTGATTGAGGACCAAGGTGTCCGTCACCCCGAACTTTTCCGCCACTTGACGGGGAACGGCGATCGCTCTCTGCTGGGGTTTCCAGGCCGTCGGGGTGATACGCTCGATCTGTTCATTCGAAAAGGGAAGGTCGATTTTCCTGGCGCCATGGGGGGAGCTGTTCTTCAGCATATAGATATACCAGGGGGTATTCACGAGACTCAGATTCACGATCCTCACATCCTGGCGGACCCCTTCGACGTCCTGCAGGTACCAGAGGGGAAAAGTGTCGTTATCGCCGTTGGTGAAGAGAATCCCGTCCTTCTCGCAGCTTTGCAGCAGATTATAGGAATAGTCCCAGGCGACATAGTTCCTGCTCCGGTCATGGGAGAACCAGTTGATCCTGGCGAGATTCACCGGGACGGCGGCCAGAGAGAGAAGCAGGACGCCGGACGCCATGGCGGACGGGTTGGCCATCGGGAGAGCTTCCTTCAGAACCTCAATGATGCCATAGACGCCGATCCCGATCCAGAGAGCCATGCAATAATATGCTCCGACGTAGAAATAATCGCGTTCGCGCGGCTGGGGGTCCTGCTGATTCTGGTAGAGGTCAAGCACGATCCCCATAATCGTGAACATCACCAGAAGCACCATGCCCATCTTCCAGTCTTTCTTGAAATGATACCAGAGGCCGAACAATCCGATGAAGAACGGGATTCCGAAAGTGTCGGAGAAGCTCACCCCGGCATCCTGGAAGTCCCCCTCTGCACCGATGAAATTCCAGAGCACGTACCGGATATACATATGGTTAACCTGGTAGCGCCAGAAAAAGTCCATGTCGCTTGTATAATTCACGCGGGTCGGCTCGTGCATCGGCTCACGGGAGTAACGCCGAGGGAAGAGTTTTTCGACATAATTCTGCTCGTCGTTATCCCAGCTCTCCCCCTTCAGATAGGGCGCCTGGCCGTACTGTTCGCGCGTGAGGTAACTAGTAAGCCGGGCGAGATTATTGGGGCGATTCTCGTTCATGGGCACATTATCGACATTGGCCCTCATGATCACCTGTGTATAGGTCGTATAGCCCAGGACCACCAGGAGAAAAGAGAGTGATGCGATATGGAGCATCTTATGCCTCGTCTCCAGACTCTTGTAGGCGCTATAGGCGGCGATGAGAGTGACCGCGAGGGGGACGAAGGGAAAAATCGGGCTCTTGACCCCGCCGACGTCGCCGTCGAGGAACGAGGGAAGCAGCTGCACCACGCCGGGATAGATCACGAAAAATGTGATGAGAGCGATCGCGCTGAAACGGAAGAAAGTCTGTCGGTTGACCTCATAATTGCGGAAATAGAAGAGCATCATCACGGGGATCGTCACAAGCAGGGCGAGGATATGCACCCCGGTCGAGAGGCCGAGCAGGTAGGCGATCATGAGGACATAGCGCTCGTTCCTGGGTTCATCTGCCTTCTCCCACCACCGGAGGGCGAGCCAGAGGATGGCCGAGACAAAAAACATCCCCATGCCGTAGACTTCGGCCTCGATAGAATTGTCCCAGTAGGTGTTGCTGAAGGCGAGGCCCCATGCGGCGACGGCCGAGGGGCCGTAGGTGACGAGTCGGTCATACATCGACTGTACGGGGCCCCGGAACCGCTGGATAACCTTCACCGTGACCAGGTAAAGAAACATGATGGCGAGAGCGCTTCCGATTGACGATACGGCGTGCATGCGGGCGGCGATATCATCGCGAAACGGAATCAGCGATGCGATGCGGGCGAGAAACAGAAAGAGCGGCGAGCCGGGAGGATGAGGGACCTGCATCAGCCGCGCGGCTGCGCAGAATTCGCCGACATCCCAGAAAACCACCGTTGTGGAGAGCGTCCTCAGGTAGACGGTAATCGTGACGAGGAAGACGAGGAGAGCCACCCCCCGGTTTATCTGTTTTTCAGCCATTGATACCTCGGAAAAAATCCCAAAAATGGATTGTCAATATAGAAGAAATACGAGCCATTCGCAAAAAAAATCAGGTGAGGGAGCAGAGCTCTTCGCTAATCGAGTCGCAGAGGAGGAACCCCTTATCGGTGAGGCGCAGCGTATCGTCATGAAGGACGGCAATCCTGCCGGCGACGAGCCGTCCGATGATCTCTTGGCCGGAGCGAAGGAGGTCGACCCCGTGGTCGGCTTTCAGACGGGAGAGATTTACGCCATTGCTTCGGAGCCCGAGCATGATCGCTTCGTCGAGCTGCTGACCCGGCGTAAGAATTTCCTCTCCTCCGACGGGTCGTTGGCCGTTGCGGATTTTTGTGATATATGTCGAAATGCTGGGAGAATTCCACCAGCGCCGCGGCGGGAGAAACGAGTGGGCGGAGGGGCCGAGGCCGAGATACGGGGAGCCGTCCCAGTAGCTAGAGTTATGGCGCGAACGGAACCCCGGCTTTGCGAAATTCGACACTTCGTAATGTTCGTAGCCCCGGGCGCCGAGAAATTCCATCGTAAATTCATACATGGCCGCCTCCGTCTCCAGAGGGAGCGGGGAAACGATCTTATCCCTCACCATCCTGAAAAGGGGGGTCGACGGCTCGACGATCAGGCTGTAGGCTGAGATATGTGCCGGCTCAAGCTCGGCTGCCGAACGCAGATTATGTTCCCAGCGGGCCAGCGTTTGATGGGGGAGAGCGAAAATGAGGTCCAGGCTTGTATTCGCGAACCCTGCCTCCCGGGCAAGAGCGATAACGGAGCGGGCCTGAGCTGCAGAATGGATTCTCGTCAGAAAGCGAAGGTCGTCGTCGAAGAACGACTGGACGCCGAAGCTGAGCCGGTTCACGCCCGCGTCCCGGTACCCCCGAAGTTTTTCACGATTGACAGTGCCCGGATTCGTCTCAAGAGTAATCTCGGGATCGGGCCAAAATGTAAACGACCGGGAGAGGTGATCGAGGATAGTCCCGACCTGCGAGGGGGAGAGAAGCGAAGGGGTTCCGCCGCCGAAAAATACCGTCCCGAACGCCGGGAATTTCTCCTGGGACGCGGCGAGATCGATCTCAGCGTGAAGCGCGCTGAGAAAATCATCGACCGGGTCGAGGTTCTCTATCGAGTAAAAGTCGCAATAGATGCACTTATGCTCGCAGAACGGAATGTGGAGATAGAGGCCGGCAGAATTCTGCTGCATAAGGTCAGCGGACCAGCGTTCCGAGGCGATCCCAGCGGACATCGAATCCTTCCATGGACCAGTAGACGATCATCGCTCTCCCCTGCACATTTTCTTCCGGCAAAAATCCCCAGTGGCGGCTGTCGTAGCTATGGTCAAGATTGTCGCCGAGAACAAACAGGTAATTCTTTTGAATGGCATAGGACGACGAGGGCTTCCCGTCGATGAGAACTGCTCCCTGAACCTCAACCGAATGGCCCTCGCGTTCAATCACCTGCTTCCAGACGGGCGAGAATCCCGAATCCAGCCTGATGACATCGCCTCGCCGCGGAACGGTGGTCGGAGACATTTCCGGGCAATCCGGGGCAGCGAAAGGCGAGCCGTTGATCCAGGCGAATCCGGCGTGGAAAGAAATCTCATCTCCGGGCACGGCAACGCACCTTTTCACAAAAAACGTGGGGCGGGCGGGGCGCGGCGATCCCGGCAGCTCGAACATGATCACATCTCCCCTCTTCACGTCCCCGAGTTTCGGAAGCGGGAGAAACCCAGCGTTCAGGAACGGGACCGTCAGAGTGCGGCCCCCGTAAGCCAGCTTATTGACGAGCAGGAAGTCCCCCGGCAGGATCGTTGACTCCATGGAGGGCGACGGGATATAAATGGCCTCGAGCACAAAAACCTTCAGGATCAAAGCGAGTCCTGCCGTCACCGCCAGGATCTGGACGAAGGGCCGCAAGGTGCGGGCGATGGTTCGGGCTTCGGGGGTCACAGCGTCAATGGACGATCGTTCCGAACCGGCTCATCCGGACGGAAGAAATCTTCCGGGCCATATCGTGAAATGCCACGTCCGGGTCCCATGACCAGTAGACGATGAGGGGCGTGCCGACGACGGATTCCTCGGGGATGAAGCCCCAGAATCTGCTATCGAGGCTGTTATCTCGGTTATCTCCCATGCCGAATACGTAATTCCTTTCGACGATATATCGGGATGCTTCAGCCCCGTCCACGAAAAACTTCCCATCCCGCATTTCAAACCGATGCCCTTCGCGCCGGATGAAGGTGTCCCAGCGAATGTAATTTTCGGGGGTCAGCGTCACCACGTCCCCCTTCTTGGGAACAACGATAGGGCCATAATAATCCTCATTAAAGGGCGCGCCCTTGGGAAATATTTTCGGATCCGGGAAACCCGGGGGCCTCACAAAAGACGAATTGAATTTCACATTTCGGGGGACGGGGGCGGGCTGGCCGTTGACGAAAAGGCGGCGGTTTACCACCTGGACGGTATCGCCGGCGACGGCGACGCAGCGCTTAAGATAATAAGCGAACTCCGAAGCTTCCACTTCGTCCCTGTTGCCGGGGAAGATGAACACAATGATATCTCCTCTTTCGACATGCCAGATCGCCGGGAGTTTAAAGGCGGGTATCTTTGCGCTCGTCAGCGGGATCGTCCGGGGGGTCGTGCCCCCGAAGACGAACTTATTGACGAGCAGAAAATCCCCGGACATGATTTCGTTCTCCATCGAGCCGGTGGGCACTTCGAACGACGCCAGGACGAAGCTGTTCAGCACGAGGAAGGCGGACAGAATGATCGAGAGCTCCTTCGCCCACCCTATGAGTGTTGCTTTGATATTCATTGATTCACCCTCAGATATAACACCGTTGATCAGTCCTCCATCGCGAGGACCGCGAGGAAGGCCTCCTGTGGAATCTCCACCCTTCCCACCTGTTTCATACGCCTTTTTCCTTCTTTTTGCTTCTCCAGAAGCTTGCGCTTGCGGGAAATGTCGCCTCCGTAGCATTTCGCCAAAACGTTTTTGCGCATCGCCGAAATGGAATCACGCGCGATCACCTTGCTCCCGATGGCGGCCTGGATGACGACCTCGAACATCTGGCGGGGGATTAGTTTGCGCAGTTTCGCGCACAGTTTTTTCCCCCATTCATAGGCTTTATCGCTGTGAACGATTGTGGAAAGCGCATCGACCGGCTCGGAGTTCAGCAGAATATCCAGCTTCACGAGGTCGGACGTGCGGTATTCGAGAAAATCATAATCGAGCGACGCGTACCCCCGCGACATCGACTTAAGCTTGTCGTAGAAATCGAAAATAATCTCGGAGAGCGGAAGCTCATAGCGAAGATCCGCGCGGGTCGGATCGATGTAGGTCGTATTCTTATAGACCCCCCGGCGATCGGTGCAGAGCTTCATGATGCTCCCTATATACTCCGCGGGCGTAATGATCTGGGCGGTGATGAAGGGCTCCTCGATGTGGTCGATCTCCCCGGCGGGGGGCATCAGTGCCGGGTTGTCGACGAGGGATATTCCCCGATCCGTCCGCATCACGCGATATTCGACGTTGGGGACGGTGGTTATCAGCTCCTGCTTGTACTCGCGCTCAAGACGTTCCTGGACGATCTCCATATGAAGGAGGCCGAGAAACCCAGCGCGGAACCCGAAGCCGAGGGCAATCGAGGATTCCGGCTCGAAAATCAGAGAGGCGTCGTTCATCCGGAGTTTTTCGAGAGAATCCCGCAACTCGGAGAAATTATCCGCGTTGACGGGATAGAGTCCGGCAAAAACCATCGGTTTCGCTTCCTTGTAGCCGGGGAGCGGACCGGGGGCAGGCTGTGCTGCGTTCGTCACCGTATCGCCCACCTTCGTATCGTGGACATCCTTCGCCCCGGGGATCAGGTAGCCCACATTGCCGGCGGAGAGCTCCTTCGTCCTGAGGCGCTGCATCTCAAGGATGCCGACCTCCTCGGCGTCAAACGTCCTATCGGTGGCGAAGAATTTCACCTTGTCTTTTTCCCTCAGAATCCCGTCGAAGATTCTGATATAGACGACGGAGCCCCGGTAGCCGTCGAAAATCGAGTCGAAGATAAGGGCTTTCAGGGGAGCTTCCGGGTCTCCCTGGGGGGGGCGGATCCGTTCAACGACCGCTTCGAGAATCTCGTCGACTCCCAGCTTCATTTTTGCGCTCGCCAGAATAATCTCCTCCTCTTTGCACCCGATGAGATCCATGATCTGATGCTTGACGGAGTCGACCATTGCGCTGGGGAGATCGATTTTATTGATGACGGGAATGATCTCGAGCCCTGCGTCGATGGCGAGGTAGAGATTGCTGATCGTCTGGGCCTCGACCCCCTGGGAGGCATCGACGACGAGGATTGCCCCTTCGCAGGCGGCGAGGGAGCGGGAGACTTCGTAGGAAAAGTCGACGTGCCCGGGCGTATCAATTAGATTAAGAGTAAAACTCCGTCCATCCCGGGACTTATACTTCATCTGAATCGCGTGGAGTTTTATCGTAATCCCCCGTTCCTGCTCCAGTTCCATATCGTCGAGCACCTGATTCGTCTTCATCTCGCGTTCCGTCACGGTCCCGGTACGTTCCAGGAGGCGATCGGCGATCGTAGATTTGCCGTGGTCGATATGGGCGATGATGCAGAAGTTGCGGATATTATCCATGGTCCCGGGTGCCTAAAAAACCGAGCTTTATAAAAATAATCCCGCTCGCGCGGGCGGGATTCAACCGTAAAAATATACCACAAAATCGACAGATTTACAAGGCATTCTTGCTGTTCACGTGTGCAACCCCGATATTCTCCGAACGCCAAAAGTATCCGATCAAAATCCCCGGACAGCGACACGTGAGTAATCTCCGGTCACAATCGGAAGAGTTCAGCATCACTGTTGAGATCAGCGCAGCTGTCGATCGCGTCTGGAGTGTCATGAGCGATGTGGAACGATGGCATGAATGGACGCCGAGCGTCACCAGCATCAGGAAACACGCAGGCCCCCTGCGAGTCGTAAGCCGCATCGTCATACGGCAGCCTAAGCTGCCGCCGGCGTCCTGGCGGGTCGTCGAATTGGAGCAGCGTCGCGGATTCACGGCTGTCACAGGAAGTCCGCTCCTGAGAGTGACGGCTCGCCATTGGATGGATCCAGAACGGTCGGGGACGAGAGTCGTATTATCAATTCGGTTCTCGGGTCCTTTAGGTCGAATCGTCGCCCGGCTGACCCGCGGTCTGAACCAGCGTTATCCTGCTCTCGAGGCAAACGGGCTAAAGGAGCGATGCGAGAGTTCGGTTCCCCATCAGAGGATCGAACCAGAGGGAGATTCATTCCGGGAAGAGCGGTGAAATCCCGGAAAAACCTGGCGTCATGATACCCGCGGTTGAATCTTGTGCCGATTTAGAGTAGATTTCCTCAAGATCATATATCTCTTTCCCCGGAAAACTCTCGTGAAATTCCCGTCTTTGTTAATCTGCCGAGCGGTGTCAGTCCTGATCCTCTGCGCGGTGCTGGTCGGGGCGGCCGCCGCCCGGCACAATGACCAGAATTCACCTCTCCCATCCTACGGAGTAACACCGGGGAAAACCGCCCATGACAAATGCGGACTACGGCACTCCTTCGAGATCCTGAGAGACTGGAGGAGTTTTAGCACAACCGAGCAACAGGCCTATCGGGCGTTCTTCGCCCCGCCGTCGACACAGACAGAGCGGGTCATCGGGCATTTCGCCATATATTATGACACAACAGGGTCCAATGCCCCGGCCCTCATAACGATTGACAGCTCGGGCAATCCCCACCGGATCCCTGGCACCGTGGAGGCGTTTGTCGATTCAGTGGGCAAATTCTTCAACTACGCGTGGGACTACGAAATCGGCGTCTTGGGGTATTCCCCCCCTCCGGTGGCGGTAGACGGAACGTACAGCGTCTTCATACAGAATTTCGGAGGATCCGGACTATACGGTGAGACAATGTTTAGTATCGACCCTATCGATCCGGGCCCGCCGGCTCGGTATGCGACATACATCGAGATCGACAGGGATTTCCAGTACGTCTACGAGCCGACGAGGGGGATGCCGGCGTTGAAAGTCACGGCCGCCCACGAATTTCACCATTCGATACAGGTCGGGTCTTACGGAACGTGGGATAACGATTTCTACTTTTATGAAATCACCTCGACCTGGATGGAGGACGTCGTGTTTGGCGACGTCAACGATTACTACCAGTACCTCCGGGGAAGTTTCGGGGAACCGACGGGTCAATTTGCGACCCCCGAAGTCTCGTTCAGCACGTCGGGTGGTCTGATCGAATACAGCCGGGCGATCTGGGGAAAATTCATCGAAAAGAGATTTGGCCGCGATCTCATGCGCAGGACGTGGGATGTCATGAAACATCTGCCGAGCATCCCCTCGATCGACAGTGCTCTGAGAGCTGCCGGGAGCTCGTTCCCGCAGGCATTCGTCGAATGGAGCGAATGGAACTCCCATACGGGGCCCGTCAGCGACAGCGTGGATTTTTATACCGAATCAAGGCAGTATCCGCCGATAGCCCGGAGGCAGCAAATCAGGTATACGGCGCCCGGGCAAACTTTTTCGGACTCGATCGCGGGGATGAGTTCCGTGTATCGCGGCATCTGTCTCCCCTCATCCCCTTCGGCGGCCTGTGACACGAGCCCTGAGGTGCTGGTCATCGTCAGCAACGTCGACATGGGTGCGTCGGACAACGGCATACAGTACAAATTCAGTTACGACATAGCGGGCAGTGGCGATACCACCTACAAAAAACTTTCCAACGGACTCTATGTGCGCCTCTCGACGTCGAATCCGTCCAACTGGGCCACGGTGGAATTGGTGCCGGCGGTCTCGGGGGTGCCGGAGGCGGGTGAGCCGCGGGCCTTCAGGCTCGGGCAGAATTATCCGAACCCGTTCAATCCGACGACGCGCATCCCCTTTGACCTGGACCGGGAACAGCGCGTGACGCTCAGGATCTATACGCTCCTGGGGCAGGAGATTGCGACCCTCGTGGACGGCAACCTCCATGTCGGGAAGCATGAGGCCATATTCCGGGGAGAGGGTCTGTCGAGCGGAGTATACCTCTACAGGCTGAGCGCGGGGGCGCAGACCGTTTCAAAACTCATGGTCCTCATCCGGTAGACTTCCGCAGACGCCTCAGTTCCGCATTCCCGACCCGTCCCTCCGGGCACTTGGCGCTTGTCATTCTGCAGCAAAATTCCCATATTTGGTCGTCAAGGCGGCGCTAACGCTGGCAAGCCCTCTTTCCACCATAAGACTCAGCTCCGGGAGAATTTTATGAACAAACTGATCGGCCGTCTCATCATCACGCTATTCTGTCTCATCGGTTGCGCCACTCTCACATTGCCGGACGAGGGCATGTGGCTCATGGTGCAGCTCGACAAGCTGCCTTTCGAAGACATGCGGCATCGGGGCCTGGAGCTTTCGCGGCAGGATCTCTATAATCCCGGGGGCACGAGCCTCAAGGACGCCGTCGTCCTCCTTCCCGGGGGAACCGGCTCATTCGTCTCGGCCGAGGGCCTCATCATCACCAACCATCACATCGCGTTCTCGGCCATTCAGTCGGTGAGTTCCGTCCAGGATGATTATCTCAAAAATGGCTTCGTCGCCTCGGCACACTCGGAGGAGATATCGGTGCCTTCATACACGGCATCGATAGTGGATTCAATCAAGGATGTCACCGACGAGATCCTTTCTGCGGTCAGCGACATCGCGGCGCCGGAGGCGCGGGCAAAGGCAATCCAGAAAAAAATAGCGGATGTGCAGCGCGCGGCGAAAGGGACGAGCGAGATCGAATGCACCGTCTCCGAGACTTTCAGCGGAGTAAAATACTATCTATACTGCACGCACGTCATTCGGGACCTCCGTCTCGTCTATGCGCCCCCGTCCTCGATCGGCAATTACGGCGGAGAGGTAGACAACTGGTACTGGCCGCGACATACCGGGGATTTCGGATTCATGAGGGCGTACGTAGCGCCGGACGGCAAAGCAGCCAAGTTTTCGAAGGACAACGTGCCGTACAGGCCGAAAAAATTTCTCCCCATCTCCTCAAAACCGCTTGACGAGCATTCCTTTGCGATGATCATGGGTTATCCGGGGAGAACGTTCCGCTACGCGACATCTCCCGAAATCAAGCTCTCCAAGGAGGAGACGCTCCCGCTCACCATCAATATTTACAGAACCAGGATGGACGTCATGGAGGCGGCCGGGAAGAAAGACCGCGCCGTTGAAATCAAATACGCGACTGCCTGGAGGCAACTTGCCAACACGTACAAGAAATACGAAGGAGTTCTGGAGGGCATGACGCGCTCGGGCATCCTGGACAAGAGGCGGGATGAGGAGCGCCGGCTTGATGAGTTCATCCATTCAAAACCGGACCTCGGCCAAAAATACGGGACCGTCCTCCCGGAGATCGCCAGGGCGTACGACACCCTGAAAACCTTTAACAGGAAACAGATCGTCCTGAACCAGATCGGAGCAAGTTCGGACATTCTGAGAATTTCACGGCGATTCCGGACATATGCGCAAAGCTTTGAGAAGGATTCCACAGGCAAGATGAGCCCGCGGGGAGGCAGCGCCGACCTGAAGCAGTTTCTGGAAAACGCTTTCAAAGATCTGGACCTGGCTGAAGACAAAGCAGAACTGCAAGCCGTTCTCCTGAAGAGCAGGGATCTTCCGGAAGGCGAGCGGATCGAGTCTTTACGGGGCATCCTCGGCGACCGCGCCGAAGAAATGAAGGAAAAATCGGATAAATTCCTGGAAAGAATTTACAAGGAATCGAAACTCACCACCCCTGCGGGGTGTAATGAAATGCTGGGGAAGGAGCCCGGCGAAATCCTGGACGATGAATTCGTGAAATTCGCCCAGAAACTGGAGGAGGACAACGCCCCTTTGCAAAGCCGGGTGGCGGCTTTCAATGCAAAAATCGGACTCCTCCGTTCAAAGCTTCTTCAGGCTATGATGGCATGGAAAGGATCGGCTCTCTATCCGGATGCGAACAGGACCCTCCGCATCACCTATGGCGAAGTCAAGTCATTCGATCCGAGGGATGGAGTCCATTACGATTACGAGACCTCGCTGGGGGGCGTCATCGAAAAGGAAACGGGGGAAGACCCCTTCATCGTGCCGCAAAGACTCCACGATCTTTCTGTGAAAAAGGATTACGGCCCCTATGCGGATCCCCGGTTACACGATGTGCCGGTCGCATTCATTGCGGATCTCGACATAACCGGCGGAAATTCGGGGAGCCCGGTGATCAACGGGAAGGGAGAGCTTATCGGCGTCGCTTTTGACGGAAACTGGGAAGCGGTGGTCGGAGATTACATCTACCAGGAACCCCTCAACCGCTCCATAAACGTTGAATCCAGGTACGTCCTGTTCCTTCTTGACAAATTCTCCAACGCCCAAAACATCATGAAGGAGCTCGTCATCCACGGAGAATCTCCGGGAAAAACATCGCCCCAGACCACCGAGGCGAGCGGAGGTCGCCATTAAAGTTTTTCAATCTTCATCATTTCACCCTCCGGGGCTTGACTTTATGGAGGGATTTTGACTTAATGCCAGTGGATTTCTGCTCTTTCCCACCATAATCACTACGAGGGTTAAACAACGTCAAGGGGGTCTCCATGAGCACGTTGATTACTCGTCATCTTCGCATTGCCGCCATAGCGGCGGTCATCCTTACAGTTCCACACCTGGCTCACTCCGCCCGGCCGCAGAGGCAATCCGAGATCCGGAGGTACATGGAGGCTGCGCGGCAGCTTCGCGAATATCGCGCCCGGAATTCTGCTGCGGGGATGGCCAAGTCAGCACAATTCTCAAGAGAAATGCCGGCGCAGGTCGGGATCAGGATCAACAAGGCAGTTCACACGTCGTCGACAATATACTTTTACGACGATTTCGAGTCGGGCGCGCACACATGGACGACGGAGCTGTACGGGGGCTCCACAGATGACATCTGGCACGCCACCACGTTAAATGCGAGCTCCCCGACGCACAGCCGGTGGCCCGGCGTCGAGCTCCAGTCGAATTACAATACCGGGCGGAAAATCAACACGGCCGTCGTTTCGGAGCCGATCAACCTGGCCGCGGCCGTCGGGCCGGTGACGCTGCTTTTTGCTGAAAACTATGTCACCGAGAATGGCTGGGACGACTGCATGGTAGACGTCAGCACGGACGCCGGGGTCACATGGACGCACCTGCGCGGAGGCTACGGGGCGGCGCCGTCCGGCGACAGCCATGGGTGGAAAGTCACGTCGCTCAACCTTTCGGCATATGCGGGGCAGATCATAAAAATCCGCTTTTATTTCGACACGGGGGATGACCGGTTCAATGACTTTCCCGGGTGGTTCGTCGACGACGTCACCCTGTTCGATCAGGGCGGCACGATCACCGGCAAAAAATTCTTCGATGTTAACAATAACGGCTCAAAAGATCCCGGGGAGAGGGGAATAAAGTACTGGCCGATCACGGCGAGCGGTCCGATCACCGTCACCGCGACCACAAACGAGAGAGGAAGATACAGGCTCACGCTCCCCCTCGGCTCCTACACGCTGACGGAGGGAGCGAGGCCGGGATGGAGTCAGACGTATCCGCTGTCAGGATCGTGGGCTGTCAATCTAGCGACGGCCGACACGGTCGTCGACAGCATTCATTTCGGGAACTGGACCCACGCGAGTTTCATTAACGGCACCAAATACAATGATCTCAACCACAGCGGTTCGGTGGACGGGGGCGACACAGCGCTCCCCGAATGGAAAATCGTCCTTGCCGACACCGATGGGAACGCTATCGACTTCGATTACACCGATTCTCTCGGGCAATATTCTCTCTACGTTTTCCAGCCGGGACGATACGTCGTCCGTGAGGAGGGAAAGGCGGGGTGGACGCAGTCTTACCCGCCGGATGAAGTTTATAAGATCGACATCCCCGATCTCAACACCACGTCGGTCAACAATCATTTTGCGAACTACCTCGATGGCGGAGTGAGCGAGCTCATCGGGATGAAATTCAACGACCTCAACCGCGACGGCATCAAGGACCCGCATGAACCGGGACTCCCGGGCTTCACCATCCGGCTGTCAGGGACCATCAATCGGAAGGTCAAGACGGACAGCTCCGGGTTCTATGATTTTACTGGCGTTCCTCCGGGGGGATATCACATCAGCGAGGATCAGCAGGCCGGGTGGTGGAAGTCCGTGCCGGCGTCGGGATACGACCTGTCATTGGACTCGGCGGTGCTGGTGGATAGCCTGGACTTCGGCAACTACGCGATCGTCCCCGGCTCCCTCGGGGGAATTCTATACGAGGACTCAAATGGAAACGGGTTGAAGGACACGTCCGAGGGGGGCCTTTCGGGATGGAGGATCGACTTCTCCGGCACGACCTACTTCGGATCTTCGGCATACGGGACAACGACAACGGACCTGAACGGCATGTACTCGTTCGGTGGACTTTGGCCGGGGAATTACACCGTGAGCGAACTTTTCAGGGGCAACTGGAGGCAGACGCAGCCGGCAAATCTCAAGCCCTACCATATGGCCCTCGGAGCGGAGGAAAACCGCACCGGAGTAGATTTCGGCAACCATCGCGACAGCACATTCAGCCTTTCCTTCAGGACTTTCTTGCCTGAGAGCCTTGCCCTCGGGGTTGACAGGAAGGGAAAGCACAAGCCCGTGCAGCCGAAGCCCGATAAAATAGAATTCCTGGCGGAGATCGTCAATTCCGAGAGCACAGCCGCGGCGAAGCTCAGAATCACCCTTGGAGTTGGGCTCACTGACTCGCTGGGATTCGACAGGCCGGGAACGGAATTCATTGTCGATGCTCACATGAAGACATTTGAGCTCACATTCACAACTCCTGTGGACACCGGCGACACGGTTCGTGTCTGGGGATTCGGCAGAGCGCCTAAGGTACAGACTGCAAAATACAGGTGGAAATTCCCGGGAGACGTGGCCGGGCCGGTGAGATTTTCGCCGAATTTCCCAACCATGGTGTATAGATACCCGATGCCGAACACCATAAACCTCCTTAGTCTGACGGGGCAGGGATTGAAGGTCGGGACCGGGGGTGCGCACTCCGTCGTCCACGGGAGATATCAGGACGTCCAAAAATCCCTCATCGACAGTCATGAGAGGATGCATCTGGGAGATCCCCGATGCCTTGCGGTCTTTAGCAACGGGCGCTCGATCACGACGCAGCAAAAATCCCTCTCGCCCACGAAGGGGAACAACAAACTCTTTGCTGAGGCGATTGCGTTACAGACGAACATCGTCGCAAGCGACGCCGGCATCACGCCTGACGGCTTCGGGAACCTCATCTTCGACGAGGGAACGGGGATCGACTCGCTCCACCCGTTCAACGGCAGATCGGTGCGGGAGATAGCCGGGATGCTCGATGTTTACATGTCATCGGCGATAGAATCGCTGCGGACGGCGCGGTGCGACACGGCGGGGCCGTTCCGATGGATCACTCCCTGGGAAATCTTGCAAAAAATCCGGATGATTGACTCGGGCTTTTCCGGCCGGATGGATACCATCAGCTTCGCCGGCGGACTGGTTCTCAGCCCGGTGCGGTTGCTGAGCGCAGTGCCGTACATGAGGCTGGACTCATCGGGGAGAAACCGCCCCTTCGCCTCCCGGCGGCCCCTTCCGCAGCCGCTCCCCGAGGTATACTCGTTGTCGCAAAACTACCCGAACCCATTCAATCCGGCAACCGTCATCGAGTTTTTCCTCCCCGTTCAGAGCGTCGTCACGCTGAAAGTATTCAACACGCTGGGCCAGGAGGTGCAGACGGTCGTCGACAGGGAGCCGCTGGAGGACGGTACCTACCAGTATGAGGTGTCGGGGAGTAAACTTGCCTCGGGCGTCTATTATTACAGGCTCGTTGCCGAACCGGTTCCGGACGAAGACAGCCCGAAGCAGGTCTTCACGAGCTCGAGGAAGATGATCCTGCTGAAGTGAACAGAAAAGCGTTCTGAAGTCGGCAGCCGGTCCGCATGCGGACCGGCTGTTTTGTTATTGGGGGTCAAAAAGCTGCCAGCAGTTTTCATTCGAGTCTCTTTCTGAACCTCAGAACGCTCATCGTCAGAATTGACACGCCGATGACGAAAAGCGCGAGCGCCTGGGGCCAGAGTTCGACAATTGTGGCCCCTTTCAGAAAAACTCCGCGGACAATTTCGAGAAAATAGCGGAGGGGTATGAGATAAGTGAAGTACTGGATAACGCGCGGCATATTGGCAATGGGGAACGTGAACCCCGAGAGGAACGTGAACGGCATAAAAAAGAAAAACTGTGCAATGAGCATTGCCTGCTGTTGGGACTTCGCCAGCGTGGAGACGAAGAGCCCGAGGCCGAGGGTCGTCAGGATAAAGAGTCCGCACAGCCCGAAGAGCAGGAAAAGGCTGCCGACGAGAGGGACCTCGAACCAGAAATGGGCTATCGCGAGGACGATGATGACGTCGGCAAACCCAATGATCGTAAAGGGAATGAGCTTCCCCAGGATCAGCTGATAGGGTTTGATCGGGGTGACCATCAACTGCTCGAGGGTCCCGATCTCCTTCTCCTTGACGATGCCGAGGGAGGTCAGGGTCATGGTGATAATCATCAGCACGAGGGCGACCACGCCGGGCACCATATAATTCGAGCTCTTCAGGTCGGGATTGAACCAGACGCGCGGTTCCGGGAGCACGCGGCCGACCCTGCCTCCCCGATATTGAACAGGGGATTCGATAAGAATTTCCTGGGAGTACGAGGCGACGATCTGGTTCGCGTACGAAAGAAGGACGCTTGCCGTATTCGCGTCGGCGCCGTCGAGGATCACCTGCACCCTTGCGGATTCATGTCCGAGGATTTTTCTCCCGAAACCTGACGGAATCTCGAGGGCGATCGACGCTTTGGCGTGGGTGATATAGTAGTCCGCTTCATCGGGCGAGCTCACCGCATATTTTTCTATGAAATAGCCGGAGTTCGTGAAATCCTTCAGAAACGACCGGCTCTCCTCGGTATAGTCAAGATCGCAGACCACGAGGTTGCTGTTTTTGATGTCGGTCGTCGCGGCGTAGCCGAGGAGCAGCACCTGCATGATCGGCGCCACGATGGAGACGGACAGCATTCGCTTGTCCTGACGGACCTGGTAGAACTCCTTCCTGATGATCTCGCCGATTATGGAAAGCCCGTTTCGCATAAAACTCAGAGTGACCTCTTTCGCATTCGTTTCGCGCTTAGTCCGATGGTAAAAGCGACGAAGAGCCCCATATAGATGAACTGAGGCCAGACAGCCTCAAATCCCGTCCCCTTCAGCATGACGGCCCGGACCACCACGAGGAAGAACTTGTTAATGGCGATATTCGATAAAATCTGGAGCACGACCGGCATATCAGAAATGGGGAACACGAATCCCGAGAGGAGAAATGAGGGAAGCAGCGACGTAAAAACAGACAGCATGAAGGCCACCTGCTGAGAATCGGTTATCGTGGAGATGAGCAGCCCCTGACCCAGCGCCCCGAGGATTATCGTAAAAATTGCCGCGTAGAGCAGGAGCAGGCATCCCTTAACCTGGATATGGAACAGAAAATAACCGAGAATGAGGATCGACGAAGCGGCAAGCAGGCTTATCACCATGTAGGGGATCGTCTTTCCGATAATCAGCTGGACGGGCCTCATTGGGGAGATCATTATTTGTTCCATGGTCCCACGCTCTTTTTCGCGCACGACCGTCATCGATGTCGAGACGACGGCCGTAAGCACGAGAATAAATCCGATCAGGCCGGGGACCAGAAAAAGCGACGATACGAGATCGGGGTTATACCAGATCCTGGGCTGAAGATCGATGGGAACATAACCTTCCCGGCCCATCCGGAGGGCGGAGGCAATGATGCGCCGGTTCGAATAATCGGTCGTCAGCCGGGAGGCGTTCCCGACAGCCTGCCCAGCAGAATTGGCATCCGCCCCGTCGACGAGAATCTGAACCCGCGCGTCGGTACCGGCAAGCAGATCCCTGCCGAACCCGCGGGGAATAACCACAGCAATCCTCGCCCCCCCTTCGAGGAATCCCTCCTCTATGTCTGAATACGAATCGACATCCATCCGGTAATCGAAAAATTCCGAATTCTTGAATTTGTCGAGCAGCGCGCGGCTCTCAGCGGACTTGTCCTGGTCGAAAATCACAAGAGGGACATGTTTCACATCAAAATTAAGGGCATATCCCACGAGAATGATCAGCGCCGCGGGGAGGACGAGCAGCATCCCGAGAGACGTCGGGTCCCGCCGGATCTGTCTGAATTCTTTGATGACGATTGGTTTAAGAGCTTTCAGCATTGCCTATGCTTGCACCTCGGAAGCCGCTTTATCTTTTTCCAGGAGATAGAGAAAAACGTCCTCAAGCGAAGGGACGATCCGTTCGACGCGGTGAGCGGGGATTTGCCGCTCGGCGAGAGAGCGTCTGATCAGCTCCTCCCCTTCCCGTTCGTCGCTCACCATAACGTGAAGGGCAGTTCCAAAAACCGACGTCTCAAGGGCCCAGGGTTTCGAGCGGATGATCTCGAGCGCTTCGACGGTTTCTGACTGGTCGAGGGACACTTCGAGAATGGGATTCGTGATATTGCGGGTTTTCAGCTCCGTCGGGCTCCCGGCCGCGATAAGTTTCCCGGCGTTAATCAGAATGATGTCGTTGCAATACTCCGCTTCGTCGAGGAAATGGGTCGTCACAAGCACTGTGACCCCGTCGGAGGAAAGCTCGTTGATCAGTTCCCAGAAATTGCGCCGTGAGATCGGGTCGACTCCGCCCGTGGGTTCGTCGAGGAACACAATCTTCGGCTCGTGGAGCATGGCGCAGCCGAGGGCAAGCCGTTGTTTCCAGCCTCCCGAGAGAGTTCTTGTAAGACTCGCTTCCCTTCCCTTGAGATCGGCCATTCTGAGGACCCATTCCATGCGATCGGCGAGCCGGGAATTCCTGAGCCCATAGACGCCTCCGTAGAATCTTATATTCTGTTCCACGGTCAGGTCGTCATACAGCGAGAATCTTTGTGACATATAGCCGATAGTCAGCTTCACGCTTTCGGTCTGAGTATTCACGTCGAATCCGCCGACAATCGCCGTGCCTGAGGTCGGCTCCAGCAGCCCGCAGAGCATGCGGATCGTCGTCGACTTCCCTGCGCCGTTGGCTCCGAGGAACCCAAAGATCTCCCCCTGTTTGACGGCAAAATTCACATCATCGACGGCGGTGAATGCGCCAAATTTCTTCGTCAGATGGGAAGCCTCTATTGAATAGTTGTTCATGGGCGGAGCGACCCGGTTGCTTTTGACAGGCGGGCCCGTGCGAGCTCATGTTCGACGAGGGCGGCTGTGAAATTCGTCTTCGCCTGCCGGAGAGCCACGGAGGCATCGAGAAGCTCGGATGATGTCGCCAGCCCGCTCTTATATTTGTCGGCCGTAGAGCGCATATTCTCGTCCGCCTGCTCGACTCCGAGCCGGGCGACCGAGATTTTCTCCTCCGCGCGGCGGGTGGCGAGCACATAGCGGCGCACTTCGAGATCGGCATTGTCCTTCATCTGTGAGTAAAGGTTTTCGTTCTGCCGGAGGAGGGCGCCTGCCTGGTCCGCCTGCGAGCGGGTTGCGCCCCAGTTCCAGATATCGAGCTGGAGCGTAAGGGCCACATCCCAGCTGCTCTTGAACTCATCGACCGTCGGCTGATACCGGACGTTCGGGCGGTTGTACAAATAGCTGCCGGCGAGAAAAACCTGCGGCCAATAATTCCCCTTGGCCGCCTCGAGAGACGATCTGGCCGCGTCTATCCGCAGCTGCCCTGCCCGCAGGTCCGGACGTGATTCGGTGGCGCCGGGAACTGGGGCCGATCCCTTCGAGACCGAGGAATCGGGCGCCGAGGCGAGCTCCAATTCCGTATCCAGCGGAAATCCGATGCTGTTATTGAGATTCATCTGTGAGACCTGGACATCATTTGCGGCGTCGATCCTGGAGAGCTCGACTCCGGAAAGCTGGACCTGGATTTTCAGGAGATCGTTGCGTGTTGCCATGCCGGCTTTGAGAAGATTCTCCGTATCCTTCCGGTAGGCTTCCAGGCGCGCGACGTTTTCGTCGACAAACGTCATCGTCTCCCTGGCCTGGAAGAGAGTCCAGTACGCAGCCGTGACGCTCAAAACGAGGTCGGACTCATCATTCCGGGAATCCTCCGCAGCTGCCTCGGCGAGGGTGGCGGCGGCGCGGGCATTGCTTGAAAGTCGGAGGCCAGTAAAAAGCGGCTGTTGGACGGTGGCCCTGAGATTATAATTGTCGAGCACCGTCGGGGAGATGACGAACGGCCTCGGGAACCCGGGGGGTTGAATCTGAAACGGATCGACGTCGCTCAGGCGGTGGTAGCTTCCCTCGAACCTGAGCGACGGGAGAAGGTAAGAGTTCGCCTCAGCCGAGCGGGCGGAGGCGGCATCGTATCGGGCGGAGGATATTTTCAATAATTTGCTATTCTGTTCCCCGGCGGCGAGTGCATCGGCGAGCGTCAATCGCTTGGGAACCTGTGCAGACACCGAGCTAAGGATAAAAACGAGTAGAATCGACACTTTCATAAAACCTCGACCGGCCGTTTCAAAATGTGGATGAACACATTTTCCAGGGAGGGAGAGATGGTGCGGCTGTTTGTAATATGAATGCCGGCAGAGACGAGGGCAGACTCAACGCGATGGGCGTCGGACGGTTGCACCATCACATTCAGACGGTCGCCAAAGCCCTGGACGTCGTTCACGAAGGGAAGATCACGCAGAATCTTAAACCCCGCGCGCACCTGATCGCAGACTATTTCGAGTATTTCTCCTTTCATCAGGCTCTTAACCTTCTGAGGCGTATCTGAGACCATGATCCGTCCCTTATCCATGAGGGCGATCCGAGAGCAGCGTTCGGCCTCATCGAGGTAGGGGGTGCTCATCACGATCGTAATGCCGCTTTTGAGAAGGCTTTGAAGAATACTCCAGAAATCCCGCCGTGAGACGGGATCGACCCCTGTCGTCGGCTCGTCGAGAAATATGAGCCGCGGCGTATTGACGAGCGTGCAGGCGAGCGCGAGCTTTTGCTTCATCCCGCCCGAGAGCTTATCGGCGAGGCGGTCCCGGAAGGGGGTCAGCCGTGTAAACTCCAGCAGTTCCTCCAGGCGGGGGCGGTAGTTGTCCACGGAGTTGATTTCCGCAAAAAATTCAATATTCTCATCGACGCTCAGGTCGCCGTAGAGCGAGAATTTTTGGGAGAGGTAACCGATTTCCCTGTTGATGGCGTCTGATTCCCGGATCACATCATGCCCCAGGACCTGTGCTGAACCGGAAGTCGGCGCGAGGATGCCGCAGAGCATTCGGATCGTGGTGGTCTTCCCCGATCCGTCGGGACCGACAAGGCCGAACATTTCGCCATAGCCCACCGTCAAGTGCAGATTATCGACGGCGGTGATGGGGCCGAACTTGCGTGAAAGATCCGACGACTGGATCGCGAGATCCACGTTCAGCCTCCTCCTTTGGCGGAGATGGTCGCATCGGCGGGGAGTCCCGGCTTCAGCGCTCCGTCCGGATTATCGAGCTCGATCTTCACGCCGAAAACAAGCTTCGTCCTTTCCTCTTTGGTTTGGACGTTTTTCGGCGTAAACTCGGCGCTCGGAGAGATAAAAACAACCGTGCCCGGGAATTTCTTATCATGCCCGTCGACAACCACCTGCGCTGTTTCCCCAAGCTTCACCCGTGGCAATTCGCTCTCGGCGACGTAGATCATGAGCTTCACTCGGTCCAGGTAGGTGAGGCGGAGGACATTCATTCCTGGGGTCACGAACTCCCCTATCTCGACGGCCTTGAGGGTGACTGTGCCGTTCGAGGGGGCGAGGATCCGGCAATCCCGTATTTTCTTGCGGAGCAGATCGGTTTGGGCGGCGGCGAAGTCGCTCTTCTCCCGCGCCGCATTGATCTCCTCCGGCCGGGAGCCGCGCCGAAGTTTTTCGAACGTTTGCTGCGCGGCGACATATTTCGCATAAGAATCATCGTACTGTTTCTGCGTGATCGTTTGCGAGGCGAGCAGATCCTTCATCCTGTTGTAGTCTGCTTCCGCGATCTTAAAGGCTGCGGCGGCCTGGAGGATATCCTCCTTACGCGAGCCTTCGACGGCGAGCCTGTAGGAAGCCTCAAACGAGTGCTGATTGGCGATTGCCTGGCGAAGCTGAATCTGATACTCCTGATCGTCGACGACGACGAGAGTATCGCCGAGACGAACCCTGGACCCCTCCTCGATGCGGATCTCTTTAACTTTGCCGGTGATCTCGGCCGCGACATTGACGTCTGTCCCTTCTATGACTCCCGAGGCAGAGATTGCCGGGTCATCCTTTCCGGAGCAGCCAATGAGGACGCAGGCGATCAGGACAAAAAATTTCATTTTCACCTCTCGATTTATTCAGCAAAAACTATAGCGCCGGCCGGGGTGTAAATCTCAGCTCCGCGGCTCATTGAAAATACGCGAGCGGAACTGTTCGCGGGCTTCCTCCGTCAGGATGCCGTCCAGGTAGACCCGCATGATAGTCTTGAAGGCCTCTTCGGTCGAAAATGAATTCTCGGAGACCACGGTCGGGTTAACGACGCCCTGCAGCGAGCTGATGTACATGAGCACAATGACATCCTTATTCACGTCGTTGCGGACGAGCCCGTGGCGGATTCCGTCATCGATCATTTTCCCGAAGTGTTTCTGGAAAATCTCGCGGCGCATCGTATCCACTCTCTTCCAGAGGTCGGGGCGGTATCGGCGCATATCATCCTGAAACTGCTTGCTGATCCTGCAGACCATCCGCCCTATGGTGGTCCAGAGGTTGACAAGCTTACTGATAAAATCCTCCGATGACGAAAGTATCGAGTTCACCCTTCCTCCCACCTCCCTCATTTGCAATTCCATCACCGCATTCAGCAGCTCATCCTTGCTTTCGAAGTACTGGTACATCGTCTTCTTGCTGATCCCGAGGTTCTGGGAAAGCTCATCCATGGTCACCTTCGAGAACCCGTCCGAGAGAAACTTCTCCCGCGCGTGGGTGACTATCCGTTCTTTAACTTCTTCCATGATAGGGAAACTATATTAGTATTAAGAGTTTCCGCAAGGGGCAAAAAAAAGTGTTGGGAAACTAACAACACTTTTAACGTTTCCAATATATGAAAGGTTCCCCTTAGAGTCAAGGGGACAGAATTCGTATAACCTCCTGTTGCCTCGGTTCGCCGGGGATAATGACCTTACGGTCTTTGGAGATATAGGCATTGATTTCGCTACGGACGCCGAAATCCCCCATAAAATAGATACCCGGCTCTATTGAAAACGACGTCTCGGGGATAATCGTCCGTTCATCCCGGGTCTCGAGGTTATCCATATTGGCCCCGCTCCCATGAAGATCCTCGGTGATCGAGTGGCCTGTCCGGTGAATGAAATACTCGCCGAATCCTTGCCGGGTGATCACCTGGCGGGCGGCATCATCGACATCGCAGCCCCGGATCGGCTTGTTCTGGGCGAACGATTTCTCGAGCAGAGAGACAGCCGCGTCACGCGCCTCCTTCACAACTGCAAACACTTTCGCAATTTTTTCCGGAACCGACGTATCGAGACAGCCCACCCACGTAATATCGTTATAGGTCGACCCGGGCTTATTCTTCTTGGCCCAGAGGTCGATCAGCACGAAATCTCCTTTTTTGAGATCGCTGTGTACTTCCTGCGTAGGCTCATAATGCGGATTACCGCTGTTCGTATTCACGGAACAATTCGGAGCTTCGTTCGACATCAGATCGTTTTCCCCGAAGAGCTTAAGCATAAACTGTTGCACGTCAAATTCCGTCACGCGCTGCTTGCCGGCAATCCGGTCTCTCATGAATCCGAAAGTCTTATCCACGATACCCCTCATGGCCTTCGCCGTCGTCAGATTATCATGATACGCCTCCTCGGACCATCGGGATTCAAAGTACTGAGTGAGATTCATTGAGGAGACCACGTCGACGCCGGCCTTCCGTACCGTTTCTACGGTCCCGGCGTCCACTTTCGACACATAGGGTATGGCGTTTCCTGGTGAATACTCCATGGCGACAGTCTTCATGCCGTCAAGAATTTTGCGCAACCCCTCTTCGAGAGACTGCCAGCTTAGAAAGATTGTTTTCTCGCCCGGCAGGTGGTCGAGGTTCCATCGTTCAATGCTGTGGACAAGCTTGCGGGGTTCGCCCTGGGCCGGGATGAGGTAGAAAAATCTGCGGGTATTCAGGATATGCCTGGGATACTCCAGGATTCTTTGGGCAAACTCGTTTCTCTTCCAGAAATCATAAAAGAGCCACCCGTCGATTTTCTGCTCCCGCAGCGCAGATTGAATAGAGGTGATCTTTGCAAGCGAGCCATTCGCCGATGTGGTAGACATAGTCTTTTCTCTAATAGGGGGTGGGTTCTCGTACAATATACGGAGGCATGGTGGGAGATGCAAAACCCTGAAGCGTCACTCTGGGACCTCTCAGGGCAACGAGCGATCCCCTAAACGCACCGGTTACATTCCCTCATCCAGGAGCGACGTGAAGTAAGCCCGAAGCCTCTGAGGCAGGAATTCCATAACCGCCGCCCGTTCGAGAAGTTTTGGATCATGGTTCCCGGAAGTCAGCATCCGGCCGACATCGCCGATCGACAGGGACCGGGGAATCCCGCCCAGATAGTTCAAAAAATCTCCGGGAGCGACCTCACCCTCCTTCAGCACCCTGAAATAGACGCCGAACCGTCCCGACTTGGCAAATCTCCTCACGAACCTCTGGTCCCGGAAGCGGATTCCAAGCTTGAAGCATGGCAACCGGGGCTGAACGGCAACTATCTCAGCGCTTCCGGCCCGGAACCGGTCTCCGACAAAGATTTTGTCCTCGAAGAGCCCTCCTTCGACCGAGAAATTTTCGCCGAAAGATCCCCAGGGCAAATCCTTTTCAAGTTCAGACTTCCAGGAGAGATAATGTTCCGCGGCGTAGCCGTAGAGGGCCTTGTCAATGCCTCCATGGACTGAGGGATCGGCCTGTTTGTCCCCCTCGATATTCATGCGCAAGACAGAGAGACGACGATTCACCGGCTCTTTGAAAATCGCCGTCTCTATTATTTTCCCCATCCAGCGGACTTCGCGCGGGAGGCCGACGTTGAGCGAGACGATTTTCATGGGGTTCCGAATTTTCTCGTCAGATCCCAGGCTGATTTCCCTCCTCAGGTGAATCGATGACTGCCGCAAAGTATTGCCTGACACTCAGGTGTCAGGCAAAAAAAAACCCGGCAGGTTTTGAGGCTGCCGGGTCTGGACAAACTGGGCTTAGTACATATCACCCATGCCGCCGCCGCCGTGAGGCATCGGGGGCATTGCCTTCTCTTTCTCCGGCTTCTCGACGATCGTTGCTTCGGTCGTCAGGAGCAATCCGGCGACGCTGGCCGCGTTTTCCAGGGCGATTCGGGTCACCTTGGTCGGGTCAATCACACCGGTGGAGATAAGGTTTTCGTACTTCTCGGTCTGGGCATTGAATCCGAAGTCATCCTTGCCTTCCTTCACCTTATTCAGGACGACCGAGCCTTCGAGGCCGGCGTTGGCGACGATCATACGGAGGGGCTCTTCGACCGCTTTTCGCACGATCTCGATCCCGATCTTCTGATCATCGTTTTCCGCCTTCAGGCCCTCGAGCTTGCTCTGAACCCGGAGGTAGGCCACGCCGCCACCGGGGACGATACCTTCCTCGACGGCAGCCCGTGTCGCATGGAGGGCGTCTTCAACGCGCGCCTTCTTCTCCTTCATGGCGACTTCCGTTGCAGCGCCGACTTTAAGGACGGCGACTCCGCCGGAGAGTTTTGCGAGACGTTCCTGCAACTTCTCCTTATCGTAATCGGACGTCGTCTTGTCGACCTGCGCCTTGATCTCATTGATGCGCTTCTTGATATCATCCTTCTTGCCGGCGCCTTCGACGATAGTCGTGTTATCCTTGTCGATCGTCACCCGCTTTGCGGTGCCGAGATAGGAGAGCTGCGTATTCTCGAGTTTAAAGCCCTTTTCATCGGAGATCACGGTACCGCCGGTGAGAACCGCGATATCCTCGAGCATCGCCTTGCGGCGGTCTCCGAATCCGGGGGCCTTCACCGCTGCGACGCGGAGCGTTCCGCGGAGCTTATTGACGACGAGCGTTGCGAGGGCTTCGCCTTCGAGATCCTCTGCGATCACAAGAATGGACCGCCCTGCCTGGGCGATCTTTTCCAGGACCGGGAGGAGATCCTTCATGACGCTGATCTTCTTGTCATGGATCAGGATATAGGGATCCTCGAGAGCGGCTTCCATCGTATCGGCATCCGTCACGAAATAGGGAGAGAGGTAACCGCGGTCGAACTGCATGCCTTCGACCCAATCCACGGTCGTCTCGGTTCCCTTAGCCTCTTCGACGGTAATGACGCCGTCCTTGCCGACCTTTTCCATCGCATTGGCGATAAGTTCGCCGATGGTCCGGTCGTTATTGGCGGAGATGGATCCAACCTGGGCGATTTTCTCCTTATCGTCGCCGACGGTCTTGGTGATTTTCTTGAGCTCATCGACGATCCTCGTCACGGCGAGATCAACGCCGCGCTTCAGATCCATCGGGTTGGCGCCTGCGGTGACATTCTTCATGCCTTCGCGGACGATCGCCTGCGCGAGAACCGTGGCGGTGGTCGTTCCGTCGCCGGCGACATCGGAAGTCTTGCTGGCGACCTCGCGGACCATCTGGGCACCCATATTCTCGATGGGATCCTCGAGCTCGATTTCCTTTGCGACTGTGACGCCGTCCTTTGTGACGGTCGGAGCGCCGAATTTCTTATCGATGACGACGTTGCGCCCCTTGGGGCCGAGCGTAGCCTTCACGGCATCGGCCAGTTTATCGACCCCGCGCTTCAGTGCAGACCTGGCGTCGGAATCGAATGTGATGATTTTTGCACCCATAGTTTATCTCCTCTTGGTGTAATGAATGATTAAATTTTTCAGACGACGGCGAAGAGGTCGGTCTCGCGCATGATCAGGTATTCCTGACCGTCGAGGTTGACTTCTGTGCCTGAATACTTGCCGTAGAGAACTTTATCGCCGACCTTCACGTCGATCGGGATAAGCTTTCCGTCTTCGGCCTTGCGTCCGGGTCCGGCGGCCACCACTTCTCCCACGACCGGCTTCTCTTTTGCGGTATCGGGGAGGATGATGCCCCCTTTGGTCTTTTCCTCAGCGGGAGCGGGCTTGATGACGATGCGATCGCCCAGCGGCTTGATCTTCATAGGTATTTCTCCTCTAAGTTGTTATTTTACTGGTAGTTATTGGATTATCCGATGTGATAAAACCCTCACGAGAGGGAATAAATATAATGAATTTTCATGCCCCGAACAAATCCTCCTTCCGGTCCGGAAGACCGGAGCTCCAGGCAGCCGGCGACAAAACAGTCAAAAGATGTGCCAAGAACGCACACCCCTTTTCAGAAACGTTTAGAGGGATTTCTGGACTCTGCTGCGGTCTCAGGGAAAAAATTCGAGTCTTTTTGTCAGACCCTGTGATCCTGTGCCACTTTTGTCGGACATTCTGTCTCTCCCTCTGACAGACTCCGGGTCCCACGGCCCCGCCGCGCCCCCTCGATTACCAGGACGAACTCCCCCCTACCCCCGTTTTCCGTAAAATACTCGACCGCTGAAGAAAGAGTATTTCTGAAAACCTCCTCGAATTTTTTGGTCAGTTCTCTTGATACGGATACCCGTCTGTCACCCAAAGTATCGAGCAGGTTTTGCAAGGTCTTGACGAGTCTGTGCGGCGATTCATACAAGATGATCGTCCTCTCCTCAAGCTTCAGATTCCGGAGCAAGGTTGCCCGCCCTTTCTTCACGGGCAGAAACCCCTCAAAGACGAACCGGTCGGTGGCAAGGCCGCTAATCACAAGGGCCGGGAGAAATGCGGTCGCCCCGGGAACAGGGACGATCGGTATTTTTTTCTGAATCGCTGCGCTTACCAGCCGCGAGGAAGGATCAGAGATCCCCGGGGTGCCGGCGTCGGAAACAATGGCAATAGACGTGCCCGAAGAGAGTTTGGCCAAAATCTCAGGAATCCGGCGGGACTCGTTGTAGCTGAAGTAGCTCGTCATCGGAGTATGAATATCGTAATGATCGAGGAGAAGCTTTGTCCTCCGGGTATCCTCGGCGGCGATCAGGTCTACTTCCGAAAGTGTCCTCACGGCTCTGAAGGACATATCCTCGAGATTTCCGATGGGAGTGCTGACAATGTAAAGGGTTGCGGGTTTCCCGCGAAGGTCAGGTTCCCCAGTCGCGGGCATAGCGGAAGTCGACATTCACCGTGCGGTGCGAGATTTTGGCGATGATCGGGGGGCGCCGCTTGAACTGGTTCCTCTGGACCAGCCTCCGGACTTTTTCTATGAAGTTTTTTTCGAAACCCTTCTCAATCAGTTCGTCGTCCGTGCGACGTTCGTCCACGAGATAATACAGTAGCTGGTCTGCGAGCTTGTAGGAGAAGCCCAGTTCCCCCTCATCTGTCTGTCCGGCCCAGAGATCGGCCGTCGGCTTCTTGTCCACGATGACCAGCGGAACCTTGAGAGCCCTGGCGAGCTGCCATACCTGCGTCTTATAGAGATCGCCGATCGGATTGATTGCGCAGGCGGTATCGCCGAATTGCGTGCCATACCCGAGCAGAATTTCCGTCTTATTGCTCGTCCCTATCACAAGAGCCCGGTCGCGCGCCGACTTATCGTAAAGAACGATCATCCGGGCGCGCGCCATCACGTTACCTTTCCGGACATTATCGAGAGTGCCTTCGGTGTAGCCGTCGACGATGGGGGTGATATCGACCGTCTCGGAGGGAACCGAGAGTTTTTTGGCAAGCGAGAGCGCATCGGCCAGACTATCGGGGCTGCTTGTTTTGTACGGCATCAGAATGGCCCGCACGTTATCGCTCCCGAGCGCTTCGGCCGCGAGCGTCAGGGCGAGGGCTGAGTCCACGCCGCCCGAGAGGCCCACGATGCCTCTCGAAAAGCCGGCATTCCTCACCTCGTCCCGGATGAAGCCAACGAGAATGCTCCGGACCGTCGACGTATCAAGCTCTAAATTCGCTTTTCCAGAAATCTCCATCCGGATGAAGATAGCAAAATGCCCCCGGCAATTCAAATTCTTGACTTTCCGTGCAAACTTTGGTAATTTTTTAAAGCTCTCAAACTTCTCCTTCGGGGTGCATATGAAAATATCGATCCTCCTAACTCTTCTCATTCCTCTCGCGCAACTCCTGGCCGGCGGACCAGCCAAGCTGGGGAGACTCCTGGAAAGGCAATACAGCCAGCTCCGGGATGACGACCAGAGCGTGGTCATGATTTACCTCAGCGATAAGGGCGCTATGCACAAAACGGATGCCCATTCGCTTCTTTCGGAGCGATCCATAGCGCGCAGGTTGAAAGTCCGCGCTCTCGCCAATGTGGTTGACGAAGGTGATCTTCCGCTTGAGAGATCTTATGTCGGGACAATAGCGGAGAACGTCATCGCGATGCGGCACGAGCTGAAATGGTTCAATGCGATCAGCGCCGTCGCGACGAAGCGGCAGATCGACATACTCCGGAGCCTCCCGTTTGTGAAAGAGATAGATCTTGTGGGGCGGTGGAAGAAGAACCCCGAACTCGAAAATCTGGGG
Organism: uncultured Chlorobiaceae bacterium; assembly: GCA_964410105.1. Lineage (GTDB taxonomy): Bacteria > Bacteroidota > Ignavibacteria > UBA10030 > SZUA-254 > CAYPFY01. The sequence goes on from CAYPFY010000005.1 coordinate 110,413, forward strand.
AAAGCCCCGGCAACCCCGCCGGCTGCGAGCAGTGCCCTTTCGCTCGATTACGGGCCGTCCTTTACGCAGAACAATCAGATCAACGTCCCGGCGGTCCACAATTTTGGAATCTACGGACAGGGGATCGTCATCTGCATGCTTGATAACGGCGTGCGGCTGCAGACTCACGAGGCCTTCGCATCAATGAACATCATCGCCCAGCACGACTTCGTGGACCACAAGGAAAGCGTCGTGCCGAACAACCCATCGTCCGCCTTCGGTAGCCATGGTGTGAACACGCTCTCTGCCATAGGCGGCTACAAGCCGGGGCAGCTGATCGGGCCCGCGTTCAAGGCCAGTTTCATACTGGCCCGGACGGAAAACGATTCGAGCGAGACCCCAATAGAAGAAGACAACTGGGCGGCTGCGATCCAGTGGGCGGACAGCATCGGCGCGGATGTTTCCAGCACATCGCTCGGATATTGCGCTCCTGGATCCCCCTATGATCCGCCCTACACGAGCTGGACCCAGGCGGACATGGACGGCAACACAACAGTCATCACGAAGGCGGCCGACCACGCGGTCCAGCTGGGCATCGTCGTCCTCAACTCCGCGGGTAATTCAGGCGGGGGAGATGGAGTTCATAACACGCTGGGCGCGCCCGCAGACGGCGACAGCGTCATCACGGTCGGCGCCGTCGGGTCGACCGGAACTCGCACAGGATTCAGCTCCGTGGGTCCGACGGCGGACGGCAGAATCAAGCCCGATATTATGGCCCTGGGTTCAGGCGACTATCTTGCGAGCTCGACAAATCCGACCGGATACGGATCCGGGAGCGGGACCTCGTTCTCCTGCCCACTCTCGGCGGGTGCTGCCGCCCTCGTTCTCTGCGCCAATCCCTCGCTTACCCCGATACAGGTGCGTCAGGCGCTTCGCCAGACCGCCAACAATGCATCCGCGCCGAACAACCTCGTCGGCTGGGGAATCATCAACACCCTGAGTGCAATCCGGTATTACGGCGCGACGGCAAACTGCGCCCTTAGAGGATCGCGTTTCAACGACCGGAACGGGAACGGCATCTGGGATGGGGGGGAGCCCCCGCTCTCGGGCGCCCAAGTCATACTCTCGGGATTCGTGAGCGAGACGACGTACACCGACATCAACGGCCATTACTCCTTTTTCCCCCTGCAATTCGGAATTTACACGATCCGTGGAGTCCTTCCTGCGGGGTGGGTCAGGACCTCTCCTGCCGATTCCTTCAATGTGGCGCTCAACTTCGGGTCGGACTCCGGCGGATTCGACTTCGGAAGTTTCAGGCTCGGAAGCATTACGGGACACAAATATAACGACACGAACAGGAACGGGATTTACGACACGCTTGATTTTCCCCTTGCGGACTGGAAAATGCACATAGCGGGGCCCGTGCCGGCCGACGTTCTCACCGACAGCTCCGGGACATTTACTTTCACAGGAGTCGGTCCGGGGACCTACGTTCTCAGCGAGAGCGCGAAGGCAAATTGGGTGCAGTCTTATCCTCCCGGGAATGCGACGTACACGATCGTGATGAGAAGCGGCCTGGACACGGCCGGCTTCGTCTTCCTTAACTACTTTGATTCGGTGGACAACTACTTCGTGCCTGCAGGCTGGAACCTGCTCTCGCTTCCGCAGGATCCTTCGACCCACCTGAAGATAAGCCTGTATCCATCGGCGATCTCCAAGGCGTTTATCTACGACCATGCCTACAAAACCATCGACACGATCCCCAACGGGGTCGGTTACTGGATAAAATTCGCCAACCCGCAGAACATACTCATCGAGGGAGCGGCGCGTGTGTCGGATACGGTGCCCGTCGTTCAGGGATGGAACATGATCGGTTCGCTCTCGGCTCCCATCGGAGTCGGGACTATTCAACAAAACCCCCCGGGGTCCGTGAGTTCGAACTACTTCCGGTACGGGGGGTCGTACATAATCGCCGATTCTCTCCGTCCCCACGTGGGCTACTGGGTCAAATCAAAAAACTCGGCGGAACTTATCATGAATTATTCCGCGAACGCGCCCACGGTCGGGCGGACGGACGGAGAGTGGTATGACCGGCTCACCGTCAGCGACGAGGGCGGTGCCAGTCAGACTCTTTACTTCACGGCTGATAAGTCCGCCGCGGGGCGAGTAGAGTTCTATTCGGTCCCGCCATTGCCGCCGGAGGGCGGATTTGACGTTCGATTCTCCAATGGCAGCATGCTTGGGGTCCTTGATGGAAAGGAACTCCCTCTCCTGCTCGGTTCAGTAAAGTATCCCCTGCGAATCACGTGGGACGCGGGCCTAACATCTCAGGCAGAGCTCCGCGCTGGGGGGAACTCATGGCCGTTGCGAGGGACAGGATCAGCAAACATCCGCGAAGCCCGGGATTTACGGATCGGGGCAACGCGCGTACAGCTGCCCGAGAAATTTGCGCTGGAGCAGAATTTCCCGAACCCGTTCAATCCGTCGACGGTAATCCGGTATGAACTCCCCGTGTCGGCGAGGGTTTTGCTGAAGATCTACAATGTCTTCGGGCAGGAAGTGGCCAAACTTGTGGATGGAGATGAATCGGCAGGGTATCATACAAAAGAATTCGATGCCCGTAACATTGCAAGCGGTGTGTATTTTTACAGACTCACCGCCCGGGATGACGTTAAGGGAATATCGTTCACCCGGATCCGGAAAATGGTTCTTCTAAAATAGTTTTAAATGCTATCGAAGGAACGCGAAGTGACGAGTTCCTCCGTTCATGGGTCAAGAGCCTTCTAAGGGAGCAGAAGATGTAGGTCTGGTGGGTCGAAGGGGGACGTTTAACAGGTAAGTTCGAATAGTCGGCAGGATTCTGTTAGTGGTCCGACCCACTACCACAACGGGGACTTCACAGACATCGTGGGTCCCCCTTTTTCTTGGGGGGGAGGATTTCTTCCAGAGGGTCAGAGTCCTGGGCATCGACCCTCGGAATTCAGCATGGATTCCCAACAAGACCAATGGAACTGGTGCAAGACGAGTGGTGCTAAAGCACGTGAGCTTGCGAATTGATTGAAATCTCCATGAATATGCATAGGATACAACCCAGATCGGAAGCAGATCCTGGAGATAGTATTTCCGGACTTAGCACAGTGAACGGCGCCACAGAAATCCATTGAGCCATGAGACTGCTGTCCGAAATACTGCTTCTTGGTTTGATGCTCCCACTTTTCGGTTGCCGGGAGGGAAATCTGAAAATTATCGAGCCCCCTCCTGGCAAGCGAGATTACCTATGGACCGTTGATACCCTCGCCTACCCCGGTAGCTTTCAGACTTCGATGTATAGCATCTGGGCTAGCTCAGCAAAAAATGTTTACGTTGTTGGTCATAACGACCAAAATCGCGGTCAAATGTTCCATTACGATGGATCGTCCTGGCAACCAGTCCATTTGAGCTTGGCTGAAGGAGGCAATGTGGCCGGATCGATTGACCTAACCAGTATAAGTGGTACCGGACCCAGTGACATCTATGCTGCCGGATCGCTCTTGTATGCTAATTCACATCCTCCCCCCAATATTCTTGACAGCAGTCTTATCATCCATTTCGACGGAACATCCTGGCAGGAAACACCCTTACCGGTTCGTACGAGGCAATTTCTTGGGATTGTGGAATCAAGAACGGGCGAGGTATTTGCCGGAGGAATCGCCGGGGAGATATACCACTTGAAGGAAGGTATATGGGACATAACTTATATGGATCCTTCCGTATGGTTTTTCCGCTTTACCGCATCAAGCATGTCCGAGCGAGTTTATGCACTCGCTTATCAGCTGGACGATTTGCAGCCTCTCGATTCGATTTATTACCACATGTTCACCTATTCAAATCGCTCCTGGGGACGAACTATCACCAGTTTGGAGTCGCTGGGAGCACCCTCCCCGACCATGGGAGACTATGCACTTTGGGTAGAGCCCTCACGCGATGAATTATACTCCTGCGGAAATGGAGTCTACAAGTATGCGGGGGATTCTTCCTGGACGCGGTTGCTTGGAAGTTCGTACGGTCTTAATGACATCTACGGAAGCTCACCGAACAATCTGTTTGCTGTGGGTGAGCTGCGGACCGTCTATCATTGGAATGGGGCAAATTGGAAACTGATGACGGAGTTACAGCAATTCTCCTTTATCGATTGGTTCGTTTCCTCCTGGACCGATGGGAACGAGGTATTCATTCTAGGAGCGAGTGGAGCGGCACAAACGTACATTGTACATGGTAGATGAGAGGTGAAGAAAACTGTTGTGATTCCGTCCCCACGGCGCGCTTTAATCCCACAACGACCTTTCACACCCTGTTCACTGTCGTCTAAGAGCATGTTGTAGCCGTGGTAGGCCGGCACCACCGGTACAGTCCACTCCCGATTCACCTGTCGCAATCGCGTGACTGTAGCCCAAGCAAACAAACTCAAGGGTAATTAACTCAGAATCTTACTGAGTCGATAACGTTGGAGCAGGATTCCTCCATATTCCAGGGCGCGAAGAGTCCCCCTCACTGAATACTTTCGCCTCACTTTCCTGTCCAGAAGTAAATGCTACGCGAAACATGGCTGTCAGAATATCTTTGTCTAATCGTGCTCATTTCCTCTTCTATTGTTTGCTTCTGCAAAGAGGTAATCGATTTCTCATCCCTAACGCCAAGCTTACTCTTCAGTCCCTTTAGATAGTAGCCAATTGCGTTCAACGCGAAGTTCGAGTTTGAATACTTGTCCAGGAATTCTCGTGCAATCTTCAGGTATTCATCTCGAGTGGCTTGCTTTTCTGACTCCGTCTTGAGAGTGTTAAAATCCATGAGAACTAGAGAGTAAATGTCGGGCAGGTATACAGAATGAGGATAATTCCGGAGTAATTCCTGCCCTACACCTCGTGCTCTGGCAAAGTCGGTCGGATCAGCCAAATTAGTCCCAATCAAGCGAGCGACTTCTGACTCTTCCGGTGAAGGAAGGTCAACATGAATCGCCACCGAGTCCGACAGATCGTCCCCGATTCGAGCCAGGATCTTGTAATCACCAGCGAGGAGCCGCCCATGGAGCGCCTCATACTTGTGCAGGGTGTCGTTGTTGTAACCCCCCATGTCAATCATGTTGAATATTCGTTCATAAGGTCTCACATGAAACGTGTCCGGACCGAACGTATCGACGATTGGGAAATTGCTAGGTATCTGCTGTCCAAGAGCATTCCATACCTCAACGTGCAGTCCATGTAACCAAATAATAGGATTGTTGAGCACAATGGTTTCGGAGGTTTGATTCTCCATCAATGCATCAAGGCTAATATTCTCACCCTCGATGAACCGATGCTTGTTAATCGTAAGAGTCAATGAAACTCTGCCGCGGAGGTTTTGAGCAACGGAGGCGTCTGAACTGACAAGAATGATGAGCATGCCGCAAGCGAAGATGTACAACGCTCGTACTGGTGTCGATCGGAGGAGTGGCACAGTTTGTTTCCTTTCTTATTGTCCGTAATGGCTGCAGTCGGTGGGGTATTCTGTGATACCATACGGTACCCGTATAGCGCCCGGAGAATCCGTCAAGATTCTTTTGTGCCTGTCACAAAAAGACCAATGTCTCAAGGGGATTACTCCGCCGTCAGGATAGCTCATCCAGCACGTCTGTGTTGCGCTGGGGCAATGCGTGAAATGGTCGTCCACACTGACACCCTGATAATAAACCCCCGGCCACCTTTTCAGGGCGACCGGGGGTTGACTGCCGCGTGCCAATCCACCGTTGGGATGAGCTGAAAGTTACGCCCTCATCTCCTTCAGCGACTGCCTGAGAATATTCACTCCCTCATCGATCTCATGCTTCTGAATCGTGAGCGGAGGCCGGAACCGGAGCGATCGCTCCCCGCTCCCCAGGATCACAAGCCCTCTATCGAAAGCCTTTTTCCGGAGATCATTCCTTTCTTGGGAATCACGGAGATCGACCGCGCAGAAGAGCCCTCTTCCGCGGGCGTTACTGATCATTTTGGGGAATTCCATCTGCAGTTCCTCCAACCGCTCGAGGAGATAAGCACCCACGACGCGGGCATTTTCCACCAGGTTCTCCTCTTCTATAATCTGCAGGAACCGGGCCGAGCGGACCATATCGACCAGATTTCCGCCCCAGGTGGAATTCAGCCTGCTCGGGATCTTAAACACGTTTTCCTTCACTTCGTCGATTCGGGTTCCGCAGAGAAATCCGCACACCTGCATCTTCTTCCCGAACGATATCATATCGGGCCGCACAAAATGTTCATGGGCCCACATTTTCCCGGTGAGACCGATTCCTGTCTGCACCTCGTCGATGATCAGCATCATATCGTTCTCGTCGGCGAACTCCCGTAGAGCGACGAAGAATTCCTTCCGGAAATGATTATCGCCCCCTTCTCCCTGGATCGGCTCGATGATCACGGCGGCGATATCGTCCTTAGACTTACGAACCGCGTCCTGCATCTGTGAAAGCGCGTGCGCCTCGGCCTTTTCGACCGCCTCCAGATTCTCCTCGTTAAGGGGAAACCGGAGGGCGGGGGCATCGATCCGGGGCCAGTCGAACTTGGGAAAAAGGTCGGTCTTGGCCGGCTCGGTGTTCGTGAGCGAGAGCGTATAGCCCGAACGCCCGTGGAACGACTTTGTGAAATGCATGATCTGCCGTCCGCGTTCGGCCTTATACGTTGCAAAATTCTTCCTGATCTTCCAATCGAAAGCGGCCTTCAGCGCGTTTTCAACAGCGAGGGCACCCCCTTCGATCATGAAAAGATGCGGGAGGTAATCCGGGATTGCCACGCGGGAGAATGTTTCGACAAAGTCGGCCAGTTCCGGCGTCAGAGAGTCGGGGTTCGTCGGCTTATTCACCGCGACGTAGGCCAGCTTATCGACGAACTCGGGAACGAGCATCTTCGGGTGGTTCAACCCGATCGGCATCGAGGCAACGAACGTGAAAAAATCGAGGAGTTTTCGGTTCGATTTCAGGTCATAGATATAGGCCCCCTCGCTCCTTTTGAGATCGAGTGTAAAGTCAAGCGCATCGACGAGCATACGCTCCGAGAGAATACGGCGCACATCGGAGCCCGTTGCGCCCTCGATGGCGGAAGCTGATTGTTTATGGGTCATAGAGCACCTTTCAGTTTTCTGAGTGAATTTTCCGGGAAAAGCCGGAAAATCTCAGAAAAACTCCTGATGCTCGTAGAGGGAAAGAAGATAGGGACGGCCGAGATCGATCGTGAGGATGTATGCTATGTCGATCCGGGTGATTTTCATGAAAGAATATACAAAAAATGCCCCGAAGGTTCAAGAGAAGGAATGACCTGGGGCATATAACGCAAAAACCAAAAAACTACGGCATTTTAAATGCTGATAATTCACGGTAGAATCGGGAGAAGGCTAATCGATTTGAGCCCTCTGCAGTTTTCCGCTGTAATCGACATAAACCGTCTTCCACTCGGTAAAAAAGTCATAGACGGTCCATCCCCCCTCTCGGTGGCCGTTACCCGTCTGCTTCACGCCTCCGAACGGCATATGCGCCTCGGCCCCGATCGTGGGGCCGTTGATATAGGTAATCCCCGCCTTGATGTCACGAATCGCCTTGAACGCGTTATTGACATTATTCGTGTAGACCGATGACGAGAGGCCATAGATCGTATCATTGAGGATCGAGATCCCTTCTTCGAGCGACCGTATCTTGATAACAGACAGTACGGGTCCAAAAATCTCTTCCCGGGCGATCTTCATTTCGGGTTTCACGTCGGAAAAAATCGTGGGCTGATAGAACCACCCCTTGCTGAGCCCGTCCCCTGAGGCAACGCTCCCCCCGGTCACGAGCTTTGCCCCCTCCTTCTTGCCGATTTCCACATAGGAGTGGACGCTATTCCGTTGTCCCTCGTGGATGCAGGGACCGACGTCGGTAGTCTCCAGAAGGCCGTCGCCGAGTTTCAGCTTTGTCGTACGGTCGACGAGGGTTTGGAGAAACCTGTCATACACCTTTTCGTGCAGGAGGAGCCGGCTCGTCGCAGTACAGCGCTGGCCGGTCGTGCCGAACGCCCCCCACAGGACTCCGTCCAGGGCAAGATTCAGGTCGGCATCGTCCATGATGATCTGAGCGTTTTTTCCTCCCAGTTCTAGTGAAACTCTTTTAAGAGTCTTGCTCGCCACCTCGGAGATTTTGATCCCGACCCCGGTTGAGCCCGTGAAACTGATCAGGTCGACATCCGGATGCTCAACGATAGCCATGCCCACATCGCTCCCTCCGCCGTGGACGATATTCGCCACTCCGTCGGGGATTCCCGCCTCGGTGAGAATTTCCACGAGAATGGTAGCCGTGGCGGGGGTATCGGAGGCAGGTTTGAACACGATCGTATTTCCGCACAGGAGCGCGGGGAAAATCTTCCAGGTCGGGATGGCCATGGGGAAATTCCACGGGGTCACGATCCCGGCGACTCCGATCGGCACTCTAATCGCCATATTGAACTTATTGGGGAGCTCTGACGGAACGGTGTGACCGAAGAGCCTCCTCCCTTCGGAGGCGGCATAGAAGGCGGTATCGATCCCTTCCTGGACGTCGCCGCGGGTTTCGGTGAGAACCTTTCCCATCTCGCGTGTCATCGTCCGGGCTATCTCCTCTTTCCGTGAGACCATGATATCCCCGACTTTTTTCAAAAAATCCCCCCGTTTGGGGGCCGGGACGAGGCGCCACGAATCGTACGCATTGCGGGCGGCTCGGACCGCGAGATCGACATCGGCTTTCGAGGATTTCGGAAATGTCCCGATGACTTCATCCCAGCGAGCGGGATTGCGGTTCTCGAACACCTGGCCCGACGAGGCGTCGGTCCACTTACCGCCGATAAAATTCTTGTACGACTTCATAGAACTCCTTTACGCTAATCCCACGCGTTTAAAAATAAGATCCACATTCCCCAGGAATTTTTCCGGATCGAAAATTTCCTTGAGCTCGCCGTCCTTCACGTACCTGTTCACCGTCGGATCCGACTTCAGCGCGTCCTGAAAGTTCTTCCCCGGGTTAGACCAGATTTCAGAAGAGATCTTCTGGACGGCTGCATAGGCATCTTCCCGCTTCATCCCCTTCCGGGTGAGCGCGAGAAGCACCGACTGGGAATAAATCAGCCCGCGCGTCAGATCCAGGTTCTTCCTCATAGTCTCGGGATGCACGACCAGAGTATCGACGATCCTCGTCATCGTGCCGAGCATGTAATGGAGAAGAATGCAGCTGTCGGGAATGATAATCCGTTCGACGGAGGAATGCGAGATATCCCTCTCATGCCAGAGGGCGATATTCTCAAGGGCGGCGTGAGCATTGGCCCGGAGCACGCGGGCCAGCCCGGCGACCCGTTCGCAGGTGATGGGGTTCCGTTTATGGGGCATCGCGGAGGACCCCTTTTGTTTAGTGGAGAAAGACTCTTCAACCTCAAGGACCTCCGTTTTCTGAAGATGCCGGATCTCAACCGCAAATTTTTCGAGCGACGCGCCGGCGAGGGCGAGGCACGTGAGGAATTCCGCATGGCGGTCTCTCTGCAGGACTTGCGTCGAGGCGGGAGCGGGCTGGAGCCCGAGTTTTCCGCAGACGAATTTTTCGACAAAGGGATCGACGCAGGCAAAAGTGCCGACGACGCCGGAGACGAGCCCCACGGACACAGTGTCACGGGAATTTTCGAGGCGGCGGATATGCCGGCGAACCTCGTCGTACCAGACTGCGAGTTTCAGGCCGAACGTTATCGGCTCGGCATGAACACCGTGTGTGCGTCCGACCATCAGAGTTTTCTTGAACTCCCTGGCGCGGCGGCCGATTGCCTCCTGGAGTTTTGACATTTCGCCGAGAAGAAGATCCGCGGACTGTTTCATCTGAACGGCGAGGGTCGTATCGATGAGGTCCGAGGAGGTCATCCCGTCGTGGATGTAGCGGGAATCGGGGCCGACCGATTCGCCGAGCGCGGTCAGAAAAGCGATGACGTCGTGATGAACTTCCGATTCGATCGCCTCGATCCGTTTCGGATCGACGGAAGCTCTTTGCCGGATGAGGCGGGCAGATTCAGCGGGGATATTGCCGAGTTCCGCCTGCGCCTCGCAGGCGAGCACCTCGACCTCGCAGAATATTCTATACTTATTCTCCTCCGACCAGATTTTTGCCATCTCCGGCCGTGTATAGCGGGGGATCATTGCGGGCGTTGTCGCAGAGTAAGGCTTGCGCTCAGGGGCTCGCCGTTCCGGAGAATCTTCAATTTCAGAACATCCCCGGCCTTAGCATCGATCAGGATCGCGGTGACGTTATCTTCGTTCACAATCTTTTCGCCGTTGATGTCGACGATGATATCCCCCGGTTTCAGGCTGCTGTTATCGGCGGGGCTCCCGCGCTTCACGTCGCTGATGATGGCGCCCTCGGCCCGGGCGAGCCCGAAGTAGCGGGCGACGCGGGCATCGACCGTCTGAAGCTCCCATCCGATCCAGAGGTTCCGGTCGATTTTTCCCGACTTTTTCAATTCCGCAAGGACCGTCTTCACGCGGTTAATAGGGATCGCGAACCCGAGGCCGATGCTCCCTGCGTTAGGCGTAAAAATCACCGCGTTGACCCCGATGACCTCTCCCGAAGAATTCAGAAGCGGCCCGCCGCTATTTCCCTGGTTGATGGCGGCGTCGGTCTGAATCATCCCCCGGTAGAAGCGGCCCCCCTCGGCGTTGAGATTCATATTGGTTGCGCTCACAACTCCCACGGTCACCGTGGGCTTATCGCTGATCTCAAAAAGGCCGAAGGGATTGCCCATGGCGATGGCCCACTCGCCGATGATCACGTCGTCGGAATTCCCGAGCTTCAAAGACGGAAGATCCTTCCCGTCGATTTTCAAGAGAGAAATATCCGACAGCATGTCGGTGCCTACAAGGCGCGCATTATACTTTTCCTTGCTCGTGAGGGTGACCGTGATCTCCTTTGCGTTGCCGGCCACATGGTCGTTCGTGAGGATATAACCATCGGACGAAATCACGAACCCGGACCCGAGCTCCTTCACCGGCTGCCGGTAAATCCGGTTGCCGAAAAACTGCCGGTAGAACGGATCATTCCCGAACCAATCGGAGAGGGGGTCCCTGTAGGTATATTCCTGGATTTCGGTGACGGTGATCCCCACGACGGCGGGGCTTGCCAGCGCAACCGCCCGCGTGATCGCATTGCGCCGTTGCTGGGAGACCTGTTCGGACACGCTGTCGCGGCTTGCGGTCTGGTAGTAGGCGGACCCCTTCTCATCGAGCGGCATGTACTCCGTCGAGCCATGGTGCTTATAGCCGATCGAGTAACCGATCGCGAACCCGACCATCATCGGCATGCAGATAACGAGGAAGACCGCGAGTATTTTCCTCATAAGCCCTTCACGATTTCTTCCGCTTGAGAACCCTTTTCACGGCGCTCACGATATCGTCCTTGGCGATTCCGTATTTTTTCATCAGCTCATCCCCTTTCCCCGATTCGCCGAAGGTATCGTTGACGGCGACGAATTCCTGGGGCGTCGGATGCGCCTGGGCGAGGATTTCAGCGACCGCGCCCCCGAGGCCGGCGTGCTTCTGATGATCTTCGGCAGTAACGATAGCGCCGGTCTCACGCGCCGCTTTGAGGACGGCCTCGACGTCGAGCGGCTTTATCGTATGCATGTTCAGCAGCCTGATGCTGATGCCTTCCTGAGAAAGCTTTTCCTCGGCAAGGATTCCTTCCCAGACCTGCAGCCCGCAGGTTATCACCGTGACATCCGAGCCGTCGATAAGAATATCCGCCTTCCCAAGCTGAAAGGGAGCCGAGGGATCGGTGAACACCGGGGTATTGTCGCGGAAAAAACGGATATAGATCGGATGTTTCCAGCTTACGGTCGCCTTAACCATCCTTTTCGCCTGGTGGTAATCGCAGGGGGAGGCGACCGTCATATGGGGAAGCACGCGCATGATCGCAATGTCCTCCAGAGACTGGTGTGTGGCGCCGTCGGGTCCGACGGTGATGCCGCAATGCGATGCGCAGATTTTTACCGGGAGCTGGCTGTAGGCGATCGACTGGCGGATCTGATCAAAGGGCCGGCCCGTGGCGAACTCACCGTACGTCGACGCGAACGGTATTTTCCCCGCAACGGCGAGCCCGGCGGCGGTCCCCATCATATCCTGTTCAGCCACGCCGACGCTGATGAACCTGTCCGGAAAAGCTTTCATGAACAAATCGGTCCTGACCGAGCCGGTGACATCTCCGCCCAAAACCACCACATCAGGGTTTTCATGGCCCAGCTCAACGAGAGCCTCGCCGAAACCGAGGCGTGTCGCCTTAAGCTCTTTCGACTGGTATTTCATTTCACCCCCGCCTCGACCGGGATTTTTTCCCAGTCGAACTGAATGAAATCCCCGAACCGTGTCGGGAGGAGTTCGGCGAGAGCCTGTTTTCCCTGCTCGTCGTTCGGCGGCACCCCGTGCCACTTATAGTCGTCCTCCATGAACGACACTCCCTTGCCCATGAAAGTTTTTGCGATGATGACGGAGGGTTTCCCTTTCATCGCCTGGGCCTGTTTGACGGTGTTCAGGAATTGCGGAATATCGTTTCCGTTGCATTCGAGCACATGCCAGCCGAATGATTTCCATTTATCGGCGAGCGGCTCGAGTTCCATCACCTTATCGGTCCGGTTATCAATCTGACAGTGGTTCCGGTCCACGATGGCCATGAGGTGATCGAGCTTATGGTGGGCGGCGGTCATGATCGCTTCCCAGAGCTGTCCCTCGTCGAGTTCGCCGTCTCCGGTCAGGCAATAGATTCTATTGGGTTTCTTATCCAGCCGGAGGCCGAGGGCGCAGCCGACGGCGACGGAGAGACCCTGGCCCAGGGCGCCCGATGCGATCTCGACTCCCGGGAGCCCGTGAGTATAGGCGGGGGCGGGATGGCCCTGGAGGCGGCCGTTAATTCTGCGGAGAGTAGAGAGCTCGCTCAGGGGAAAAAAGCCGCGGCGGGAAAGGGTGGCATACCAGACCGGGCAGAGGTGGCCCGCCGAGAGAAAAAAGTAATCCCGTGAACTCATCGCCGGGTTCTCCGGGTCGAGATTCAGAATAGAAAAATAAAGCGAAGCAAAAACGTCCGCGAGTCCGAGGGGACCGCCGGAATGGCCCGATTTCGAGATCATCAGCATTTTTATGATATCGCGGCGGATTTGGCGGGCCATTTCCTGCAATTCGGGAGTCGTCATGATTTCGTTGAAATTTTGTGAGAGTGCCAGAGCGCGACGATTGGCTCCACATGCCGCAGGAGTATCAAGGCGCAAAGAATGCAGAAAAACGGGACAAGGGCATGATCTGCCGGATACCCGGAAAAGGGAGACGGGTGGGCAAGCACGGCGAGGGGACTGGCGACAAGCGCCGTCACGTTGGCAAGGTGAGTATTTTTGAGCGTGAGCCGTGCCAGAGTCCAGATAAGGCACCAGAGGATGACAGTAAGCCAGCTCAGGACAAGCAGTACCCCGGCGGCCGGGGCGAGCCCGCGGCCCCCCTTAAAACGGATCCAGGGGGAGTAGTTATGTCCCAGGACGGTGCCAATTCCGGCCGCTCCGGGAACCCAGAAATTGTCCCCGAACGAGGAAGCAATAATCACTGCGGCGGCCCCCTTCAGAGCATCCAGAAGCATCACGCTTAATCCCATGAGTTTGGAGCCGGTCACGTGGAAGGAATTCAGGGCTCCGACGTTGCCGCTACCTGAGTGGCGCACATCGCGCGAAAATTTCCAACGGACGAGAAGAAAAGCGGTCGGGATCGAGCCGGCGAGATATCCCACGGCGAAGCCAAGCACGTAGTGCAAACTGGAATCTGAGTTGGTTTTCCAGTCCAAAAAATAGTAAAAAAAGGGCTAACAAACAAGGTTCACGGGTGAGGGTTATCCACCGGAAGCGCGCGTGACGACGCAACTCGTCCCCTTCAGAGGGTTTGTTTCTCGGTATGAAAACAGGTATATTTTCGGCGCATTGAATCGGACAATCGGTCACGCATGACGAAGGATTTTTTGAAAAAACTTTTGCGCGCTTACAAGGACGGGGAAATCAGTGAAGGCCGCGTCCTCGATCAGCTCGCGCTGCTCCAGTCCGAATCGATCGGATTTGCAACGGTGGATCACCACCGGGAATTGCGCCAGGGCTTTCCGGAAGTCATTTTCTGCCAGGGAAAAACGCCATCGCAGGTCGCTGAAATCGCGGCCAGAATCGCCGGGCGGAAGCAGCCCCTCCTGGCGACGCGTGCGGGGAGGGAGCACTTCCGTGCGGTGTCGGGAAAAATCCGGGGGGCTCGGTACCACGATCTGGGGCGTGTCATCACGGCAAACCCCCCTAAAATACAGGGAGATGCAAAAATCCTCGTCATGACGGCGGGGACCTCGGACATCCCCGTCGCGGAAGAAGCCGCGGTCACGGCCACGATGCTGGGGAACCGGGTTGAGCGCTTGTTCGATGTGGGAGTGGCGGGCCTCCACAGGCTCCTCGCACAGGGCGAAAAAATCAGGGAAGCGAGCGTCATCATCGTGGTAGCGGGGATGGAGGGAGCGTTGCCGAGCGTGGTCGGCGGGCTTGTTGACGTGCCGGTCATAGCGGTCCCGACGTCGGTCGGATATGGAGCGAGCTTTCAGGGGCTGGCGGCGCTGTTGGCCATGTTGAACTCCTGTGCGAGCGGAGTCACGGTTGTCAACATTGACAATGGATTCGGCGCAGGGTTCGCGGCCAGCCGGATGAACAAGGGGGCCAGATGCTGAAAGATATGAAAAAAATAAAATTCTGTGAGAACGTGCTCGGCACTCTCGGGGGCACTCCGCTTGTAAGATTCAACAAGATCACGCGCGGTTTCAAAGGACATTACTTCGCCAAGGTTGAGAGCTTCAACCCGGGCGGCTCGGTCAAGGACCGCATAGGGACAGAAATCATCGAAGACGCCGAGCGTGAGGGAAGACTGAGGCCCGGGGGAACCATTGTCGAAGCCACATCCGGGAACACAGGCATGGGGCTTGCGATCGCTGCGGCCATCAAGGGTTACAAATGCGTCTTCACGATGCCGGACAAGATGAGCATCGAGAAAATCAGGCTCCTCAGGGCGTTCGGGGCTGACGTCGTTGTCACGCCGACAGCGGTCCCGCACGAAAGCCCTGAAAGCTATACGGAGGTGGCCAAGAGAATCGTGCGCGAGACCCCCAACTCCGTCCTGGCGAACCAGTATTTTAATCCGAAGAATATCGAAGCCCATTACAAGACCACCGGACCGGAGATCTGGGACCAGACCGGGGGGCAGATCGACTACTTCGTGTGCGCGGTGGGGACGGGGGGAACCATATCGGGAGTTGGCAAATACCTTAAGGAAAAACGCCCGGGGGTGAAAGTCGTAGGCATCGATCCAAAGGGATCCATACTGCGTGAATACTTTTATACAAAAAAATATTCCCCGGTGATCAAGACCTATAAAGTCGAGGGCATCGGGCAGGACTGGCTCCCGGGGACGCTCAACTTCGACGTCATCGACGACATGGTTGAGGCGAACGACAAGGAATCGTTCCTGATGGCGCGGAGGCTCACGCGGGAGGAAGGCCTCTTCGTGGGTGGTTCCGGCGGGACGGCGGTCGCCGGCGCGTTAAAATATGCGGACCGGATGAAGGAGGATGATGTCATGGTGATCCTCCTTCCCGATACGGGGGAAAGGTATTTGAGCAAGATCTACAATGACGACTGGATGCGGGAGAATGGATTCCTGATCCCGGACCGGATCACGCTGCGATACGTCCTGCAGAGCAAGGCAAAAAACGTCCAGCAATTGATAGCGATCGACGGCTCGACCACCATCCGGAAGGCACTCGACCTCTTCAGGGAAAACGACGTATCGCAACTCCCCGTGATGGAGAAGGGAAAGCCGATCGGAACGGTCGTCGACAACGACCTCATGAGCGCGGTTCTTGACGATGCGTCGAAAATCGACGCCCCGGTGACCACAATGATGGAGCCGGCATTTCCCGTACTGGGAGCCGCGGCGCCGATCGAGCACGCCATAGATTTTCTCAAGAAAAAGGACTCCGCTGTCCTCGTCGAAGAGGATCACAAGATCGTCGGCATTCTGACCCGGTACGATGTCATAGAATTCATGGCCAGATGACGATGCGATTTTCCACGAAAGCGATACATGCCGGTCAGCGGCCGGATCCGGTGAGCGGGGCCGTCATGGTCCCCGTCTATCTCACCTCAACGTACGTTCAGGAGAGTTTGGGGAAGAACAAGGGGTACGAATACTCCCGTGTCAACAACCCGACGCGGGACGCCCTGGAGGGAAACATTGCGGCGCTTGAGGGTGGTGCGCACGGGCTGGCATTCGGCTCCGGCATGGCTGCCATTGATGCCATCTTCCGTCTCCTTAAGCCGGGGGATCACGTCATCGTCTCTCGGAACGTTTACGGCGGCACGCACCGGATCGGGCGGATGGTTTGGGAGAGATTCGGCCTGAAGTTCGAGTTTATCGACACGACGGATATTTCCCTCGTTCGGAATCACATGAGGAAGAACACCCGAATGATTTTTGTGGAAACCCCGACGAATCCGACGATGGAGATATCGGATCTCGGGGCGATCGCCGACCTCGCGCAGAAACGCCGCATCATGAGCGTTTCCGACAACACCTTCGCCACCCCCTATCTTCAGCGGCCTCTCGAGTACGGATTTCAGGTCGTTGTGCACAGCCTCACGAAATACCTGAACGGCCACAGCGACATGCTGGGTGGAGTTGTCGTCACGTCGGATGCGGGAATAGCCGATCGGCTGAGGTTCTTCCAGAAGGCGACGGGTGGAATCCTGAGTCCATTCGATGCATGGCTCTGCCTGCGGGGGACAAAGACCCTGGCGGTGCGGATGGATCAGCACGGCAGGAGCGGCATGAAGGTGGCAGAATGGCTTACGAACCAGCGGAAGGTCAGGCGCGTTTACTACCCCGGGCTCCCCGGGCATCCCCAGCATCATCTCGCCAGGAAGCAGATGAAAAACTTCGGAGGAATGATCTCCTTCGATCTGGGAAGCCTGGCGGCGGCGAGAACTTTTCTGAAGCGGGTGCGGCTTTGTGCGCTTGCCGAGAGCCTGGGGGGAGTCGAGACCCTGATCTCGCACCCTGCCACGATGACTCACGCCTCGATCCCTCCGGGCGAGAGGCGGCGGATCGGGGTGACGGACGGGCTTGTGAGGATTTCCGTCGGGCTGGAGGATGTCGACGATATCATCGACGATCTGGAGCGTTCGCTGCGGTAACCGGGTTTTTGCACGAAAGTATTTTTTTCCATACATTGACACCTCTTATATCCCATCTTGCGTTTCGAGAACAACGAGACCGATGAAGAGAGTCTCAGCCCATCGTAGGAGATCAGCAGCGGCATGAAAATCAGCGACATTCTGACGGAAAACCTTGTCGTGACCAATCTTGCCGGGAGCACCAAGGAAGAAATAATCGACGCATTGGTCAACCTTGTCAGCAAGTCGCCGAAAGTCATCGACAAGGAAAAAGTCCGGGCGGCGATATTTGAAAGGGAGAAAATCATGTCGACGGGGGTAGGCAATGGATTTGCCATCCCGCACGGGAAGACGGATGCGATCTCGGACATCGTCGCCGCGTTCGGCGTAACGGCGCAGCCCATCCCGTACCAATCCCTTGATGAAAAGCCGGTCCGGCTGGTCTTCCTGCTCGTCGGGAAGGACAACCTCGTCGGGCCGCACATAAAACTCCTGAGCCGCATATCCCGCCTCATGAACAAGGAGGAATTCCGCAACAGGCTTCTGGAGACAAAGAGCTCCCAGGAGGTGATCGCGGCCTTCAGGCAGGAAGAGGCGAGTTACTCGGAGATGTAGCACCCCCCCATTCCGCAAGAAAATTCGGTGACATTCAAGTCCATCAAAGGCACGAAGGACACCCTTCCCGGTGAGAGCCATCGCTGGCAGCATGTGGAGGGAGTCATTCGGGAGGCGATGCACAGTTTCAATTACAGAGAAATCCGGACGCCGGCATTTGAAGAGGCGGCTCTTTTCGCCCGGGGAATCGGCGAACTGACAGACATCGTCGGGAAGGAGATGTACACTTTCCAGGACCGGGGCGGAACGATGCTCGCACTGAAGCCGGAGATGACCGCCTCGGTGATCCGGGCTTACATCCAGCACAACCTTGGCGAGCAGGGACAGCTCGTCAAAGTTTATTACATCTCCCCGATGTTCCGGCAGGAAAGGCCGCAGGCGGGGAGGCTGCGTCAGTTTCACCAGTTCGGCGCTGAGGCGATCGGGGGATCATCGGCGGCTGTCGACGCAGAGATCATCGCCCTTTCCGCGGAAATCTACCGGAGGCTGGGAATCAAGAACTTTTCTCTAAGAATAAATTCGGTCGGATGCGAGAAATGCCGACCCGCATACAAGGCCCTCCTGAAAAAATCCCTTGAGGCGGTGAAGTCAAGGCTCTCGGAGGAAAGCCAGCGCAGGTTTGAGACAAATCCTTTGAGAATCCTCGACTCAAAGGACGAGACTGACCGGAAGCTCACCAAAGACGCGCCGCTCATGAAGGACCATCTCTGCCCGGAGTGTGCCGGACATTTTGAAGAGCTCCAGGCGGTGCTTGCCTCTTTTCAACTGAAATTCGAGATAGACGGACGAATCGTCCGCGGTCTGGACTATTACACAAAAACCGCGTATGAAATTATCAGCGCCGACCTCGGATCACAGGACGCCCTAGCGGGGGGAGGGCGATACGACCTCCTTGTCGGGGAACTGGGGGGAAAGCCGACGCCCGCCGTGGGATTCGCCGCGGGAGTTGAGAGATTATTAATGGCGATGGAAAAGCAGGGGATTCCTCAGGGCAATCCGCAGAATCCGCGTTTCTACATTGCTGCGGCCGACGCCCCGGGAAGAAGCTGGGCGATTGGAGCGGCTCACAGGTTGCGGAGCGAGGGGATAGGGTGCGAGGTCGATCTTCTCGGAAGAAGCCTCAAGGCGCAGATGCGCGAGGCGGACCGGCAGCAGGCGAAATACGTGGTCGTCGTGGGAGAGAATGAGATCCGAAAGGGCGTTGTCAACATCAAGTCGATGGCCGACGGCACGGAATCGGCCGCTAGGCTTGAAAACCTCATCGACGAAGCCAGGCGGCGGGAGGCATGAAAAAGGGTAAAAAGGTCAAACCCCTATTCCCGATAGAATACATGCTGCTCATGTCCCCGAGGTACAAGGAGAGGGAAAAGCACGCCGTGACATACGTTGCGCTCCGGACGGTGAACGAATTCTCGAGCTTCCGGTATGAGATCGTCGTCGACCCGGTCATTGACGGGAGGACTCTCCGTTTCAACATACACGGACTAAAGGCGCCGCAGCTGACGCTCCCTCATGCGGGCCCGGCGCTTTACGAGACTGAGATCCCGGGATTGCGGGGAGAATACCTGGTCGTCGTCTCCAAGCTTGACGGAGAGGAAAACGAATTTTCGGTAAGAATATCGGACAAGGAGGTTTTGGTGGAAAAAAGCCCGGACAAAAAATTCATCGACCTCGTCACAGACATTAGTGTTTGGTAGAAGGATTTTAAGGCACCATGCATCCAAAACTCTTTCAGATCGGCCCTTTCACGATCTACAGCTTCGGCCTGATGCTGGGGGTAGGGTTCATCGTCGGGAGCGGGCTCCTCTCGAAGGAACTCCGGAGGAAGGGAATCGACCCGGCGGTCGGGAGCACAGTCACGCTCCTTGCGGTTGTCTTCGGGATCGCGGGCTCGAAGATTCTTTACCTAATAGAGAATTGGGCCTTCTTCATGAGAGATCCCCTGGGGATGGCGTTCTCGCCCGGGGGGCTGACATGGTACGGCGGGTTCTTCCTCGCCACCTTCGCCATCATGGTCTTCATCCGGAAGCAAAATATACCTTTCCTCAGAATCTGCGATGCGGCGGCGCCGGGGCTCATGCTTGGGTACGGCGTTGCGCGGATCGGGTGTCATCTTTCGGGGGATGGCGACTATGGAATGCCGACGGATCTGCCGTGGGGCGCGGTCTATTCTGCGGGACAGTATCCCCCCTCGCTGGCGTTCCGCGACTTTCCCGACATCGTCCGGAAGTACGGAGTAAACGGAGTCGTCCCTGACACGATCGTCGTCCATCCTGCCCCGATCTACGAATTCCTCGGGGCGCTGGTACTTTTCTCGGTCTTGTGGAAAATGAGGAAGCGGGAAACGCCGGACGGTGCGCTCTTCATGTACTACTTGATCTTCTCCGCCGGGGCGCGTTTCCTTGTCGAATTCATCCGCCTCAATCCACGGTTATTATTCGGGTTATCGGAAGCCCAGCTCATTTCGATCGTGGTCGCTGCGGCTGGAATTTTCGGGCTCCGCCGGTTGTTACAGAGGAGGGACGGACTTCCCTGATGGTCCTTGTGGAGTTGTATACGAAGCAGGATTGCCGACTCTGTGACGAGGCAAAGGAAGTGCTCGCGCGCGTTCAGCGGGGTCACCCCTTCGAACTGAAAGTAATCCTGATTGAAGAGGGAAAGCCGCGATACGACGAGTTCAGGGACTGGGCGCCCGTCGTCATGATAGCGGGCAAGGTTGCCTTCCGCGGACGGATCAATGAAAAGGATTTTCTAGAAAAACTCTCCCATGAATCCGCCAGCTTTTTATGGGGATAGCCGGAAAAATCCTGGAGGCCTTAGGGATCGCCGCGGTGACACTCGCGCTCGTCATGGGATTTCATGGTGACGAGTGGGGGGAGCTATATTTTTTCCTCGGGGGGATTGGCATCTTTATCGTGGGGTGGGGAATAGAGAAGATTGGGCGGCGCGCAGGACCGGAAAAGCCGGCCTGACGAGTTTTCATATTCATGTGAGGTAGGGTATGTTTGAGGAGCAGGTAAGGGAGTTGCCGCCGTTGAGAACCATCCACGACAGGAAGCCGACAGCCAACATCATCGCGGGCCGAAACCCCGTCATGGAGGCCCTGAGGGCGGGCACCATTATCGAAAAGGTCGTCATCCTTGCCGGAGTCAAGGGTAACACCATCGACCGGATCAAGATGATGGCGAAGCGCAATCGTGTCCCCTTCGTTGAAGTCGGGAAGCAAAAATTCCGGGAGCTCGTCAGCGACACCACCACGCAGGGAGTTGTGGCGATCGTCGGCACGAAGGCGTACGTCGAACTTGACGACATCCTTGCGCTGGCGAAGGAGCGGAACGAGGCTCCATTCGTCCTGATCCTCGATGAGATCGAAGATCCTCAGAATCTTGGCGCATTGATTCGTACGGCGGAGTGCGCGGGAATTCACGGGGCGGTGATCCCGAAGCATCACGCCGCCTCGGTCAATCAGACAGTCGCCAAAACATCGGCGGGGGCGAGCGAGCATATGCCCGTGGCGAAGGTCACCAACATCGCGGCGACCCTGGATGAGCTCAAGGAAAAGGGATTATGGATAGTTGGAACCGACACCGGGGGGGAGAAGAGATACACCGATGTCGATTACACACTACCGATCGCGCTCGTCATCGGCAACGAGGGAAGAGGGATACGGCAGCTCGTCAGGGAGAAGTGTGATTTTTTGGTGAAAATCCCGGTCTACGGTAAGATTGAATCCCTCAACGCTTCGGTCGCCGGCGCCCTCGTGATGTATGAGGTCGTGCGGAAGCGGAAGAACTGAAGGCGTCGCCCCGGCGCACTTTTGAAGATTCGTGGAGGCTTTTCCCCCGGTGAGGCGGGCGTTCCCGCTGTGCCCTCACCATAGGCTTATACCTGTTCGTCAAGCCCTTCATTCTCCTTCCCTCTCGAGTCCGTACTTTTTAATCTTCGTATAGAGATGGCTCCGTTCCATCTCGAGCGCCTCGGCGGTTTTCGAAACATTCCACCCATGGATCTCGAGCTGATGCTTGATGAACGCCGCTTCCGCCTGATCCTTGAAATCCTGGAAGGACCGGCTTGACTGGACAAGCTCATCGAGCACATTGCCGCGTGAGGTAGAAACGAGATCGGCGGCATCGATCAGCGGCCCGTTCGACATGATGACGAGCCTCTCAACTGTATTCCTGAGTTCCCGGACGTTTCCGCTCCAGGGCTGGCCTTGGAGCGAGCTCAGCGCCTCCGGCGAGATCCTTTTCGCCGCGATCCCGTTCCGGGAGCATGTTTCCATGACAAAAGCTTCAACAAGAATCGGGATATCCTCGCGGCGGTCCCGCAGGGGGGGAACGGTAATGGGGATGACGTTCAGGCGGTGATAGAGATCCTCCCGGAAGCGTTCCTTCTTAATCTCTTCGGGCAGGTCCTTGTTCGTCGCCGCGATCAGACGGACGTCGACGGGGATCGTCTTCGTCCCCCCGACGCGTTCGATCTTTTCCTCCTCCAGAGCGCGCAAAACCTTCGCCTGGGCCTGAAGGCTCATATCGCCAACCTCATCGAGGAAGATAGTCCCGCCGTCCGACTGCTCGAACTTCCCGATACGTTGGGCGGTGGCGCCGGTGAACGAACCCTTTTCGTGGCCGAAGAGTTCGGATTCGATCAATTCGGCGGGGATTGCGGCGCAGTTCACCTCAACGAGCCTCATAGACGCGCGCTTGCTCGAGCGGTGAATGGCTCGGGCGACCAGCTCTTTCCCGCTCCCGCTCTCCCCGCTGATGAGAACCCGGGCGTCTGTAGGGCCGACGCGCGCGACGAGCGAGAGGATCTCTTTTATTTTGGGAGAGTTTCCCAGAATCGCATCTTTGTTCCTGAGGAGCCGGATCTCCGAGGCGAGCGTTCGCTTTTCTATCGCGTTCCTGAGAGTGATCAGCAACTTGTCGCGGTCGAGAGGTTTGGGGAGAAAATCGAACGCGCCGAGTTTCGTCGCCTCGACGGCGGTCTCGAAAGTCCCGTGGCCGGAGATCATGATGACGGGAAGATCCGGGTTGGCGTTCCGCATCGATTTGAGGACATCGATCCCATCCATCCCTGACGGCATTTTTATGTCGAGAAGCACCGCTTCAACCGGATTCTCCTTCAGGGCGGCGAGCGCCCTCGCGCCGTTCTCGGCGAAAATGACATTGAACTTCTCGTACTCCAGAATCATCCTGATCGAATCCCGGACGCTCGCTTCATCGTCGACGACAAGGATGGTTCTCATCACCAGACTCCGGCGCAGAGTCTCTCGCTGAACTTCCGGGAGACGATTCTTGGGAACAGAAACGACGAGGGAAGGCGGTGGTTATCCTCAAGGAGGGCTGTGCCGAACTGTTGGCCCTGCCGGTTTGCCCGGCGGTCGCGCTCATCGAGCACTCCCTCCACGATCACGGCCTCCTCCCCCTCTTCGATGAAATCCCCGATACGTTGGGCCGGGTCGGCCGATTCAAGCACCACGGTAAGAAAGCTCGAACCGAAAAAGTGTTGAAGCTTATCGTGATCCCCGGAAGGAGGCGTATCCTCATACAAGGCGGAGGGAAGGTGCCGGACCCGCGCGTTAAACTCCTCCTCGCTCTCGTTCGAGAGCGGGAAGAACAGAGAAAATACCGGGATGCGGAGCCCCACGATCCGGTGGTCAAACGTTGCGATCGTGCATATCAGGAGCGCCATGGCGGTGTTATTGTTCGTCAGCTGCATGGCCCGGACGAAAATGGCGTCCACCGCGCGCCGGTCGCCGTAGCGGCGGCGTATTGAGGTAAAAGTCCTGCTCCGGATAAACTCCTTCATCTCGATCCCGTGCTGGATAAAAAAGGGGGGAAAGTAGGTGAAGAGGCAGTTCAGAGGTGATGACTCTTCGAACCGCAGATATTCGGAGAGCGTATCAGTCGTCTCGGCCGGAGCCGGGAAAGACATCATCAGAATAAGCAGGGCCCTCACGGTCAGACCTGGATAACGCCCGGGTTAAAATGCGGTACCGCCGGGTTTTCGGAGGCCATGCGGATGGCGCGCGACACGATCGATCTCGTCTCGACGGGGTCGATGATCCCGTCCACCCAGAGGCGGGCGGCCGCGAAGAGCGGGTCCAGTTCGCTGTCATACCGGCTCGAAATCTCAGAAAGCAGTTTCTCCTGTTCTTCTTTGGGAATCTTCTTCCCCCCCCGGGAGGCGATTTGCTGGATCCGGATGCTGAGAAGAGTTTCGCTTGCCTGCTTTCCCCCCATCACGGCGATCTGGGCGGTGGGCCAGGCGAAAATCAGCCGCGGATCGTAGGCCTTTCCGCACATCGCATAATTCCCGGCGCCGTAGCTGTTGCCGATGATGAAAGTAAACTTCGGGACGGTGCTGTTGGCGACGGCGTTCACCATCTTTGCGCCGTCCTTGATGATGCCCCCCTGCTCGGCGCGCGTCCCCACCATAAACCCCGTCACGTCCTGGAAAAAAACCAGTGGGATCCTCTTCTGATTGCAGTTCAGGATAAAGCGGGCAGCCTTATCGGCGCTCTCGCTGTAAATCACCCCTCCCACCTGCATCTCCCCTTTACGCGTTTTTGTCACCAGCCGCTGGTTCGCCACGATCCCGACGGCCCAGCCGTCGATTCGCGAATACGCCGTTATGATCGTCCTCCCGTAGGAGGCCTTGTACTCATCGAACTCGCCGGCGTCGACGATGCGCGCAAGAATCTGGTGCATATCGTACGGCTTCGTACGGTCATCCGGGACGAGCCCGTAAATTTCGAGCGGACTGAAGGCGGGCTCTTTGGAGCCGGATCTGTCAAAGCCGGCCTTGGGCCCCGAGCCGAGTTTCGCGATGATGCTCCGGACTTTTTCGAGGCATGCGGCATCATCGGGCATCGAATAGTCGGTGACCCCGCTTATTTCCGAGTGCATTTCGGCGCCGCCCAGTTTTGCGATATCGGCCTCCTCGCCGATTGCCGCCTTCACGAGATGGGGCCCTGCGAGAAAGACGCTCCCGGTCTTCTCCACGATGAGAGCCTCATCGCTCATGATGGGAAGGTAGGCACCGCCGGCGACGCAGGGTCCCATGATAGCGGCGATCTGCGGGATGCCCAGGGACGAGAGAATGGCGTTATTCCTGAATATCCTGCCAAAATGCTCTTTGTCGGGAAAAATCTCGCTCTGGAGAGGGAGAAACACTCCGGCGGAGTCGACCAGGTACACAATGGGAAGGCGATTTTCCATTGCAATCTCCTGCGCGCGGAGGTTTTTCTTACAGGTCATGGGGAACCATGCCCCGGCCTTCACGGTCGCGTCATTCGCCACGATCACCGTGTCACGGCCGCTTATAGTCCCGATCCCGAACACCGTGCCTGAGGAGGGGGCGCCGCCGTACTCCTCATACATCCCGTAGGCTGCGAAGAGGCCGATCTCAAGAAAAGAGGACCCGGGATCAACGATCTTGTCGATTCGCTCCCGTGCCGTCAGCTTCCCCCGGGAGTGATGCTTTTCGACCGCCTCCTCCCCCCCGCCGAGCTTCACGGCATCGCCTTTGGCCTTCAGGACACGAAGCAGATTCTTCGTGTTATCCTCATACTTTTCAAAAGCAAGAGACTTCTGGACGGGAGTTCCCGGAGCCATCAGAGCGTTCCCTTCCTTTCCATGGACAGTCTGCTCTCGAGATCGGGGAGGGCGGAGTGCTGAGGATTGAGTTCCCTGAGGCGCTCGATATAGGACTTGGCCAGTTCCGGGTGGTTTCCGTCGAGATAGTTCTCGGCGGTGAGATAGGCAAGCTGATCGTCAGTGATCTCCTCATCGACGGGCTGGTACGTAGCGCGGAGAGTGAGGGCAGAGGCGTATGCTTCGGCCGCCTCATCGAACCTTGCGGCAGCCGTGAAGACAGGCGCGAGTTTTATGAAAAACGTCTCATCCTGACGGTTCGTCAGGTCGATGCATCGCTGGAGAAGCTGGATTGGCACCTCCAGATCTTTTTGTGTCACCCCCGATTTTTGCTGATCGCACTCAAACAGTTCTGTGGCAAGCGTCGAGAGAAGGGCCGTATTATCGGGAGTCAGCGTCGCGAGGTGTTCGAGCGAGGAGAGGCGCTCGGCGGTATCGTTCATCGCCTTTGCTGCGGTCGCAAAAATGGCGAGCGCTTCAGGGTCATCCGGGTTTCGGCGCAGGCACTCGCGGGCGGAGTTAAACGTAAGCCGGTAATCTTCGGAGACGACGGACGACTGGAACCGGGCCACATTCAGGAAATTGCCGGCGTTCAGGGGGCGTTCCCTGTTGAGCCGGGAAAAAAACAGGTCGGTATCGCCTGGGGAGAACCGGCGGTCGAGCGAGTTTATCACGCCAGCCCGTGACTGGGCAAAAAACGAGATCGGGGCGAGAAACTCCAGGAGCGGCTGTTTTTCTGAATTTATTCCCCCCGTTGCGGGCACAGATGCGGATGTAAGGTCCCCGCTCAGCTGGGTGGAGAGGAAGGCCGGGAGATCGTAGATCTTTATCCGATTGAGCTCTACGGCGACTTTCGGGATTCGTATCTTCTGATCCATCCTCTCGTAATCGGGGCTGATCGGAGTCATCGAAGCGGTCAACACGATGTCGAGGTCGGTCGGCATCCATATCATCACATGGGGAAACGTGCGGCGGAGCGTCCGGAGAACGAGATGCAGCACGTCGTCGTTAATCTCGTAGAGATGGAACCACTGTGCGAGGATCCCTCCCGGCTCGAGTCGGCGCTTCATGAGATCGAAAAACTCGTCGGTGAAAAGATTGCCTATCCCGGCGATCCAGGGATTGGAGGGCTCGCTGATGATGACGGAATATTTTTTTGGATTCACCTTCACGAATGTGATGGCGTCCTCGATCGTGAGATGGGCCCGCGGGTCGGCGAGAAAATTGTGATTGTGCTCGGAAAAGAGATAGTTGCAGTCGACAACTTCGGGAGAAATCTCGACGCAGTCCAGGGAGCGGATCGGGTGGCAGAGGGCGGAACCGGCGGTGATGCCGCTTCCCAGGCCGATCACGAGAACGTTGCCGGTATCGGGCCGGATCGAGAGCGGAATCTGTGCCAGGAGAACCTGGGTGGGCAGATCGGCCCGTGTGCTGGCATCCGCTTTCCCGTTCACGACGAGGGATCGCTCCGCTTCGCCGAGATCGTTCGAAAACTGATCCACGGCGACGTTTGCGGTGATGCCCTCCCTGTACCAGAGAGTCGTGCGGTACTCGATACCCTTCAGAAACGCGTCATACGACTCGGGAGCGGCCAGGAAAAATGCCCTGTAGACTCCGAGCGCGGAAACATTCTCGTTCCATTTCGGGATCGTCAATTTATACGTAATCCCAAGCAGGAGCAATCCGGCGGCGGCCGCGACCTTCCATCCCGGGCGCAGGCGCCTGTCATAGCCGAGAAGTACGATGCCGAGAAGGGCATTGATCAGCATGGCTGATTCCAGTGACTGCTTCACTCCAAGCATCGGAATCAGGACGAAGCCGGTAAGAAGGGCGCCGGCGACCGCGCCGATGGTGTTGAGGGAAAAAACCCCTCCGATGCTTTTTCCGAGGGAAGAGAGACTTCCCGCGGTGATCCTCCCGGCGACGGGGAGGGACATACCGGAAAGCGTCGTCGGAACAATCATGAGCAGAAAACAGAAGAGAAACTCACAGAAAAGAAAAATCGGGAAATTCTCCGGCTTGTTCGACAAATACGCCGACAGCCTCCAGAGATAGTAGGGAAGCCGTGAATACAGGGGCAGCGTGCCGAGCATGAAGAGGGTGGTCCCGATCTGACACAGCGCCAAAAACCTAACAAGATTCTTCACACGGCGGGAAATTTTCGCGACGATCCAGCTCCCGAGCGTGATCCCGCTGATGAAAGCGATCAGCATGAGCGTGAAGGAATAGGTCGAGGAGCCGAGAAGAGTCACAAGGAGCCGGATCCATGTGAGCTCATATATCATGGCGATCAGTCCTGAAAGGCCGGCGACGATCAGTGCGAGGCGCACAGTTGACGGCACCGACTGGGCCTCAGCTTCAAGGGAAGCGGTCTGAGCTTGCGGCGCGGATTGTATCCGGGGGAGGGAGAGGGCGATCACTCCCACAAGAATATTGATTCCCGCGGCAAGCCACGTCGTCGCATCGAGGGCGATGACCCTGATCAGAAAAAACCCGGCCAGGGCAGCGCCGATCACTGCCCCGAGGCTGTTTACGGCGTACAACGCTGCGAGCTGGCGCCCTGACTCATCGACGGTGCGGGCGAGGAGCCTCAACAGCACAGGGAGAGTGCCTCCCATGGCGAATGTCGGCAAGAGAAGCGTCGCCGCGCTGAGCGCAAGCTTCAAAAACGTCAATCCGAGATGGTTTGTCGACAGAATCAGCCCGCCGGCGGCGGATACAAACACCTTCTCGCACAGGGACATCAGAAACGGATAGAGGGCACAATAAAGGCCGATGCCGAGCTCGAGCAGGCCGTAGAGTTTGAGTGGATTGTCGACGCGGTCGGCCGTGCGTCCCCAGAAGAAGGCGCCCAGGGCCAATCCGGCCATGAACGTCGAAAGGACGATCATGTGGGAATAGGCGGTGCTGCCGATGAAGAGCGACAGATACTTCGACCAGCAGATCTCGTAGATAAGTCCGGAAATCCCTGACAGTGCGAACAGCAGGATGGCGAGCGCTTTAAGGAGGGGGTACTTCATCGGGGGAGATTCAGCTCTCCAGCAGGTTTCGGGCGATCACCAGTTTCTGGATTTCCGAAGTTCCTTCGCCGATCGTTACAAGCTTCACATCCCGATAAAATTTTTCTACGGGGAAGTCCTTGATGAAGCCATAGCCGCCATGGATTTGCACTCCCTCGTTCGTGGCGGCGACGGCCACCTCGCTTGCAAAGTATTTTGCCATGGCCGACTGAAGTGTGACATCTTTCCCCTGATTCTTGAGAAACCCCGCGCGATAGGTCAGGAGGCGGGCCGCTTCGATCTGAGTGGCCATATCGGCGAGTTTCCACTGAATGCCCTGGAATTCGCCGATCGGTTTACCGAACTGTTTTCTCTCCTTGGAATACTTGATACTTGCGTCAAGTGCTCCCTGCGCGATGCCGAGGGCGAGGGAGGCGATACTGATCCTGCCTCCGTCCAGCACGGCGAGCGCCTGGGAGAGGCCTGTCCCCTCCTCGCCGAGAAGATTCTCGGCCGGCACTCGGCAGTTATCGAACGCGAGGGCAGAGGTATCGCAGCAGCGCATGCCAAGCTTGTTCTCCTTCTTGCTGACGATGAAACCGGGCGTATCGTTCTCGACGATAAAGGCGGAGATCCCCTTCTTCCCCTTCGCCTTATCGGCGTTGGCCATGACGACCGTGATATTGCCGACGCTGCCATGGGTGATAAAATTCTTGCTCCCGTTGAGGACGAATTCACCGCCCTCGCGGCGGGCTGTTGTAAGCATGCCGCCCGCGTCGCTCCCTGACATCGGCTCGGTGAGTGCCCAGGCCCCGATCTTCCGTCCGGAGGTGAGATCCGGCAGATACTTCCTCTTCTGCTGTTCGTTGCCAAAGGTATAGATATGGTTTGAGCAGAGGCTGTTATGGGCAGCGATGCTCAGTCCGATCGAGGGGTCTACTTTTGAAATCTCCTCGATGACGGTGATATATTCAAGATACCCGAACCCCGCGCCGCCGTAGGTTTCCGGGAAAATCACTCCCAGAAAACCCAGATCGCCCAGTTTCTTCATTATCTCGAACGGGAACTCCTGGGATTCGTCGTACTTCATAACGACCGGTTTGATCTCTTTCTCGGCAAAAGAACGGGCGGTCTCCTGGACCATCCGCATGCCTTCGGTCAATTCAAATTCGAGGGAGGCGCCTTCCATCGTAAGTTGTTCGGACATCTGAAGATCGTGAGTGTGGTACTAATGTATGACGATTTCGCTAGAATTCCAAAGAATCTTGCCCCAGATGTGAAACTTCACGATAAATTGGCATGAAGAAGCAATCCCGAAATGCCGACGCATCGATCGAACAAATAGTTTTGCAGGGTCTTTCGCAAAGATATCGTATGCGTCATAGTCGTGAGTAAAGGCGGGTCCGTACTTTCGTCATACCCTCCTCCGCCCGGATGTGGCGCATCGGAGAGCTCCGATTAATACGCACTGCGTGCGATTGCCGACCCAAAAATTACCAGCCATTGATTGGGCGAGGAAACCCAAGGAGCGTCATCCGGTCCGGCATAACGGACAGGATCATCATTATTGCCGCGCGAAAGGAAAAATGCTCTTGGTTGACGAGCAGCATCGGCGAAATCATTAGTGTGGGGGTGACCTCCTATACGCCGATCCGGTGGAATATCTGCTCGATTCGTGCGAGAGCGATCTCGATTCTCAGGCTGCCGAGATACTTGACTCGCTAAAGGTAAGCCAGGCAAGGGAGGCACCCTCGAAGGGAGTTTTACGGTCCTCCGAAGATCAGCTCACCCTGCTCCCCCACAAGATCGTGAAAGGAGAGGGTACCCCTTCGATGACACGCAGGTGTGAAACCTATACCGCAAAACTCCCGATCAATTGCTCAGCCAAGTCGTAGGGAGTAGACTTGCGCGAGACCACGCTCTGGATTCTCGACGCGAGAGCCCGGTTTCTCTCAGAATTCCAGAAGTCGACGCGAAGCTTCTCCCCGACGAGCTCACGGATTCTTTCCGCAGTCTGATCCTCCCTCCTCTTCGAGAGAAAATTTTTTTCGATTAAATAAGCGCGGTGGGCGGCGATCAACTCCGCGACGCGGGGGATCCCTTTCCCTTCGCTCGCGACCGTTTGCACGACATCGGAAGCCCACCCGTTCTCCCGAGGCTTGAAATTAAGAATCATCCGTATGGACATCGCGGCCTGGTCGGCGCCGGCCCGGTCCGCCTTGTTGATGACAAAAAAATCCGCAATCTCCATGAGCCCGGCCTTCATCGCCTGGATGGAATCGCCCGATTCGGGAACGAGCACGACCACGGTCGTATCGGCCGCCTGGACGATATCGAGTTCGGATTGCCCCACGCCGACGGTCTCCATGAGCACCATATTGCATCCGGATGCGTCGAGCACATCGGCGGCCTCCCTTGCCTTTCTGCTGAGGCCCCCAAGACTTCCCCGGGTTGCCATGCTGCGTATAAAGACGCCCTCGTCGAGCTCAACGTCGGTCATGCGGACGCGGTCTCCGAGAAGAGCGCCGCCGGTGAAAGGGCTCGTAGGATCGACGGCGATGATCCCCACCCGTAGTTTTTCCGTGCGGTAGAGCTTCGCGAGCTTGTTCGTAATCGTACTCTTGCCTGCGCCGGGGGGGCCGGTGATACCGATCCGGTATGCTTTTCCGGTATGGGGATAGAGCGCTTTCATGAGGGGGATGGCGGAGCTCTCTTCATTTTCGATCAGGGAGATCGAACGGGCGATGGCGATCCTGTCGCCTCGGAGAACTCGGTCCTGCAGGCCCGCGTCAGCGCGGCGGGTCATCGACCGTTACGGAAAAAATCAACAGTCCTCGAGAGCCCGTCGGTGAGAGTGACGGACGGACGCCATCCGAATTTTTTCTGAATCAGCGAGGAATCGAGGACGCTCCGGAGCTGTTCACCCTTCTTGGGGGGAGCGTGGACCTCCTGCATCGAGCTGCCGGTGGCATCGCGGAGGATCCTGAACAGCGCGTTTACATCGGTTTCGATCCCGGTGCCCACATTGAGAATATCGGACTGGGGGTGGCTGAGGGAAAGCATGCCTGCCTTCACCACGTCGTCGACGTAGGTATAGTCCCGAGTCTGCTTCCCGTCGCCGTTGATAATCGGCTGCTGTCCGGCGAGGAGTTTGCTCGTAAAAATCGCGATCACTCCCGCTTCGCCGTGGGGATTCTGGCGGGGGCCGTAAATATTGGCCAGGCGGAGAGCCACATAACGGAGGCCGAAAACCTGGTCGTAATAAAACAGATACTTCTCAACGGAAAGCTTGGCGATCCCATAAGGAGAGAGCGGGCGGAGGGGATGCGATTCATCGGCGGGAAATCGATCCTGTTCGCCGTAAATGGCGCCGCCTGTGGAGGCGAAGATGAATTTCTTCACCCCGAAGGACTTGGACTGCTCAAGCAAATTGATCGTGCCAAGGATATTGACGGACGCGTCGAACGTCGGGTCATCGACCGATTTCCGGACATCCATCTGTGCGGCAAAGTGAAAAACACACTCGAACTCTCCCTTTCGAAAAATCTCCGCGACTGAACCGCTCCGTATATCGATGTGGTGAAAAAGCGCACCCGGATTCAGGTTTTCCTTCCTCCCCATCGACATATCGTCGATCACAGTCACTGAATGTCCTGCGGTGATGCACGCGTCGGCCACATGGGAGCCGATAAAGCCTGCGCCTCCCGTTACGAGGATCTTCACCTCTGTTCACCTTCCTGAAGTTGTCTGAGCCTTTCGGCGCTTTTTCGCCCGATATCGCTCCGGTAATACATGCCGTCAAAGGCAATCTTCTCAACGGCTCTATAAGCGGAATCGATAGCCCCTTCGAGATTCCCGGCCGGAGCGGTGGCCGTCACCCCCAAGACCCGTCCCCCTGCGGTCACGACGGCGCCGTGCTGTTCCCTGGTCCCGGCGTGGAAAACGATAACATTTTCCGACTCTGCCTCCTGCAGGCCCAGGATACTCTTACCGGTTTCGAAGTCATCGGGGTAGCCGCCCGAGGCGATCACGACACACGCGGCGCATTCCTGCCTCATGCGGGTGTGCGATGTTTTTACAGATCCAGACGAAGACTCGAGCAGAAGGGTGACAAGATCATCCTCCAGGAGCGGCAGGATCGCCTGAGTTTCGGGATCTCCGAACCGGCAGTTAAACTCGATCACTTTCGGTCCGGTCTCCGTGATCATCAGCCCGGCATAGAGGCAGCCGGTGTAGCTGCGTCCCTCGGCGGCCATTCCGGCCAGTGTGGGGCGGATGATAGTTTTCCGTATCCTTTCCATCAAGTCGTCGGTGACGATTGCGGCGGGAGCGACGGCCCCCATGCCGCCCGTATTTTTTCCCAGATCGTTATCGAGAATTCGTTTATGGTCCTGCGCGGGAGGAAGCGTCGTAAAATTCTCGCCGTCGGTGATGGCAAAAACCGAAACTTCGTCACCGATCAGGCACTCTTCTATCACCACCCTGGAGGCCGCCTCACCGAACGTGCCGCCGTCCATCATCAGGGTGAGGATTTCGAGGGCCTTTTCCTTCGATTCGCAGACGGTGACACCCTTTCCGGCGGCAAGGCCGTCGGCCTTGATCACGATCGGGGCGGGGATTTCGTTGATATATCGTTCGGCGTCGTAGCGCTCGGCGGCGGTGAAAGTCCTGAACTCCGCGGTCGGGATCTGATGCCTCTGCATGAAATGCTTCGCAAAAACCTTGCTCCCTTCCAGTTCCGCGGCAGCTTTCGTCGGGCCGAAGATCTTCAGGCCATTCTCACGGAACAGATCGACGATACCCTCGGCGAGGGGTACTTCAGGCCCCACGACAGCGAGACTGATGTGATTCTCTGCAGCGAACGAGGCGAGCCCCTTCAAATCGCCGGACTTGAGGGGGACGAGAGTAGCGATCTGTCCGATCCCCGGGTTTCCGGGAGCGCAGAACAGCCGGGCGACCAGAGGGCTCTGGCGTATTTTCCAGGCGAGGGCATGTTCACGGCCTCCGGAGCCGATGAGCAAGATCTTCATTCCGCCAAAAACCCGAGAATTTTGGAAAGTTCATTGGTCAGCTCCACCCTGTCGTACTTCATCACAACTTCCTCCTTGGGTTTGGGAAGAATGTTTTCCTTAAACAGGGAGTAGAGCTCCTTGATTGCTGAGGCGATCGCGTCGACGTTTTTCGGTTCGACAACCAGGGCGGCATCCGCCTCCTTGATGGCCTGTCGGATGAACCCATTGGGGACGCAGGCGAGGATAGGCTTTCGGGCCCCCAGGTATTCATACACTTTCCCCGGCGACTGCTTATCGTTGTCGAGCATCAGCCACAGAACATCGGAAGATAGGAGAGCCTGGATGCAGCGGGAGTGGTCGAGATAGCCGGTCATCGTGACCGATTCTTCGAGGCCGAGCGATTTCACGAGCTGGGCGTGTTCGTCGTGGACATGGCCCACGAAGACGGCCTCGATGGACCGTTTCAAATCGGGGTTTTCGGAAAAAAGCTTCTTCAGGGCGCGCAAGAAATACTTGGGAGTCCGGTCCCCATAGAAGACGCCGGCATGGGTAATTCTCATAACGGCAGGCTTTCTGTTCTCCGCTCGGCCGTTGGTAAAATCCTGGGGGTCGAACCCCTGAGGAAGAATATTGATATCGTTATACTGCAGGAATTTGAACCGCTGGAGAATCAGCTCTTTCACGCGGCGGTTCGTGGTAATGATCCGCGAGGCCGCACGGAGCACCCTTTTTTCCAAGGAAAAGTTCCGCCACTGGTGAAGGGGAGTGGGGTAGTACTTATACGGATAGTCATGCCAGGGATCCCTGTAGTCGACCACGAGCGGCTTGTGAAATCTTTCTGCCAGTTCGACGCCTATAAGAAAATCCGTGAATGGCGGGGCGGTCGCGAAGATCACATCATACTGTTTTTTTGAAAAAATCGCTTCGGCCCTCTTGAGAACCTGGCGCTTCCAGCCGATCTTATTGTCGGGGATGAAAAACGAGTCGCTCACGAAGGTAAAGAGTTTCCGCCATCGTTCCGAGGGCATCTTCACGACCCCTTTTTTCCGGAAGAGGCGGTTCGGGTCGAGCGACCCGATCCGTTCAATCTCCACGTGGGCAGGATGGATTTCTTCGAGAAGCGTATAGTCCTGCGCATAGTAACCTGTGGGGGTCACGGAAACCACGGTGGGTTGCCACCCGAACTGCGGCAGATATTTTACGAACTTCAGAGTCCGTTGGACCCCGCTGAGGCCCATCGGAGGAAAATAGTAAGCGATGACCAGGACGTTTCGTAGGTTTTGCATCGACAGAAAATGTTCAGAGGATCATGAGATCTTTGGGGGACCGGTTGAGCACCTCGCAGCTGCCATTTGTTATGACGACATCGTCTTCGATCCGCACGCCGCCGAGAGAGGGAACATAGATGCCCGGCTCGATCGTCACGACATTTCCCGGCTCGAGCACGGCGGTGCTCAAGACCGAAATCCGTGGCGGCTCATGGATCTGGAGGCCGAGGCCGTGGCCGAGGGAGTGCCGGTAAAATTTGTCGTAGCCATTCCGCCTGATGTGGTGGCGGGCCACGGAATCGAGATCCCTCGCCTTAGTTCCGCTCGCCGCCGCCTCGATCGCTTTATGCTGGGCATCGAAAACGACGGAATAGATTTTCCGCGCTTCTGACGTCGGTTTCCCCAGCGAGACCGTGCGGGTCATATCGCTATGGTAGCCCTCGAACACGCAGCCGAAATCGAGCGTCACAAGGTCTCCCTTCTGCAGCTTCTTACCGGTCGCCCTGCCGTGCGGGAGTGCGCTTCGTTCCCCGCTGGCGACGATCGTCTCGAAGGCATCCGCCTCGGCGCCGTGCTTCCTCTGCCGGAACGAGATTTCGGCCGCGAGGTCAAGCTCGGAGGACCCGGGGCGTATGAGCGGGATCAGCTCGGCGAAAACCGCGTCTGTGATCGTGACGGCGCGGCGTATGCATGCGATTTCGTCGGCGTCTTTGACCGCGGCTATCTTCTCGATGCAGTCCGCCTTGGGCAGGAATTTTACTTTGGGAAAAAGCTTCCGGAGCTGTCGATACTGGGCAAACGGAAGCGTATTCCCGTCAAAACCCACGCTGACGCCGGGAGAAAGAATGTCTGACTTCAACGATTCAAAAAGACCTTTGCCGGTTATTGACACCCTCCATCCGGACACCTCCCGTTTACACTGGTCGGCGTAGCGGCCGTCCGTGAGGAGGTACTGGGAGGATCTCGTCACGATGCCGATGCCGTTCGAGCCCGAAAAACCGCTCAGGTAGCGGAGATGCGGGAGGAAGGTGACGAGAAAGGCATCGATCCTGAGCCGGTCGAACTGGGAGCGGAGCGATTGGAGCCGGGTGGACTTCATAGGTGATAGTTCGGGGCTTCCTTGGTGATCTGAATGTCATGAGGGTGGCTTTCCCGCAGGCCGGCGACGGACATTTTTACGAACTGGGTATGGAGTTTCATCTCCCGGAGATTCGCGCAGCCGCAGTATCCCATGGCGGCCCGCAGGCCTCCGATCATCTGAAAAACCGTATCGGAGAGCGGCCCCTTATCGGGAACGCGTCCTTCGATCCCTTCGGGAACGAGTTTCGGGATATCCTCTTCAACATCCTGGAAATACCGGTCGCTGCTTCCTTTTTTCATCGCCTCAATCGAGCCCATTCCGCGATACACTTTGTAGCTGCGCCCCTCGAAAAGAATCTTCTCCCCGGGGCTCTCGTCGACGCCGGCGAACAGACTGCCGATCATCACCGTATCGGCCCCGGCGGCGATCGCCTTGGCGATATCGCCTGTGTGCCTGATCCCGCCGTCGGCGATAACCGGGATCCGCGAACGGGCGGCAGTCTTTGCACACTCGTAGACGGCGGTGATCTGGGGAACCCCGACCCCTGCGACGACCCGCGTCGTGCAGATGGACCCTGGGCCGATCCCTACTTTGATCGCGTCGACTCCGGCCCGGATAAGATCGCGTGTCGCGTCGGAGGTGCCGACATTCCCGGCGATAAGCTCACAGTCGGCAAAATTCTTCCTCACCCGGCGCACCATGTCGAGGACGCCCCTGGAATGGCCGTGAGCGGTATCGACCACTATGGCATCCACGCCGGCCTTCACAAGCGCCGAGACCCGATCGAGCGTATCGACGGCGACGCCGACCGCGGCGCCGACCCGGAGCCGGCCGTGGCGATCCTCGCAAGCGAACGGATGGTGCTTTTTCTTCTGGATGTCCTTGTACGTATACATCCCTTTCAGCCGGCCCGACTTATCCACGACCGGAAGCTTCTCAATCCGATGTTTCTGGATGATCCTTTCCGCCTGTTCGAGAGTCGTGCCGACGGGCGCGGTCACGAGATCGGCGGTCGTCATGATCCGCGAAATAACGAGCTCACGGTTCGGTTCGAACCGGAGATCCCGGTTCGTCACAATCCCGATCAGTTTACTTCCCGCATCGACGATGGGGATGCCCGAGATCTGGTACTTGCTCATCAGGCCGAGCGCGTCGCCGACCGTGTTCTGGGCGTTCATCGTGATCGGATTGAGGATCATGCCGCTTTCAGACCTTTTCACAAGCTCCACCTGTGCGGCCTGTTCGGCGATCGACATATTCTTGTGGAGAATGCCGATCCCTCCTTCCCGTGCGAGCGCGATGGCGAGCTTCGCCTCGGTGACCGTATCCATCGCGGCGGAGACCAGCGGGATATTCAGCGAGATCGACCGGGAGAGTCTTGTAGATACATCGGTTTCGCGCGGAAGGACGGATGATCGCCGGGGGACGAGGAGCACATCGTCGAACGTGACACCCTCCCCGATAAATTTTTTGGTAGAAATCACGAAGAAAAATCAGACATAGGCGGGGATCCCCGTGATATCCTCGCCCACGATAAGCGTGTGCATCTCGTGCGTACCTTCATAGGTCTTGACCGACTCGAGATTTGCGGCGTGGCGCATCACCGGATACTCGTCCAGTATCCCGTTCGCCCCCAGAATCTCACGCGCGGTGCGCGCGATCTCGAGCGCGATCTCGACATTATTCCGCTTGGCCATAGAGACCTGTTGATAGCGGAGCTTTCCCTGGTCTTTCAGGCGGCCGATCTGAAGGCAGAGAAGCTGCGCCTTGGTTATCTCGGTCACCATCCTGACAAGCTTTTCCTGGGTCATCTGGAAGGAGGCGATGGGCTTGCCGAACTGGATCCTGGATTTCGCATAATTGAGGGCGGAGTCATAACAGGCCATGGCGGAACCGATCCCGCCCCAGGCGATGCCGTAGCGGGCCTGGTTCAGGCACATGAGCGGACATTTGAGGCCTTCCGAGTTAGGAAGAATATTCTCCTTCGGGATGGCGCAATCCTGGAAAATCAATTCCGAGGTGACGGAGGCGCGGAGCGAATGTTTCCCGGTCATCTCAGGCGCGCTGAACCCGGTGGCGCCTTTTTCGACCAGGAAACCGTGAACGGTGCCGTTAAGCTTCGCCCAGACGACGGCGACATCGGCGATCGTCCCGTTGGTGATCCACATCTTGGCTCCGTTCAGAACATATTTGCCCTTCTTCTCCTCGGCGCGCGTGATCATCCCTCCGGGATTTGAGCCGTAGTCCGGTTCGGTCAGCCCGAAACACCCGATTTTCTCGCCGGAGGCGAGCTTGGGAAGCCAGAAATCCTTCTGCGCGTCGGAGCCGAAGGTGAAAATGGGATACATCACCAGGGCGCTCTGGACGGAGGCGAAACTCCGCACCCCGCTATCGCCCCTTTCGAGCTCCTGCATTACGAGCCCGTAGGCGACATTATTCATCTCGGCGCATCCGTACTTGGCGGGGAGCGTTGCTCCGAACATGCCCAGTTCGGCCATTTTGGGGACAAGGTGGCGGGGGAAGGAGCCGGCGCGGTTGTGTTTTTCGATCACGGGCAGGACATGGTCATCGACGAAATCGCGGACCGTATTCCGAACCAGAATCTCTTCCTGGCTCAAGAGCCCTTCGATATCGTAATAGTCGACGCCGTGAAACTTCTGCATGGGGGGATCGATTCACACATTACAAGAAACGCCCCGTTCGATGAGAACACAGGGCGCACACGAGAACGTGGCCAAAATTACGAAAATATCGCTGGAAAGTCAAACAATTGCAGGACTTGGGGGGGAGGTCCCACGGGCAGGGGACGATCTCCCTGAAATTACTCGAGAGTGATTCCGTAATCCTTGATCTTCAGATACAGCCCTTTCTCGCTGATATTGAGGGCGTCGGCGGTCTTCTTGCGGTTCCCGTTAAACATCTTCAGGACTTTTTCGATGTGGATTTTTTCCACATCTTCGATCGCCATGGAGGGGGGAGCGGGTTCGGGTTGGCGTTCGCTCAGGTGAAGATCCGTCGGCTCGATCATCTGATGGGGCGAGAGGATCACGGCGCCTTCGATGACATGCTCCAATTCGCGGACGTTGCCCGGCCAATCATACATCATCATCAGCTCAAGGGATTTCGGACTGAGATTCTTGGTCTCTTTGGATCGAGACTTCTTCCTCAGGAAAAAATCTATCAGGAGCGGCACATCCTCCCGGTGTTCGCACAGTGGCGGGATACGGATCGTGATCACATTGAGCCGGTAGAGGAGATCCTCCCGGAAGCGACCGGCGCGGGCTTCCTCCTGCAGACTCTTATTCGTCGCCGAAACCACCCGGACGTCCGCCCTCAGTTCATTGGTACCCCCGACGCGGCGAAAATCCCCCGTTTCAAGAAACCGAAGCAATTTCGGCTGAATGATCGGGCTGATATCCCCCACCTCGTCGAGGAAGAGAGTTCCCCCGTTGGCAACTTCGACGAGGCCGGGCTTGGCGGCATAGGCATTCGTGAAGGCCCCTTTCTCGTGGCCGAACAATTCGCTTTCAAGGAGAGTATCCGGAATAGACGAGCAATTGACCGGGACGAATGGGCGATCCTTGCGGGGGCTCGATTCATGAATCAGTTTGGCGATCAGTTCCTTCCCGGTTCCGCTGGGGCCGACGATTAGCGCGATCGAATCGCTCTGGGCGACCCGCTGGGCGCTCTCGATCACCGCCTTAAAAACCTTGCTCTCCCCTATGATCTCAAAACCGCCGAATTTCCGGGAGAGTTCTGTCTTCAGGAGCGTATTGTCGATCGAGAGTTTTTTTCTATCGATCGCCCGGACGATCGTCTGTTCCAGCTGGTCGATGTCGTAGGGTTTTCCCAAAACCTCATAGGCTCCGAGCTTGGTAGATTCGACGGCCATCTTAAGGTCGGCGTAAGCCGAGAGGATGATCACCTGAGAAGAGGGGGAGTGTTCTGCGATAAACTTAAGTACTTCGCGCCCATCCACGCGCGGCATGACCATATCGAGGAGCACAACGTCGTAAAGCGTTTTCTGGATGAGATTGATGGCCTGTGCGCCG
Organism: uncultured Chlorobiaceae bacterium; assembly: GCA_964410105.1. Lineage (GTDB taxonomy): Bacteria > Bacteroidota > Ignavibacteria > UBA10030 > SZUA-254 > CAYPFY01. The sequence goes on from CAYPFY010000005.1 coordinate 150,338, forward strand.
TCGAAAGCGAGGTCGACTTTGTAGGCATGGGCACGCTGGAGTTCCTCCTGGAGGATATCGGTCGTTGCCGTTTCGTCGTCGACCAGGAGGATTTTATAGCTCTGGGGCATCGGGGACGCCCTACTCGCTCAGGACCCGTTCAATTGTGGTGAGCAAATCGACAAGGTCGTAGGGTTTGCTCACAAAATCCTCGGCTCCGTGTTTCTTTGATTCGATCGCATTTTTCAGATCGGCGAACCCGGTGAGCATGATGACCTTCAGGGCAGGATAGGACTTCTTTATATACTTGAGCACCTCGAACCCGTCCACCTTTCCCATCTTGATGTCGAGGAGAACCAGGTCGAACTTCTTATTCTGGACGCTTTCGATTGCTTCGTCGCCGTCGGCTGCGGTCGCGACATCGTACCCGCCGCTGGTCAGCTCGCTGCTGAGCACGGAGCGCAGAGGCTCTTCATCATCGACGACGAGAATTCGGCTTTTGTCGGCCATGAGCACGTCCTTCAGGAAAAAAATCGGTGAAAAAACACGTTTTTGATAAAACGTGCCAAAAAGTTAATCAAATCGAATCACAAATGCAAAACATGAAGCGAGGAAAATAAGTCGGGAAGGAAAGAATTACCCGGGAGACTCTATTTCGTCAAACGTGCGTCATCCCCGGCGGGGGGAGCGGGCGTATCAGGACCCGGAGAGAGTCAGACCGGACACGTTTTCATATTATTTCAGAAGCACCATTGTCCCCGAGCGCACCACGCTCCCCGCGAATATTCTGTAGAAATATGCACCTGCGGCCCGATCCCGGGCATCCCACCGGACTGAAAAAGTCCCGGCCTCCTTATCCTCATCGAGGATAGTTTCCACAAAATCTCCGAGAAGAGTGTAAATCTGCAGCGTGACGTGTGTCTTTTCCGGTATGCTGAACGAAATCACCGTCGACGGATTAAAAGGATTGGGAAAATTCTGCGCCAGCGAAAACTTTTGCGGGCGTGATATCGCCTCTCCTTCAGGGGGTGGCGGAGGCAATTCGGACAGCGGCATACTTCTCATCTGAGTCGGCGAGCCGGGCGAGAGAATCAACTTTCCCGCCCCCGACGCCTTGACCCAGTAACCTCTGAAGGGCCGCAGCGTATCGGCGATATAATAGTTCCCGGCATACCCGAAAAAGTTGGAAGCCGTTATGGAGGGAGGAATTGACGACACTGCGCCGGCAGGGATCGTGGAAATCACCGAACCGATCATATTCCAGCCAAGGTGGACGGAAATCGTTTCCGCGGTGACGGGAGTCCCGGACATTTGGCGCGTTTCCCCAGACGGAAACTTTATCCAGTAGGCGAGACCCCCCTTCATGGAGTCCTTGAGAACATACCGGCCGTCGTAGGCAAACATTCCTGATGATGCCTCGGGATAAACCGTCGTTCGTCGCGGATCGGGCACGATCAGCGGGAAGGAGATCAGATTCCAGTCCCTGCTCAGAGTATCCATGTACGTCGTCACCGGATTGACCACGGTAACCGTAAAGGTGCAGCTATCTTTGTTCCCGGAGGCATCGGTGGCCCGGCACACAACCATGGTCGTTCCCCTCGGGAATGTCGAGCCGGATGCCGGGGTTGACGAGACGGAAACGCCGGGGCAGTTATCCAGGGCTGAGGGGGCCGCATAATTCACCACCGCGCCGCCGGATCCGGGTGGGTTCTCATCAACACTCGTGTCAGCATGACATGAGAGGACCGGTTTCTGGGTATCCGCAACGGTAACCGTAAAACTGCATGAAGGTCCGGAAGCAGTCGTGCACGAAACCGTCGTGGTCCCGATCGGGAAGAATGACCCGGAAGCAGGGGTAGAGGTCATGGTCCCGCAGGAGCCTGTCGTTGTCGGGGCCGGGTAATTCACCGTCGCCCCGCATTGCCCCGTTGAGTTTTTTACCAGAATATTCGAAGGACAGCTTATCTGGCACCCAACCGTCGTCCCCTTCAGGTATGTCGAATAATTTCCGGCCGGGGCCACAGTGGGCCTCACAACCTGCCTGCCGCTATTACTCGTCGCTGATATATAGTACGACAACACATTTCCCGACGGTTGTCCCGGTATCGTCGCCGAAAACGTATCGGTCGCAACCTGCGTCATCACTACCGCCTGGAAACCGTTTTGAACGTTTAACGTCCAGTTCACCTCCGCATGGCTCACCCCTGTCGGCGTCTTGACATACGCCCGCACCTCATAACCCCCCTGGTTAGTGATCGTATCGGGATACCATGCATGCGCAATAAAAATCGGATCGTCCTGCGGAAATTCTTTCGTGATGCAGTGTATCGCCCCCTGACGAGCCGCATAATACTTAGACTGTATCCCGACGATCCTGTAGCCCGGCATCGCCTCCCTGTACGTACTGAGAGCCACCGTGTCGGTGGCCGGGTTATCGTATGTCGGCACCAGAACGGTGCGGTTTAGAATAAGAGAATTCGCATACCCCGCCTCGGAGGTGATGTAGGTAAGCCCTCCCTGATTATAGGTGGGGGCTGCCTTGATTCTGATGAATTTATAGGGGCGGCCGTAACAGCTGGTCCTCTGCTTCATGACCGAGATGGCCCCTTCGAGGGCGGTGCTGTCGCCGAAAAACGTATCCACGCTCGGGTCATGATTGGAAGAGGGGATCTCATTGACGATGAACGTCTCCTCGTTGATCAGCTTCATGTAATAGTCAATGTGGATCTTATAGTTGGCAACGGCCACGAGATCATTCAGGCCGAAGAGGTTTTGATCGATATAAGTCGCGTTCTGATCGCAGATCAGGCGGCGGTGTCCGTCTGTAAGAAAATTCCCCCCGTCCATGACCGTCGTAGAGATGAACGGTTTCGGGAGATAGCTGGCGATCGTAGAATTAAGGTCACGGCCGGCGATGGAGGAGGATTCGACGCCGTTCCGGTATATGGTATATGGCCCCCAATCCCGGATCCACACTTTCTCCAAATCGTCGGGGAGCGCCGGGTAGAGGATGATGTGAAGATGAGAAGAGGGACCGATGCCGAGCGCGGCGAGAGTATCGGCAACATGGTAATCGCTGTAGAGGTAGGGGCCGTACTTTCCGGTATGAGACGTATCGTCGATGACGTAAACCTCCAGCCCCTCGTTGAGCGCCTCGCGGACGATGGTCGACTGAGTATACATCGTCCCGTAGTAGCGGCCGGTCCAGTAGCTGGTCCATCCTGATGATGCAGCGTTGGTAAAAATCTTATAGTATTCCTTCTCATCCCAGCGGATCACGACCCCGCGGACTTCTTCGTACTCTGCGGCTGTACGGGGATTGGTGATCGTCTGGGAAAACCCCAGGGAACAGAGGGCAAGAAACAGGAATACGGCCAGGGCTCTCATAGATTCATTCAGGGTGGCGGGGGATCCGGAAAAACACTCCGGACTTTATAAGATAGAGAAGTTAGCGGGATTTGTCAACCACCGGGATCACATCCGATCGGCAAGGTGTCAACCTTCAGGCGCAGCCTCTTTCGGATGATCGTGGCACGCACGGAGGCGGGTGTCGAGGCAAGAGCGGGTAAATCGAGGAGAAGATTTCGGAGCTCCCCCCGTCTTACTTCATCCTTGCGAGGAGTGCGACGAAGCGAGGTTCCTGCCGGATCGCATCGAGATCCGAGTCATGCTCGATCCATTCCTTATGCGCGAAGCCCTTCTGTACTGCCTTTTCGAGGCAAGTCAAAGCCTTTTCGATTTTCCCCAGCACTGCAAAGTAGCATGCGACGTTATACAGGACACCGGAGTTAGTCGGATCGAGCTCCAATGCGCGGTTGAGCCATTCCTCGCCCCGTTCGGGCTGCCCTCCTTGGGCGAGCGCGCCTCCGCCCAGGTATAGTGCCCGGGCGTCATCGGGATTGAGTTCGAGATGTTTCTCAGCCTTCTGAATCCCGGCGCGGATCGTCTCCTCGAAGCGGCGCTCATCCTTGAGCGACCTGTAGACCATTGTGAGAAGCATGGGAACCTGATAATCGTCGGGCCGGACCTTCACCGCCCCCTCATACAGCTGCGCGGCGCGTTCGAATTCGCCTTTGGCGAAACATGTACGCCCGTAATAGTAATACACTTCATAGAGGCGGGGATTGAGGCGAATAGCCTTCTCGAACTCCCGTTCCGCCTCGTCATACTGTTTATTGAGAGAGATAGCAAGCCCGAGCGACGTGTGTGCCTCGGCGAGGTCGGGGTTGAGATCGACCGCCTTGCGGCTTGCCAGCTCGGCCTGGTGGAGATTTTCTTCTGAACTCTCCCAGTACATATAGCGGAATGCGTAACAATCCGCCAGCCCGCAATACGCGAGAGCGTAGCGCGGATCGATCTCCGTCGCCTTCAAAAACATCCGGATCGCTTCTTCATGCCGATGTCGGTGCTTGTGAAAAAGCTTCCTTCCGCGGAGGTAATACTCATACGCCTCGATCTCCGGCGTCGGGACAGATTCGATCAGTTTCTTATCCTTCTCCGTCAGAACAAGCTTCAGGGCACCCACAACATTCTCGGTAATCTCATCCTGGATCTCAAAAACGTCGCGCAGCTCCCTGTCATAGCGTTCCGACCAGAGATGGTACCCGTCGGCGACGTTGATGAGCTGGGCGGTTATGCGGAGCCTGTTGCCTGACTTTCGCACGCTTCCTTCCAGGACGTTCCTCACGTTCAGCTTGGTGCCAATCTCCCGCATATCAATATGTTTTCCTTTGAAGGCGAACGAGGAGGTTCGGGCGGATACCCGGAGCGCCTTCACCTTCGTGAGCGCATTGATGATCTCTTCCGCGAGCCCTTCGCAGAGATAATCCTGGTCTTTCTGCGCGCTCATATCCTCAAACGCGAGCACAGCGATGGACGGGGCATCCGAGTCACCCTGTTTACCGTCCGTTGATCGCAGAGGCTTGAGGGATGCAACAACGTCCCGGACGGATTGATACCGACGGGCGGGATTTTTTTCCAGCATTTTTTGCAGAATATCGTCGAGCTCCTTCGGCACATCCGGTCTGAGGCTCGAGATCCGGGGCGGTTCTTCGTTAAGGACCGAGTACATCACGGCGGCGTCATGTTCGCCCCGGAACGGCATTCTGCCCGTCAGCATTTCAAAGAGAACGACTCCGAACGAGAAGAGATCCGATCGCGCATCGGCGACGTTTCCCTGAATCTGTTCGGGAGCCATGTAGCCCAGGGTGCCAAGCGTCCCTGCGACCTTCGTGAGCTTCATGGCCCCTTTCAGGCTGGCCAGACCGAAATCCATGACCTTGACCTGATTCTTGCTGTTCACCATGATATTTTCAGACTTGATGTCTCGGTGAACGATCCCCTTGGCGTGGGCTTCATCGAGGGCAGCGGCGATTTGGGAGGCAACATCCAGAGCTTCCCCGATCGTTGCAAAGGGCAATTTTTGCCGGAGAGTCACTCCATCGACGAATTCCATATCAATGAATTGCCGCCCGTCGGATTCTTCGATCGCGTGGATGGTGCAGATATTGGGATGATTGAGGGTAGCTGCGGTTTGAGCTTCACGTCGGAACCGGGCTTCCTCCTCCCCTGAGGGCGAAGTAGGCGGGAGGAACTTAAGGGCGACGGCTCGTTTCAGCTTCAAGTCTTCGGCCCTGTAAACGACCCCCATCCCCCCTTCCCCCAGTTTTTCCAGGATCTTATAATGCAATATCTTTTGGCCGATCATGGGGAAAATTAGCCATATTTCCGGACAATCCCAAAGATTTTGTTAGGACGCGAGAGCTGAGAACATTCAGGAACATCCCTGACGAGCCTCCTGATCAGTTGATGAGCAGTCGCTTCAGTTCCTCGTACTCGTTGGGCATCCGGATGCTCAGCTTCGCTTTGCCGAGAGATTCCCTGAGGCTCGCCGAGAGAGGGATATCGATGCCGGTCGCTTTCCTGACAATTTCGGGAAATTTCGCAGGGTGACCGGTTGCCGCAATGATGCAGGGATGAATGGCCGGGACCCGGGATCGCGCGGCCGCGACGGCGACCGCGGTATGAGGATCGATGACAATTCCCGATCGTTCGTGCGTTCGGCGCATTTCACTCAAAGTTTCGTCATCCGTGATACGTGCGGCGTCGATCTCCTTCCGCATCGCCGAAACATCATTCCCGCACAGGAACTGAATCCGGGAAAAATTCCCGGGATCTCCGACATCCATCGCGTTGGAGAGGGTTCTCACGGATGCGCGGGGCGAATAAACGCCGGAGGTAAGATAGTCCGGGACGACATCGTTGACATTCGTGGCGGCAAGGACCCTTCCGAGGCGGGCTCCCATCTTCCTGGCATAGAGGGCGGCCGTAAGATTTCCGAAATTCCCACTCGGAACAACGAGATCGGGAATTTCGTTTTCTGAAAAACCTTTCATCCACTGAATCGCTCCCCAGACATAATATGTTATCTGAGGGAGGAGCCGGGCAAGGTTGATGGAGTTCGCCGAAGTCAGCAAGCGCGACGCGCGGATATCCTGATCGGCGAGAGCTTTTTTCACAAGTCTCTGGCAATCGTCGAACGTCCCGGACACCTCGAGCGCCCGAACGTTCCCCCCGAGTGTCGTCATCTGATGTTCTTGGAGCCTGCTGACGAGACCCGACGGGTAGAGAATCACAACATCGACATTCGGGGCGCCGAAAAAACCGTGGGCTACGGCGCTGCCGGTATCACCGGACGTCGCCGTAAGGATTGTGGCCCGCTTATCATCGCGTGCCAGGAAATAGGAAAGCACCCCCGCCATGAATCGTGCCCCAACATCTTTGAAAGCAAGGGTAGGGCCATGAAAAAGCTCCAGGAGGAACAGATTTTTATCAAGGCGGCTGACGGGAGTGGGGAAATCCCACGCGCGGTTGATTATCTCGGCAAGATCTTCGCTTGAAATGTCCTTGATGAAAAGCGACAGCACATCGAGCCCCACCTCATGAAGAGATTCTCCCGAAAATGACTGACAATACCGCGGAGGGAGCGGTGGGATTTTTTCCGGAACATAGAGTCCGCCGTCGGGTGCGGTGCCCCGTAAAACTGCCTCCTCGAACGTGACAGCGGGACTTTTCCCGTTCGTGCTGACGAAGTTCACCGGTTCTTCATCCAGATCACCCGCGCCCCCTCCCGGTTCATGCGGGAGACAAAACTATCGCAGGGGCCGTCGACGTGTTTGCGGAACTCCCGGGCCATGGCACGGGCAATCGTTCTCCCCGCGCTAAGATTTCCGGCGACTGCGAACACCGAGGGTCCTGAGCCTGAAATTGAGCATCCGAAGGCTCCGGCGGAGAGGGCGGCCCGGCGCACGTCAGTGAACCCTGGGATAAACCGTGCCCGCACCGGCTCCACGATTCCGTCCTCGATCGACATGCCGAGCAAGGTGAAATCACCGGTAAGAAACCCCGCGATCACCCCGGCCACATTCCCCCACTGGCGGACAGCAGAATGAAGCGGGACCGATTTCGGGAGGGCCGCGCGGCTCATCCGCGTGTGGACGACGACATGCGGATGGACGACAACCCAGACGGGGGATTTTTTTACCGGAATTTGAGTCACGTTCAGCGGGTCGTAACGGACAAGGCAGAGGCCGCCGAGGAGCGAGGGGGCGACATTATCGGCGTGGGGGCTTCCTGACGCAAGCCTCTCCCCTTCCACAACGAATGGAAGAAGATCCTCTTTCGGCAGAGGTTCAGGCAAAAGACAATTCACGGCCATGGCAGCGGCGACGCTGCTGGCGCCGGAACTTCCAAGCCCCGAGCCGGGGGGCATCCTTTTCTCGAGAGTGAGATCGAGGCCGAAACGGGGTTTCAGCACTTTGATCATGAGCGAGGCGACGTGGCCTGCGACATTTTCACGGGCGGAGTCAGGAATTCCCGCATAGGAGCTGCGGAGGGTAAACCGGACCCCTTTCTCCGGGATCCGGCGGGCGGTGGCAAAGTCGCCCGGCCTGTTGATAGCGAGCCCGAGCACATCGAAGCAGGGGCCGATATTTGAAATACTCGCGGGAGCGTAGACCCGCACGCTGCGCGGATTCATCAGGACGGCAGGTAGTGAAGCAATTTCAGCAAGTCGGAAAACACCCCCATCGCGGTCACATCCGCGCCCGCACCGGGCCCTTGTACGACAAGCGGGGTCGTGTGGTAGCGCTCGGTCGTGAAGGCGATAATATTATCGCTTCCCCTCGCCGAGGCGAGCGGGTGGCGGGAACTTACTTCCTGGAGGCCCGCGCGGGCTTTTTTGCCTGAAAGGGTTCCGACATAGCGGAGAACCTTACCGCGGACACGGGCCTTTTCAGCCCGGCGTTTCATCCTCGGATCATGGCGGGCGAACCGGTCATAGAATTTTTCGGAAAAATTGCCGGGGCGAAGATCCCGGGGCACAAGATTCTCGACCTTCACGTCTCTTAATTCAAGCTTTGATCCGAGTTGCCGGGAGAGAATCAGAAGTTTTCTCGCCACATCCGCGCCGGACAGATCCTCCCGCGGATCCGGCTCAGTAAGACCCTTGTCATGGGCATCCCGGACCAGCTGGCTGAACGGTCTTTCGGCGTTGAACCCATTGAAAAGGTAGCTGAGCGTGCCGGAAAGGATACCTTCGATCTTCAGGATACGGTCGCCGCTGGCGACGAGATCGTGCAGGGTCGAGATAATCGGCAGCCCTGCCCCCACGTTGGCTTCATAGAGAAAATGCTTCTGCCGTTCCCCGACAAGGTCCATCAGGCGGTTGTATTCGGCCCACGGAAGAACATTCGCCTTCTTATTGGGCGTGATGATATGCATATTAGCCCGGACAAAATCGGGGTATGCGGCGACGACGCCCGGGCTGGCCGTGCAATCGACGAGAGCCATGTTGCCCAGCTGCATCAGAGAAACGCTATGGGCGAGAGAGAGCGGGCGGAACGCGTGATTGCTGCGGGTGAGCTCCTCCCGCCAGCGGGAGAGATTGAGTCCGTCTTCATGGAGAATCACAACCTTGCTGTTGGCGATGCCGCAGACACGGACGTCGAACCCCTGGGAAGAGAGGTAGGAGTGTTGCTGCCGGAGCTGTCCGAGAAGGGCAGAGCCGATATTTCCGGTGCCGATGACAAAGAGTGCGAGGCGCTTCTTTTTTTCGAAGAAAGCCTGGTGTATCACATTCACGGCGCGCGGGCTTTCAGCCGAATCGGTGACAAACGAGATATTCAGTTCCGAGGCCCCCTGGGCGATCGCATTGATATTGATGTGGTTTCGTCCCATCGACTGAAAGACGCTCCCCGCGACTCCCGGTTTACCCCTCATCCCTTCACCGACGATTGCGATGACGGTCTGATCGCGTCTCTCATCGAGGGACGTAAGATTCTGATGCAGTTCGGACCGGAACTCATGATGGACGGCTTTCCGGGCCCGGCCTGCATCGGCGCCGCGGACGGCAAAGCAGATTGTATGCTCCGACGAGGCCTGGGAAATCAGAATCACATTCACCCGTTCCGAGGCGAGCGAGCGGAATAACCTCTCTGCGGTGCCGGGGACTCCCACCATGCTCATTCCGCGGAGAGTGAACAGAGTGACGTCATCGACGGAGGTTATACCTTTCGCGACCCCCGTTCCGGATTTTTTGGATATCAGCGTGCCGGGGGAGCGGGGGTTGAGGGAGTTTTTGATCAAAACCGGAATATTCCGGGCGACGGCGGGGGCGATCGTGGCCGGATGCAGCACCTTTGCGCCGAAATACGACAGCTCCATCGCCTCCTCGTAGGAAAGGTTGCCGAGCGTGAAGGCGGAAGAGACTGCGCGGGGGTCGGCGGTATAGACCCCATCCACGTCGGTCCATATCTCAATGAGGGAAGCGCCGAGGGCTGCGGCGATAATCGACGCCGTATAATCGGAGCCGTTTCGACCGATCGTCGTCGTGCGGCCGTCCTCGGTGGATGCGATGAAACCAGTCACGACCGGAATCTTCCGGGTCCGCGAGCCCCATAGCTTATGAAAATACGACCTCGTCTTCGGATTCGTCCTGTCGAAAAGCACCGACGCGTGAGTGAACTGGTCATCGGTGACGAGGAAGTCGCGGGCATCGGCGTAGATTGACGCACGTTTAAGGCCAAAATACTCGGCTACGATAAATGCAGAAAAACGCTCCCCAAAGCTTGCGACGAGATCGAGCGCCCGTGGAGGGGAGTCTTTTAATAGAAATACCCCCTGCAGGACATCCTGCAGTTCATTAAAAATCGATTGGAGCCGGCGTGCGGCCCGCCGGGCCGCCGGCTTTCCCAGGAGAGCGGCAAAAGCTGCACGGTGGAGTTTGGCGAGGTCGAGGGAAAGATTCTGATAGGTACGATCGCCTGCAGCGGCGAGGCGGGCGGTCTCAATAAGCTGGTCCGTCACCCCCTGGAACGCCGAGACCACGACAACCGTCTGTTCCTTGCGTGCCGAGCTGAAGACGATGCGGCCTGCTGCCCGGATCCGTTCGGGGGAGGAAAGGGACGATCCGCCGAACTTGAGAACCTTCATGGGGGAAGGTTCATTTTCTGCAAGAAGGCGACAAACCGGGGATCCTTTTCGATTTTTTTCAAAAGCGGATCCCCCTTCATGATAGTCAGTCCGCCGTCGCGCAGCGTATATGCCCTGTTCAGCCATTCCATCGCGGCATCGCCATCCCCGCGGAAGGCATAGATCTCGGCGATCTGGTACGCCACCACGGTCTGGTACTCTTGAATACACTTCGCGAGGGCGTTGTCTGCTTCTTTCATTCGTCCCGTCGCATAGTAAGCCATGGCAAGACCGGTAAGCCGGTATAATTCTTCCTTCTCCAGGGCATATTCGGCGAAGGCGCTATCGGGGTGACCCCGGAGCAGATGGAGATCGCCAATATAAACGTGTGTGAAGGGATAATTCGGATTAAGCTCGAGAATCTTCCGGAACGCGCCGATGGACTCGTCGAACCGGTTTGAGTTCAGGTACATAACGCCCAGAGACCAGTAAAAGAGCGGCTGCACAGGGTCAAGCTCGATTGCCTTTCGCTGCAACGAAACAGCCTCATCAAATTTTCCGAGTGTCGACGCGAGCGAGGCTATCCCGTTGATCGTACTCGCATTCCCGGGTTCAAGATCAAGCGCTTTGCGGTATTCTGCATCTGCGCCTGACCAGTTCCAATCGAGACTCTTCATCGAGGCGGCAAGGACCGCGTGGCCGTTTGCGAGATTCTCATCGAGGGAAACCGCCTTCTGTGCGGCCTGGCGTGCTTTTTCGTAGCCCTCCCTGATTTCGGCAAATCCGAAATCCGCCTGGATGCGATATGCATCGCCCAGGGAGGCCCAGAGGCGCGCGTCCCCTGGGTAGGTGGCGATCGCCTGGTTGAACAGATCGATCGATTTTGCGACCCCTTCGCGGTCACCCCGGTCGGTAAGGTATCTTCCGCGGAGGAGCAGATTATAAGCATCGGGATTCGAGGTCACCGGGCGGTCGATCCGTTGTTTCTCCAGCGGGGAGAGCCTGGCATGGAGGGCTGCAGCGATTTTTTGTGCAATCTCCGACTGGATCGCAAAAACCTGTTTGAATTCCCTGTCATAATTTTCCGCCCAGAGATTTTCATCGGTCGCCGCGTCGATCAGCTGGGCGGTCACCCTGACTTGATCTCCGGCGCGGCGTACGCTCCCTTCGAGGATGACTCCGGCCTTGAGATCTCTTCCGATTTCCGTCCCTGTCTTCCTGGTCCCCTTGTACTGCATCACGGAGGTGCGCGAGATGACCTTGAGATCGCCTATCTTGGAGAGCTGGGTCATGATATCTTCGGTCATCCCGTCGCTGAAATACTCGTCGTCGGGAGATCCGCTGAGGTTCGCAAAGGGGAGCACGGCCACCGTCTTGGAGTTATCGGCCTTTACCGGGCGGGAAAAAGGCAGCAAAAAGTAGAGGGCCGCGACGATCCCAACTGAGGCGATCCCCCACACCAGTTTTCGTGGGATATGCCGAACCCTTTTGACCCTTCTCAGGTCGCCCTGTTGCAGCTTCCGGAGATCGGCGGCGATCTCATCGGCAGACTGATACCGCCGTGACCGGTCTTTTTCGAGACATTTTATCACAATATCTTCGAGCGGGGGAGGAATATCCGGGCGCAGCGACCGGGGAGGAATCGGGTCCTCATTTGCGATAGAGTAGGTGAGGGCAGCCTCATGTTCGCCGCGGAAAGGCATCCGCGAAGTGGCGATTTCGTACAGCACGGCGCCGAGGGAGAACAGATCGGCCCTGTGGTCGACATCCTCGCCGATCAGCTGTTCCGGCGCCACATAACCGAGAGTTCCGATCGTGCTGCCCGCCCTCGTCAATTGAACCGCGCCCTTCCCCTTTGCCAATCCAAAATCGGTGAGCTTGACAGCATCCCCCTCGGTCAGCATCACATTATCCGACTTGATATCGCGATGAATGATCTGATGGCGGTGAGCGTGCGCGAGCGCGTCTGCGACCTGAATTCCGTAGGTGAGCACATCGGGAATGGGGAGAGCCTTATTATCGGCCTTCAATGATTCCAGTTTCGATTTAAGGGTACCGCCGGGGATAAACTCCAGGGCAAGGAATTTCTTTCCCCCTGCATCGTCGACCTCGTAAATGGTAGCGATGTTGGGATGATTCAGTGAGGAAATGGCCTCAGCCTCCTGTTGAAATCGTGCGAGATCCTGGGAGATCTGAACGCCTGGGGGGAGAAACTTCAGGGCGACGATGCGCTTGAGCTTAAGATCCTCGGCCTTATAGACAACCCCCATCCCTCCCTCGCCGAGTTTTTCGAGAATTTTATAATGTGATACAATCTGACCGATCATCGGGATTAAAAGTACCAATAAAGGGGGAAAAACTCAATGAGCGAAGTTTCGCGGGGAGAGACCTGCGGGTCGACGCGGGAAGGCGGTGATTGTGTCGGCGCGTGCCGGTCGGTCGCGACCGCTTACAGACCTTTGGCGATATTCCAGCCCCAGTTGAGAAGAAGAATCGTTGCGCATGAGACCGCCACCCATCGGTTGATCAGAATATTCCTCTCGAGTCGCGCGACGAAAATAGAGAGTGTGGCTGATTTTCTCAGCCAATCATAGACGAGCCACAGAGGGGTGATCGCCAGCGCCGGAGCGAAAAATATTCCCAGCGGATTCATGAAAAAGGCCTCTTTCGGGTGCCCGGCCAGGAGCAGAATAACCGACCGCGTCGTCCCGCAGGCCGGGCAGGGAAGCCCGGTTGCAAGCTTGAACAGGCACGGTGTGGGAACCGAAAAATTCCCGGCATGCAGGGCCAGCCATGCGTAGCCTGCAACCATCGAGGCGGTGAGAAACCGAAAGACCCTCGGATTCATCTAGTAGAGCACCAACTGGATGCGTTGCATATTAATTTCCCGGGTCTTCTTCATGATGAGGAACCAGTCCACGACCGTCCAGATCCCCAGACCGCCGCAGGTAAGCAGCTTGGCGATTCCGAGCCCGACCTCTCCGAGAATGAAGCGATCGACGCCGAAATGTCCTCCGATGAGCGAGACGACAAGCATCGTGATGGGATCCTTCAGATTGACGCCCTGCACCTGGATCAATTTGGAATCGTCCAGTTTCAGCAGATGTTCGCGAAGCGCGGCCAGCTGATATGATTCGAAGTACTTGGCGGCGGTCATCAAAAACATGTCTACCTTCTGTTGATCCATGGGGAATTCCTCTGATTATGTGGTGGTTTATGTATTATACGCAGAGCAGGGCTCCGAGTTTAACCGGGAAGGGAGACCGGCTGCCTAGTGATCCGGCTTAATCGAATAGAGAATGAACCCCTGGGACTGGTAACTTGACAGGACAGTCTGCGCCGAGAGAGTAATCTTCACATCCGGCAGGAGCTGATCCTTCGTCACATCGCGCCAGGCCATGGCCTGGCCGCAGACGATGATGCGCGTCCCCGCCTTCTGCAGATCCTGGATCATCTTGACGTTGGGATTATCGACGGCATGCTTTTTCCTATAAAATTCGTTATTCAGGAGCACCTCGATACCGGAGCCATGCACGACCAAGACGGGAGAAATGTTCTTGAGAGGGATGCCGGAAGCAATATGCATATTGAGGACCCTGGCGACCTCATCAAGACTCTGATTAAACTCCGCCGATAGCGAATCGGGATTTTTCGTTGTAACTTCGAACAACAACTTGTATTCGCTCTTCGGGTCAGGAACTTCGGCAGGATCGGCAACAGGAATGACGGCTGTCCTCCGTCCCCCCTTAATCAGGGGGTATTGAGCGACTGAAAGAAGTTTTTCCGTTCGGAGGGAATCCTTTACCATCTTGGCGTGGGCGAGGCTATCGCTCGAGGCCTGAGGCTTTTCAATTCCGGCGGATTGGGACGGAGAGACGGATCGTAGGATGTCAAGGCAAAACAGAACGATGATAGGCCTCATAATTGTTGTCCGAAGTATAATGAAGCCCCCGATGGTCGTTACAGCACCTGGGGGAAAGTCGTCGGGATGGCGAGATTCGAACTCGCGACCTCCTGCGCCCAAGGCAGGCGCGCTAACCGGGCTGCGCTACATCCCGTTTTGATTCCGGGGGATTTTAGCCCCCTCCCACGCCCCTGACATCGCATACGAGGGGCGGGAATCACGTGTGGAATATACTCAGTTCGGGGAGAACTCGCAATCGACCATGTGCGTGAGGCTCCCTGTAAGACTCAGCTGGACCCGACGGGACGGAAGGTTTGGAGAGTCCATCTTGATACACTAAGATTGTGACCCGTTGGTAATCATTTATTATTCAACGCAGGACGAAACCGACAAGGTGAAGCGTATGAGAATCAAAACTCTCTTTATTTTGACCATCCTTGCAACGCTGGCGATATCGCGCACCGGGGCCCAGGAAGATCGAGCGTTGGTAGGACGGGTTGCTCCCGAACTCTCCGGCGGGGAATGGATCAACGCGAAGCCACTCACCCTCTCGAAGCTCCGGGGCAAGCCCGTACTCCTGGAATTCTGGACATATGGGTGCATCAACTGCCTGCACACGATTCCCACCGTCAACGAGTGGGCCCGAATATTTGGAAATAAACTCGTCATCATCGGAGTCCACACGCCGGAATTCGACCACGAAAAAGTGCTTTCGAACGTGAGGAGCAATGTTAAGAAGCTGAACATAACCTATCCTGTCGTCACCGATAATGACTACTCCACGTGGGATGCGTACCACCAGAGATATTGGCCTGCGATGTACATCATCGACCAGAAAGGCATCATACGGCATGTCCACATCGGGGAAGGCGACTACAGGGCAACGGAAAGAATCATCCAATCGATCATCAACCAGGGTGAGAACTGAGAGAAAACCCGTTTTCCCGGGGAGGGTGAGTACAGCCGATTCGTCGGGCGGGGATTCTCCGATTCGATCTCGAAGAAATCGAAGGGCTCCCTTTTCGTTAAGAAAATTCGAACAGGAAGATAGTCACTGGATGGGGTTGGAGGAGGGTGGGGAGTGCAGCAATCCGCGCTGGGAAAAATAATGAGACCTTTGGACGAATAGCATGGGCGGTATTTTTCGAAAACACTGGCCGGAATATCTGATGGAGGGGGCGGCGCTGGGCCTGTTCATGCTCTCCGCGGGCTTCTTTACGACTCTTCTTGAGAACCCCGGGTCGGCGGTACGCGGCTGGATCGGGGACGCATTCACGCGGCGGATCATCATGGGAGCGGCGATGGGGCTCACGGCCGTGGGCATCATCTATTCACCGTGGGGCAGGCAATCGGGAGCCCACATGAATCCGGCGGTGACTCTCACCTATTACCGGCTGGGAAAAGTGAGAGGGTGGGACGCGTTTTTTTACGCCTTGTTCCAGTTTACTGGGGGGACGGCCGGGATCCTCCTGGCCAGCCTACTTCTCGGCCATGCGATCACCGTACCGGAAGTCAACTACGCGGTCACCGTGCCGGGGAATGAGGGATCGCGGGGAGCGTTCATCTCTGAACTGGCCATTTCATTCATCCTCATGTCCGTTATCCTGAGGAGTACCAGTGATCCCCGGCTCGGGCGGTGGACGGGGGTATTCGCGGGCGTACTCATTGCGCTCTACATCACCTTTGAGTCGCCCCTGTCCGGCATGAGCATGAACCCTGCGCGCACGTTCGCCTCCGCCGTGCCGGCCCGCGTATGGACTGCATTCTGGGTGTACTGCACGGCTCCGCCGCTGGGCATGCTCCTGGCGGGGGAAATTCATCGCGCAAAGAAATTCTGTGCAAAGCTTCACCATCACAACAACAAACGGTGCATCTTCTGCGGATCGATGCGCGAGGAATAAGCACCTGGCTAGGAGATTTTTATGGCAACATCTGATATCATGAAAAGCATGAATGTCGGAAAATACCGGGCCGTGACCGTCTGGTGCAGGCGCTTCGGAGTCAACTTCGGCACGGCACCGCTCGCGCCGGAGTCTAATTCTCAGAACGCGGTGTAAGGAGAAATGGTCATGAATCGCGAGAACCATTACGACGTCATCATCATCGGGACGGGAGCGGGGGGCGGGACGCTGGCGTATGCGCTTGCGCCCACCGGGAAGAGAATTCTGCTCCTTGAACGGGGCGGCTATGTACCTCGCGAGAAGGACAACTGGAGCACCCGGGCTGTCAACGTCGAAGGGAGGTACAGCACAAAAGAAGAATGGCGCGACCGGGACGGGAGGGTCCTCCATCCTCACACCAACTATTACGTGGGGGGCAATACCAAATTCTACGGAGCGGCGCTTTTCCGGCTGCGCAAAGAGGATTTTGGCGAGCTGCGGCATCACGGCGGCATCTCCCCCTCGTGGCCGATCTCCTACGACGAGCTCGAGCCGTTCTACACCCGGGCAGAGCACCTTTACGAGGTTCATGGAGAGCGGGGGGCCGATCCGACGGAGCCGTGGGCGAGCGCTCCCTACCTTTACCCGGCGGTCAGTCACGAGCCCCGGATCGAGCGACTTGGGGAGGACTTTCAGCGGGCGGGGTGCAGGCCTTTCCATGTGCCCCTGGGAATCAGAATCGACGAGACAAATCCCGTTCGCAGTAAATGCATACGATGTAACACTTGCGACGGGCATCCGTGCCTCGTCGGCGCAAAATCGGACGCCCAGACAATCTGTGTCGACCCCGCCATCGGGTATCCCAACGTCACCCTGTTGACTGACAGTTACGTCAGCCGGCTGGAGACCGACAGTTCGGGCCGTGAGATTTCAAAAATCCATGTCGAGCGGGGCGATGTGAAGGAAACATATTCGGCGGACATCGTGGTTGTCTCGTGCGGTGCCATAAATTCAGCGGCGCTCCTCTTGC
The DNA here is from genome assembly GCA_964410105.1 of uncultured Chlorobiaceae bacterium. Lineage (GTDB taxonomy): Bacteria > Bacteroidota > Ignavibacteria > UBA10030 > SZUA-254 > CAYPFY01. The sequence goes on from CAYPFY010000005.1 coordinate 167,601, forward strand.
GCTCTGAAAGCGAGAAGCACCCGCGGGGCCTCGCGAACAGTTCCGGGGTCGTTGGCCGTCACTACATGGGGCACGTAAACTCGATTTTGATGGCGGTATCGAAGTGTCCTAATCCGACAATTTTTCAGAAAACGCTTGCCCTCAACGACTTCTACCTGAAATCCCCCGAGTGGAATTATCCGATGGGACACATCTCATTCGTCGGCAAGCTGGATGCGGACACGCTCTCCGCCGGCGCACCGGCCATTGCGCCGGGGTGGACCCTGGAGCTGATGGCAAAGCATTCGCTTGATTTCTGGCTGACGTCGGAGGATCTGCCGGATCCTGAGAACAGGGTCACGGTCGACAGGGACGGGAAGATCCGTCTGGCGTACCTGCCCAACAACGAGGAGGGTCACCGGAGGCTCACCTCCAGGCTGAAGGAGCTCATGAAGCAGACATCCTGTGAAATACATGGAAAAGGGTGCCATCAGGGGCTTTTTTCAAGAAACCTGTACATCGGCCAGCGGATCCCGCTGGCGGGGGTAGCCCATCAGAACGGGACCATTCGGTTTGGTAACGACCCAAACACGTCGGCCCTGGACCGCAATTGCAGGGCACATGATGTAGAAAATCTGTACATTGTCGATGCCAGTTTCTTCCCGTCGAGCGGGGCCGTTAATCCGGCCCTGACGATCATGGCGAATGCGTTGCGGGTGGGGGAGCATCTGAAGCAGCGGTTGGGGGCGAGGCAACCCGAATCCGTCATGAAGGGAGTGAGGGCATGAATCGTCCCTGAATATATGCAGCCAACATGGTCGGCATTTTTCTTGGAAACCACTCAAGGACCTTGGGGGGACGGCATTAGTGTGGAGGCAATCGGCATGACGGTACCGGACATGGACCGCTCGGCCGATCTTTATTCCCGAGTATTGAATCCCAAAAAAACATCGGACCGGGAGGTCTGGGCTCCGGAGCACGAGCATTTCGAAATTGGATTCCTGAAGTACGAACATCTGCGGGACGGTCGCCCGGCGCTTCCTGACCTGAAACGCAACGACATCGCCCACTGGCAGACGTCGCCGGAGGGCATCAATCCGGAGGGGCATATCATGAAAACCATCGGAAGGGGCCGCTGATCGCGGGGAGGAGAACTGGCAGGCGTGGAACAGAAAAAAACAAAAATCATCATACTCGGCGGAGGTTTTGGGGGAATCTACGCCGCGCTCGAACTCGAGAGATCCCTGGCGGGGGACGACAACGTCGAAATCCTCATGGTCAACAAGGACAACTTCTTCCTCTTTACCCCGATGTTGCATGAGGTGGCGGCGAGCGATCTGGATGCGTCGAACATCGTGAACCCCATACGGAAAATGTTGAAGAAGGTCCAGTTCTTCAAGGGTCCGGTCGACGCGGTCGATCTTGTGGGAAGGACGGTGACAGTTTCGCACGGGGAGGAGCGGCACACGCACGTGTTGCGTTACGATCATCTGGTATTGGCCCTGGGCACAATCACGAATTTCTACAAAATCCCGGGGCTTGCGGAGCGGGCCTTGACCATCAAGACAATCGGCGACGCCATCATGCTTCGCAACAGGCTCATCGAGCACATGGAGCAGGCGGACTTCGAATGTGCGGGGGAGGAGCGGGACGAGCTCCTGACGTTCGTCGTTGCTGGCGGAGGGTTCGCGGGGGTCGAGACCGTGGCGGGCATCAACGATTTCCTCAGGGCCGCCGTGAGATTCTACCCGCATCTCAATGAGAAAAACATACGCGTCGTCCTCGTCCATTCCGGCGAAGAAATCCTGCCGGAGCTTGGCGGGGAACTCGGCCGGTATGCGCGGAAAGTTTTAAGGGAAAGAAACGTGGAGATTCTTACGAAGACCCGGGTAACGAAGATCGATGATCACGGCGTGCATCTCAATAATGGAAGCTCGATCAAATCACGGAGCCTCGTGTGGACGGCGGGAACGTCGCCGAATCCGCTCATGACGACACTTCCGTGCGCGGGCGCTGCGGGCAAAATGCATGTGAACGGGTATCTCGAAGTCGAGGGGTGGCCGGGCGTATGGGCGCTGGGGGACTGTGCGATCATACCCGATCCCGACACGGGGGCCCCCTACCCACCGACGGCCCAGCATGCGCTTCGCGAGGGGAGGGTCCTTGCGCGGAACATCGCTGCGACCATCCGGGGAGGGCGCAAGAGGCCGTTCAGGTTCAAGAGCATCGGGCTCCTTGCGTCCATCGGGAGGAGGACGGGCGTTGCCCGTATACTCGGCATAAATTTTCACGGTTTTATTGCGTGGTGGTTATGGCGGACAATCTATCTGAGCAAGCTGCCGCGGGCTGAAAAGCGCCTCCGCGTCACACTCGATTGGACGCTCGACGTATTCTTCTCGAAAGACCTGGTCCAATTCGCGACCCATCGTGCCCCTACCGTCTCGCACGTCCATCCCGGCGGGGGTAATATTGCTGTCCCTGTCGACGGGTCCGAAAAAACGCTAATCTAACTCTCACGGGAGAACAACCATGACAGAAGAGCGAAAGCGGTTGAAGGAGGCCAAATCGGGGAGGGCAAACTGGAAGAGGTGGGGGCCGTATCTCACCGAGCGCCAATGGGGCACGGTGCGGGAAGATTACAGCCCCGGCGGGACGGCCTGGGAATATACGTCTCACGACATGGCCCGGAGCAAGGCCTACAGATGGGGCGAAGAGGGTATCGCTGGCATCAGCGACGAGGCTCAGTCAATCTGCTTCTCGCTCGCGCTCTGGAACGGGAAGGACGCGATCCTCAAGGAGAGAATGTTCGGACTGACCGGGAACGAGGGAAACCATGGGGAGGACGTCAAGGAACTCTACTACTATCTGGACAGCACACCGACCCACTCATACATGAAAATGCTGTACAAATACCCCCAGTCGGAGTTCCCGTATGCACGGCTTCTTGAGGAAAACCGTCGCTTGGGGAAACAGGATCCGGAGTTCGAGCTGCTGGACACCGGGGTGTTCAATGACGACAGATATTTCGACATTTTTGTCGAGTACGCCAAGGCCACTCCGGAGGACATCCTCATCAGAATAACCGTACACAACCGCGGGCCCGAGGATGCAGACATTCACATCGTTCCGCAGATCTGGTTCCGGAACACATGGTCATGGGGGTACGACCCGTACAAGCCGGGGCTTTCCGGCCATGCCGAGAAGGCAGTAGAAATCGATCACAGGGAGCTCGGCAAGAGGTGGCTCTACTGTGAAGGGGCGGACGAGCTGCTTTTCTGCGAAAACGAGACGAACTTCATGCGTCTCTACGGGCTCAATCATACGCGGTCATTCCCCAAGGATGCGATCAACGACTACATCGTTCACGGCAGGAAGGAATCGGTGAACCCGGTAAGGAAGGGGACGAAGGCGGCGGCGCATTACGTGCGGTCGGTGCCGGGGGGCGGATGGGTCACCCTGAGACTAAGGCTGAGCGACATGCAGGACACTGCTCCGTTTTCCACCTTCGGCGAGATTTTCGGGACGAGGAACCTGGAGGCGGATTTGTTTTACGCCGAGATACAAGGCGGGATCAGGGAGAGCGATGCGAGAAATGTGCAGCGTCAGGCCTTCGGCGGGATGATGTGGTCGAAGCAGTTTTATTATTATGACGTCCCGCAGTGGCTGCGGGGCGATCCGGGGCAGCCTCCGCCGCCGGCGGAACGGCTTCGCGGAAGAAACAGCGGATGGACTCACCTCAACAACGCGGAGATCATCTCCATGCCGGACAAGTGGGAATACCCGTGGTATGCGGCGTGGGATCTCGCGTTTCACACCATACCGATCGCCACGATCGATCCCGACTTTGCCAAGGAGCAGCTCGTTCTATTGACCCGGGAATGGTACATGCATCCGAACGGGCAGCTACCGGCCTACGAATGGTCGTTTTCGGATGTCAACCCGCCCGTGCATGCCTGGGCGGCGTGGCGCGTCTACAAAATCGACTCAAAAATCTCGGGAAAACCGGACACCGATTTTCTCGAAGGGGTATTTCACAAACTCCTTTTGAATTTCACCTGGTGGGTAAACCGGAAGGACGAAGAGGGAAGGAACATCTTTCAGGGAGGGTTTTTGGGCCTCGACAATATCGGCGTCTTCGACCGGAGTTCGGTTCTTCCCACGGGAGGGCACATCGAGCAGGCGGACGGCACGAGCTGGATGGCGATGTACTCACTCAACATGCTCAGGATTTCCCTTGAACTTGCGCGGACGAAACCCATCTATCAGGATCTCGGAACAAAATTCTTCGAGCATTTCCTCTACATCGCCGGGGCGATGGCGAACATCGGCGGAGAGGGAATCGACCTGTGGGATTCCGGGGATGAATTTTTCTACGACGTCCTCCACACGCCCCACGGGCTGACGCCCCTGAAAGTCCGTTCGATGGTAGGATTGATACCGTTGTTCGCGGTGGAAACCCTGGAGCCGGAGCTTCTCGACAGCGTGCCGGAGTTCAAGCGCCGCCTCGAGTGGTTCTGTCATTACCGGCCGGATCTGGCGGCGCTCATATCCCGATGGCGGGAGCCGGGGATGGGCGAGAGAAGACTGCTGTCGCTGCTTCGCGGCCACAGGATGAAGCGCATTTTGCGCCGAATGCTCGACGAGACCGAATTCCTGTCGGATTATGGAATCAGGGCCTTATCGCGGTATCACAGGGACAATCCGTACGTCTTCCATGCAAACGGCAACCCCCTGACGGTCGATTACCAGCCGGCCGAATCGACGAGCACCCTGTTCGGAGGCAATTCGAACTGGCGGGGCCCCATATGGTTCCCGGTAAACTTCCTCATCATCGAATCGCTCCAGAAATTTCATCATTATTACGGCGACGACTTCAAGATCGAATGCCCGACCGGATCGGGGACGTTCATCACGATCGAGGAGGCGGCGAACGAGCTCTCATTGAGGCTCACCAGAATATTCCTCCGGAACGGGCGTGGAGAGCGTCCGGTCTTCGGAAAAAATCAGAAAATGCAGAGCGATGTCCATTTCCGGGACTATATCCCGTTCCACGAATACTTCAATGGCGATACGGGGGCCGGAGTGGGAGCGTCTCACCAGACCGGATGGACGGGCCTCGTTGCAAAACTCCTGCAACCCAGGTCGGTCAGCGTGGAAAAAGGCCGCGTGCGGACGAAAACAGCCCTGCCTGAGGAGACGGTATCATGAAAGCTGTTGCTGTCATACCCGGGAAGCCGAATTCGATCCACATGCGCGAGGTGCCGAAACCGACGCTCGACGAAATCCCTGGCGGCCGGGGCGTTCTGGTGAAAGTTTTGAGGGTGGGCGTCGACGGGACGGACAAAGAAATCAACGCGGCGGAATACGGCGCGGCGCCGCCGGGATCCGACTATCTCATCACGGGCCATGAATCGTTCGGCATTGTGGAAGAAGTGGGAAAGAATGTCGGCGAGCTTTCCCCGGGGGATTACGTCGTGGCGACAGTACGGCGGCCGGGGAATTCCGTGTACGACCAAATCGGCACATACGACATGACGACGGATGATACATACTACGAGCGGGGCATAAACCTTCGGCACGGATTTTTGGCCGAATACTATGTCGACGCCCCCGAGTACATCGTAAGGGTGCCTCAGGGACTGAAGCACATCGGGGTTCTGATGGAGCCCATGAGCGTGGCGGAGAAGGGAATCGCGCAGGCGTATGAGATCCAGAGACGCCTGCGGGTTTGGAGACCGCGGAAGGGGGCCGTGATGGGGTCCGGCACGCTGGGATTGCTGGCGACGCTCATCCTGCGACTCAGGGGGCTGGACGTCGTGACATTCGGAAAGACGGATGGTCCCATGCTCAACTCCGAGCTGATCGAGGATCTCGGCGCGACATATGTGTCTTCGGCCCGGATGGGAATCGGCGAAGCGTCCGGCTCATACGGGCCTTTCGACATAATCTTCGAGGGCACCGGAAGCTCGGCCGTCGCGTTCCAGGCGGCAGAATTCTTGGGGAAGAACGGCGTCCTGGTTCTGTCGAGCATCACGGGAGGGGGAAAGACGCTTGAAATCCCGGCTGACAAGATCAACCTCGACTTTGTTCTGGGCAACAAAGTCATGGTCGGCACCGTCAATGCAAACCGCGAATACTTCGAGATGGGAGCGAAGGACCTTTCGCAGGGAGAGTTACAGTATCCGGGCTGGCTCTCGAGACTCCTGACAAATCCCGTACGAGGGCTGGAGAATTTTAGTGAAATGATCGACCTGCTTACCCGCGGGAAGGGAACAATAAAAGTTTTCGTGGAAGTCGCGCCCCTCACCCCGGGGGAAAATTCCGGAGCGGAGATCTCAGCCCGCGCAGAAGCGGTGGCACCATGACAACGCCACTCTCCGCCGAAGCGGGACGGATCACGGCCGGACCGCACGAACACAATGGAGGCCCGGGCGAGATCGGCCCTGCCGTCATATTCGGCAGGGAAACCTGCGGCAACCTCTCCGATGCCGAAAGCCGTGAGTGGCTTGTCACGAACGGTCGGGGGGGATACGCGTCGGGCACGATTGCCGGCACCCTCACCCGCAGATATCACGGATTGCTCGTTGCCGCGTTGAAGCCGCCTGTCGGGCGCTCCCTCCTCGTCGCTAAGGCGGATGAGACACTTTCCTACGGGGGCCGTGAGCATCCCCTTTATGCGAACCGGTGGGCAGGCGGGCACATCGACCCGGAGGGGTATAAAAACATCGAGCAGTTCCGGCTTGACGGCATGATCCCCGTCTGGACATTCGGCGTGTCGGACGTGCTCATTGAAAAGCGGATCTGGATGAACCGTGGGGAAAACACGACGTATGTTCGGTACAAAGTCTTGAGGGCGGGCGGGCCGATCGGCCTGTCGCTCAAGATACTGGTGAACTACCGGGACTTTCACGGTGAGACGCATTCCGGAAACTGGCGGATGGACATAAGGGACGTGAAGCACGGGCTCCGTGTGGAAGCGTTCCAGGGGGCGACGCCATTTTACCTATTCGGGCACAATGCGGAAGTCCTGACCAACGGGGAATGGTATTACAACTTCGAATACAAAGAGGAGATGTACCGGGGCCTTCCCGACCGGGAGGACCATCTCCATGCGGGCACATTCAGCGCGCGACTTACGGAGGGCGACGCCTTCACATTCGTCGCGTCGCTCGAGAGCGTTCCCATTCTGGACGGCGAGGCGGAGCTGGGTGCGAGGAAGAGATACGAGCGCGGCTTGCTCCCGGGTCCGGGTGACGGCGAAAGCGTCTCATGGATTGATCACGTGAGAATCGCCGCGGACCAGTTCATCGTCGATCGTCCTTCCCCGGAGGATCCGGAGGGGAAGAGCATCATCGCCGGATACCACTGGTTCTGCGATTGGGGACGGGACACGATGGTGAGCCTTCCGGGGCTGACGCTGGCGACGGGGAGACCGGAAATCGCCCGCTCGATCATCCGCACATTCGCGCGTTACGTCGACCGGGGAATGCTGCCGAACCAATTCCCTGACGGGGGAACGGCGCCCGAGTACAACACCGCCGATGCGACGTTATGGTATATAGAGGCCGTCAGGTACTATTACGAAAAAACAGAGGATGAGCGGCTTGTGCGGGAGATCTGGCCCGTGCTTGAGGATATCATTGCATGGCATCAGAAGGGCACTCGGCACGGTATCCATGTCGACCCTGGCGACGGGTTGCTCTACGCGGGGGAGCCGGGGGTTCAGCTCACCTGGATGGACGCGAAAATAGGCGAGTGGGTGGTCACCCCTCGAATCGGAAAGCCGGTTGAAATCAACGCACTCTGGTGCAATGCACTCGTGACGATGTCGCGACTGGCGCGGGACATCGGAAGGGCTGACGGGTACGAATCGCTGGCATCCATCGCAGTGGCGGGATTTCAGAGATTCTGGCGAGCGGACGCGGGGTATTGTTACGACGTCATTGACGGGCCGGATGGAGATGATACATCTCTCAGGCCAAACCAGATTTTTGCCGTTTCCCTTCCGTCGAGCGCGCTCACAGAGAGTCAGCGGAAGGGAGTTGTCGACATCTGCGCAAAACATCTACTTACCTCATACGGGCTCCGCTCGCTTGCACCGGAAGACGCTCGATATGCCGGTCATTATGAAGGGAATCAGCGTGCCCGCGACGCTGCTTACCATCAGGGAACGGTGTGGGGATGGCTCCTTGGACCGTTCGCCCTCGCCCACCTCAGGGTATACAGGGACCCGGAGAAAGCCCTGAAATTCCTTGAGCCCATGGCCCGTCACCTGTCGGCGCGCGGCCTCGGGACGATGAGCGAGATTTTTGACGGGGATCCCCCCTTTACGCCGAGGGGCTGCATCGCGCAGGCGTGGACGGTGGCCGAGGTACTCAGGGCCCGGTATGACATTGGGGGTTATACCTCCGGGTCGCCGATCTTATAGCCGACCCCGCGGAGGGTGAGAATCACCCGGAGATTCCCGGAATCCTGCTCGATCGTTCCACTCAGCCGGTTCATGTGGATATCGATCCAAGGATCATTGCCCTCCACTCGTAGCCCCAGACGGTTTCAAGAAGCTGCTGACGGCTGAAGCAGCGCTTCGGACAAAAGGCGAGGAGAGGCAGCGGAGCCGACAGACCATCGGGGAAGCATGAAATGCCCTATGAAGACCTGACACCGCGCTACTTCCGGCACACTGCCCGGCTCATCAGACCCTTCCCGGATTTTGATTTTTCCTTCATAAAACCCGTCCGCCGGAAAGCAGTCGACCTGCTTCGGCTGAGCGAGGGAAACCGGGTTCTCGACATGGGGTGCGGGCCCGGGGGATGCTTTCCCTATCTTGTAGGGAGCGTAGGACAGGCGGGACAGGTCGTGGGCGTCGAAATCAGCCCGGAGGTCATCATCAATGCGCAAAGACGCGTTGCGAAGAATGGTTGGAAAAACGTGGAGCTCATCCGGGCGTCGGCGGCAGAGGCGCGCCTTGTCGGCACCTTTGACGGTTTGCTCATGTTCGCCGCGGCGGACGTCTACGCTTCGGAAGAAGCTCTGAAGAACATCTTCCCCCATGTGAGGGAGGGAGCACGGATAGTCGCGTTCGGGGCAAAAACTTCGACGGACCGCCTCGGGAAACTGATGAACCCCCTCCTTCTGTACCTGGTATCCACTCTCGGATTCCCTACGACGCCCCGCCCGGAGCCGGAGCCGTGGCGAATACTCGGGAGATATGTTGATAAAATTGAAATAGAGGAGTACGCTTTAGGCCTGATGTTTATTGCCTCGGGATCCGCACGGGCCCAGCGTCAGTGAGGCGATCACCCGGACAGAGGGGAAATCCCTGTTCATTTTTCGGTAGAAATTGTCCTCCCTATCCCCTATCATAGAGTAACGCAGAATTTTTAAATGGACAATGGATAAAATTCCTTCAACGATGGAAATGGAGCGGGCGTACCGGAGTAAGGACGCCACCTACGACGGGATATTTCTGATGGCGGTGCGAACGACCGGGATATTTTGCAAACCCTCCTGTGCGGCAAGGAAGCCGTTGAGAGAGAACGTGACCTTTTACAAGACAGCGAGGGAGGCGCTCTTTGCGGGTTACAGGCCGTGCAAGCGGTGCCGGCCCCTCGAGGCTGGAGGAAAGGCTCCGGAGTGGGTAGCACGGCTGATGAGGGAAATTGACAAAGAACCTTTGGCCAAATATCCGGACTCTTACCTACGCTCGCGCGGAATCGAACCGTCCAGGGCGCGCCGCTACTTCCACAAAAACTACGGTATGACATTTCAGGCCTACTGCCGCGGGCTCAGGCTAGGCAAATCCCTGGAAGGAATTCGACGCGGAGCTGATCTGGATGACGTCGCCCTCGGCTACGGATATGACTCGCACAGCGGCTTCAGGGATGCCTTCGTCAAAACCTTTGGATCTTCGCCCGGGCGCAGCCGCTCGGCGGACTGTATCGTTACGGCCTGGATTGAAAGCCCGTTGGGGCCGCTGGTGGCGGCGGCGTCCTCGAGAGGAGTCTGTCTGTTAGAGTTTACGGACAGGCGGATGCTTGACCGCCAGTTCAGTATTCTCCGAAAAAACTTTAAGTGTGCAATCGTTCCCGGTTCCAACCACCACATCGAGCTCGTGAAAAAGGAGATCATGCAGTACTTCGACGGGTCGTTGAAGAAATTTGGAGTCAATGTCGATCGTCCCGGCAGTCCCTTTCATAAAAAAGTCTGGGATCAACTCAGCAAAATTCCTTACGGGACCACGACATCATATGAGGCGATCGCGCGGCGGATCGGATCTCCTGGCGCGTGGCGGGCCGTGGGGACTGCGGTCGGGCTGAACCGGATTGCGATAGTCATCCCTTGTCACCGAGTGGTCAACAAAGATGGCGAGCTCGGGGGATACGGGGGTGGTTTATGGAGAAAGCGCGCCCTGCTCGATTTGGAACGCGAAGAGAAAAAAATTATCTTCACTAACAAACTCGCTGGCGCCTGATTCGTCGGGCACACGAAAAGCGGGGAATTCCCGCCCCACCTCGAACAACACAATTTTAGACGACAATGCCGGAGACTAAAGAACGCGAGTACGTCCTTGGAACGCGCGATGAAGAAATCAACCGCCTTGGCTTGCAGCATCGGATCTGGAGAGCCAAGGCACTGGACACATGGAGGAGGGCGGGGATCACGCGCGGATCCCGGGTCCTCGATGTGGGGGCGGGTCCCGGATATGCGACGATGGACCTTGCTGAAATCGTCGGCGATGAGGGACAGGTCGTCGCTGTTGAGCGTTCCGGGCGGTTTCTTGAGCATGCGCGAAAAACCTCTCAGGAACGCCTTTTCAGGAACATCCTGTTTCAAGAATTGGATCTTATGTCCGAAGCGCTGAACGCGAAGGGAATGGACGCATCATGGTGCCGCTGGGTTGCATGCTTCGTGTCGTCTCCCGAGAAGCTGGTCGCGCAGATAGCAGCGTCGCTGAAACGCGGGGGCGTGGCGATCTTTCATGAATACCTCGACTATGGAACGTGGAAGCTTGCGCCCCGGCGGTCGGCGTTCGAATCTTTTGTGAACGAAGTCATGGATTCCTGGAGGGCCGCAGGCGGCGAGCCGGACATTGCCGTATCCTTGCCCGGTCTCCTGATCCGTGCGGGGTTTTCGACAAAAAGTGTTGTGCCGCATCTCTGGACCATCGGCCCCGGCGAGTACGAATGGCAGTGGGGGGCGGCCTTCGTGGAATCAGGCCTCCGCCGGCTCCTCGAGCTCGGGCGGGTCAGTTCCCAGTGGGTCGATTCAGTGAAGAAGGAATTCACAGAGGCCGAGGCGGACCCTTCAACAATAATGATCACCCCCCTGGTAGGCGAAATAATCGCGGAGCGGATCTAGCGTGAAACTGCCGGAATCGCGGGTGAGAGGTGAAAACATGATAAGAGCAATGATAGAACGAAGCCTCGGTGGAAGCGAGCTCCGGGTATCGGCCCTCGGTCTCGGATGCATGGGCATGTCGGAGTTCTACGGGCCGCGCGATGACGCGGGATCGATCAGGACCATTCACCGGGCTCTCGAACTCGGAATAAATTTCCTCGACACGGCTGATATCTATGGCATGGGACACAACGAGGAGCTGGTCGGCAGGGCGATCAGGGGGCGAGGAGACGTCATTATCGCCACCAAGTTCGGCAACGTGAGAGGGCCGAAGGGAGGGTTCCTCTCGGTTGACGGCCGGCCCGAGTATGTGCGATCGGCATGCGAGGCGAGTCTCCGGCGGCTCGGGATTGACACGATTGACCTCTACTACCAGCACAGAGTAGACCCAAACACGCCCATCGAAGAAACCGTGGGAGCGATGGGAAGGCTTCGGGAAGAGGGAAAAATCAGGCATCTGGGTCTCTCTGAAGCTCATCATACTACGCTGCGCCGTGCTCACAAGGTACATCCCATCACCGCCCTCCAGACAGAATACTCCTTGTGGACGCGCGACGTTGAGAATGAAGTCCTTCCGACTTGTCGGGAGCTGGGGGTCGGTTTCGTCGCCCACAGTCCGATCGGGCGCGGATTCTTCGCCGGCAGGTTCAGGTCGGACACCGATTTTGCCGAGGGAGATTACCGGAAGTTTCACCCGCGCTTTCAGGATGACAACCGCCCCAAGAACCTGACTCTGCTAGGTTCGGTCAGGGGAATCGCGGAGCGAAGGAAGTGCACGCCGGTTCAGTTAGCTCTTGCGTGGCTGCTGGCGAAGGGTGAAGACATAGTCCCGATACCCGGGACGAAACGGGTGACCTTCCTCGAGGAGGACATCGCCGCTCTGGACATAAAACTCACGCCGGAAGAGGTCGAGGAAATTGATGAAGCCGTTCCGCCCGGCGCCGCTTCAGGAATGAGATACCCGGAGCGTGGAATGAAAACTGTCAACAGGTAGACGGTACGAGCGCACCTTCCCGCAGAGACGCCTGCCTGGCCCACCCAAGTGAGACGCAATCGACGCCTTCCCCCAGGAGGGCAGCAATCATGTACACCATCAACCACGATGAATCCGCGCCCTTAGGGAGCACTTTCATACTTCTTCCTTACCACGACTTTATGGTTCTGATCTCAGCAACGAGAGAGTCTTTCAAACGTGTCCATGGCACTTGCTTACCATACCCAAATGTTTCATAGGGGTCGCTGAGGACTCCATCACGGATCACGTAGTATCCAAATGCCCGGTCAAGGTATGGCACAACTGCAAACAAGATACCTTCACCATCGGTGGTTTCCCTTGGCTCGAGGAGCAAGAGGCAAGTATCCCCGTTTCGAAAATAACTTGGACTTTCTATCCAAAAGTTATTAAAGTAGCATGTCACCGTATCCCGAACTGAATATCGGTTTGCGCCCTTAGCAACATCGAGTATGGTAGCTCGTATTGTCGTCCGAGCGTATTTCATGTGTATGCTTTCCGTTTGCGAATTTATGACAACCCTGAGGAAAAAGGGGATACGCACAAGGGAATAAACCCTCTTGGACAGAACCGAGTCAATCCTCCTTAGGTATGTATGCTCAACCATGCCGACTTTCCAAGGAATGCTGCGCGTGGGGATCGTTTTCGCGTATTTCAAATCCCACTCCTTGTGTCTCTTACCGATAGATCGATCGACCTGAACCGGGTCACTTTCAGTTGCCTCATACATCAGCCGACCAAAACGTTTGAGATCAAGCAGCGAGATGGACGTGCTTGGCTTGCTCAGGCGTGACATGGATGTATGCTCGTCCAAAAATCGCAGGTAACTCTCAACAACGGCGGATGTATCTTGAGATAGAAGGCTCGATCTGAATGTCGCTAGCAAGAGTACGCCACAAATGAGTCTCATGAAACGATTCTCCAATCGTACGAACGTTGAATCGAAGATCCCGCTGTAAACTATTTGGTTCCACAGAACATGTTCACTCACTCGCAGGTGTGACAAGATCCGTTCAATTCTCTTAGTTCAGACCTCGAATAGATCGACGATCATCGCGCTTGGGCAGGGCGATCCTTCCATGTATTCGCGCATTGCGGCTGCGGGGTAAAACCCATATCTCCTTCGGACGGTCATTTCAGGGGCACAAGAGTTACGGTGGCTGAAATTACCCAAAACCTTTGACGCGATCCCTTGCCCGCCCCGGAAAGGTGTAGAATCGATTCGACGAAGTCAACCCCTCTGGCAGAAATACACATTACCAGACACGTCGAGATTTTTTGACACTCCGCAGGCAATTCCCTATCTTCTTGGGCCAAACGGGCAGGGCGGGCCTTCCCGGGAGGCGCGGCCCGGCACAGGGGAAGCCCCGGGCACGAGACATATTAACCAACACATTCAGAGGAGTTCTGGTATGAAATTATTCTCGTTTGGAGCGGTCGTTCTGTTTGCACTCATGGTCCTCGGGGCGACGAACGCCCAGGCACAGAAAGTGACCAAAGGGCCTATGCGCACCGTATGGCCCGCCGATCAATTGAAATGGGAGGAAGTCCCGAACACGGGAGGCGTCCAGCGATCGATCCTCTGGGGCAATCCTGACAAGGGTGCTTCCGGGGTATTCTATAAATTCCCCGCCACGGCGCACTTCCCGCTCCACTATCACACCAGCGGCTTCAAGATAGTCGTCCTTGCCGGGACAATGGTCTACACTCCGGAGGGGGGCACGGAAAACCGGCTTGGACCCGGATCGTATCTGGCGTACGGGCCGAAGGATCACCACATCAGCGGAGCGGCCGACAGCACAGGATGCCTCTTCTTCGCCGAACAGACGGGAAAGTTCGATCTCATCCCGATTGAAGGCCCTAAGTAGACGCGCGCAATCCTTGGTACTACCGGGGCTGGTAGGCGGCCCCGGTTTTTTTATCTCCGCAAGACTCCTCTCAAGGGGGGGATGAGACTACAAACACCCACAGGTTGCCGACTAGCGATACACCATGCCATGTTATACCGGGATATGCCGTTTGACGGCTCATGAGACAGCTCTCTCAGTTTTCCGGTCATGTGAAGCGCATCCTGGGGCTGAAGCTCGAATCTGCCTCTCCGCGATTTCAGCAACCATGAAGGATCATGGGAACCGCAGGGCTTTTTCTGACGTTGGAAGACAGACCAGACATCAGCCACGTATGAGCGCCTGCCTAAGTAAATCGATCGAAGAGCTCATCAGGGAAGACATCACCATCGTCCCGTACAATCCGGTGTGGCACTCTCTCTTCCGGGAAGAAGAATCGTTTCTCAGGAAAAAACTGGGAGAATTCATCGGACGGATAGAGCACTTCGGAAGCACGTCGGTCCCGGGACTGGCGGCGAAGCCCATCATCGACATCCTCGTTGAACTGAAAGATAGCCGGGACAAAGACCGGATCGTCGGAATCCTGGAAGGGTACGATTACTACTGGCGCCCAATCATCGGTGACAGCGGGCCATCCTACGCGTGGTTCATCAAGCGGGATGCGGAGAGACGCCGGTCGCATCACATTCACATGGTCGAAGCGGACTCGGAGCTGTGGGACAGACTTTTCTTCAGAGATTATCTCCGCTCCCATGCCGACGAAGCCCGGCGATATGAACAGCTGAAAAGACAAATCTCCGGCCGTCATCCCGGGGACCGTGCGGCATACACAAAAGAAAAGACGGAGTACATCGTCGGCATCACCGGTCGAGCCAAAGCTCTCAGCCAGGGAAACCGGAAAGACCCGCCATAGGGAATCCCCCTCCCCAGCGATCCGGGTAGTGACCCATCGGCAGGTTCATTATTTTGCTTTTATCACCGATTTTGCGCTCTTTTTAGAATGACCTTTCTAAACCCCCTCATTCTTTTCGGTCTCGCGGCGGCAGCGGTCCCGCTCGTCCTCCACCTTTTAAACCTTCGGAAGCTCCCCGTCATTGAGTTCAGCACTCTGGACTTTCTCAAAGAACTCCAGCAGACAAAAATCCGGAGGCTCAAGCTTCGCCAGCTTCTGCTCCTGATCGTGAGGACACTTTTTATTATTCTCGTCATCCTCGGATTTGCCCGCCCCGCGTTGCGCGGCGGTCTCCTGGCCAATCTGGGATCGGAGGCCAATTCCACAATTGCGATAATCCTCGACGATTCTTTCAGCATGCAGGCGTCGGACGAGCACGGAGAGTATTTTAAACAGGCCAGGGAGGGGGCGCAAAAGATTGTCGACGTAGCGAAAAACGGCGACGAAATCATCCTCATCAAGCTTTCCGATCTGCCCAAAGCGACCATCAGCCCGGCGACGCATAATTTCGAGCTCGTAAGGAATGCGATCAAAGAGGCGCGGATATCAGAGATACGGCGCAGTCTGGAGGATGCGCTGGATGTCGCCTCGGCCGCCATGCGGCAGGCGACGAACGTCAATAAAGAGATCTACGTCATCAGCGACATGCAGCAGACACTGTTCCAGCGCGCCCGCTCGAAGGTGCAGGAAAAATTTGACGAGAAGGCAAAGGTCTATCTTCTTCCGATCGGGACGAAGGATGTGGCGAACACCGGGATCGATTCCGTCCAGGTAAAAACCACGATCCTTGAAAAGGAGAGGCCCGCAACGGTCTACGTCTCGGTGAGGAATTTTGGCGCAGTTCCCATGAATAACTCGGTTGTCAGCGTTTATCTGGACGGCGTGAAGGCGGCGCAGAGCAACATCTCGGCGGCGGCGTTCGGATCGGGTTCGCTCGAGCTGGCGGTTGTTCCGAAGCGGAGCGGATTCATCGCAGGAAGGGTATCCCTTGAGGATGACGCAATCGTGGCCGATAACAATCGCTACTTCACGATGTACATACCGGAGCGCATAGACGTCGCCATCCTCGGGGCCGATGATGCAGCGAACAAATTCACCATGCTCGCATTGAATTCGAGGGGAGGCGAGAACACGCAGACCCTCCTCAGCATCAAACAGGCGCCTGACGAACGATTCTGGGATCTGGACTTGCGGCGCGTTGACATCCTGATCTGTACAAACGTCCGGTCATTCCCGACGGGGGCGGTCGACCGCATAAAAACATTCGTTGAGGGCGGAGGCGGTCTCGTCATATTTCCCGGAACGGAGGTTACCGCGTACAACACCGGGCTACTGCCGGCGTTGAAAATCCCCCCGATCGAGGGAGTTGCGGCGATACAGGCGGATGGGACGACATTCAAGAATGTCGATCTGGAGCATCCCTTGTTTTCGAGCATTTTTGAAGAGCAGGCATTTGGAAAGAGGGGAACCCCGCGGGTGGTGGAATCCCCGGTTATCCACCAGGTCATACACCGGAAGACCGGGATCCGAGGGCAGGCCATCATAACTCTGGGGGAGGGAACCCCTTTTCTGACCGAGCAGCCGGCTGGGAGCGGGAGAGTGCTCTTCTACTCCGTCCCCCCAACCCTCTCCTGGTCCGATTTCCCGCTCAAGGGAATATTCGCGCCGCTTCTTTACCGGTCAATGGTCTACCTGTCTCCGAGGGAGCACACGAGGCAGACGTACCTGACAGGCACGCAGGCGACGATCGTCCTTCCCGGCACAGCCGGGGGGGCTGCGAAGAAATACAGTCTCAGGGAGCCGGACGACGTCGAGCAGACGTTGTACCCCTCGAGCTCCGACACGAAAGGGGGCGCGATGAGCTCAACCCTATCGATCACGAGCGAACCCTTCAGGACGGCGGGCATCTACCGTTTAAGGGCCGATCGACAGGAGGTTGAGGATCTGGCGGTCAACACCGACAGCCGTGAATCTGACACAAGAAGGATCGGACCGGACGAGCTTCAGAAATACTTCGGCGAGCTCGGGGTGGCCCATTACTCGCAGCTCGGGGCCGGGGACAAATTCGGAGATGCCATCATGCAATCGCGCTACGGCGTGGAGCTCTGGAGACCGTGCATCATCCTGGCGATCGCGATGGCACTCCTCGAGATGGCGATCGCCCGCGACAGTCGCGGGGCGGCGGAGGCGGCGTGAGGTGGCGCTGAAAACCGTAGAAACGAAGAGGCGGGAGGAGGCGATCGTCGTCGGGCTGATTGCGGGAAAAGCGCGGCGCGAGCAGGTCAAGGAGCATCTTGACGAGCTGATCCTCCTGGCAGACACCGCCGGAGCCGGCGTTCGGCATGCGCTGACGCAGGAAAGGGACCGGATGGACCCGGCCATGATGGTTGGCCGCGGGAAGGCGGCTGAGATCGGCGAGCTGGTCAAGGAGGAGGGAATCGACCTCGTGATTTTTGATGAGAACCTCTCGCCGGTCCAGGTAAGAAACCTTGAAAAAGTCATCTCCTGTAAAATAATCGACAGGAGCGGACTCATCCTCGACATCTTCGCGTCAAGGGCAAAATCCAAGGAAGCGATGACGCAGGTAGAGCTCGCGCAGCTCGAGTATCTTTTGCCGCGCCTCACCCGGCAGTGGACCCATCTCTCGAAGCAGTTCGGCGGAGTGGGCACGAAGGGCCCCGGCGAGACCCAGATCGAGAGCGACCGTCGGGCCATTCGATCCAGGATATCGGTCCTCAGGGAAAAGCTGAGAGGCATAAGCAAGGAGAGGGAGGTTCAGAGGAAGGGGCGAAGCGAACTCACCCGCGTGGCCATGGTCGGGTACACCAATGCGGGGAAATCGACGCTCCTTCGTCTCCTCTCGGGCGCCGACGTGCTCGTGGAGGACAGACTCTTCGCAACCCTCGACACCACCGTGCGGAAGGTCGTCCTTGAGGGATCCAGGAAAATTCTCCTCTCGGATACCGTGGGATTCATTCGGAAACTCCCCCCGCATCTCATCGCTTCATTCAGGAGCACTCTCGCCGAAGCCGCCGAGGCGGATATCCTGCTTCACGTGATCGACGTGAGCCATCCCCGGTTTGAAGACCAGATCCCGGTAGTCAACGACACCCTCGACGAGCTCGGTGCTCTGGGGAAGCCGACGGTTCACGTCTTCAACAAAATAGACAAGCTGGGCGATCGCTCCATCCTGAAAGAACTCCCGCTGCGATATGAGCATGCGGTTTGCATATCGGCCGAGAGGGGAATCAATATTCCGGGACTGAAATCGGCAATCATCGGGCTGATGGAACAGGGGGTGGAAGAGCGGGTCCTCGTTGTCAAGCAGTCGGATTACCGGCTGGTGGCGAAGCTGCACGAGATCGCCGACATTTCCCGGAAAACATACGTGGATAACTGCATCGAGATCCATTTCCGGATAAATTCTAAAAACCTGAAAAAGCTGCAAAAGCTCACGGCATGCATCGATGGGCCGGAAATAGCGGAAAGGGAGGAACACTGATAGCCACTGCCGTTGACGCCGCCCGTGAGGCGGGCAAATTTCTCAGGAAAAACCTCGGGAAGGTCCGGGACATACAGCTCAAGGGGGGAGAGGAAAAAAACCTTGTCACTGAAGTCGACCGGGGCTCGGAAGAAATCATCATCGGCATGATCAGGAAACACTATCCGAAGCACGAGATCCTGGCCGAAGAAAGCGGGAAGAGAGGGGACTCGGAATACCGGTGGATCATCGATCCTTTGGACGGCACGACCAATTACGCGCACGGATTTCCCGTCTTCTGCGTCTCGATCGGGATTGAGCGCAAGGGAGAGCTCATGGCGGGGGTTATCTACGATCCAAACTTTGACGAACTCTTCACGGCGGAGCGGGGGAAGGGAGCATTCCTCAACGGGAGGCGTCTCTGCGTATCGCGGATTGACCGGCTTAACCGGAGCCTGCTCGTCACCGGATTTCCGTACACGATAACCCGGGATCCAGACCATGCCATCGCGCACTTCATCAACTTTCTCGTACGGGCTCAGGCTGTCCGGAGAATGGGATCGGCGGCGATCGATCTCGCCTACGTGGCGGCGGGGAGATATGAGGGATTCTGGGAGGTTTCGCTCAACCCATGGGACATGGCGGCGGGCGCGCTGATAGTAAGCGAGGCGGGGGGGCAACTCTCGGATTTTGGCGGCAATCCTTTCAGCATCTACACCAAACAGATCCTTGCGACGAACGGCAGGGTGCACGAGGAAATGAAGCAGGTACTCGGCCTCCCGGCCCTTGAAGGGGGTTAGGTCACCTTCCGGTCGCGATCTCGAGAAGCAGCCGGATCATCACATAGAGAAACGTCGCCCCGAAAAAGCTCCAGATCAGGGTTAGCATCATCCTTTCCTTCGTCAGATCCCAATCGATAGAAATCTGCGGATGAGTCTTGATGGCGATATCGTTCGTCACGGCGATACGGCAGGAAAGGCGCGTGAATTTTTGTATGCGGCGGGCGTAGAACGGTGCGAGGCCGATCAGAGACGCTTCCTCAAGGGGCGACATGGGAGGAGCGCCTTTTCCATCGACCACCTCGACGCGGCAGGTGCCGCAAAGGCCGTTTCCGAAGCAATTCAGAAACCGATCCTTGCCGGCATAGGGGGAAATCCCGTTCTTCAGCATCGCTTGTCTGAGATTCGTGCCGGCGGGGACGTCGATAGTCCTTCCTTCATTGACAAGAGTAATGACGGGCATAGTCTATTTTAGAGTTTTCTGAGGGTGAGTCCCGTGACGGGAAAACTTTCATTCCGCAAGCGGGGAAAAAGATAGAGAATTTTTACTGCAAATTCAAACAGGCGAACGCCAGGGATGGACTCCCCGCTCATCGACCATGGAATGAATCAGCGGGGGGAGAACCGAAGGTTCGGTGGCAATATTAAAAGCTTTCTGAGCCCGGCGGGAGGCCCCTTCGAGCCGCGTCTGGTCGTCTCCATACAATGTGGCGAGAGCATCGCCGGGACTAACGCTGTCGCCGACCTTTTTGTGAAAAAGGATCCCTGCCTTTGGGTCGACCCTATCATCGACGGCGAGACGCCCTGCGCCGAGCATGATCGAGACGAAACCGATCTCGAGCGCGTCGATACTGTCGATGTCTCCGGTTGATGAGCTCTTAATCTGGAGTTGGCACTTGCTCTTAGGGTACTTCCCCGGGTTCTCGACGAAGGAAGCATCTCCTCCCTGTCGCCGGATGTTCTCTCGAAACTTCTTCCACGCGGATCCGTCGGCAATTCTTTCCCGGCACATCGCCATTCCCTCCTCGATGCTTTTTGCTTTCTTTCCCAAAAAAACCATCGCGCCGCCGAGAACAAGCGTCACCTCCATAAGGTCGGGGACATCCCTGCCCTGGAGGCAATCGATGCATTCCACGACCTCGAGCCAGTTTCCGACCGCGTAGCCGAGCGGCTGGTTCATATCGGTAACGAATCCGAGGGATCTCTTCCCGAATTTTTTCCCTACGGCGATGAGAGTGCGGGCGAGGGCAATCGCTTCCTCTTCTGTACGCATAAAAGCTCCGCGTCCGGTTTTCACGTCCAGCACGAGCGCATCGATCCCCTCGGCGAGCTTTTTGCTCATGATGCTCCCCGCGATCAGAGGGACACTCTCGACGGTGGCCGTCACGTCCCTGAGGGCATACATCCGCTTATCGGCGGGGGCGATCTCAGAAGTCTGGCCGGCGAGGACGAGCCCGGTCTCTGCGATAACCGAGCGATACTCGTCGAGCGTGAGGTCCGTGCGGAAGCCGGGGATCGATTCAAGCTTATCGAGCGTGCCGCCGGTATGGCCGAGGCCGCGTCCGGAGACCATTGGGACGGGAACGCCGCATGCTGCCACCGTTGGCGCCAGAATGAGCGAGACTTTATCCCCTACGCCTCCGGTGGAATGTTTGTCCACCTTGGTGCCGGAGATACCGGAAAGATCGACGATCTTCCCCGACCGCAGCATCACGTCTGTGAAAACGGTCGTTTCTTCGTCCCCCATGCCGCGGAAGCAGACGGCCATGAGGAAGGCGGACATCTGGTAATCGGCCACAGCTCCGTCGAGGTAACCTTTTAGAAAAAACTCCATCTCCTCGCGAGTGAGCGTTCCCCCGTCCCGTTTCTTGCGGATAATCTCCCGAGAATTCATACTTCCACTTTGACCACGAAGCGCCGCTTGCATCGGTTGCACTGCAGTTCGAAGGTTGCCCAGTTATTTCTTTCGTAATAGGAAATTTCGGCCAGCTCACCGTCGCAGTCAAACACGATACATGTCTTCAGATCGAGGCGGTAGTTTCTCTCGGGCGGGGGAGGTGTCGGCTCGGTCATCGAGGAAGATTTTTATAAAACCGCTCGGCCATCATGATTCCGCATATCGTCTTCGCGTCGCGGATTTTTTGCTGCCGGATCATCCTCACGGCCTCCCGGAGAGTGAAGAACTTCAGGGTCATCGTCTGTTCTCCTTCTTCGAGCCTCCTTCCGCCCGGGACTTTGGAGAGCCGGGTGGCGAGATAAATGTGCAAAATCTCGCTGCAGAATCCGGGGGTGGTATAGATGGCGGTCAATTTGCGCCAGGTCTCCGCCCTGTAGCCGGTCTCTTCTTCGAGTTCGCGCCGGGCGCAGGCGAGCGGAGACTCATTCCTTTCGAGCTTGCCGGCAGGAAGTTCGAGGATAAACTTATTGAACGGGTACCGGTGTTGACGCACAAGCACAATGCGCCGGTCGGGGAAAACGGCGAGAATGACGGCGCCGCCGCCATGCTCTGCCACCTCGCGGACGGAATGATTTCCGGAAGGATACCGGACATCGTCGACGATCACATTGAAAACGCGGCCGCGGTAGACGTTATTTCTTTTGAGCAGCTTCAGCCTCACGGGAGTTCACGAGAATACGATCGAACGGCGGAAACTCGACGCCCGCCTTTCTCAGTTCGGAATAAAACCTTGCCCGAAGTTCCGTCTCAACCTGAAACCTCTTCCTCACCTCGGGGATACGGGCTGCGAGTCGGACCTGCACCGAGGTTTCGCCCAGGCGGATCACAAAAAAGTCCGGGGGTGGAATCTTCAGCACGCCGGGATGTTCCCGGAGCAGAGACAGGGCGATAATGCGGACCCTGTCGATATCGGCCCCGTGGGCGAGAAAGGCCTCGACGGCGACCGGGGATCCGGGATCGGGTTCGGACAGATTGACGATCCGGTTTTTGACAATCTCGCTATTCGGGATTATCACAAAATTATTATCCGGGTTAAGAATGCGCGTGCTCCGGAGGCCGATATAATGAACGTCACCTTCCTCGCCGGAGGGGAGCCGAATACGGTCGCCGATCCGGGCTGGCTGGTCGATCAGGATGACGACCCATGCGATCATATTTGCGATCGTCTCCTGGGCTGCGAGGGCAACGGCGAGCGAGCCGACTCCCAGGGAGACGAGAAGGCCGCCGATATTTACGCCGAGGTGGTCGAGGACGATCATGCCGACGATGAATACAAGCACAATATTGACGATCTTCGACGCGAACGGAACAATCGTCGGGCCGATATTGCTCTGTTTTTCTGCGGAGACCCGCTGGGCGTACCATTCTATTCCCGTCTTGAACAGCCTGCTCAGCAGATGGGCGACCATCAGAATCAAGAAAACAAACAGCGCGGTTGAGAGATAATCGAGCACGTGGTTCGTAACATTCTCCGCCGTCAGGCCCTTGCGGACTTCGCTGATCCCGAGGCTGGCTCCGCCGAGAATGCAGAGAGGCGCTATCTTCTCCTCGATCACGAGCAGGATCCTGTCATCGAAGGGTGTGGGCGTGCGGGAAGCGAATCGCCTGAAGGTGACGTCCGTCATAAACCTCAGCAAACGACCCGCGACGGCGGAAACGAACAGGATCAGGAGGGCGAGAGCGGTATGTTTAAACATCGGATCGTCGAGCATTCAGGCAACCCTGCTGCCCGGCTTCACAAGCGGCAGATTCTGTTTACAGAGAGGACAGCTTTCGGGAGAATAGGTAACGGATTTCAGAGTCAGCGCGGCGAAGAAATCGGGAAAAGTCACTGCGCCGTCGGATCTGTCGACGATAGCGCCGACGCCGGCGACGGTTGCGCCGGCACGACTCACCAGGCCGAGCACCTCGGTGACAGAACCGCCGGTCGTCACAACATCCTCGCAGACGAGAATCCTCTCGCCCCGAAAAAGCTCAAACCCGCGGCGAAGGGTCATCGAGCCGTCCTGTCGTTCGGCGAACATCGAGCGCACATGGAGCTGGCGGGCCACCTCCTGGCCGACCACGATCCCCCCGAGGGCGGGGGCTATCACGGCATCGATCTTTCTTGAGTGAAATTCCTCAAAAATTTCGCCGCACAGAAGGGCGGCCCGATCGGGATACTGAAGCACTCGTGCGCACTGGAAATAATGCGGGCTATGGAGGCCAGAGGTGAGGCGGAAGTGTCCCTCGAGGATCGCTCCCGACTCTTTGAAAAGCGAAAGAATCTCCTCCCGGGACCTCCTCGGGGGAGATTCAGGAGAGCCCACTGAGCGCCTCCTCCATTTCGGAGGCCGAGTGCGAGTCGCCCGTCTTCAGGGCAATCTCGATGCCTCGGCGGAGGATGTCGGCGGCCTCTTCTCTTTTTCCCAGCCGGGCCCGGAGGGCGCCCAGCTGTTGGAAAGCGGGCACGTACTCGGGATCGATACGGAGCACATCGTCGAACTTCGCCACGGCTTCCGGCACCATCATCAGCGACACGTACTCAAGGGCCATCGCGTAGTGCGTGAAAGCATCGTCCGGGTCCTTTTCCAGAAACTTCCTTAAGACGTCGAGCCGTGAGATCATAGCCTGTCGATTTCTGCAGCCAGGGTGAAATCCTTTTCCGTCAGACCGCCCGCGCTGTGCGTCGAAAGGGTGAGCGTCACCTTATTCCACCGGATGTCGAGGTCGGGATGATGATTCGCCTTTTCGGCCAGAAGGGCGACGGAATTGACGAAGCCCATGGCGTGGACAAAATCCTTGAGCTCGAAGGTTTTCCGGATCTCCTTGCCTGCCAGGCTCCACCCCTTGAGGGGGGCGAGTTCCCGCTCAATCTCTGTATTCGAAAGAGTCTTCACAAAACCTCCTATAGGGCAACTGACGAACGAGAGCTGATTTTTTTCCATTCGCTCCTGAGAACGATCTCGCGGAGACTCACGGCGCGATCGATGGCGAGGACGCCGTCCAGGTGATCGATCTCATGCTGGAGCAATTCTGACAAACCGTTGGACGCTGAGAGCGAGCGTCTCCTGCCCGACTCGTCCTGATACGCGACCGAAATCCTCAGCGCGCGTTTCACCTTCACGAGAATATCCGGGAACGAAAAACAGTCATCCCAGAGAGTCATCAACTGGCGCGACCGGCGAACGATCCGGGGATTGACGAGCGTCATCGGCGAACCGACATCGGTGAAAACGATGCGCCGAAGAGTGCCGATCTGTGGCGCGGCTATCCCGCGGCCGAACCCGTTCCGCCGGCGAAAATCGGCGAGCGTATCACGCAAATCCTCGATCGTGCGGGAGATCCCGGAGAAATCAACCACCCTCTCGCACTCGGTTCGCAGGATGGGATTCCCGAGAAGGAGTATCTCCCGGACGGCCACGGAGCGTCAATTGGCGGAAACGCATCGATTGTAAACCCCATCCAGCAGCCGGAGCATTGCCCGCGCGGCGCGGGATGCGGCCTGGACGGCCCGTCGGCGGTCGTCGTCCGACAGGGCATATGCCTCGAGGATCGACCTTTCCGCGGCGGAATGATGCACATCCGCCTCCTTGTGCACGGTAAAGAAGGAAAGGGCCGAGCTGTCGGAAATTCCGTAAAACTTTCTGAGCCCTTCGATCTTGACCTTGGACACTTCGGGAATCTGAGATTCATAAGCGTAGAGCGAGGCGACCCCTTCCACGAACGAGCTGTCTCTGGTGAGAGACTTTAAGATCCCGATCGCTTCAACCGTCTCAGGAAAAGGGAGGGAACGTGCGGGTTTCGCGTCGAGGCTGTCCGCAAATCGTGACCAGAGGCCGGGATGGTTTCCCTCGCCCCGTTCCTCTTCGATAAGGTTTTCGAGAAGAACCTGACGGACGGCCAGATGGGGGGTATTCGCGTGCGTCGCGCTGAGGAACGTCGGAAACGAATTCACGAAATGCGAATACTGGTTTGCATACTCCCGGAGAGCTTCGCGGGTCAATTGACCCATGCTCCAGGTCTGATAGAAGGGGTGGTCGAGCATACGATTGGCGCTGATGGCGTTATCGAGCTCTTTAAGGAACAGGGCACTGCTGGTCATCGGACCTCCGTTAGATAGTGAGTGAATTCCGGCGGCGGTCAGGCAAAACCCGCCGCCCGTCTGACATTTCCGAGTTTACGGCCGAGGAATCTCTCCCCGATTTCTGTAAATTTGTGGGGAATATCGCTGACAAAGAAAAACGCATTCCCCTTATCCTTATTCGTGTTGCGCATTGATTCGGAGTTCAGTGTCGAGTCCACCTCCGCGGCGGCCGCGTGCCCGGAATCGATCATCGTGACGGTACCGTCGAACACCGAACGGATGGCCGGTTCGAGGATCGGATAGTGGGTGCATCCGAGAACCAGAGTATCGATCTTCTTCAGTTTCAGCGGAAAAAGATATTCCTTTGCGATCAAACCGGTCGCCTGGTGATCGATCCACCCTTCCTCGGCCAGAGGGACGAAAAGCGGGCACGCCTGGTCGAACACTGTTGCTTCGGAATCAAACTGGCGTATCGCGTTCCTATAAGCGTTGCTGATGATAGTCCCCAGAGTACCGATCACGCCGATACGCTTCACCTTCGTCGAGGCGACGGCGGCCTTGGCGCCCGGGACGATCACCCCGATCACGGGCACGCGGGAATGTTTACGGACCACTTCGAGGGCGACCGAGGAGACCGTGTTGCACGCGATCACAATCATCTTCACATCGTGGCTCATCAGGAATTCGGTATCCTGCGCGGCGTAGTCCCTCACGGTCTGCGGTGACTTCGGGCCGTACGGAACGCGGGCTGTGTCTCCGAAGTAGACGATATTCTCGTGGGGGAGCTTATTCATGACGGCGCGAACCACAGTCAGGCCTCCGACCCCCGAGTCAAAAATCCCGATGGGTTTTTCGCTGGACTTCGAGGTCATCGTGAGCAATATAGGAAAAGGGCCGGGGATTCACAAGCAGCGCACCGTGTCTTGAGACTCAGGAAAACATTTTGTATCTTATTCACCGCCATCCACCTCCGGGCCGAAAAAAAGAATTTTTCCGGGGCTCACAAATCATACAAATAACGTGAAAGGGTCAGCGCTGTGGAGCGTGAGATCTCACTGTTTTTGCATTTCATCGGCTTCGGGCTTTTCGTCACCGTCAATGTTGCCGGTTTCATACTAAACCGGCAGTACAAAAAGGCACCGGACATACAGACGAGGGCCGTGATCGTCCGGGCCTCGCGTCCGGTCGGCCTCCTGAGCCCGGTGGCGAGCCTCCTGATGCTCCTGACGGGCATCGCCAACATGCGGAATCTGGGATATGGAATCCTCGATGTGGGGTGGCTGACGGCCAAGATCATATTCTTTGCCATTGCGGTCATCAGCGGAATTATCTTCGGCATGCAGGCGGCCAAGCGCGGCAAGCTCATCCATGCGATGGCGGCCGGGAATTCCCCTCAGAATGCGTCGGACCTTTTAGCCGGCTACGACCGGCAGATCACCCTCTCGTACCTCGTCATGCCCATTTTGCTCCTCATCATACTTTCGCTCTCCATTTACGGGCGGCTCGGGGGCCAATAGCCGGTGCGCGAGTACCTTCTTTATATAAACGGAGAGTTCATCCCTTCCGAGTCGAGGGAAATCATTGAATCCATCAATCCATTCGACCAGGCGAGAATTGCCCGTGTCGCATCGGCGGGCCCTGGCGACATACGCAAGGCCGTAAGAGCGGCGCGGGAGGCGTTTGACCGTGGACCGTGGCCCCGGATGTCGGGCGAGGAACGCGGCTCCCTCATTAAGGCGGTCTCGGACAAAATAAACGAGCGCAAGGGAGAACTCGAGCAGCTTGAAATTGAAGATTCAGGTTCGACCATAAGGAAGGCAAAGGAAGACATCTTCCTGAGCGCGCGGGCGATGAATTATTTTTCAAAGCTGGCGGCGCTCGATCCCACGGAACCCATCGAAGGATTATCCAAGCCGGGTTTCAGCACGAACTACCTGGTGCACGAACCGGTAGGGGTCGTAGGGGCGATCATACCATGGAACTTTCCCCTTAAGATGGCGATCTGGAAGCTCGGTCCCGCGCTGGCAGGCGGGAACACAGTTGTCCTGAAACCATCCGAGGTTACGCCGGTGACGGCGATGGAACTCGCCAAGATTTTTCAGGACGTCGGGATCCCTCCGGGGGTTGTCAACATCCTCCCCGGGTACGGGCACGTTGCGGGCGAGGCATTGGCCTCGGACGGGGGGGTGGACAAAATATCCTTCACCGGTTCGACGGCCGTGGGAAGGCACGTCATGGAAGTTGCCTCAAAATCCCTGAAGAAATGCACTCTGGAGTGCGGCGGCAAATCGGCGAACATCATCCTGGAGGATGCGGATTTGCGCGTTGCCGTCGACGGAGCGCTCTATGGGATCTTCTATCACCAGGGACAGTGTTGCGAGGCCGCTTCTCGTTTATTCCTGCCGGAGAAGATCCACGATGAATTCCTTGAGGCGATGGTAGAAAAGACGAAGCGAATGAAAATCGGCGATCCGAAAGACATGTCGACGCATATCGGTCCCGTCGTCTCGCGCGTTCAGCGGGACAGGATACTCGGTTACATAAAAAGCGGGATTGAGGAAGGGGCGAAAGTGGCGGTCGGGGGGGGCACCCCGAAAGACAAACTAGGATTCTATGTCGAACCGACGATCTTCAGCGGCGTCGCGAACTCAATGAGAATAGCTCAGGAAGAGATATTCGGACCCGTTCTCTCCGTGATAAGGTATAAGACCGTCGAGGATGCGATAGCGCAGGCGAATGACACCATGTACGGCTTGGGTGCGGGCGTCTGGTCGGGGGACAGGGAGAAGGCGGTACGGGTAGCGAAACAGCTGAGAGCCGGGACGGTCTGGATCAACGAATGGCATCTCCTTTCTGAGAAGGCACCATTCGGAGGGTACAAGCAGAGCGGGGTGGGGAGGGAATTCGGCATAGTGGGGCTGCACGAATACATGGAAACGAAGCACGTCCACATAGACGAAGTCGGATCGAGGGAAAAGAAATTCTGGTATGACACCGTCGTTCCCAAGGAATAATCATCAACCAATGGAGTGAGCATGAAAACCATCCTGATTCTTTCGATCGCCGCGATACTGGCGGGGTGTGGTGAGCACAAGATCGTGCCGGTCCCGGTCGGCGAAATGAATGAATACCGCGATCCCGGATTCGGGTTCAAGATAAAGTACCCGAAAGAATGGAAGATGCTGGGAACAACCGGAAAAGCGGTATTTGCAAAGTCGCAGGAGGTGTTGGACAAATTCATGGATCCCCGGTCGGGAGAGGCGGGGGCGACGGCAAGCGTCGAGGTCATCCAATACGGAGGGAAAAAGCTCGAGGAGATCGTGCAGCAATCGAAAGACGAGATGAAGCAGATGAACTATCAGCTCGATGCCGACGGTCAGCGCAAGGATGAAGCATACCCGGTGGCCGGGAAAACGGGGATGATGGTTTCCTACCTGATCAAGGCGACCACCAAGACCAATATACTTGGTCATCAGGTGTATGTTGCGGGTGACACGGCGATATACAAGCTGGACTTTGAAGGTTATGGGGATCAATACCCTGCCCATGTGGCCGTTTTCGAAGCGATGTTGAAATCATTCGAGCTTCCCGTGATCGTCATAAAAAAGCCGGATATCTGGCAGGCGTCGGCGGGCATGGATACATACAAGGGAGGGTCGTATTTCACGATGGACTATCCCGACAATCTGGAATTCGTGCAGGTACCGAAAGGGAACAACGATTTTGCGATGGAAATGCGGGCCGACCGGCGGGACTGCAGCATACACATTGACGTGTTCGGCGCAAAGAAGCTCGCTGTCGAAAAGGTTTGGGATCAGAACAAGGGACGATACAAGTCGAGAGGGACGGGAAGCACCGAGATTGACGGCAACAAGGCGTTGTGGGTTGACTACTCGGTCATGAAAGACATCAGCAGCCGGGCGTATTTTGCAGTGAAGAACGACAAAGTCGTCAGAGTCACGGTAAACTACTACGCGCCGCAGAAGGACGTATACTTCCCCGTCTTCGAGAAGTGCGTCAACTCCATAAAACTAAAATGAGGCTTCCATGGTAGAGCATGCAGCGGTAACCACAGCGTTCACCCTTGACGGTTACCGGGTTGTCAAACAACTCGGCCTTGTCCGGGGGATAACGGTGAGGTCCCGCTCCCTGATTGGCAACATTGGGGCGGGCATACAGGTCCTTTTCGGCGGGAACATCTCTCTGTACCAGGAACTTTGCGAGAAGGCGAGGCAGGAAGCGTACGACATCATGATCGTCCATGCCGGCCAGATGGGAGCCAACGCCATCATCGGGATGCGGTACGATGCCAACGAGGTTGCCACCGGAGTCACGGAAGTCCTGGCGTACGGAACCGCCGTTGTGGTGGAGCGGGTCTAATCCCCGGGCTGAACACGGGCCATGGACATAAAGGACAGGACGGTACTGGTACTGGGAGGCGGAGGGCTGGTGGGATCTGCCATCTGCCGGAGGCTCATACAGGAATCTCCCAAAAAGATTGTCGTCACATCGCTCCTGAAATCTGAAGCTGAGGAGGCGGTCGGAATCTTCCGGAAGGAGTTCCCTTCCAAGGGAAGGAATTACTTCGTCCCGTGGTGGGGGAACATATTCGTTAGAGAATCATTGAAGGACCGGAAGCGCGAGGAGATCATCGACGATCCCCGCACGAGGGGGATGCTCATCGACGACATCCTGAGCGAGCTCAACGAGAAAATCCTGCGCCGATCGACCATCTACTCATTGATCCGCAAAACGTCCCCGGATGTCATCATCGACTGCATCAACTCGGCTACTGCGATAGCCTATCAGGACATTTTCAACGGGGCGCGGAATGTCCTGCGGAAAGTCAAGGCATCCAGGGACTCGCTCGCGGCGACCGAGGAGCTGCAGAATGCCACCGAGCGGCTCGTCTGCACGCTCTACATCCCCCAGCTCATCCGCCATGTCCAGCTCCTCTACCGTTCCATGAATGAAATGGGAACGAAAATCTATGTGAAAATAGGCACGAGCGGGACAGGCGGGATGGGATTGAACATCCCTTACACGCACAGCGAGGAGCGCCCGTCGAGCGTCCTCCTGAGCAAGTCTTCCGTGGCGGGGGCTCACACCATGCTCCTGTTCCTCATGGGCCGCACGCCGGGGGCGCCGATAACCAAGGAAATAAAGCCGACGGCGGCGATTGCCTGGAGGCGGGTGGGGTATGGCGAGATCAGGAAAAGGGGAAAACCGGTAGAACTCTTCGATTGCCCGCCGAAGAAAGGAATCCGGCTCGACGGGACATTGAAGCTCAGCATGGACGGAATCGGGGTCCCGCTGAATGAAACGCTGAAATCTGTCTACATCGACACGGGGGAGAACGGGCTCTTCTCGAGGGGTGAATTCGAGGCGATTTCGACTCCGGGGCAGATGGAATTCGTGACGCCGGAGGAGATTGCGGAAGATGTCGTCTATGAAATCATGGGGGGCAACACGGGGCACGACATCATCAATGCCCTTGACAATGCGACGCTCGCCCCCACCTACCGCGCCGGGTTTCTTTACCAGAGCGCACGGAAAAGAATAGAGGAACTCGAGAAAAAGCACGGAGTGGACAGCGTCGCCTTTGAAATACTCGGGCCGCCGCGCCTTTCGAAGCTTCTCTACGAGGCGTATCTGCTCAAAATCTGTTGCGGCGACATGCTCAGCGTCATCAAAGCGAATCCGGCGCACTTGTCGGCCACATTGGCGAAAAAAATTGAGCAGGACAGGGATTTAAGGGCACGGATCATCTCCATCGGAATTCCGATCCTGATGCCTGACGGAAAGAGGCTTCTCAGAGGCAAGGAAATAAAAATCCCGACGTTTCAGGGAATGAGCGAAATCCCGATTTCGAAGAAAAACCTTGACAGATGGGCACATGACGGGTGGGTTGACCTTCGTGTCGGGAACATGAAAAGGTGGAAGGATAGATTCAGCAAGATTGTCGCGATGGCGGAAAAAGTCCCCCAGGGGGACACGAGCTCACGTTATATGAACAACAGCCGTTACTGGGATGATTTCACGACGATCGATCCGGGAAAGATCGCGGGGTGGATCTTCAGTTATGAAGAGCGCGGTATGAGAATGAAAGCGTAGGACACAGTTTTCACCCCCCTACTCCCAGCCTGGAGAGTATTTTTTAAAACCGTCTCTCCGATCATGGGGACCTAACCTACTTATTCCCAGACAGATATTCAACGGTTCGCGGCCCGGATCCGCCTCCGGAATGTCGCCGGAAATCTCCCTGGTGGCAATTCGTCGCGGCAAATGGCATATTTCCGGCGGATGGCACGAATGGGAGCATACGGCAGTCTCGTCATTGCGGCGACTCTGGGATTCGGTAGCGCCGCATTCTCTCAGGGGGATTCGCTCGTGGAGGTCATCCCGCTGGCCGTCGGAAACTCCTGGGTCTACGAATTCCAGGGTCACCGATTCTTCTATAAACCCCCGATCGCTCTGGAGGACTCAGGAAGCTCCCTCGTCAGCATCAGCGGCCGCGAAGAGCATGGCGATACGGCGGTGTGGCACGTGGAGGAACATCTCGTGGGGCGGCGGCGCGTACACGGCTGTGATTTCGGCTGCTTTGATACGACATTCACGCTCGACTCGACGTTCTCCCATTCGTTTCAGGAGCTGCTCTCGGGACAACGTCGATTGTTCAATAACTGCAATCCGAGCGTCGGGGACGTGCTCGACCTTCCGGTATTCTCGTTCGGTTGCCTTGGAATTCCCGACACCGGATTCATCTTCAGATATTCCGCCGTCGATTCGGCCGGGATGACCGAGATCGTCCGGTATGATGACGACAGAGTACGCTGGTATACCCTGCTCAAGCGCTCGGTCGGGGTACTTGCGGACACCGCGTGGATGAATCAAGTCATCATTTCATGGAGGTATGCGGAACTGAAGGGCTTCACGGTCGGGACAGGGAGGAGCACGGGGGGGCGGCTGCCGGAAGTGCTCGAGCTCTCTCAGAACTTTCCCAATCCGTTCAACCCCTCTACGACGATTGAATATTCACTCCCTCATGCCGCTGCGATACGTCTCGAAGTGTTCAACGTGCTCGGGGAACGGGTCGCTCTCCCTGACGAAGGCCCGCGGCCCCCGGGACGGCATGAAGTTTGGTGGGATGCGACGGGAATGCCGACAGGGGCGTACGTTCTCCGTCTTACTGCGGCGGGAGCCGCCCCTCTCATGCGCATGATGACGCTCGTGCGTTGAGCGCGCTCCGCGCCTTCCAGCAGACACCTCCCCCCTCCTCCCTCCGCCCGCATAGCAGACTCCGGTGGAACGCTTGAAGATCGTTGGCATTTGCAACACCCTGTTAATGTTAGCAAGGTGTTAGCAGAGAGGGGTCCTCACCTCAGAAGGACCAACTTTCTCATCTGAATGAAACTCCGGGCC
>CAYPFY010000006.1:0-161711 GCA_964410105.1 uncultured Chlorobiaceae bacterium
ATGATTATGTCGGCGTCGCCATTGTGACAGTTGCATACGCGGCAAACTGAGCGCGTGCTGCTGATGTAAAGCGCACGACCAATGGAATCGGAAAAGGGCAGCGGAGAATTCTAACTGTTTGACGCTGCCCTTTTTCATTTTATAGTCGCAGTATGACGCAGAGATTCCATTTCGCTCACAATGTCAGCCCCGAAGTCGACTCTACCCATGCGTTATTGCCTTCTTCTCGTCACGATATACGCCTTCACATCGCCTGCGGCACGGGCCGGCATCGTCGTCTCGCCAGGCTACCTTTTCCTTAATTCGGTTCATCGCACAGTTTCGCTGACCGCCACCAACGACGGCGACGATGAACGGGAGGTCTGGATGGAAGTCAAATTCGGTTACGAAATTTCCGATGATTCAGGGAAGATCTTCATCCAAATCGATACGCTCGCCCAGAATGAGCCGTCGGCCGCGGCATGGATCGAATGCTATCCGCGAAGGTTTAATCTCAAGCCCGGGGAAAGTCAGACCGTCCGAGTGATGGCGTCGCCCCCCCGCACCCTGGGTGAGGGGGAATACTGGTCCCGCGTCATCGTCGTCAGCAAGACCCGGCAGCCTCCCCCGCAGAAAGCGGCCGCAGCCAGCACCAAGCCGGGCCTCATCATCCTTTACGAGCAGAGCCTTCCGTTCCATTACCGGATCGGAACTCTCTCCACGGGAGTCGTCGTCGACTCCCTCGGAACGTCTCTGTCTGATACGAGCGTCAATGTCGTCATGAAGCTGACTCGCGTCGGCAACGCCTCATACTGGGGGAGCCGCACGACGGAATTCATCGACAATTCCGGAAGAACCGTCTACAAACTGACGCGCAACACCGGGGTCTATAAGAGCATCACCCTTATCGACCGCATCAACCGGACAAAAATTCCTCCCGGAGAATATATTGTGAATGTCCAGTTCGTCTCCGAAGGACGAACCGACATCCCGAAGCGCGATCTCATTCACTCATCGCCCGTTCGGACATCACGGTCGCTGACGATTCCCTGAAAGCGACCGCATGGCGAGGCCATTTGCATATATCATACTCTGGACAGGTGTCTCCGCCGGAACCCTTGCCCAGACGGCGACCTCCCCCGAGTCGAGAATCATCGTCGAGCTCCGGGGAGCAGGACTAGCACCGCGGGAGCTTGAAATGATGGCGATTGGAGAAGACAGATACCTCCCCTCGGCCGAGGCCTTTCCCGCCCTCGGCATCAAGTCCGATTACGACAGCGTCGAGAACCGGATAACCGGCTTTTTCAAGGACGCCGATAATTCCTACACGATAGACCTCAAAGACCGCCGCGCCAGCATCGCAAAGGTGTCTCTAGATCTGACCGACAAGCAGTATATCTCCCGAACCGGCCGGTCATACTTCAGCCTGGGTTTTTTCAAGGATTTCTTCGACATCGACCTTACCTACCTCCCCCGGAAGCTGCAGGTGACTGTGAAAAACGCTTTGGAACTCCCGTCGGTCTACGCGGGCCGCAGGATCAAGGCGATTGAAAACCGCATCAAAATTTCCAAAAAGCTTCCTGAAACCGAACTTTACCTTGGCCGCGATTTCAGCCTGATCGGTGGAGGCCTGATCAATTGGTCGACGAACGATATTTTCTCCCGCTTCACCCGGCCCACCCTCAGGAACAATCTCAATATCGGGGTTAAATCGCTGGGCGGCGATTTCACCGGCAGGATAACAGAGTCGGATATCAGAGGGAGAACGAACACGACGTTTCGGGGAAACTTCCGGTATCCCTTCTTCGATAATTCCGGTCTTCGACAGATCGTCTTCGGCGATATCATCAGCCTTGGGGTCATCTCGACGGACGTGACCGGGGTCGAGTTCACCAACCGTCCCCCCGCACCCCGGCGGCTTTTCACACGTGAGGTTTTCAGGGGAAATGTCGACCCCCAGATGGAGATCGCATTCCTCGGCACGGTGGGAGAAACGATGCTCCAGACCGCTGACGAGTCGGGAGCGTTTTCGTTCGATGCCCCGATCCTGTACGGAAACGGACTTCTCGAGCTCCATGCCTATGACGTCTGGGGACAGGAGAGGGTCCTCCGATACCGGCTGAATGTCCCCTACACCCTCATTCCCCCGGGACAGGCGGAGTATTCGATCGTGATGGGGAAAAACAGGCACAACCCTAATTCACCCTTCATATCGACGAATTCGGTGAACTGGGGAGTTTCCCCTGAACTCTCCATCGGCTCAGTTCTTGCGTATTATGATTTTCCGACCGGCCAGAGATTATTCCCCGGCCTTACGAGCACAGCGCGCATCATGACGAATCTCGTGGGAAACGCGACCTTCATTCCCGATGCGCTCGGTTCGGGGAGCCTTTCCCTCGAGTTTCCGTCCACGGCCAGGCTCGGGGTTACCGATATACGCTACAGCGGTACATCATTCGCCAATCCGACAGGCATCGTCAACGACCTCAATATCTCTGCGCTGCTCCCGATACCGACATGGCGGAATGTGTTCTATTTCAATATGCTTGCCATCCAGACGGTCTTCGGCGATCACAGGTCAGACGAGTTGCAGACATCTCTCACGACGACTTTTGCAACGTTCACCCCCTCCATCAGCAGCCGGTTCGTCACGACGAAGGCCTATGGCGACGGGTCGACGACGCTGACCGAACAGTACGCCGCGGGGCTTTCATTCCTGATGCCCGCGGGAGTTCACATGCTTACCAATCTGTCGTACGATAATGTGTCGGCGAGTTTTCAGGAGCTGAATATTCTCGGCGTCAAGAGGTTTGAAAACGGCGTGTCGTTCGCCTTCACCTACGACCGCAATTATCTCACCAATGCCTATCAGACCGGGATTCGCCTCACATATTACTTCCCGTTCGCGCGCACCCAGGCAGGCGGAGTCACGACGGGGCCCAATCAGTTCCTCTATACCACCTCGGCCTTCGGAAGCATAAGCTTCAACACGGCCCCGCTCAATGTCCGCTTCAGCGACGCCCGCGGCAGCCTCCTGGGGAACGGCGGTTTCACCGTCTCCGCCTATCTTGATTCCAACGGGAATGGACGCCGGGATCGGGATGAGCAAAGCCTCGATGTCGGCCGCGTCTATTACTCGAATCTGACGGTCGGGGGATTTCCCTATTCGCTCTCGCTTGCGAAGCAGATCCGTAATAAAATCTATAGTTACGAAAATTACAGGATTTTCCTGGACCCGGAAACACTCGAAAATCCGCTCTGGGTCCCCCGTTATAAATCGATCCAGGTCTTCTCCGAGCCGAACCTCGTCCGGCG
Source organism: uncultured Chlorobiaceae bacterium (assembly GCA_964410105.1). Taxonomy (GTDB): domain Bacteria; phylum Bacteroidota; class Ignavibacteria; order UBA10030; family SZUA-254; genus CAYPFY01. The sequence continues at coordinate 3,295 of CAYPFY010000006.1, forward strand.
AATCGATTTTCCCGTCGTGATGGGCGGGATCGTCCGTGGCACGGTGAGCCTGGCAGGAAAAGTCCCGATCCCGGCGGAACATATCACTGTGAAAATCACCCAGGCGCGCCCGGCAAGCGAAGCCGGTCTCCCCGCGTTTATTAAAACGGCGTCCACATTTTCAACCGGCGAATTCGAGTTTCTGGGGGTTCCGCCAGGCCACTATCTCCTTTCCCTTGATCCGGCACAGCTCGCCGATCTGCAGTATATCAGCGAACCCCCGGAACGCGAGTTCGACGTCGTCTCGAAGCCGGAAGGGGACATCATCTCAGGTCTTGATTTTACTCTAGCGTCGAAAAAGTAGGAGGAAAGTGAGGTTACTATGAAGAGCTTGTGGTTAGTGGTCCTTGTTCTCATCCCCCTGGGCACCATCCACGCGCAGGATGTGATCGATTCCTCCGCCCTCGGTCCCGATACTCTCCTCGTTCCCCAGAACCCGTTCAAGCTGGCGGGGGACGACACGACCGCCGTGGCTTTCGCCCTGAACCCCGACGACTGGGTTCCCGTGAACCCTTATCCGCAGGGAAATACGCTCCTCTCCGTGGATATTTTCCGGGATACGGGCGCGGTTGCCGTCGGATTCCTCGGGTCCTACCTTGCGACGACCGACAGGGGCGCCTCATGGGATGTGCAGGCCGGCGCCGGCGGATATAACGCCGGGCTGATCGGGGTCGATGTGGTGGGAAATTCAACGATCTACGCCGTGGGAGCGAAGGGCACGTTTCTGAGATCCAGCGACGCCGGAATTTCGTGGAACAAATACCAGACCGGAACGAATCTGGTCCTCTACGGCGTAAAGTTTATCGACATCAATGTAGGATGGATCGTCGGGGCCTTCGGGTTTATGGCGAAAACCACGAATGGAGGCATGACCTGGACGCGGGAGCTTCTCCCCTCCGTCACGGCCCTCTACTCGGTCGATTTCGTCAGCCTCACCCGCGGCTGGGCCGTCGGTGACTCGGGCAAGATTTTTATCACGACCGACGGGGGCAATACGTGGAACGCTCAATTTTCCGGGATCCGCTCCGTGCTGAACTCGGTTGATTTCTACGACAACGTACACGGTCTCATCGCCGGTGAAAACGGATGGATCCTCAAGACGACGAACGGAGGCGCGCTCTGGCTCTACGAACATCAGCAGCAGGGGCTTTTCCTCGAATCGATCCATGCCGACACCACGAATTGCTGGGTCGCCGGCTCCGGAGGAACTATTCTGAAATCGACCGACGGAGGACTTAACTGGAATGCCCAGACGACCCCGACGACAGGATGGCTCACCGGAATCGCCTTTGCCAACGCCTTCCGGGGTTGGGCCGTCGGTATCGGAGGAACACTTCTGAAAACGGAAAACGGCGGCACGAGCTGGCAGGAACTGGACCATTCGGTATCGGGCAATTTCAATGCGGTCTCGTTTCCCTCAGCATCCGTCGGCTATGCGGTCGGAAATCGCGGAGTGCTCGCCAAGACTGACGACGGAGGCGACTCCTTTACGCTGACCCGGCCGACCAGCGTCGACCTGAATTCGGTATTCTTCACCGACCCTCTGAATGGATGGGCGTGCGGCAGATCCGGGCTCATCATCAACACCACGGACGGAGGCGATTCCTGGGGCGCCCAGGCGTCCACAGTCCTCACATCGTGGAATTCCATCTTTTTTGTCAACTCGCAGCTCGGCTACGTCGCCGGAGCGAGCGGACGTATTTTTAAGACGACCGACGCGGGCCAGCACTGGAATGGAAGATCGATCGCCCCGGTCCGGTTTAATTCAATCTGGTTCACCGATATCGACCACGGCTGGGTCTCAGGGACCCGCGGGATCGTGTTCGCCACCACAGACGGCGGAGTCCACTGGACCCCGACGAGCGCCGCCGCGGTCACAGACCGCGACCTGCTCTCGGTTTTCTTCAGAAACTCCAGCCTGGGATGGGCCGTCGGCCAACGCGGAGCAATCCTCAATACGACCGACGGAGGCGATACCTGGACCGCGCAGACGTCAGGCGTGGGTGGGGTGCTCCGCTCGATCACTTTCGCCGATGACATGAACGGATGGGCGGCGGGAAACGGCGGCGTCATGCTCAAGACGACCGACGCGGGGAATACATGGGAACAGGAGCCTTCGGGCATTCCCGCCAATATCAACGGCATGACCGTCGACGTCGCAGGGAATGTCTGGGCCGCCGGCCGGGCGAGCAGGATCATCAAGTTTGCATCCGGCCTTGCCGCTGCGAACTCCCGATCGGCACTAGCGGCCGCCTCGCTCGGGGTGCATAACTATCCGAATCCGTTCAACCCGACCACGGTGATCACCTTTACTCTTCCGGTGAAGGCGGAGCTGAATGTCGATATTTTCAACGCTATCGGGCAGAAGGTGCGGTCGCTGGCCCACGACCAGGAATTTTCCCCCGGAGTGAATACGGTGATATTCGACGCCCAGGGTCTGTCGTCCGGGTTCTATATCGCCCGGGTCGCCTCGCGGGACGGCAAATACCGCGAGGTGCAGAAAATGATGTATGTCAAGTGACAATCAGAGGGAGACTGATATTCGACGACTATACGTTTTCTTAAGAATTTTTGCTCTCTGTTGCTGGATCTGCCCGAACTCTGCCCTCACTCAGCCGCTTGCCTCCGCCGGTGCGGCAGATTCTGTCTACAAAGGATGGTTCTGGCTGAACCCCCTGCCTCAGGGGAATGATCTCAACGGGATTTACGCCTTCAATACCCTCCGCGCGGTTATCGTCGGGAATAGCGGCACGGTGGTGACCACCACCGACGGCGGCGATCACTGGCTGTTTCAGACCGACGTTACGGGCAGGGACCTCGACCTCAAAGCGGTTTTTTTTCGCGATGCCGCCCGCGGATTCGCCGTCGGCGATTCAGGCCTGATACTGGTGACAACCAATGGGGGGAGCTCGTGGGCCCTGCGCCAGACTTCCATCCGCGATATCACGTTCAATGATATATCCTTCGATACGAGCGGATTCGGGTGGATCGTCGGGGACAGGGGGACCATACTCCGCACCACGAACGGCGGGGCCTCGTGGGAGATCAGACCCTCGCCGGATGAGCGCAGCCTCTATTCTCTTCATGCCCTGTCAAAATATGATATCTTCGCCTGCGGCCAGCTGGGAGAGGTGATACGCTCCACCGACGCCGGGGCGACATGGGATACGATCCCGCCCCCTGCCCTCTACGATTTTCGTGACATCCAGTTCATCGGCCCCAGCTTTGGCGTCATCGCGGGGACGAAAGGCCATGCCTACCTCACCTCGGACACAACAGCAACGTGGCATCCGTTCCAGGATCTCTCACGACAAACGTCGCTGAATCTCAACAAGGTCGCCTTCTATAACCCCGGACAGGGATGGGCCGTGGGAGACAAGGGACTTGTTGCCAACACGTCGGACGGGGGCAATACATGGCGGCCTCAAATCCTCGACTCCACAGTCGACTTCCACACCGTGGCATTCCCTACTCCACAGACGGGCTGGATCGCAGGGACGGGGGGGAGGATTTTCAAGGTTATCAACGGATCCCTGATCGTCTCGCAGTCGTCCACGCTTCTCTCTAATCTGAATGCCGTGGAAATTCTGGATAGCCACCACGGCTGGGCCGTCGGCGACGCGGGGCGGATTTTCTTCACGGCCGATTCGGGAGTTTCATGGGTGACCCAGGAGACGGGGGCTTCCGACCGCCTCACGTCGGTGAGCTTTGCTGACGTTTCTCATGGGTGCGTGGGTGGGGAAAACGGCACCATATTCCGTACGACGAACGGAGGCTCCCTCTGGACGAGGGTGGAAGTGCCGACAACCGCTGGCATCCGGTCGATTCGAATGTTCGATGTAAACCGCGCCACGGCGCTCGGAGACGCCGGGACTATTCTTCGCTCCACCGATGGCGGGAACAGCTGGGCCCCTGAAGTTTACGACCCGACCGTCAATTTTACTTCTCACGCTTACCTTGCCCAGGATACGATATGGGCCGTGGGATACACCGGGGATCTGGGAAGAGTCGCCCTTAGTCTTAACGGGGGCCTCGATTTTGCGCCGCAAGACACCTTCTCGCCTACCCGCCGCCTGACCTCGATAACATTCCCAAACCCGGGTCTGGGTGTAATGGTGGGAGAGAGAAACGCCAAGTATGGCGCCACCATATTTCGAACGACCGATCACGGTGCCTCGTGGCGTCAGCGTTCCTCTCCGCTCCCGGCAGACCTCCGCTCGGTCAGTTTTACCGAGGAGGACGTCGGGTGGGCCTGCGGTGATAACGGCATCATTCTGCGGTCAACGGACGCCGGCCTTTCCTGGAGGTTGCTCCAAAGCTCCACTGATCGGAATCTCAGAGGGATAAAATTCCTCGACCCGTATACGGGCTTTGCCGTCGGCGACCGGGGAACTATATTGAAAACAGTCGATGGAGGGGGAGTCCCGCTTATACTGCCGATTCTCCGGGAATTGCCCACAATCTCGATCATTACCGGGAATTACCCGAATCCCTTCAATCCGGGAACGTATCTCACTTTCCAGCTGGCCGAGCCGGCGAACGTGACTCTCCAGATCTTTAGTATCCTGGGCGAGAGAATCCGCGAGTTCAGGCTCGGTTTTCTCGACAGGGGGTATTACGACAACCAGTATGGCGCCTTCCAGGCTCCGTACTGGAACGGCCTCGATGAGAACGGTATCCCCGCGCCGTCGGGTCCCTATTTTTACCGCATCATTACCAAAGATAGAATCCAAACGCTAAAAATGATGCTTATCCGTTAAGTATCAGAGAGAGCACAAAAATTTAACGAAATTCTAATTTGGTTTTTTGATTTTTGGGCATTACATTGTTCACACTGATAGGCCCCGCTCCCAGAGGCCGAGGGACGTCCCAAACTTTCCACTTGAGGGACGTCGCTGACCCGACGATCCTCCCCGGGTCTTTATAGTAGAAAAAATCTCATCCACTCAACCAAAAGCAGGAAGGATCTCCTATGCGTGCTTTCCTAATGTTTTTCCTCGTCGTGTGCGCTGTTTCGCTTTTCACCTCCACGGCCGAGGCGCAGCTCACGCAAAATGACGTGATCATCAATGAGTTTGTCGTCAATCCGACGTCTCCTGGCAGCATGAAGGAGTACGTCGAACTTCTCGTCGTGAAATCGGGTGGCGTTGATCTTCGCGGCTACCGCCTCTCCGACGTCGGCACAAAGGGGGGTGCCGGCGGCGCGACTGAAGGGCACCTTGATTTCCCGAATCAGAGTTATCTCTCGAATCTGCCCCGCGGGACGAGGATTATCTGCGTCCTCGAGACCCCGACTGTCAACACCAATTCTTTCGTTCAGGACACCGACCCCTCCGACAGCCTGCTCATCCTGTTCTCGAGCAATCTCGCAGGCGGCGTGCTCGCGGCGACGAACGTGATGGACCTTTCAACGAATGAGAATATTGAGCTTTTGAGCGACGGCACCGCGGGCGCGGTCACTATCAATTTCGTCGGATGCGGGTCAAATAGCTCCTCGGGCAATTTTTCCGATGCGACCTGGGTGGGCAATCTTCCGGTCTCGACATCCAATGATGTCCAGTATTTCCGTAACAGCTCCTGCGGCGGATTGAATAACGACAGCGGCGCCGTCGGGTGGATCGCTAATGCGGCGCTTGCGGATACGACGCCGGGGCGCAAGAACGTCGGCCAGACTTTTCCCTGGCAGGCTCTGACGAGCGGGAACGGTACGGCGACTCTCGTCAATAACGCAGGTACCTTCCTGGGGAGCACGATCTTCGGCCGCAATGCCGGAAGCCAGACTGTGCTCGTCACAATCACCGGAGAATGCACGGCCAATCTCGATACCGTGAAATTGACGGTGCCGGCAGGATGGACCGGATATAACCCCGCAATGGTGACGCTGGGGGGCGCATTCACCGGTAAATCCAATACCGGCAGCGGGAGCACGATTGTGATCGCCGGTGCCGCCCTTGGCGCAACGGCGGGGACCATCCAGATTTCATCACTCACGTCTCCGAACCCGGTCGGCGCCCAGCTGAGCGGAAGCGACCAGTGGGTCATACAGACCGCTGTGACGGGAACTCCCGCAGCCAATATCGGCTCATCTCCGAAAACTCAGACGATTATTCCCATCCAGAATCTTCGTACAGGAGGCACGGACGGATTTGGGAACAGCGACGCGGGCATCACCCCCGCGTTGAATGGCACCATTGTGGCAGTCGCAGGGGTGATCACATCCCCCAATAACATTTTGACCGATTCCATAACGACAAGTATCATCATCCAGAACGCCGGCTACGGCATCCAGGTGTTTAAGAGCGCTTCGAACACGCTCCATACGCTGCTTCTTGGCGACTCGATCATTGTGAGAGGCACCGTGACAGGCTTTAATGGCAATATGGAGGTAAATCCCAATGGAGTGACATCTCCCGATCTCTATGATATCGGGGCGAGCACCGTGCCGGCTCCCACGGTGATCGCAGGCGCCGGCTCCGTGGGCGAGGCCGTTGAAGGAAAGTTGATTAAGATCAATAGCGTCAGTTGGGTCTCCTCGGGCCAGACTTTTTCAGACTCCATACAGGCCGGCAGGAACAATTTCTACAACGGGACCGACTCCGGAACCGTTCTCATAACGAAGACAAACGCCCTGGACGGGAATCCGATTCCGTCCACATCGGTCCTGATCGGGACGGTCTATCACAGGACCGATATCACGACCGGGTCGAAGTCTGCCTATAAAGTCGTGCCCCGAGGTCCTACCGATGTCGGCGGTAATCCGGCCGACGGCACCGGCCTTGCTTCAATCTCTCCCCCTTCCCGGCTGACGGGCGCCTCAGGCGTTTCAGAGGCGATCACCTTCACGGGCGAGTCTTTTACAATTTGGGGATTCAGCATTTCAATACCCCCCTCCTGGACTTGGGACGGAACCTCCAAAGCCCTGAGCGGGACGGGATTCAGCGGGGCAGCGTCAGCCGTTACCGGGACAGGGGCGGTCGGTGATCCTTACGTCATTACCGTCACGAATGCGGCCGTCACCTCCTCGAATACCGGGACCGTCACCATCAGCAACCTGACGGCGCCCGGCAATGATACGCTCACCACGTTTGACTGCAAGTCTCGCGGGAATACAGGCGGCGTCCTGACCGATATGGCGGCTTCCCCCACGGTGAGCATTGTCTCCAACCTGTTTGCGGCCGTTCAGACCGGAAACTGGAGCCAGACAACCACGTGGGCAGGGGGAGCAGTTCCCACCGCCTCCGACAGCGTGTCGTTTACGACGCCCAGTGTGGTTGTGACCGTCGATATCAGCAACGCAATCTGTAAAGCCCTCTCGATGGAGCATACGGCTTCCGGCTCAGGACCCATGCTCCAGTTCCAGGCAACCGGCACGCCCCAGCTTACGATCAATGGCTCGCTTTCAATCAGGGGCGGGGCGAACCGGCCCAAGCTGACGTCCAATGGAAATTCATCCGCGACGCTGATTGTCAAGGGTCCCGTCTACACAAATTCCAGCAACGCGGTGGGGAACGGGAGCGCCGGATTGAACATGAACGAGGGCACGGTGAAACTCACCGGGGCAACGACCGATACACTGAAAAACGGCGCGGGGTTCCGAATGGGGAACCTGGAAATTGGCGACGGGAGTCAGGCCAAAACCCTCGTCTGGGCACCCTCGACAGCCGCGACCATGGACGTCAAGAGTCTCAGGGTCAAGGCCGGGTCTACGTTCCTGATCGGAAGCGGATCGAATCTGCAGGCCAATAACATCGGCTCCTCCAGCAGCGATACCTCGATTGTGCGCCTCACCGGCGGCATCCACATTGAGTTGGGGGCGACCCTCGCGGTCCAGAATTTCCCGGACAGCATCGACGTAGCACAGATTACCATCGCAGGAGGAGGCATCGACAACAACGGCACGCTTGATCTGACCGTTGCCGCCGAAGCGGATGGAATCGCCGGCTCGCAGCAGATTCTTCACAATTGCCATTACAATGTGTCGTTCGGATTCGCGAGCGGCCCGTCAGCAAATCAGACGATCAGCGGCTCCGGCTCCAGCCAGTACGCCGGCATCACCGTCGCCGGCAACAATACATTGACGCTGAACACGGATATGCCAATCCCCTCGCTCTACTCGATGACATTATTGGGCACCTTGGTAGAATCCGCGGGGAACACCGTCATCGGCTCCGTTATCACCACAAGAGCGGTAAGCCAGTCGACGGATGAAACGTTCGGAGGGATCGGGCTGAAGATTAATGCTGCGGGCGCGGCACCCGGCAGTACGACGGTCACCCGCGTGACAGGCTCTTCCCTCTCAGGGAACGGCGGGCATCAGTCGATTCTGCGGAATTTCACCATCGTTCCGACGACAAATGCCGGATTGAACGCGACCCTGGAATTTACCTACGATACGAGTGAAGTCAATGGCCAAATTCCTGGTACGTTTCAACTCTTCAAGTCGACCAATGCTGGGGTTACGTGGACTTCTCCGTCCTCGACGAACAACGTTTCCGGTCACAAGCTCACGGCGACAGGTCAGAACGATCTTTCGGTCTGGACCGTCGCAGACGCCGGTCACAGCCTGAGCGCGGGTACTTTCGTGTTTCATACGACGCCGAGCTGGAACCTCATGTCCATCCCGGTGACCGTCGGCGACTACAGGAAAACGGTACTCTTTCCCTCGGCGCTCTCAAAAGCCTTCGCTTACGTTGGTACGAGCTATAAGGTAAAGGACACGCTGGCGAATGCTATCGGGTTCTGGGTGAAATTCGCGGGAGTAGAGGCAGACTCGGTGCTGGGTGTCGATCGGCTTAATGATACGATGCCGGTGGTGGACGGATGGAACATGATCGGCTCCGTGATCAAGAAGACTCCGAAGTCGACGGTCATCCAAAGCCCGACCAGCATCGTCAAGTCGAACTACTTCAGCTATAACGGCGCCGCGTATGTGATCGAAGATACGATCCGTCCGGGCAAGGGCCTGTGGGTGAAGGCAGGCGGGACGGGCGGGAACGGGAAGCTCATCGTCAATTCTCCTCCGTCTGCGATCAGGAAGGAAGCAGCATCCCCGATGGAAGCAATCAAACAGCTTAACTCGCTGACGATTACGGACAAGTCGGGGAATAGACAGACTCTCTATTTCGGGGAAAACTACGATGGGGCGGTTCAGACGTCCTTCTGCGAAATGCCCCCCGTTGCTCCCGAGGTAGTCTTCGATGTCCGGTTCGGATCGGGCCGCTTCGCCGAAACGTACACGCGCTCCGACGAGAGGCAGAGTTTCCCGATTATCATGCATGCCTCATCGTACCCGCTCACGTTTTCATGGAAGGTCGGCGCGGGCGAGCGGTCGATCATGCTCACCAGCCCGGGCGGGCTCAAGCAGTCGCTCTCAGGCGAGGGGAAGTGGACTCTCTCTGCAGCCGTTCCGTCGCTCGATCTGACTGTCTCCTCGGGCAGCCTCCTCCCATCGGTCTATTCGCTGAGCGAGAATTACCCGAATCCGTTCAATCCCTCGACGAAATTCCAGATCGGCGTGCCGCGGACTTCCGTCGTGGATGTGGTGGTGTTCGATCTCCTCGGCCGCAAGGTGAGGACTCTCCTCCATGAGGAGAGGTCTGCCGGCTTCCATACGGTCGAGTGGAACGGGCTCAATGACGATAATGCTCAGGTGACGAGCGGAGTCTATTTTGTCAGAATGGCGAGCGATAAGTTTAGCGCAACCCGCAAGATCATGATGATGAAGTAGATTTCCGAGAAAAATTGCGAATCCCGTTTCCTCCCCCTTCGGGGAGGGGCGGGATTTGCAGTCTTAGGTATTGACACTCCCGCCGCAATTTGCTATACTTTGTAAAGTCCCGCTTTACCAAAGTCCCTTAATCTCAAACATTAATCTGGCCGGATGAGCTTTTTGATACCGCCTTTCTCAAATTCCGCAAACGACAGTTCTCTCGCCAACCACACCAACCAACGGGGTGACGAATGAAACGCACGATTGTCGCCGCAACGATTATCCTGTTCTCTGCACAACTGCGGGCGCAAGCCCCCGCCAATGATGAGTGCTCGGGAGCGACCACCATCACCGCGCTTCCGTACCACCTGACGCAGAACACGCGGCTGGCAACACCTAATCCGGCAGATCCAATTCTGCTTTGCGCCGACAGCGGTCGCGGAAAAACCGTCTGGTACTCCTATGCCGCGGACACGACCCGTTACGTGACCTTCAGCTCCCTAGGGAGCACGAACGGCACGCTCGTGTACGATGTCGCCATGGGCCTCTTCACCGGTTCCTGCGGAAGCCTTACTCAGGTGGCCTGCAACGATGATATCGACGCCGGGAGTATCCGCGCGGCGGAAATCACGTTTCTGGTACAGGCCGGGACGACCTATATCCTCCACGTCGCCGAATGGCACGGCGGAGGAGCCAACGGCGGCGTACCGACAGGAGGCGATCTCAATCTGAACGTCTTTGTCTCGAAGCTTGATACGGTGAAGGGCCCGAAATCAGGCAACGTAGCGGGCGGCGTGACTGTGTCGACAAATACTTTTGCGGAAGCGCCTCTGGGCAAACGGCGTGAACAGCGGGAGATTGAGAACGAAGAGGATTTCACCCTGCTCCCCGCCCCGAAGAATGTCACCCCGCCTACGGGCCCCCGCGGCTCCAATCTGTTTCTCGACCGCCGCCCTGCCGCAGTCCAGACTGCTACGTCCCAGCCGGTCGTGATCAAGAATTTTCAGGGGATCCCGGACCAGGGCGTGACAATCCCACCCGATCCGATCATGGCCGTTGGACCGAACCATATCATTATGTGCGTGAATACCCGATTCCGCATCGCGGATAAGAACGGCACCATCCTCAAGACGATCGAATCGGATTCATGGTTCGCAACGGCCCTCACCAACGCGTCTCCCTTCGATCCGCAGGTGATCTACGACCAGTTCGACCACCGGTGGGTCATGGTATGGGATAACCTCACCGCTACGACGGCCCACATTCTCGTCTCCGTCTCCGATGACGACAACCCCCTGGGGACCTGGTATAACTGGGCGCTCCCGGCAACCAAGCTCGGAGATTCGACGGTGGATGAATGGAGCGACTATCCCGGCCTCGGCTACGACTCGCTCGCGCTTTACATTGCATCGAACGATTTTGCCCTCGTGGGTTCCGGCACGAGTTTCGCCCGCGTGAGAATCGTCCCGAAGGCTCAGCTTTATGCAAATACCGCGGGCCCTGTTGCGTACAAAGATTTCTGGGACTTTCGGGACCCTAATAATATCAGCGTGAAAATCAATACCATAAGAGCTTCGATGACATTCGGATACCCCGGCAGGGAATTTTTTCTGAATGGTGCCCCCTATGATCCGGGGACGTTCGTCACGCTGTGGAAGCTCTTCGATCCCCTCGGATCTCCGAATTTCACCGCGAAAAATGTCCCCGTGGTCGAGTACGCCCCCGCGCCTTCTGCCGGGCAGCTCGGCGGGGGAGCCCTTCCGATCGAAACCGGCATAGGGCTCAACCGGCTCCAGTTCCAGCCGGTATACCGGGATAGCTCGCTTTTCTGCGCCCGGCCGGTGGGAATGAATACTTCCTTCTCAGCCATAAGCTATCTCCGCCTCGACCCCTTCGCCGATACGGCGAAGGAGGACTATGCCCTGGGGCTCAACGGTTACTGGTATTTTTACCCTGCATTGATGGTGGACCAGGACAAAAACGTGATCATCACATACTGCCGCTCGAGCAGCTCGGACTATGTCTCCACCTTCACCTCCGGCCGGCGGAGCACCGATCCGCCCGGGCTCTCACCGAGCATCCCCATCAAGCCCGGGGTCGCGAATTATGTGAAAGACTTCGGATCGGGTCGGAACCGGTGGGGGGATTATAGCGGCGTCGGCCTCGACCCGGCGGATCTCAACGCGGTCTGGACTCTGAATGAATACCCGGCCGGCCCCAATATCTGGGGGACATGGGTGGGAAAACTGAAGATGGCCCCTGTCCCCGGGAAGTATGCGTTCGGGAGCCCGCTTAACATAGACTTCGGCATACACGAGCAGGGGACGTCAAGCGACACACAGTCGGTCTCGGTCACTAATTTCGGCTCCGACTCTCTAACGGTGACCGGACTCGGCACTCCGGACTCGAACTTTGTGCTCGTGAGCGCCCCGACATTCCCGACAAAACTTGCCACCTATCAATCCATCCAGCTCAAGTACGCTTTCACACCGAAGCTGGCGGGCGTGGTGACCGATACAGTGGGGATCATGAGCGACGATACGACGAATGGCACCCTCCCCCTGGTGATCACGGGAAAGGGATTCTTTATCACGCTCGCACAGGGGGGAACGCTGTATGCGGGCACGGGATCCCCGACTCCCACCGGTAATCTCCTTTCTCTGAATCATACGAACGGCGCCCCGACGACGATCGGGCCTGCAGGCTATGACCAGCTGAACCGTATCCGGGTGAGGCCGTCCAATCACGAAATTGTCGGGCTGGCGCAGGTGGGGGCGAATATGACCATCGTTCGGGTGAACAGCCTCGCGGGAGACGCCCACCCCGTTGCTTCCATCCCCCTCAGCGTGGTGAAAACTCTCGCGCTCCGCGCCGATACGGTGTATGTCGGCCGAATCAGCGGCGGTATCTACCGCGTCGATTATCCAACCGGCACCCCGACTTTGGTTGCAAATTCCGGACTCGTCATTTCAGGGATGGACTTCAATCCGCTCACCGGCGAACTCTGGGTCGCCGGGAGGCCGATCGCCGGGGGAAATCCCGATAGGATCTATAAGGTCGCCCTTCCCTCCGGCACGGCTACTCTCGTCGGGTCGACCGGTTTCAATACGGCGACGACCGAACTTCTGTTCGACGGACAGGGGCATCTGTTCGGGCTCATCACACCTTCCGGCAATCCCACAAGCCTCGTTTTGATCGATACGGCAACCGCGATCGGGACCATCGTCGGCTCCACCGGGATCACCGGCGTCCTTACCCTTGCCCTCGATCCGGCCTCGTCATTTTATACACACACGTATCGATTGGATTCCAGCTGGAACCTTGCCTCGATCCCCATGACGCTTCCCACCTACGACAAGTCGACGCTCTTCCGGAATGCGGCGTCAAAGGCCTTTTTCTGGGAGGGCTCCTACGTTTCCCACGATACGCTCGCCCCCGGTCTCGGATTCTGGATGAAGTTCAACGGCTCCGCCGTCGACAATCTCACAGGCTCCCCGATCATGAACGATACGATCCCCGTGAAGCAGAGGTGGAATATGGTCGGTTCGCTCGGCGTCCCGATCCCGGTCGGCTCGATCAGCTCCAGTCCGGGCGGCATCATCTCGTCGAATTTCTTCTATTACAACGGGGGATATTTTATCGGCGATTCAATCCGGCCGGGCAAAGGTTACTGGGTGCGGACAAGTTCGGACGGGCAGCTCTTTCTCTCATCGTCTTCCGCCGTTCCGAAGACCTCGGTCGTCCAGGACATTGCACTGCTCGCACGGCTGAATTCCATCACGATCGCCAATTCGCAGGGGTATGCACAAAAACTGTACTTTGGCCGGGAATCCGACGTTCAGATCGATCTGAGCCGGTTCGATATGCCTCCTCTTCCCCCGCCGGGGATTTTTGACGCGCGGTTTTCCTCCAACCGCCTGCTCGAGATTTTTGCGGGCAAAGGTTCTCGGGATTATCCGATTGAGATTCGCAGCAGCTCGCCCGTCTCGTTATCGTGGCACGTCTCCTCCTACGGCGTCAAATACTCGCTTGTCGCGAAAAATGCCGAATCGAGGGTTCTGAACGGAGACGGGATCTGGAGCCCGCAGATTTCCGACCTCCGCCTGCACGCCGAGTCGGCACAGATTCCCTCGTCGTTCGCGCTCAGGCAGAATTACCCCAACCCGTTCAATCCTTCGACCACGATACGCTACGAGCTTCCCGATGCCGCCCCGGTGACGCTCGTTGTCTATGACATTCTCGGAAAGGAGATCGCAAGGCTGGCCGAGGGGAAACAGGATGCCGGGTTTTATGAGGTTCCCTTCTCTTCCAGGGACCTCTCGAGCGGCGTCTATTTCTACCGCCTCACCGCCGGAAACTTTTCGGCCGTCCGGAAAATGCTGATCCTCAAATGAGTTTCTTCAGGCTGAGATGGCTTTTCATACTGGCCTTCTTTGGTTCCCTCCACGCCCAGACGTGGGTGAATAAGGTCTCGGGTTCCGGTCTCGGGGATCCGCTGACGTTCAACCCCCTCAGGCCCGACGTCCTGTACGGCTCGGCCTTCGATAACCAGATTCATGTGAGCTGGAATCGCGGCTACACCTGGAGCTCCTATGGCACGGGCATCCCCGGCGGAGGCGTAATCAAGTCGATCGCCATCAATCCGCTCGACACGTCTCAGGTGCTGTGCGGCGTGAAGGGAAGCTCGGTCGACAAGATATTCAAATCGACCAACCGGGGAATGACCTGGACTCAGACCCTTAGCGGATCGTTTTCTTACTTCGGCAAACCCGTCGAATTTAAGCCGTCCCACCCCGATACCGCCTATACCATGAGCAATGATTCGCTCTTCCGGAGCGTTAATTTCGGGTCAAGCTGGACTCTGGTCCGGACAGCCGTAGGATTCAATGCCTGGTGCGACGCGGAGCTCCACCCTTCAAAAGCGAATGTTATGCTTCTGGGAGATTATTCTTCCGGGATCTGGAAGACGACCGACTACGGGGCCACATGGTACAAGGTCTATGCGTCATCGGGGGACGGTGAGATTCCCAGCATCTCGTTCGATCCGTTTAACACGAATACTCTCTATGCGAGCCGGTACTCCGACGGCGGAGGAATCATCAAATCCACCGACGGGGGTGAGACATGGTCCTGCATCCCGACACCGATAAAGACTAACTGCGGCTCGACCAACGGCGGGAATGGCTGGTGGGTGTCATGCTCTCCGGTGGATCCCGGCTATGTTTATTTCGGCACATACGGGGCGAATCCCAACGGGATTTATATCTCCCGTGATTCAGGGGCAAGCTGGTCCGTGCTCAATAGCGGGCTTGCCCCTAACGGTATTCTGAATTACGGCCTTCTCGTGCTCGATTCTCTCACGGTCATCGCCCTCCAGGAAGACGGGATTTACAAACTTCAGTATCCGACCTCCATAAGCGTCACGTCCCCGTCATCGGGCAGTCACTGGAAGGTCGGCTCGACGCATAACATCACATGGAATGCTTCCGCGCTCTACGCGGTGAAAATACAGTTGTCCACCGACGGCGGCTCCACCTGGTCCACAGTCGCCGACAGCCTGCCGGCAGGGCCCGGCTCCTACTCCTGGACCCTCCCGCACGTCGCTTCGGCCTCTTGCCGCATCAGAATTCTCGACCGGCGTTTCACGTCGACCGCCGATACGAGCGATCTTTTTGAAATATTCAGAACTCCGCCCGTTCTGAATAGCCCGGCCGGCGGCGAATCGTGGGAAGCAGGGAGCATACACTCCATCGCCTGGACCTCGGTGCCCGATATTCTGTCGATGAATCTCTTTTTTTCCTCCGACAGCGGGACTCACTGGTCCGCGATCGCCACCCAAACGGCCTCGGCCGATACCTTTCACTGGACCGTCCCGAACGCTCAGTCGGCGCAATGCCTGGTGAAAATCGCCGATGCCACGGATTCCGTTTCTGCGGATACGAGCGGTGCATTTTCGATCTTTGCGACCCAACTATTTACTTGCCCGGTGAGAATCGCCGATAACGGCGTGGGAGTGGATACCCTCACGTTCGGGAATCAGATTGGAGGGACCGACGGCATCGATACTCTTTATGAATCGCCTCTGGGCCCGAGCCCTCCTCCCGGAAGTTTCGACGCGCGCTGGCTGATCTCCCCAACCCCCGGGACGCGTACGGATATCAGGGACACCCTGGGAAACGGTCCGACTCAACATTTGTTTACCGCAGCAATTCAGCCGGGTCCCGGCGGATATCCGTTCAGCCTGGCCTGGAATCCGGAGGTTTTGAGGACTAATACGTTCGTACTCCGCGACACGCTCACTCATGGCGTCCGTTTTAATGTCGACATGAGACGGGACAGCTCCGCCAGCCTGGCCGATACTCTTCTGAAAGCGCTGGAAATCCTCGAGTGCCAGGGCCTCTCCTTCACCATCTCGCTGAATCCCGGCTGGAATCTCGTGTCTCTCCCCGCCGTCGTCGGGAACCGCCGCGTGAGCGCGCTTTTTCCCGACAGAACCTCAGCGCTTTTTTCCTACGCTGGGCAGTATAAGCCTGTCGACACCATGGCGTACGCGACAGGATACTGGATAAAATCCCCGCTCGAGACGATCACAGGGTGCCCCCTTCGCATCGATACGATTGATCTCCGCCAGGGGTGGAATCTGATCGGTATCGGCTCGTCAGGCGCTACCGTGTCGTCCATCCAGCAGCTCCCCCCAGGCACCCTCTCTTCTCAGTTTTTTGGGTACAACGGGGCAGGCTACGTGATAGCAACGCTGCTTGCGCCGGGGCGGGGTTACTGGATAAAAGCCCGGAATGCAGGGAGAATCGTTCTCGACTCCACGGTCGCCGCTCCGAAGAGCGAGGGGGATGCGAATCGCCTCACGCTCTCTGACGGTCTCGGCCACTCTCAGGATCTCTTTTTCGGGTCTCGGATTGATCCATCGACGTTCGATATGCCTCCCGGTGCTCCCGATGAGACATTTGAAGCCTCCTTCGCTCCCCGGCGGATGGCCGAAAACATATCGAAAATTACAAAATCCGCAGAAATCCCGATAAATCTGCGTTCCAGTGGGAAGAAAATATTTCTTTCGTGGGATGTAGACAATGAGCGAAATTTCATGTATATTCTCGTAGAGAAATTCCCAGGCAGCACAATTGAGGTTCGACTGAGTTCGCAGGGGAGCACTGTGATCCCCTACGATCCTCGCTCTACGTTTGCCCTTAAAGTCTTTCAGGGAAGCGCCGAAGTTCCGGACAAATATTCTCTGGGGGTCTATCCGAATCCGTTTAACCCGGAGGCTCATTTAAACTTTTCGGTGCCTTCCCGATCGTATGTAAAGATCAGGATCTATTCCGTTCTCGGCGAAGAGGTGGCCACTCTCGTCGATGGGGAACGGAGCGCGGGGGCGTATACGTTGTCCTGGAATGGCTCTGCCGTAAGCAGCGGGACATACTTCGTCCAGATGACTGCGGGTCCCGTCTCCAGCGGCGTTTCGTATTCGGTAACTCAGAAATTAATTCTTTTGAAGTGATGGGTTTTGCTAAAACCTCATGAATCGTAAATTCCTCCCTCTGCTTTTTCTCGTTTGTAACGCAGCTCTCGCTGACTGGCCCTGCCGTCCTGACAGCACGATTCCCGTTGCCGTCGCGGCCGGCAACCAGTGGAATGTCCGTCTCGCGAGCGACGGTCAAAGCGGGGCGATCCTCGTCTGGCAGGACCGGCGCTTCGGATCGATGGATAAACTGTTTGCCCAGCGCATCAGCGCATCGGGGAACCCTCAATGGCAGCCGAACGGCGTCGCTCTTTCCGGGACGGGGGGCTATCAATACTATCCCCAGATAATCCCCGACGGAGCAGGAGGCGCGATCGTCGCATGGCAGGATAACCGGTCCGGACTCGACTACGATATCTACGCCCAGCGGCTCGACGCCAACGGCAATGCTCTCTGGGGCGCCAATGGCGCCGTGGTCTGCAGCGATTCAGGACATCAGTACAATCCTCAATTGGTCACGGATGGAGCGGGCGGGGCGATCATCACGTGGCAGGATCGACGGAGCGGCTCCTTCGACATTTACGCGCAGCATATCGCAGCAAATGGCTCTGCCGCATGGACCTCGGGCGGACTTCGTGTCTGCGGCGCTTCGAGCGATCAGATCGAGCCCAAAATCTCCCCCGACGGCTCCGGCGGTGCTTTCATAGGATGGCTCGATTACCGGCTCGGCACAGGATCAACCGACGTTTACTGCCAGCGAATATCGCAAAACGGCTCCCCGATTTTTCCGGCGGACGGGATCCCGGTCTGCGCGGCTCCGAACGTCCAGTGGAATCTTCAGATGGCCTCGGACTCCCACTCCGGAACGATCCTCGCCTGGCAAGACCGCCGCGGGGGATCCTCCGACAATATTTTTGCGCAGCGCGTTGACCAATCCGGAAATGCTATCTGGCAGATCGACGGGATCTCTGTAGCGGCATCGTTAGGGTTTCAGGCCTACCCTCAGATATCGGCGGACGGCGGGGGAGGGGTCGTCATCGCCTGGCAGGACAACCGCACCGGGACCGATTACGACATTTACGCCCAGCGGCTTGATCCCGGGGGCAATCTCCTCTGGTCTTCTTCCGGCAAAGCCGTATGCAGCTCGCTCGGCCATCAGTACAATCCCCAGCTCACAGCGCAGGGGGGGAGCGTATTCATCACCTGGCAGGATAAGCGAGGGCCCGATTTCGATATTTATGCTCAGCGGCTGGATCTTTCGGGCAACACGTTCTGGACCGGCAACGGCATACAGGTCGCATCACTCCTTCTGGACCAGGTAAATCCCCAGCTTGCCTCCGATGGAGGAGAAGGGGCGATCGTGGCCTGGTCCGACTATCACCTGAATTCGGGCTCCACCGACGTTTACTCTCACCGCATCGGCGCGAACGGGCTGCCCGCCGGCGGGTGCTACAGGACGTTCGTCCAGGACAGTCTCGCCCTGAAATCAGTGAGATTCAAGAAGTCTCGAGGGGCCATCATCGCCAGGCCCAACGTGGGGAATGTCCGTGACTCCATCTTCAGCCGCGGTGTTTTTCCCGACGGACTTTTTCTGGGAGTCGAGCGGAGGGATAGCGCCAAAACCTACGGCTGGATCTTCTTCGGGGGCAGCGTCTATGTGCGAAGGGCGCTTCCCCAGTGGGTTACCGCCCGGCCGCTTGCGCGATTGCTCGATAAAGATTTCGTGGGCAAACTGAGAAATCCGACGGTCAACCGGTATAATAACCGCCTGGTGGGGGAACTGCTGACACTGAAGATGAACATTGCCGCGAGCGACGCAGGGTTGACCCCCGCCCGCTTTGGCGAGCTTGTCTATAAGGACAACTCCGAGTTTGCCGTTCAAATCAATAACCGCTCGCTCCGGAATCTCATAGGCTCTGTCGACAGCCTCCTGACATATTACCGTTCATATAGCAACATCAATTATTCCTACCTCGCGACGGCCCTCGCCGCGATCAACGCTTCCTTTGACGGAAGGTTTGACACAGTATCGACCGCTCCGCTGAAGGTGACGCCGACGAAAGCGCTCTTCTCAATTCCGGGACTGGTCCCGGGAGTCACGGCGCCGCCCGCGCTCCCGAGTTTTCAGCCCCTGCCTCCCAGCCCGGATATTCCGACAGTCTTCGCGCTTTCTCAGAATTATCCGAATCCGTTTAACCCCCTCACGACGATCGAATTTGTCCTCAAGGATCCGGCCGTCGTAACCCTGACCGTCTATAATACGCTCGGACAGGAAGTCCGTGTTCTCCTCGATCATGTTCTCACGGACGACGGCCAGCAGGTGGTCGATTTCGATGCGACCAACCTATCTTCCGGCGTCTACTTTTACCGGCTTAGCGCAGAGCCTGTGTCAGGAGACAAGCCCCTCACCCAGGTGAGGAAGATGGTTCTGCTTAAATAACCCGCACACCATTTCACGCGTTTACATAAGGAAGGTCATATGAGAATTGGCAAATTCTTTTTGATCCCGCTTCTCATTGCTGCCGCGACGACGCTCTCCTCGGCCCAACTCGCGCGCCAGTGGGTCGCGCGCTATTCCGGCAACGCAAAGAATGGCAACAATGCGGCCACCGCCATGGCGCTCGACGATTCGGGCAATGTCTATGTCACCGGATGGGTCTCGCGTACAGGCACAGGTGTCGATATCGCCACCATCAAATACTCTCCCGACGGACTTCAGATGTGGGTTTCCTATTACCCTCCCTCCGGCACCGGGACGGACAAGCCGACTGCCATTACGGTCGATACCGCCCACAATGTCTACGTAACCGGTACCACGACGACCGGGACGTCGAATACCGATTATGTCACATTGAAAATCAATATCACGGGGGATTCGGTCAAATGGGCGAAGACATATAACGGGCCTGGCAACGGCGAGGATCATCCTACGTCAATCGCGGTCAACGATTCCCTCGAAGTGTTCGTGAGCGGCTACAGCCTCGGCTCCGGCACAAATTTTGACTACGCGACCATAAAGTACATGCCGAATGGCGATACGGCGTGGGTACGCCGGTTCAATGGCGCGGCGAACGGAGTCGATAGCGCTCTGGCGATGGCTCTCCGGGGTTTTACCGACCTTTATGTCACCGGCACGAGTGTCGACTCAGGGTACGATTACCTCACCGTCAAGTACAACCCTGCCACAGGCGATACGGTCTGGACCAACCGGTATAACGGGTATGTCTTAGGAAATGACATCGCCAGAGCTATAGTCCTCCGCTCATCAACTCAGGTCTATGTCACCGGGAGCAGCCAGGGGATCAACGGGGACGACGACTATCTCACGATTCGTCTCGACGCGACGACGGGCGACACGGTCTGGACCTCGCGCTATGACGGAGCCGCACACAAGCAGGACGAGGCCTATGCTCTCGCCCTGAACGGGAGCAGCACGGTCTTCGTCACGGGGAAGAGCGTGGAGTCGGGCAGTTTCAATGATCTCACGACGATCAGGATCAACCAGACCAACGGAGGCGGCCTCAAGGTCGATAGCTATAACGGGCCCGGGAATGACGAAGACGTTGGTATCAGTATTCTCGGGGGCAACAAACCGCATGTCATCGGGCCGAGCGCCGGCGCAGGAACGGGGTACGATTACACTCTGATCGAGCTTAGTGCGACCGACAACGAGAATTTTGTGCTCCGCTACGACGGCCCAACGCATGTCGACGACGTGCCGGCCGATATCGCAAGCCCGTCAGCAAATGTTTTTTACGTAACGGGGCGGAGCGATAAGGCGAAAGGATCCGAGTTTCTTACCATCAAATACGTCGTTCCGGCGACTATAAAGTACCGCACGTTCGTGCAGTCCGACTACACGGCAGCATCGGTGAATTTGAAATCCCCGGTATCGATTCCGACCACAGGCAATGTCCGCGATGAGGCGATGTCGAAGGCCTATCCCAAGATCAAGAAGGGGTTCATCGGCTTCCCCGGCGGATTGGTCGTTGGAAACGCCCGCCCGGATAGCGCCTCATCCTTCGGCTGGATGAGATTCACGGGCGGGGCAGGCGTGACCTCGATGCTCCCCGATACAGGGGCGGCGCGCGGGTTCGATTTCTTCGGAAATACGAAGTTTGTGGGGGAGAGGAAGAATCCAAAGAAAGAGAAATACAATAACCACCTTGTCGGCGAATTGCTGACGCTCAGGATAAATATAGGCGCAAGCGATGCGGAAATCCTCCCTCCGACGCTCGGCGATCTTACATACGACGACGGCGATACGAGCAACCATTACAGGGGAAATACTCTCCGGCAGATCGCAGCCCTGGCCGATAATTACCTCACGTACTGGCAGCGCTATCCTTCTGTCGACTGGGTGCATCTCGATACGATTTTCACCCGGGTGAACCGCGCATTCACGGGGCCGTTCGCTTACGTGAGCAAATATCCCCTTTTTCTCACGGGCGTGAATCCCGTCGATAGCGTCTCTTTCCTCGGACCCGCCAATGCGCCGCTCATGAATCCCCTCGCGTTCCAGCCGGGTTCGATCGAGGAGGTCCCCGACCGGTACGTGCTCTACCAGAATTACCCGAACCCGTTCAATCCGACGACGACTATCAGCTTCTCGATTCCGGAAGACGCCTTTGTGACGCTGAAGATCTATAACATGCTCGGACAGGAGGTCGCGACCCTCCTCGACCACCAGGCAGTGCTCTCCGGACCGGAAGAGATCGAATTCAATGCAAATGCGATCGCGTCGGGTGTCTATTTTTACCGGATCGTGGCCGAATCTGCGGGCGAAGATGGGGTAAGCACAGCGTTTACGCAGGTCAAAAAGATGTTGCTCATCCGGTAGCGGAGGGGAACACACCGCCTGGGTGGGGTGTTGCTGTATATAGAGTGTGTGGGTCCGGCCCCCACGTCGAAATCAAGTCGCCTCCCCTTGATTCGACTGCCGGGCTCACACTCTTTTTTTTGCCCTACTAGCCGTGCCTCCGGATTCCAAGGATTTTTGCTAATTGGCGACCTGTTTTGTACATTAACGCGGTTTTTGATCTCTCCATTCCGCCCGGCCCTGCTGCACCTTACAAAAATTTCCGCGGGATTGAGTTTACCCACTATAATTGAGGAGTAACTTTATGCGCCGTTTTGTGACCCTGTTTTTGCTTCTTCTCGCCGTCAGCGCCCTTCAGGCCGCCGAGAGGAAAATGATCCCCCGGTATAATAAAATTACGCGAAGCTGGGCGTCTTACCCGGCGGTGAGCATTCGCGAGATCCAGCAGGTGCCGTACGATTCACTCGTCGTCGCGGACAACATTCAGAATAACACCGCCCGCTGGAAACTTCAGACGTCTCCGTATAATATTACGACCGATACGGTCGTGGTCACAGCCCTCTGCGTCGTTCCCGGGAAGGTGATCACCTATACTCAACACGGGTTCACCATGCTGATCTATGACACCGCCTCGACCGCACTCTGGGGAGGACTTCTCGTCCGGTGCTCGTCGGATACGGCAAAACATATCCTCGACGGTTTCCTGAATGTGGAGGCGGGGGACATAGTTCAAATGACCGGCGTTGTTTCGGAATTCCCCACGAGCAGCATGAACAGCACAACTCAATTCCAGCCAGTCCCCGGTATTTCTATAGATCTCGTGGGCTCGATGGCAATTCCGCCCCCCGTTCCACTGACAGTGGGAGACTTTTATAACGGGATCTTTTCGAGCGGGAAAGTGCGTTACTCGACGGGAGAACCGTATGAAGGCATGATCGTCCAGCTTACAAATCTTCTCATCGATGCCAAGGTGAATTTGACGCGCGGGACTTTCAGCGCCTACGATCCCGACGGAAACGAGATCACGGAGTATGATGCGTCACGGTTTTTCACGCTCAAGGGGACAAGCATCGATCACCCCTACCCCGATACCCAGTGGACCCGCATCTACGGTCAGGCAAATTTTGTCGGAACTCAGATTGATACGATGCGGGGCTTTATTACCACGTCGTCCGGTGCCGAAAACGCCCGCGGATACAGGATTTGTCCGCTCAATTACGGCGATATCGTCTTTGGTGTCGTCCGGCCGAGCATCACGACTCATCGCCGGTACCCTGTGCTCGTACCCTCGGATAGCACCCCGCTGGTTACCGTGAAGGCCACATCGCAGACCGCATCGGCGCTCGCCTCTGTGGTGCTCTATTACAGTCTCGACGGCGGTCCGTTCACCGCCGATTCGATGACGTTGAACCTAACCGACTCGACGTATCGGGCGAATATTCCCCAGGAGCCTGCAAACACGATGGTCCGGTATTATGTCAAGGCGGTTGTCGATTCTGCCCGAACGTCCATCCTTGCCAGCGCCGCAAGCGGTGGCTCGAGCGCCGATACAAATAGAGGATATTTCTTCTACACCGTGACGGATCAGCCGTACACGATTCATGACATACAATACACTCCCTTCCTGAACGGCCGTTCAGCCTACGTGGGCGGCGTGGTGACGGTTGCCGGCGTGGTCACCTCCGATACGGCGAATATGTACACGGTCGCCGGCAATACGGGCTGGACGAATGCCTGGTATATGCAGACGGGGAATCAGCCGTGGGACGGCATCTGGATCGTCGGGCCCGATTCCGTTATGGATAAGATTCGGAACGGCGATAGCGTTTCTGTGACAGGGACGGTGGCCGAGAATTTTGATGTGACGAGAATCCAGAATATCACCTCAGCCACGGTTCTCTCATCCGGGAACCCGGTTCCCGATCCCGTGCCTCTCACGACGGGCGTTTTTGGGGCCAATGCCGGGAATGGGAATCCGGGTGCTGAACCGTACGAAGGAATGCTCGCCCGCTTCACGCGTGTGGTGGTAACCAATATTAATCCCACCTTCTCCGACGCATCCGAATATGAAGTCGATGACGGGAGCGGCCCCGTGCTCGTCCAACACGGGGGAAAGAACAAGTACTCGAACGTGGCGAGCGACACTCTTCTGGGAAAGACGATCATTCACCAGGGGGACACTATTGCCACCCTTACGGGGGTGGTCTATTTCAGCTTTAACAGGTACAAATTCGTGCCCCGGACGGATGCCGATTTTGGATCCATTACCACAGATGTGATTACCCGGAACGGCGTAATTCCGGCCTCCTACAGCCTCGGCCAAAACTATCCGAATCCTTTCAACCCCACCACGAATTTTGTGGTCAGTCTCCCGCAGGCTACTCACTTGAGGGTTGAGGTCTTCAACTTGCTCGGCCAGAAGGTGACGACTCTTGCCAACGAAGAGCGCCCGGCCGGGAGTTATACGATTACCTGGAAGGGAACGACACAGGACGGAAGGCCGGTGACGAGCGGGGTGTATTTCGTCAGGATGGAGACGCCAAAGTTCAACTCTGTCCGAAAGTTAATGTTAATGAAATAAGGTTTTGACCTGATCGCCCCGGTTTTCGACTGGATCCCGCCGCTTCCCGACATAAAGGGGAGGGCGGGATTTTTATTGACGTCAGGAGGAAGTCCACTGTCGGGGGGCCCTCAGCCCGGGTGCTTTAGTCGGGTAAATCGAGAAACTATCGAATCTTCGCAGTTCTTCATAAAATATTCTAATGATATTCTAATTATTTGTTTAAGGTTTTTTAGCAGGAAACTGCTTGACAATGCGCAATTCTTTTCGTATTTTCCATCATAAGTTGTCTGCATCTCTAAGCCTCATGCGTCCCTCGGAACTCATTCCGGCCTGGGCGGTGAGCGCATTCACGCTAGCGGTCTTCAAAAAAAGCTTCTTCTCGTTTCGGCGGGCATAATCATGCCTAAGTATGTGGAGGCACGTCGCGAATAGTCGATTGGGATCAGATGTACCTTGTAACTACCTGCAGCAAATTTTTGACATCCTCTCTCTGGCGACGCGATCGGTTTCGCAAGTTGAAACTGATCGCAGGCAATTCGCAGCCGCCAGACTCTCCCGTTTTTCCTTTGAAATCTTCCGATACTTCCTCCCGTCGACAGAATAATTGATTCAGATTGAGATGAAAACGATCAAGACAATGCCGAACTGTACCCGGAACGAGATTAAGAATTGATAATAGATTATTAAGAAACTAACTTTGACTTCTCATCCCCCATCCATCCATTCTCCACTCGGAGGTTTTATGAAATTCAATTGTTCGAGTGTTTCATTTGTTGCGCTAATCGTCTTTCTTGCCCTCGTCGGAGTTTTCGTCATGGGCTCGGTAGCAGTCGGCCAAACCGCGGGAGATTATCGATCGGCAGCAACAGGTAACTGGAATTCCACATCAACTTGGGAACGCTTTGATGGGTCTAGTTGGGTTGCTGCCGTCGCTACACCAACCAGCAGCGACGGCGTGATAACTATTAGGAATGGACATACCGTCACAATTTCTGCGAGCGGTCTGTCGTTCGATCAAGTAGTTGTCGACTCAGGTGGCCAGGTAACCGTTGCCTCGGGCATCACCAGTACATTGGCAAATGGGACAGGTACGGATCTCACAATCAATGGCACATGGCTGAACTCTGGAGGAACTTGGACTATCAGCGCGAGTGCGACTTGGTCAGTCGGGTCGGGTGGTACATTCATCCATAATACGACATCGGGGATTAGTACCCCACTAGGTGCGGCGACGCTCAACGCCAATAGTAACTTCATATACAGGGGAAGCTCTACATTGAAGCCTGCTGTATCCTTGTCAGGTAGAACATACGGGAATCTTAGCTTCGAGAGCACCTCTGGGTCATTGGTTTTTAATAACGGAACAGGTGGAACCGCGCTAACCATCAATGGTAATTTCTCTGTCGGAGCCTCTGGCGCTGGAACGGTCACCGATTCCCTTGGACTGACCGGTACTCCTGGGCATGCATTCAAAGGTAATGTAACTATCGGCTCCGGTTCCACTCTGGTATTCAGTCCGCTATCGTCCTCAACGTTTAATTTTAGCGGGTCGTCCGCACAAACGTTGACCAATTCGGGCACCCTAACGATTGGAGCGAATCAGAGCTTTGTTGTGAGCAATTCGTCTGGCCTGACTTTAGCTAGCTCGGTTACAATGGGTGGGGGTACGATGACGGTTAATGCTGGGGCGAGCCTCGCAACCGCTGGAACGTACGCCACGGGCTCAGGATCCACTACAATAAATGGTACGTTTCAGCTTAATCAGAGTGGATTTGCAAGCGGATCGAACTTTGTCTACGGGGCAAGTGGTAAGCTAATCTTCAATAACTCGTCCGGATCCTATGGTGTTAATTCCGGGCATGTATATTGGCCAACAAGCAGCGGTCCATCGACAGTTGTGGTCCAAAATGGTGGAGGAATGACTCTGAACGATCCACGCACAGTCACCACACTCTTCCAGGTTGGCAACGGCACGGCGACAGGTGTGACATCAAACGGAAATCTGACAGTTAATGGCACGTGTGAGATCACTTCCGGCGGGTATTTTACGGGTGGTCCAATCTATGGCAGCTCGTCGACATTGAAGATCAATAACGGTTCAACTTACGGGCGTGGCGATGAATGGAGTGCTACTTCTGGCGCCGGCTATCCGAATAATGTTCAGATTTCTGGGAGTAGTACGTACGATCTCAGCAACGGAGCAACTGGAACCGCAAGGCAGATGGGGGGGACACTGACGATCGACCTCGGGTCAACGTTCACCTTGAACAATATGACTGCAAACCTGACGGTCGTCGGGAACGTGTCCAATACGGGCACACTTACGC
Source organism: uncultured Chlorobiaceae bacterium (assembly GCA_964410105.1). Lineage (GTDB taxonomy): Bacteria > Bacteroidota > Ignavibacteria > UBA10030 > SZUA-254 > CAYPFY01. The sequence goes on from CAYPFY010000006.1 coordinate 30,226, forward strand.
TTTCGACCGCTATCGGAGGCGACATTGTAGTGGGTGGAAATTGGACAAGAGCGTCCACCTTCAATTCGAACAGCCGCCAGGTTGAATTCAATGGGACGAGCGATCAGACTATTACGGTCAGCGCGGGGGAGACTTTTGATTACTTGCGCGTCAACAAGTCTAGCGGAAGTCTTATATTGGCCAACGGTGTGACAGTCAACAATACACTGACTTTCACATCCGGAAATATCTCAACGGGTTCGAATACACTCTCTTTGGCGAGTGGCGGGTCCGTCTCAAGAACTTCTGGCCACGTGATTGGAAACTTCAAGAAGACCTACGCCTCGGCGTCGAGCAAAGATTTTGAGGTTGGGACCGCGAATGGATACTCTCCGGTCACTGTTAACGCAGCGAGTGGCGGCGATTTCACTGTCAAAGCTGTCCAGGGATCGCACTCACCGGCCTTTGCAGGGAATACAATTGGACGATACTGGACGCTCACGAATGGAGGACTCAGTTCTGCCGACCTGACATTTAACTATCTTGACCCGACCGATCTCTCCGGCGTCACGGAAGGGAACCTTGCAATCCGCAAGTACAACGGTTCGGTGTGGTCAAGTCCCGGAGGATCCGTCAATACATCCGGCAATACAGCCACAATAAACGGGGTATCCTCATTCTCGGATTGGACGTTGGCCGAATGTCCTACCATCACGATTAGCGGAAGTCTCCCAGCAGGAACCGTTGGCACGTCCTATTCAACAACGCTTTCCGCAAGCGGAGGGAATTCACCCTACAGTTTCTCGCTGAGCAGCGGTTCATCGCTCCCGGCGGGACTATCCCTCAACTCATCAACGGGTGCAATAACCGGGACTCCAACAACCGCGGGTACAGCGCACGATACAATTATCGTTACAGACACGGCCGGATGTACAGGGACGCGGATAGATTCGATCGTCGTATCCTGCCCGACGATCACCGTTTCACCCTCCTCTTTGCCGAATGGCCAAAACGGGGTCAGTTACGGGATCCACATAATCTCCGCCAGCGGTGGGAATTCTCCGTACACGTATTCGGTCAGCGCAGGATCACTGCCGACCGGAATCACGCTTTCTAACGACACGGTCTCAGGCACACCTACAGCCAACGGAACCTATACATTCACGCTGACGGCGACGGATGCCTACGGGTGTACAGGCTCGCGCAATGACACCGTCGTTGTCACATCCTGTCCCGTATTCTCGTTCTCGCCGAGTTCCCTGGCGAACCGAGACTCGGGATCGGCATTCTCCGACACCGTACATGCTATCGGCGGCACCGCTCCCTACACATATACGCTCAATAGCGGTTCCGTGCCGCCGGGGATGAGTCTCACGGATAGCATCTTATCCGGCACTCCTACCACACCCGGAACCTATACCTTCGAGGTCAAAGCTACCGATTTTACAGGATGCACAGGTCTGAAAACATACACAATAACGATCTGCGGTATAATCACACCGGGTTCGTTAACGGGCGGGACTGTCGGAACCGCGTACCTCCAGAAAATATCCGTCTCCGGAGGGACCGCGGGGTATGCGTTCGCGAAAACGAGCGGTACTCTACCGACCGGTCTATCGCTGTCACATGATACGCTCTCGGGAACTCCGACAAAGGCAGGCACCTACAATTTCGATATCACTGTGACTGATACAAATGGATGCACGGGCGTCCGGAGCTACACACTGACCTTTAGCTGTCCGACCATTACCGTCTCAGGGAACGCTCCTGATGGGTTCAAGGGCATCAGTTACAGTCACACGGTCACCGCATCGGGTGGAACGCCTCCCGATACCTTTGTTGTCATCTCCGGCAGCTTGCCAAACGGCCTTTCTCTTTCTCTCGGAGGGGGGATCACCGGGACGCCGACAACCAACGGGACGTTCATTTTCACGATTCAAGCGACGGATGCAGACAGCTGCCAGGGCTCACAGATCGATACAGTCGTGATCACCTGCCCGACCATCACGTTGGCAACTCTTCCGAACGGCACCGTCGGAACGGCCTACCTCGGAGTTTCTGTCGCTAGCGGCGGCGTCGCCCCGTATACGTACGCGAAAACGAGCGGTACGCTTCCCACAGGGCTAACTCTCTCGAACGATACTTTATCGGGCACACCGACGACAGCGGGGGTATACAATTTTGATATCACTGCGACAGATGCTAACGGCTGCACGGGGGTCCGGTCTTATTCAGATACAGTTACATGCCCGGCGATCACTCTCTCCCCGAGTTCGCTCAAGACGGGGACAGAAAATGTTGCCTACGCTGATACGGTTACGGCAAGCGGAGGAACTTCACCCTACACCTTCGCAGTTACGTTAGGATCGCTTCCGAGCGGGATCAGTCTCTCGAGCGCAGGCATCCTTTCGGGTTCAACGTCGTCACCAGGCTCGTATCCTATTGATATCACGGCGACAGACGCCTACGGCTGCACGGGAGTGAAAAGTTATACATTGACCATCGGGTCGGCATCTGACACCACGATTTCCAATGGAAACTGGAGTGACGGTACGATCTGGAGCACCGGGGCGAAGCCGACCGCGTCACAGAACGCCTACATCAAGCACACTGTCACGCTTACGGCGAACGACACATGCATGACGGCCACCGTAAAGAGCGGCGGAATACTCCACATTAAGAAATTCAACCTGGGTCTCGTAGGGACCTACACGATCGAGGCGGGCGGCGAGGGAAGACAATCAATTTTTGAGGCAATTCCGGGCCGCGGAGCGACGCCGCAAAGCTTTGCCACCACGTCTACGTACATGTTCGATAGCTCTGCAACAGGATTTAGCAATTCGAACGTCACGTTCGGAAACCTCCACTGGGGTTCGACCGCAAACGCCACTCCGTCAGTTGGGACTGTCATCAACGGGAATCTGACTAAAGATTCCGTGGGCCAGTTCCGATGCGGAACCGGGGCCACGACTTCACGCACGATCACTGTTCACGGCAACGTGATTGTCAACGGAGGTTCAATCGTTGGGTCTAATTCATCCGGCGCAATCACGGGAGCCCTCGATGTGGACGGCAACATAACCGTCAATTCGGGCGGCACCATAACCGGCGTTAACAGCACCGGCCAGGGCACAATCTCCGTCGGTGGAAACTTCACTAGCAGCGGAATTATCCAGACCGGCGCGGGATCAGGGAACTGGCTCGTCTACTTCAAGGGCTCGAACACGTCGAACTTCGACGCCGGCACGACGAATACTTTCAGGAACATCGCTGTCGCGCCCGGACGTACGATAAACCTCCTCAGCAACGATTCGCTTTCAACTTCTACCTATACGTTCACCGATAGCGGCACGGTGAATATGGGGACGAAGCTTATTAAAGGTGGAGGTAACTTCACCCTCATTTCGGGCGGCACTCTCGGCATCGGCTCCGTGGATGGTATAACCTCCTCCGGAGCAACGGGCAACGTTCAGGTCACAGGGACACGCACGTTCAGCACGGGTGGAAACTATACGTACAACGGCTCCTCTGCCCAGGTTACCGGCAATGGTCTCCCGGCGACGGCCAATAACCTTACGTTCAGCAATAGCGCGGGAGTTACACTTTCGGCTTCCTCCACCGCCAGCGGAACCGCCGCACTTGGCAGCACCATCGTTGCAACCGGCTCGAATACCCTTGGAGTGGGGGCATCCGGAACACTGACCCGTACCTCAGGGTATGTGAATGGAAATCTCCAGAAAAATGTTGCGACCGGATCTGCCGTTTCACGTTCGTATGAAATCGGCGATGCCAGCAATTACACTCCGCTCTCGCTGACTTTCGGCAACGTTTCGGTTGCGGGCAACCTGAAGGCCAAATCAGTTGCCGGCGAGCAGCCGAATATCGGCACGTCTCATCTCGACACGAGTAAGGATGTGAACCGCTACTTCACGCTGACGAATAGCGGCGTGACGTTCGATAGCGCCAATGCCACATTCAACTTCGTCTCGGGCGATGTCGATGGTGCAGCGAATACCTCGAACTTTGTCGTGAAGAAGTTCGATTCTCCCTCAACATGGAGCTCACTCGGGACCGGGTCGCGGACCTCAACCAGCACCGACGCCACAGGGATAAAATCGTTCAGTGACTTCGCAATCGGAGAGGTTCTCACGCATACCATCAGCGTGAGCGCGGGGGCGAACGGCTCGATTTCTCCCCCGGGTCCGACGGTGACTGTGAACGACGGCGATACGCTGACGTTTACAATCACTCCAAACGGCGGCTATAGCGTTTCGGATGTGCTCGTCGACGCGGTCTCGCAAGGCGGAATTTCATCCTACACGTTCAATAATATTACCGCAAATCACACCATATCTGCGACGTTTACCAACGTCGTCGACACCATATTCGCCTCAAAGGTAGGTTCCGGCACGATTTCCCCAACCGGGACTGTGCTTGTCGCGCAGGGGAATAATCAGATATTCACCATTACCCCTGCGACGGGCAATCACATCGATAGCGTGGTCGCCGACGGGGTGAATCTCGGCGCTGTGGCGGTTGACACCTTTAAGAATGTGGTGACCAATCACACGATCACTGCATACTTCTCGATCAACGTCTACACGATCACAGCAAGCGTCTCGGGCGGAAATGGCACGATCTCACCTTCCGGAGCGGTAAGCGCGAATTACGGGACCGATAAGATTTTCACGATGACGCCTAATACGGGTTACCATATCGATAGCGTGAAGATCGACGGCGCCTATGTCGGTAACACCTCGCCCGACACGATCAAGAATATTCAGGCGAATCATACCATCGTCGTGAAGTTCAAGATTAATTCTTACACCATCACGGCGAGCGTCACAGGCGGGAGCGGGACCATCGCCCCGCCGGGTGTCACAAACGTGACATATGGCGCTGACCAGATTTACACGATGACCCCGGCAACCGGTTATCATATCGATAGCGTGAAGATCGACGGGGTCTATGTCGGGAATACATCCCCCGACACAGTCAAGAACGTCACGGCGAACCGTACGATATCGGTCAAATTCAAGATCAATTCCTACACGATAACGGCCAGTGTCACCGGCGGCAGCGGTACGATATCACCTCCCGGGGTGACTACCGTGACGTATGGTTCTAACCAGAGCTACGTCATGACGCCTGCGACAGGTTACCACATCGACAGCGTGAGAATTGACGGGATCTATGTCGGCAATACATCCCCCGACACTGTCAAGAACGTGACGACCAATCGCACGATCTCCGTGAAGTTCAAGATCAATTCTTACACGATCACATCATCGGCGAGTTCCGGCGGGACGATTACTCCGCTCGGCGCGACGACCGTTAACTACGGGGCCGACCAGGCATATCAGATCGCACCGAATACCGGTTATCACATCGATAGCGTGGTAGCCGACGGATCGAATCTCGGCGCGGTTGCGGCCGACACGTTCAAGAACGTCCAGGCGAATCATCTGATCCAAGCGTACTTCTCGATCAATATGTATACTCTTGGCACAGCGACTGTCGGAAGCGGTTCAGTCGGAAAGAACCCGAACCAGGCTCTCTACAGCCATGGTTCGATCGTCCAGCTGACGGCAACTCCAGTCGATTATACCTGGCTGTTCGATCACTGGAGCGGGGATGCGATCGGATCAACGAACCCGCTGGACATCACGATGGATGGGAATAAGAGCGTCACGGCGACTTTCGTCCGGGATTCGGCGTACCTCGCATCGTACCGAAGCTTCGGGTATGATAGCCTGATCAATGCTCGTGACCTGAAGGGGAAGGTGAAGATCATCGACAAGAACAAGCCCTGGCGGAGCGAGTTCAACGTGGGCCTCCGGAATGACTCGACCAGTATCACCGATCTCCATGTAGAGTTCAATGCGGGGATCGATACGGCCAACTTCCCGTTCACGATCACGCCGGCCGCCAGCAAGTCGTCGACCGACGGGAAGTTTAAGAAGTGGGACTTCGTCTTTACGGGCACACTCAATCCGGGAGATTCTGCACACATCCATGGCTTTGCCATGACCGGAAAGGGCGCGTCGATCTCGAAGTACACGTGGACCCGGTCAGGTGTCGTCGTCGGGAAACCGCTCAAGAATGCGGTCGTGACGAACACCCTCCGTCCTGCCATGCCAAACCGTCTGAATGCGCTGTTCGAGATTTATGATCAGGGTGCATTCACTGTGTCGGGCGGCCTGCAGGTGGGTGTTGCACGCACCGATAGCGTCAAGGTCTATGGATGGCTTGTGGCGCCGAAGTACACGGATGTGCTGAAGACTCTGAGCGACAAGAACGGATCACACACGGGTGCTGCGACAAACTTCGACGTTTTTGCCAATTCGAGGCCGCTTGTGAAGCAACAGAAGACGCTGCCTCCGACCAAGTACAATAATAAACTCCTTGCAGATCTGATGATGCTGAAGATTAATATCGCAGCAAGCTCGTATCTGAAGACCCCGCTTGGATTCGGAGAATTGGTCTATAATGATGGAACCAGCAACCCGCTCAACGGCCTCATGGTCAAGCAAATCGACTCGATTGCCAATCTGATGATGAGCGCACGGAATTATGCAGCGGCCCTGCCAAGCAAAGCCTCGTACCAGGCCCTCTACGGTTACGGGAACACGGATTCGACGATCCGCAGGATCAACGATGCGTTCGAGGGCAAACTCGACACGGTCGGATTCTACACGAAACTGCAGTTCACAGGATTCCGCCCGCTTGCCGACGTGAGCTACCTGCGGAAGGCCGGCCCGGGCGTAGTCCCGACAGCAGGCGTCCCGGTCCTCAACGGAGCGCCGCAGATCCCGCTGATCTACTCGCTCTATCAGAACTATCCGAACCCCTTCAATCCGACGACCAAGATTCAGTTCGACTTGCCGGAGGACGCGATCGTGACCCTGAAGATCTATAATTTGCTCGGTCAGGAGATCGCGACGCTCTTCGACAGGGAGGATATGCTGCAAGGCACGCAGGAGGTGGAATTCAATGCTTCAGAATTCGCCTCGGGCGTGTACTTCTACCGCCTGGTCGCGGAAGGGTATGATGACGACGGAGTGAAGACCAACACGTTCCAGACCGTCAAGAAGATGATCCTCATGAAGTGACCGGCCGGAGCGCGAGCTGATTCGCGCAACGGTCTCATACTCGCGCCACCATCGCAGAAGGCATCCCGTGGGATGCCTTCTGCGCGTTCGGCCCCGAAACAAGCCCCCACCTGCCACCCGGATGATTGCCTTTCGTGCAGAATTTCTCTATGTTGAAACCAGCCACTGAGCAATTTCATGAGATCGCTGACCGAGTACCTCTGGTTTAATACGCCGGAAAAGCGTGACTATATCAATATCACGGACAAAGTCGCCGATACCGTGCGCCGAAGCGGGATCAAGGAGGGCATGGTGCTCGTTTCTGCCATGCACATCACGGCAGGCGTTTATGTCAACGACGCGGAGGACGGGCTGATCCATGACATCGACGAATGGCTCGAAAAGCTGGCCCCGTTCAATCTCAACTACCGGCACCACCGGACAGGTGAGACGAATGGCGATGCCCACCTGAAAAGCCTCATAATTCACCACGAGGTAATCGTTCCAATAACTGCGGGGAAGATTGACTTCGGGCCCTGGCAGCAGATCTACTACGCGGAGTTCGACGGCCAACGGCGGAAGCGCGTGGTGGTCAAAGCGATGGGAGAGTAGAAGTGGCAACAAAGAGCCTTGTCTCTGCCCTTTTCCTCCTGTTTTCCTCCCGGCCAGCTTACGCCGATGACCTCATCCGAGGAAGGGGCTCCTATCAGCTTGAGATTGATGTGGCAAGGTTTTACGGGGATTCCGTCCAGACATATATCGAGCTCTATTACGGGATTCGCGAGAATATCATGACGTACCGGCCCGATTCGGGCCATTTCTCTTCATCAACCTACCTGAAATGGACTATCCGCACTGATTCTTCCAAGGTCGCCGAGAAGGACTGGGTGGTCCCGCATACGATCGACGATACATCGGCGATCTCCCGGTCACAAACTCTGGTCGGCATCCAGTCCGTTGGGCTTCCCCCGGGCAGATACTCGATGTCCCTGACTTCCTACGACTCCAATGACCCCTCGCGCAGGGATAGTTTTTCCACTCCCCTGATCGTCTCCCGGTTCCCAGAGGACCACGAAGCTCTCAGCGACGTCGAATTCTGCAGCTCAATTAAGCCGTCATCCAATAAGGAATCGATTTTTTACAAGAACACGCTCGAGGTGACGCCGAACGCAGGCAAGCTCTATGGCTCCGGCCTGCCTATCATGTATTACTACGTTGAGGCGTATAACCTCATATCCTCCCATTCGACTCATCCCGGTGTCATAATCCGGACGACCGTTCTCGATGCCTACGGAAAAGAAATTCTCTCAAAGGATAAGACGAAGCCGCGCCAGCACAATTCGACCGTGGAAATCGGCACCCTGAACCTTTCGGCGCTGCATGGCGGAACTTATTTGTTCAAAGTATCGATGCTCGACACGGCCCAGACTGTTCTGGCTACGGTGTCCAAAAAATTCTTTGTTTATAAGCCTGGGGCTCCGACTGACACATCCCAGAATCCCTTCATGGGCGAAGGCGCCACCAGCGAGATCTCCGTGATGACCGAGCCTGAGGTCTACAAGGCCTTTGCACAGGCGAAGTATATTGCGACGGAGGCGGAACGCTCGCAGTTTGAAAAACTTCCCGACCTCAGATCGAAACAGAATTTTCTTTACGAATTCTGGCGCAACCGTAACCCTAATCCCGCCGGCTCCGGAAATGAATTCAAGGAGAATTACAGCCGCCGGATCGACTATACCAACAAGAACTTCGGCGTGGGGAGCCGGGAAGGGTGGAAGACGGATCGCGGGCGTGTCTATGTCACCTACGGCGCATGCGACGAAGTCGAAAGATTCCCGAGTACAGCCGAAAGCCTCCCTTACGAAATCTGGCACTTCAACTCCCTGCAGGGGGGTGTGATCTTCGTTTTTGTCGATCGGACGAGCCTCGGCGATTACATCCTTGTCCATTCGACGCACCGGGATGAGCTTCGGGACGACAACTGGTATGAGGAATGGGCGCACAAGACGAGATAGCCTGACCGATGATGTCGCTGCTCGAATTCGCGTCCTTTCAAGTTCTGAAATGGATCATTCTCCTCCTGCCCCTCCGGTCCGTACAGCATCTCGGCGAAATGCTTGGATCGATGGCCTATGTGTTTATGCCCGGGCGACGCCGAATCGCACTCGAAAATCTCCAGTTTGCATTTCCCGAAAAATCAGCCGACGATCGTGAGGCGATCGCACGTGGCGCTTTCCGCAATTATGGCATCGCCCTCACGGAATTCTTATGGTTCCCCAATTTGAACGATCGTCTTCTCCGAAGGATCGTCAGGCCCAAGAACATCGACATCATGGAGCGGGGCTTTGAGAAGGGGAAGGGGATGGTCATGCTTTCGGGGCATTTCGGAAACTGGGAGCTCATCGCGCTCGGGGTTGCCTATCTCTCACGGCATCCGTTCTCGATCATTGTGCAGACCCAGTCGAACAAGCGCATCGACGAGGTGATCAACCGACATCGCTGTCTCTTTGGAAATACTGTCATTCCGATGGGAATGTCGGTACGGGAGATCCTGAAAACTCTCCAGAACGGGGGAATCGTTGCGATTGCCCCGGATCAGAGCGGTCCGATGGAAGGCGTGTTTGTTGATTTCTTCGGCCGCAGCGTTGCAAGCCACCAGGGCCCCGCGGCGTTCGCACTGCGGGCGGGAGCTCCGATGCAGATGGGGTTCATGGTGCGCCAGCCCGATTTCTCATACGAGGTCACCGTCGTGGAGATCCCGATGGATGATCTCACGGAAAACTCTGAGGAGAATATCGTCGAGCTCACACGGCGTCACACTGCGATCCTTGAAGATTTTATACGGCGATACCCAGATCATTGGCAATGGATGCACCGGCGGTGGAAGCATACCTTTGAAAGCGTTCAGAGAGAAAAAAATATCAGTGCCTGATAGAGCGATCATCATACAGACGGCATTTCCCGGGGATGTCATACTGACGCTCCCGCTTGTGCAGATCCTCAAGGCGCGGATGCCCGTAACTGAAATCGACATGCTTGTCGTCCCGGCGGCGGCGGAGCTTTTGCGGAACCATCCGGCGATCCGTGAGATTTTCGTGTACGATAAAAGAGGCCGCGATAGGGGATTTTCGGGTTTCGTGAAAACTCTTCGCGCACTGAAAACCCGGAATTACGGGCTCGCGCTCATACCCCACCGATCGGTCCGGAGCGCTTCGCTGGCCCGCCTCTCGGCCATTCCCCGCAGGATCGGGTTTGACACAAGCTCGGGTCGATTCATGTTGAACTCGACCGTCAGATATGACCCATCTGTCCATGAGATTGAAAGGAATCTCTCACTTCTTTCCGGCGTGGGAATCGAGCCACCTTGGGAGCGTGTTCTTCCGGAACTCTTTCCTTCGCAGGATGATGCCCGGGTCGTCGATTCGGCGATATCCGGATTCTCCGGGAATTCCCTTATAGGGATCGCCCCGGGAACCGTCTGGAACACAAAAAGGTGGCCCCGGTTCACAGAGCTTGTGGAGAAACTGGTCAAAGACGATCATTCCATTGTTCTCATCGGCGGAAAAGACGATGAGCTCCTGTGCGGGAACATCTCACGATCAGTTGCCTCGCCTCGCGTCCTCAGTGCGGCGGGAATGCTGACAATGCTCCAATCGGCCGAACTCCTCAGGCGCTGCCGACTGCTCATCTGCAATGACAGCGCTCCCATGCACATGGCGGTCGCCATGCGCACGCCGGTCGTTTCGATTTTCGGGGCCACGGTTCCCGGATTCGGATTTTTCCCCTACGGGAAAAGGGATGTTGTCGTCGAGACCAAGGGACTGCCCTGCCGTCCCTGTGCGATTCACGGGGGTGATGAGTGCCCGATTCGCACGTTCGACTGCATGATGAATATCAGCGCCGACATGGTTTTGCAAAATATCGAAAAAGTGATTTCACCAGCGGTGAATGGCTGAGGTAATTACTCTTAACCTTCGATATGTTCCCCGAAAAATCCTGGCGAGATCGGTGGAATTTGTCAGGAACGGCAAGATTATCATCTATCCCACTGATACGATTTATGGGCTGGGGTGCAATCCGTTCGAGGCGAATGCAGTCAGACGGATTTACGAGATCAAAAGGCGGGGGGAGAATATGCCGTTCATTCTGCTTGCGAATACGCGATCGATGGTGGAAACGCTGGCGAGTGTTTCCGGAGCCGCCCGCGAGCTGATGAGACGATTCTGGCCGGGCCCCTTAACCATGATCTTCCCCGTTCGTACCCCCATTCCCCTCGTCGCAGAAAAAACCATCGCGCTCCGGATACCCCGAAGCAGATTGTGCCTGCAATTGATTGCTGGCGTTGGAGTTCCGCTTGTCTCGACGAGCGCGAATCTTTCCGGCGACAAGGTCATTGCGGAGCCCTCCCTCCTTGCGGAATCGATGAGATCGTCTGTCGATCTCATCCTCGATGCCGGGCGATTGGATCAGAGCAAACCCTCGACGATTGTCGATGTCTCCGGATCACCTGCGAGGATTATCCGGGAGGGGGCGGTATCGGCCGCGGCGATTTGGCGGGCACTGAGGTCTGTGATTTAAGTCCGTTGCCCGCGGGATCTTGACCAGTCCGAGACTGTTATCGTGAACGTCGGAGAGAAGCTTATGAAATGATCGAACTCTGGTACGCGGCGTTTCTGACCTTGAGGGGATTACCGCCCGGTCGCTCTGACTCCCTCATGCATTATTTATCGGGATCTTTCGAGGCCTCGCAAGGGATCCTCGCTCACGACGAGGTCGAATCGGACCACAAGCCGATCGTCCGCCTTCACAAGCCCGAAGAGGGCCGACGGAGGCGTGATCCCAAAGTCATTCATTGATAAAACCTTTGAACCGGTGATGCGGAATGTGTTGGTTTGCTCCCGCGCGATCATCACGAGGATTGAAACGTCTCTGATTGTGCCCGCGATACTCAGTTTTCCTTCTGTGTTTATCCGAAATCCGTTGTGCCCCGTGTCGGACTCTACGCTCGAGGCGATCTTTTTCAATTCGTAGATGATTGTAGGAAAGCTATCCGCGTTCATCGCGTGGCACATGTCTGAATTCATCAGGCTATTCCCGCATTCGAGGCTTTTCACTGGTATCGCCCCATGGACCAGGCCAGGGAGCGTATCGGTAGAACCACCCGACGAATCAAACATCCCAATTCCATCCATAACCGTTGCCTCGCACGTATAATCGCCAGTCGTCGCAGATCCTTCGAGCCATAACCGGCTCCCGGCCACGAGGCGGTACGATTTGAAATGTCCCTGTTGCGAAAAAAGCGGGGGTGTTTCTAAGCCCCACGCCGCCACGAGGGCAATCGCGGCAAGAGAACTCAAACATCCCCTCGCACCGGAGCGTCCACCTGACATTTAGAACATCACCTGCAGTTGCATCCTTGCCTCAACGACCGTTTGTCGCTCCGCTCTCCCTCCCGTCGCGATGACGGTCGTCTGGTCGGGCTGCTGAAGCAGGGGATATGCTCCGAGATTTCTCTCAATGGCCAGCGGCTCATTGATGTAAACGGGGAGTTCTGCAGTCAATTTGACTTTGTTGCCCTCGGGATAGTAAGAGATTGCGCCGGTGATCTCCTGGATTAGCCTGTGATCGACGATCTTGTATACGTTGCCGGAGTTATCCTTCACCCCAAAATTTTCATCGGGCCTGAGAAAGGAATAGCGGAGGGCGAATTCAAGCGGATTCGAATAATATCCTCCCTGCGCCCTTCCCCCGAAGAGGAAAAGCGAGCCGTAGCGATTCTTGAATGAGCCGTAATTGATCTCACCCTCGGCGGAGAACCCTTTTTTCTTCCCGCTGAGTCGAGCAGCGGCGTCAACGCCGACCTGCCATAACTCGCTCTTGTCCAGGGGTTGCTGGGCGATGAAGGGATTCCAATTGCTGTTGAGTAAGAGCGACTTGTCCTCCAGTTTCACGTTCAGGGCTGTCGAGTGCCCGACTTTCGAATCCTTGGTATAGAGCCCGTTGATGGAGAGTTCGTAGCCGGACGTGGACTCAACCAAGTTCTGCCTCATCTTGTACAGATCTGGTTCAAGTCCATCGGTCACTCCGATGCGCGCCACGATCATGGGCATGCCCAGGTCAAGCGGAATATAGCGGATGGGGACATCCCGTCCGCCCCCAGTGAATACGCCGAGAACGGCCTCAACGCTGCCGGAATTGCCGCGGAGTGATATCCCCACGTCCCTCCCCAGCTTGAATCCTGAGTACTGGACTGACACATCGGTGAATTGGAAGAAAGCCTCGTCGGTGAGATTCTCCCTCCCATAAGGAACCTTGAACTGTCCCACTTTGATCCGGAGCGACCTCGTGAGGGGGATGTCGGCGCTCAAATCGAGCAGAGAAAGAGCGACCCCCGGGGAAGGCGCCTTCACCTCTTCTTCGCCTCCGAGGGCGAATTGCACGTCGAAATTTATGTCGTCATAAGATGCTGTTGTCCCCAACCGTGCCTGTTTCAGGTAAAGATAGAGACGGGCGTTGTCCCGGTAAATATCCCTGAGGAACTGGGCGAAGCCGAGCGTCTGCATACGGCCGTAGAATTTCATTACCGGAGACTGTCGGCCGCTTTCAGACGCTGCTCCCGATCGTGGTGTGTCCTGAGCGACACTGATGAGGCGGGTCGCAATCGTTAGCGACAGGATCGCAAGCAAAATTCGGATGCCTTTCATGAGAGTATTCTCCTTTCGAAATGAAATCATTCACCGGTCCGTGAGCCGAGCAGGACATCAAATTTTATAGACACCTGATCGTCAGTCTGAAGCACTCCGAGCATGAAGCTCGGAGGCTCTATCCCAAAATCGGTCATCAAGAGCTCTTTGGTTCCCCTCACCCGGATGGTTCCGTCTGCTTGCTTCACCATCCGCACGTCCATCTCGATGACTTTTTCTTTTCCCGCGACGCTAAGCTTTCCCCTTGTGCGCAGAAGTAGCGTATCTCTGCCGCTCGAATCTCGATCCTCCGTTGCTTCATCGAGCCGGTAAAGAATCTCCGGAAAATCTTCCGCCCGCAGTGATTCGTACATATTCCTGTCCATCTTTTCCTCGCCCGATTTGATATTCTTTACCGGGATTCTGATCGTCAAGTGAGAAATCGGATTCGAATTCCCCCCGGGCGATGCGGAGTCACCACGGGCAGATCCCCTGATATCCGACGTGGCGAAACTGTAATCATGGAGGGTTGAGGTTCCCTCCAATTGGAGCCTGCTCTGAGGCCGCACGAAGAGTTGATTTTCGGACTGTCCAATGAGGAGGGTCGGTAAGCCAACCGCCAGGACCATGATCAAGCAGAGAGTCTTCATCGCATGTGCTCCTTTTCGTCCGGGTTTGCATCGAAACGGCCCCGGTTCCGGGCGCAGCCTGACCTGATGGTCAGCACCGGGATCGGCGAAAAACGGACGATCTTTTCCGCGACGCTTCCCATGAATGCGCGTGCCAATCCTGTCCTGCCGTGGGTTGCCATGACGATGAGATCGACGCTTTCTTCGGCCGCGAACCTGAGGATTTCATCACATATTTCGCCTCTGCGAATAAGAAACACCAAGTCATGATCGGAGGGGAATCGTTTCTGTACGAAATCGTTAAGCCTCCGGGAGGCGGCCGCGCCGGAGGTCTTCGACCCGCTGCTCTCTGCGGAATCAGAGGCGGAGATGGGTAGACTACCCTCGATGACATGAACCAGATAGATCCGGGTATTAGAAATAACCGAGAAAGACCGTGCGAGCTCGACCGCCTGGAGCGAGCCGTCGGAGAGGTCGGTCGGGACGAGAATTGACTTTATGATAATCATGTTATCAGGTTCCGATGCTGTTCTAATGTAAGAGGGAGGGCGACGGAACTGAATGACATCGGTCGGGCCTCAGCATGATTTTCGTCATGTGCTGGAACCGATCGAAACGAAAGGGAGGGGACAGCTGGGAGAAACTAGTCGAAAACGTGCGTAATCCGGAGGAGAGCGTGTTGGTTGAGGATTTTGATCTTTCGGCCTTCCAGTTCGATGATATTCTTTTCTCTCAAATCCGAAAGCAGGCGGATGACGGTTTCTGTGGCCGTCCCTACGATGTTTGACAAATCTTCTCGGGTCAACGGCGTTTTTATGGTAGCTCCATCCTGCTCGACACCGAAGAATTCTCTCAGCATAAGCAATGTCTCGGCAAGCCGTTCCTTGACCGGCTTCTGCGCCAGGCTTATCTCCTTGTCCTCGGCGGATCTCAGCTCGCGCGCAAGAAGTGCCATAACCTGCATGTTGAAAGGCGGGCTCTCTTTCAAAAGGCCGTAGAAAGTATCTCTCGGTATGAAACAGATTGACGCATCTTCCAAAACGGCGGCGGATGCAGCATATGGTTCGCCGCTGATGAGCGAGCGGTAGCCGACGACATCCCCTTCCTTCGCCAGCCGGAGGATCTGTTCCTTGCCGTCACGGCCCGTCTTGTAGAGTTTTATTTTTCCACGATTGATGCAGTAGAGGCCCGCAGGGAAACCCCCTTCGTGGAAGAGGATCTGCCCTGCCCTGTGAAAATTGCAGCCCTTATGGAGCGATAGCTTGACGAGCTCTTCGCTGGAGAGCTCGCTGAAGACCGTTTTGAGCCTCGACTCGCACGTTTCGCAATGCGGGATCTCGAATTTTGGTTTCATGGGGCTTCGACTCCTCCAATATAGGTTTTTTCCGTGATGTGTGAAAGGTGGCGCCGGCCCCCCGTACTAGCGATTGATTATTACCAGCCAAAATCATACTTTTGAAGTCGACAGGAGGTGCCTGATCATGAAAATGCTCTCGCGGGTAGTGACCATGGCGGTACTGGCAGCATCGACGGCATTCTCGCAGAAAGCTGCTCCGTCACCAGGGCTGAAGGATGCCAAATCACCACCTTCATTGAGTCCCGTGAAGGGGTTTAACGTCCCGACCGACCGGAGTTTTTCGGAAATGACAAATCTGCAGAAGTTTGAGTACGCACGGGATCTCATGAACGAAGCTGTAACGGTCGATGCCGGAATCTGCGCGACCTATACGGAACGGGAGGGCCGCTCCAATGGGTATCCGGGCGACCAGGCCGAGCTGCTGGCGGATATGGCAGAAAGGCACGCCACAACCTTCTCACATTTGCACCAGGTCCAGGAGATTGTCGGACGAATCGTGCAGAGCATTGCAAACGAAGCGTACTCTTTGTCCCAGGATCAGCTCTCTGTGACATACGCTTCATTCACCCGCATCCAGAATCTGACATTCAGACCAACCGGTTTTTTCCCACACCTCCGCGGCAAGGTCGACGAATTGCTCGATCAGTATGAGGTGGAGAGCGATGCGTTGGACGACGCGATTGAGGAACTTGGGAACAGTCTTCGCTGAAGGAATTCTCGTTAGAATCTCGGCGCTGAATGTGTCCGAGAGTTCGGCTACCGACGGCCGAACGGCCCTCAGGAACGGGAAAGAGCTTGCAAACCCTCGTGGTGCATCTGAGCCACCGAATCTCTCCCCGGGTCGCCGCGCAGACGAGTTAAGGGGTTCTCCCGTCCATCATTCGTGCTCCAGATGTTTGACCCTTCTGCCATACCTACTGTGCGAAATCCCGCAACTGCCCCCGGTTGACCAAATCCGCCAGCGATCCAGATTACCTTGAAAAGGTCGTCAAATAAGATCCAGGTTTCCCCGGAGCTTATCGAAGCCGCGCGGAGCCAGTACGCTGACGTCCTGGGGACACTTTCGACCTCTGTCGAGGGATTGACGGAGCCGGAGGTCGAAAGGCGCATGATGATTCACGGCCCGAACGAAGTCTCGCAGGAGGAGAGGCACGGTCCGCTCTGGCGGCTTGTGACTTCGCTTCGCAATCCTCTCGTCGTCCTGCTGACGGCCCTCGCCGTAATCTCCTTTGTCACGGGAGATCCGCGGGCAGGGACGGTGATGAGTTTAATGGTCGTACTCGGAGTCCTGCTGAAATTCGTTCAGGAAACGAGGGCGGACACTGCTGCCGCGAAATTGAAGGCGATGATAAAGGTGACGGCAACGGTCGTCCGCGGCGATGTTACCAGGGAAGTTCCTCTCAAGGACCTCGTTCCGGGAGACATCGTAAAGCTCTCAGCGGGCGACATGATCCCCGCCGACGTCCGGATCATATCCTCGAAAGATCTTTTCGTGATTCAGGCGAGCCTCACCGGAGAATCGCTGCCTGTCGAAAAATACGACACTCCTGAGCCGCGCGATTCCATCTCTCCGCTCGAATACTCAAATATCTGTTTTCTCGGGACGAGCGTTGAAAGCGGAACGGCATCCGCCGTCGTCATCGCAACAGGCAAACAGACATATTTCGGAAAAATGGCCGCAAGCCTGAGCGGTCAACTGGTGGAGACCAGTTTCGACAAGGGGATAAAAAGGTTTACCTGGCTCATGATCCGGTTCATGGCGGTGATGGTCCCCCTGGTCTTTCTCATCAACGGGTTCACCAAAGGGAATTGGGGGGAAGCATTCTTTTTCGCCCTTGCGATCGCGGTGGGGCTCACCCCGGAAATGCTCCCTATGATCGTTTCGGTGAGCCTTTCCCGCGGGGCCCTTCTCATGTGCAAGAAGAAGGTGATCGTCAAGAGGCTCAATTCCATCCAGAATTTTGGCGCGATGGATGTCCTGTGCACCGACAAGACCGGAACGCTGACGATCGACCACGTGATCCTCGAACAGCACTGCGATGTCGTTCGCAAGGAGGACGATATGGTTCTCCTCGACGCATACCTCATCAGCCACTTTCAGACGGGGCTTAAAAACCTGCTCGACCGCGCGATACTGGAATACCGGGACGAGTTGCACCAGCAGATGAATGTCCATATGTATAAGAAAGTTGACGAGATCCCGTTCGATTTCTCCCGAAGAATGATGTCGGTCGTTGTCGAGACGCCCGAGGGGACTCACCGCCTGGTCACAAAGGGGGCCCCCGAAGCGATTTTTGGGCGCTGTACGCGTTTCGAACTCGAAGGGGATCTCCTGCCGATGGACCCCATTCTCATCCAGGACCTGAGGGACGAGTACGAGAGGCTGAGCGCCGATGGGTTTCGCGTGCTCGCAGTCGCGCACAAGGATCTGGAACGCCGCCCGGCATATTCGAAGGATGATGAACAGGATCTTGTGCTGAAGGGCTACGTTGCCTTTCTCGATCCTCCAAAAGAGAGCGCGGGGCCGGCTATCGCTGTCCTTCAGAAACATGGCGTGACGGTCAAGATCCTCACCGGCGACAATGATCTCGTCACAAAGAAGGTGTGCCACGACGTCGGACTCCCCACCGATCGAATCCTGCTGGGGCCCAGTATCGATGCGATGACGGACGAAGAACTTTCCGCCGCCGTTGAAACGACCCATATCTATGCGCGCCTTTCCCCGGCGCACAAACACCGCATCGTTGATCTGCTTCGGACTCGTGGCCACGTGGTTGGATTCATGGGCGATGGCATCAACGATGCCCCGGCTTTGCGCGCCGCAGACGTCGGGATCTCCGTCGATTCCGCCGTTGATATCGCAAAAGAATCCGCCGACGTCATTCTTCTCGAAAAAAGTCTCCTGGTGCTGGAAGAAGGTGTCCTTGAAGGGAGAAAGGTCTTTTCAAACATCATCAAATATGTTCGGATGGGAGCGAGTTCGAATTTTGGAAACATGTTCAGCGTGCTCGGGGCCAGCGCGTTTTTGCCGTTCGTACCTATGCTTCCCATACAAATCCTCACCAATAACCTTCTCTATGATTTTTCGCAGGTCCCCATCCCGACGGACAACGTCGACCCGGAGCAGGTCGTGAAACCCCGGCCCTGGTCGATGAGCGAGATCAGCCGTTTTATTCTCTTCGTCGGTCCCGTCAGCTCTATTTTCGACTACACCACCTATTTCGTCATGTATTTCGTCTTCAATTGCAAGGATCCGTCACGGGCGTCGCTTTTTCAGACAGGCTGGTTCGTGGAATCGCTGATGACCCAGACTCTGATCATTCATATCATTCGCACAAATAAAATCCCGTTCATTCAAAGCCTGCCAAGCGTGCCGCTTATTCTGACGTCGGGCATCATCATCGCCGTTGGAATGTGGTTGCCTCACTCCGGGCTTGGGCCATCACTCGGATTCACAGAGCTTCCGCCGCTTTACTGGCCAATCCTGCTGCTAACCATTCTCTGTTACGTTGTCCTCACACAGGCCGTCAAAATGAGCCTCATTCGGAAGAATTGGATCTGAATGGCACAGACTTGCCCCCGGATGCGGCGCCCGGACGGTCGGGAGTGGCCGCCTGCAGGAACACTCCCCATGTGAGGGTTGTCTGTTTGATTTTTCTCTGATAAGCGATACCTTGAAGAAAGTCGGTATGACTATTTCTTCGCTCCTGGCTCGATTATAGATTCCCCCGACCGTCAAGGTCTCTTCCCAGGAAAACTTATTGTACGAAACGCTCTCCGGCCATTATAAACCAGATAGCGGATTCCGTTCGAGAGAGTTTGGGGATAAACAAGAATGATTTCTCCTTCACTTTTCCTTATCAGCATCGTCCAAGGAATATTCCTGGTGATGCTCATCGGGCACCGGCGTTCGACCAACCCCATGGCATCGCGACTCATCATTGTCCTCATAACATTCATCATCCTCACAAACCTCGGTTACTTTGTCGCGCACACCGGTCTTCGGAATTATGTTCCCCAGCTGTTCAGCTTCACGGCCGGGACGACCCTCCTCTTGGGACCTCTCTTTTATTTCTATTCAAAATCGGTCGTCGATCCGTCGTTTCGATGGAAGCGGGGCTACTGGATTCACTTTCTTCCCTATACACTGCTGTTTCTCTTCAACGGCCGATATTTTCTCCTCGCCACGTGCGATTGGGCTGATTTCCTGGCCACATTCCTTGCTGGCGATCTTCCCATGGACGATACATCGAAAGTGATGTTTGCCGTGCAGGAGATCCATCTCTTCATTTATTTGGTCGTTATTTTTCGGCAGATTCGAGCTGCGGTTAATTTTCCTGAACCAGCGGCCTATATTATTCCGGTTTCCTCCCGCGTGCGGTGGTTAAAGGCAATGGCGTATTCCCTTTCTCTTCTCTTTGTCGTGGCTTTTTCCCTCTATCTCTTCGTCCTCCTTCGGGGTAGGTACAATCCGATTACGAATTATATATATTCCCTTGCTTCGGCCGGCATATTCTACGTTGTCGAGTACAATTTGGTCCTGAACCCGGAATTGATTAGTCCCGGATTCGTCCAGAAGTATCGTAAGTACATGCCCTTTGACGGGAACGAAAGCGAGACATACGCGCGGCGACTTCGGATACTTATGAGCGAAGCGAAAGTATTTACTAATCCGGATTTAGACCTTTCCACACTGGCCGAGCGGATCGGCCTCCCCGCGTATCAGGTTTCGAGACTCATAAATGAACGATTCAATAAATCATTTAATGACTACGTCAACGAGCACAGGGTGCGGGAATTTATCGCCCGGGTGAACGATCCGAAATACCAAAACCTCAGCATATATGGCTTGGCGCTTGAGGTTGGATTCAACAGCAAATCGTCTTTCAATTCCGCCTTCAAAAAAATCACCGGCAAAACCCCTTCTCAATACAGGGCGACCTAGGCTCATTGCATGATGAGGTCCGGTCCCCGCCGACAATATTTGCCGCCTTTTCTGGTTCGTTCCGATAAAACAGGTCGCTTATTCCCGGCCAATCTAGTAGATTGAGCCTGAATTACGTCGCAGGTGAACGAAACGCCTCGGCCCTCAGAAGGTTATTCAGTAACCTCGACGAGTCTAGGCAAGCACGTGGACGAAAAATGAGAGGATGAAAAACATGAATCCGATCCCAGTCACCAAAAGCATTCTGGTCACCTTCGGAATACTACTATTCGGCCAACACGTTCTGTACGGGCAACAATCGTTCAAACGTATCCTGGCGCAGGATTCGACTCTCAACAATCTTGTCGATCCCCCCGGCTATAGAACTGCCAAGCTTGGAACGCTGGGGGGAGTATTGACGAAGGGGGATGGCCAACAACCGATGATTCTGATTCCAGGACTCGGTTTCGGCGGAAGCATATTCAACGAGTTTATGGACGGGTTTGCTGACAAGTATCGCATGTACGCCGTAACGCTCGCAGGTTTTGGCGGCACGCCGGCGCCCCCCTGCCCTAGTGAATCGACAAGTTTTAGGGAGCAGACATGGACAAATGCGGCGCTGGAGGCAATCGAGATTCTGATGAAGGAAGAGAGTATCCAAAAGCCGATTATCGTCGGCCACTGGCTCACAGGAACCCAGATCGCCCTGCACCTTGCGATGAAGCACCCGGATCAGATCAGGGCAGTCATAATCCTCGCAGGGTCGGCTCGAATGGAAGTGAGTGGAACGCGGTTGGCCCCTTACTACGAAAACCTGGATAAGCGCGTCGGCACCGTGGATCACTATCTCGCCCCGAAGTGGTTCAAAACCGTCACGCGGGAAACATGGGACGACAATAATTTTATCCCCGGAGACTATGCCGCAAATCCCCTGCGCGGATTGCGGTTATGGCGGGAGGCGGCGACCCCAAAACTGCATGTCTGGATACGATACCTGTGTGAGTTCAATGCGCAAGATATATCACTGGAAATACCCCAGTTGACTGTGCCGACCCTTTTGCTGAAGCCCGATTTCGAAGGCAACTTTTTCGAACCGGGCCAGAATTACATGGAGAATTATTGTGAAAAGAGTTGGGCGAAAAGCGTCGAGAACAACAAGAAGATGACAGTGAGGACGGTTCCGAATTCGCGCGCGTGTCCGTGGTTTGACCAACCGCAAAAAGTTCACGAAATGATCGTGGATTTCTTGCGCGCTGAAGTCGACAATCGGTCAAAATGAGGGCCAAATTGCAGGCTCCGATATAACCGCGGGTCATTTCGCACCTGGCGCGGAGGATCCTTTCTGTTGTCGCTCAAACCCCATTCCCTGAGGCGCGGCCGGGCACCCATTCGCCGCGCTCTCAGCTATCAATGATCGGCTGCAAGATACTGGAACTCAGCTAAGAGAACTTAAGAAAAGGGGTTACAATAGCCGATTCCCCCCAGACTTTTGAATATGGAAAATTAGTTCATATAATCCAGATGGACAAAAGATTAAACTATCCGAACCCGTCGGTCAAATTCCCGGCCGCGGCATTCTAACCAGTGTCTGATACCGAACGTCTGTACAGGCCGTGCAAAACGAAGTCGACGATCTACCTCCCGCTAAATCCAAAGGGCGTGCCCGCCGAGTGCGGAGGAATCTCATGCAAGGGATGTCGCTTGCGTGGGATGCATCGCCAAGCTCTCTAATCCGTTATTCGGTAATGGGCATAGCGAACGCCGCGATGACTCCCGCCGCAGTTTTCCTCGGGGCGAAACTTGTGAACCTCATCGCGCACTCGCGAATCCAATCCCTTCGTTTTGAGGATATGCTGCCGACGATCATCGGCCTCTGGCTGGTCGCGGCGACGCAGCGCGCGCTCGGCGCATATGGCGGATTCGGGCGCAATCTGTTTGTGCGCAGGGTGCAGCTTGAAGCTGAGGGGCGACTGCTTGCAAAGGCAGCAAAGCTCGATCTTGGTCATTTCGATAATTCTGACTGGCACGACCGGCTGGCACGGGCAAAGCGGGACGTCTCCTGGAGACCCGGAGATCTCACATGGTCCGTGCTCGGGCTCTCTGGCAACGTGGTTTCAATTCTCCTCATGGCTTCCCTGCTTGCCAGCCTTCACTATGTGCTGGTGATCCTCGCGATCGCCGCGGCCGTGTTATCTCTCGTCTTGGAGCGTCATGTCACATCGCGCCTTTATGAATTCTTCTACAAGGAAACTCCCGAGGAACGCGAGCGCGAATACCTTGGGGATCTTCTCATCCAGCCGCGCAACACGAAGGAGATACGGGCCAATGTCCTCGCCGATTATCTTCTGGGGAGGCACAGAAGGATCTCTGAAGATCTCTACAAGCAGCGCGAACAGATGTACCGCTCAGGGACGCGCGTCTCATTGCTGACTGGCCTCGTAACGGGAACGACGCTCGCCCTCGCGTATGTTTTCGTGGCACTCCGCGGCCTGGCAGGTGAGATCGATCCGGGCGGAGTCGTGCTTGTCATCGGCGCCTTCACGTCCGTATCCGGAACCTTGGCACAGATTTCAAGCACCTTTGTCGCCGTCGATCAGCATACGACCTTTCTTGACGACTATTTCACTTTCCTGTCGATCCCTCAGATTGTTCCCGTGCCTCGGCAACCCCTGACCCTTCCCCCGCGTCCCGTCGAACAGATTGAATTTGCCGATGTCACATTTTCATATCCGGGAGGAACAGAGCCGGCCGTTCAGGGGCTTAGTCTATCGGTCCGGAAGGGCGAGCTCGTCGCCCTCGTGGGAGAGAACGGTGCCGGAAAGAGTACCATCGTCAAGTTGCTTCTCCGCTTCTATGACATCGATCAGGGATCAGTGCGCGTGGGGGGCGTTGATATCCGGAACCTCGACCCCGAGCAGCTGCGTAACAGGATCGGGGTTCTCTTCCAGGATTTCGTCAGTTACGAGCTGAGCGTCCGCGAGAATGTCGCCATGGGCAGACCCGACGGCCGGGCGGATGACATTCGCGTGATGGAGGCGCTCAAAAATTCACGTAGCGAGTGGCTTGTGAACAAGATGAAAAACGGGCTTGATTCTAAAGTTGGAAGGCTTTTTGAAGGAGGCCACGATCTCTCCGGCGGCGAATGGCAGCGTCTTGCATTAGCCCGCCTTATGTACAGAGATGCCGATGTGTGGATCCTAGACGAGCCGACGTCGTCTCTCGACCCAAAAGCGGAAACGGCGATCTTCACAGAACTCAAGGAAAACCTCAAGGGGCGGATCGGCATAGTGATCTCCCATCGCTTCTCGACCGTCCGCATCGCCGACAGGATAGCCGTGATTGCCGAAGGACGTGTGAAAGAACTTGGGACGCACGAAGAGCTCCTCAGCGCGAAGGGGACGTACGCTCATCTGTTTGAATTGCAGGCAGCGGGTTACCGTTAAGAGCGAAGCCCCACAGCGGGCCGGCTCAACTTACGCCGGAGTGTCGTGTAGTCCGCCCGACGCGACGCATCCAACCTTGCCAGTTTAGAGACCCTCGATGAAAGCCCACCGTCCGTCATTGGCGGCGTCAGAAACCGTTCAGGATGCACGGGCTCCCGATAAATTGTGGTTGAGTCCAGATATACTTAGGCCGGAATACAGCTTAGGAGAAAAGCAACAAACTCAGGGTTTCTAAGACCTTAGAGAATGCGCGGTGCGTCGAGTTGATACTTGTTTTGGATTGTGCTACCTTCTAGCCATTCTGCATTTGTTTCTGGGAGTAGATCGCCTTTATTGTTCCGCGGGGTAACTGCCTCGAAGGAACGATCTCTGTAAGAATCAGTTCAAACTCTTCCTTAGAGGTGCCGCATGAGAAACAATTTGCTGGTGCAGTGGGGTAACGCAATTGGTTTAATGAGCGCCCTCTTCGTCCTCCCTGCAACTCTTCAAGCCCAGCCGTATCCAATGAATAATCATCTTAATGGCGACAATATAGTCGGTACCACGAATGTTCACGGCTATGATACGTCGGATGTTTTTAGCCTGGTAGCTACATCCAAGGGAGTTTACATTGAAGAGACCGACCTCCTTGTGCTCCTCCCCGGAGCACTTTCATCCTATCTAAAAGTTTACACCCCTCCCCCCGGATCGAGCATACAGCAGATTTCCCCGAAGAAGGGGCAATATGGAGGTCCTAGGATCCTCTTTGTATTGCTTGATGACGGATCAGTCGTGGAGATCGACTTCTCTTACTACGCTTACCAAGGGAACGTAATCAGCATAAAGGAGCGCGGAACAATCGGTTCACCCGGTTTGTCTTGGGAGAAAGTTGTGGGCGATGACATTTACGCTCTCGGAGCTTCCGTGTACGTAAGCCGTGACACGGGAAAAACGTGGCAAATTGATTCCGCGGGCTTGGGAAACGGTGTGCATTTCAGAGATATTGCCCTCGATACTTCATTGAAGGTATATGCTGCAACAACAGCCGGATTGTTTGAGCAGGCTCCCGACTCTTCGACGTGGCAGAGGGTCACCTCGCTGATTTCCCCTTCGAGCCTTGTGACGGTTTTTATCGACAGACGGAATAGAATATTTGTCGTCGGAAACGGCGCAGGAGTCTATTTAAGTACCGATGACGGCTCGTCATGGAACCCCGATACTGTCGGGATCGGAACGCTTGCGCTTCGCTCTTTCTGCGATGATGTTTATGGCAATATTTATGCCTCCGGCGGGAACGGAACGGTCTATAAATCTGCCGGCGGGACAGGGGATTGGACCAGAATCGATGCGGGCATTTTGGCAATTACGGTTGATACACCCACTATCAACGATATCGCGGGGGACTCGCTAGTTGTCGCTGCGACAAACTTTGGAGTTTTTGTCACCCGTGATCAGGGAAACTCATGGTTCGAGGCCAGTAACGGGATCCATGCCGAACATTTTTTTGGGTTTGCCAAAAATAGCCCCGATCGTTTTATTGTCAGTACTAATTTGGGTATTTTCTACAACGACGCCGGTGATACAGTGTGGCACAAATGCTTTCCCCCCTCGGGATATCTCGGGTCTCTCCCGATCTATAAAGACACCACGCAACGATTGTACACAGTCTTGCCGAATACAGATCCCACTTCTAAGGCGCTTGGTCCCGTCTATAAATCCACAGATAACGGTGTGACGTGGAATGCCGATACGATGGGACTTTCGGCGACGATCGGGAGAGTCTTTTTTGTCGATGAACGCGGCGGGGAGCACATAGGCTCATCATACAATGGATTCAGTCAATATGCGCGGGTTTATTCCCAGGATGTGAGCGGCAAGTGGATTCTGGATACCAGCGGCATCCCAAACACCAATTTTAGCTATTCCACGTCATTCGGGACCGATCGCGCTGGGTTCATTTACCTCAGCGGCATATACGCCGGCGGACAGCGAGTATTTCATCGCGCAATCACCGGGGGGAATTGGACTGTCGATACGGTCGGACTGCCCTCAAGCGTTCACAACTTCGCGATCATGAGACAGGGGGCTATCGGTGACGTCTTTGGCACAAATAACACGTCTCTCTACCGCCACAGTGCGGGAGCGTGGAGCGAGATTCCGCTCCCCTCTTCAAGCATCTCTAAATTCACGGTTGACAAGAGAGGGGCGATCTTTGTCGTAAACAGAACCCTGATCGGATTTTCGTATGTCGATGTCGGCATCTCCATGTCCACGGATAACGGAGTATCGTGGACGGCTCTCACAATTGATACGATCGATGTAAACGTTATTCATTCCCGAGGTGATACGTCCTACGCGCTCTTGGAGAACGGCGGATTGTACACGTTGACCAAAAACGGAATCGTTACCTCAGTCGAATCGCAACCGCCGAGGCGATTGCCGGTTGCTTTTCAGCTGCTTCAGAATTATCCCAATCCCTTTAATCCGGTTACCATCATTAATTACCGGTTGCCTTCAACGAGTTTCGTCACCCTCAGACTCTATAACATTCTCGGCGAAGAAGTTGAAACGCTGGTTAACGGGATGGAGCAGGGGGGATACAAAACGGTAAGATGGGATGGGAGTAATATGCCGAGCGGGGTCTATTTCCTCCACCTCCAGGCCGGTCCCTTTTCTGCGGTCAACAAGATAGTTTTGTGTAGATAAGCTCAAATTAGGCTTCGGTTGGATCCGACAGAAACCAGGCCTTTATGTCAGTCGCCGGATAGAAAAAGTACTACGTCTCTGGGCGGCTTTCAATTCCCTTGAGTATCCCGCGCAGATGTCACGCGCCGATGGATCTGTTGCCATGACGCCTCCGACGACCGCCCGGTAGTTATTCTCGTTTCGGGCGTACCCAGAAGGGGATGATAATCCTTCCCTGCACACAGGTTTCCTTTCCGTGCTCGATACGGTGGTTTTCTGCTGAATGCGCGTCGAAAAAGCGATGCGTAGAATACCCCGGGGGGATTTGCGTGGCCGACTTCCAATGTCCCGCCGTAGGGGAATTTCAATTTGACGCCGTTCAGGGGGTAAAAATCACTGTCGGCCCCATATTGTCCAGACCACGCCGAGAACCGTGATTCGTGAATGATAAGGCCCAGGTCACAGTCTCGAACCTTCGATCTCGATTCTCTTTCATCTCGCGCCTCCGCCCACGCTCCGCCATTGCCTCCTGAACGTCCTCTGCAACGCTCGTCTTCGAATCAGCGATGTATTCAAGTTGTGCATCGGTTGCCTCGTTGCGGCACCAATCGCGAAACTGCTTCCTTACTCTCTCATTTGGCATTTTGTGCCTCCTTCAATGGTTATAGGAACGCCCTCCCGCGGAGCAAATGTACACGATTCCCCCGTTCGCGTCAAGGAAAAGATTTGTGGCAATATTGGGTGGAAAAGGGTGCCCAAATGAGTGTCCGAAATAGGACTTGAATTTGCGCGGACTTGCGGCCACTCGACCCTGAATCGTAGCACACCGAAGATGGGATTGATCTCGTTGGGGATCTTTCTTACATTGTCACCCATAGACGGGTGGGGGGAATCCGTGAGAGGCATGTCGTATCCAACGGCCGAACGAGTGAGGAATCCCAGGCTGGTAAGTATCCCAGCTCCGGAGGATCTTGCCCGGGTGACGTAATCGTCAGCTTGACTAATTCAAGAGGAGAATCAAATTTCGCTAAGTGATGATCTAAAACTTAGATTCTTGAGTGACGTCGACGCGGCTGTCTCACTTTTGGAAAATTGGACCCCGGGATCATTTCGGACTTAGACGGAATATGAAAGTTCCCTTTACGAGTTTTTGAATATTGAATTGGGTGAAATTCAGGTCACAAAACAATTCGCCTCGGGAAGAATCAGGGCTGATCTCATTGTCGGAGATAAAATAATAATTGAGCCAGAACACGATCTCAACTCTACCGGACAATATCAGCGCTTAATTGGTCAGATAGAAACATTTGAAGAATGGAGAGGAAGGACGGTAACCTTACTGACGGGGAAAACAGATCCAAACCTTCGAAAGGAACTCGACAAGTTTTTGCGAACTAAGTGGCTGGCTTTCTTTCAATGAGTGTCAATCTTTCAGAAGTGATGAGGCGGAGGACTAATCTTCTCCATTGTCTTCATCTCCGACCACGATCTCGCGTTTTCGGCAATTGCCGCGCTCCAATCGGTTCAAACGAAAGCAACGTTGGACCTTAATAATGTTGGATCTGTCTTCGCGGCTTTTGAAATGGCAAATTTATTCAGAACGAACTTCGGAGACCTGAAACCCGAATACTCCCAGCAACTCGACACTTACGATGCGACACATCAGGTTCGCCCTAAGGGGAACCCTCGTTCCTAAAGTCGACAATGGCCCAGACATTTCACCGCACAAATCCTGGAGCGAGAGAGGAATTCTTCCGAAATCATGCTCGAGAGTCAGATGTCCCTTACACCAGAGGAGCCTAATCATGCTCCCAAACCTTCCCTGGATGATTTCGTGATGGTGCTCAAATTGCTGGCCAACTGTAGCATGCGAACTGAATAGGGTAAAACCATGAAGAGGCACCAGGAACGATCACATAAAGCCCCACGATCGGATCCCACCCCAACGCATCACACCCGCTGGTACCGGGGGCTCATCTTGCCAGCGATTCTGCTTATTACAGTACTCGTTTTTTCTAATAGTCTGAAGAACGGTTTTGTATCAAGTTGGGACGATGATCAATACGTCCTCGAGAACGCGCTGATTAAGGATCTCTCCTGGGACAACATACAGAAGGTTTTTGCGTCATTTCACTCTTCGGGCAATTACCACCCTCTAACCCTTCTCACACTTGCCATTGAGTATGATCGGTTCGGATTAGATCCGAAGCCCTACCACGTTACCAATCTGCTCCTTCATTGCCTAAATACTCTCCTGGTATTCCATCTGGTCAGGCTTCTCACGAGTAGAGATGAGGTATCGGCAATCTCGGCCCTTTTTTTCGGCATTCACCCGATGCATGTCGAATCTGTCGCTTGGATATCGGAGCGCAAGGATGTGTTGTTTGCGGCCTTCTATCTCGGCTCCTTGATCAGCTATGTCACTTACATAAGGAAAAAGGGTTTCCGCACGGGGGCAGGGAAAAAATCAAAGGAGTCGACCCCGAGGACTTTTTATGGGGTAGCACTCGGCCTATTCACGCTATCGTTGCTTTCAAAATCCGCCGCCGTATCTCTTCCAATCATACTGATTCTCATTGACTATTACTCTGGCGAAAGACTCGATAGACGCAATCTTGCTGAAAAGGTTCCATTCTTCGTTATATCAATCATTTTTGGAGTAATCGCTCTCTTCTCGCAACAGTCCGTCGGCGCCATAAGCACCGCGTCACTCACCTACCCCACATTCGACAGAATACTTTTTGCATGCTATTCCGTGAACTTTTATTTATTCAAGCTGTTCTTTCCGCTCAATCTCTCAGCATTCTATCCATTCCCCGTAAAGACTAACGGATGGTTTCCCACAGAATACTATGTCGGCCCGATCATTCTTGTGGCAATAATTGTAATAATCTATCTGTCGAATCGCTTCCGAAAGGACTTGGTTTTTGGAGGGCTCTTCTATCTGGCCAATATCGGCTTGGTATTACAGGTCGTCGGGGTGGGAAGCGCGATTGTTGCGGAGAGGTACGCATATCTCTCGTATATAGGCCTATTCTTCATCATCGGTCAAGTGTATTGCCGCTATACGGATCAAATGAGTGTCGAAAATCCAACTCTAAGGTGGCTGCTGATCGGGTTGGTGATCGCATATAGTGGTTTTATTTGTGTGCTTACTTTTAAGAGAATTCCACTCTGGTCCGATACCACGACCCTGCTTTCTGATGCGATTGATAAAGACCCGCGTTCTGGGTTGGCATACCTGTGTCGAGGAATAGAAAGACGAAAGCAAAACCACAACGGAGGAGCACTCTCTGATTTTAATTCGGCGATCCAGGCATATCCGGGGTTCACCGAGGCTTACGCGGAGCGGGGCAACATGAGAGTCAAGAGGGGAGAATACGAGGAAGCGATTGCTGACTTCAACTTCATCATTAGGACGAACCCAAAGTATCGTCAGCTGAACAAAGTATACTATAATCGGGCGACTGCCCGTGAAAATGCTAAAGATTACCAGGGCGCAATCGCCGACTATACGAGCTCGCTGGAAAGTGGGCCTCCCGATATTAGTATGTACATCTACTTTAGCAGGGGAAGGGTTTATTCCCTGCTCGGGCAGCGTTCGGAAAGTTGTGGAGACTGGAGCGAAGCAGCTAAGCTGGGACATCCGAAGGCAATGGAGATGCTCAAGCAATTCTGCAGATAATGAGAGGCCTCGGAAGCGTTCGTTCAATTCGGTTTCTTAGGAAACGACAGGGCCCGAGGTGTGATTCCATAGTCTCTCGATATGTTTCGCGAAAGAACGAACCCTTCCAGATTCATGTTGCCGAATAAACCGGGGACTTGCGGGAATATGGAGGATCCCTTTACGAATTGTTGGACATTGAATTGGTGACGCTCCTGAGTTGAGCGCGCTCCGTTCCTTCCAGCAAACGCCCCCCAGCGAAGTGGGCCCTGCAGGACTCGAACCCGCGGCCAGCGGATTATGTGTCCGCCGCTCTGACCAACTGAGCAAATTCTCTTCTTGAATTCCTACTGATTCTTTCGTAACTTACTCTCGCAACCGAAATCGTCCAAAATTCCCGAATCCACAAGTTTTAACGCCTCCTTCTGTATTGCAAGCCACGGGAATGGCCGAACGAACGGGGGGAGGCGTTTTGTTTACAGCGGTTTAGGTGTCAACGGAAGTGTCAACTGCGGCGGCCGATTGTCAGCCAACGATTTACAGGGCAGATCATCTAACGCCCCAATCTTTGCATTTTCGTTGCGCCCGTAGCTCAGCTGGATAGAGCGACAGCCTCCGGAGCTGTAGGCCGCGCGTTCGAATCGCGCCGGGCGCACTCATTGCCAATTCTCATAAAGGGTTTCTCACATGCTGTCACCGAAAAAAAAGATTTCGAAAAAGGAGATCAAGCACGACCCGCTCATCTCCGCCTATGACCAGGCGACGGCGTTCTATGCCGTGAACAAGAAACGGGTATCGGTCATCCTCTGGTCGGTCCTTGCGGTGGTTGTTCTGGTGTACATTTATAGCAATAACCGCCGCAATAACAACGAGAAGGCCGCCGCTGAACTCGGGAAGGTCTTCTCCATCTATGACGCCGGGGCAAACGATTCGCGCCAATACAAGCTCGCGATCGAAGGCCAGCCCGAACGGGGGATCATCGGCCTGAAGTCAATCGTCGATAATTGGGGGAGCACTGAGTCGGGGGAGCTCGCACGCTTCTATTTGGCCTCGGCGTACTACGCCACCGGACAATACGACGATGCGCTGAAACAATTTGACAGTTTTTCGAGCGGTAACTCCCTCCTGAAATCCTCATCCTATGCCGGCATGGCCAGATGCTATGAGGTGAGGAGCGATTACGCCCATGCAGCCTCCTATTTCGCGAAGGCTGCCGACGCGATCACCGACGCCGCGGCTACTCCGGAATACCTTACCTCTGCCGCCCGATGCTATGGCCTCGGCGGGGATAAGGGGAAAGCGCTCGAGATCCTCAAGCGACTCAAGAAGGAATTTCCGACGTCGACATTCGCGCGCGAAGCTGACCGATATATAAGCCAGTTCTCCGCATAAGCCGCGCGATGACCATAAACCCGTTCTGCGCCGAAGGAATGGGTTTGCCAAAAACTCCGCCAGGACGCGAGGCCGGATTCTTCAGACATGCTGGGCATTAACAAGAATCTCTCGCGCCAGATCTGGGCCATCGCAGCTCCGGCAATCGCCGGACTTTCCTCCCAGATGATCGTCTCAATCGTGAATACCGCGATGGTCGGAAGACTTGAGAACACGCAGGTCCAGCTCGCCGCCATGGGACTCGGATTCCTCGGTACCTGGGCCATCACGAGCCTTTTCTCCAGCCTCAGCACAGGCACACATGTGCTTGTCGCGCGCCGGCACGGCGCCGCCGACCCTACCGGCGTGGGCGAGGTGCTGAATAATTCTCTGCTGATTTGCTTTATTCTCGGTGTCATTTTTGCGGGCATCGGCTATTTTTCGTCCTACGCGATAATCGATTTCTTTTCGAAAGACCCCGCAGTGACGCGGGCCGGCGCCGCCTACATGAAGTACCAGTTCCTCGGCCTGCCGTTTTTTCTCCTTATCGTGTCTTACAGGGGTTTTTTTTTCGGCATTGGTCATACAAAGGTTTTTCTCGCCTCCGCCATCGTCATCAATCTGTGCAATATCTTCTTCAACTATGTTCTCATTTTCGGCTCCTTCGGCCTGCCGAGGATGGAGCTCGCCGGCGCAGGACTTGGCTCTTCTCTCAGCATGGTCGTAGGATGGCTTTTTTTCCTCCTTGTAACATTTACAAGAAGTTATCGAAAACAGTATAGGTATTTCTCACATTTTAGGATTTCGAAGGATGTCATCTCCCAGATCGTTAAGATCTCCGTCCCGGTCTCCCTCCAGAACATCCTTATTCTGCTCGGATTTCTGGTCTTTGTTGCTATCACAGGGATTATCGGTACAGTAGCCCAGGCAGCGACAAACGTGGTAATCAATTCACTCTTCATCTCCCTCATGCCCTGCTTTGGGTTCGGGATCGCCGCACAAACCCTGGTCGGACAATCGCTCGGAAAGGGGAGCAGGCGCCTCGCCCATGCCTATGGGTATGAAACGGCCAAGCTCGGCACCTACTTTACGATCCTGATCGGACTGATATTTGTCGTTTTCCCCGATGCGGTCATTTCCGTGATAACGACCCAGCGCGAAGTCGTCGAGGCGGCCCATGCCATTCTTCAAATAGCGGGGATCGCCCAAGTCTTCTATGGGTCCGGGATCATCTTTGCCAACGCCCTCCAGGCAGGAGGCGCAACAGTCTTTGTGATGTTTGTGGAAGTGCTGACCCACTGGATCATCTTCCTCCCGCTGACATATCTGTTCGGCGTCACTTTCGGAGGAGGCCTGAGAGGCGCCTGGCTCGCACTCCCGATTTATATCATTGCCTATACAGCGATGAATGCCCTGAAATTCAGATCGTCAAGCTGGATCCGGGTACAGCTCTGAGACTTTCGTGACCGCACTCCGCACAAAACTTAAAAAAGCGATACTCCTCGGCACGGGATCCGGCCTCCTTCTGCTGGTTTTCGTGGCCGACATCATCCGGCGCACGGTGGAGTTCGACTCGGGCTGGCTCACCGTTCTGCGGGATGTGTGCGTCATAGCGGCTTTTTTTGTCTTTACCATTTTGTTCGAAAGTCTGTGGAAGCGGGAGCAGGGCCCAGCGAAAAAGCTTGGATTTGCCCTCGTCCTTTCTCTTGTCGTCATGGCAGCGTCCCTCTCCCTATTCCTGATCTCCCCGAGCGGATTTGAAGTGAAGAATTCGGTCCTCGTCCCCCTGGGCTTCGATTCGATCCTTTGGGCGAACATCTACGGCGTGGTGCTAGGGATGACGATGCTCATAACTCTGTTGATCATCCGTGACATTCTTTTTTCAAAGAGGAGGAAGGACACGCAGCGGAATTTCCTCATTTTCCTCGGGCTTGCCCTGGCCACGGCCCTCTCTACTCTGACCTCCGGTCCCCTGGAGACGGGTACGCTGACCGCTATTCTCCTCGCGTTGTGCGTGACCGCGATGCTTGCAAATTCGTTCCGTCTCTCCTGGATAGTATACCTCTCGAAACGGGAGAAAATATTCAGCCTTGTCTACGGCTTCCTCCTCCTCTGCATTTACATAGGATTTGACCTGGTGGTCGCGAAGGGCACAGACGTCGGCAAGGCCCTTGCCTTTTATTCGATGCCGCTCCAGTCGTTTATCGCGACGGTGAGCCTCTTTGCCACGATCTACTTCGGCATGACCTTTGTCGGCACCCTCTTCCACCTGCCGACAGCCGAGGCCTTCGACCGTAAGACGAGCGAAATCTCTTCGCTTCATAATCTGAGCCGGCTGGTCACCCAGGTATTCGACTTCAATGACCTGGTCGACTCCGTGACGACGATGACTCTGGAGGTGTGTGAGGCGAAGAGTTCATGGCTTGAAATCCTTCCGGTGAGCCCCGATGCAACCTCCTCGGGTCCGAAGGGTCTCGGCGTCTTCCGGCCCGAACTCCCTCTGGAAGCGGTCTCCCTCAAGAACATCACCGCGGAGGAGACTGAATCGATCGTCGCCTCCGACGGTCAATCCCTGCGAAAGCTTGTCCTCTCGAGCCGGAAGCCTGTCGTTATCGACAGCGTCCGATCCGACAGGAGGACGCAGCATATTTCGGTGAAGAGTAAGTTCCACTCCATGGCCATCGTCCCGCTCGTCTCACACGAGGCGGTGATCGGGATCCTCTATGCCACCAAGGACGTGGAGTATGGTTTCGACCGGGATGATGTCGAGGTCATTTCCGCCTTCGCCGATCAGGCGACAATCGCAATCGAGAACTCGCGCCTTATCGAGAAATCTCTTGAGCGGGAGCGTCTCATGCGGGAGATGCTGCTCGCCCAGGACATGCAGCGGAAGCTCCTGCCGCAGCAGCTTCCCGCCCTCCGCGAAGTGGACCTTGAAGCGCTCTCGACGCCCGCGTTTGAGGTCGGGGGAGACTATTACGATTTTGTCATGCTCGATGAAAACCACCTTGGGATTCTCGTCGGCGATGTTTCCGGAAAAGGAGTCTCAGCTGCATTCTACATGGCCGAACTCAAGGGGATATTCCAGTCCCTGAGCCGCATTTACCGGGAGCCGAAGGAGTTCCTCGCCAAGGCCCACTCGACCCTCGTCGATACCATCGACAAGCGGTCCTTCATCAGCCTTATCTATTCCGTCGTGGATCTGAGGACCGGGGTCATGACCATCGCCCGGGCGGGACACTGCCCGATGCTCTTCGTGTCGGGAAGCCATACGGAATTCATCAAGCCGACAGGACTGGGCCTCGGGATGGGGGGGCGCGAGTTTTTTGAGCAGACGATCACGCAGCAGGAGAAAAAATTCTCTTACGGCGATATGGCAGTTTTCTACACCGACGGGATCACGGAGGCTCGTTCGAAGGATGGGCCCGAATTCGGATACGAACAGTTGCAGGAGGTTCTGAGGAACGTGGGGAATGCCTCGGCGCTCGAGGTCAGGGATGCCATCATCGGCGCGGTGGACAGGCACATGAACCATGAGTCCCCGGAGGACGATCTCACGATCGTAGTCATGAAATGGATCAAGAAACCATAATTGCGGAGCGGGAATGACAAACTTCAAAATCGACGTTCGGGAATCGAACAACATCAACGTGCTCGATCTCAAGGGCTATCTCGACGCCCACACGGCCCCGGAGCTGGAGAACGCCTTCCAGAAACTCCTCGAGGGGAGGAAATACAGCATCGTCGTGAACTGCAAGGACCTGACCTATATCTCGAGCGCAGGCCTAGGAGTCTTCATGGCCTATATCGAGGATGTGAGGAAACATAACGGGGACATCAAGCTGTCGAATATGTCACCCAAGGTCTATAACGTTTTCGATTTGCTCGGCTTCCCCCTGCTCTATGACATAACGAAAGACGAGTCGGAGGCCATCAATAAGTTCTCCTCACCCAGGAAGTGACGACGGTGCAGCTGAAAATAAAAAGCCAGACCGAGAAGCTCCATCTGGTCCGGGATTTCATCTCGGAGGCGGCGCGAAGACAGGGGTTCGATGAAGAATCCGTGAGCAAGATCGCCCTCGCCGTCGATGAGGCCTGCACGAATGTCATAAAACATTCCTACGAATTCGCCCGGAACAAGGAGATCGAGATAAAAGTCATCGCCGGAGACGGCCGCTTCGAGGTGGTGATCACGCATCAGGGCAAGACCTTCGATCCCGAAGCGGTGAAATCTCCCGACATGCGCGAGTACCTGAGCCACTACCGCCATGGAGGCCTAGGGATGCACCTCATGAGGTCCCTCATGGATGCGATCGAGTACAAGACCTTTCCAGACAAGCGAAGCGAAGTCCATCTCGTGAAGCGCATGACCAATCGCTGAGGATCGGCCTTGCCCTCCCGCCCAGCCACATCGTCCGGCGATTCCCGCTTCGAGCTGAGCGCCTTGTTCGAGTTCAGCACGATCGTCAACGGCACGCTCGATACGACGTTTATCCTCGGCCATTTCCTCCTGACGCTGATGGGTAAGCTGCTGTCGGTCCGGGGCGCTATCCTCCTCGAGCGATCCGCGGCAAGATTCTCCGTGGTCAATGTCAAGGGCCTTCCTGCCCATCTTGTCGGCTCCGACGTGGTCATCGAAAAGGTCCCTCGACGGTTCGTTTATTCCGACAGCGGGGACTCCGACAGATCAATCCGGTTCTTCTCCGAACATGGCCTGCGGCTTATCGTTCCCCTCCTTGCCCAGGATAAAATCGTCGGCCTGGCCGGATTTGCCCCAAGCCTTCTCCGGAAAAAGCTCACACCCAAGGAAGCCACCTACGTCCGGTCCCTGGCGAATATCGCGGCCGCGGCGGTCGAAAAAAGCCTGATCATTGCCGAGGTAAATCAGGTGAACCGACGTCTGGACGGCAAGATACAGGAGCTGAACACGCTCTTTGAGCTCGGCAAGGAGTTCGGCTCCGTCCTCGACCGGGAACAGCTGATCAAACTGCTCATGTTTGCCGTCATGGGCCAGATCGGGGCGAACCGGTTTCTGATCTGTCTGGAGCAGAATTCTGTGATGGAGGCGGTCGCGTCTCGGCTCGATAATCCGGTGCCCGGTGACCTTTTGGCGTTTTTTCCCTCGGTGACGTCCCCTGTGAACGTGTCCTCGATGACGAGGAAGAATGAGCGGCGCTGGCAGGCCCTGCTGTCGGAATCCGGCATTCATGCCGTCATCCCCCTGCAGATTCAGAACAAAACGAAAGGGGTTCTTGCCCTCGGGGAGAAAATGAGAGGAGGCGCATATTCGAAGGCGGACCTGGATTTTCTTTTTTCCCTGGGCAATCTCGCCATCATCTCCCTTGAAAATGCCAGGTTGTTCAATGAGGCGATCGAGAAGCAGCGCCTTGAGGACGAGCTCCTCATCGCACGAGAAATCCAGCGCGGCCTTCTTCCTTCCCATCTGCCCGCCATAGCCGGGTTCGAAATTGCCGCGACCAATATTTCTTCGAAGCAGGTGGGGGGGGATTATTACGATATCATCGAGCTCGGGAGCGACCGGTTTCTCCTTGCGATCGGAGACGTTTCGGGCAAAGGCACTCCGGCCTCACTCCTCATGGCGAATCTCCAGGCAACCATCCGCGCCCTCGTGCCTCTCGGGCTTCCTTTATCGGAGCTGACACGGCGCGTCAACGATCTTCTGTGCGAAAACACCGGTCTGGACCGATTCATCACTTTTTTCTGGGGAATGCTCGATTCGTCTCACGGGACGCTTCATTATGTGAGCGCGGGGCATAACCCCCCGATCCTGCTCCGATCCGGGGGAGAAATCGAACGGCTGGATATCGGCGGAATCATCCTCGGCATTATGAAAGCACATATACCCTACCAGGAAGGAGTGACGCGCATCGGTCCCGGGGACGTGCTCGTCATGTTCACCGATGGAATCAGTGAGGCGATGGACGCCAGGGGGGAGGAATTCGGAGAGGAGAAGCTCCTCGAAATCATCCGGAGCTGGAGGTGCAGCCCTGCAGCGTCTATTCTCACCGGGATCGTCGATGCCGTGAAGGAGCACAGCCGCAATACGTCACAATACGACGATATTACACTCCTCGTCCTGAAATCCAACGGTTGATTTTGGCCGCAAGGCTTCGTATCATTACGCAATGGATACGATTCGCTCGGCGATTGAGCGCGGAACTTTCCTTCTTTCGGAGGCCGGGATCGAGAGCCCACGGCTTAATTGCGAGATTCTGCTCTCCCATGTCCGGGGATGCCGCCGGTCAGCCCTCCAGGGGGCGAGCGAAGAAAAGCTGACGCCCGAGTCCAAAGCGCTTTTTGAGTCCCTCCTTAACCGTAGGCTCTCCCAGGAACCCCTTCAGTATATCTGCGGGGAAACGGAGTTCATGGGCCTGAGATTCTTCATCGATCCCCGGGCGCTCATCCCCCGGCCGGAGACGGAACTCCTTGTTGAAGAAGTCATTTCCTCGTTTTCGCTCCGGGAACCGCTGCGCTTTCTCGATGTTGGCACAGGTTCCGGAAATGTCGCGGTCAGCCTGGCAAAATTTCTTCCTGAATGTACGGTCGATGCAATCGATATAAGCGCCGATGCGCTCGATCTGGCAACGAAGAATATTCGCCACCACGGCGTCCAGGACAGGGTGAGAACCCTCAACGCCGATATCTTCAAGAAATCGGATGGCCACTATGATGCGATTGTCTCTAATCCCCCCTACGTTTCAACCGCGGAGTACAATCTATTGCCTCGCGAGATCCGGGAGTTTGAGCCGGGAATCGCCACAACCGACCGCGCCGATGGCCTCACGTTTCATCGTCGCATCGCCGAACTCGGCCTGCGTATCCTTCGGCCAGGAGGCCGGGTCTTTCTGGAAAATGCCTACGACCAGAACGCAGATGTCGAAAAAATCTTCCACGAGGCGGGTTATGCCGACATCCGGTCTGTCAAGGATTTTGGGGGCATTCTGCGGGTCCTGAAGGCACTCCGCCCGCCTGCGGCATGAGGGCTCTCCTCCAGCGAGTAAAACAGGCCAGCGTGTCGGTCGCCGGGACCACGCGTGGCTCTATCGCGGCCGGGCTTCTTGTCCTCCTCGGGGTGGCGAGAGAGGATACGGAGAAAGACGCCGAATACCTGGCCCGCCGCTGCGCGAGCCTCCGAATATTCGACGACGACAACGAAAAAATGAATCTGTCGGTGAAGGATATCAGCGGAAACGCCCTGGTGGTCTCGCAGTTCACCCTCCTCGCCGACACTCGAAAGGGGAACAGGCCCAGTTTTACAGATGCGGCTCCCCCGGAGACTGCCGAACGACTTTACGAGAAATTCGTCTCGTCCCTCCGGGGCGAGATCGGCTCCGAGAACGTGAAGACGGGAGTTTTCAGGGCGATGATGGACGTCCACCTCATAAATACCGGCCCGGTGACGGTGCTGGTGGAAAGCAAGGAGACTGTATGAAGCTTTTTCTCTCAGTTTTTCTGTTGGTCTCTGTGTCAAGCGTCTCATTGTCCGATGCCAAGAAATTCCAGACCCAGACGACGACTAACTTCCGGCTGCGGTACGAGAAGGGCATTTCCCTCCACGATGCTCGTAAAATAGGAGAAATGCTCGAAGCCGCGTATGGAGATTATCAGAAGATTTTTAGCACGACTTTTCCCGGTACGATGGATGTGATGATGTATTCATCCGTGGCGCGGTTCCGAACTGCCTCGCAATCCCGGGCCTTTCTCGACGCCGACTATAGGGCCGGAAAACTGTATGTGGCAGTGCCGTCACGACTCCGTCAATCGGAAGACATGGAGCTGGCGGCTAAACGGATCGTCGCGCGGGCCTTCATGGATAGAATCTCCGCTTGCCCGGCATGGCTCGTCGAGGCCTATGCGCTCTATGCCGGACAATGCCTCACAAAATTCGGCCAGCCTGTGCGCCTCACTGTGGCCGGACTCTCAGATCTTGGCGAGGATTATTCCGTCGCAGAAAACAAGGAGGATGTCCGCGAGCTGTATGCAAAGCTTGCTTCAACCATCCAATTCCTTGTCGACCGCTTCACAAGGGAGAGGGTGGAGGAGGCTATCGTGAAATTCAAGGGGGGAGGAACCGTGGATATGGTGTTCCCTACGGTTTTCAAAGAAGGCATGCGGGACATCGAGAAAGAGTGGGTCAAGGCGCTGCGCAATCCCATCAAGGGATGACGAAGCCCCACGTTCTGCTCTTTTTCCTCGACGGGGTCGGAATCGGCCGTAAGAGACACAATCCGTTTCATGCCGCGCCGCTTCCGGCCTGGAAGGCCATCCTGGGAGGAAAGATTCCCCACCTCGGCTCCGGTTCCCGGTCGGGTCCGTCCGGCTCTATGGTTCCGATCAACGCTACGCTCGGAGTGGAGGGGCTCCCGCAGAGCGGAACTGGCCAGACGGCCCTGCTCACGGGAGTCAATGCTTCCCGGTTGATCGGCAAACATTTCGGACCCTATCCGTACTCCACGCTGCGACCGGTTATCAAGGACGAAAATATATTTCACAAACTTGAGCGGGGGGGAAAGAAGATTTCTTATGCAAACGCCTTTCCACAGCGATATTTTGACGTAATGAGTTCGAGGAGGATGACCGCCATAACCTTCTCGTGGCTTTCGACGGGGCGTCCGCTCAACAATTCTCAAAACCTATCTGCCGGAAAGGCATTGTCGGCCGATCTGACGAACGAAGCCTGGCCCCGTCTCGGCCATGCCGATGTCTCGCCGATCTCCCTTCGCCAGGCCGGGCATCGGCTCATCCAATTCACGCGGGAGTACGACTTTACTCTTTTTGAGTACTATTTCACCGACCACGCAGGCCATCGGCAATCGATGGAGGAAGCAGTCGGAATACTTCAGAAACTCGATATCCTGTTTGAAGCGATTCTGGAAGAATTCGATTACGAGCGTATGCTCTTCGTGCTGACGAGCGACCACGGCAACATGGAAGACCTTTCCACGAAGAGCCATACGAGAAACCCTGTTCCGCTTGCCGGGTTTGGCGCGTCCCACGGCGCGCTGACACGATCGGCGAGGACCATCGCGCACGTGACGCCTTTGCTGTTGAAGCTTCTGCTCTAAAGACATTTCGAGGGAGGTTTGCGGGATATGTTCTCCAGGAACCCCGCAATGAGGTTCTGTTTTCCGTTCGTCAGCGGCATAATCGTTGGCTGGACCTGGCAGTTCCCCGGCTTATGGTTCCAGATCGGCCTCTGCCTGATGGCGTGCCTCTTCCTCGCCGCCCTGCGAATGCCTTCCATCCTCCTGTTCATTCTGATTCTCCTCTTCGGCATCTTCAAAATAACATTCGACGGGAAATTCGTCGCCGGATCGGACGTGAGGAAATGCTTGGGCCGGCGCGTCATGGTCATCGGCACCGTGACCGATGAACCACGACGGGGAGGCGCCAGCATCCGGTTCGTCGTCCAGCCCGATACCCTTATCGCCGGCGACATATCCCGCGGCGCCGACGGCGGATTGCTGGTCGTGGCGCGGAAATCCGACAGCGTAGAATCCCTGCAATGCGGCGATGTCGTGACCCTTGTCGGCGAGCTTTCCGGTATCGGAATGCCCCGGAATCCAGGGGAATTCAATCTCCGAGAATATCTCTACCTCAACGATGTGTACGCGAAACTTCTGCTCGATTCGATTTCGCCCCGGCGTCCTGCGCCCGGGTTTGATCCCATGACGAGTCTTGTCTATCCGGTTCGGCATGCGATTGCGCGCCGGATCGACCGCTATTTCGGGGGAGACGAGGGGAAGTTTCTCAAGGGACTTCTTCTCGGCGAGCGGAGTGAGATCGAACGGGACGTCAAATCCGCGTTCATCAGTTCGGGCGTCATGCACATACTGGCAGTTTCAGGGCTTCACGTGGCCATCGTGGTGTTCATTCTGATGGCACTGCTGAACGTGCTCAGGATCCCTCCGAAGATCCGGACTCTCCTGATCTGCGCAACGCTCGTCTATTACAATTTCCTGACCGGGGGTGCCCCGTCGGTGACGCGCTCGGTGATCATGGGGGTCACCGTTCTTGCCGGGCGACTCCAGGAACGAAGGGTCGACATTTATAATAGCCTCGCGCTTTCTGCCATTATCATCCTCCTGCGCGACTCGAGATCACTCTTTCAGCCCGGTTTTCAGCTTTCATTCGCGGCTGTTTTTTCCCTTGTCTATTTCTATGAAAAACTCTACGCCTTGCGCGAGCTCCTTCCTGTGAGAATCAGAAACAATTCCTCTATCAGATGGACAATCGGCGCACTGGCAATATCGCTCGCTGCGGGGATAGGCACCGTGCCTCTGACGGCAGAATTCTTCGGGAGGGTCTCTCTGATAGGCTTGGTCGCGAATATCATCATCGTTCCCTTGTCGAATGCCATCCTTGCCCTCGGCATGGTTTGTATCGCAATGTCATACCTTTGGCCTTGGCTGGCTTCCGTCTACGCCGATGGGACCTGGCTGCTCACAACAATTCTTCTCAAGCTGGTCCGATTCTTTGGTGCCGTGCCCCACGCCTCAGTTTCCGCGCATCTTACGCTTCTCTCCTCCCTCGAATTTTATCTGATCGCCGGCGGTTTCGTGAATCTCCTATACCCGGGAGCGAGAAAATATGCCCTGTTTGCCATCCTTGTGGGGTGCAATCTCTGGGTTTATGGCAACGTCACTGAGACATTTCGTTGCTTGCGCGTGACATTTCTCGACGTGGGACAGGGGGACGCAATTTTTCTCGAATTCCCTGACGGAAAAACGATGCTTGTTGACGGCGGGCCCCGGACGCCTTCCTTCGACGCCGGGGAGAGAATCATCCTGCCCTTTCTCCGGTTCAAGGAGATTTCTCGAATCGATTACCTGATCGTTACTCATCCGCATAGCGATCATATCGGCGGCATACCCTTCATCATCCGCAATCTCCGGGTCGGCGAAATCGCCGATGCCGGCTCACGTGATCCCTCGGCGCTATCGCGGGAGTTCTCGAGCCTCGTCGACTCGCTGGGCATCCCTCACACGAAACTCCGGGCCGGCATCAACTACCCCCTGTCCCGCGATCTTCGCTGCTACGTAATTCACCCCGCGCCGCAGTTTCTGGAGGATAACAATCTGAACAATCAGTCGGTTGCCCTCAAAGTCGTCTACGGTGGTACGTCCATGCTCCTCGCCGGAGACGCGGAGAAAGAGGCGGAGGGAAGTATAGTCCATTATTACCGGACATTTCTTGGAACAAATCTCCTGAAGGTGGCTCATCACGGGAGCAACACGAGCAGCACGGAAGAGTTCCTCAGGGCAGCGCAGCCGGAAATTGCCGTGATTTCCGTGGGCGTAAGAAACAGGTTCCATCATCCATCTCCCGAGATTCTCCGCCGGCTCGAGACGTTTAACTCTTCTTTCATCCGTACGGACAGGAGCGGGGCGGTGGTGTTCGAATCGGACGGCCGCGTTTGGAGGAGGGCTGAGTGGCGATAACAGTGAAGAGTTAGAATAGGCTCCCGGGATGAAATATCGCTCCTTGTATCTCAATCCTCGATTCTGTATTTTGGTTCA
Source organism: uncultured Chlorobiaceae bacterium (assembly GCA_964410105.1). Taxonomy (GTDB): domain Bacteria; phylum Bacteroidota; class Ignavibacteria; order UBA10030; family SZUA-254; genus CAYPFY01. Next base: position 73,571 of record CAYPFY010000006.1, read on the forward strand.
AAACATTTGGGGATGATGAAAAAAGGCGACCCGGGCCAGCGACCCGCGAAAACTGATTCCGGAATTGAAATCCGCACCGTCTATTCTTCCTCCGCTGAAAATGATCGGATGGGCATGCCGGGAGAGTATCCCTTCACCCGCGGCGTCTATCCTTCGATGTACCGCGGACGACTCTGGACGATGCGCCAGTACGCAGGCTTCGCGACAGCCGAGGAGTCCAATAAACGGTACCGCTACCTTCTCGATCACGGCACCACCGGACTCTCCGTCGCTTTCGATCTTCCGACCCAGATGGGATACGATTCGGACCACCCGATGGCCAATGGCGAGGTGGGCAAAGTCGGAGTTGCAATCGACTCCCTCGACGATATGGAGAGGCTGTTCCAGGGCATCCCTCTGCAGTCGATCACCACGTCGATGACCATAAATGCCACGGCGGCGATCCTCCTGGCGATGTATGTCGCCATTGCAAAGAAACAGGGGGCCGATCTCTCCGGGATCTCCGGGACGATCCAGAACGATATTCTGAAGGAGTATATCGCGCGCGGGACGTATATTTATCCCCCCGGCCCCTCGATGCGGCTTGTGACGGATCTCTTCCAGTGGTGCGGGCGGGAATTGCCGAGGTGGAATACCATCTCGATCAGCGGATATCACATCCGCGAGGCGGGCGCAACGGCAGTTCAGGAGCTTGCCTTCACGCTTTCCGATGGTATAGCGTATGTCAAGGCGGCGACGGATGCCGGTCTCGGTGTCGATTCCTTCGGCTCCCAGCTTTCTTTTTTCTTCAACGCCCACAATAACTTCTTCGAGGAAATCGCAAAATTTCGGGCTGCCCGCCGGATGTGGGCACGCATTATGAAAGAAAGGTTTGGAGCCCGGAAGCCGGAATCTATGAAGCTGCGCTTCCACGCCCAGACCGGAGGATCCACGCTCGCGGCCCAGCAAATTGAAAACAACGTGGTGAGGGTTACCGTGCAGGCCCTCGCGGCCGTGCTGGGCGGCTGCCAATCGCTGCATACCAATAGCCGTGATGAAGCCCTTTCCCTCCCGGGTGAGGAGGCCGCGCGCATTGCCCTGAGGACGCAGCAAATCCTCGCCTTCGAGACCGGAGTTGCCGACACCGCCGACCCGCTCGGCGGGTCCTACTTTCTGGAAAGCCTCACCGACGAAATGGAGAAGAGGGCTGATGACTATATCCGCAAGATCGATAAGCTCGGCGGAGCGGTGCGCGCAATCGAACAGCAGTTTTACCAGAAGGAGATCGCCGACAGCGCGTACCGGTACCAGAAGGGGATCGAGGAGAAGAAAAGGATCATCGTCGGCGTCAATGACTTTGCAGCCGATGAAACCGAATCCCCCGCCATCCTGACGATCGACGAAAGCGCCCAGGCGCGACAAGTCGAGAGGCTAAAGAATCTCAGACGAGGCCGCGATAACGCCAGGGTTTCCAAGAATCTTGAGGGCCTCAAAAATGCTGCCTTATCGGCAGACAACCTTCTGCCTCATATCCTGCGCTCGGTAGAGTCGTACGCGACTCTGGGGGAAATCTCCGATGTCCTCCGGGCAGCCTGGGGCGAGTATCGACCCTGAATCCTCCCGTGCCGGCCCGCCCTCCACACGCCCTCGATCAAAATCCGAACAGGTTATGACCGGCACGAAGGAAATCCTCCTTGCAGAGGATCAATCAGAGGACTCAGGGATGCGCGTGATCCTCCGGCGGTTGTGGTGGATGGTTTGCCTCACCATTCCCGTCGCCGCAATCTCGCAGACCCACCACTTCACCCATGCCGATACCCTTCGGGGTTCCTACGGCCCCTACCGGGCGAACAATGACCTGCTTTTCTATGACCTTCGTGTGCGGGTGGATACCGCGGACAGGTCCATCACAGGAAAAAACTCCATTCGGTTCAGGATGCTTGCCGCCGGCAGCCGCATCCAGCTTGATCTCTACAGGAATCTGAACATCGACAGCATCCTCCTCGGCCGCACCAGACTCGGATTCGAGAGGGATGGCAACGCCGTCTTCGTCGACTTCCCGGAGAAAATACCGGGAGGGGAGACCCGCACGATTGATTTCTACTATTCCGGGTGCCCCGCCGAGACAGGCCGTTTTAGCGGAATAGCCTTCCGGAAGGATTCAGTTGGGAATCCGTGGATAAATACGTCGTGCCAGGACGTCGGGGCAAGCGTCTGGTGGCCGAACAAAGACCAGCAACAGGATGAGGTGGACAGTATGCGGATCGGCGTTGAAGTTCCCGCCGGATTGATCGATGTGTCAAACGGCCGATACGCCGGCCGGGAGGACCTGGCGGACGGATATGCCCGCTACAATTGGGTTGTCCATTATCCGATCAATAGTTACTGCGTGTCTCTGAATATCGGGTCTTATGTTCATTTCAGCGATACGCTGGGCCGGCTTTCTCTTGATTTCTATTGCCTCCCGTACGATCTTGTCCGGGCACGGCGCCAGTTTGCGCAGGCAAAACCGATGCTCGCGTGCTATGAGAAGTTTTTCGGCGACTATCCGTTCCCGCTCGATGGGTACAAGCTCATCGAAGTGCCGTACTCGGGTATGGAACACCAGAGCGCTGTGACATATGGGAACCATTTTGAGAACGGTTACCTCGGAAAGGACTGGACGGGGGTGGGAGTGAGCACAAAGTTCGATTTCATCATCGTGCACGAAAGCGCGCACGAATGGTTCGGAAACAGCATCACGTCCAGGGATGTCTCCGACGCCTGGATCCATGAGGGCTGGGCCACCTACGCCGAGTGCGTCTACGTCGAGTGCATGTTCGGCCACGAGGATGCCCTGAAATATGTCAACGGATATAAGAAAAGGGTCGGCAATAGGGAAACGATCATCGGCCCGGCCGGAGTGAACCACTGGCCGACGCAGGACATGTATTTTAAAGGCGCGCTCTTTCTCAACACGCTGCGTAGTATCGTCGATGACGATCCCTCCTGGTGGCGCCTGATCCGCGACTATTCGATGCACTTTCGCCTCGAGGATATCACGACCGACAGCGTGGTTACTTTCTTCAACCAGAGGACGGGTCGCGATTTCTCCCCGGTTTTCGACCAGTACCTCCGCCATCCGGATATCCCGAAACTTGAGCTCAAGTTTTCTTCCGACACGGTGAGATACAGATGGAAGGCGGATGCGAATGGGTTCGACATGCCGGTAAAAATACGTATGCGGGGCGACCTCAAGCTCCTTCACCCCGGCCCGGAATGGAAGCCCCTGCGGCTCATCGGGAAGAAGGAAGATTTTTCTGTGGCGACAGAGCTCTATTATATCGCTGTGGAGGATACGCTGTGAGTCTGGCGGGGATGGGGAAGGGAAGGATGAAAGGTTCGGGAATTCGAGGGGGGCTTTACATGATCGGAGCCTGTCCTCTGCCCCGGTCTCTCCCACTCTTCTCCGCCTTCGCCCTTCCATTCTCCGATGGTGGTGCTGAGGGACGCTTCCCTTCCGGGGTCGTGAGGTATTTTATCCATTCCTTCAGGTAACTCACAGGCTTCCCCTTCCGCACGAAGCCCTCGTTGCGAGCGTCGGTGATTGCGGCCTTCGTGTAATCGTCATCGTACGCCGAGACGAACAGGAAGGGAGTTGTCGCATAGGCGGGCATGTTGCGGACGCCTTTGTGAAATTTTATCCCGTCCATCACCGGCATATAGACGTCGGATATTATCACGTCGATCTTCTGGTCATGAAGGATGTCGATGGCCGCCTCGCCGTTCGCCGCCTCAAAGATCTTCCAACCGGCCTCCTCCAAAGCATTTTTGACTAGGTACCTGTACGTCGGTTCATCGTCGACGATAAGGATGTTCATGCAGTCACTCCCCTCTGATTAATGGGCTACACAAATATAGGAAAATGTAGAACAATTGCCATAGGTTGAGATTTATCAGGAAATTGCTTATTTTAGCCCGGCTGTTTTGGACCCCCTTTCTCGCCACGACCGGAAATCGTGCGGAGGTTTGCGGCTCGTGTGACCCTGCCGGATATTCGCCACGTAGGCAGGGTGAGATATCCGTGGGGATGACGATCTTCTGTTCACGATTTTTAAGGAAATGCTCATGCGGATTGCTTTGTGTCTTGCCCTTACCGCGCTGCTTGCCACGGCTGCCGCGGCTCAATTCGACAACCAGGGACTCGGAGCCGGCGTCGCGTTCGGCGCAACATACGGCCAAACGAAGCTGAAGGACAGGAAGGCCGAATTCCTCGGCCGCGGTTTCCTCAGATACGGACTTGTCAACCACGTGCAGGTCGAAGCGGGCCTCGGGATCGGAAGGGTGGGCGGAGCCGACTACCGCACCTTCATCGTGCCGGTGGATCTGCGCCTCGATCTGAATCCGTTCTCCTCCGAAAAATGGAACCCCTTCGTCTATGGCGGCATCGGCTACCTCTATTTCGATCAAGAGTCGTTTCCATCCTTCGTCACGCAGGAGAATCAGAGCGGCAAAACCTACGTGGTCCCGCTCGGAGCCGGGACGCAATACCTGGTGAGCGAAAGAACCGCCGTTGAGCTGAGCGGGGGCTACAATCTTACCGGTACCAATGAGATAAAGGGTGTTCCCACAGACGAGTCAAAGGACGCTTACTGGAGCTTCATGCTGGGGCTCACTGTCCTCGGGGAGAGCGGATCCGCCGATCCGGACATGGACGGCCTGACGAACAGAGAGGAAAAGGAACTGAAGACTAACCCCCGCGTCGCCGATACTGATGGGGACGGGCTGAGCGATGGGGATGAAGTACTGAAATACCATACCGATCCCCTCAAGGCCGACACGGATGGCGACGGCCTGAGCGACGGCGACGAGGTAACGAAGTACCACACCGATCCTCTCAAGGCCGACACCGACGGCGACGGCCTGAGCGACGGCGATGAGGTAACGAAGTACCACACCGATCCTCTCAAGGCCGACACCGACGGCGACGGCCTGAGCGACGGCGATGAGGTAACAAAATACAAAACAGATCCCCTCAAGGCCGACACCGACGGCGACGGCCTGAGCGACGGAGACGAAGTAACAAAGTACAAAACAGATCCCCTCAAGGCCGATACAGACGGGGGCGGAGTTAACGACGCGAAGGAGATCGAGAATAAGACCAATCCCCTCGATCCGAATGACGATATTCCGAAGAAGGAGGAGTTCAAGGTTGAGGCTGGCGAGTCGGTCGTGCTGGAAGGCCTGCTTTTCGAATCAGGCAAGGCGACGATTCAGTCCGATACCGTGCTCGTGAAAGCCTACAATACTCTCACGCAGCATCCTGCCATTGTCGTCGATATCCGGGGTTATACCGACAATACCGGGAAGAAGGACAAGAATATGAAACTCTCCCAGGCGCGGGCGGACGCCGTGAAGGATTACCTCCTCTCGAAAGGGATCCCGGCCGACCGAATTACGGCGAAGGGATTTGGTCCCGATAACCCGGTCGCTCCGAATACCACAAAGCAAGGAAAGCAGAAAAACAGGAGAGTGGAATTCTTCAGGGTGAAGTGAAAGGCCCTTAGAATTTCCCGGCCGACGGACAGAGCGGATTGATCACGCACTCCGGACAGCTCGGCTTTCGGGCATGGCAGACGTTTCTGCCGTGAAGAATCAAGAGGTGGGGGAACACGATCCACTCCCCCCGCGGAACGAGTTTCATCAGATCCTCCTCCACAATGTCCGGGTCTGCCTTGCGGGAGAAACCCAGGCGGTCGGCCAGCCTCTTGACGTGCGTATCCACGACGATTCCCTCTGTCCTGCCGAAAGCGCTCCCCAGGACGACGTTGGCAGTTTTTCTTCCCACGCCCGGAAGCGTCACCAATTCCTCCATCGACTCGGGGACTTTTCCGGCAAATTTGTCGACCAGCGCCGCGCCGCAGGCGATGATGTTCTTCGCCTTGGCTCGATAGAAGCCGGTCGAGTAGATTTCCTTCTCAAATTCCTTCCGGTCGGCTGAAGCGTAATCGTTCGCGCTGCGGTAATGTTTAAAGAGACCCTTCGTCACGGCATTGACCCTTTCGTCGGTGCATTGGGCTGAAAGGATCGTCGCGACCAGAAGCTCAAGCGGATCAGAATGGCGGAGAGCGGTTTCGGCCGCCGGATACTCAGCCTTGAGCTTCCGGATGACCGCTCCCATTCTGCTTCCCGGTGAATCTTTCTTCCCTCCCATCAGGCCACCCGCGCATCTCCAAAAATCCTTGAAAGGGTGATCTTCAGCCTTGCCGGAGCCGCTGCATACGAGGTGGTTGTTATTTGTATGTCGGAGGAGATTCCCCCTTTGTGCTGCCCCATGACGGTGAGACTTCCGAAAAGTGCGCTCGCCACAACCCATACCGCTGCCCCCTTCGGGAGGATAACCACCGTGTTGCCAAAGACGCCGTGCACCCTGAGCTCATGTTCCCCTTCGGCCAGGACCACGTCCGTGAGATCGATGAGGGCGTCCCCGAAGACGGTCGATACCGAGCCCCCCTTGAAGGACTGGGACGTCACGCGGCTGTAGATGTTGCCGAAGACCTGCGACTGGTGTATGAGGTCGCCGATCGGCGCCGCCTGTGGCTCTGTCGCCCCGCCGGCCGGCGGCTGAGGCATCGTTCCGCCGGGAGGAGGCGCTCCGGAATTCTCCGGCTCTCGTCTGCGGAAGAGTATCATGCCTCCCCACAGGATCAGGATGAGGGGCCAATAATCGTGGACCATGTCCGAGAAACTTGCGTAACCGAACCTGTCCAGCAACAAGAGTATTCCAATGACGACAAGCGTTATTCCCCAGAATAGATTTCGCATAATCCCTACTGTTTGTTGAGAAAAGATACGACTTTTGACAGGGAGCGCGTATTGATGATGTCGTCCTTCTCGAGCCACCCCTTTCGCGCGATCCCCACCCCATAGGCGACATCCTTCAGCCCCTTCGTGGCATGAGCATCGGGGTTGATGCTGATTCTTACTCCCTTTTCCTTCGCGTACTTGCAGAATCGCCAGTCAAGATCAAGACGGACAGGATGGGCGTTTATCTCGATGATTTTTCCGAGATCGGCGGCGACCTTTATGACTTCAATCATATTGACCGGGTAGCCATCCCGTTCCAGCAGGAGCCTGCCGGTCGGATGGCCGAGCATCGTCACGTGCTTGTTCTTGAGGGCGCGGATGACGCGTTTTGTCGCTTCGCTTTCGGTCATCTTGAATTTGCTGTGGACGGAGGCAACCACAAAATCAAATCTTTCCAGGACCTTCTCGCTCCAGTCGAGGGTCCCGTCGGAAAGGATATCCACCTCCGTTCCCTTGAAAACCCTGAATTTGTCAAACGTCTTATTCAGTTTATCGATTTCTTTGTGCTGTTGTTTCACCCGTTCTTCGCTCAGGCCCCCGGCATACGCGGCGACCTTGCTGTGGTCCGCGATGCCGATGTACTCCCACCCCAGCCGGCGGGCGGCATCGGCCATTTCGGTGAGCGTATTAACCCCGTCGCTGTAGGTGGTGTGACAATGAAATGTGCCGCGAATATCGTCTTCGGAGACGATCTTGGGCAGTTTGCCCGAGCCGGCAGCCTCCATCTCTCCCATGTTTTCCCTTAGCTCGGGAGGGACATATTCTAGCCGCAGCGCTTTGTAGATATCCTCCTCCGACGTGCACGCCGGCATCCGTTTTCCCTTCCCCTTCAGTGAGGAAAAACTATACTCGTTAAGGCTCCATCCGAATTTCTTGGAGAGGGAGCGCATCTCCACATTGTGCTCCTTGCTCCCTGTGAAGTAGGCGAGGGCGAAAGGGTATTCCGCATCCGTGATCACGCGAAGATCGCACGAGATGCCGGATTTGAGCCTCACGCTCGATTTTGTCTCCCCTTTGGCCACAATCTGTTCCACATCCTCGTGAGAGACGAACGCCTTCATCACCGAAGGGATCGCCGCGCTCTTTGCGCTCGCGAGGATGTCGATGTCCCCAATTACTTCCTTCCGGCGCCGAAGGCTGCCGGCGATATCCGAGCGGCTCACCCCCTTCACGGCTCTTATCACTCCGAGAACTCGCTCGGCAGCGGCCCTGGCCTCCGAATAAAGATGCTTATCGGCATGTTTCTGAAGATTGTCGATTCCCTGGAGTATGTTTTCCTGGCTCTTGGATCCGAATCCGTCGAGCGAGGCGAGCTTGTTCCCCTCAGCGGCCGACTTCAACTCATCGACAGAGCGGATTTTCAGCTTCTCATAGAGGATCTTGATCCGTTTCGGCCCGAGCCCCTGGATGCGAAGCATCTCTCTCAGCCCCGGAGGGAGGGATTTTTTCAGCTCCTCGTAATACTCTAACTTGCCCGTGGTGATGAGCTCGACGATTTTTTCGGCGAGCCCCTGACCGATTCCCTTGATATTCTGAAGCTCGTTTTTCTCGATGATGGTCGCAAGATCTTCGGTGAGCCCATTGACGATCCTCCCCGCATTGTGATACGCCCGGCACTTAAAGGGGTTCTCGCCCCTCAGTTCGAGAAGCGTGCCGATTTCCTCGAAGATGCCGGCAACCTCGGAATTATTCATCGCCCTGCCACCGCAGGAGTGCTCCTTCGATAGCGAGCCCGGGGCCCATTGCGACCATGACACCTAGATCGCCAGCCCGCGGATTCGACTTCTCCATGGTCTCTTTCAGGACGAAGAGAACTGTCGGCGATGACATGTTCCCATATTCCCTCAGGACGCATTTGGAATGGCGGACCTGCTCTTCAGTCAGCCCGATGGCCCTTTGAAGCCCGTCGATCACCTTCCTCCCCCCGGAGTGAAGGATCCAGTGGCGAATCCCCGTTTTTTCGACATGCTGTTCCGCAAGAAGATTGTCGATGAGCTTCTCCGCAAGGCCTCCGGCGATCGAACGGATGTCCTTCGACAAAATGATCCGGAGTTTCCCCTCGCGTTGCTCAAAACCCACCGCCCCGATCAGGGACGGTTCCAGAAATGTGGAGAAACCCTCGATCTTTGGCACCCCCGCCGTCTCGCTCATTCCTATGAGGACCGCGGCCGCGCCGTCCCCGCAGATGGCATTTCCGACCACCGTTTCGAGGGACTCGTCGAGATAATAACATGCCGAGCAGATCTCCACCGTGAGAAGCAGCGCCTTTTTCTCCGGATAGGCGCTAACAAAATCGTATGCCCGCTGCAGGCCCGGCATCGCCCCGGCACATCCCATTCCAAGGAGGTCGGCCCTCTGGACGCTCCGCTTCATGTCAAATTCTTTCACGAGCAGGGACGAAAGCCCCGGGCAGAGATAGCCCGTGCAGGAAACGGCGACGACACAGTCGATTTCGCCGACATCCCGCCCCTTGAGGCAGTTCCGGATGGCCTCGGACCCGATATCCATCGACCCACGGCGGAACCGCTCGTGGAGTTCGTCGACGCTCTCATCCATCCTGAAATCGGGGAGATCGAGATAAAGATGCCGGTGGGAAATATCAGAATTCATGAAGATCTGGCGGATGGCGTCGTTGCGGTAGAAAGGGGAGTGCGCCCGCGTCAGATCATAGATCTCTTCCTGGGTGTATCGATTGCGGGGCGTTGCGGTACCGATTGCAAGAATCGAAGGGGACTTCGGCATCGATCGAGGTGAAGACGATTACGCGGCCTGCTGAGCGTGCGCCTCGGGACTCGCGATCCCGCGGAGGAACTGGCCGATCCGTTCAACGATGGGCCTGGGCTCTATGAATTGCATAAGATCGCTCCGGAGTCTTGAAACGCCCGGCTGCGTGCGCAGGTAGCCGCTATAGTACTTGCGGAATTCCAGTACGCCGTAACGTTCTCCCTTGTGCTCGACTGAGAGCCGCAGATGCTCAAGGAGCACCTCAACCCGCTCGTCAAATGAGGGCTCCGGCAAGAGAGTCCCGGTTGCAAGGAAATGCTTTATCTCTCTGAAAATCCATGGATTCTGTACGGCCCCGCGTGCAACCATGACGCCGTCGCATCCTGTCTGGTCGAATGCTACCTTTGCGGAGGCCGGGGAATCTATGCCCCCGTTGACCACGACCGGGATTTTTACCGCATTCTTGACCGCGGGGATCTCTGAATAATCGGGATCACCCTTGTGCCCCTGAACCCTGGTTCTGCAATGGATGGTCAGGGCCGCGGCTCCGCACCCCTCCACCATCTTAGCGACCTCGACTATTCTGATAGACTGCGAATCCCACCCGAGCCGCGTTTTTACGGTCACGGGAAGCCCCACGCTCTTGACGACGAGGGATATGAGACGCTCCATTTTCGGCAGATCTTTCAACAAGCCCGCCCCGGCTCCGTGCCCGACCACATTCTTTACCCAGCATCCGCAATTGATGTCGATCAGGTCTGGCTCTAATGCCTCGGCCATCCGCGCTGCCTGCTCCATTGAATCCTCCTGGCCGCCGTAGATCTGGATCCCGAAGGGGCGCTCCTCGGGCAGGAAAGCCATTTTGCGATGAGTTTTCTCCGAAGCCCGGACAAGGCCTTCCGCGTTCACAAACTCTGTGTAGGTGATGTCGGCGCCGAGTTTCTTGCAGATCAGCCGGAACGGTATATCCGTGACATCTTCCATAGGGGCAAGAAGGATTGGCCGAAGAATATCGATTTTTCCGATTTTCATAGAATAGTCTCACTCAAGCTATTTAAAAATTAGCTTGGATGCAAAAAACCCCCCGCGGCTTCTCTTCGCCACGGGGGGTTCTTACGGTCTTGAATGAGGGCTCTATTTCATCAGCATGATCTTGCGTACGGCGGAGAAGTTGTCTGACTTCATCCGCACGAAGTACACGCCGCTCGGGGCCGACAGGCCTGTCCTGTCCCGCCCGTCCCAGGTCACACTCACGCTTCCCGCACTCTGCTCGCCTGTCATCAACGTCGTGATCTTCTGTCCGAGCAAGTCATACACCGCGATTTCAACATCCGCCGTGTGCGGTACATCCACGCTGAAATGCGTCACAGGGTTGAACGGATTCGGGTAGTTCTGCGACAGGGCAAAGACCTTCGGTACGTTGTACGATCCGCCCAGCGTGATCACCACTCGCTTCACTCCCGAATTCGTGATCCGCACTGTCCCGTTCGACCCGTCGATCACTCCGAACAGCTGACCGTGTTCCCCGCTCACCCCGACCTTCAGGTCGGACGGAGAATCCTTCGCCCTCTCCCAGTTCACCAGGATCGGGTAGGCCCTCGTCGTGATATCTATCGGGAATTCCGCTTTTGTCGTCAGCTGCGACGGATATGTCTCCACCATCCGTCCCGAGCTGTAGCGGGCGTCGAAGCCCGTCAGTTCGGCCATCGACGGAGGCATCTCAAAGGAACTTAAGGAAGCCGACTTCAGCGTCGATTCGCTCCCCAGATACAGAGTCTGCATCCCGCCCGCCGCATCCCGGATGATGATCCGGTTCATCTGGGCAAGTTCTGTTTCCACCGTCGGCTGGGCTTCCTTCGGCAGGCTCGCCGGGGCAGTGAGTTCCAGCGTTGACGGCGATCCGCTCGTCGTCCCCTTCACCCAGAATCCGCTTCCCGGAGTGATGTTGGAGGCGATGATATACTGCGTGCCGTTATAGCCGAAGTACTGAGAGGTCACGGTCACGTTATGAGGCGTGATGCCTGTGGAAACCGGCACCGACTTCGAGGGGGCGCCGATCATGTTCCAGCCTGTTGAGACAGTATCGAAGACCGATGAGAAATGATGTCCCGGCACGCCGGCGTAGAGAGGCTGGGTATACTTAAGCCAGTACCCGCGGCCGTGGGAAAGCACTGTTTCCGTTTTGTATGATCCTGCCTGGAACTTGAACGCCGCGGAGCTTGAGCCCGGATAGAGGGCCGTCTTCGCATAGTTGCCCCCAACCGCATTTGTCGAAACGGAAAGGAGATTCCAGGTGGCCTTCGCATAGAGGGACGCGCCGGGCGTGAAGGTGACGCAGTGGCCGGCGGTCGGCTTCGTCTCGATAGGATATGCGTTTCGGTTCAGGAAGGTATAACCCGGGACCGCGCCCGCATAGCCGGCTGTTACGCTGTTGGAGTCCGCCTGCATGCCCACGAGGGCTGCGGAGTCCTGTCCGTTTGTCCCGACGATATCGTATTCCAGCCTGATGGTCCCGTCGCACCGGTTGAGGATCACCCGGAATGTCGTGTTATCCGGAATCGTGCCATTGGCGTCAAAAGTTCCGAGCGAATCCCATTCGACGATCCACCGGCAGGGATCCCCGACCGGGTTGCCGTGGCGGATATGGCCATACTGGGCCGCCGTATCGCCGATGATGAGATCGGCCCAGAACGGAGCGATCATGTTTCCCGGCTCGGAACCCCGGTGATTGGTGTCGGCCCGCCCGTTTCTCTGCGATTGGGGGAATGTCCATGATCCGCTGTACGCCCCGCTGGCGGTGACGTCAAGCGTGTCGGTGGCCGTCTTGGAAAGGGCAATCGCTCCATTCGTGCCGATCCAGACATACCGGGCAGTGTCTCCGAAGATCGTCATCGCGCCGCCGGGTATCGAATAGGGTCCGGCTGTGCCGTCGTCTTTCGGGTTCGTGCCGGCGACGTCGTTGAAGAATTTCGAGGTGTCGATGTCGGTACCCGTCGCCGCAATGCTCGTATGAGAGCAGCTGGATGCCGTATCAATGGCATAATAGGCGTTGGTGAGGTCCACGATCCGGTATTCATGAGGTGCCGCGGTTCCTTTGAGGCTGTCCGAGTCGAAGGCCCTGACGAAATAACCGATCGTTGTGCCGGCGACCTGCCCAGGGATAGTCTGCTGCCACGTCGTTCCGACCGGGTTATCCATCGCAATCCTAGGCTGATCGACGCCGTTGACTGAGTAGTAGATCCAGGCGCTTGTGACCCCGGCCTGAAGCGGTGCGGCGGGATTGCAATCGACCGCGTCGACCTGAACCAGCTGGGGCCCCGTTGAAAGTGTATTGTGAGGGATCTCCGTGTCCTTTACCTGAGGGGGGGTATTCGAGGTTACGGTCATGACGTACCACCAGTTGAGTGCCGCGACGTCAAGCGTATCGTTAGCTGAACCGAATCCGCCGCGGGCAACCCAGCCTCTCTTGACCTGAGTGACCGGAACTCCCGCGCAGTTGGACGGCCCGGAGTCGTGCTCGTAAAATTTCCAGTTTCGTGACGGATAATTCTCGTTGGTATTGGTCACCCGCCCCGACCATGTCTGCCAGTCCGCCCCACCGGACGCATGATCATCCTCATGGCCCGGGGCCGAGACCCGCATGTTGATGAAAAAAACCTGCCCTACCGTCAAGCTGCACGGTATGCCGTTATCGAGCATCGCAACTTCATTGATTGAATTCTTGTGATCAATTGCGTCGTACCCACCCAGACCCCAGATTTCATTGGCGAACGGAGGTCCCGCTGTGCCGTGGGCGATCGTCGAATGGAACGGACCGGGGAAAGGATTGGCGTCTTCGGGAAACGCAGCGACGCCCTGATCGTTGTCGGTATTGTCGGCCCAGTAGCCCCAGTTCTGGCAGGGAGGATCGAATGGTCCGGGCCGGATTCCGGGGCCGTATGCCGGGCCGATAACGGAGTTATGGATTCTCAATTTGAGAATCGAATCGTTCGCGGGATTGTTCACCGCCCCGCAATCCCAGAAGACCGTATCAATGGTCCCGCTAGCCGGGGCGACGAACCACTGCCCCATGATGTCCCGGTGAAAACCGATGTGAAGGACGCTTGGCGTGAAGACATCTTCCGTATACCCGAACGTGAAGCGATTCCCGCAGACGGCCGACGGTGAGCTCGACTGCACAACGGGTCTGTGGAGCCGATTTTTCAGTATCTGTGCCGCGCTCTTCTGGCGGCCGAGCTCGATCACCTCCTGTCGGGGAGTGACCAGATACCGCTGCTGGGCCGGGAGAACCTGGGTGGCAAGGACGAACAAAGGGAGTAGAAGTGTTTTCATATCTATCCTTTCTTTGAGAACCCGCGGGGAGGCAATTTCTCAAGTATCGCACTTTCCCCGTTCAATGTCAATACCGGTTCAAAGGTTTTTAATAATCGCTTCCGCCATTTTCATGGTTCCCACGGGGTCTTTGGGACTCAGATCCCGTGTCACGCTTTTTCCCTCCCGAACAGTCTTCGCGACCGCATTTTCAATCCTGGCCGCCGCATCGGGGTTCCCACCGTGCCTGAGGAGCATCGCCGCGGCAAGAATGATGGCGCAGGGGTTCGCCATGTCCTTTCCAGCAATATCGGGAGCGCTTCCGTGCACTGCCTCGAAGATGGCAGCCGTGGTGCCGATATTTGCGCCGGGGGCCATGCCGAGTCCCCCGACGAGCCCCGAACAAAGATCCGAGAGAATGTCTCCAAAGAGATTCGTCGTCACGATGAGGTCGAACTGATGCGGGTTCATCACAAGCTGCATGCACATGTTGTCGACGATCCGGTCGTTCGTCTCGATATCCGGGTATTCCGCGGCAAGCTTTTTCCCGACCTCAAGAAAGAGTCCTCCGGTGAATTTCAGGATATTCGCCTTGTGGACGATGGTGATTTTTCGCCGATTGTTTTTCCTCGCATATTCGAATCCGTAGCGCAGGATCCTCTCCGATCCCGCACGAGTGACCACCCCGATCGTCTCGGCCGCGCTCTTCGCCGGGTCGATGTAATGCTCGATCCCCGCATAGAATTCTTCGGTGTTTTCTCTCAGGACGACCAGGTCGACATCTTTCCAGTGTGTCTCGACTCCCTCAAAAGATCTGGCCGGCCTGAGGTTGACATAAAGGTCGAACTCTTTCCTGAGGGCGACGTTGATGCTCCTGAAGCCGCTCCCGATCGGGGTCGTCAGGGGGCCCTTCAGGGCCACCTGGTTCCGCTGGATCGACTCTATGACCTGCGCAGGAAGGGGATCTTTGTACTTTTCTATGGCAGGGAGGCCCGCCTCGTGGTATTCCCATTGAATTCCCGCGCGTGCCGCATCGAGGACTTCAACCGCCGCCTTTGAGATTTCGGGCCCGATGCCGTCTCCGGGTATAAGCGTAACCGTTCTCATTTATTCTCTAGTCGTGTTCATCTGATTAACCAGATCCAAAAAAAATTTTTCCCGCGATTTCTAAATTCAGCCGGGGATCTCAATGGAGGGAGAGCCGGCAGGAGGACGAGAGATCGTCCGCCCGCAGTCTTGGGAAGGGTTAATGTAGCAAAAATATGCGGACGGTCAAAGTTCTCTGTGAAAAACCTCTCCGGAGACTTTGAAGGTCGGTCAGGCCGTTCGCTTTTTCCGCAGCATCCGTAGAATCCGATTGGCCTCGGTTAAGAATCTCTGCGGCACGTTCCTCGAGAATCGGTTGTAGCGGTACATGTCGATGAAGAGTTCGGATGTGTCCCGGATGCTGGCCGTTACGACCGAATGGAGAAATCGCACGCTTTGAGTTGCGGGGGAGGGTAGTTTCTTCAAAAATAGCGAGAGAACTCTGCCTGTGAGCTGGGCGATAAACAGTCCCGACGCCATGAGCCGGTCATGTTCCCGAGGCGTCATGACGAAAGTCCTCAGTCCAAGCGCTTTCAGCTGACGTCGTACGCAGCGGGACTTTCGCCGGGAGAGGCGAACCGGGCAGAGGACGATCGAACGGTCCCGTAAACCCTCTGCGGCACTGTCTGGGCCGAAGAGCGGATGCATCGCAAGTATGGAAACATCGGCAGGGAGCAATTCCTTCATCCAGGCAACCGGCATTTCTTTCACCGAGCAAACATCGATGACGAGCGACCCTGGACGGAGAAGGGGAGAAAGTCTGGAAAGGACGCTCCGCATGCGACGGATCGGCACCGCGAGGATTACAGCCTCACGGTTCGCCGCCTCAGCAAGCGATATCTGCCGAACCCCGGCCTCGGTGCGGCATCGTCGCGGCTCGACGATCCCTACCGAGTACCGCCGCTTCAGGTGATGTGAGATGAGCCTGCCGAACCGTCCGTAGCCGACAATCGCGATGGCCGGCTTCATACGATGCGCTGGATTCTTCGGGCGTGCTTGAAGATTGCGTTGAATAATTCCTGGATGAAAGCGTCGTCAAGATTAGCCTCCTCGCCCAGAGACAGACGCTTGCGCATTATCTGCCTCTCCCGTTTGGGATCAGGTATGCGCTGATTGTGTTTTTTCTTCCACCGCCCGATATCCCGAACAAGTTCCTGCCGCTGGGAGAGCAGGAGCATGAGCATGTCATCAAGAAAATCGATTTCGTGTCTCACCCTCCCCGGCCCCTTGCGCACAAACCCCTGGCGGAGGAGATGATCGGCGATGACGAGGGCCACCATCGATTCGACGACCGGGACGACGCGCGGGCAAAGACAGGGATCATGTCGTCCCTCGACCTTGATGATCTTTTCCTTTCCCTTCACATCGACGGTTTTTTGTGCCTTGGAGATCGACGAGGTGGGCTTGACGGCCACCCGGACGACGATGTTTTCCCCGTTCGAGATCCCGCCGAGTATCCCTCCGGCGAAGTTGGTGAGCGTCCTTACCTTGCCTGTCTTCTTCTCGGCGACGAACTCATCGTTGTGTTCGCTCCCTTTCATCCGGGCCGCCGCGAAACCGGAACCGACCTCGAATCCCTTGATCGCGGGTATGGAGAGAAGCGCCTTGGCGAGATCGGCCTCCAGCTTGTCGAATACCGGTTCCCCCAGTCCCGGGGGACACCCGATGACGACCGCCTCGACGATGCCTCCGAGAGAATCGCCCTCCTCCTTCACCGCCAGAATTTTCCTTTCGATCGCCTTCGCCGCTTTAGGGTCCGGGCACCGGACAGGGTTTTTCTCGATCTGGTCGAGATCGATCCGTCTTGCGGCTATTCCCCCGACTTCCTTGGTGTAGGCGACAACCCGGATGCCCCGCAGGGCGAGGATTTTCTTGGCCAGCGCGCCGGCCGCCACGCGCCCGGCGGTTTCCCTTCCGGATGATCGCCCGCCCCCCCGGTAGTCCTGGATTCCGTACTTTGAGAGATACGTATACCCGGCATGCCCGGGTCGAAATAGGTCCTTGATCGCGTCGTACGCCTTCGGATCCTGATCCTTGTTCCAGACAAGGAGACAGATCGGCGTGCCGAGCGTCTTTCCTTCAAAAACTCCGCTCAGGACGTTTACCTGATCCGCCTCCTGTCGCGCCGTCGTCACGCCGCTCTGTCCCGGCCTCCGCCGGTCCAGCTCCTTCTGGATCTCATCGACTGAGATCGGCACATTGGGCCGGACCCCGTCGATGAGAACGCCCACCCCCCTTCCGTGGCTTTCTCCAAAGGTCGTGATCCTGAAAAACCGTCCCAGCCCGTTACCCGCCATGGTCACCCTTCCAGTTTTGCAAATTCCTCCCAGAAATTTGGGAATGATTTCGTTACGCATGCCGGATTCATGATCGTCATGCCTCCGACGCGTAATCCCGCGATTGCGAAACTCATCGCGATCCGGTGATCATTGTATGTCTCGATCGTGGCGCCGTGGAGCGGCTTGGGACAGATGGCCAAGCCGTCGTCCGACAGCTCGACCTGAGCGCCAAGTTTTGAGAGCTCGGCCGCCAGAGCCTTGAGCCTGTTCGTCTCCTTGTACCGGAGGTGGGCGATGTTCTGAATGATCGTCTGCCCGTCGGCGAAAGCGGCCGCCACGGCCAGAGTGGGCACGCAGTCGGGGATCTCGTTCATATCGACCTCTATGCCCCGGAGCTTTCCTCCGCGCAGCTCAACGGAATCTTCCTCCACGCTCAGTGTGCATCCCATGTCGGCGAGGATCGAGAGAAACTTGATATCCCCCTGGAGGGAATCGGGCGAAAGGTTGCATATCCGGACCCTCCCGTTCGTTATTGCGGCCGCGGCGAGAAAGTATGTCGCCGCCGAAGCGTCCGACTCGACCGAAAAGTCGTGACCTATATAATGCTGCCGGGGGTCGATATGGAAAAGTTTCATGTCGATATCGTCAAAAATCGCGCCGAACGAACGCATGACGTAGAGAGTCATGTCGACGTAGGGGAGCGAGCTGAGCTTCCCTTTCAGTCTTATCGTCGTGTGCCGCCGTGCATAGGGGGCGGCCAGAAGGAGGGCGGAAAGATACTGGCTGCTCACCTCGGCATCGAGATCGATGGTCCCGCCAAGAAAATTCCCTCCGTGTATCGTCACCGGGGGCCGTCCGTCCGCGCTCGAGCACCGGATCCCGGCGGTTTTCAGGGCTTTCAGTAAATCCCCCATCGGCCGCTGTTGCATTTGCTCGTCTCCGGTGAGATGCGTCTCCCCGGGCGCCAGCGATGCGAAGGCCGCCAGGAATCTCATTGCGGTCCCGGCATTCCCGACGTTGATCTCACGTGAAGGCGCTCGGAGAATCCCGCCCGACCCGGCAACCTCGAGGGTGTCTTCCTTCCTCGAGACCGTGATCCCGAACTCCCCCAGGGCTTCGATCAGACGGAGGGAGTCGTCGCTCTCGGAAGGATGCAGGATTCTGGAGGACCCGTCGGCGAGAGCGGCTGCAATCAGGGCCCGGTTCGTATAGCTTTTCGAGGGGGGAACGTGAATATCCGCGTTGACGCATTTCGCAGCGCGAATCGCCCGGGCCGGCATGCTTATGACACCTCCTCCATGAACAGCGCAGACTGAAGCGTCGCCTGCCGCTCGAATAATTCCAGCCCGGTGATGACCGCACATCCCGCCCCGCGGGCGTCGGTCAGGAGACGCGTCAGAGGAGGTTCGTAGACGGCGTCGAAGACGAGCATACGCCTGCTGAAGAATCTTTGAGGGACGAGCCTCGTCGAATCCCCGTCCATCCCCGCCGCTGTCCCGTTCATGAGGATATCGGTCTCGGGAAGCTCGTCCAGATTTCCCCATCCGCACGACAGCTCCGCCGCCAGCTGCCGGGCCTTTCCTGCCGTTCGACCGACAACAGTGGTCTTCGCGCCGCCGGAAAGCGACGCGAAGGCCATCGTCCGTGCCGTTGCGCCGGTGCCGAGTATCGTCACTCGCTTTCCCTTAAGAGAGGTTCGACGACGGATGAGTCCGGTGATCGCCGGGAGATCGGTGTTATAGGCGACGAACCGTCCCTTTCGGCGCACGACCGTGTTTGCAGCCCCGATCTCCCGCGCCTGTGCATCGATGGAGTCGACGAGGGAGAGAATGGAGCTCTTGAAGGGCATGGTGACGCTCAGGCCGGTGATCCGATGTCGGAAGAGGGAATAGAATTTGTCCGGATCGTCGACAAGAAAATTGACGTAGACGCCATTGAAACGTCGCCGCCGGAACCGGGCGTTATGAAAGAGTATTCCACGGCTCTGCCTTACGGGATTGCCGAGAAGCCCGAAGATTTTTGTGCGGCTATCGATGGATTCTATATGGAATATCGTACTCAGAGCGGAAACTGTCAACTGCCCCGGGCCGGTTTCCCGGGCTCCGGGGACCGATGCAAAGGTGAGGAATGCGCCGAATTTTCCCCCCAGGATCCTGCTTATTTGTCCCCGTTCCCCCATGCAGAGGCCGATCAGCGGCTGGCGGTCCCGCCGGGCTCTTTCCATGACTCTGAACAATGTCTCGGTATCGCAAATGTCATTTGCCATGGTCGCAAGCTTGACGATCCCGGCTCCCGTCCTCCGGCATTTTTCATAAATCGCCGGCAGAGTCGTAGGTGTCTCGAGAAAGTTATGATAGGAGCAAATGACCTTTTCTGAAGATTTCCCGACAATTTTTCTGACAACGTTATTGCCCCAGCTCAGCTCCATGTCGACATATCCCGCTCCGCGCTCCAGGGCTTCGGTCAAAAGCTCCACCTGTTCCGTCGCCGCGCCCGCAAAATCTCCCCCCTCGTCGCGGCGCCGGTTCGTGATGATCAGGTCCGGACGGCGCCTCGGCAGCAGACGGCCGAGCTCGAGGCTTTTGACTCGATCCACCCGGAGTTCGGTGATCGCTCGACCCCCCTTTCCGATCAGCCGCAAAGCCTCGTCCATCGATTCCGGAGCTATCGACCTGCAAATCCTCATCCCAACGCCCTGGCGACCTCCGACAGTGTGAGCGGGACCCCGGGCACGCCTCTCCCGATTCCCTTGAGCAGGGTGTAGCGGACCGTCCCGCCAATGGCCTTCTTGTCACGGGATGTCGCGCGAAGGATTTCTCCCACGTTTTTGTTCATTTCTGTCGGTAGGCCATACAGCGTCAGGAGTTTTTCGACGCGGAAGGAATCCACAGCACGGAGCATCCCACATGAGGCAGAAATTCTTGATTCGGCAGCCATGCCGATGGCGACCGCTTCCCCGTGAAGGAGTCTGTAGCCGGATCTCAGTTCCACCGCATGCCCTATCGTATGGCCGAAGTTCAATATCCTTCGCAACCCCGTCTCGCGCTCATCCTTTTCGACAATTTCCCGCTTGAGTTCCAGGCAGCGCCTGACCACGCGGCCGAGCACCCCGGTTTTACGGGCGAGTATCTCCCCGGACGAGCGTTCGAGGATCGTGAAAAGTCTCGCATCAAGGATGGCTGCGTACTTGATCACCTCGGCAAGGCCGCTCCTGAACTCTCTCTCCGGGAGCGTCCCCAGCGTCTTCAGGCAGACGTAGACCTTCGAAGGCTGATGGAAGGCCCCGATGAGGTTTTTCCCGAGAGGATGATCGACACCGACCTTTCCTCCGATGCTGCTGTCGACCTGTGCAAGGAGCGAGGTGGGGACCTGGACGTATGGGACTCCTCTCAAAATGGTCGCTGCGACGAATCCCGCTAGATCTCCCACCATCCCGCCACCCAGAGCGATGATCAGGGATTCGCGTGAGATTTTCAGGGACAGCAGCCGGTCCTCTATTCGCTCCTTCATGCGCCGGCTCTTGCTCGATTCGCCGGGAGGGACGATGACGAGGGGAAAACCGGAAAAATGGCGGCCATAGTGAGAACCGACGTTTTTGTCGGTGATGACGAACGAAGAATCCGCGAGGCGCTTGATGTCACGGGCGATTTCTGATACGCCCCGGGCAAAAACGACCGTATAGGAATTTTTCCCCTTCACCCGAATCCGTAGGTCGCGTCCCATGGCCTAATTAATCCTGTCGAGAGCGTCCCTTATGGGTCCGATGAATTTTACGGCCCGTTCGACCGCCCCGGCGGGGGCGCCGTCGGCCAGGACTCTGACGAGTGCGCTGCCGATGATGACGCCGTCTGAATGTTTCGCTAGTTTTCCGGCATCTCCGGCGGATCCGACCCCGAAACCGACGAGGACCGGATTTAAGCGGACGACGGCGCGCATGCGCACGAGAAAACTCTCCGCCTGGCCGGCAAGCGATTCGCGCGCTCCCGTCACCCCCGTGACCGAGATGCAGTAGAGAAATCCCTTTGAGACGCTGTCAAGTTCTTTTATTCGATCGTCCGGCGTTGTCGGCGCGGCAAGGAAAATGGGATTGATGGCGTGCTCCGACGCAAGCTCGAGGTATTCTGCACTTTCTTCCAAAGGCATGTCAGGGATGATCACGCCGTCGATTCCGGCCCGGAGGCTTTCTGCAAAAAATCTCTCGAGCCCGTACGCATAGAGCGGGTTGGCGTACCCCATGAAGACCATGGGAACATCGGTCCGTTTCCTGACTTCAGCCGCAATGCTGAGGGTCTTACCGACCGTGATGCCGTTGCGCAGGGCGGCCTCCGAGCTCATCTGTATCGTGGGACCGTCTGCGATCGGATCGGAAAACGGCATGCCGAGCTCGAAGAGATCTGCCCCCGCCTGTTCCAGGCCGAGGATAAGCGGCAGGGTTGACTTCAGCGTCGGATAACCGGCAGTGAGGTAAAGGGACAGCGCTTTCTTTCCCTCCCGACGCATGTCGTCGAGCCGTGCGAGCCGGTTCATGTGACGCCCTTCAGCGATTTCCAGGCAGCCGTGATCGACGGAAGATCCTTTTCTCCCCGGCCGGAAAGGTTGACGATGACGGTGTCGGTTGCCGCGGGCATGAGATGACGGAGATAGGCGAGGGCGTGCGACGATTCCAGCGCCGGCAGGATTCCCTCAAGGTGAAGGAGCTCGAAGCATGCATCCAAAGCCTCCTGGTCCGTCGCAGCGAGGTACTGGACCCGCCCGGATTCTTTGAGAAAACTGTGTTCCGGACCTACTCCCGGATAATCCAGCCCCGCCGAGATGGAGTGAGCGGGGAGGACCTGGCCATCGCCGGTCTGAAGCATGTAGCTGTACGAGCCGTGCAGCACCCCGGGCGTTCCAGCGCAGAGCGTGGCGGCATGCTTTCCGGTTCCCAGGC
This sequence comes from uncultured Chlorobiaceae bacterium, assembly GCA_964410105.1. Taxonomy (GTDB): domain Bacteria; phylum Bacteroidota; class Ignavibacteria; order UBA10030; family SZUA-254; genus CAYPFY01. The sequence continues at coordinate 95,726 of CAYPFY010000006.1, forward strand.
CCAGACCCGCCGCCTCAACTCCAATGAGTTTGACGGGGTCGTTCAGGAAAGCGCTGAAAATCCCGAGTGAATTGCTTCCGCCTCCCACGCACGCGACGATATGCCCTGGGAGACGGTTTTCCTTTTCGAGGATTTGCGCCCGGGTTTCTTCGCCGATGACCGACTGGAAATCTCGGACTATCATCGGGTAAGGGTGGGGCCCCACGACGGAGCCGATGACGTAAAATGTGTCCCGGACGTTCGTGACCCAGTCGCGGAGAGCCTCGTTGGTCGCGTCCTTCAGCGTTCGTGTGCCCGATGTTACCGGAACGACGTCCGCCCCCAGGAGCTTCATGCGTGTGACGTTTATCTCCTGCCGCTGCATGTCCTCCGCTCCCATGTAGACGACGCACGTCAGCCCCATCATCGCTGCGACGGTCGCCGTCGCGACGCCGTGCTGGCCGGCCCCGGTTTCTGCGATGATCCGGGTTTTCCCGATACGCCGGGCCAGGAGTATCTGGCCTATCGTGTTGTTGATCTTGTGGGCGCCCGTGTGGCAGAGATCTTCCCTCTTGAGGTAAATCCTCCCATTCCCGTAGCGCCTGGTGAGTCGTTCGGCGAAATAGAGCGGGGTGGGACGTCCTGCGAAGTCTTTGAGCAGTTTTCTGAACGACGATGCAAATACCGGGTCATCCTTGATGCCGGAGTACGCATTCTCGAGCTCGGCAAGCGCAGCGATCAGGGTTTCGGGAACGAACCGCCCGCCGAATTTCCCGAAATGGCCCCTCTCGTCGGGGGAGACTCTCGGATGCTCGGCCCGGGCCATCAGGAGACCTCGGCATGTGACAGCGTGAGCGTTCGCTCCATTATCGGCGCCAGCTGTTCCAGCCTTTCAAGGAGCGCCTTGAAGGTGGAGGGTTTCAATGATTGATAGCCATCGGAGAGCGCGGCGGAGGGATCGGGATGAACCTCGATGATGAGTCCGTCCGCGCCTGCGGCCACCGCCGCCATCGACATCGCGCTTACGCCGTCCCAGACGCCGATTCCGTGGCTGGGGTCGACGATTATCGGAAGATGGCAGAGTTTTCTGATGATGGGGATCGAATTCAGGTCGAGGGTATTTCTGGTCGACGTTTCGAATGTCCGTATTCCGCGCTCGCAGAGGATGACGTTGAGGTTTCCGGCATAGAGGATATATTCGGCCGCCATCAGGAACTCTTCGATGGTTGCGGCGAAACCGCGCTTCAGCAGGACAGGCTTCTTCTGAGCCCCCACCGCTTCGAGGAGCGAGTAGTTCTGCATGTTCCTCGCGCCCACCTGGAGCACATCGGCACACTCGGCAACGATCGGAAGCGTCTCCGTATCTTTCACCTCGGTCACAATGCGCATCCCCGTCACTTCCTTCGCTTCCTTGAGAAACTCCAGAGCGTCGGCCTTGTATCCCTGGAAGGAATAGGGGGACGTGCGGGGCTTATAGGCGCCTCCCCTTAGGAATTTTATTCCCATCTCCTTGAGCATCCAGGCGATTTCGATGATCTGCTGCCTGCTCTCGACCGAGCAGGGCCCGGCGATGACCGCCAGCTCCTTCCCCCCGAGGGGTCCCGCTCCCTCTACCTTCACAATAGTGCCGGCGGGATGCGCATCCCGGCTCACCAGCTTGAACGGCTTCGTGACAGGTATCGCCTCCAGAACGCCGGGCAGCGTAAGGAACAGCTCGGGGTCGACCTTACCCTTGTTGCCTGTGATTCCGATGGCGAGGCGTTCCTCCCCCGGGATTTCGTGAGGCAAATATCCGAGAAGCTTTATTTTGCCCTTCACACGCTCCACGTCGGAGCGGTCGGCGTCCAGTCGCATGATGATCAGCATGGTCCCGTCCTTTTCCTCAGTCGTGAATTGTTCTGGTCACGCATTGTCAAGCTTTGCGATCCGTTCAAAAAGTTTTTCAACCTTTGCCCGATCCTTCTTCCCGGGCTCCGATTCGACGCCACTGTTGACGTCGACGCCATGCGGCATGACCGATCGGATCGATTCGGCGATGTTGTCCGGATCGAGGCCGCCAGCAAGAATGAGGGGGAAGTACTTTTTCATTTCCGATGCGATCGAGAAATCCGCTTGTTCACCCGAGCCTCCGTACAGTGGGGCCCGGGCGCCGTCGATCATGGCCGCAGCCAGATCCCGGTAGCCCGCCATGACCTGAATTTCCTCGGAGTTTCGGAAGCGGAACGCCTTCCAGACTTTTTGTCCGAAACCCTCGCACTCGGCCGGGCCCTCGTCCCCGCTCAGCTGTATCAGTCGAATGCCCGTCTGGGCGACGGTCTCGATGATGATCTCGCGGGATTCGTTGACGAAGACTCCGACGGGAGTGACATAGCCCGGAATGTCGGCGATGATCTCGCGGGCCAGCTCCGGCTCGATGTAACGCGGGCTGTTCCTGTAAAATATAAAGCCAAGGAAATCTGCCCCCGCCCCGGCGCAAAGAAGCGCGTCCTTTCGGGATGTTATTCCGCAGATCTTAACGAGGGGTTTCATGGGAAAAGTCGTCGAGCAGCCTGGCCAGGGCGCTCCCCGGATCGGGGCTTTTCATGAAAAACTCGCCGATGAGGGCTGCGCGAATCCCCGATGCCGAGAGCTGCGCGAGATCCCTGGATGTGGAGATTCCGCTCTCTGCCACGAGAGTCACATCTTTCGGAATATGACGTGCTATGTCCCGGACCCGGCCGGAATCAACCGCAAACGTCCTGAGATCGCGGCTATTGATCCCGACAAGTTTCATCCGGTCAAAGTCCAATATATCAATCTCCCTTAATTCATACAATTCAACGAGAGATTCGAGGTTCAATTCCCGGGCTGCCTGAAAGAGCTCGGAGAGCTGGGATTTGTCCAGAATGGCTGCAATCAAAAGCACCGCGTCGGCGCCGAAAGCCCTGGCTTCGACGATCTGGTATTCGTCGACGATGAAATCCTTCCGGAGCAAAGGTATCTGAACGGCGGCGCGGGCCTCGGAGAGATCCTCCAGCGTGCCCGAAAAGTACCGCTCGTCCGTCAGCACGGAAATGCCCGACGCGCCGTTCCGGGCGTAAGAGAGGGCGATTTCGCCGGCGTCGATCTGGGCGCGCAAATGACCCGCAGACGGCGACGATCTCTTCAGCTCGGCGATTATGCCGAATATATGCGATGTGAGCGAGTCCCTGAGGGAAGCCGTCGCCCGGCGGAAATACTCGCCGTCCCCGAGACTGGCCCGGGAAATCAGTTTCTTCCTGGAAAGGAGCTCCTCGCGCTTGTGGCTCACGATGTCGTTGAGGATGTTCATCTGTTGGTGAAGGCAATGAGATCCTTGAGTCTCGTGAGCGCGCGGCCCGAGTCGATCGATTCGGCCGCCATGCGAACACCATCCTCTACCGTCTGGGCTTTTCCCGCCGCGATGATGCCGAAGGCGGCGTTCGCCAGCACGTACCGCCGGTGGGGAAGGGGCTCTCCCTTCAGGACTCCCATCGCCAGGCCTGCATTCCGCTCCGCCGATCCTCCCGAAACTTCAGATGGGGAGGTGAGAGGCAGGTTGAATGAGGAGGCAGAGATGTCGTACTCTTTGAGAGCGTCTCCGCCGCCATTCACCTCGAACACAAACGTCGGGGCATGAAGGGAGATCTCGTCGAGTCCGTCGTGCGAATTGACAACAAAGGCCTTCTTTGCCCCCAGTTCCCGAAAGACATCCCCCATCATCCGTGCCGCGGTCCTGTTGTACGCCCCGGCGAGCTGGCGCGTCACGCCGGCGGGATTCGTCAGCGGGCCGAGCAGGTTGAAGCAGGTCTTGATTCCCAGTTCCGCCCTCGGCTTCGCGGCGTATTTCATGGCCGGGTGGAATATCGGGGCGAAGAGGAATCCCACGCCGACCGCGTTGATGCACGAGCCCGCGCGATCCGGTGGCATGTCGATATTCACCCCCAGCGCCTTCAGGAGATCGGCGCTTCCGCAGGAGCTCGACACCGACCGGTTGCCGTGCTTGGCCACCGTGACCCCGGCCCCGGCCACGACGAGGGACGCCACGGTCGAAATATTGAACGTGCCTGAGCCGTCTCCTCCCGTGCCGCACATGTCGATGGCGTCGGGATCGTCGATAGACACCTTCACCGATTTTTCACGCATGACGCTCACAAATCCGAGGATTTCATCGGTCTGTTCCCCTTTGAGCCGCATCGCGATGAGAAAGGCGGCGATCTGCGCCTCCGTCGCCCGACCTTCCATGATCGTTCTCATGACCTCCTCAGCCTCGGCGCGGGTCAGGTCCCGCCTCTCACCAAGCTTCCGGATGAATTCTTTCATGGTTTGCTTTCGGTAGTGCGCAGCCAGTTTTCCACGATCGCGGCGCCGCAGCGCGTGAGAATCGATTCGGGGTGAAACTGTATCCCCTGCACTGGCCGGGTGCGGTGACGGATTCCCATGACGACGCCGTCATCGGTCCGCGCCGTGACGAGGAGATCCTCCGGGACCGGATGTGAAAGGACGAGTGAATGATACCTCGTCGCATCGAAGGGATTCTTGATCCCTGCGAAAAGCGGGTCCTGGTCGTGGAATATTTTTGAGGTTTTCCCGTGCATGAGCCGGGGAGCATGGTCTATGGCGCCTCCGAACGCGAACCCGATGGCCTGATGTCCCAGACAGACGCCGAGAACAGGGATGTCTTCCAGCTCCCGTATCATCTGCACGCAGATCCCTGCATTCTCCGGACGCCCGGGTCCGGGAGAAATGACGACCCCCTCCGGATCCATCTTCCTGATCTCTGCCACCGTCGTGCAATCGTTCCGCACAACGTCTACATCGGTCCGGAAGGTGCTGATGAGCCGCACAAGGTTGTAGGTGAAGGAATCGTAGTTGTCGATGATGAGTATCATCCGAGCTCCGAGGCCATCGACAAGGCGTCGATCAACGCCCCGGCCTTGTTCATCGTTTCCGTGAATTCCTTTTCAGGGTCGGAATCGGCCACGATCCCGGCCCCGGCCTGGAAATATATCTTGCCGCCTGCGGCAAACAGGGTTCTGATCGCGATGCACATGTCGACGGAGCCGGAGAAGTCGAAGTATCCGACCCCGCCGGCGTAAATCCCCCGTCGTGAATTTTCGAGCTCGTCGATGATTTCCATCGCGCGGATTTTCGGCGCCCCCGATACCGTCCCCGCAGGAAACGCCGCTTTCAGAACGTCGACGCCGGTCTTTCCCCGGGAGAGCGTGCCTGACACCTTTGAGGCGATATGCATGACGTGGGAATAACGGACAATGGTCATGAGCGCCTCCACCCTGACCGTATCGCACACCCGCCCCAGGTCGTTGCGCCCGAGATCGACAAGCATGATGTGCTCGGCGCGTTCCTTTTCGTCGGCAAGCAGGTCTTTTTCAAGGGCGGCATCTTCCGCGGCGTCCTTTCCGCGGGGCCTTGTTCCGGCGATCGGGTAGATCTCACCTATTTCCCCTTCGACCCGCACCAGGATTTCAGGCGAGGAGCCGATCACCTGCAGACCGCCAAAGTCGAGAAAGTAAAGGTACGGCGACGGGTTTATCACCCTCAGGGCGCGGTAGACGTTGAAAGGGTCTCCCTGCATATCGGCCGAAAATCGCTGCGACAGCACAACCTGGAATATATCGCCCTCCCGGATATAATTCTTCGCCTTTGCCACATTGGCGACGAATCTTTCGCGGGAAATCTCGGGCTGAAGTCCGTCCATGTCCGCACGGAATTGTTTCACCGTCGAATCCCCGGAAAACAGGATCCGCTCCAGATTCAGAAGTTCTTCCGTCGTTTCACGATACACTTCGCGAAGATCCCCGCTGTCCGTGAGGGCGTTGACGATCAATATGGTCTGGTGCTTGAGGTGGTCGAACACGACGACCGAACCGAACAGCCCGAGCAGACTGTCGGGGATGGGGAGCTTGTGCGATGAACCATCCGGGATTTTTTCGATGAATCGTACCGCGTCGTATCCGATGAAGCCCACGAGCCCGCCGGTGAATCTCGGAAGCCCCGGGATCTCGGGCATGTGGAACCGTGAAACAATTTCTTCGATGACATCGAAGAAATTTCCGGACCGTCGGGAAGCTCCTCTGCCCGTGACGACTGTCTCGGTCCCCGTGCAGGAGAGGATCTGGCGCGGATTACGTCCGATGAACGAATACCTCGCAACCCGCTCGCCTCCCTCGACGCTCTCGAAGAGGAAAGAGGCCTCGGTCCCCTGCCTGAGCCTGAGGTATGCCGAGACGGGCGTGAGGGTGTCGGCGAGCATCACCTTGCTCAGGGGGATGACGTTGTATTTTTCTGAATATTTTTCGAACTGAGCGAAATCCATACCCCGGATAAAATGAAAAAGCCCTTCCTGGTGTTCCAAGAAGGGCGTCGTAAAATCGTGCCTATGCCGTTCTCAGCACACCATTGAAGGGGCACCCCACCAATAAGACCAGTTGGAGAATGAGTTCAGCATGCTGAACGATACAAAGATTCCGTGAGATTGTCAAGCAAAAAATATGTGCCGGCCCATGCAGGTGGTCCTTTTCCTCATGGCCGGCAGGGGGGAAGATTTAGAGCCGGTACAGCATCAGGTAGACGATGACCCCGGTGACGGAGACGTAAAGCCAGATGGGATACGTCCATCGGGCGATTGCACGGTGTCTTTCGATAGAGTTTTTCAGGCCCCTCCGGAGAGTGATGATTGCCATCGGGACGATCGCCGCGGCGCAGATCGTATGGGTACCCAGGATCGCGAGATAGACCGTTCTCACCCATCCCTCCCCGGGAAAGCGCGTTGTTCCATGCGAGATGTGATATGTCAGATAGGAAATCATGAAGAGCACGGCGACGCAAAAGGTCGCGATCATCAGCTTTTTGTGCGCATTCCGGTTTCCGAGCCTTATGGCCCGGTGACCCGCGACCAGCAGGATGGCGCTGGTCGAATTCAGCAGAGCGTTTACCAGGGGGAGGTTCTCGATCACGACGGGAGCTTTGACGAGAGGACGTGCATGTCCCTGAGCAGCCGGGCGGTGGCCTCATCATCCTCGCTGTCGTAATAGCCCCGGATGGCGCCGCGCGCATCGACGAGGATGAATTTTTGGCTGTGGACGATCGTATCATCCACCTGGAGGTCGAGGTGAAATCCATCGCTCAGTTTGGCGATGGCTCCCTTCGTCCCGGTCAGGAAAACCCATTTACCTTTGATCGCATTGAAGGACGTTGCGTAGCCGGCCAGAACGTCCGGAGTATCGTTCTCGGGATCGACCGTGCAGGAGACGAGCTGGATGTGCGGATCGCCGGAGAATTTTGACTGAATATCGGCCATCCGGGTGCTCATGACCGGGCAAGCCCCGGCGCAGCGCGTAAAGATGAAGTCGACCACGGAGATCTTTCCTCTGAGGTCCGCGTCGGTGACGGTCCTGTGGTCCTGGGATGTAAGTTCAAACCGGGGGATCTCTCCGTAAACGGGCAGCATGACTTGTTTGTCGATCCTCGTCGTCCAGAACCAGTATGCCAGTATTCCCGCCCCGAGCATGAGCGGGACGACAAAGATGACGAAGAGGAGACCCTTCTTCATTGCGATCCGCCCCCATCTTTCATGACGGCCGCCGATGCGAAGAATGTGCCCAGGGCGAAGAGTATGCTGACGGTGAGACCCGTCGCAAGGGCCGGTCCCCCGGATGAGCCAGCGCGAAAGTAGAGCCCCTCACGGAGCGCGTCGAGCCCGTAGGTGAGAGGGTTGATCGTCATGATGGCGCTCAGCCACCCGGCAGCCCCCGAGGGGGGAAAGAGAGCGCCGGAGAGGAGCCAGAGCGGGATGAGGAAGAGATTCATGATGGCGTGGAATCCCTGCGTCGAATCCATCCGCCAGGCTATGAGGAAACCCAGACCGGTCAGGCCGAAGGATATCACGAGCAGGATGAAGGTGACGAGCACGAGCGAGGCCGGGGTGAGCGAAATCCCGATGAACGGGGCTATGACGAGGATGAGCAAAGCCTGAATCAGGCTCAGCAGGGTTCCTCCCGCGATCTTCCCGAGGGCGATGCTTCCCCGTGCAACGGGAGCGACGATGACGGATTGAAGAAATCCCTCCCTCCGGTCTTCGATGATGGAGATAGTCGAGAATATCGATGTGAAGAGGATGATGAGCACCATCGTGCCCGGGAAGAAATATTCCAGATAGTTTGTGCGGCCCGACGTGGGGTGGCGGAACGATCCCCCGAGGCCTGAGCCGATCAGGAACCAGAAAATGAGGGGTGACCCGATCACACCGGCAAGCCGGCTCCGCTGCCTGTAGAATCGGATGAGCTCGCGGCGGCAGAGCGCCCGGGCCGCCAGCAAGTAATTTCTCATTGTAAGCCCCCCCAGAACTTATGGCCGGTCTTGTGAATGAAAACGTCCTCAAGAGTCGGCTTCGCCAGGGTCACGGAATCAATTTCCCCGGGGAAGGACTCGACGAGCTGCGGGATGAATTCATGCCCCCCTTCCCGTTCGATGCGTACGGTCCCGTCGACGACAGCGGGGGAACCGCCGAATTTCTGCAGAATAGCCGCGCACAGGCGCTCCGGATCCGGAGAGGCGACCGCAATGACGTCGCCACCGATCTCCTGGCGGAGTTCTTCCGGAGTTCCGAGCGCGACCAGCGAACCGCGCTCGACGATCGCGATGCGGTCGCACCGTTCGGCTTCATCCAGGATGTGGGTCGTCAGCAAGACGGTGACCCCTTCGGACGACTGCAATTCCCTGAGGGTTTTGGTAAAATCCTTCCTCGCCGCCGGGTCAAGGCCCGTGCTCGGCTCATCGAGGATCAGGAGTCTCGGCCGGTGGAGAAGCGTCTTAGCGAGTTCGACACGCCGCTGACTGCCCCCGGAAAGTTTCTCGACGGTGTCATCCGCGCGGTCGAGGACCCCGGCCTTGCTGAGCATCTCGTCGATCGCGGAACCAAGGGCGGGTCCGTGCAATCCGTAAAGATGTCCATGCAGGAGGAGGTTTTCACGCGGAGTGAGCTTGACATCGAGGCTCGGGTGCTGAAAAAGAACCCCGATGTTCCGGCGGAAAGTTCGCGTTTCTTTCCGTATGTCCATCCCTAGAGAGAGCACGATCCCACTGGTCGGTTCCAGGGCAGTGGAGAGAATCCTAAAGAGCGTGCTCTTTCCGCTCCCGTTGGGCCCGAGGACGCAGAAAATCTCCCCTTCCCTCACCGAGAAACTGATGTTTCGCAGAGCCTGACGCGGCGGTTCGGTCTTCTTGCGGGACGGATACGTATGGCTGAGAGACTCGACACGCACTGCCTCCGTGCAGCCTGGATTCACACTTTCCAAATCGTTCAGAGCTTGTCGAAACTGAGTATGACGAGAAGGATGGGGAGGTAGACGAGCGATGCGAAGAAGACTTTCCTGGCGTACAGGTTTGAAGACTCGGGCTTGAAATCTTTTGTCGATTTCAGCAGCATGATCCCGAGGAGGAGAAACCCCGAGCCGAGGAGCAGCGCGCCGGCGGCCGACACGAGGCCTGTCATGCCGAGGAGTGCTGGGGCGACGGTCGCGGGGATCAGGGCAAGTGTGTATCCGAGGATGTGGCGGCTTGTCTTCCGGCATGACGGATCAAGAACGGTTAATACCCTGAACCCGGCCCGGGAGTAGTCCTTCCTGTACAGCCAGGCGAGCGAAAAAAAGTGGGGCATCTGCCAGAAGAACAGAATCGCAAACAGGACGACTGCACCGGGCCCGAGATCGTTCCGGGCCGCAGCCCATCCCATGACGGGGGGAAGAGCCCCGGGAATTCCGCCGATCACCGTGGAGAGAGGAGTCACGCGTTTCAGCGGAGTGTAGAGGAAGAGATAAGTCGTCCAGGTAATCACGGCCAAAAATCCTGTGAGCAGGTTGACGAAGATGGTCAGCTCCAGGATTCCGAAAGTCGATATGCCGATGCCGAAGGCGAGAACCTCGCCGGGCTGCATCCTTCCCGAGGGCAGGGGGCGGCGTTCCGTCCGTCTCATGAGAGCGTCATAGGATCGTTCGATGTACTGGTTCAGCGCGCCCGCTCCGCCGCCTACCAGGAGCGTGCCGACCGCCGCATGAACGAACAGCCAGTAAGGGAAGGCGCCCGAGTTGCCCAGATAAAAACCGCACAGGGTCGTGAGCACCGAGAGGCCGGTCAGCTCCGGTTTCATGAGCTCGATGTAATCAAGAATCTTAAGCCTGGGCATCGCGGCTGCGCCGACACGCGTATTCATACGGCCGCCTCGCCGAGCGCAATCCGGGTCGGCCGCAGTCCGGACAACCTCAGGACGCGCAAACTGAGAGCCGCGCTCGTGACAAGGAGAAGCGCCCCGACGGCCACGTGCGCCGTGGTGAAGAGAACGTTCTTTGCCGTCACTACCGTGAGGGCGCCGAGGGCGATCTGGGAGGCGAGGAGTATTAAAAGAACATACCCCCACCGGGCCAAATTTGGAACGCGAAGGATCCTCACAGACGTCCAGACAACAAGCACCGAGACGACGGCGGCCCAGAGCCTGTGGAGCATGTGGATGGAAACTTGCGAGGCGGTCACCGCGCCATCCGCGGCAATCCGGATACCGGACTGGATCAGCTGGCTGTTGTATTTCTCCAGGAACTCGGGCGAAAGCGACGGCCATACCTGGCCGTAGGCGAGGGGGAAATCGGGGACCGCGAGCCCTGCATTGGTGTGACGCATGACCGCCCCAAGGATGAGCTGGAGGTAAATGGCAGCGGCTGTCACGACCGGGAGCCAGACGACTCCCACGGGACCGGTCGACCGACTGTCTGTCCGCCACCATTCGGAGGTGACGCAAACCAGCGAGATCATGATCGTAAAAAATGTCTGTGCCAGAGTCGCATGCCCCGCCGAGATGGCAGGGGGGAGGAGGAAGAGAACGGTCAGCCCTCCCAGAAGGCCCTGCGCGATTACCGTGCCCAGGGCGGCAATGCCCAGGAGGCGGACCCACCTTCTCTCCTCGCGCTTCCACAACCATATGGCGAGAATAAGAGTCAGGAATCCGACGACGCTCGCGATCATCCGGTGAGTATGTTCGTAAACAATACCGCCGGTCATCTGATTGAGAGGGAATGCGAACATGAACTGCCCGTATGTCGTGGGCCAGTCGGGCACCGAGAGCCCCGACCCTGTGCTTGTCACGAGGCCTCCTGCGATCAGGAGGAGGAAGGTGCAGAACGCCGTAAACACGATGAAGCGGTGAAGATTTCTGTATCCCAAAACTATTCTCCCGGGGGAGGGGCCTGTGCCGAAGTGTCCGCGGGGGTCGAAGGTGGCGGGGCGAGCGCCGCTTCCTGGTCGTCAATCCATTTCTGAAAATCTTCCGGCGTCTGAACCGTGATATAGCCCCGCATCCGGTAATGTCCCAGCCCGCAGAGCTGGGCGCATGCAATTTCGGTCGGGGTCGCCGGTGCGGCCATGACCTCGCTGATTCCCGCTTCCGAAAGCTTTGTCACCATGTCCTCCGACATGGGATCTCCCTTCGCGCCGATCGGGTTCCCCGTCTTATCGTTGTACGCGTCCATGAGGACGAAGGCATCCATACCCGAGGCCTGCCGTGCGGGGACCTGCTTCACGGCCATCTCGATGAGCTTGGTCACGGCATCCTCGGTCAGCGATGAGCTTTTTCCTACGGCCACCGCGCCCGATGTGTCCTTGTAGTCGTCCATCACGACATACTTGTCCATCGCGGCCATCCGTCGCGCGGGGACCTCCGGGATGCCGGCATCGGCGAGTTTTCCCATGTTCTCAGCCGTCAGGCGGTCTCCCTTTGAGATAATCCCGCCCCCCTGGCTGTCCGCCACATCCCTCATTGCCACCATATCGTCCGCGCTCGATCCCTTCTGTACGCGGACCGCTTCGATGGCCGGAAGCACTATCATGCGGGCCTTCTTCATCGCTTCGGAGATCGAGAGCTTTCTTTTCAGTTCGTCCCGGATCATCTCGGTCGTCTTCGTAGGGGTAAACCAGAGCGGGATGACCATGCCCGGGATCGCGTCCTGCTTCATCCGGTATACCGGAAGGTTGAAGCTGTGGATCACATCCTTTGTGCTGAGATAGACGATGACCGGCTTGTTCACCGGAAGGTTGAGCTGGTTGATGGTGGTTATATCGTCCTTGGCATCCGGATCGTTGCGGTCGAGCCCGAGGGGGTTTTCGGCGTCAATGAGGCTCAGGGAGGTTTTTCCGAATTTCCCGTCGGGGCCAGCATAGTGGACGTTCCACGCAAACTGTTCGGCAACCACCCGGACAACCGTTGCCTCCTTCTGGTCGGGGAAGGCATCGACGCGTTTCGACCAGAGGGGGACGGAGAACACGGCGAGGAGAAGCACTTCGATAACGAGCACGCCGGCCTCGAGATAGGTCGAGATATGATTCTTGACGCCCGTGTAATTCGCCTGCGGATTCTTCGATTTCCGGAACCGGAAGAGCACCAGGACGTAGAAGGCTCCCCATCCCACGAAGAGGACCAGCATGAGCCAGTGCACGAGACCGATAAGACTGTCGATCGCGGGGCCATGTGCCGAGCCGTCGGGGGGGAGGCCTAATAATTGTTCCATTCCACAATTCCTTTATCATTGTTCATGAGTTGTCCCTCCTCGTTCACGAAGGTGTGCGAGAAAGTTTTCATGTGAGCCCTGTACCGGCGCCACAGGAGAAAGAACGCGGCCAGGATGCCCGAGAGGACGGCGCCCGTTATTCCGAGCATGGTGAATATCGCCGCATTCGTTCCCGCCACCATGGTCGAATCTTTGGCGCCGAAGCAGACCGGGCACGCCGCCGCCAGATGTGCAGAGAGGAGGATGCAGGGCGCTATTTTTGCGAGAAACTTCAGAGAAAACTCACATGCCGGAGCTTTTTCAAAAATCTCACTCCGTAGATGATCAGCGCGATTCCGGCGACGAACGATAGTATGCCGAGAGCGATCATCTCCGGCCGTCCGGCGGATGTCATGAATAACCACACGCCGAAGGAGAAAGCGAGGAGAACTGACAGGGCGATGAAGGCGATATGGAACGATTTAAGGGACACTCTTTATGATTATCGGGTCGGCATGGTGAAAGATCGGAAGCCACATGAGGGCGACGAAGAAGACGAGCGTCAGGATGAGAGTCGCGTAGATCGCCTTTTTCTCCGAGATAAGGTGCATGAAATAACTTGCGACGAGCGATCCCTTGATGGTTGCGATCATGAGGGCGACGAAAATGGCCGCCTTCATATTCAAATGGAGATAAGAGACGGTGACGGTGATGATCGTGAGGGCCAGCAGCGAAATGAAGACGATGACGTAAGTCCTCACATGTTTATTGATGTCGTGGGAATCGAGGGCTTCCATAAGGCTCCTATAACAGGTAGAGGACGGGGAACAGGAAAATCCAGACCAGATCGACGAAATGCCAGTAGAGGCCGGCCACCTCGACCCGGTTTGTGAATCGGGCCGGTTCCGTTTTCCACATCCGGCTCCCGGGACCCCAGAGATAGCCGTTCACGATCATGCCGCCTATGACGTGAAGCCCGTGCAGCCCGGTGAGGGTGAAGTAGATTCCGAAAAAAGTGTTCTTGCTCGGAATATCCCCGAGCTCGAAGTGATGCGTGTACTCAAAGGCTTTCACGATCAGGAAGGCGACCCCAAGGAGAAAGGTCAGTCCCAGATAAACCCTGTATCGCTTAAAATTCTTCATCATCAGGGATGCCCACGCCATCACCATGGTGATGCTCGATGTGATGAGCACGGCAGTGTTGAGCGTCGCCAGGGGGACGTCCAGCTCGCCGTGGGGCCAGGCGTCGGAGCCGACGCGGAGGAGAATGTATGTGGTAAAGAGCGCGCCGAAGAGCATGACTTCAGAGGCGAGGAAAAGCCAGATCCCCAGCTTCGCGTTGAAGAGTCCCGTTTCCTGGCGCGGCGCTATTGTATAGGGTATGTCCATTACGCTATCATTTCGTTTTGAGGAGTGAAATCCCGCTGATGCCCGGGGACGCTGTATTCATAAGGTCCGCGGTATACTTCCGGCTGCACCGTGAAATTGCCGTGCGCGAGCGGCGGCGTAGGGGCGGCAGCCCATTCGAGCGTGGTCGCATCCCAGTGATTGGCCGCCACCTTTCGTCCGGTGCGCAGGGAGAGGAAGAAATTGACGATGAAGACGAGCTGGAAGACGGCCATCACCCAGGCGGCGACCGACATGACTTCGTTCAGGTGAAGAACTCCCTGGGCGTGAGAGTACTGCTGGCCCCCGTCGTAGAGACGCCGGGAAACGCCCGCAAGACCCTGGATCAGCATCGGGAAGAAGATAAGATTCATGCAGACGAAAGACCCCCAGAAATGAATCTTTCCCATCGGTTCATTCATTGCCCGGCCGGTGACTTTGGGATACCAGAAGTAGATGCCGGCAAAAAGCCCGAAGATCGTGCCCGGCGCAACGACATAGTGGAAATGCCCGATCACATAATAAGTGTCGTGGAGCGGAATGTCGGAGGCAGCAAGGCCGAGGGGCAGCCCCGTGAGCCCGCCGATTCCGAACATCGGGAGGAAAGCCAGGGCGAACAACATCGGCGTCGTGAACCGGATCGATGCCCCGTAAAGCGAGATGAAGAGCGCCGAGAGTATTATGACAGAGGGAATCGAAATGATCATCGTCGTGGTTTGGAAGAAGGCGCTGATCGCCGTCCCCATGCCGGTGAGGAACATGTGATGGGCCCAGACGATGAAGGACATGAATCCGAGAAAAATCGTTGCATAGACAAGGGACTTGTAACCCCAGAGGGGCTTGCGCGTGTTGTTGGCGATAACCTCTGCGACGATGCCGAGAGCCGGCAATATCAGGACATACACCTCGGGGTGCGCCAGAAACCAGAACAGGTGCTGCCAGAGGACCGGACTTCCGCCGCCCGTGTTAGGCAACTGCTGTCCGCTCACGACAAGCCCTGCGGGGAGGAAAAAGCTGGTCCCGGCCAGCCGGTCCATCAGCTGCAGGACGCCCGCCGCCTCCAGCGGTGGAAACGCCAGCAGGAGAAGGAAGGATGTCACGAACTGCGCCCACACGAAGAAGGGAAGGCGCATGAACGTGAGCCCCTTGGTCCGGAGCTGTATGATGGTGACGATGAAATTAACCGAGCCGAGCAGGGAGGACGTTATGAGGCAGACCATCCCGAAGAGCCAGAAGGTCTGACCGGTCGTCGCAATGTCCGAAAGGGGAGGATACGAGGTCCAGCCGGAATTCGCTGCGCCGCCCGGCACAAAAAAGCTTGTCAGCATCACGATGCCGCCCGTGAAGTAGGCCCAGTAGCTCGCCATGTTTATCTTCGGGAATGCCATGTCGGGCGCCCCTATCTGAAGAGGCATGATGTAGTTGCCAAAAGCTCCGACCGCCAGAGGAACCACGCCGAGGAAGACCATGATGGTCCCGTGCATCGCCCCGAGCTGATTGTAAAATTCGGGAAGCATGATCCCGTCCGGCATCCGGTCCTCGCCGAACAGTTTGCCGAGGATCGGAAGCGCCTCTCCCGGGTAGGCGAGTTGCCAGCGCATCAGCATCATCAGACTAAATCCGAAGAAAAGGAACAAGAGCCCGGTGATGCCGTACTGTATCCCGATCACCTTATGGTCGGTGGAAAATATGTATCTGCGCCAGAACGGGAGTTCGTCGTGATGGCCCCCCGCGGCATGCACAGCCGCCGCGGCGACCTGAATCGAGTCAGGAGTGCTCATAGGTGAATGATAAGTTCGTGGAACGTCAAGTGAGCTGCGGACTACTTGCCATCAAACGTGAAATCGGCCGTTTTGGTATCCGATGCGCCGACGGTGACCTTCATCGTCTTCGAGCCGTATTTTTCGTGCCAGGCTTCGACCTCATAATCCCCTGCCGGGACGTTTTTGATGGTAAAAGTCCCGTTGTCGTCCGAGACGGAGTAGAAGGGATGATCGAGAACTCCGACATAGGCGGCCATCCAGTTATGAACCTCGCACTTGATCTTGACCATGACCTCGGGCTTGTCGAAGGTTTTCGTGGTCTTCATGCCCTGCTTGGGCTGCGCGATATTGAAGGGGGTGTTGCCTTTCGGGAGAGCGTGGATATTGTGGAGGGTATTGTCGCTATTGATGATTTCGAGCTGCTGCTTCGCCATCATGCCGAAGACGTGGGGATGGTACATGCACCCCTGCTGGTCGATGGTGACCTTGGCCGCCGGAGCCGGGAATTTTTTCCCTTCCAGCCCGCTTTTCACATAGATGAAGACGTCTTTCAGCGTATTGTTCGGGTTGATGATCACCTGTTGAGAGGGGACAGGCTTTCCGGAGTGCATCGAGACGCACCTCGGGTCGGCATTCATCTTGATCGGCGATGGAGCAGGCTTCGCGCCCTTAAAATTGATCTTGCCCGTGATCGTGCCCGCGTCGGCACCGTGGGCAAGCAAAAGGAGGATAAGCGCGGAAAACAGCAGTTTCAGTGACATGGAGGAACTCCTCGATTGTTGGATAATGGATTCTTCCCGCGGACTCCGGGGCGTCAAATTCTTCAGCATCACAGAGAGGGGGAAGGACTTTCTACGAATCATCAATAAGCATACCATTATACGCATTTTTTATTTTTAAATCAAACAATTTTCACGGAATAAGAGGAGGCGGGGCGAATTATTCGCGGGGCCCGTGCGGTCCTCCGTTTTCATCGATCGGAGCCTGTGCATCGCGAGCTTTTCCCGAACGATTCATCGCGTGAGTGAGAGGGGCTGAGCCGATGGGATGCGATGCGCGCAAATTCCGGAACCAGTCCCCGGGCATATCCGTTGTTACTATTGCATTTACACCATTTTTTCTGTATCATAATAAAGCGTCAATGCTGGCCTCAATTCAAAGATTTCTTATCCGGGCGTTCATCCCGCTTCTTTCGGCTTTCCTCGGTTGCTCGACTTACCACAACGTCACGGCGTATTTCAACACCTATTACAACGCCCAAAAGCTCTTCAGCGAGGCGGAAACCGATATCGAGAAGCTTCCCCGGAAAGACGCCGATACAAACTACTTCGCCGTCTATCACTTGCCCCGGGCGATCGACGATAAGCTGGATAAGGTGATCGAAAAGGGTTCGAAGCTCATACAGTCCTACCCTCAGACGTCCTGGATCGACGACGCCATCATCATGATCGGCAAATCGTATGTCTACGAAGGCGACGATGAGCCCGCCCTCCGGAAATTCGGCGAACTGCTCGCAAACTTCCCGACCAGCGGGCTGAGGTTTGAGGCAAAGCTCTGGTCCGCCAAGGCTCTCTATCACATGAAGAAGGAAGCCGAGGCGATCAAGGTCATCACGGAGCTCTTTCCCGAGGCGCGGCAGGAGGGGAAGAACGACATTCTCCTGGAAGCCCTGCTCCTGCAGGGGGAAATCTATTTCGGCCGGGGCGAATACGCGCAGGCCGAGGCCATCTACCAGCCCGCCATCGAGGTGTCGGGAAACGACGCCCTGCGGACCATCGGCCAGTCCCGCCTCGCCCTCTGCTATGAGCGGAGCGGCGATCAGAAGAAAGCCGCCCAGGCGTACGGCCGTGTGAGAAAGTTTTCACCCGATTTCCCGGTCGAATTCCGCGCCCGGCTCAAAGAGGGGGAAATGTATTCGAGGGCCGGGGAATTCCAGAAATCGCTGGATGTTTTTGAGGACCTCCGCTCGGAGGCGCTCAAAAACGACGATCGGGCGCTGGTCGAACTGGAGACGGCCAATACGCTGCGCCGCATGGGCGATACTACCCGCGCCTTTCAGTGGTATGACGTGGTCGATACCGTCTATGCCCGGACGGATGCGGCGGCGAAGAGCTATTTTGAGCGCGGTCTGATGTACGAAAAGGAATACGGCGATTTCAAGAAGGCGCTGAAATTCTACGACCGGGCCCGGACCGAAAACTCTGCCTCCGAGATCACTCCCGTCGCGCAGGCGAAATCGCAGACCCTCACTCAGTATTTCTCCCTCTACACGAGACTGCATTCCCTCGATACGATGTATGTTTCGGCCCTCCACAGGGACTCAGCCAAAGCGGCGAGCCCTCCCGGCACGTCGAAACGACTTTCCGAGGCAAGTCTCGACCTTCCGAAGTCGAAGGCCCCGGCCGACTCGTCGGTCAAGAAATTTGCGGCACCGGATTCAACCCCCGGACAGATCGCACGCCCCGACGACGAGGCCGATGAGCAGCCGCACCGGCGGGGAGGGTTGGATGATCCAGCCGCGAAGGGTCGGCAAATGGCCAGGGTCGACATCGACGAGCTCAAGGCTCTCACCCGGCGTGATTCCCTGGCTACGGATTCCCTGAAAACGCGCAAGTCCAAGACGACGGAGACAAAAATCGCGACACCGGCCCTGAGCCCCGACTCGATCCACGCTCTTGCCGCGCTCGGCGAGCTGGAACTTGCCGGCCTCTTCTACCTGCGCCTCGACCTTCCCGATTCCGCCCTGGATTGGTACGGGCGGATGATCCGCGACTATCCCCTTTCGGCAGCCGTCCCGAAGGCTCTCTATGCCATGTCGGAGATTCATCGCTCGCGCCAGGACAGCGTCGCCGTCGACTCCCTGTATCGCATCATCCTCGGTGAGTACGGGCAGTCGGAGTACGCGCAACAGGTAAAGAGGCTGCGCGGGATGGACATCGAAGATGCAGAGGCCACGGCAGCGGATAAGAAGTACGCTCGGGCGGAAAAACTCCTGGAGGAGGGAAAAATCGGGCAGGCGATCGCAGCCATGAGGCAGATTGTAAGAAATTCGCCGCGGGCCGCCGTCGCCCCCAAGGCGCTCTATGCGATCGGCTGGATTTACGAGAGCGTCCTGGTTCAGAACGACAGCGCCGCCGCCTGTTACAAGCGCCTCATGAAAGCGTATCCGAGTACGATCTACGCCAAGGAAGTGCAGCCTAAGGTCGCTGTCAAGGATGACCCGAAAAGCCTCTCGCAGTATGTCAAGGTCAAAGAGATTCAGCTCCTCAAACCCCAGTTCGCCGCCGACAAGCGAGCGGTCAAGGGTGGAGGGAAGGATGCTGAAGCCGAGACGGACGATGAGGAGGTGCAGCAGGGGAGACACGGAGCCCGTGACGACTCGGACGACAATTCCGACGATCAGGACGATACGACCGACCCCGACGACGATAACAATTGAATGACCCCGTCGCTCTGCACCGTTACGTCGAATACGCTCGTCGCCCCCAATACCTACGTTCTCGCCTTCCGCTCGCCGGAGATGGCGGGGATTCTTCCCGGACAATTCGTCAACATCAGGGTGAGCGAATGGGGCTCGCCGCTCCTGCGGCGCCCCTTCAGCGTCTATCATGCCCGGGGCGATGAGCTGAGGATCATCTTCGATGTTGTCGGGGCCGGGACACTGATTTTATCACTGAAAAAGCCGGGCGACACCGTCGACGTACTCGGCCCCCTCGGCCGCCCCTACGGCATTGAAGGGGAGTATGAATGGGGCTACCTAGTCTCGGGAGGGCTCGGCGTTGCCCCTCTTCCCATGATCGACGCGGGCCTCCGGAAGGCCCGAAAAAATGTGGCGACGTTCCTCGGGGCAAGAAGCAGCGACCACATCGTGCCGACATATCTTCGCAATATCCGCGTCGCAACCGACGACGGCTCCGAGGGTTTTTACGGCACGGTGGTCGAACTCCTCGAGTCTGAGCTCCAGAGGGTGAGCCGGAACATAAAAATATTCGCCTGCGGTCCGAACCCGATGCTCGAACGGCTCGCCGAAGTAGCGGACCGGTTCAATGTTCTGTGCGAGGCTTCCGTCGAGAGCATCATGGGCTGCGGCATGGGAATCTGCCAGGGATGCCCGGTCCGCCGCACCGACCGCCGGTATTCGCTCATTTGCACCGACGGGCCTGTCTTCGATACACGAACAGTGGAATTCTGAGATGGTCGATACACAGGTCGTCATCGGAAGCCTTCGCCTCAAGAACCCGGTCCTCGCGGCTTCGGGCACGTTCGGGTACGGAGATGACGGCCTCACAGACGTGAACGCTCTCGGCGGCATCGTGACGAAATCACTTTCGCTTGAACCGCGGGAAGGGAACCCTCCTCCCCGTATTGCCGAAACGCCCGCGGGCATGCTCAATTCAATCGGCCTTGCCAATATCGGTGTGCAGCGATTTATTGAAGAAAAGCTGCCAGCCCTCAGGAAGGTCAACACCGCGGTTATCGCCAATATCGCCGCGAGCTCTCTCGAAGAGTACTGCGCCGTCCTTTCGCGGCTCGACGACTATGACCGGATCGACGGCTACGAGATCAACGTATCGTGCCCCAACGTCAAGGAAGGAGGGCTGAGCTTCGGGACCAGCTGTGAGATGACGGCTGAGATCACCCGCCGGCTCCGCCGCCTTACCAAAAAGACGCTGATCGTTAAGCTGACTCCCAATGTCACCCATATTTCGGAATTCGCACGGGCCGTCGAATCGGAAGGTGCCGACGCCGTCTCGGTCATCAATACTCTGATCGGCATGGCCATCGACATCCGCACGCGGACTCCCAGGGTATCCACGGTGACCGGGGGGCTTTCCGGGCCGGCCATCAAACCGATCGCCTTGGCCAAGGTCTATGAAACCGCACAGGCGGTGAAGATCCCCGTGATCGGAATCGGCGGAATCGCTTCCGCCGAGGATGCCCTCGAGTTCCTGATCGCCGGGGCCACTGCCATCCAGGTGGGCACCGCCAATTTCATCAATCCGTCAACCGGAGGCTCGATCTCAGAAGGAATCCTCCGCTACTGTACAGAAAGAAACCTGGCGACGGTCCGGGAAGTCGTCGGAACCCTGCAAGCCTCAAAAACTCTTTCGGTTTTAGACAGCTGGCTCTCCGAGTGAATTCCTACCGGGAGACGCTCCGGTTTCTGTTTGATCTCCAGCTTTTCGGCATCAAACTCGGGCTCGAGAACATCCGGGCCCTCGCCGCTTTCTGGAGCAATCCAGAAAAAAACTTCCCGTCCGTCCATATCGCCGGGACCAACGGGAAGGGCTCGACGTCGTCCATCATTGCCGCCGTCCTGACGGCCTCAGGCTACAGGACGGGCCTCTACACCTCCCCGCATCTTCTGGATTTTACCGAACGCATCCGTATCGACGGCATTCCGATCACCAGAGGGGAACTTGTCGGATACGTCCGTGACCTCTCCCCGCAGATCCGGAGACTGAGGGCGACCTTTTTCGAGGCGACGACAGCGATCGCATTCAAATTTTTTTCCGACCGTCGGGTGGACATTGCCGTCATCGAGACGGGGCTCGGGGGGAGGCTTGACGCGACGAACATCATCACGCCGAAGGTCAGCGTCATCACCAACGTCGGCCTGGACCACACCCAGCATCTGGGAAAAAGTTTTGGGAAAATCGCCGCCGAAAAAGCCGGGATCATCAAGCCGTTTGTCCCGTGTGTCACGGGCGCCCGCAATCCGGAAGTCCTCCGGAAGATCCGGTCAGTTGCGCGGTCCAGGAAGTCGCCCATCACCGAGGCCGGGAACTCGAGCGCGGTGTGCCAAGGGATGTCTCTCTCGCACCTTGTCGCCGACGTGCGCACTCCGCTCCGTTCCTATACGGGACTTAGACTCTCACTCACAGGCAGCCACCAGCTCGACAATCTCCTTCTCAGCCTCCTGACGCTCGAGGAACTCGGGATCTCCCTCCGGGAAAAGAATGTGCGTGCGGGCCTCTCACAGGTCCGACGATGGTCCGGTCTCCGGGGCAGGCTCGAGGTTTTGCGAAAAAACCCCTTCATCATTGCCGATGTGGCGCACAACCCGGATGGCGCCGAGGTGCTGGCCAAAGCCCTGAGAGATCTGGGCTCGGGGAAGTGCACCTTTGTCTTCGGCGTAATGGCAGACAAGGATTTTCCCGGAATCATTTCCCAGTTGAAACCGATCGCACGAAGAATCATCGCTGTCCGGCCGGCCATTGACCGTGCGCTCGAAAGCAGGGCGATTGTGGAGGAATCGCAAAGGCGCGGAATTCACGCAGTCGACGCTGGAGCGGTTTCCACGGGAATTCGTCGCTCTCTGGCGGAACCGGGAAATGTCATCGTGACAGGGTCGCATTACGTGGTCGGTGAGGCCATGTCATACCTGAAAACACTCAAAACTTGACTTTTTTGGGGAAAGCTTCTATATTATATGAGACTTAAAGAGGACGCGCGCCCGGACCAGTGCGTGCCGTTAACCACCGCTTAGCACATCATTAGTAATTCCTCAAGAGCTGTTCACGCGTTTTTTTTCTGCAGGAGGATTTTTCCACATCACTGACTCACCTATCATAGAAAGTGGTACTGCCATGCCAATGGACATTGCCGAGCTGAAATCCAAAAAGATTTCAGAGCTCACCAAAATTGCCAAAGATCTGAATATCGCCGGCGTCACCGATTTGCGAAAGCAGGATATGATCTTTAAAATCCTCGAGGCGCAAACGGAAAAGGATGGCCTGACATTCAGCAAGGGGGTCCTCGAGGTGCTCCCGGACGGATACGGGTTCCTCCGTTCCGTCGACTACAACTACCTTCCTTCCCCGGACGATATTTACGTTTCCCCCTCTCAGATCAAGAAATTCAATCTCCGGACCGGCGACAGCGTCAGCGGCCAGGTGCGCCCCCCGAAGGAGGGGGAAAGATTCTTCGCCCTCCTGCGCGTCGAGGCGGTCAATGACGAGAATCCTGACGCGATCCGCGATCGCGTCCTGTTCGATAATCTCACCCCGCTCTATCCCAACGCCCGACTGACTCTCGAAACTTCCCCCGGCGAATATGCAATGCGGATCATGGACCTCCTCACCCCCCTCGGGAAGGGACAGAGAGGAATGATTGTGTCCCCTCCGAAGGCGGGGAAGACTATTCTCCTTCAGAAAATCGCCAACAGCATCCTCCGGAATCACCCCGAGGTCTTCCTGATCGTGCTTCTCATCGACGAACGCCCTGAAGAAGTGACCGATATGGAACGTTCGGTGAACGCCGAAGTGGTGAGTTCCACCTTCGACGAACCGCCGGAACGCCACGTCCAGGTCGCCGACATGGTGCATGAGAAAGCAAAGCGCCTCGTGGAGGCGAAGAAGGATGTCGTCATCCTTCTCGACAGCATCACACGGCTTGCCCGTGCCCATAATACCGTGGTGCCCCACAGCGGGAAGATTCTTTCGGGCGGCGTCGACGCCAATGCCCTACACCGCCCCAAGAGGTTTTTTGGAGGCGCCCGCAATGTCGAAGAGGGGGGAAGCCTTACCATCATCGCTACGGCCCTTATCGAAACGGGGAGCCGCATGGACGAGGTCATTTTCGAAGAGTTCAAAGGCACCGGCAACATGGAAATCATCCTCGACCGCAAGCTCGCCGACAAGCGCATATTCCCGGCCATCGACGTGAACCGGTCGGGCACGCGCAAGGAGGAACTGCTCCTCGAGGCTGAGGAACTGAACAGGGTCTGGATTCTCCGGAAATTTCTCAGCGATTATTCCACTGTGGAGGCGATGGAATTCCTCACCGACAAGATGCGGGGCACAAAGACCAACAAGGAATTCCTCCGCTCGATGAACAGCTGAGCCGACTGGGTTGATTCTCCCTCCGTCACGTGAATCCGGCTAAAATTCCGAAACGTCGCATGGGCATCTCGAAAAATCTCTGCCTGCTCCTGCTTGCCGTTTCTGCCGGTTTGTCTCAGGACAATGAGATCGGCGTCGGCGCCTCGTTCGGCAGCGCCTATGCCCGCACCGATATCCACCACCCCAAAGACACCCCTTTCGCCCGAGCGTTTTTCCGATATTACCCGTCCCCCGCTTTCGCGTTTGAAACGGGCTTCGGGCTCGGCACGCTGCAGGCGAGCGACGGCACGAGGTTTTTCTCCACTCCCATTTACCCGGTCGACGTCCGGCTGATGGTTCAGCCGTTCCCGAAAGCTCGCGTCACCCCGTACGGCTACGCCGGCCTGGGGGTCATGTACTTCGACCCGAAGGATAAATCGGACAAGGAACTTCCGCGAAATTCCCGTGATGAGTACAAACGCGTCACACAGGTGCTGCCCGTGGGGATCGGCCTGAATCTTCGGGTGACCGACCAGACGCTGTTCGGAATCAGCGGGGGGTATAATTACACGATGTCTGAGAACCTCGACGATATCAAGTCCGGCTCAAAGGATGGGTTCTGGAGTGTCACTCTGAACGTTTTTGCGTTCTTCAAGCCTGAGAATAACGACCTCGACGGCGACGGGCTTCTGAACGACGAAGAGAGAAAGATAGGCACCGATCCCCTGAACCCCGATACTGACGGCGACGGGCTAAAGGACGGCGCCGAAGTGCATACCTACCATACCGATCCGCTGAAAAAAGACACAGACGGCGACGGGCTCACCGACGGCGAGGAGGTTTTGAAATATCACACCGATCCGCTCAAAAAAGACACCGACGGGGACGGTCTCACCGACGGGGACGAGGTGCTGATCTACCATACGAATCCGCTTAAAGTCGATACCGACGGCGATGGGCTCTCAGACGGCGATGAGGTCTTGAAGTACCACACCGATCCGCTTAAAGTCGATACCGACGGCGATTCTCTCTCCGACGGGGATGAAGTGCTGAAATACCACACCGATCCCCTGAAATTCGACAGCGACGCCGACGGGCTCTCCGATGGGGACGAAATCCTCAAATACCATACCGATCCGCTCAAGGTGGACACCGACGGCGGCGGCATGCCCGACGGGAAAGAAATCCAGCTCGGTCTTAACCCGCTCGATCCGAGCGATGACGTCCCGATCATCAAGGTCGGGGAGAGGATCATTCTCGAGGGGGTGAATTTCGAAACCGCCAAGACAACACTCCTTCCGAGCGCCAAAACGATCCTCGACCAGGTTGCTTCCAGCCTGCAGTCCTATCCATCGGCAGAAGTCGCCATCCACGGTCATACCGATAACGTGGGAGGGGCCAAGTACAACATGAAGCTCTCCATGGGACGGGCCGCTTCCGTGAAAACGTATCTCGTCAGCAAGGGTATCGCCGCCTCCCGCATCGCGACGAAGGGTTTCGGCTTCACGAAACCGGTTGCCGACAACTCCACGCCCTCCGGGAGAGCAAAGAACCGCCGCATCGAATTCGTCCGCGTGAAGTAACTCTCCCGGAGGTTCCGGGCTTCACGACCAATAAAGATTGGGTTTACTCTCTTGGATTTTAGAGTGATTCCCTTCGCCTTCGCGGTATCACCTCCGCCCAAGTGGCCCTTACGTTCCCGGAAGCATTCTGCCAAAAGCCTTACCTTCTTTGAACGTTATCTTAAGCGACAATCCTTTTGCGAGCCACTGGCTCTTTTCTTAAGCTCCCATTTGACTTGAGTGAACCGCCTCGGATGGCGCCTGCAGGCATGAGCTGCTATATGTTAAGTACGCGCAGCAGCATCACGGAGAAGGAGTAGGTAGTTGAACAGGGGCTCACGGCATAGGATTACTCGTGGATCAGCCTTCCAGGTGTTGTCTTCGACTATTCTATTAGCAACGTCATCATTTTCCCAATGGTCAAATGATCCAAGCAACAATCTGAAAGTTGGATATGGAGTCTTCTCCGAAGTGTGTAGCGACGGTGCGGGCGGTTGCTACATCACAATCGAACAAAATGGAGGATATCCAGAAAGCCTTGTTTTGCTGCGACTGAATTCCCACGGCTACAAAGCGTGGGGATCAAATGTTAGATTGCTGGGATCCCTGCCTGAACAGTTCCTGGCTTCCCCGATAAACGACGGTGAGAACGGGGTTATCGTTTGCTACCATGATGATAAAATAACTGGCACGCCGGACGCTCCGATTATAACAGAGAGGCTTCTCGTTCAGCGCGTTGATAGCAGCGGAAACATTCTGTGGGCTTCAGCGGGGATGCGGGTGACACTCTCGGACACCCTTCCCGGGAATCAGTCGATCGTCTCCGATGGAACCGGGGGATGCATAGTAGCTTGGAACGATGCTGCACACGAAATGTGGGTTCAGCGGATTAGTGCCGAAGGGGGGAGAATGTGGGGAGACAGCGGGATTTTCCTAGGCCACTCGCAGGAACGCGCGGTCTTGTCCGTCTCAGCCCTCTCTGGGGCTCTGGTTGAATATTACGCATATCCCGATGGACCCTACTATGTTCAACGCATAAATCTCGCGGGTTCTTTGCTCTGGAATAATGGAGTTATACTCGCAACAGAGGGGAGCAGAACCGCCTTCGACCAATCCGGTTGCTCTTACCATCTGGGCGGTACCTTGTTCGGGATATACAATGGCTTATTAGACTTCAGGTACAGTGTGCAAAAACTCGACTCCACGGGGAGAATCAACTGGGATATCACCGGAGTCATCCTTGATACTGTGATTGCAAACAACCGCCCCGCGTCTGATCTCATTTCAAGCGAAGATTTGGTTTACGCGTCCTGGCCCCAGCTAAACGCAGGGATCTGGGACATCAAGACACAGATTATCCGACCTGACGGATCCAGACTATTGCCTGCTGGCGGGGAGTGGGTGAGCACCTTTCCCTCCGAGCGGAGAATCATTGGGCTGGTCGGATCTCCTCCAAGAGGTTCAGTGTACGTCTGGTGGGATGGCCGCAGCGGGACGGGCACATACGCGCAACTCGTGGATACCGCTGGCCGCCGAAATTGGGATTCGACTGACATTGCCCTCTGCCTTCCTGCCCTCGACTATGCTAACGTCACAACAGATGGGAATGGCGGTTGTATCGTTGTCGGACTTCGTGGATCTGATTACTCGATCCGAGCGCAACAGGTAAGCCGAAATGGAAATCTGGGTGAAATCGTGACAAGTTCCCTGGCGAGTGGAATTCACCCGCCCGATCAATTCCAGCTGCATGAATGCTATCCCAATCCATTTAACAGCAGCACGATGATTTCCTACACTCTTCCACGGACAGCGTTCGTGGCGCTCAAAGTGTTCGATATTTTAGGAAGACAGGTCACAACTCTAGTAGAGAGCACACAGAGAGGCGGATTGCATAGGGTGCGCTTCAATGGTGACGAATTACCTAGTGGTGTTTACATCGTCCGGATGGAAATAGCCGGAAGAGGAATCGCAACAAAGAAGGTCAGTTTACTTCGGTGAGTGCAGACCAAAACTATTCACGATTTTGTGGATTTGGGGGCATGAGAAAGCTCAATGCCTCAAATCCCGATCACGGCAAGCGCTCAAATTCATCTCGGAGCGAGGAGCCGCCCCTAAATAGGAAACGATTCTCAGCCGAGCGACTCAACGAGTGAAAATGATAGTTTCTATATTTCACAAATCCGCGAGGAGCCAAGGAAGGTTCTCAAGTCTTACTCTGTCCTCTGTGATGGCTTATGGTTTGATGGCGATGTCGATACTAGCATGTTTGAACGAGGACCCCATAAAATCCTCTCGGAAGCAGGCGATTCAAAGTTGCAAAGATCAGTTAGAAGCAATTGGATTCAATCTTGATGAGACCGACATTGAACTGTACCCTCATCCCTTGACGGTGGACTCTGTTTTTAGGGGGATATGGAGACCCGACCGGTCGACAGAATCATTTTGGTACGAAAGGACCAAGAAATACCTTTCCGGCAGGAGATTCTGGGCGTTTTATTGTGGCCCGCGAGCGCCTGCTCTAGATGGGGATTGTGAGATTTACGTCGATGCCGACTCGGGTAAACCACTCTACGTCTACCCTTGGGGCACTCCCGAAGAATTGGCTACTAGGCGCTACGGAAGATGGGCTAGGTAATCGTCTAAATCCTTGAGCTCGACCCTTAAAAGATCACCCATGCGGATTTCTCTTAACGCAGGAGAATCTCGTAAGTGCAATGCATGGCGTTCGACTGGCACACGGAGTTTTGTTCATATTACTGACGTGGTCAGAACGAAGAGCACATGGCGAGTGCGAACATGCATGTCGTCGTCATCTCAATTCTCATTCCTCGCCCATCTACTGGCCATCAGAATTGGAAATAGGGGACTCATTTAGGCGACAACGATTTGCCTTCAGCATCCCTGTTCCATGGCACCCTAAGCGTTCTTTGATGCGAACCCCTCGCCCCGGAGAGAAACGAAGGGTGTTCCTTCCGTGCTTTGCATTTCTTCCGGTTTTGTGCTACATTTGCACAATTATGAACGACGCTGTCATCGTCAGCGCGTGCCGCACTCCGATCGGAGCCTTCGGCGGCGTGCTCAGCTCGCTTCCCGCCCCCCGGCTCGGGGCGATCGTGGTTGAAGAGGCTCTTAAGCGAGCCCCGCTCTCCAAAGATCTCGTCGATGAAGTTATTATGGGGAATGTGCTGACGGCAGGCGTCGGACAGGCCCCCGCCCGTCAGGCTGCGCTTTTCGCAGGCCTCCCCGTATCCGTCGAATGTCTCACCGTCAATAAGGTGTGCGGATCCGGCCTCAAGTCGGTCATGCTTGCGGCTCAGGCGGTGATGCTCGGCGACGCTCGCGTCGTCGTGGCAGGTGGCATGGAAAGCATGTCGAATGCCCCCTATCTTCTCGAAAAAGCCCGGACCGGATACAAGATGGGCAATGCCACTCTCGTCGATTCAATGATCAAGGATGGGCTCTGGGACGTTTATAACGATTACCATATGGGGAACGCGGCCGAGCTCTGCGCCCGCGAATGCTCCGTCCCCCGGGAGGCCCAGGATGAATTCGCAATCATGAGCTATAAGCGCGCTCAGGCTGCACAGCAGAAGTGTCTTTTCAGCGACGAGATCGTGCCGGTCTCCGTGGCTCTCAAAGGGGGGGATCCGCTCGTCGTAAAAGAGGATGAGGAGCCTAAGAAGGCGAAGTTTGAAAAAATCTCCTCTCTGAAACCTGCCTTCCAGAAGGAGGGAACGGTCACTGCCGCCAACGCATCGAAGCTCAATGACGGCGCGGCAGCCGTCGTCGTGATGTCGAAGGACCACGCACAAACTCTCGGCCTGAAGCCCCTGGCACGGATCGTCGCCTACGGATCGAGCGCCAAGCGCCCGGAGTGGTTCACGACAGCTCCCGCCGATGTTATTCCGAAGGTTCTGGCGAAAGCCGGGCTCAGGAAGGAGGACATCGACTTTTTCGAGATCAACGAGGCTTTTGCCGTCGTCAACCTCGCTGTCAACAAGCAGCTCGGCCTGGAGCTCGAAAAAGTGAACGTGAACGGCGGAGCAGTCGCCCTCGGCCATCCGATCGGCGCCAGCGGCGCCCGCATCCTCGTCACCCTCCTCAATGTGCTCAAACAACGAAATGCCCGGCGCGGGATGGCGGCAATCTGTATTGGGGGGGGAGAAGCCGCGGCCATGATCGTCGAACGGTGACGATGAGAGCCACTGTCATAGGCGCAGGCACGATGGGAAACGGAATTGCCCACGTCCTCGCCCAGTTCGGTCATGACGTTTCCCTGAGCGATATCGACCAAAAATTTCTCGACAATGCCCTGACGACCATCAGCCGGAACCTCGACCGGCAGGTGAAGAAAGGGTCTCTCGCGGAGGATCAGAAAGCCAAAACTCTCAGCCGGATCCACACCTCCACCTCCCTTGAATCTTCCGTCAAAAGCGCCGACATCGTCATCGAGGCTGCCACCGAGGATTTTTCCATAAAGAAGAAGATTTTCAGGAATGTCGACGAAGCTTCCCCGCCCGAAGCGGTGCTCGCATCCAATACCTCGTCGATATCCATCACCGAAATCGCGGCAGCCACGAAACGCCCGGGGAAGGTTATCGGGATGCACTTCATGAACCCGGTTCCTGTCATGAAACTGGTGGAGGTCATCAGGGGACTTGCCACAACGCCCGACACACTTGCGCGGGTGATGGATCTCGCAAAATCGCTCGATAAGATCGCTGTGGAGGTGAATGACTATCCCGGTTTCATATCGAACAGGATTCTCCTCCCGATGATCAATGAGGCGGTCTACTGCGTGATGGAGGGGGTTGCGACCCCGGATTCAATCGATACGGTAATGAAACTCGGTATGAACCACCCCATGGGCCCCCTCGCCCTTGCCGATTTCATCGGGCTCGACGTCTGCCTCTCCATAATGAATGTGCTCCACGACGGGCTCGGAGATTCCAAATACCGACCCTGCCCTTTGCTCAAGAAGATGGTGGCTGCGGGGCATTTGGGCAAAAAATCCGGAAAAGGATTTTATAACTATGACGTTTGAATTCACCGAAACCCAGCAGATGATCCGGGAGATGGCCCGGAAGTTTGCCGACGAGGAGCTGCGTCCCTCCGCTGCCGAACGAGACGAAAAGGAGGAATTCCCCCGCGAAGCTGTCAAGAAAATGGGAGAGCTCGGATTCATGGGAATGACAGTTCCGGAAAAATATGGAGGTGCTGGGCTCGACACCATTAGTTATGTTCTCGCAATGGAGGAGATTTCAAAGGTCGATGCCTCGTGCGGAGTCATCATGTCCGTCAATAATTCCCTTGTCTGTTATGGAATCGACAAGTGGGGGACGGATGAGCAGAAGGCCGAATTCCTGACTCCCCTCGCCACGGGGAAAAAACTGGGGGCGTTCGCGCTCTCCGAACCTGAGGCGGGGAGCGATGCCACCAATCAGCGGACGACAGCCCGGCGGAACGGCAACGACTATGTCCTCAACGGGACGAAGAATTTTATCACAAATGGCGCGAATGCCGACCTCGTCCTTGTCATGGCCACTACCGACAAGTCAAAGGGGGCGAACGGAATCAGCACGTTTATCGTCGAGAAGGGAACCCCCGGTTTTGCGGTTGCAAAGAAGGAACATAAGCTCGGGATCCGGAGTTCTGACACGGTTTCGCTGTCGTTTCAGGATGCGCCGGTCCCGGCCCGGAACAGAATAGGCGAGGAAGGGTTCGGATTCAAATTTGCGATGAAGACGCTGGATGGGGGAAGGATCGGGATTGCCGCACAGGCGATCGGAATTGGTCAGGCCTCACTGGAAGCATCGATTACCTACGCAAAACAGCGAAAGGCTTTTGGAAAACTCATATCGGAATTCCAGGCTATTCAGTTCAAAATTGCCGATATGGCCACCAGGGTCGATGCCGCGAGGTTGCTCGTCCTTAAGGCCGCGGCGCTGAAGGACGCCGGGAAACCGTATGCCCAGTATGCCGCCATGGCAAAGCTCCTCAGCTCAAAAGTTGCTGTGGACGCCGCACTTGAGGCCATTCAAATCCACGGGGGCTATGGCTACGTCAAGGATTATGCGGTAGAAAGGTTTTTGAGGGATGCAAAAATCACGGAAATCTATGAGGGGACATCCGAAGTTCAAAGAATCGTCATATCAAGGGCGCTTCTGAAAGACTAACAACAGAAAGGAATCTTATGAAAGCAATGATTATTGCGGTTCTAAGCCTTGTGAGCCTGACTGCATCGGCACAGCGAATGGCCGTGGGAGGGAGAGGGGGACTCTCTATATTCAGCAGCCAGGGATCGTCGGCGGGGCTCCAGCTGGGCCCCACGTTCGACTATGAATTCCAGCCGAGGCTTCTCTACGGTTCGGACCTGAATATCAACAATCAGGGAGGCACGCCCGTGGAATGGGCACATTATGCCAAATACCTCCTGGATGTCTCACGCCCCGATCTTATGCCGTACGTCGACGGAGGGTTCGGACTCTGGTTCGTGACGGGCGGCCCTTATTTTTCGCTCAGGTTCGGGGGTGGGGCTTACTTCAAGATCGCGCCGAATATGTATGTCCCTGCCGACGTGCAGCTGGGGCCCGTATTTACCTCCGGCTCAAGCACTTTCTATTTTGCAATGACAAGCGGGATTCGATATATTTTGCCCTGATAGGTCGTTCATCCAGGGCTAGCGGGTTTTCGGGAAAATGTCGAAAAAAGGCCGATTTTCGGCTTTTTTTTGAAGCTGCTCGCAATACTTGTTTTAGCCATTATTTTCTACGAAATCTCGCCTATCCCTCTATTAATAGAGTTTAATGATAGTTCTGAGGCATATTTTCAAGTGAGCCCTAGAAAATATTACTTGACAAATACTTGATTTTTTGCTATACTCCTACCGTTAATTTTCTGAATACAAAGAGTATTCTAAAACAATATTAACACGCTGGAGGGTAAAATGAGTAAGGTTCTGATTAGTGTTACAGTTTTGACGGTTTTTCTGAGTCTCGCCTCGTTCGGACAAGGAATGGGGAACGGGACTTGGTGGGTGACGGTCGGACCGGAAGCGGGCATCCCGACGGGAGATTTTAATAACGCTTCCAGCTTCGGAATCGGCGGAACCGCCAGACTTGAATATATGGTGGATCCCAATTTCACCGTTTCCGCGAAGTCCGGTTATCTGCATTTTACCGGCAAAGACATCAACTACTACGATGCCAGTACCGCCACGACATATACGATCAGCACAGCGGTTAATGCGATTCCGATCCTCGTTGGCGGGAAGTACTTCTTCATGCCCACCGGGGATGCCCGGGTGTACGGCGCGGCCGATGTCGGGCTCTATAGTGAAAGCTACAGCGCGAGCGCCAATGTGCCCTCCGGCGGATCAACTGTGAACGTCAGCGCAAGCACAAGCAAGACAGACTTTTCAGCGGCCCCCATTCTCGGTGTGGTTTTCAAGGCCGGGGACAAGATGAATGTCGATGCGAGCGCCAGCTATACGAATGTGTTTACAACCGGCTCGACGACAAGCTGGATCGGTTTCAACGTCAGCCTGGAATTCGGTCTGAACTAAAGGGATGGTCCTTGAAATGCGAAAAGGCGGCCCCATGGCCGCCTTACGCATCTGGGATAGTCCAGCAGTTAAAAGAGGTCAATTTAACAACTAACTAAATAACCACCAACAAAAGGGCATCATATGAAGAATCTTGCTATCGTAGCAGTGATGGTTTTCGCTATGAGCGCCAGCCTATTCGCTCAGGCAAAACCTGGAGGAATTGCTCGACAGGTTTCCATGGGCGGCTCCAATTTCGGAACGAATCTCGTCCTCAATCCTTTCATTATGGAGGATCCGTCATTGGTGCTTGTTAATCCGGCATATCAGGCTATGTACAAAGATTATGGCTGGGCCAACGTGGCCGGCGGAGCCGTTAAGGGCCTCTCACAGGCTGGCGGCGACATCGGTGACGATGGTTATGGCCACCAGAATGCCGGGGTTGCCTTCGGCCTGAACAGTGAATGGAACATCGGTGCCATTCTCAGCTATGATCCTTCAGTCGTCAATACTGTCAGCGGACTCATTCCGGCGATCGCCCAGCGTGGAACGCAGGCCATCCCCGCGGTAACGAACGTGTGGGAAGCGGTCATCTCCAATCACATGAATAACCTCGATTGGGGTCTCGGCGTTATGTACGGGTGGTCAAACAGCGATGGTACGTCCAATGACGGCACCACCAGCACGGCCCGGGAAGCCTCATCCAACGTTTGGGGCTTCAGAGGCGGTATCGTTGCACCGTTCGGATCGGGGAATTCGTTCGATGCAAGCGCTGCCGTCAGACTTGATAAGGCAACGGACAGGCGGACCAGCACGGCCGCCGCGCCCGGACCTGCCGCCACAGGCGAATACTCGGTTTCCGGCACGGAACTCGCCTTTACGGCCCGCGCCAAGTTCAACTGCTCGCCGAAGTTCAATTTTGTTCCTTACGGCGCCCTTACGACAATCTCCGCAGAGCCGAAGGAAGATACACGCCCCGACGGCGTGACGACGGCACCCGGCGCTTTTAAAGCCAGCGCCCTCGCTTACTCCCTCGGAGTGGGCGGTGAGTACCGCGCCCAGGGCTTTTATTTCGCCGGCGGTATGAGCTATCAGTCAGCCCGGGTTAAGACCGAATCCACACCCGCGGTCGGCGGCGGCACAAGCACGGCGACGACGACCTTTACAGGCGTTCCTGTTGTCAATATGGGCGGCGAGTGGTGGTTCCTCGATTGGCTTGCCGGCCGTGCAGGATACTACCGCTGGATCGGCAAGATCAACGGCAAGAGCGAACCGGCCACCGCAGCGCCCGCGACGCCCAATGTCGAAGCAAATGCTTCCTTCAACAATAGTTTTGTCGCCATCGGCGCCATCAGCCCCGCCAACTTCGACGGCCTCCTCACACTCGGCCTCGGACTGAAATTCGGCGGTTTCTCGATGGATGCAACGGTGAGCGAGGAAGCGCTTCGCCGTGGTCTCGGAGTCGTCGGAGCCCAGGATAATATCAATTCCTTCGGGTACGTAACGACAAGTTACTACTTCGGCGAGTAATTTCACGAAGTCTGCTCTTCCGGGCGGCCGCCAAAAAAACGGCCGCCCTTTTTTTTTGACCATGAGACACCTGTTCGGTCGCCTCTGACATGGCACGAAATTTCTCGACGGGGTTTCCTCCTCTCGATCGCCTGGTGGGCGGGCCTTCCGATTCACTCCTCGCCTTTGCTTCAGACTCCGCCGGACCTCTCCTTCTTGCCCAAAAATCTGTGGAGCATGCCCTCTCCGCCAGGTTCCCTATTCTCTACCTCGCAATCGACGGATCACTCGAAAGATTTTTTCTCGGAAACCCCAAAGCCGTCCTGAAGATCCGGTCGCGCAGGGATGCCCAGAATGTGAGTAAAATCCCCGCCCGTGGATATGTGTTTATCGATGACCTCACGGCGTGGAAAAAGATACTCGGCAGCGAGAAGCGGGTCGTCGAGTTTTATGAAAAGCTCGCCTTGCGGGCCGAATCGAAAAAAAGTCTTCTCATAGCCTCCGCGATCCGCTCCGGCTTCGCCCCCGAAAGCCTCGCCCGGTTGAAAGATGCCTCCGCGATCGGCATCGATTTTCTTTCTCACCAGGGCAAAATTTTCTGCGTCGTTAATTCCCTGCGCGGACGTTATCTCCCGCCGCGTCTCGTTCCGCTTCAGCTTGAGGCGGCGCCGCCAGCTCTTACTTCCTCCGCCGTAGAAGCAGGGGAGCTTTCGCCGAAAGACGAGGCGTTGATTTCACGGAAGACGGATTTTTCGAAAATCTTTGAGCAATCGGATGAAGCGATGATTCTCTTCGACCCGGCGACGACCGGCAGCCTCCTCTGCAACTCCCGCTTCGAGGAGTTTCTGGGTTTCTCCGCCGAAGAGCTCGCCCTAAACCCCCTCGCTCCGGTCCCGCCTGAGGGACGTCGTGCTGCTCTGCGGTTTTATTCCACCCTCCGGCGGAAAAAGAAGGGGGCGATCACGCTAAGGCTTGTCAAAAAGAGCGGGAGGGGGCTTCTCGCCAGATTCTCCGCCTCGGCGGTCGACCACGTATACCTTGGGATCGCTATCGATGTGTCGGCCGAAAAACGTTTGGAAGAATCTCATGAGGAGCGCGAACGTGAATACCGGGCGCTCCTGGACTCCTCGCCTCATGCCCTGGCCATCATGCACGAAGGAAGCTTCCTTTATACGAACCGCGCCTTCTGCGAGTTGTTCGGATATCCCTTCGGAGAATTGAAAGCTCCGGGTGAACTGCTCGTTTTAAAGAAGTTACGGGAATCCGGATCAATCGAGACGGAGGGGACCCGTAAGGATGGCTCCCGGTTCACCGCCCGCGTGACGCGGTCGAGTGTGACTTTCGCCGGGAAAAAATCAGTGCAGGTTTCCGTCGCCGACATCACTCAAGAACGCGAACTTGCCCTCACGATCACACGCGCCCAGAGGAGATTTGGCGCCATCGTGGAATCTTCCCCGGAAGCTGCCGCGATCCTCGCCGGCGATGCTCTCGTTTTCACGAATTCCGCCTTTCGACGGCTTTTGGGATACGGTGAGGAGGCGATCCCCCTCTCGATGATCAGTCCCGATCCGCAACTTTTCGAGAAACTCCGCAAGCGGCCAGGCTCCGCCCGCTTCGCAGGGCAGAGGAAGGACGGTTCGACGTTTGACGCTGAGGTCTCGCTCCACCCCGCTGGCGATAAGGAATCGGTGGTTCTCATTCGGGACCGGACGACCGAGCTTCGGACCGCGGAAACTCTCAGCCGGCAAACCGAGGAATTCGATCTCCTCGGCAGGCTCATCCCGGATCTCCAGGGAAGTCTTGATATCAAGAAACTCCCGGCGACCGCCCTCTTAAGGCTCATTGAGCACCTTTCATGGGGGGGAGGGGCGCTCTTCCTGGCGGATGAGAAGGGGAAAGAGCTTTTTCTGGAAACTCACCGTACGATGCCCGAATCCGTTCTGAGGAAGCTCGAGATTCTCGAGACGGATGAGGGGATAGGGGGCTTTTGCGCGAAAACCCAGGAGGCTCACATATTCACAATCGCCAAGTATCCAAAGTTTCTGCCGTATGGGGCATTGTTCGCGGAATCGGGAATCACGGAAATCTGCCTCCTGCCGCTAGTCTCAGGGGAAACGCTCACAGGGCTGATCCTGCTTGTCTCGAAAAAACCCCCCCTGAGCAGGAAGGAGTCGCACAATTTTCTCTCCGCGATTTCACGCAATCTCGGAGCCGCCATCGCGACCGCCCGCGCTCTTCAGAAGATCAGGAACTCGGCAGAGAGAAAAGAGCAGCTCATCGAATCGAGCCCCGAAATCCTCTACACAGCCTCTCCCACGGGGGCGTTCCTGACCGTCAATTCAACCGTCGAACGGCTTACCGGATATCCTCCCAAAGAGTTTTATAGAAACCCCTCGCTCTGGATGAAACTGGTCCACCCCGACGATAAGAAACTGCTCCTGGAGCGCACGGCTAATCTGGACCGGATGCCGGAGAATTCATGGTCGGAATACCGGGTGCTCCCGCGAGGGAAAGCCGCATACCGCTGGGTGAGGGATGTGGTAAGCACCGTGAGGGACGAACAGCTCTTCGGCACCATCACCGACGTCACCGAGCAGAAAGGGGCGATCTCGGAGCTGCAGACGGGCTTCGTCCTGCAATCCGAGATTCTTTCCGGCATGGACGACGGCGTCGTCGCATTCGACCGCTCGCTCCGGTGCGTGTCGTGGAACAGTGCCATGGAAAGGATGACGGGGGTGACGGGGGCGGTCGGACAATCCGCGTCCGCCCTTCTTCCGGGATATCATGAAGCGGGCCTCGCGAAGATCCTCGGACGGGTCCTTGCAGGCGAAACGGTCACCTCTCCCGATGTCGCCTACCGCCACCATGCAACCGGACAACAGGGTTTCTTCCTCGGACGATTCTCCCCCATGCGGAATTCCGACGGCGACACCGTCGGTGCCGTCGGGATCATCGTCGATGTGAGCGCGCATAAGTCGGTGGAAACGGAAATGCGCGAGTCCGAGCAGATCCTGAGCAACGTCATCGACACGATGGGGGACCTCCTCACGATCACGGACCTGCAGGGAACAATCCTGCAGGTGAACCGCGCCTTCCTCCGGGGCCTTGGATATAGCAGGGCCGAGGCCGTGGGCCGGGAATTCCCGTATCCGTGGCTGATCGAATCCGAAATGGGGCGTTTCGTTCTCTGGACCTCGAACCTGCGCGAGCGGAATTCGCTCCATGATTTCGACATGACCTGGAGGACGAAGGACGGCCGGCTCATCCCGATGAGCCTGAGCACGACGCTTCTGAGGAATTCGCTCGGGGAACCGGTCGCCATGCTGAATGTCGCGCGGGATATCACTCAGCGCACCCGCCAGACCAGAGACCTCGAGACGAGGAACAGCCAGATCGAAATGATCAACCGGATAATCTCGAGGGCCAATCAGACGCTCGATTTCGACGAGATTTTCGGCGTGATCGCCGGGGAAATCTTCGACACGATCCCCGCGGACCTTGTGGGGATCGGCCTTCTCGACGAGGGAGGGTCTTCAATCCGGTCCTATGCGTTCATGGGACGGACCTCCTATATCAAGGATAACCGCATCCCTATCGGGCAGACCGTCTCGCAGATCGTTCTGGAATCGGGAAAGCCGGTCATCGTGTCCGATTTTCATGCAGATCCGAAATACCGCGGCCTCGCCTCCTTCGTCAAAGGACTCCGTTCACAGATTTCGATGCCTATCCGGGTGAAGGAGGCGATCATCGGGACGCTCAATGTCGGGAGCAAGGAACCCCACGTCTATTCCGACGACCATATCGGGATGCTGGAGCCCGTCGTGCAGCAGTCGGCCGCGATTCTCGACCGCATCGGACTGATCAATCAGGTGAGCGACGACGCGGCTTATATCCACAACCTGCTCGATTCCATCGACAGCATCGTCTATACGGTCGACACGCAGCTCAGGATTCGGGAGGTGAATAAGGCGTTCCACGACCTCATGGCCGAGTTCGGCGAAACGCCCCGGAATTACCACGGGACGCCCCTCTTTGACGTGATCAGGAGCGAGCCCCTGAGAGTCATGGTCCAGAATGTCGTGGATGAGCTCATCTCCGGGCGCGTCCGCCTCTTTT
Organism: uncultured Chlorobiaceae bacterium; assembly: GCA_964410105.1. GTDB lineage: Bacteria > Bacteroidota > Ignavibacteria > UBA10030 > SZUA-254 > CAYPFY01. Next base: position 133,955 of record CAYPFY010000006.1, read on the forward strand.
CACAGGAATATGTGCAGCCGGCGCCGGGCGGAGACAGGACGTTTCAGCTGATGATCACCCCGATGGTCATCGACAGGAAGGTGACCGGCCTCGTTTTCACCCATACCGATATCACGGCTCTGAAGAAGACGGAGCTGGATCTGAAGAGGAGCAACGAACAGCTTCTCAGCATGAACGAGATTTCCACGGTCATCAGCACCTTCCTCGACCTAGACGAAATCCTCGACGAGGCCGTCCCGCTTTTGGCGAAAATGACGGCGGCGGACGCGGCCGCCGTCTATCTGCGGGAAGAAGATTCGGGGGATCTCGCGCTTGCCGTGCAGGTGGGATTCGACAGCGAGACCTCCTCGCTGATCCAGCGGCTCAGCGCGGGCACCTCAGCCACCGGGGAGGTCATGAAGAGGCGCAAGGCCCTCTACGTGGGCGACGATATCGCCGAGGACGAGCGTATCATTCCCGCCAACAGGGAAATCCTCCGCCGCAACGGCATGCGCGCCCTGGCCGTCGTCCCGCTCATGTCGAAGGACAGGGTTCTGGGGGCCCTCGACATCCTCTACCGCGCGGCGCACTCTTTCTCGGACCAGGAGCAGCAGATCCTCGCCCTGGTCGGTAATCAGCTCGGGGCAGCGATTGAAAACGCGCAGCTCTATGCCGAGCTCCGCTCCCAGCTTAAGCGCCTGACGGTCCTCTATGAGCTGAGCCAGCATCTCACATCGACCCTGAATATCGAGGAAATCTTTCAGGTTGCCTACGAGCACATCCGCCGCGTCATTCCCTTCAAAAAGCTGAGCATCGATCTCTATGACAGCGCCCAGAATATGAAAACCCCTATCGTCCGGGTTGAACAGAGCTCGGGGGAAAGAATCTTTGTCCCGGCCCAGCCGGTTGCCATCGACCCCCTCGGCCCGGAGGGGAGCGTCGTTCAGAGCAAAAGGTCCTACACGGCGCCGGACCACCGCTCGATCTCCATCCCCATGATGTCGAAAGAGTCGATCATCGGCATCATGACGGCTGAGGCCGACGAGTTCAGCCTTTACGACGACAGGCACCTGAAGCTCCTCGAGAGCATCGGCAATCTTACGGCGATCGCCCTCGAAAAGGGAAAGCTCTATGAGGAGACCCTGCAAAAATCGCTCGAGATCGAGCGCAGGAACCGGGAACTGGATGATTTCACATACGTGGTATCCCATGACCTGAAGGAGCCTCTGATCAGCATCGAGGGATTCAGCCGGATACTTCAGTCCGATTATCAGCACTCCATCGGGCCCGAAGGGAAAGAATACTTCGAATCGATCGTCGGGGCAACCACCCGGATGAAAGGTCTCATCGATGACCTCCTCCTTCTCTCCCGTGTCAGCCGGCCCTCGGAATCGTTCAAGAACGTCTCGCTCCGGGATATAATTGAGGAGATCAAAGTCGACATGGAATTCACGATCAGGCAGAAGGGGGTGACCCTGACGATCCCCGGCGACATGCCCGAGATCTTCGGCAATGAGACACAGCTCAAGATCGTGTTCCGGAACCTCATCGGGAACGCCATAAAATTCAATAAGGGGCCGCAGCCCCGCGTGGAAATCGGATTTCAGAATGCAGAAAATAATTCGTATCTTTTTTCCGTGCGGGATAACGGCATCGGCATCGAGAAGGAATTTCACGAAAAAATATTCGTCATCTTCCAGCGTCTACACCGCCGCGAGGACTACGAGGGGAGCGGCGCCGGACTGGCGATCGTAAAGAAGATCATCGAGTTGCATAAGGGAAAGATCTGGGTCGAGTCGGAACCCGGAATCGGTTCGGTATTCTATTTCACCATCCCCAGGCCCCTGGCGGCCGAATAGGACTGTCTATGGACAATGACAAGGTTCACATCCTCCTCATCGAAGACAACAAGGACTTCGCCAAACTCGTCCAGGTCTACCTGCAGCGCTATGACAGGGATAAATTCTCGGTCGTCTGGAGGGAGAATTACACCGACACGATGCGGGAGCTCGAGTCCAATCCACAATTCGATATCATCCTCATGGATTACTTTCTCCCGGGCAAGAACGGGCTCGAAATCACGCGGGAGCTCATGGAACGCAAGATCAATGTCCCGGTCGTTTTTCTCACCGTCAATAAGGATTTTGAACTTGCCGTCGACGTGCTGAAACTCGGCGTCGATGACTATCTCGTGAAGGAGGAGATCACCTCCCCCGTGCTTCCGAAGACCGTCATGGGGGTGATCGAGAAGCACCGCCTCAAGGACCAGCTCGTCCAGCTCGAGCTCGGCCAGGAACGGCTGAAGGCGATCCATGAGACGCTGCAGGGCGTGATGGTCAATTTCGAAAAACCGCTCGCGGAGATGCGCATCCTGGCCCGCGAGTTCAAGGAGCGGCATGCAACCCCGGAATTGAAAAACTACGTGAAAATCATAGACGAGAATGTCGACCGCATCATCGACAAGCTCGAAAAGCTGAAGTCGCTCAAGGAATACAAGACCATCAAGTACATCAAGGATATCAGGATGCTTGATTTGAGTTGATGGAAACCCTTCCCCTTCACCTGCGGTCAAAATTCCCGGCCCGCGGCTACGCGGGTCTAGCAATAATCTCCCTCTCAGAAATCCTCTTATTTGCCCGCGCGGGCGTTGTGGGAACATTTTTCACCCCCCTGGCCTGGACGGGATATATTCTCGTCGTCGACGCGGCATGTTTCTCCCTGCAGGGCTCTTCGCTCCTTTCGGCGAGGAGGCGCGAGTTCATCGCCATGCTCCCCTGGTCGATCGTCTGCTGGTTGGTTTTCGAGGCGTATAACCTGTACCTTCGGAACTGGTCCTACGCGGGCCTGCCCGAGAATGACATCGCGAGGACAGTCGGCTACGGATGGTCGTTTGCGACCATTCTCCCCGCTATTCTCGAGACCGCCGACCTTATCAAGATGTCGCTCCCGCGGCGGGCGGCGAGGCTGAAACTGTCCCGGGCTGCTGCGTCCGTCTCCGTAGTGAGTGGGGTCATCCTCGTCACTCTCCCTGTCGTTCTCCCCCAGGGTGTGGCCGCTAAACTGTTCGGGCTCGTCTGGGTCGGCTTTTTTCTGCTTCTCGATCCGCTTTACACCGGTTCTTCGGTTCTTGAGGAGATGAAGGCGTCAAATTACTCGACCTGCATCTCTCTCGCCCTTTCCGGGATTGTCTGCGGGTTCTTCTGGGAATTCTGGAATTACTGGGCCGCCGCAAAATGGCACTATTCCGTCCCGATCCCCTTCGCGGGTCCGAAACTCTTTGAAATGCCCCTTGCCGGCTACCTCGGCTTCATCCCCTTTGCGTTCGATTGCTACGCCTTCCAGGAGATCCTGGTCAGGATTTTTCCCTCCCTGCGCCGATCGGCATGAAATTCACCGTCGCTGTGGCTCAGATCGATAATGTCCTGGGGGATATCAAGAAGAACGCGCTCAAACATCGCGATTTCATCCGGAGGGCGAAGGAGGGGGGGGCGGATCTCGTCGTGTTTCCCGAACTCAGCCTCTCGGGGTATTCGGTGAAAGACTGCAACTGGGATCTTGCCCTGCGGGAGGGAGAGCCAACCCTCCTTGAGGAGTCTGCCGGCATCTCTATCGTCGCAGGCTCGGTCGAGGAGGCGACCGGGTACGGGATATTCAATTCGGCGATGTTCATTGAGGGGAAAAAAATCCTTTCCGTTCACCGCAAGGTTTATCCCCCCACCTACGGCATGTTCGAAGAGCTCCGGTATTTCAGCCCGGGAACCAGCGTCAAGGCGTTTGATTCGAGGTGCGGACGGCTTGGGATGCTCGTCTGCGAGGATCTCTGGCACCTTCCCCTCCCGTACATCCTGGCGAAGGATGGGGCGGAAGTGATTATCGGCATCGCGGCCAGTCCCACGCGGCTCTCCGGACCCGCAGGGATCCAGGTGGCGGCAGTGAATTCCGAACAGCACAGAACTTTCGCCCGGTTGCTCGGGACTTATCTCATATTCTGTAACAGGGTCGGATTTGAAGATGGTGTGAATTTCTGGGGGGGGTCCGAAGTGGTTTCCCCCGGCGGAGACGTGGTCGTCCAGGCGAAGTACTTCGAGGAAGACCTGATTTTTGCCGAGATCGACCCGAACGAGGTCCGCCGTGCCCGGCGGCTCTCGCGCCATTTTCTCGACGACGATCTGAGGCTGGTCCAGGCGGAGCTCGGCCGGATACTCAAGAGCTGACTCTCCGCCGACGGTTTTTTGCGCTCAGGCAATTCTTTCGTATATTTTTCGAAAAATCAGGACAATGGCCAGGATTTATATCGAAGATCTGAAGGACCACGTGGGAGAAGAAATCTCCATCAGCGGGTGGCTCTACCACAAGCGCTCGAGCGGCAAAATACGCTTTCTTCTCGTGAGAGACGGGACCGGGGTCCTGCAATGCGTCATGGTGAAGGGGGGTGTTCCTGAGGAAGTTTTCAATTACTTCGATACGCTCTCGCAGGAATCGTCGCTTACGGTGACCGGCAGAATCAAGAAGGACGATCGCGCCCCCGGCGGTTACGAGATGGATCTGAGCTCGGTACACCCCATCCAGATAGCCAAAGAGTATCCCATAACTCCCAAGGAACACGGGGTCGATTTCCTCATGGATCAGCGCCACCTCTGGCTCCGGTCTTCCCGACAGCATGCCATACTGCGTATCCGTCATCAGATCATTATGAGCATCCGGCAGTTTTTCGACGGCCGGGGATTCACCCTTCTCGATGCTCCTATTTTTACCCCCGCAGCATGCGAAGGGACAAGCACCCTGTTTGAGACTGAATACTTTGACCTTGGAAAGGCATATCTGACCCAGTCCGGGCAGCTTTACGGTGAAGCGGGAGCGATGGCTCTGGGGAAAGTCTATGTATTCGGCCCGACATTCCGGGCAGAAAAGTCCAAAACCAGACGGCATCTGACAGAATTCTGGATGGTGGAGCCGGAGGTGGCATTCAACGATCTTAACGACAACATGGAACTGGCAGAGGAGTTCCTGGAATACATCGTCTCTTCGGTCCTCAAGAACAGGCAGCAGGAACTCAAGGCTCTCGAACGCAATATAACTTTTTTGGAGAAGGTGAAGAAACCTCTTCCCAGGATAACGTACACCGATGCTGTTGAAATACTTCATAAAAAAGGAGTTAACTTCAAGTGGGGCAATGACTTCGGCGGGACTGATGAAACCCTTATCTCGGAAGGTTTTGATCGGCCCGTCATCATTCACCGTTACCCTTCGGCCGTGAAGGCCTTCTACATGAAGCGGGATCCGGATAATGATAAGCTCGCCCTCGCCATGGACGTCATTGCACCAGAGGGATATGGGGAGATCATCGGCGGGAGCCAACGTGAGGATGACCTTGAGATCCTGCTCAGCCGGATCCGGGAGCACAACCTTCCCCCCTCCGCATTCGAATGGTATCTGGACCTCCGTCGCTACGGATCCGTACCCCATTCCGGCTTCGGCCTGGGGGTGGAGCGGACCGTCGGGTGGATTTGCGGTCTGGAGCATGTGAGGGAGACAATTCCCTTCCCCCGGATGATTTACAGGCTTACCCCCTGATGGCCGTCGTCATGCTCCCGGCGGACCCGTCGTGTTAGCCGTTTCTCACCTCCGCAAGGAATTCTCCACCGTCGTCGCCATCGACGACCTCTCGCTCAAGGTCGGGAGGGGTGAAATCCTCGGCCTTCTGGGGCCCAACGGTGCCGGGAAAACGACCACGATCAGGACCATCCTCAACATGATCAAACCGGACGGGGGAGAAATCCTGTTCGACGGGCGTGAGTTCAGCGAAAGCGTTCAGAATTCCATCGGCTATCTGCCCGAGGAGAGAGGCCTTTACAGGAAGAACAAGCTGCTCAATACGATCGTGTATTTTGCCAGCCTCAAAGGGCTCGATCCCGCCGAGTCAAAACGGCGTGCCTACGACTGGCTGAAGCGATTCGATCTCCTCACCCACTATCAGCAAAAGGTGGAGGCGCTTTCCAAAGGGAATCAGCAGAAAATTCAGTTCGTCATCTCCATACTTCACGATCCCCAGCTTGTCATTCTGGATGAACCGTTTTCCGGCCTCGACCCTCTGAACCAGATCCTTTTGAAAGACATACTCATGGAGCTGAAAGAACGGGGAAAGGCGATCGTCTTCTCAACCCACCAGATGGACCAGGCCGAAAAGCTGTGCGATGCGATCTGCCTCATCAACAGGGGGAGGGTCGTTCTGGAGGGGGGCCTCGACGACGTCAAGAGCCGGTTCGGCAAGAACACCGTTCATGTCGAGTTTGAGGGGGACGGGGGATTCCTCAGCTCCCTGCCCTCTGTCCATAATGCACACCTGTTCCAGAATTACGCGGAGCTCGTACTTGCGGCTACTGCCTCCCCCTCGAATTTCCTCCGGGAGATCGCCGGGAAACTCGATATCCGTAAGTTCGAGATTTCCCGCCCCTCCCTGAATGCCATCTTTCTCGACGTGGTGGGCAAGGACCGCCGGGAGGAGGCCGCATGAGAAAGGCGCTTGCCGTCGCCCGCTGGGAGTACGTTGAAAAAATCAAGTCGAAGGCATTTATCATTTCGCTTCTCCTCACCCCGACCATCATGGTGGGGGTCGGAGTGCTCCCGGGACTTCTTGCCTCCAGACCCGATACCGAGACCAGGACGATCGGGGTGATCGATCGCTCGGGTGAGGTCGCCGGACCCCTGGCGAAACTTGTGGACGAAAGGTTCAAACTTCCCGACGGCCAGCCTAATTACCTTCTCCGGCCTCTTGAGAGTGGGGGAGAGCTGATCGCGCAGAAAAAAGAAGCGGATTCGCTTGTCCTCTCCGAAAAAATCGAGGGATATATCGTCATCGGCAACGCGCGATCCGGCGACTCCACAGTGGAATATCATTCCGAGAATCCGGGGAATTTCAAGATCATCGATCGCTTCACCACGTCGATCCACGATGTGATGGTGGCCAGAAGGCTGAGCGGCCTTGACCCCGCGGTCATCAAGGAGATCACGGCTCCCGTCGAACTCAAAGTTATCCGGCTCTCCCGGTCCGGCAAAGAGCAGGAGGCGGCAATTCAGCAGGTGTTTCTCACCTCCTACGGATTCATGATGATGATGTTCTTCCTCATAGTGACATCGGGGCAAATACTGGTCCGGAGCATGCTGGAGGAGAAAGCGAACCGGGTCGTGGAGGTCCTCATGTCGTCCTGCTCGGCGAATCAACTTATGGCCGGGAAGGTGATCGGGCTGAGCCTCCTCGGCCTGACGCAGATGAGCCTCTGGGCGATCCTCGGCGTCGCCATAAGTCTCAAATTCGCGGTTACGCTGGTTTCTATTCCGAGCGCACTTCTGCTTGCGGTCTATTTCGTCCTCGGATATCTCCTCTATGCGGCCATCTTCGTGGCCGCGGGGGCACCGGTATCGACCGAACAGGAGGCGCAGCAGGTGAACAGTTATCTCGTGATACTCCTCATGGTTCCGATCGCGCTCGCATTCGTCGTCATCGAAAACCCCCAGGCCAGCCTTGCCAGGATCCTGACATTTATTCCCTTTCTTACCCCCTCGATGATGGCAATGCGCATTCCGATCCAGATGCCCCCGCTCTGGGAAATCTCGGCGACCCTGATCCTCCTGCTCGGCGCCGCCATTGGCGCGATCTGGGCGGCGGGAAAAATATTCAGGACCACAATCCTTGTCTACGGGAAACGCCCGTCGCTCAAGGAGCTCTTCACACTCATAAGGTCATGAGGGATGCCATGAAAATCTTCCTTCTCAGCCTCGTGCTGCTTGCCACGCCGGTCGCCCGATCGCAGGTCGCCGCGGGAGGCCAGCCGGGGCGCGACGTGAGGCAATCGATCTACGGCCTCGGGCTCTCGGCCGGCGTCGCCAGCGGTTTCGGCCTCAGTTTCCGCCATCACCTCCCCGGGACAATTTCATACCAAATCGTCGGCGGCATCATCAAGCTCGACCGGAAAACTCACTACAATATCGGCTCGGAACTTCAGTTCGATGTTGCCCGCGGCATAAGCTCGCGGTTTTTCGCCGACGTCGCCGTCGGATATTTCTATTCAGGGGAAGACGGGGTCAATGACCTCTCGGGGCCCTTCCGCATCGGAGCCGGCCTGGGGTGGGAGTGGATGGCGGGCGATGCCATGAATCTTTCGGCCGAAATTCTGTTCACCTCGTTCAGCGACGGGACCGTGCTTCCCCTGCCTCAACTCGCCGCCCATTACTACTTCTTTTGAATGATTTGAAAAATTGCTATCTTGAGCCTTGTTCCACAATCGATCCACTCCCTCCCCGACGTTGAATGAGCGTTGAAAGAGTCCTGTTCGGTCTCGCTGCCGCCGCGGCCGTCCTCTCGGCCCTGCTCATGGCCACACGGCGCAATCCGGTCCAGAGCGTGCTATTCCTGATCGTGAATTTTTTTTCCCTCTCCGTCCTCTATCTCACCCTCCGTGCACAGTTCATCGCCATCATCCAGATCCTCGTCTATGCCGGGGCCATCATGGTTCTTTTCCTGTTCGTCATCATGCTCCTTAATCTCGGTGATGAACAGCGGTTCGTGGAAAAAAAGACGTTTTCAAGACTTATCGGATGGCTCCTCGCAGGGGTCGTGCTCGGCCAGGTCCTGATCGGCGTCGGCGTCCCATCGGGGATGCCGCTCCACCCGGCCGCCGCTGAGCTGGGGACGGTCGAGTCCGTGGGGCGGTCCCTCTATACCGAGTATCTCTTTCCGTTCGAGGTGACATCGCTCGTTCTCCTTGCGGCGCTCGTAGGAGTGATCGTGCTGGCGAAAAGGAAGTTCCGGTGACCGTCCCGCTCGAATACTATCTGGCTCTGAGCGCGATCCTCTTCGTGATCGGCGTCGCGGGAGTCCTCACACGGCGAAACGCCATCATCGTCTTCATGTGCGTGGAGCTGATGCTCAATTCGGTGAATCTCACGCTCGTCGCCTTCTCGGCCTATATGGGCAACGCCGCGGGACAGATCCTTGTCTTCTTCGTCATGGCGGTCGCCGCCGCCGAAGCCGCCGTCGGGCTTGCCATCATCATCTCCCTTTTCCGGAACAAGCAGACGGTGAATATCGATGAAATCAATATCCTGAAGTGGTGATCATGCCCTTCTGGAATTTTGCTGGCGTCATCGTTCTTTTCCCCCTGGCCGGATTTATCGCGAACGGGCTCCTCGGTCCGAGGCTGCCGCGGCGGGTAAGCGGCATCATCGGGTGCGGGGCCGTCGGTCTCTCTTTCGCCCTTGCGCTCGCGATTCTCGCGGAAATGGTCAGCTCGACCGATCGCACCCACACCATCACTTTTTTCACCTGGATCAGCGCCGGCTCGTTCTCGGTCAACGCCGCGTATCAGGTCGACCAGCTCTCCATCCTCATGACGCTTATCATCACGGGGGTGGGGTTCCTCATTCATGTCTATTCCGTCGGCTATATGGCCGGCGACCCCGCTTTCCCGAGATTCTTCGCCTACTTGAATCTCTTCATTTTCATGATGCTGAACCTGGTATTGGCCGATAACTTTCTGCTCATGTTTCTCGGGTGGGAAGGAGTAGGCCTCTGCTCGTACCTCCTGATCGGCTTCTGGTACGATCGCAAGTTCGACACCGGAGGGTATGCGCCCGGCACGGCCTTTACCGCGGATGCAGCGAAGAAGGCATTCATCGTCAACCGGATCGGTGATTTCGGATTTCTCATCGCCATGTTGATGATGTTCACGATGTTCGGAAGCCTCACCTTCGGGGATGTCTTCGCGCGCGCGGCCGCCATCGGATCCCGCGGCGAGGAGGCGTACTTCTGGGTCACCCTCCTGCTGTTCCTCGGGGCTGCCGGCAAGTCAGCTCAGATTCCCCTTTACGTCTGGCTTCCGGACGCGATGGCCGGCCCCACGCCGGTGAGCGCCCTCATCCATGCCGCCACCATGGTGACGGCCGGGGTCTATATGGTCGCCCGCTGCTCCGTGCTCTATGCCCTCGCCCCCGTCACGATGGATATCGTCGCGGCGATCGGGCTCGCCACAGCGCTTCTTGCGGCCTCGATCGGCCTCGTCCAGAACGATATCAAGAAAATCCTCGCCTACTCGACCGTGAGCCAGCTCGGATACATGTTCCTCGCGCTCGGCGTCGGCAGTTTTTCAGCCGGGGTCTTTCACCTCATGACCCACGCGTTTTTCAAGGCGCTCCTATTCCTCGGCGCCGGGGCAATCATCCATGCGATGCAGGACGAGCAGGATATTCAGAACTACGGAGGCCTGCGCGCCGCCATGCCCGTGACCTACAAAACTTTCCTGGTCGCGGCCCTGGCGATCGCGGGGATCCCACCGCTCTCGGGCTTTTTCAGCAAGGACGAGATTCTGTTCAGCGCCTTCTCAAACGGGTCGCCGCTCCTATGGCTTCTCGCCTGGATCACGGCGGGGCTGACCGCGTTCTACATGTTTCGCCTGGTCTTCCTCACATTCCACGGCACTCCCCGCTGGGGCGGGAAACATCCCCACGAAGTTCCCCCGGCTATGGCGGTCCCTTTGATTATTCTCGCGGTGCTCTCTGCACTCGGAGGTCTGGCTGGAATACCGGAAAGCCTCGGTCCCAATGCCATCTCGGAGTGGCTCGAGCCGGTGTTCGCACGGGCGCGCCCCCTCCTCGAGGCGTCCCATAATGCGGAGGGAGAGTTTCTCCTGATGGCCCTCTCGGTCGCCATCGCGATTGCAGGCATCCTCTTTGCCCGTTATGTTTATATCGCCAGCCCGGAACTTCCGCAAAAAATATCCGCCGGTGCGAGGGGGATCTATGCGCTACTCCGCAATAAATGCTTTGTCGACGAGGCCTATGATGCCGCCATCGTCTCGCCATCAGTAAAACTGTCGGAAAAGCTCCTCTGGAAGGGGTTCGACGCCGGTCTCGTTGACGGCGCGGTGAACGGGGCGGCTTGGCTCGCCGGCCGGACAAGCGCCTGGATGAGAAGGATCCAGGGGGGCGTGGTCCAGGGTTATGCACTGGCGTTCGTCCTTGGGATAATAGTCATTCTCGGGGTGCTGCTCGCGCGATGACAACCCTCACCGCCATCATCTTCCTCCCTGCCCTCGCGGGCGCCGCTGTCCTCCTTGCGCCGGAGAAAAGGGTCAAGATTCTCGGCATTGCCTCGAGCGTTGCCGTCTTCATTCTGTCGATAGTCCTTGCGCTCGGATTCGACGCACAGAGCGCAGAGTTCCAATTGACAGCCCGCACAGTCTGGATTCCCGCGTTTCACATATCGTATTATGTCGGCGTGGACGGCCTGTCTCTCCTGCTCGTCCTGCTCACGACGCTCCTCACTCCGATCGCGCTCCTCGCGTCCTGGAATTCCGTGGACAGGCGCGTGAAGGAATTCACGTTTATGATTCTCCTCCTCGAAACCGGGATGCTGGGCGTCTTCTGCGCGCTCGACCTGTTTCTATTCTACATCTTCTGGGAGGCGATGCTGATTCCGATGTACTTCCTGATCGGCATCTGGGGGGGAGAGAACAGGGTCTACGCAGCAATAAAGTTTTTTCTCTATACGATGTTTGGCAGCCTGCTGATGCTGGTGGCGATCATCTGGCTCGGCGTCTACGCGTCGATGCTCCCCGGAGGAGAATTCACGACCGATCTGACGGCCCTCATGAAGATTGCTGCCGGAATCCCTTTGAACATCCAGGTGTGGATGTTCCTCGCCTTCACTCTCAGCTTCGCCATAAAAATCCCCCTCTTCCCGTTCCACACCTGGCTGCCCGACGCGCATGTGGAAGCCCCCACGGCCGGAAGTGTGATCCTCGCCGGGGTTTTGCTGAAGATGGGTACATACGGACTTCTCCGTTTCTGCATTCCCCTGTTTCCGCAGTCGATGGTGCTCTTCCTCCCGGAGCTTTCGATCCTCGCGGTGGTGGGGATCGTCTACGGCGCCCTTGTCTCGATGGTGCAGACTGATATCAAGAAGCTTGTCGCCTATTCATCCGTCAGCCACCTCGGGTTTGTCGTCCTCGGCATCTCGGCGCTCACCGAAGAGGGAGTGCAGGGGAGTATCATCCAGATGGTCAATCACGGACTGTCGACCGGGGCGCTCTTTCTCATCGTGGGGATGATATACGAGAGGCGGCACACGAGGCTTATCGGCGATTTCGGCGGGCTTGCGCGGGTGATGCCGGTCTTTTCGGTTTTCTTCCTCGTCGTCGCCCTCTCGTCGATCGGCCTCCCCGGGCTCAACGGGTTCGTCGGGGAATTCCTGATCCTGCTGGGAACCTTCCGCTCGGCGTTTCTGAGCCATGCGTACCCGATCGCGGGGGCCACGGGGGTGATCTTCGCCGCGGTCTATATGCTCTGGATGTACCAGCGGGTCATCTTCGGAAAACTCTCCAATCCCGCCAACGAACGACTGTCCGATCTCTCGGGCCGTGAAATCTCCGTCCTCATCCCGCTGCTTGTCTTCATCCTCTGGATCGGCGTCTTTCCGGGGACGTTCCTGAAAATCTCCGCATCAAGCGCGCGCCGGATCGTGACTAACCTGCAGGCATCCACCTCGCGCACGCTGGTTGAGACCCATTCCCTGATTTCTTCCGGCAAATGACCCCTGTGACACCGGCGGGTGTGTGGCTGATCACCCCCTTCGTGTTGCTGCTGCTTTCGATAGCGTTGATGCCGTTCATCGCCCGGAACTGGTGGGATCGCTTTTATCCGGTCGTATCCCTGGCGCTCGCGGCGGTGACTGTCTCCGCATACACGCTATTCTTGGGGGAGCCGGGGCGAATGCTTCATTCTGCCTCGGAGTATCTCAGCTTCATAATCCTGATCGGATCTCTCTTCGTTGTCGCCGGAGGGATACACATTGATATGGGAAGGGAGGCAACGCCTGGCAGGAATGTGCTCCTCCTGGCCGCCGGCGCCCTGGCGTCGAATCTCATCGGGACCACCGGCGCGTCGATGATCATGATCCGTCCCTACATCCGGGTGAACAGATCGAGGTGGCGGGGCTTTCATGTCGTCTTCTTCATTTTCATCGTGAGCAATATCGGTGGTGCGATGACGCCCGTCGGCGATCCGCCCCTCTTCCTCGGCTATCTGCGCGGTGTCCCCTTCTTCTGGATGGCGGAGAATGTCTGGGCCGAATGGATCCTCGCCCTGGGGTTAGTGCTGGGGATTTTCTATCTGCTTGATTCGAGGAGCTTCCGGCGTCATGCGCAGACGGCGGCCGACGTGCCTTCCCGGGAAGCGGCTGTTGGGGGGATTCACAACGTAATTTTTCTGGGTATTATTCTTGGCGCAGCTTTTCTCCGGCCGGTCGTCAGGGAGGCCGCCATGATCGCAGCCGCGGCGGGATCGTACGTTACGAGCAGAGGTATTCACCCGCAGAATGATTTCAGCTTTCACCCTGTGCGCGAAGTCGCGATTCTTTTTCTCGGCATCTTCGCGACCATGGTCCCCGCTCTCGATTGGCTCGAAATGAACGCGGCGAAGGCCGGGTTCGCCTCTCCCGGGAATTTTTATTGGGGAACCGGGATAACATCGAGCGTGCTCGATAATGCCCCAACCTACTTGAGCTTCCTGACGGCAGCCATCGGCCTTACGGTCGACCGCGGGATTCTACAGCAAATTCAGCAGCTTCTCGCCTCCCATAATCCCATTCCCCTTGCCGGGCCAGAGGAGATCCGAAAAACCTTCTCTGTTCTGGCTGCACATCACCCGGATTTCCTTGGGGGCCGAGCGGTCGGTCCCGAGGAGCTCAAAATCGCCTACATGATCGCAAACCATGCCATCTACCTGAAGGCCGTGTCGCTCGCAGCGGTCTTCTTTGGGGCCTGCACCTACATCGGCAATGGCCCGAATTTTCTCGTCAAATCGATCGCCGAGCGTTCCGGGCTGGAGGTGCCGGGATTCCTCCCGTATATTGCGCGCTACACACTCCCGCTGCTTCTCCCGGTCTTCGCCCTCGTCTGGTGGCTGTTTTTCAGCGGCTGACTCCCCGCTTGCTCTATTTTTTCTGATGGTCGAGGATTTTCTCTATCTCGTCCATCACCCGGTTCATCTTTTTCATGGTGAGCTCGAACGGAGCCGCGGTCGTCATGTCCACCCCCGCGTCCCTCAGGAGCTCTATGGGGTATTTCGAACCGCCCGCAGCCAGGAAATCCCGGAAGCTCTTCGTCGCGGTTTTATCGCCCGAGAGAACTTTTTCCGAGAGAGCTGCCGATGCCGTGAACGACGTGGCGTACTGGAAGACGTAGAAGTTGTAATAAAAATGCGGGATATAACTCCATTCCGAGTTGATTTCGTCGTCGACGATGCATACCCCCTTGTCGTGACCGTAGTATTTTCTCGTTATCTTCCCGTAAATCTCCTTGAGCTTGTCGCCGGTGAGCGATTCTCCCTTTTCCGCAACCTCGTGAATCGCCAGCTCGAATTCCGCGAACTGGGTCTGGCGGAAGACCGTCCCCTTGATTCCCTCGAGATAATTGCCGAGAAGGGAGAGGCGGATCTTGTCGTCCTTGATTTTCTTCATCATGTGGTCGATGAGCAGCGCCTCGTTGAATGTTGAGGCCACCTCGGCGACGAAGATCGGGTAATTCGCCGTCGGATAGGGTTGCGTCTTGTTGGAGTAATAACTCTGCATGGTATGGCCGAGCTCGTGCGCGAGCGTGCTCATATCGTCATATTTGCCGTTGTAATTCAGAAGCATGTAGGGATGGACGTCGTATGCTCCTCCGTTGGAGTATGCGCCCGATCTCTTCCCTTCCGTGGGGTAGAGATCGATCCACCGGTCTTTGAAAGCTTTCTGGATGACGGCGACGTAATCGTCGCCAAGCGGCCGCAACGCCTCGGCGATATTCTTCTGCGCTTCCTCTGCCGTGTACCTCAGGTCAACCCCCTTCACGAGAGGCGCATAGAGATCGTAATAATGGAGCGTATCGACCCCGAGGATCCGTTTCCGGAGGTTCAGATACCTGTGAAATGTTGGGAGGCCGGCATTAACGTTGTCGACGAGGCTGTGGTATACGCTCACCGGGATATTGTTCGCATCGAGCGCGGACTCCAGGCTCGATGAATATTTGCGGGCGTTCATGTAAAACATGTCCTTCTTAACCTCGGCGTAAAGCTGGGTCCCGAAAGTCCGGCGGTAGTCATTGAGCCTGGAGAAGAAGGTGGCAAAAGCCCTCTTCCTGTCCTCCCTGTTCTGGCTCGGCCGCAGCAGGTTGAACGTCGCTTTGTCAAGCTTCGTCGATTTTCCGTCGCTCAGCGTGACGTCCGGGTACGGGAAATCGGCATCGGAGAAGACCCCGTAATTATTGGACGGTCCGTCGGCCATGAGGCTTGCATCGGCGATGATTTTCTCCTCCCCGGCGCTCCCGGTGTGCGCCTTCCGCCGGAGTATATCGTCGAGGTAATGGGCATAAAGCTTCAGCCTGGGTTCCGATTGCAGGTAGCCGTCGATCGCCGCCCGGTCGAGCTTCAAAATCTCCGGCTCGATGAACGCCGCCTTTGCGGCGAGGGCCGAGCCGACCTGTGTCATTTCCTGCTGCATGGCGAGATGCCGTGAATCCCGAGTGTCCTGGTCCGAATTGAGGCCGGCATACACCGAGAGCCGCTGGTATTCTTTGGTCAGGTCGGTGACGGAATCCAGGCAGGCGAGGAGTTTATCTGCCGACTGGAGTGTTCCCTTAAAACTCTCGATTGCGGGGATTTCGTCGACGAGCTTCGACTTTCCCGACCTCCACGCATCGTCGGAGGGGAAGATGTCGGCTAGATTCCACTTATAGATGTCGGGGATTTTCGCCCGATCTCGCTCCTGACTAATCATTGAACCTGAGACGAGGAGCAGGGCGAACAACGTTGCCATTGACCGTTGCATTGGAGAACCTTTCGAGGATGAGCGGAGTCATGGTTTTTTTGAGGATATCAACATACGAAATTCCCTGAATAATTGAAATCTTTGTATTTGTTGGCAGAATTTCATACCTTAGCGCGCACTGAATAGGCCAATCAATGAACCTCCTGCCCGCCGCTCTCCCCCTCTCGCTGATCGTCGGCCTTTCGCTCATCGTTCTCGTTGCCGAAGCGCTCCTTAAGGAAAGCGAAAAAGTCAGCTACTGGATTTCAGTTCTGGGGCTCGCGGTTTGCGCGGTGGTCTCGTCCGCGATGATTCCGGCGAGCGGCCTCGCCTTTGGCGACATGATCACCGCCGGGGGCTACGGGAGCTTTTTTTCGGCACTTTTCGCGGTTGCCGCTCTTCTGACCGTTGTTCTTTCCCGCGACTATATCAGAAGAGAACGGTCGGCGTTCGGCGAGTATTATCTCCTCATACTCTTCGCCACCACCGGCATGATGCTGATGGCTTCTGCCGCCGACCTGATCGTGATTTTCCTCGGCCTTGAGCTGATGTCTATTTGCCTCTATGTCCTCGCGGGATTTTTCCGGGATCAGCCCACAGCCAACGAGTCCTCATTCAAATATTTTCTGCTGGGAGCATTCGCGACCGGTTTTCTGCTCTACGGAATCGCCCTGATTTACGGCGCCTGCGGATCGACACACCTTTCCCAGATCCGCAATCCCGGGTCTCCGTACTTCTGGATCGGAATCGGGCTCATCATGGTCGGATTTGCCTTCAAGGTCGGCGCCGTGCCGTTCCATATGTGGATCCCCGACGTCTACCAGGGTTCCCCTACCCCGGTTTCCGGGTTCATGTCGACCGGGGCAAAAGCGGCGGCATTTTCGGCCTTCATCATCGTCTTCGGACGGCCGTTCGATGATCCTGAAAAAGTGCGGGTCGCGCTGAGCCTGCTTGCCGCTGCATCGATGATTCTCGGTAATATCATTGCCGTCTCGCAGTCGAATATCAAGCGGATGCTGGCCTACTCCAGCATTGCCCACGCGGGCTATATGCTCGCCGGCCTGGCTGCATCCAATGCCCTCGGGCGGAGCGGGATCATGTTTTATCTCGCATCCTACACGTTCATGAACGTGGGCGCTTTCGGAATTCTGGCCGTCCTGGAGAGGGGAGGGAAAAACCTGGAGTATTCCGACTACGCGGGGCTGAGCGCCAGGCATCCATTCCTGGCGGCGACCATGGCCGCCTTTATGTTCTCGCTCGCAGGCATCCCGCCCTTCGCCGGCTTTTTTGCCAAATACTATGTCTTCACCGCTGCGGTCGAAGCTCATCTCACGTGGCTTGCCATCCTGGGGGTCCTCACCAGTCTTGTCTCTGTCTACTACTACCTGCGGCTCGTCGTCCTGATGTACTTCACCGAGGGGGAGGCCGGGGCCGGGATCGAGGTGACAGGACGTAGCTCCGCGGTCTTTGTACTCTCTGTGGCTGCTCTGCTCCTGCTTGGGATTTTTCCCTCCGCGCTTCTCTCCGTCATAAATCGCTTCTGATACGGTGGAACCCGTCCTCACATCTGCCGAGATGCGAGAGTGTGACCGCCAGGCAATCCGGAAGCTTAAGATACCGGGCCTCATTCTCATGGAAAATGCCGGCAGAGGCGTGGCCGATGCAATGGCGGAGCATCTCGGATCACTCGCGGGCAGGTCCGTTCTGGTGCTCTGCGGAAAGGGAAACAACGGCGGGGATGGCTTCGTCGTCTCGCGGCATCTCCTGGCGAAGGGCGCTTCTGTGACGACCGGGGTCCTGGGGGATAATGTGAAGGGAGACGCCCATAAGAACCTGGTTTTGCTCCAAGCTCTGGGAAAATCCGGGATTCCCGGTCTTAATCTTGTAAAAATTCGGTCGGCCGCAACGCTCAGGAAGCTGGGGAATTTCGACATCATCGTCGACGCCCTGTTCGGGACCGGCTTCAAAGGCCCGGTCCGGGGTTTTTCACGAAAAGTGATTGACTGGGTAAACAGTTCCGGGAGCAAAGTCGTTGCGGTTGATATCCCGTCAGGCGTCAACTCTGACGATGGGACGGTTGAAAATGTGGCGGTGAAGGCCGACCTGACCGTCACAATGGGTTTTAGAAAAATTGGGTTAACTGTCGGCCAGGGAAGAGCTTTATCCGGGATAACTGAAGTGATTGATATCGGAATCCCGGACGAGCTGGGACTAGGAATCCCGACGCATCTCGTCATACGGGACGATGTAAAAAAAATCCTTCCCCACAGGCAATTCAATGCTCATAAGCACAGTGTCGGGAGGATTATCGTCATTGCAGGCTCGCGAGGCCTAACAGGAGCAGCAGCGATGGCTGCCGGCTCTGCCATGAGGGTAGGAGCGGGCGCCGTCATCCTCAAGACCCCTGCCTCAGTTTATCCGATACTAGCCCGGAAACTTACCGAAGTTATGGTCGAGCCAATGCCCGAAACTCCCTATGGAACCATCGCTGAAGAGGCATTCAGTTCGCTTAATCTGGAGTGGGCCGATGTCATCGTCGTAGGTCCGGGCCTCTCACGGAACCCCGATACTGCCCGTCTCATACGGCGTATACTCTCCGCGCCCCGGCCGCTGGTAGTGGATGCGGATGCCCTCAGTTCGGTTAGTGATGCCGTCGGGAAAAAGTTCGACGCCATCATCACTCCCCATACAGGGGAGCTCTCGCGCATGACCGGGATTACCTCCCGCGAGATTGATAAGAACAGGGTGGACATTGCACGACGGGTTGCAAAAAGGCTCGGGATCACGGTCGTCTTGAAGGGAGCACCGACGGTCGTGGCATCGGAGCGGGGTGAAGTTTTCATAAACTCCACAGGCAATCCCGGGATGGCAACAGCCGGCGCCGGCGACGTTTTGGCCGGATGCATTGCGGGGCTATGGGCTCAGCATACAGGCAGGACGGAGGCAGCCTACGGCGGGGTTTTCGTTCATGGCCTGGCAGGAGACATCGGGAGGGATAAATACGGCGAGAAGGGACTCCTGGCCACAGATATTGAAAAACTCCTCCCGCAGGCGCTAAGCCTTTGCGAAAATTCCTGAAATCTCAGCTGCCGGCAATTCTTTGGGCCGGGGTGATCTTTTGGGCGTCGTCAATCCCGGCCCATAAGCTCCCGCGTTTTGTCTTACTCTTCAACGACAAGTCTCTTCACGCCGCCACTTTTTTCATCCTTGGACTTCTCGTCTATAACGCCCTCGAACCGATAACGACCGTCCAGTGGAAAAGGATTTTCATCGTTGTCGTTGGGGTTTCGATCTATGGCATTCTCGACGAGTTTCACCAGACCTTCGTGCCCGGACGAACGGTTGATGCCAGGGATGCCGCGGCAGACGCTCTCGGCGGCCTCCTGGCTGCCCTGGCGATCTACCTGTGGCGGTCTCGCAGAAAGTAGCTCGCTGCGCGCTGCACGGTCATATCTCACGTCTTTACTGCGGTGCCGGAACCATCTGGGGAAGGAGAGATCACGACAAAAGCCGGGGAACCCCTCGCAGCCTCGGAAGCTCTTATCTGAGAAAAATCAGCTTTGTCGTTTCCGTGATCGAACCTGCCTGCAATCGGCAGTAATACACGCCGCTCGTCAGCTGAGAAGCATTGAAGGCGACATCGTACTTTCCTGCCGTGAGCTTATTATTCACGAGAACGGCCACCTCGCTTCCCAGAATATCATAAACTCTTAGCGAGACAAATGATTCACCCGGCAGTTCGAAGGTGATCGTTGTACGTGGATTGAATGGGTTGGGGTAATTCTGCTCAAGAGAAATTCTTGTCGGAAGAAGAGGATCGCCGGAATTTGATTCTCCAGGCGGAGATGGAGGCGGTTCTGACGTCGCAATGATCTTGATCCTATTGGAGCCGGCAGTCGGTCCTGATGAAAGGAAGAGCGTGCCTGGCTGGTTCGTCTTGACCCAGTAGCCATTTCCAGGCTTGATCGAGTCTGCGACGCTATAGGCGCCGGCATACCCGAAGAAACTTGACGTTATCATCCCTCCCGGCTGCGAGGTGATTGTCGAAGCCGGGATCGACGAGCCAATCGATCCGATCAGATTCCAACCCTGGCCAACCGCTACCGCCAAAGTCTCCCGGGGAGCTCCATTGAAGGCGATAGTCTGCGGTGCTGAGAACTTGACCCAGTATCCTCTGCCGCCGCCGAGCGTATCCTTCGGAACATACACTCCTTCGTAAGCGAAGGCGTGTGAGATCGCGTTGGGGAAGAGGGCGGTCTTGCTTGAATCCCCCACATCGACGGGGACGGAGACGATATTCCATCTGCTCCTGACCATGAAGACAAATGTGCCAGGGGTCGCACTTATTTCATCCGAATACTGACTTTCAAGCCCGGCGCTGTCGACGGCCGTAATCCTGAAATGGTACGTAGTACCGTCGGTCAAACCGTTGATCGTCTTTACAGTGTCCGCTGACCCGTTCGTGGTCGAGTCCGTCGGAACAGCGGGGTGCGGATTTGTGTCAAAGTAGATGCGATAGCGAAGGAAGTCCGGCTCCGGATTCTGGTTCCAGCGGAGGGTGACGGCCTGATTACCGGGAAAAGCGCTGAGACCTGTGGGGGGGCTGATGGCAGCTCGGACAACGAGGCTGACCATCCCGGTGTCGCTGACGCCACCGGCGACAGACGCAGTGAAGAGAAAGGTGTCTGCCCCGACATAATGCAGGCCCGGTTGGTACGAAACCGAGGGGAGGGTGCCGGAGAGTATTCCGTGGCCCGGGTTGCTCAGGATGGCATAGGAAACTGTTAAGCTTGCGCTCACCTGCGCGCTGACGCGGATCGTCGTCGAGCTGTCTTCGCGGGTTGAATCGTTGGAATCGTACGCAACAACGCCGCGAAACGATGTGACCGGCTCCGAAACCGTGACGTGACCGCCGCCCGGGCCCGTATTCCCGCTGATGACCACGCCGTAGTAATCGGGTCCGATGAGATAGGGATATTCGGAATTCCCGGCAGAATCTATTGTGGAAAAGTACGCATATGTGCCGCCCGGATATTCCGGAGTCACGCACGACCGCCCGTTGTACTCGTCGAGATCCCCCAGTCCCGGGACATACTCAAAATCTTCCACATAATATCCGAGAGGATAGGTCCCGGACACCGAAGGACCATACTGAGACGGTGAAAGGACGCTGCCGTCGGGCAATGTCGTGCGCTGGGTGATCGCGCGCTTGCGATAACCCGATTTCATGCGTGCGATTCCCCCCGTCCCGTTTGTGTTCGCGTACGCATACGGACCGTAGATCGGATAACCGTCGAACGCATAGCCCATCAGGGGCGAATGGGCTGTGTCGCCCGGCGAGAGCAGACATTGAGGGATCTGGTGATGGTGGTACTCTCCCTGCTGCTGGGGATGCCCCAGACACCCGTCGAATGACGGAGCCTCGACGACGACAGCATTCTGATGCCATACGTTCTGATTGTTGTACGACATCGCGTCTTTTGCATTGAAAATTGAGACGCCGTTCACCAGGACCCCGATATGTCCAAGCGGCGTCGCAGTTTTTGTCCCGTTGTTCACTTGCGGTGACCGTGCGATCTTGAAGACAAAATTCTGGCTGAGGGCTGTATTCGGGTTGCCGGGCCAGGGCCCTATCGAGTAAGCGGGGATGCCCGAACATGAAACATAGACGTAAGTCGCGGAATAACGCACCTGCTGCACGTTTGCCGGGAGGCCGTTGTAACCGGTTATTCCCGACGTATTGAGGTACCATCCGTAAATGTCGGGGGTCAGGTTCTGACTCAGTCCGGGGGATGACAGGAGTACGATAGAGGTTGCAGTGAACAGAAACCGTTGGAGACTTTTCATGCGTATGTCCCTGTGAAATTCATATTATGGCGTCGCACGCTGGTGAGATGGAATGTCTTATGCCCTTCATAGACAGCCCGTGGGCCCTCCCGGTCGAATCCGGGCGTGACAGAAGTTCGTCCTTCGGAATATTGATGAACCGTGCTTGTTTTATCGTGGTGGCGGTGGAGATCCCCGTCCTTCCGGCGGGTTCCTTCTGAAGAACTCATCCATCAATTCCCTCAGTTTGTCGAGCTGCTCTTTCCCGCACAATTCCTTCAGATCAGCAAAATGCCTGAAGGTGATGCGCTCCAGTTCCGTTTGTTTTTGGCCTATCAGATCAGCTATCTGCATCGCTTTCGTCGAATCGGGCTCTTTCTCATAAATGTGATCCATCATCTCTTTCTTCAGGCGGCGGATATCATCCAGGAGAACACGGGCCTTGTCGGCATGATCCTGCCTGAGCCGGTCATACCGATGAATCTGGTCGTCGGTGAAGTTAAGCTCTTTCTGGAGAAACATTCGGCGATCCTGTCCCGGCGGGCCATCCGGCGGCGGGCCGCCCGGGCGACTGGTGCGGCCGAGCCATAATGCGGAAATCGCGACCAGATTGAGAACCACGAGCAAGACTATCGTCCAGAACGCGTATCGCTGTTTGGCAAAAATGTCCACGATTCGTTTTTTCCCGCTAGAAAGTCAAAAAATCCTGGCTGGAATCCAGCATGATTTCCTTCAGGGCTTCCTCTTCCCGGGTCAAAGATTCGCTCTCCCGGTATTTCGCAAAAGAGGTCAGCGCAATGATGTTCAGAGCAAGAATCAGAAGCAGTAAGGCCGGTTTGAGGATTGTCCTCGCTTTGCCTCTCGTATGCGCGCTTCCCCTCAACCCATCAATGTGGTCCCTGAGCCGGGCATAGAAGAGGGGGTCAGGATTCAGCCGCTCACCATGCTCAAGATAGTCTATGGTCCTCTGAATTTCCAGTTCTATCTGAATTTCCTTCGTCATGTCGTCATAGGGTTAGACGTCATCTGTGCAGAAAACTTGCGCTAAAGGTGTTTATTATAAAAATTGTAAAGTCTTTTGTGCAGATTGCTCTTGGCGCGATGGATAAGCGCATCGACCGCCGCTACGGACGTCTGCATGATTTCGGCGATTTCTGCAGTGCTAAGCCCCTCATATTTGCTCAGAGTAATGGCGACTCTCTGATTCTCAGGCAACTTGTCTATCGCCTTATTCAGCACATGGATCCGCTCCTTTCGTTCAAGTTCTGTATGGGGGTCGGCCTCAGCCATGTGCGTGTCCATCTCCTCATCCAGGATTCCCAGGCTTAAAACGAACGCGAATCGCTTTTCTCGCTTCCTCCTCCTGACGAAGTCCAGAGATTTATTGAGGGCAATCCGATAAATCCATGTCGAGAGTTTCGCATCCCCGCGAAAGGTTTCGATTGAGTCGTAGACTTCAACGAAAACCTCCTGAGCCAGATCCTCCGCATCTTCTCTGCTGCCCGTAAATCGGAAGCACGTATTCAACACCTGCTCCTGGTGAAGTTTCACCACATCATCAAAGTGATCCGGGGTGATCGGCCTGTCCTTTCCTCTGACGTTTCATCCTGATTTCTGATGCGCCGTACGACGGCATAGTTCGAAACTTAATATATGCTCCCCGCATCCATTCGCAAAACCGGGCTTTTCCAGGTCCATCAGTCTGGCGACAAGCGGCGGTTAATCTGACATGGCGTAATTTTAGGGCGCGTCCGGAGGTTTGGTTTTTCTGCCCGAAATGAGTACTTTCGTATGATGAAATTCGTCCTCGAACATGTTTGCGGTAACGCCCGGGCAGGGCGGGTCCAGACGGACCATGGCTCTATTCCCACCCCGGCATTCATGCCTGTCGGCACGCAGGGGAGCGTCAAGGCGGTTTCGCAGCGGATTCTGGAGGAATTAGGGACAGACATCCTGCTCAGCAATACCTACCACCTTTACCTGCGGCCGGGAAAGGAGATACTGTTCGAAGCGGGCGGACTCCACAAGTTCATGGGGTGGCATAGACCCATACTTACCGACAGCGGAGGATATCAGGTGTTCAGCCTGGCTTCGCTCCGGAGGATCGAAGAGGATGGGGTCGAATTCCGCTCCCATATCGACGGCTCTCTCCATTCCTTTACGCCTGAAAGCGTCGTCGACATACAGCGATCGATCGGGTCCGATATCATGATGGTGCTGGACGAGTGCATTCCGTACCCCTCGGAGAGATCGTACGCCGAGCAATCGTGTCGTCGCACTCTCCGCTGGGCCGGGCGCTCGCTCACGGCATTACGCTGTTCTCTTCCGCGATATGGCCACTCCCAGTCTCTTTTCGGCATACTCCAGGGGGGCACTTTTCATGACCTGAGAAGGTCTTCTGCAGAAAGCCTCTGCTCCATGGATTTTGACGGGTATGCCATCGGCGGGCTCGCCGTCGGAGAATCGCAGGAAGAGATGTACGACACGGCCGGGTATTCTGCCGGTTTGCTGCCGGCCGATAAGCCGCGGTATCTGATGGGAGTCGGAACCCCGCAGGATCTTCTGGAAAACATTGAGCGCGGGATCGATATGTTTGATTGCGTGCTTCCTACGCGCAACGGACGCAACGCGATGTTTTTTACGCGGAGCGGGCCCCTCACGATCACCAACGCCCGCTTCAAGAATGACTTTTCGCCGGTTGATGACGGATGCGGATGCTATGCCTGCTCGAATTATACGCGGGCCTATATCCGCCACCTTTTTATCGCGAAGGAGATTCTGGGCCTTCACCTGGCATCGCTTCACAATCTTCACTTCTATCAATGGCTCATGCGCTCTGCGCGGGAGAAGATCCGGCAGGGCATTTTTGCACAATGGAAACAGTCACTCACCACCACGGAATACAGGAGGGTCTCTTGATCGTTTTAATGGCACCACAAGGAGGGGGCGGGGGAGGGAGCATGATGAGCACCGTGATCATGTTCTCCCTTATCATTCTCATTTTTTACTTCATGATCCTGCGACCGCAGCAGAAGAAACAGAAGGAGCGCCAGCTGCTTCTTGACAGCGTTCAAAAGGGGGATAAAATCGTCACCGTGGGGGGAGTCCACGGCACGGTTGTGGGGCTTGAGGAGAAAACAGTCCTCCTCCAGGTTTCCGACAATGTCAAGGTGAAACTGGAGAAAAGCGCAATTTCGTCGGTCAGCCGGGCGACCGAATCCAAATCATCGGGATGAAAGAAAAGTTCAATACCATCGAAGAGGCGGTCGCCGATATCCGCGACGGGCGCATCGTCATCGTGGTCGATGACGAGGACCGCGAGAACGAGGGAGATTTTGTCATCGCGGCTGAAAAATGCTCGCCGGAAACGATCAACTTCATGGCGCGCAAAGGCGGGGGCATCATCTGTGCCGCCCTCACTCCCCAGCGGACCAAGGAGCTTGCCCTTGATATGATGGTCGACAGCAACACGTCCCTCCATGAGACATCGTTCACGGTCTCGGTCGACTATGTTCACGGGACGCAATCGGGCGTTTCCGCGTACGACCGGGCGGCGACCGTCGGGGCCTTGATCGACCCCAAGACCAAGCCGAGCGATCTCGCCCGGCCGGGGCATATTTTCCCGCTGAGGGCAATGGATGGCGGGGTGCTCCGGCGCGCCGGCCATACCGAGGCGGTCGTCGATCTCTGCCGCCTGGGGGGCCTCTATCCTGCCGGTGTCATCTGCGAAATCATGAACGAAGATGGCACAATGGCGCGGGTCCCTGAGCTCCTCCCCCTCGCCCGCACCCTCCAGCTGAAGATCATTACGGTGAAGGATCTTATCCAGTACCGCATGCAGCGGGAGAAACTGGTTCAGCGGATTGTCTCCACCCGTCTTCCCACGAAATACGGGGTTTTCGACATCCATGTCTACAAGAGCGACACAGATAGCAAGGAGCACGTCGCACTCGTCAAGGGCGAGATTTTTCCGGAAAAACCTGTTCTCGTAAGGGTCCATTCTGAATGTCTTACGGGCGATGTCTTCGGTTCGCTCAGGTGTGATTGCAACGATCAGCTCGTCGCCGCCATGAAGCTCGTTGAGAGGGAAAAATGCGGCGTGGTCGTCTATATGCGTCAGGAGGGGAGGGGGATCGGGCTTTCAAATAAGCTGAAGGCATATAAGCTGCAGGATGAGGGGCTGGATACCGTCGAGGCGAACGAGAAACTGGGCTTTCGGCCTGACCTCCGGGACTATGGCATCGGGGCACAGATTCTCAGGGATATCGGGGTCGGGAAGATCCGTCTCATGACCAACAATCCAAAGAAGGTGGTCGGGCTGCACGGATACGGGCTCGAGATCACTGAACGCGTACCCCTTGAAGCGGAACCTCAGGAACACAACGAAAAGTATTTGAAAACAAAGAGAGA
Organism: uncultured Chlorobiaceae bacterium; assembly: GCA_964410105.1. Lineage (GTDB taxonomy): Bacteria > Bacteroidota > Ignavibacteria > UBA10030 > SZUA-254 > CAYPFY01. Next base: position 160,008 of record CAYPFY010000006.1, read on the forward strand.
TAAACTCGGACACTTGATCCTCATCAACAAAAAGAAATAAAATCACTTTTTACTTGCTTTTCTAAAATTCAAGTTGTAGATTGCCGAGGATAGATGGCCATCACTTAAACGAGGTGATGGCTTTTATTTTGTGATCTTTATGTGGAGTTTTTATGGCAGACAAGAATAATGGAATTGTCTACCTTACCCGGGAGCGAGTACTGGAGCTGGAAAGCGAGCTTCACGATCTTAAGCTTAACGGGAGGGCCGAGATGGCTCAGAAAATCGGGGAGGCCCGCGGACATGGGGATCTGAGTGAGAATGCCGAGTATGACGCTGCCAAGGAAGCCCAGCAACATCTTGAACTCCGGATTGCAAAGCTTGAACAGACGCTTGCCCGCGCCCGCATCATCGAAAGCAGCGACCTGCCGAACGACAAGGTCTATATTCTTTCGAAAGTGAAATTGAAGGATTTGAAGACCAAGGAGACGGTCGTTTACACGCTGGTCTCACCCGAGGAGGCGGATTTTGAGAAGGACAAAATATCGGTGACCTCTCCCCTTGGGAAGGGGTTGCTCGGGAGGACGGAAGGGGAGACCATCAAGATCCCCGTTCCGGCAGGAACTCTTGAATATAAAATTCTTGAGATCACCCGCTAAATTTCATTCCCGGCTTGCACTTAGTCTCAATCCGTCCAAGCGGATCTGAGCACCTCCATGCCTCAGAATCTCGAAATCAAGGCCCGGATCGTCGACGCGGAATCAGCACAAGAAATCGCGCGCGGTCTCAATGCGGAGTTCAAGGGAACGCTCAGGCAGACCGATACATACTTCGGCATCCCAGCTGAAGGGCGCCTAAAACTTCGTGAAATCGAGCCGGATGAGGCAGAATTGATATTCTACCGCCGTGAGGAATCTTCTGCCAGGCGGGAAAGCATTTTCGAACGATTTCCCTCCTCCCGGCCCGCGGTTGTGAAAAAAGTGCTCTCAGAGGCGTTCGGGATCAGGGGGGTGGTCAAGAAATCCAGGAAGCTGTTCCTCTACGAAGGAAAGACGAGGATTCATATCGACACTGTTACGGGGCTTGGGGATTTTCTCGAGATTGAGGTGCCGGAAGGTGTGGACTCGGCCTCGGAGCAGCTTGACTTCCTCGTCGCGAGGTTCGGGCTCAGCGATTTTCTGGTGAACTCCTACGTCGATTTGATCAAAAAGACTTGATTCTGACGTGATTTTTTGGGATTTTTAGCGGGGAGCCATTTGCGAAAAGCAGAATTTGTCAGTATATTGAGTGCCGCGACGCGCGGGAATAGCTCAGCTGGTAGAGCGTCACCTTGCCAAGGTGAATGTCGCGGGTTCGAATCCCGTTTCCCGCTCGAGGCGCTCATAAGAGGATCTGATCAGTACGCCTCGGCATGAAGCTGCCCCGCCGCCCCCATCCAGGTAGCGGGGCTTTATTTTGGCATAGTTGGCGCCGTACCCAAGTGGTAAGGGAGAGGTCTGCAAAACCTTTATGCGGCGGTTCGAATCCGCCCGGCGCCTCTCGGTTGTGTTTCTCGGGTGCGGGTTACAGCATCGATCGCCGGGGTGGCGAAACTGGTAGACGCACAGGACTTAAAATCCTGTTCTCCGCAAGGAGAGTACCGGTCCGATTCCGGTCCCCGGTACTGACCTGGGCTCTTAGCTCAGTTTGGTTAGAGCGCTTCCTTGACATGGAAGAGGTCACAGG
>CAYPFY010000007.1:0-152257 GCA_964410105.1 uncultured Chlorobiaceae bacterium
TCACCCCTCTACCGATGCCGGACCACGCAGGTGGAGGTCTAAATCGGATTTAAGGAGTGAGCGGGCGTCGGCCTGCACAGGACCGGACGTGCACTGTTCACTACCGGACATTTTTCTGCAATCCCCCCGGAATTTTGCACAGGAACCGCACAAATTCCGGCATAAGAATTGAACATCAGACGGCAGAATGGACCGACCCATCGACGCAAAATTCAGCCTTCGAAAGAGAAACCGACGGATAATCCAGGCGGGACTGCTCCTCGTCCTCCTGGTCACCCTCTTCCTCATCCTCTCAGCGCTCATCCGGCCGGGCATCGACCGGAAGGAGATCCAGACATCGATCGTGCGGCGGGGAAGAATCGAGGGATCCATCTCGGCTGAGGGCACAGTCGTCCCGAGTTTTGAACAAACGCTCACCAGTCCGACAGAAACAAAGCTGCTCGCCGTGCGGAAGAGGCCTGGCGACAAGGTTTTCTCAGGAGATAAGATCCTCGAGCTTGACCGAAGCGGCCTTCTCCTCATGCTCGACCGGACGGAGAAAGACCTCGCCCTCAAGGCGAACCAGCAAGTCCAGCTCAAGCTCGAGATGGAGCAGACCCTGACCGAACTTAAGGGGCAGCTCAGCATCAAAGAGCTGCGGCTTCAATACCTCACCTCGAAGTCAGAGCAGGGAAAGAAAATGTACGCCCTGGGTGCCGTCTCAAAAGACCAGCTCGACCAGATGCTCCTCGAGGAGCGTATAGCCGGCATTGAGCGGGAAGATCTTTCCCGGTCGATCCAGAAGAAAGGAGAATCCCTGGGGAACCAGCTTGACGGCATCACCACGGAGGTCCGCACGCTCCTCAAGGAAAAGGCAGAAATCCGGCGACAGCTCGAGTCGCTCGATTGCAGAGCGGGCAGGGAGGGCGTCGTCACCTGGGTGAAGGAGGAAATCGGGGCGAGCATCCATGCGGGGGACGTTGTCGCCCGCGTGGCGGATCTTCAAAGCTACCGGGTTGAAGCGACCATATCCGACATTCATGCGGCCACGCTCACCGTCGGCATGCCCGCGAGAGTCCGTATCAACGGCCTCACCATACCCGGAGAGATCGAGACAGTCTATCCGGCAGTGGAAAACGGGACGGCCAGGCTCACCATTCACCTGAAGGATTCATCGAACCGGGTGTTTCGCCCGAACCTCCGGGTCGACGTCTCGCTCGTCACCCACGATCGGGATTCGGTTCTCATAGTACGGAGAGGCCCCTTCGTCAACGGGGAGGGCGTCTATGTCATCCGGGGAGATATCGCGCAGATGACGCCCATAAGAATCGGCCTCTTGAGTTTTGATGAGGTAGAGATAGCGGCAGGATTACAGGAGGGAGATGAGATCATCATCTCTGACATGAGCGAATTCAAGCATCTTGGAAAAATAAAAATCCGATAAAAGGAGCACGCATGATCGCACTGGAAAACATAGAGAAAGTCTACAGGACTGAAACAATCGAGACGGTCGCCCTGCAGGCGATCAACCTCAGCATCCGCGAGGGAGAATTCATATCGATAATGGGACCCTCCGGCTCGGGGAAAAGCACCCTATTGAACATCATCGGCCTCCTCGACATACCGACCGAGGGATCATTGTCCCTGGGCGGGTCCGAAGTCACCTCATACACCGACAGGGAGCTGGCGAGAGTCCGGAACGAGCGCATCGGATTCATCTTCCAGACCTTTCACCTCATTGACGACCTCACCGTCATCGACAACGTGGAGGTCCCGCTTCTTTACAGGCGATTGTCGGGGTCCGAGCGGCGGAAGCTGGCCCTGAGGGCACTGGAGAGGGTCGGGCTGAACTCCCGCGTCAACCACTTCCCCTCGCAGCTTTCGGGGGGGCAGCAGCAGCGTGTTGCCATCGCCCGGGCGATCGTCGGCAACCCGAAAATAATCCTTGCGGACGAACCGACGGGGAATCTGGACAGCCAGATGGGGGAAGAAATCATGAAAATCCTCCTCGATCTGAACCGCGAGGAGCGTGCAACCGTCGTCATGGTCACGCACGATCAGAGGATGGCCGAGAAAACAGAGCGGACCGTCAGGCTCTTCGATGGCCGCCAGGTAAACTGAGGGGCACGGTATGATAAAAAACTACATCAAAATCGCATACAAAGTATTCCTCCGCAGAAAATTCTTCACCTTCATCAGCCTCTTCGCCATCAGCTTCACGCTCGTCGTCCTGATGGTTGCGACAGCCATTCTTGACCACATCTTTTCTCCCATGGCGCCGGAGGTACGGCAGGAACGGACTCTTGCCCTCATGCGGGCGAAGATGTGGGGGGAGCAAGATATTCAGATCGGAAGGCCAGGATACAAGCTACTCGACCGGTACATGCGCACGCTGCCCGGAGTGGAGGCCACGTCGATATCGTCCGACCAGAAAATCGTCTCTGTCTACAAAGAGGGATACGATCTCAAGCCGTACCTCAAGCGAACCGACAGCAATTTCTGGAAAATACTGGAATTCACGTTCATCGAAGGGGGACCGATCACCGATGGCGACGAGCGCGATGCGAACTACGTCGCGGTAATCAACCGGGCGACGAGGGCGAGATACTTCGGGGATGAGCCGGCGGTCGGTAAGACCATCGAAGCCGACCGGCAGCGATTCCGCATCATCGGAGTCGTCGAGAACGTCCCCATTTACAGAACCATTCCCTTCTCAGACATCTGGGTCCCGATCAGCACCACGCCGGAGCAGGATTACAAGAACGAGCTCATGGGGAGCTTCAACGGGTTGATCCTGGCCCGGGGGAGCGGGGATTTCTCCCGCATCAAGGAAGACATGGCAACAAGACTGAAATCCGCAGAGCTCCCCTCGTCCGAGTTTACCAACATCGAGTGTGTGCCGGGGACGGCGTTCGACCAGGTGGCAGGCGAGCTTCTGGGAAACAGCGGGGGTCATGAGCGCTCGCTCCTCACCGGTGTGCTCCTCCTGGCCGCATTCCTCTTCATGCTGCTTCCGACGGCCAACCTTGTCAATCTCAACATCAGCCGCATCATCGAGCGTTCATCGGAGATCGGCGTCCGAAAATCATTCGGCGCGTCGTCGAGAACCCTCATCGGGCAATTCCTCGTCGAGAACATCATTCTCACATTTATCGGCGGCGCCATCGGGTTTACCCTCTCGGCCGTGATACTGCGGATGCTCGGCGACAGCGGGATGATACCGTATGCGGCATTCAGCCTGAATTTCAGAATCTTTCTCTATGGTTTCGCGTCCATCATCATCTTCGGCATCATCTCCGGCGTCTATCCTGCGTGGAGGATGGCCCGAATGCATCCCGTGGACGCCTTGAAAGGAGTCGTACGATGATAATGCACATATTGAAAATGGTCTGGAACAGAAAGAGAGTCAACGGACTCATCATCGTCGAGATTTTTGTCTCATTCCTGGTCCTCGCCGTCGTCTTAACTGCTACAGCATATTACATCGACAACTACAGGAGGACGGTGGGATACACGATTGATGATGTCTGGAAGATCAGCGTCAACACGCGCCTTCCAGGGAAAAATTTTGAAAAAATCCGTGCCGGCGGCTTGCACCAGCTTGAAATTGCCATGAAAGACATGCCGGAGATCGAATCGGTCGGATGGATGGGTGCTTCCCCTTATGCCCACTCCACGTCGATCCATGGCGTCAGGCGCAACGGGGCCGAAGTGAATATTGAAGTAAACCGAGCGACCGACGACATTCAGAACGTGCTGAAAATCCCGCTCGTCGCAGGGAGGTGGTTCACAAAAGATGATGACGCCTCAAGACTCACCCCGGTCGTCATCAACGAAAAGTACGCGCGATTGATGTTCGGAGACGGAGAGGCGGTTGGAAAGCTGGCGCTGGACTCCACCTGCCAGATCGTCGGGGTCGTGACTGACTTCCGCAAGGCGGGGGAATTTTCAGGAACAGTCAACTATCAGATCGCCCGATTCAGAATGCTGGATACAACCGAAAACCACTGGGGATCTTTCCTCATCCGTGTGAAGGCGGGGACAGCGGCATCCTTTCAGGGAAAGCTGAGCACGGTTCTCGAATCGGTGCAGAAAGGATGGTCGTTCGACATCGAGACCCTCTCCCGCCTGCGGGAATCGGATTTCCGGTTGCGTCTGGCCCCGCTCATAGCCGGAGGGATCATCGCGGTTTTCCTCCTCCTGATGGTAGCGCTAGGGCTCATCGGAGTTTTATGGCAAAACGTCTCCCAGCGCACGAAGGAGCTCGGATTGCGCAGGGCGCTCGGGGGAACGGCAAGCAGGATCTCGCTGCAAATCCGGGGGGAGCAATTCGTCATCACGACCATTGGCGTTGCGGCGGGAGCCTTCCTCGTGTCGCAATTCCCTTTACTCAACCTTATCGACTTCATCGATCCGGGGATCTATGCAGGGTCGCTCGTCGTCTCCCTCCTCCTCATGTACGGCCTCACATACCTGTGCAGCCTCTTTCCGAGCTGGCTGGCCATGGAAGTCCAGCCCGCGGAAGCGCTGCACTACGAATAGATTCCAGGGGATTGCAAATGAGGTTTTCAAGAACTACTTTTACGGAATGAACGGGACGATACTCATCATCGATGATGACCCTTCGGTCATCACATCCCTTGCGCTCTTGTTGAAGCAGGCCGGCTATCAATCCCGGTCCGCCGCCTCACCGGCGCAGTCCATAGAACAGCTGCAAAGAGACCCTGTCGATCTCATCATACAGGACATGAACTTCTCCCGTCAGACGACAGGCGAGGAAGGGCTCTCCCTCCTTCAACAAATAAAATCCATCCATCCGGACATCCCGGTCATCCTCATGACGGCATGGGGATCGATATCCCTTGCCGTGAACGGGATAAAAGCGGGGGCCTCCGATTTCATCACCAAGCCCTGGACAAACGAGCAGCTGCTCCACACCATCGGGACATCCCTGGGGCTGGCGGCTGCCAGAAAAGAGAGCGGCGCAGCCGGGCCGACCCGGCTGGAGATTGACAAGCGATACGAATTCGGCGCCGTCATTGGCCGCGACCCGAAATTCCTCCACGTCCTCGACATAGCGGCGAAGGTCAGCGCCACCGACGCGTCCGTCCTCATCACGGGCGAAAGCGGCACAGGGAAAGAACTCATCGCTGAAGCCATCCATCGTAACAGCCGCCGGAGCCGAGAGCCCTTCGTCAAGGTGAATCTCGGGGGAATCTCCCAGACCCTCTTCGAAAGCGAGATGTTCGGCCACGTCAGGGGAGCCTTCACCGATGCGCGGCAGGACCGCAAGGGCCGGTTCGAGGCAGCCCGGGGGGGAACCATTTTTCTGGACGAAATCGGAGACCTCAGCCCGGCGTGCCAGGTAAAACTCCTCCGAGTCCTGCAGGATCGCACCTATGAGGTTCTCGGATCCAGCACAACTCGGACCGTCGATGTCCGTGTCCTCTCGGCGACCAACGCAAATCTACCCGAAATGATCGAGGCGGGCGAGTTTCGTGAAGACTTGCTCTACCGCCTCAATCTCATAGCCATCCATATTCCCCCGCTCCGGGAGCGTCGGGGCGACATTCCTTTACTCGCGCGTCATTTTCTTAAAAACATCGGAAGCATCTATCGCCGGACCGAACTGTCGATCTCCGAAGAAGCCATGGGCTGGCTTCAAAACCTCCCCTGGCGCGGAAACATACGTCAGCTCCGTCAGGTCATCGAGCGCTCAGTGCTCATGAGCTCCAAGGAAACCATTGAAATAGACGATTTTCGCATGCCGCTCACCATGGAGGCGAGCGAGTCGGGAACAGTCGTCCTCCCTGTCCCGGGAAGCATGACCATGGAAGAAATTGAAAGAGCAATGATCATGAAGTGCATGCAGCAATTTCAGGGAAACGTCAGCAAAGTTGCCGACGCTCTCGGAATGAGCCGTGCGGCCTTGTATCGCAGGCTGGAGAAGTTCGGGATCGAATCGTGACGGTTCGCCGGAAGCTCGTCGCCTACCTCCTCTTCATCCACATCGTCTTCGCTGCACCCGTCGTCTACTTCCTCTGGGATTACCGCATCTGGCTGCTGGCGGTGGAGGCAATCCTCGCGGTCTCGCTGATTGCGGCCCTAAAAATCTTTCAGAGACTCTTCCGTCCACTCGATCTCATCGCATCCGGCGTCGAATTCCTGAGAGACGGCGATTTCGCCACGCGGCTCCGTGAATCGGGGCAGCGCGAAATGGACCTCCTCATCGGGGTGTACAATGACATGGTTGATAGGTTACGCTCGGAGCGGATCCGGACGCAGGAACAGCATCAGTTCCTGGAAAAAATCCTCAATGTCTCCCCCTCGGCGATCGTGACGCTCGACTACGACTCAAAAATAGTCTTCGCAAATCCGGCTGCCGAGTCGCTCCTTCAGATTTCACGCGAGGCCATGATCGGAACAAGGCTTGACAATCTGGGGACCCCTTTTGCCAAAGAGCTTTCGGGGCTTCCCATGGGACGATGGGAGATCCTCCCCTTCCGCGGAATCCGGAAAATCCGATGTCACAAATCCAGTTACATTGACCGCGGGCATCCCCGCACGTTTTTTCTGCTGGAAGAGCTCACCGAGGAGTTGCGGAGGACCGAAAAGGGGGCATACGAAAAGCTCATCCGGCTCATGTCGCACGAGGTTAACAATTCACTCGGGGCGGCCACATCGCTTCTGCAATCGTGTCTGCGCTACGCGGGGCAGCTTCGTGAGGAGGACAGATCCGACTTCGAGACGGCCATCGCCGTCGCGCTCGAGAGGATGGAGCACCTCGGCTCATTTACGAAAAGCTTCGCCGACATCGTCAAGCTACCGATGCCGCGGCTACAGCCGGTCGACATCCTTGCGCTTCTTCGTAATGTTGCGCTCTTCCTGAGCCACAGTTTTTCGGAAAGGAACATCGGGCTCGTCTGGGACATCCGGTGTGAGCCCGGGCGGATACGGATGGATGAACGCCAGATGGAGCAGGTGTTCCTGAACATTCTGAAAAACTCCATGGAGGCCATCGGCTCGGGCGGGAAGGTCACGATTTCAGCGGGGAGGAATGGGCGGAGGGATTTTGTCTGCATCGAGGACACCGGGTCCGGAATCGGCGAAGAAACGGCGCGGCATCTCTTCACACCATTTTTCAGCACAAAAGAAAACGGTCAGGGAATCGGCCTGACCCTCGTCCAGGAGATACTCACCCACCACAATTTCGAATTCTTTCTCGAAAGCACGGCGGGGCAGTCGACCCGGTTCACAATACTTTTCTGAAAGAATTCCGGGGATGAACCGGATTCAGACGTGAATGCCCGGAGGCTCCACCGCATCAAACTCCATCGTCCGCCCGTTCTGATGCCAGGGCGAGCTTTCGCCGTCTCGCTTCCCTCCTCACGATAAAGACCACGTAGAGGGCGGCGAGCACCACCGTATCGATCACCGAGTACAGTATAATATCGCTGGCGGTCACTATGCGACGATTAAAGTTTGAGCCATAATGAGTCCCGGGGCTTAACCTCCCGGTTCAAAAATGTACCAAACGCGGGCCCGCTGGATGTGGCTTCTGATCACAGAGAGAACGATTTCCCCGTTTTTCTGAACTTGAGCGGAAACGCCCCAAACAGGCTGGTTTGAGGCATAATTTGTGCGCTAAAGGGCACCAGGATCATCAGTAAAAGGTCTCATCGGGGACGAATCAAGCGTCTTGCATTCAAACCGGAATTTTGGTAAAATCGGACTACTACCCGAAAGCACCTCACATTCACTATGGAGGAACTACCATGCTCAATTCAACGCAAAACCTGCATCGCCGCGGATTTCTGGGAACCCTGGCGGCAGGAGCAGCAGCGGTCGGCATCACAGGCCTTGGCGCTCCGTACCGTCTGGCGGCAAAGAGTCTCCGTTTGCCGTCGGACGATTCGTTTGAAGCCTGGCTTACCAAGATTGCCGGAAAGCATAAGCAAGTATTTGACGCTCCCGATCATCACGAGGGGATGCCACTTGCGTGGGCGCGGGTCTTTCTTTCCACGAACAACGAGGGTGGAACACCCGACAGCGACCTCTGTGCGGTGGTCATCCTGAGGCACAGCGCTATCCCTGTTGCCATGGAAGACAGACTGTGGGGGAAGTACAAATTCGGAGAACAATTCAAGGTGACGGATGCGGCAACAAAAGCCCCGTCGGTGCGCAACCTGTGGCACAATCCGAAGCCGGGCGAGCTTCCGTTCCCGGACATGGCTGTCGAAGAACTCCAGAAGCGCGGTGTCCTGTTCGGCGTCTGCAACATGGCGATGATTTTTTACAGCATGCAGATGGGCAAAGCCATGAATATGGATCCGGCGGAAATAAGGAAAGACTGGATATCGGGGTTACTTCCGGGTATTCAGATCGTGCCCTCCGGAGTCTTGGCGGTCAATCGCGCCCAGGAGCACGGGTGCACGTATTGCTTTGCGGGTTAGAGCGGCCTTCGCAAAAACGCGGCCACCGGTTGGCCGCGTTTTTTATTTCTTATAATAGACTGCATCCACGGGAACTTTTTCCCGGGGATAGTCTGACGATTTAAAGGGAAACTTCGGGCGGGGCTTTGAATTAATGAAAGCGGCCAGATGTTGCGCCTCCTCGTCGGTAAGGCTTCCCGGGTCGAGATAGGGCATTGCAAAGCGGATAATCCCGGCGAGGGTATAAACGCGGGCTGCCCCGGCGCCGTCATTCCATGACATCGGCCCCCAGAGCGGACCCGCCTTCTTATCGCCGATCTCCACCCCTTGGCCATCCTCCCCATGGCACGTCGAACATTTTTCCAGAAACAACTCCTTCCCCTTCCTCCGGTCGAGCCGTTCGAGGGGAACCAGATTCTTCGCCGGAATAACATTCTGACCGCGCCAGTCAAGCGGAGAGCCGACGGTAAATCCTCGTGAGATCCAGGAGATATACGCCGAGAGCGCCAGAACCTCCTGTGACGTTGGAGAAGGAATCAACTCACGATCCGGCGGGGCGGGGCGCGTCCCGGTCGCATTCTCGCTCCGGAGAAAGCACCCAACGATCCGGTCCTCGAGACTGATCAGACGACCGGAGCGCTTATTATACTCGGGAAAAGCAGACGAGATGCCCACAAGAGGCATAGCCTTTTCACGCTGCCCGCCATTCAGGTGGCAGTTATTACATGACAGCAAATTCCGAGTAAACCGGGCGGCTTTGCGGGGTGTCTCAGTAAAAAGTAGGAAACCGGTTCTAATCTGCGCCGCCAGGTGAGAATCTGCGGGAAGCGAATCATTCAGAGGGTTTTTCGGAAAATCCCATGCCGTTTCCATTGCCGTTGATGAACGGATGAGGGCCGGATTCTCCTGGGACGCTGTCAAAACCGGAAAGAGAAGAGCAAGAATGAGAAACTTTATCGGCATTTCTCCGAAATAATATAAAAATGGCATGAAAAGGTCAACTGCTTGTTTAGGATGCGTCATTTCAGTATCATAGAGCAACCATGAGGACGAAAGCATGATCAAGGGGATAAGACTGACAATCGTAGCGCTGATGGCGCTTGCGCCAATCATCGGGCTCGGGCAGAACCGCGAGCAGGACGAAAGCGGCGAAGAAATACTGGCTCGGGAACAGTTCTTTGCCACCCGGAGGGCCGGCGGTCCGGGCAAACATATCCCGGAGGATGCATACGCCAAAGCAGTGGCAGAGATGCAGAAAACCTCCAAAAGCGGCGGCTGGAAAATCTCGTCTCAGATGCCGAACTGGGTGAGCGTCAACCCCTCGGGGATGTTCTATGCCGTCACAGGCGCTAACCATATCTCCGGCAGGACCAACGTCATCGCGTTTGACCCCATCGACGCCAACGTCCTTTACGCGGGAGCGGCGGGGGGCGGGGTTTGGAAAACGTACAACAATGGCACCACATGGGCCCCGTTGACGGACGGCTTGACCTCCCTCAGCTGCGGAGCGATCGCCGTAGATCCGAATAACTTCCTCACCGTTTACTTTGGAACGGGGGAGCAAAACTACTCCCTCGACAGCTATTACGGGGATGGCCTCTACAAATCCACCGATGGCGGGAGCAATTGGACAAAAATCGCGACCACGAGCGTCCAGAGGTATTTTTCCCAAATCGTCATCGACCCCAACAATTCCAACATCGTCTATGCTGCGGGGAACAACGGCATCTACAAATCTACGGACGGCGGGTCCTCGTGGAACACCACGGGAGTCGGATTCCAGGTAAACTCCCTCCTGATCGATCCGACCAACACGCAGGTCCTCTATTGCTCACGTGGCGGGACCAGCACAAACATCATCAGGAAGAGCACGGACGGGGGGGGATCATGGACGACCCTGACGAGCGGACTCCCGACTTCACATGTCGGTCGCACCCAGCTTGCGATGGCGCCGAGCAATTCCTCGGTACTCTATGCGAGCATCTCCCGATCGGATAGCAACACCCTCCTGGGACTTTACCGCACATCGAACGGCGGAACTACCTGGGAGCTGCGAAGCACGCAGAACTATCTCGGAAGGCAGGGCTGGTACGATAATTCCGTTGCCGTCAGCGCGGACAACGCGGACGCCATCGCTGTAGGAGGACTTGACATTTACGTCTCGAACAATGGCGGCACGACCCTCACCCAGAGCACCTTCTGGTACACAAGCCTTTCCATAAAAATGTCCCACGCGGACATACATTTTCTCGGATTCAACGGAACCACCCTCTACTGCGGGTCTGACGGAGGCGTGTACAAATCGACCGATGGCGCGAACACATGGACAGACATGAATTCCACCATTTCAACCCTCCAGTACGAGAGTGCGGACTATGACCCGACCGATCCGCAAAAGCTGTATGGAGGGTGCCAGGACAACAACCTCGAGAGTTCGACAGATGGAGGCGCGACCTGGACACAGAGGGAGACGGGGGATGGCGGCTATACGGTCGTGGACCCGGTTGCGACACAGATCGTCTTCGGACAATATGTAGGCGGATCGCTTAAGTTTTCGGGCGATTACGGAACCTCCTTCACAGAAATCGGACCTGCGGACGCCACCGGCGGATTGTTTTACAATCCCTACGAGCTTGCGCCGTCGGATCACAACACGGTCATCTTCGGCCGGGCGGACATCTGGAAAACAACCAACGTCCAGCTGGCCGACCCGCATCACGGCTGGGTCAAGATCGGCGGGCCCTTTGGCGGCAACGTATCGGCCATCGGCATAAGCCATCAAAACACAAACACCATCTACATCGGGAGCGACAACGGCAAAATCCTCGTCACCACGGACAACGGCACCACATGGTCCACATCAACCGGCTTCCCGTACGTCAGCGACTTCGCTGTTGACAACAACAATGACGCGATCTGTTACGCGACATTCGGCGGGTTCAACTATGCGCAGCACATCTCGAAAACAACCGACCATGGAGCAACGTGGACCCGGATAACCGGCAATTTGCCCAACATCCCGACCAACACCATCGTCCTCAGGACGACGGCGCCGCGAATGCTTTTCGTCGGCACAGACGTCGGGGTATATCGTTCTGTGGATGACGGGACGACGTGGCAACATTTCAGCAACGGCATGCCTGCCGTGGCAGTCTTCGACCTCAAATACAAGGAATCCAATGGCATCCTCCTTGCGGCGACACACGGGAGGGGGTGTTTCACGTACAATCTGAGCGGGTTCACCTTCGACGCTGCACCCTCGACGCTGTCATTTGGACGACTGCTCGTCGGCCAGAGCAAGCAGGACAGCATCATCGTCAATAACACCGGGGGATCGACATTATCGATCTCCTCGGTCACCTCTACACGGGCCGATTTTACCGTCAGTCCGACAAGCGCCTCCATCCCTGCTTCGGGATCCCAAAAATTCACCGTCACCTACAACCCCGCTCCCGGAGGTACGGAATCGGGGGCAATAGTATTCGCCAGCACTTCCGCATCGTCGCCCGATTCGCTCCACGTCAGCGGATACGGGGCGGTTGCGACGATCAACATCGTCAAACTCCTCGATGCCGACGGGAGCAATGCCACCGCAGGGGACCGGACCTTGAAGAGCTGGGGACTTTCCGTGTATGAGTACTTCGTCTCCCCGGTGACGCTCAACATGGGGGCTGAAGCAAGCCAGCTCACGGTGCTCGTTCCCCACACAGGCACGTACATCATTGCGGAATCGGACAGCGGCGTCCCCTGGATACGGATAAACGGGAACCGCACCGGCTACGACACAGTCTCGGTCTCGAACAACAGCGTCATCAACGACACAGTCGTGAATGCCCAATATACACTCACGGCCGCCATCGGGGCGGGGTGGAACATGATCTCGAACCCCTTCGGAGTCCCGGACGACTCCCTGAACGCAGTCTTTCCGGGAGCGAGCACGCAGGCATTTTCTTACGCGACGGGGATTGGATACAGCCGGGGAACGCAAATCCTCAATGGCAGCGGATATTTCATAAAATTCCCGAGCGACCACAGCCAGCTCCTTGAGGGATCCGTCATACCCTCCATCACAATTTCTGTTGGCCAGGGATGGAATCTCATCGGGTCCATATCGTGGAAAGTCCCCATAAGAACTATCGTCCAGAACCCCGTCAACATCACCCAATCTGCTTACTTCCGGTATGAGGGAGGATACAAGCTCAGCGACACAATAGTGCCCGGGCGCGCGTACTGGATAAAGACCAAGCAGGTGGGAAACCTCACGCTCAGCGGATCGGGCAGCACCGTCAGCACTGGAAAAGCCCAGGAGAGCCTCATCCCGCGCGACGCGAACGAGATCACATTCACGGACAGGCTGGGAAGGTCGCAGACACTTTACTTCGGGGGCTCCATACAGCAATCCGATCTCTATGAAATGCCTCCGCCCGTTGGCATGGAAGAATTCGATGCGCGTTATACGTCGAACCGGATTGCAGAGAACTTCACCGCGCCGTCGGGTGAAATCCCGATAAACCTCACCTCGGCCGAGTACCCCGTAAACATCCGGTGGCACCTCTCGGCGCAGGAGAGAGGGAGATTCTTCCTCAGAGACCGTCGCAATCCTTCCTCCTTCTCCTCCGACATCGTAGCGACGGAGGGAAGTTCGGTGGTGAAAAACTCACAGACACTCACCCTCGGTCAGGGAGCCTCGGTCCCCTCCGTATTCTCGCTGTGGCAAAATTTCCCCAACCCCTTTAACCCCGCGACAGTCATCCGGTATGATCTTCCGGTCGCGGCAAGGGTTCGGGTTACGATATACGACATACTCGGGCGCGAGGTGAAGACGCTCATCGAAGGAGTGCAGGGCGGCGGATCCATGACAGTGCAGTGGGACGGAACCGACCGGGAAGGAATCAGAGTAGCGAGCGGAGTATATCTCTACGAGTTGACGGCGGTAGATCAGGCTGATCCCTCAAAAACCTTCCGCCAGGTGAGAAGAATGGCCCTCCTTAAATAGCGCTGGACTATCCGGTGAACAGCGGACACCTCAGGAATAAAGCAGCTCGGCATAAACCCGGGCGCTTTTCTCCCAGGTAAAGCGGGCCCGTTTAGCCTCGGCGCACACGCCAGCCCATTTTTCCGGGTCATGAAGCTTAAGCGAGACAGCCCTCCGGGTCGTTTCGACCAGAGCGTCGGCCTGCTCCTGCAGAGTCCCCCCTGAAAACTGGAATCCGTCGACCCCGTCGAGAACAGTATCCTTCAGCCCTCCGACGGCATGGACGACACAGGGCTGCCCATGGCGCATAGCGATCATCTGACCGATTCCGCACGGCTCGAACGAGCTGGGCATCATGAAAATCGAGCCGATGCCATAGAGCGCGTTGGCGATCTTTTCCGAATACCCCCTCAGGAACACGAGCCGGTCGTGCGAAAATGCCGTTCGGGCCAAAAATTCCTCGTAATCCGGCGTCCCGGTTCCGAGAACAAAGTACACCCCGTTCACGCGGGCAAGCTCATCAAGAATCGACTCCAGCGCCGACTTGCCGCGAGAATCTTTTAATGACAAAAGCCTGATTTTCTGGTCCACGATTCTCGTCACGCTGGTGAGAATCACAGAAAAATCGCGCAGATACTCGAGCTGGCGCAGGGTGCGGTCGAAGAGGGGGTCGGAATACTTCTCCCGCCACTTCCTCACCTCTGCGAGGAGAAGATTACGAAGAGCCGGGAGAGAGAGGGGAGGCGGATCCTCTGTGTACTCGCACCCGTTAAGAATCCCATAGAGGCGTCCTTCGGCGTTCGCGCGCCTGAGCAACGGATCGAGGCCTTCGCCGCGGACGAGTCCGTTTGAAGGAGCGCTCGGAAGCAGAATCTCTTCGGCATACGAGGGAGACACCGTGTTGACCTTATCGGCATGAGAAATCCCGGCGGCCATCGGGGTAAAATTCGGTTCCCGGTACCGGGAATCGGTCCAGGCGGGGACCCAGTCGGGGCGGGAAAAGAGCTCCGGGAACCACGCTTGCACGGACGCGTGGGGACCTCGCATCGGCCGATTCCCCTGTATTGCGAGATTATGGATCGTAAAAACAGTCTTTCTTCCCTTCAGGTGGTAAAAGTCGGGATGCAGCTCACGGAGAAGGAGAAGCGCCGGGGTATGCCAGTCGTGCAAATGCAGCACGGCGTCCGCAAAGTTCTTCAGGTACTGCCCGACGGCAGAGCAAAAAAGAGCGTACTTCGTCGCGTCCTGCGCGAAAGCCTGATTCGGCGGGTCGTTGAAATAAATCGGGGCCCCCCCGATCAAGGGGTGTTCGAAGACGAGATGAGTTACGCCGCTCCTCGGTTTTTTTGGAGTCGCCTCATAAATCGTCCCCACCATCGACCTTCCGGAAAAGGGAAACCGGACGTCCGCGCACGGGCTTGACGGGTTATCCTTGTGGAGGAAACCATAGGAGGGAGTGATGACGGTGACATCCCAGCCGAGGTCGGCGAGGGCGTTCGGAAGATCCCGGACCACATCGCCCACCCCGCCCACCTTTCCGTTCTTCAGCGCGTCGTTCTCGGAGGCGAGCATGACAACGGAGCGGGAATTGGTCCGGGCGGTGGTTGGCGGCCCCTGGGGAGCGGCCATCAGATCACCGTCCCGTCGGGAATCGTCGTATCTTTAATAACAATCACGACACCGTTCCTTATCCAATAGCCTTCCTTCTCGTGCTCCACGTTCCGGATTCGATTCTTATTGATAATCTTCACATTCCTCCCTATCCGGGCATTCTTGTCGATGATAGCGTTCTTGATCACAGCATTCGCGCCGATCCCCACAGGAGGTATCCCGGAGACGAGATCGGCGGACCGTTCCTGTTCCGACTGATAGTAATCCGCGCCCATCAGCAGAACATTCTCGAGAGTCGAACCCTCCTCGAGTCGTGATCGGATGCCGATAATGGATTTTTTTATCGAAGAACACTTCACAATGCAGCCATCGGCGATCATCGTCTCCTTGTTGCGGCTGTTCAGCATCTTCGTCGGGGGGAGAAACCTGGGACGTGTGAAGATGGGGAACTCCGCGTCATAAAAGCTGAACGCTGGTTTAGGCTGGCGGACCAGGGCAAGATTCGCGTGGTAAAATGATTCGATCGTCCCGATATCCTCCCAGTAGCCTCGGAAGCAATAGGCGCTCACATGGTGGGTTTCGATCGCGAGGGGAATAACATGCTTCCCGAAATCGGTGTGCTCAGGATATTTTTCCAGAAGATCCATCAGGACCCTGCGTTTAAAGAGATAGATCCCCATTGAGGCGAGGAACGGAGCATCGCCGGCGGAAACAGGGTCGAGGCCAAACCTCTTCGTATCGACCCTCATGGAAGCAAGCGCATCGCCGGTCGGTTTTTCCTTGAATTCGACCACCCGGTCTTGGTGATCCGTCTTCATCAGACCAAAACCTGGGGCAAACCGGTGATGAACGGGGATCACCGAAATAGTCACGTCGGCATTCGTCCTGCGGTGGTGCTCGATGAACGCCCTGTAATCCATCCGGTAGAGATGATCTCCGGAGAGGATGAGATAATCATTCACCTTCCAGGGCTCCATGACCCAGAGAGTCTTCCGGACGGCATCGGCGGTACCCTGGAACCAGTCGGGGCTGGCGGGAGTCTGCTGGGCCGCAAGCACGTCGACGAACCCTTTCATGAAAGGATAAAAACGGTATGTATTGGCGATATGCTGATTGAGCGACGCGGAATTGAACTGCGTGAGAACATAAATCTGCAGAATTCCCGAATTGATACAATTACTCACGGGAATATCGATGAGGCGGTACTTGCCCGCAAGGGGAAGGGCGGGCTTCGCTCGGTGTTTCGTCAGGGGATAGAGCCGTTCACCCCTGCCGCCTCCGAGGATTATCGCCAGAACATCCTGCATTGGGATCTACTCTGCCTCCACGGTTTCAGCGGACCGCGCAATCAACTCCGTGATGCGATTCACCTGGTAATGCGCCTCAGCGGAGAGTTTCGCCCACTCATGGAACATATCGATCGTCGGCCGGAGATCCCGTGCCTTTCCGCTCCTGAGGCGGCCGATCAAAGAACGCACACAATGCCATTCTAGAAGCCGTTCGAACGACTCTTTATGATAATAAAAAATCCCCGAATGGCAGTTCACGTTTACGACCATTCTCACTTCCTCACCCTCGAAGAAAGCCGGGCCCAGGGCCTCCGAATCGAACGGGTTTTCATCGAAGAGCAGGACACAAATCAGGCGGACGAGACTTCGCGGGTCGCGTGAAACCCTCATCCTCCCGAACAAATCAGTGAGAAATGGAAGGATCTCCAGTTCATCAAGCAGCGGCCTTGATTGAAACCCGCTCAGGGCCAGCAGCGCCATAAGAATCAGGGGACCTGCCGGATCGTTTGACATATCCGGCAGCGCAGATTTCATCAGTCGGCCCTCCTGAGTCGGGCGGGCGCTTCGGCCGTAAATATCCTGCACCGACCGAAGGCTTTTGTCAAAAATCTCCTGAGCATTCCGTCCCTTCACGGCTCCGGGGTGGCAGCGGTTTGCCTCCCGGATCACCGCGCGAAGGCATTCCGAGATGTTTTCCCGAAGAATTCGGGAGTCGGCGGGCTGAGGAGAAGAAGCGAGGCGTGTCAAATCCGGAACCGCATCAAACAGCTTTGAGAGCGCGTCATGAAATGGGGCGAGCTCCATCTCTCGGAGCGACCGCCGGATATCGGGCACCCCCTTTCCGTTCAGCCTCCCGCACAGTTCCGCGTACCGTCCATCGGAATCCCTCACCTCCCGGAAGTCGAGGAAAATATGATACTCGAACGCCTTCAGATCGAGAAAGAGGCCCTTGTCCGTGAGATCGCGGCCGGACCGAATGAAATCAAGATTGGATCGGTAATCTCTGAAAACATAAAAAACCGGGTCGGAACGTTTCAGGCGGAGAGCATCGCCGATAGTTCTGTACGCGACATACTTTCCTTCCTCGTCGGCTGTCCCGGAAGTCGTTTTCCCAACGGAGTTCTTGATCCAGCCTGAGGTTTCCTCAAACTTATTGTGGAAGCAAATCACGGCACGCTCGTCGCCGTTCATATTGGAAAAGGCAATCACATTCTCATTCAGATTACCCGAGGAGTCGATAAAGTCAAAAAGTTCAAAATGGGACACCTGGCTAAAAAGACGCCGTCTTTCGAGCAAGGGAAAAACCTCATTCACATGGCGTCGTACCACATGCTCGTCCGGCACCTCGTCATGGTAGGCCTTCTTATACTCCATCCCATACTTTTCGCTAAAACCCTCAATCTGGCCATGCGCAAACATCGGCAAGCCGGGCAGGGTGGCCAAGAGCACGGCCGTTCCAAAATACTTGTCGCCCTTCCCGAACTGGGCCACCGCGGTTTCCTCGTCCGGGTTGCTCATAAAATTCACATAGCGCTTCAGAATCTCGGGATTAAAATGAAGGGTGATGCGGATAAGGTGACGATACTTGGCATTCTCCTCCCTCATCAGCATATGCATAAAAGCGCTGTTGTACACCCGGTGCATCCCGAGAGTTCGGACAAAATACCCCTCGAGAAGCCAGAACGCTTCGGCCAGGAGGAGAGTATTCGGCATCTCCGCGTTGATACGGTCGACGACCTCCCTCCAGAATTCTTGGGGGAACAGCCGGTTAAAATCTTCCGCCGGCAGGGAAAAGTCCGATCGGGAGGGAATCGCCCCGCCGGAACCGGGCTGTGGAAACCAGAGACGGTGGAAATGCCGTTTCGTCAGAACCATGGCAGCGTCGAAACGGATGATAGAGAATTTCCTCGCGACATGGAAAATCGTCCGGATCACGGCCTCGCGCACCTCGCCGCGAAGAAAATTCAGCTGGGCGGTATCATTCCAGGGCATGCTCGTCCCGTCGTTGCCGTGGTAGATATAGCGCACGTGGCCTGATCGACGGTCGAGACGTTGAAACGCGACGGCGGCGTCTCGTCGTGACCAATAGCCGTCTTCTATCCGGATCTCCACATCGGGAGAATCGGACAGATTGGGGCCGGTGAACTGATAATTCGGAAAGGGGGGATAGTCCGACTGAATGAAGAATTCAGGATGTTCGACCAGCCAGCGCGAATAGATCCCGACATGATTCGGGACCATATCCCCTGCGAGGCGGATCCCGCGGGCCCACGCCCTGTGACGCAGCTGTTGAAAAGCTTCTTCCCCTCCGAGTTCGAGCGCGATCTCATAATCGTAGACCGAATATGCCGAGGAGACCGCTTCGGGATTTCCCGAAAGCTGCTTGATTTTCTGAGATGCGGGGCTTCTTTCCCAGACGCCGATAAGCCAGAGCCCGGTAAAATTCCAACGGGAGAGCGTATCGAGCTCTTCATCGGGGATCTCGCTCAGCTTCGAGACATGCCGCCCGTATCTTCGTGAAAGCTGCTCGAGCCACACGTACACATTTTTCGCCATGATAACAACATTCGGCATCCAGTCGAGATCGGCAGTAAATCTTTCCCCGTCTGCGGGATAGCCCTCCTCGGCGAATGAATAGCGAGGAACCGGAGGGGGGCCCCCCATGCCCGGTTGGACCGATCTGGAATCTTCCTCCAGGAGATCACCGGCGCCGAGCAGTTTTCGCCTGAACCGATCGCCGAGCAAGAGGCCCCAGTGCTCTTTAATGTAGGCGAGCTGACCCTGCAAGCTATGAGGGCTGGCGAGAATCGGAGCGCGGAGAAGCTCCAGGATAGACTGCCCCGCGCGGCCAAACGGCTTCTCCGTACGGAAAAACTCTTCCAGGGAGCTCATCATCGAGGCATAGACCGTGTGTTCCCGGAGATCCCTGTCGTCGAACAATTCCTTGAAGACCATGAAGGCCGGGTTAATATTCGCCAGCGAAAGCAGAATCATTTCCTCAAGAACGACCTCGCTATGAGGCTTATGCTCTGTCGTCGCGGCCAGGAAGCCCTCCGCCGTCATCGCCCGGCGGTGAACATCTCCAGCCGGAAACTGGCGGCAGAACTCCAGGAGAGAGATTTCAAGAGCATTCTTTCCGACCGAAGAATTCAGAGAGGAGAGCGCTCGGGAAAAGACGCCCGGATTCGTGCCCTCATAGCTTCGGAGGAGGTAATGAAAAATCTCATCGATGAGTCCCATCGCATTGAGCTGTCCTGCCCTCACGGCCTGCCCCGGAAAGGTCAGCAAGTCGCGTTTCGCGTTCATCTTCTGGGCAAAAACCCTGACTGCACGAAAATTGGCGAAAATCACATTTCCGGAAAAACCATAAAGGGTATCGTCGAACCCGTACTTCGAGCGCACGCTCGCGCGAATATGGAACTCAAAAGGAGCGGACCTCTCACCGGGGGAAGGAAACTGCTTCAGGGTGATTCTCAGCGGCATATGTTCAAAGACCTTTTGGGGCACTGGTTTTCAGACGCTCGACGTGCTCTTTCACGCGCTCCGCGATAAGCCGTTCGATCATGTGGACGACAGCATCCGGTGCGCCGTTCGCATGGCGGGACTGCAGGCGCATGTCGCACACTTCATTCACATAATCCACGACGATAAACCTTCGCTCCTCGGTCATCGCGATTTCGGATGAGAAGAAATCGAGTTTGCAGGCTTTTTGGATCGTCTTCATAATCGCGCGCATTCCGGGGAGTCCATATTGAAGCTCATCCGCCTCATGAAGCTCGGTATACATATGGGTCTTGTCGTCCCACCAGCAGAGCACAGTTTCGCCGAAAATACAATAGGCGCGGTACCATGCCCGTTTCCCGCCGAGGAGTTTCGGGACGATCGTCTCCTGAACGAGGTACTTATCTTCCGGATGTGTCTGGCGGGCTGTCAGGACATCGTCAAGGGAAGCAGCATTGAGAACAACGCCGGTTCCGCCCCCGGTCGTATTTGCAGGTTTGATGACAAAGGGAATTCCGAGCCGGTCGAGATCTTGCTGCTGCACGACGAGGCTGCCGTTGGAGCGGAAGGGGGGAATGATAATGGTATTGGGAACCTGGATGCCGTGGGTGATCAGGGCGAGATGCATTGTCGCCTTGTCGATTGCATTCACAAGGAATTCATGCGGGTTCACCACGAAAACGGAGGAGCCGGTGAGCAGTCGGACGAGGGACAGAAAATCCGAATCGGCGTCGGAGGCTCGGTCGAAGAGGGAGTGGAACATCATACGTCCGGCCTCAACATCCCTGATCGACTCCTGGAGGTTATGAGGGTCGACGCGGTACGTCGATATCTGCCGGAGCGCGCACTCGCGTTCGATACCTGCCACAAAATCGTCGTCGAATTCCCAATTCCAGGCGATCGCCAGGTCGAAGGTTCTCATGAGGCTCTTGAATCCCGTGTCAATATACGTCTTTGGGGAGGAAAACTCAAAGGTCTCTCCGTCCGCCTCCGGGGGGTCGGGTAGTACAAAGACGCGCGGGCACCAGCAGGAGGAAAAGTCTCTTCGCGAAGGGAGGTAATCGGGAGATCCCGAACGACGGGGCTACTTTTTCATCCTCTTTTCAAGCTCCGTATAAACATCATTCAGAGCGATACCTTTCTGTGCGAGGAGAACCAGAATATGGTACATAAGGTCGGCGGCCTCTTCGATACAGCGCGCGGCATCGGGATATTGGGCGGCGATAGAAAGTTCTACCGCCTCCTCGCCCACTTTTTGGGCGATGCGCGCCATGCCCTCCTTAAAGAGCCGTGCGGTGTAAGAGTTTTCGGGAAGCGCTGATTTCCGGTCGGCGATAACCTTCGAAAGCCTCCCGAGAACGTTTCCGGCGTCTTCGGGTGGAAAACAGCTTGCGGCCCCGGTATGACACACGGGGCCCGCCGGTCGGGCCTGTATCAGAATCGCGTCCGAATCGCAATCAACGTCAAGCGAGACGACTCTGAGAAAATTTCCCGAAGTTTCCCCTTTTTTCCACAGCCTACCCTTGGTCCGGCTGTAGAATGTCACCGTCCCCTCCTCGAGAGTGTGGTCGAGCGCTTCCTGATTCATGAACCCCAGCATCAGCACATCCCCTGTTTGATACTCCTGCACGATCGCGGGAACCAGGCCGTTCAATTTTTCGAAATTCAGTTTTTCCATATTCTCACCGGAAGACCTTCCGAGGATAAATACTCTTTCAATTCACGGATAGAAATCTCGTTAAAGTGAAACATGCTTGCGGCGAGAACGGCATCCGCCTTGCCGAATTTGAGAGCCTCCATCAGATGTTCCTTCGTCCCGGCTCCTCCCGACGCGACGACCGGAACTTTCACAAGGCGGGAAAGATTTTCAAGCAACTCTATGTCATAACCTTTTTTCATCCCGTCCCTGTCTATGGAAGTGACAAGCAATTCGCCCGCGCCTGACTGCACAACCCGGCACGCCCAGGAGAGGCAATCGTGCCCGGTCTCTTGAGTGCCGCTCTTCACGTGCACGATCCACCCCTTCTCCCAGCGTTGGGCGTCAATCGCCGCGACAAGAGCCTGTGAGCCCACCATTTTCGCGGCGCGTGAAAGCAGGCCAGGATCGGAATCGAGCACCGTATTGAGCGACACTTTGTCTGCGCCCGAACGCAGAAGCGCCAGAATATCCTCCAGAGAACGTATCCCCCCTCCGACGGTGAGCGGAATGGAGATCCGGCGGGCAACCTGCTCAACCATAGTGAAAAACGGCCCCCTCTCTTCCAGAGAGGCAGAAATATCGAGCAGCACCAGCTCGTCCGCCCCCGCATCGGAGTATTTTGCAGCAAACTCGACCGGGTCACCCACATCCACGAGATTCTTAAACTTTTTCCCCTTCACGACGCGGCCGTTGAGCACATCGAGGCAGGGAATGACCCTTCGCGTCAGCATGAAAGGAGTTCTTTCAAGGCGAGGCTTCCCTCGTAAAGCGCCTTGCCGACGATCACCCCGGCCACTCCGGTCTTCTTCAAATCGAGAGCGTCGGCGGCAGAGCGCACTCCTCCCGAGGCGAACCATCGCAGATTCGGAAAATCTTCAGCCAGTCTCGAGTAGAGGCGGACGTTCGGGCCGGCGAGAGTGCCGTCCCTGCCGATATCGGTCGAAAGAAACTCCCGAATCCCGAGGTCAACGAGGGGAGGAATCACATCGGCGAGCGGACGGTCATCCAGGTCCTGCCAGCCCTCGAGAGCGATCCGGCCGTCTTTGAGATCAATCGCCACGCGAAAATTCTCGGGACCGCATGCCTTTGTCCACTCGGCAAATTTTGCCGGGTAGCGGAGAGCGAAGCTCCCGACGATAACACGATCCACCCCGATTTCCAGGAGCTTTTCAGCGTCGGCTCGCGAGCGGACTCCTCCTCCCGCTTCCATCGAGACGCCCTGCAGAGCGGCGATGGACCGGATAGCCTCCCAGTTCACCAAACGGCCCTCCTTCGCGCCTTCCAGATCGACAACATGGAGCCACTGCGCGCCGTCGCGGGCAAAGTTCTCGGCCATCTCCAGAGGTGTAGGACCGTAAACCTTCCGGGTGGAAAAGTCCCCGTGAGTGAGGCGGACGCACTTCCCGCCAAAAATATCTATTGCGGGAAGGATGAGCATAGCTGGACAAAATTCTGCAACAGCCGGAGTCCGGCCTGACCCGATTTTTCGGGGTGAAACTGCACCCCGAAAAAATTCTCCTTGCGGACGGCGGCAGCGAAGACGGATCCGCATTCAGCCGTCCCGGTCACGAGCGGACCCACAGGGGCGGCGTAGGAGTGGGCGAAATAGAAAAAACCTTCCTCTATTCCCGCGTACAGGGGAGACCGGGAACTGAACGTCACCCGGTTCCATCCCATATGCGGGATCTTTTTCACATCCGGACCAAGCATGGTTACCGACCCGGGGACTATCCCGAGGCAGGACGTCTTACCCTCTTCGGAGGCTTCGTAGAGCAACTGCATGCCGAGACAGATGCCAAGGAACGGAGCGGAAACTCCCTTCAAAAATCCGGTCAGTCCCCGGCGCGTGAGCGAATCCATGGCGCCGGGCGCCGCGCCGACACCCGGGAGAATGATACCCTGGCAGGCGGCAAGTTGAGCCTCGTCGGCGCTGATCAGGAATTCGCAGCCGATGGCGGCCAGAGCATTTCGCACAGAGGCGATATTCCCTGCCTCGTAGTCGACGACGCCAATCACAGGAGACCCTTTGTCGTGGGAAGCACGGCTCTCATCCGGTCGTCGATGCGGATGGCATCTCTCAGGGCGAGAGCGACGGATTTAAAAATAGCCTCTATCTTATGATGGTCATTCCTCCCGCGGCATGTGATATGAAGCGAGGCCCGGAGGCCGCCGGCAAACGCACGGAAAAAATCCTCGACGAGCTCCGTCGGAAATTCTCCCACCCGCTCGCGCTTGAAATCGCACTGAAACGACAGGAAACTCCGCCCGCTCAGATCAAGAGTCGTTGAAGCGATCGACTCATCGAGTGGGGCGGAAAACGCGAACCGCCTGATCCCGCGCTTATTGCCCAGCGATTCCCGAATAACCTCGCCGAGCACGATCCCGGAATCTTCCACCGTATGATGCTCGTCGATCTCGAGATCGCCCCGGGCGCTCAGCCGGACATCCATGCCGGAATGGCGGGCCAGCTGCGCAATCATATGGTCGAAGAAACCGATCCCGGTACCCACGCGCGAGCTCCCTGAACCGTCGAGAGTCACACTTGCCGAGATATCCGTCTCGTTCGTCTTCCGCCTGAACATGGCAGAACGGGCTGACCGGACAATATATAGGCATGCCTCCAGAAGATGCGGTGTTGCAAACTCGGCGGAGGATCTTCGTGAAGTGATCTGCACGGCTCGAAGGCCAAGATTGCCGGCGAACTCCACGTCAGTATCGCGGTCCCCGAGCACGAAAGATTTCGGGAGGTCGACCCCGTTCCTCAAGAATCTGTCCACCAGGCCGGTTTTCGGCTTGCGGCAGCGGCATCGGTCTGAGGAAAAATGCGGGCAGATGAAGATTCTCTCAAAAGCCACGCCTTCCCCGGCAAGAAGTTTTAAGATTTTGCCTTGGACGGCAAGAAATTTCCGACGGGGATATCCGGGGGACCCGAGCCCGTCCTGATTCGTTGCCATCACAAGATAAAACCCTGCCTCTGTCAGAAGTTTCATTCCGGATACAGCTCCCGGAACGAACTCCAGTTTCTCAAGCGAATCGACCTGCTTATCGCGGGGCTCTTTAATAAGAGTGCCGTCCCGGTCAACAATCACGACCTTTCTCATCGAAGTCTTCCCAGCACTTTCAGCAGCATCCCGTTTTCCTCGGGCGTGCCGACTGTAATCCGGAGGCAGTTCGAAAGGCGGGGCTCACTCCTGCGGCGCACGATAATTCCGTTCTCAAACAACAGTTGATAGGTCTGTGGCGCATCTTTCCATTCTACCAGCAGAAAATTTGCATCGCTCGGGTAGACACGGGTCACGTGAGGATGACTCCTCAGTCCGGAGGCAAGGCGGGAGCGTTCTTCCCGAATAACTGTTCGGGAACTCTCAAAGAAATCCTCGTTATCCATTCCCCTGAGGGCTATATCCAGGCTCACCGCATTAATGTTATACGGCGGTTTGATCTTCATAAGATACGAGACCACATCGGGATTGGCGATACAATAACCGAGCCGGATTGCGGCGAGTCCCCACGCCTTCGAAAGCGTTCGGAGAACGATGAGGTTTTCATGCTTGAAAACCTCTCTCACGAGACTTGCATCTTCGGGCGCAAACTCAACGTAGGCCTCGTCCACTATAACGATTCCCTTGAAGGACCTGCAGATAGAAAGAATATCCGTCCGGCGAAGGCAATTCCCCGTCGGATTATTCGGATGACAACAGAAAATCAACTTTGTTGACGGCGACACTTTATTCAGGGTGGCCGAGAGATCGATCTGGAAAGAATCATCGAGCTCCGCCGGCTCGGCGGCCACGCGATTGAGATCGGCGGCGACCCGATAAACTCCATACGTTGGCTCGAGAATCACCACCGCCTCCGAGAAAGGCTCACAAAAAAGCCGTATGAGGAGATCGATGATCTCGTCCGACCCGACCCCCGAGAAAATCATATCGACGGGACACGAGAGCCGTGCCGCCAGCTTTTTCCTCAACGACCTATGGAAGGGATCGGGATAGCGGTTGAGCGAAAGGCCATTGTAGCTGGCGGCGCTTCCGAGCGAGAGCTCATTGGCATCGAGAAAGACGTTCGCATCCCCGACCTCGCTCCGGGCGGATTTATACGGTGTGAAAGTCCTGATGTGGGAGCGTACGAGCGAGTCGATCATAGTTTTTCACGGATTTCGACGGCACGCGCGTGGGCCATGAGCCCCTCGGCGGAGGCGAGCGCTTTCGAAGTGGCGGCGAGGGAACGCAGCCCCTCATTCGATACCGACTGAAAGAGCACCGGCTTCATGAACGATTCTGTTACAAGACCTCCCCACTGTGCGGCAGCGCCGCGGGTGGGCAGAGTATGATTGGTCCCGGAGGCATAATCGCCGAACGCAACGGCGCTCGAGTTTCCGAGAAACACCGAGCCAGCATTCTTCACACTCGGGATCAGGGCTTCCGGCTCGCGCACGGCAAGCATCAGATGTTCAGGCGCATAATCGTTTGAAAAACACATTGCATCCGAGAGCGAGGGAATGATGAGGGCGACAGATCTATCGAGAACTTTTTCTGCAATCGCGCGCCGGGGAAGAAGAATAATTTGTGCCGCAACGGCCTTTTGCACCTCGTCGGCAAGAACGTCCGATGTGCTCACGAGGAAAACCTCCGAGTCCTCGCCGTGTTCCGCCTGAGAGAGAAGATCGGCCGCGATCCATGCCGGGTTTGCAGAAGAGTCGGCGACGATCAGCAGTTCGGAGGGACCGGCGGGCATGTCGATCGCCACGGAATAGGGAGACTGGGACGCCAGAAGTTTTGCGGCGACGACGAACCGGTTACCAGGACCGAAGATTTTTTTCACCTTGGGGACGGTCCCCGTGCCGAGAGCGAGAGCTGCGACTGCCTGCGCGCCCCCTGCCTTAAGGATGCGGCGAATCCCCGCATGAGATGCAGTCCACAGAATTTCCGCCGAAATCTTCCCGGATCTCTGCGGGGGGGTGGACACAATGACATCTCTGCATCCGGCGATCCTCGCGGGAACTGCAAGCATAAGCAGGGTCGACACGAGAGGCGCGGAACCCCCCGGCACATAAAGGCCGACCGGGTCAAGGGGGCGCCATTCGCGCCGGCAGGTCACTCCCGGGGACGTCGTCACCTCGATCGATGCGGGGAACTGGGCCCGGTGAAATTTTTCGATATTGGAGGCGGCATGCACAATCGCCCGTTTGAATCCGGGATCGACGAGCCGGTCCGCCTCTTCAAATTCATCGTCGGATGCAAAGAGATCACCCTGGGCAACCCCGTCAAACTTCTGGGTAAAGAATCGGATCGCGTCATCGCCTTCCCTGGCAATTCTTTCGAAAACTTCCCGGACCGCGGGCATGCACTCCGCGGGGCCGGGGGAAGAGCGCGCCAGCAGCGACTCCAACTGATCCCGGGAAAGCGTTGTGTAGGCAAGCTTCCTCATATCATACAATCTTTTCAATCGGCATGACCACGATATCGGTAGCCCCTGCCCGCTTCAGTAGCTCCATGACATCCCAGAAGACATCCTCCCCCACCACCGAGTGAACGGCGACAAGATCTGGGGTGGCGAGCGGCATGATCGTGGGACTCTTCATTCCGGGGATGAGTGTCTTGATGCGTTTTACCGCGGATGCGGGGGCGTTCATCATGACGTACTTCTTTCCCCGCGCGTTGAGGAGACTGCGGATGCGGACGACCAATTTTTCGATCTCCGATTTCCTGTTACCGGAGGTCAGGGAAGCGGAATTGCCGATAAGGACAGCTTCGGAGTCCATGACAGTATGGATCACAGCGAGGCCGTTCATGCGTGCGGTGCTTCCTGTTGAGACTATGTCGCAGGTTGCGTCAGCGACATCCAGGGCAGGGGTGATCTCCACCGATCCGCTGATCTCGATAATCTCCGACTTGACATTGCGGCTGGCGAGGAACGCCTTCAGAATTCCCGGGTAGGAGGTCGCAATCCGTTTTCCGTTGAGGGATTTTATGGATTTGGCAGACCCCTTCGGAGCGCAAATAACCAGACGGCACTTTCCGAAGCCGAGGCGTTCGATAACCGTAACGCGGGCGCGTTTTTCCGCAAGAATATTCTCGCCGACGATTCCAAGATCGCTGACCCCATCCTGGACATATTCCGGGATATCGTCATCGCGGACCGCGAGCACATCGAGCAAAAAATTCCGGCAGGGGGAGACCAGGGCGCGCGAGCGTATATCGAAATCGAGGCCGGCGCCCTTCAGGAGGGCCGTCGAATCCTCGGCGATCCGTCCGTCCTTCTGGATCGCGACCTTTAACCTTCCATTTCGGGCAATCATACTTTAGTTTAATAAAGTGATTGGCTAAAAAAAATACATCATCTCTTGGAGAGCGTCCGTTCGAGGGCGAGGCGGTATCCGCCCGTCCCCCGCTTCACCCAGCGGGCTACCCTGGCGATCGTCGTCGAGCTGAGCCCCGTTTCCTCGATGATCCTGGTGTAGGGCACGCCGGAGGAAAGCATACGGGCCGCCTTCCATCTTTCAGCGAATTCGGTGATTTCCGTCTCGGTGAGGAGGTCGCGGAAGAAACTTTTTGCCTCATCGACGTTTTTCAGCGAAAGAACCGCCCGGTACATCGATTCAACATCCTTGTGGGTCACACGCCTCATGGTACTTTACTAAGATAAAGTATACCGAATTCCTGCGTCAATGTCAAGAGAATTCCGCCCGAGACCTGAAAATGCTTCAGGATACCGAAATCGGCTGTTTTTTCAGGACCGCCGCGATCTGGCGGAGGGCGAGTTCAATATTGGCAATGGAATTCGCGTACGAGAAACGCAGGAAACCTTCGCCAAACTTTCCGAAAGAGGTTCCTGAGAGGCAGGCCACCCCGGCGTCGTTCAGCAAGAGGTCGGCGAGTTCCCGCGATCGCCTCCCCGTGCCGGTGATATTCGGAAAAACATAAAATGCACCGTGGGGGCGGTGGCATCGTATTCCGTCAATGGCGTTCAGCCCGTCGACGATGAAATCCCGCCGCCGTTCGAACTCCCGGACCATCGTCGATACATCCTGCCGCGGCCCGGTCAGTGCCTCGATGGCGGCGATCTGCGAAAAGCTTGCCGTGCACGACGTGCTGTTGACCTGCAGCTTCGTCACCAGTTTCGCAAGGTCCTCGGGCATCACGCCGAAGCCCAGCCTCCAGCCGGTCATCGCGTAGGTCTTGGAAAACCCGTCGAGGATAATCGTGGAATCCAGCATCCCAGGGACCGATGCGATGCTGAACGGCTTATGACCGTCATACATGATCTGGTCGTAGATCTCATCCGAAAGCACAACGATGCCATGGGACAGGGCAAGATCCGCGATCGCCCGCACATCGTCCTCTGTGAGGATGCCTCCGGTAGGATTCTGGGGCGAATTGATGATGAGCATGCGGGTCTTCTTCGTGATCAGTTTCTTTAGATCGTCGATATCGACACGAAATTCATTCTCCTCCCGGAGTTGAAGCGGAACGGGGGTCGCCCCGACGAAATCGATCACCGACTCATAGATCGGAAATCCCGGGTTGGGGTAGATCACCTCATCCCCCTCATCGACGCACGCGAGAATCGTGAAAAACATTATCGGCTTGGCGCCGGGAGTCACCACAACCTGGTCCGGTCTGACGGGGATCTTCCTCGTCCGTGACACGTATGCGGCAATTGCGGAGCGTGTCTGCGGAAGCCCTGCGGCGGGGCCGTAATGGGTGAACCCTTCGTCAATCGCCTTCTTCGCGGCAGCCTTAATATTCTCAGGCGTGTCGAAATCGGGCTCGCCGATTTCGAGATGAATTATCTTCTTCCCCTCCGCCTCCAGGGCTCGGGCCTTCGCGAGAACCTCGAAGGCGGTCTCCGTCCCGAGGCGCTTCATCCTACCAGCAAACTGGATCATGGGTAGCTCCGGGTGAACAACGATCGTTGGTCAAATATACCGAATTCGGGACAGAACCACAATGCCCAAAAACTCCTCGGTGAAGACATTTCCCTTTTTCTTGCGCAGGGATGATGAGACTTCTTGACAGCCACGTTCCAAAACGATATTTTGAGAAAAATGCCTGAACTTCCCGACATAACGCTATACGCCGAAGGCTTTCGCACGAGAATTGTCGGTCAGCCCCTTGAAAAAATCCGACTCACGAGTCCTTTCCTCGTGCGCACCACGGATCCGCCGCTTCATTTCGCCCAAGGGAAGGAAATCACAGGGGTGCGCCGCATCGGGAAGCAGATCGTCTGGGAGTTTCAGGACCATCTCTTCCTCATCTTCCACCTCATGATCTCCGGCAGATTTTCCTGGAAGAGGCGCGGCGAAAAATCGGGGGGAAAGATCGTCCTTGCCGCCTTCGATTTTCCGAACGGAACAGTTGCGCTCACAGAAGCGAGCGGAAAGAAGCGCGCCTCGCTCCATGTCGTGAGAGGAGAATCATCCCTTTCCCGGTTCGACCGCGGGGGCCTTGAGGTTTTGGAAGCGGGGGAAGAAAAATTCCGCGAGACCCTTTTTCGTGAAAATCACACCCTCAAACGCGCCCTCACCGATCCCAGGCTTTTCGCCGGAATCGGAAACGCTTTCTCCGACGAAATCCTCCACCGCGCAAAGATGTCTCCCCTCCGCCAAACGACAAAACTGGTCCCCAGCGATTGCGAAAGACTTTACCGGGCGGCCCGTGAGATTCTTGTGGAGTGGACCGAGAGGCTCAGACAACAAGCGGGTGAGGATTTTCCCGCACGAGTAACAGCCTTCCGCCCCGAAATGGCCGTTCACGGTAAATTCAGGCAACCCTGTCCTGACTGCGGCACCGCGGTTCAGCGCATCGCGTATGCCGACAACGAATGCAACTACTGCCCGAGGTGCCAGACAGAAGGAAAAATACTTGCCGATCGGTCGCTCTCCCGGCTCCTCAGAGGCGACTGGCCCAAGACGATAGAGGAACTGGAAACGAACCCGGCCCTGCTTAAACCCCCGTGACCGTCACTTCACGAGAGTAGCCTGCAACTTAATATTTACTCCGGTGAGGGCCTGCGATACGGGGCAATTCTTCTTCGCGTCTGCCGCGACCTCCTGAAATTTCGCGTCAGTGATCCCCGGGACATCTCCTTCCGTCACGAGCTCCATCGTTGTAATCCTGAACGCGTCACCGACCTTTTCGAGAGTCGCCCGTGCCGTCGTTCGCACGGATTTCGGAACAAAACCCCCTTTGGCGAGCCCATTGGAAAACGCCATCGAAAAACAGCCTGCATGTGCGGCGGCGATTAATTCTTCGGGGTTGGTCCCCTGGCCATTTTCAAAGCGTGAGGCGAATGAATAAGGGCCATCGAAGGAGCCGAACTTCATATGCCCCTTCCCGTTCTTAAGATCTCCCTCCCATACAGCGTTTGCAGTGCGTACTGGCATAGAATCCCTTTCTAAGAGTAAGTTTAATGATTATCCGGGCTAGTGAACAGGCTCGGTTGTCCCAACACATTGTTCTCTATAAAAATTCCACTGCCTGTGGTCGTGACTCCGATAGCCGCGCGGCCACCACCCCGCCCGACAGCGCGGTCATAACGCCGACGGCAAGAATTGTCTGATCGAGCCCCCAGAGATCGGCAAGAATTCCGGAAAGGAAAGCCCCGGCCGCATACCCGAGATCGCGCCAGAGACGGTAAACACCGACAGTCGATGCTCGCTGTTCGGGACGTGTATTATCTCCCACTGCCGCCAGTAGCACAGGATAGACCATCGCCGTTCCGACGCCGAGCAGCACCATGCAGAAAAGCTCGGGCCGCGAAGGTATGACCATCAGGCAGAGACCTGCCGCCTGCATCCAGAGGCCCGCCGCGATCATCCATTTCCGTCCGATCCAATCGCTCAGCAATCCTGTCCCCAGCTGCCCGATACCCCAGACCGCCGGATACAGCGCTGTCAGGAAGCCGATGCGAGAAAGAGAGAATCCGAGCGAAGCGAACAGAAGGGGAAAAGCGCTCCAGGCGACGCTGTCATTGACATTATTGACAAACCCGGCCTGGCTGCAGCTGAAAAGATTCTTATCGCGCCACGATGCTTTGAGGAAGACCTCTTTCATCGAAATCTTCCCCGCACGCGGGTCCGGATCCCGGGCAGCCTCATGGAGAGCGTGAGCATGAGTATCTCTCACGAACAAAAGCGAAACAACCAGCCCGAGAATTCCGGAAGCAATGGCCGGATAGAACGGGTAAGGGCGTAGCCCGGAATTTGCGGCGATGGAAGCAGACCAGAATGCAGTCCCCGCGAGGGCGGCATATCCGGCGAATTCGTTAAGACCGATCGCCAGCCCCCTCCGGGCGGGACCGACGAGGTCTATTTTCATGAAAACGGTCGTCGACCAGCAGAGCCCCTGATTCACCCCGAGGAGAATATTTGCGATGACAATCCAGGACCAGGAGTGGGCCCAGGCAAGAAGGAACGGCACGGGCAATCCGACCAGCCATCCCGCGACGAGAAGCTTTTTCCTTCCAACCGCATCCGATAATCGCCCCGCGAAAAGATTGCTCACTCCTTTGACGATGCCAAAGCTGATGAGGAACGAAAAAATCGCGCTTCGGGACGTTATTCCGAACTCCTCAGAGGCAACCAGGGGAAGGATCGAGCGTTCGATCCCGACCATTGATCCGACGAAGGCATTCACCAGGACGAGAAGAGAAAATTGAAGAAGGTTGGCCCGGAGCCCGAGGACCGTCCTACTCGACGAGTTTTCGGCCATGGGCGAGGATCGATTGAACAAGCTCGCTGCTCCCGGCTTCCGAATAAATACGGACCAGAGGTTCCGTCCCGGAAAACCGGATGAGGAGCCAGCTCCCGTCTTCCAGGATAAATTTGAAGCCGTCGGAGAGATCTGTCCTCGCCACCCGTAGCCCCGCGATTTTTTCAGGAGAATCCGATTTCAGCCTTTTGAGCATAACAGCCCTTTGGGCCGGATCGATGACCGTATCGATACGGTCGTAGAAATGGGGCCCGACGGCATTGAAAAGTTTTGCGAGCAGCTGCGAGGGCTTGAGGCCGGTCTTCACCATAAAATCGAGAAAAAAGAGATTGGCCAGGATACCATCTCTTTCGGGAACATGGTTGCGGAACGCGTACCCGCCGCTTTCCTCCCCGCCGATGAGAGCATCGGTCTCCATCATCTTCGGAGCGACATACTTGAAACCGACGCCGGTTTCATGGACCGTCACGCCGTAAATCTTTCCGAGCGCATCGAGCATTGAGGTCGTCGAGAGCGTCTTAACAATGGCCCCCCGGAGGCCCCGGGTATCCAGCAGATAGAGCGCCAGCAAAGCGTAGACGCGCAGCTGGTCGATAAAAACCCCGTTCTCATCGGCGATACCGCAGCGATCGGCGTCTCCGTCCGTGATGAGAACCACATCGGCTCCGATCTCCCGTCCTTTGCTGAGTCCCGCGTCGACATTGGGGGGGATGGGCTCCGGCCGGCTCATCTCGGGAAACGACGGATTACGTTCCTTATGAATCTCGACGATAGTCGATCGTCCTCCTCCAAGAAGACGCGGGAACCATCCCGCGCCGTTGCCCCACATCGGATCGACCAGAATCTTCAGGCCCGATTGCCTGATCGGCTCGAGATCAACCATTCTTGAAATCTGCTCGATATAGGCGACGTCGGCGTTGAATTCCGTCAACATTCCGGACGACCGTGCGTCGGAAAACATCATCGATCGCACCTCCGATATCTTTCCGGGTATAAGCTTCTCGATTTTCTTAAGTCCATCGGGGGCGATCGCCCCCCCGTTTTCGTCGCGGACCTTGAACCCGTTATCGGTCGGCGGATTATGGCTCGCCGTAATATTAATCGCCGCAAGAGCCCGCCGGGCTTTTGTGCTGAAAGAGATCACGGGCGTGGGCACTCCTCCCCCGCAGAAATGGACAGGAATCCCATTGCCGGCGAGTACCTCTGCTGCCGCGGCCGCAAAATTCTCTGAATTGAAGCGCCGGTCTCCTCCCACCACAACACCCCGATTAAGATCTCGGGGCCGGGTTCGCTTCAGATAATGCGCGAACCCCTGGGTACAGCGCCGCACATTGTCGAACGTATAATCCTCTGCAATCCTCCCTCTCCAGCCATCCGTCCCGAACGAGATCACATTCCCTGCCTGGTTCCGGGAGGACACTTTGCTACGAGTCTTTTTCATCGCCCTTGAGAAAGTCTAAAAAATATCAAAACACAAAAATCTTCTGTTTCAGAACTCCCTTGGTCACCGCGATCGAGGCGAAAGAAACCGCAAGAAGCACAAGCGAAAGCCAAATCGCTGATTTCAGATCGATCTCGAAGCCGATATAAATGGCAAGCGGCATTGTCTGCGTTCTTCCCGGAAAATTCCCCGCAAAAATAATCGTTGCGCCGAATTCCCCCAAAGCGCGGGCCCACGTCATAATCGCCCCTCCCAGCACGGCATGAGCGGAAAGCGGTAATGTGATGCTGCGGAAAATCTTCAATGCCGAGGCCCCGTCTATTTCGGCCGCCTGTTCCAGTTCGTGGTCGACGCCGGCGAACCCGGCGGCAGCCGACTTAACATAGAATGACGAAGACACAAACAACTGGGCCATGACCACTGCGACCGGCGTAAAAGCCACATCGATCCCGGCCCCGTGCAGGAATTGTCCCAGAAAACCCTGTCGTCCGAAGGTCATCAGAAGAGCCACCCCTGCCACGGCGGGCGGGAGAACCATGGGAAGATCGATCAGAGTATCAAGCGCCGCGCGGCCTACAAAAACCTTTCGCCCGAGGAGATAAGCGACAGGAGTCCCGGCGATGACAGCGATTGCCGTCGTCACGGCCGTTGTCGACAAACTGAGCTCGATCGCCTGCGCCACTTGCGGTTCGAACCGATTCAGAAAGCCTCCCAGCGGCGCTCGGAAAAACAGGATCAGGCACGGGACCGACAGAAACAGCACGAGCGGAAGGCCCGCAGCGAAAAGGGGCCACGGAAACCGGCTCCCATGAGAACGCGGCTGACTGGGTGGCATGGCGGCGGAGTTCAAAGTCGTTACCTCGTCGGGGCTGGAATGATTCCCGCCTCCATTGAGAGACTCCTGCCGGTCAGAACAAACCTTCCCGCATAAGAAAACTCACCGGCCGGAAAGTTCCAAGATAGGGATTTTGCAAAAAAGTCCCAAATTACTTCCAGAAGAAGCCCCTCATCCGGCGATCCTCCCGGAATTTTTCCAGAGCATCGAAATCCAGAGGGAAGGTAGCAATCCCATCATCGGCCACGGGAGCATAAAATCCATCCGGATCAGTACATGTCGGGTCGGCGAGTCCTCCCACCCCGCAGCTCCGGAGGGGAGGAAGCGAGGAGAGCCGGCTCCAGTCGCTGATCCCCACGTAAACTCCGAACTCATAGGCGCGTGTGACCGACAGATGTCGCCAGAGGGAGCGGGAATAATCGGGAGAAGCCTTTCTGCTGACCGAAAGGGCGGGAACGAGCACCAGATCGGGGAGACGTGTTGACTTCTGAAACAGATCTGAGAACCAGAAATCTGCGCATACGAGGACGAGAATATTCTTCCCATTGAGCTGGAACTCGCCGAAGGCGCTGCCTGGCGAAACGCGCTCCCGCTCGTTAAAATAGGGTCTGATTTTTGAATACGTGGCGATCGTTTCGCCGCGAGAATTCACTGCGCGGCCGAAATTGACACGACGGCCATCCAGGACGCCGTGGTGCGAGCCGCCGACAACCGTACAGCCTGCTTCACGGGCGATACTCCGGACGAATGCGTCATACTCATCACCCTCATCGAGGAAAAACCGTTCAGGGAGAAGGACAAGGTCTTCTGCATCGAACCGGCCCAGCGAATGCACGAGCGATTCCACGCGATCGAGGTTAAAGCGGTTATCGTCGGATCGGAGCGTCGGATTAAGAAGGGCGATCTTCACGTAGGGGGCAGCCGGGCTTTGTGCGATCTCCCCGGCGCTCAGAAAGCGCCGAGGCCGGGAAAGAGGGCATTCGCATCGAGCTCCTCCTCTATGCGAATCAGTTGGTTATATTTCGCCACGCGGTCGGTGCGGCTGGCGGAGCCGGTCTTGATCTGGCCCGCGTTCGTCGCGACGGCCAGATCGGCGATGAAAGCATCCTCTGTCTCGCCGGAGCGGTGGCTGATGACGGTCGAATAGCCGGCCCGTTTTGCCATTTCGATGCAGTCGAAGGTTTCGGTGAGCGTTCCGATCTGATTCAGCTTGACGAGAATGGAATTCGCCACCCCCTTGTCGATCCCTCTCGAGAGAATCTCCGTATTGGTCACAAAAAGATCATCTCCGACCAGCTGAACCTTTTCCCCGAGCGCATCGGTGAGCATCTTCCACCCTTCCCAGTCATTCTCCGCCATACCATCCTCGATGGACAGGATAGGATAATCCTTCAAAAACTTCTCATAGAGCCTGACCATCTGCTCCGAACTCTTCGAGCTCTTGTCCGATTTAAAAAAAACATACTTCCCCTTCTGCCACATCTCGCTCGATGCGACATCGAGCGCCAGGCACACATCTTTGCCTGGATTCAGTCCCGCCCTTTGGATAGCCTCGACGATAAGATCGAGCGCTTCCCCGTTCGACTTCAGGCTTGGAGCGAACCCGCCCTCGTCGCCCACCGACGTACTATATCCCTTCTTGCTCAAAACGCTCTTCAGCGCGTGAAACACCTCGGCGCCCATCCGGAGAGCTTCCGTGAAATTCACCGCCTCGACAGGCACGATCATGAATTCCTGGAAATCGACCGTATTATCCGCATGACGTCCGCCGTTCAGAATATTCATCATGGGGACGGGCAGAACCTTCGCATTCGGCCCTCCGAGATAGCGGTAAAGCGGGAGACGGAGCCCGGCGGCGGCGGCGCGGGCAACGGCCATCGACACGCCCAGAATAGCGTTGGCGCCGAGCGCACTCTTATTCGGCGTCCCGTCGAGCTGGATCATAAGCCTGTCAATGCCGGCCTGATCCGTTGCGTCGAACCCGATTATTTCGCCGGCAATCTTCTCGTTGACATTTTCGACGGCGGTAAGGACGCCTTTGCCTCCGTAGCGCATCTTATCGTTATCGCGCAACTCCACGGCCTCATGCTCACCGGTCGAGGCGCCGCTCGGGACGGCTGCCCGGCCCTTCGTCCCCGACTCCAGCTCGACATCGACCTCGACGGTCGGATTACCCCGTGAGTCGAGTATCTCGCGCGCATAGATATCGGTAATCGTCATCATAGAAAACTCCAGGAATCTCAAAAAAAGTGATTCAATATCGCCAAAACACAAAAGAAATGCAATGAACTGCCGGGATCAGCCCTTCAGAGTCTTTTCCGCCCGCCGGAGGACTTCATCGACAGTCAGGAGTTTCATGCATTCCATATACCCTGCGCCACTACGGTTACAGAAATCAAGATGGCAGGGGTGGCAGGGAACATCCATGCGGAGGGCGGCATGGCCGCTTGCCGCATCGTAAAACGGGGGCACGTAGGGAAACCAGATAGCCTCCTCACCCGGGCCAAAAATCCCGATCGTCCGGACCCCGAGAGCGGCGGAGATATGCATCGTCCCGTTATCATTTGCGATATAGAGAGAAAACAATGACACAATCGCTGCGAGCTGGCGCAAAGGGAGAGGCGGAATTGCGAGAGAATTTCCGACCGATGCGTGCAAAACTTTTTTCACGACTTCCGCATCGCCGGGTCCCTGAGTCAGCACAACCTGCGCATTGAGCTTTGCGCGAAGTCGGTCGATCAGAGCGCCAAAATTCTCTGCAGGCCACATCTTGGCGGGCCAGCTCGCCCCGGGGTGCACGCCGACGATCGTCCTCGATACGTCGATCCCCTGCCAGGAGAGGTAATTCCGGGCCTCGCGCTTCTCATCCTCGGTAAGAAAAACCTCCGTACGCCAGGCGGTCGGCTCCACGCCGAGAGGTTTCACATACTGATAATGAAACTGTACTGCCGTCTTCGGCTTGCCGTCATCCTTGATCCGGTCGGTATAGAGCCGTCCGCGCCCCTTCACATCCTTCCCTATACGAACCCGGGCGCCGCTGGCTGCTGCCAGCAGAGCGGTCCGCGGGTTGGAGAAAAAATCCACAAAGGCATCGAACTTTTTCTGCCGGAGGAGGCGCATAACCCTGGGCTGTTCAAAAAGGGCGGGTTTAGCCAGATCGAACGGGATCACCTCATCCAGGCAAGGATTATGCTCCAGGAGAGAAGCGGCATTCTTCTCGCCGAGATACGCGATAAACGCTTCAGGATACTTCTGGCGAACGGCGCGGATGACCGGAGTCGTCAAAACAACATCGCCAATGAATTTCAATCGTGAAAGCAGAATGCGTGAAAATTCCGGCATCGCTGATATTAGGCAAGTTCCGGGAGAGAAGCAACGAGCAAACTCAGGGGGAGGTTGCCTTCACAACGAACACCTGGTACTTCTCGGGGGAAATCTTCCCAAAAGCATAGGGAGCCGGGCCCCAGACATCGGAATAGAACCCTGCGCCCGCGGCATGATTCATCGTGGCGATCCAGGTCGTCGCGCCATGCTCGAGCGAGTCGACAGGCGCAATATTCCCTGTGGGAAAGGCAAACAGCGCCGTATTATTCAAAGGGACCACCACCACGTCTCCGGGAAAAAGCCGCGATCGCTCCACATCGAGGGCCCTCCCCGCGGCTTCCATATAATACTGAAAACCCCAGTGGCCCTGGAACCAGAGGGCAGATCCGGGGTTGCGGGGGTGTGAGGCAATTGCCAGCGCATCTTCACGGATCGTGTTGGCCAGAGAATAATCTGCAAAAGCCACGGCGATCGAAAGGAGGGCTGCCGGGAAGATCGGGACCCAAGCGGATCGGGGCACCTTTCCACCGTTACGATCCGCTATTCTGCGAATCACAAGCATCGCCGCAGGAGGAACGAGCGGAAGAATCGACCGGCCGTTGACAGTCCAATTGAGGGCGGCGGAAAACAGGAACGTCCCCGCCACCCAGAAAAAAAGAAGCAACGAATCGCCATCCCGGTGAAGAAGAAAATCGTTTCCGGCGAGAAACAACACTGCACACCCGGCAACGGCGAAAGCGCCCAGCTGCACCATGAGCCCCCACTTCGTCCCGTCCGCATCGGTCAGCGCCACGTCGCCTAGCGAATGGATCCTTAGCAAGACAAGGATCGTTCCGACGAACAACGCGAGCCCGGCGACCGCGTGGCGGGTACTCCAGAACTTCGTCAGATGAAAAACCGGAATAATGAAACATCCCCCAGTAAAGGTGAGGCCCGTCAAAAACTTCGCCATCGGGCCATATCCCCCGGCCGATGATGTCGCGTAGAACGCCGCGTCCGAAAGCAACCCCTTTCCGTAAAGGGCAGCCGTAGCCGCCTGATACAAGGCCAGAAGCGCAAGGGGGATCAGCAAAAAAAGCAGCGACCGATCGATCCGGCGATTCGTGGCAATCGTCCAGACCATAATCAAAAGCACAAAGCTTACTCCGAAATATTTGGTCAGGGCTGCCAGCGCAACAAAAACCGAGGAGAGGAGGAGAAGCGGAGAAGATTTTCTTCGTGTGCCCCGGATCCAGAAAAAGACGGCCCACACGCCGAAGCAGAGCATCAGCGCATCGGACATGAGCGTCGTACACGACACAAGAAAGGCTGGCGAAAAAAGCGCGATTAAGGCGGCCTTGAGAGCATCGGCGCAGAAATACTTCGAAAGAAAATAGATCCCGACCACCAGTCCCAGGGCGGGAATCAGAAACACGACATGGAGAGATACCTCGCTCCAACCCAGGAAACCCGGTGCGAGAGCCATGTAGTATGAAGCCCCCGGAGGATTCTTGGTCACCTCATACATTGGACGGGAACTCCCAAACCAATTCACCGAGAAACCGTATGGGTCGAAGGGGTTTTGACGGATATGCTTTGCCGTCCAGATGAAGAGCGGGTCGTCGACATGTATCGCCTTATCGACGAAAAACGCAAGACACAGCAGCGTTGCCGCCGCCAGGAGAAGGACGCTCCGTCTCCCGGAGGTCTCAGAAATTCTTGAATATTCTTGCGGAGAACCGTTCATACCATTCGCACCGTTCAATCCACTCTTCGACCTCCCGTACGGACGCATCGTTGGTCAGATCGTTGAGACTTTTCCAGAAATGGACCCTTGCGGTCTGAAACTTCTTCTGGTAAAAAAAAGCTCGACCGAGAGTTTGTTCTCTCATTGCATTCAGCACAGAAAGATTGAATCGGGCCTTGTCTGACTCACACTCATCGACAACGGTCTGGTACCGGCTGTACCGGAAATCGATCCGCGCCTTGAGGAGACTCACGAGCGGATTTTTTGAAAAGCGGGAGAGGTTGTCGAGAATGGCGGCGGCTTCGGAATCGCTTTTCGCTGACAGATACGTGGCGAAACCCCGGGTGAGCGCCGAATCATTCATGGCGGCGAGGCGGATCGCCGACGCCTCGTTAAGACGGTCGGAAAGATCGAGATCCAGAGCCTGCCGGTAGGACCCTTCAGCAGACGAGAATTTTCCCATGAGGCAGAGCGCGTCCCCGTAGAGAAGCAGCAGGCTGACGGATTCCACCCGGAGCAATGAATCGCGCAGAGCCTGATCCACAAGCCGGACAACCGTGTCATAGCGGGCGGTGCCGGAGGCGGCTCGGACGAGACCTGAGAAGGACTCCGTATTCCAGCTAATGGAGAGGGCCTTTGAAAAATCAGCCATTGCTCCTTCGGGATTTTTCAAGATCTTATGAAAGCCGTCGTCATTCAACAGAGCAATTGTTCGAACGCATTCCTTTGCGAAAATCGAAGGCCTGCGAAAATAGTACTCCACATGTTTCCTCCATCCCTCCGGCACCGGGATGCGCGCCAGAAACGATTGCCATTCCGTCACAAGCTCGTCGTACGATCGCCCATAGAGACGGTCGGGGGAGCGGCCGTGATAGAGGTCCTTGAACCGGATGATCCCGTACCGGTCGATCAGATACTGGCAGAAGGATCCCATAAGAACATAGCTAAGGGAAGACGCATGAGTCGCGAAACCCAAGGGGCCAATCAGTCTCTGAGGATCGCGAACCAGTTCAAAATGA
The DNA here is from genome assembly GCA_964410105.1 of uncultured Chlorobiaceae bacterium. GTDB lineage: Bacteria > Bacteroidota > Ignavibacteria > UBA10030 > SZUA-254 > CAYPFY01. The sequence goes on from CAYPFY010000007.1 coordinate 40,547, forward strand.
CGGATCGCGGCGGCATACTGATGGAGAGTGCGATTGCCGAACTCCCCATCGATCGCGGTCGCAAGGCCCTCGACAAGGCCGATATCATAGTGAGCCCTGATAACCGGCATCCCGAACTCGCCGGCGAGGACGTGGACGATCTCATGTTTCAGGGAGAATTGCCAGGAATCCTTGTCGAGATGGATCTCACGCAGCCACGGCTTTGCGATATTCGTCGTTGACGTTCCGATCGAAGCCAGCTTTGAGTCTGCGTCGGGATAGATATAAGAAGCAACCTTCGTATTTCCCGACTGCAGCGCTGATGCCACCTGATAGTAAAAAAACTCATGCAGAGCCGCGATCCAAGGAAGCTCATCTGGCAGGAATGACCCGGGCGCGTAGTGAATCACAAAATGATCCGTCTCGATATGCGCAGAAAGGCTTTTCTGGATCGACCATTCTGATGATTCAAATTTTAGGTTCGTGCGTCCGAACCAGGCAGCCACGAGAATGAACGCAAGACAAACGGCACCGGCACCGGGGAGAGAAGCAAAAACCCGGAGTTTTTTCTCGTGCTGTTTGGCCAGGGCCACTACGCAGAGGAAAAACGCCGCCGCGACCAGCGTCACCCCGCGGAAGAGCAGGAAGGCAGGCGTAATCCTCACAACCTCGTCATAGGAGATCCCGGGAAAATATCCGTAGATAAAATTATATGAAAAAATCTGAGGAGAGGAGTACCCGAGATAGACCGGGTACAGCAAAACAATCAGAAGCACGAGCAGATAGGCCCTGAGCGGCCGGCGAAACACCGAGCAGCACATAAGCGCGAGCGACACCGACCAGATCGAGGTAATGACGGGGAGCAGCATATAATAGAGAGCGCCCTCCTTGATTGCGCAATTCTTCACGAATGCGACGTTCACAGTTGCGACACCAAGCGGAATTGCAAGCAGCGCCCCGCATCGTAGCCAGGTCGTGGCGGGAAAGCCACGCCCCATCGGACCCCGGCCAGAAAACTCACACCGGGCAGGCAGCCAAAGAGCGAAGGGAGTCACAAGGGCAATGGCCGTAGAAAACTCATAGCCAAGGTAGTTCAAAAGCGGAATCTGGATAATGGCCAAAGAGAAAGCCAGAAATATTCCACCGCATGTGATGAAATAATGGGACCGGGCAATGTGGATGAGCTGTCTCATCGGAGCATTCACGGGACAGGGAGCTCCCTGATCTTGACCGAATCTCCGTTTTTGATATAAAGACTTCTCAGAAGATCGAACAATGGCTTGGTCGGGTGATCGGCCTTCGACCAGTTTTCGAGGATTGCAATAGCGTCGGCGCGCTTCCCCTGGGCTTCGCAGATCCGGGCTAGAACGAGCACCGCTTGGGCGGACGAGGGGTTAATTTGCAACACCCGGCGGAATTCCCTCTCAGCATCAGCCAATCGACCGAGTTGCGCTTCAGCGACGCCAAGCCGGAAATGAATATCATCCGATGAATCGTGGAATGTGAGCCCACGGCTGTAGATTGCCGCGGCGGAATCATAGGACCGGAGCTGTTCATAGAACGACCCCGCCTCGAGAAAGCGAACCGGCCTCTTATCGATAAAAGTAAGTTGGCGTGAAACATCGGCGGCCTCCGGGATCTTCCCCTCAAGAGACAGAATGTCCCGGAAAAACAGATAGCCGCGGGGATCATCGGGAGCGCGCGCGATATACCCCTGAATTGCGGACGCGGCGGCGGGGTAAGCCTGCGCTTCATAATAGGACCCGGCCAGGCTGAAATAGGACGGCGCATACGTAGGAGCCTTCACGATGGCATCCTCAAAAAGTTTCGCACCATCATGCCACACCGGAAGGCGTGAGAACGACATGATACCCATTGCGGCGGTGACGGCGATGGCGGAGGCCCGGGCCAAGTCCGGAGTTCTGCGTGACACGATGGAAATAATCCTGCCAGCCGCTATCGAGAAGCCGACCATGGGGACGTACAAACGATGTTCGAGGATGGGAATGGGCACGGGAATAAGCCCCAGAAGCGGGAGAAAGCCGATTGCGATCCACGACAGCGCGAAACCCATGACCCTATCCCTCTTCCAGGCGAACCCGATCAAAAACACAGACGCCGCACAGGCCAGAATGGCAGCACCATACCAGGGTGACCGTAACCATAGAAGCGCATCGGCGGGATGTGCGACCGAAAGATTTAACGGGAAAAGCATCAGGCCGAGATGCTCGGCCACCAGGGGGGGAATATTGGAAAACCTTTCGCCGATCGGGAGGTGCCCGTAGAGACGTTCTGCGCCGATGATAGCCCCGAACAGACGAAGGCGGGCAATCAGATACAGAATCACAATGACCACGAAAGGGATAAACCGGCGAAGCGATCGGAGCGAAAACATGTCGCGGACAGATCGTACCGGTGACAAAAGATCACAGAGCGGAATCGCGGCGATGTAGAAAACGGCGGACTCTTTCGTCATGAGCGCGAGCAGGAATGACCCCACGGATAGAATCCAGAATACCATTTGCGCGGGAGACTGTGTCCAGCGCCGGTAGAAGATCACCGTTGACACGACGAAAACCGCGAGAAGAACATCGTTCCGGCCTGCGATCCACGCCACGGACTCCGTCTGGATGGGGTGGAGAGCTGCAATGAGCCCCGCGCAGAGCGCTGAAAATTCATCCTCCACAAGCGACCTGGCCAGCAGGAAAACGAAGCAGCAAAAGATGATATGCAAAACGAGATTCACAAGATGGAACCCGAGCGGATTCAACCCCCAGAGGTGGAAGTCCACGATAAAACTCACAAGAAGCAGGGGCCTGTAATAGACGCTCTCACCGCCGGCGGCGGCAAAGGCATGAGAAGAAAAGGCCGGTCCCGCATTCTTCCAGGAGGAAAGGAATGTCGAGTTATGATAGACCAGTTCGTCGTCATCGTAGTTCACAAAACCGAACCTCAACGACTGGCCGTAAACGCACGCCGCGGCGACGGCGATCGTGGCAAGAGATTTCCAGGGCGACGTAGAGGACATCGGTCACCCGCTGTGCGGAGGCACCTTCGTCCCGAGATTTGTTGGACGCAGGACGTGCAGGCGTCGGAGGGTAAAGATGGCGAGGGCTGAGAGAGTATTGACGCCGTATCGGATGCTTCTGCGAAAATTTATCGATGACGACGTATCGTGGTACCGCACGGGGACCGGGATTTCGCCGATGCGGAATCCGGCGTCGACACACTGGAGAAGCATCTGGCTATCGAACACAAAGTCGTCGGAATTCCGTTCCCACGGAATTTCTTCCAGCACCTTCCGCGTAAAGGCACGGAACCCGGTATGCCATTCGGACAAATTCATCCCCGTGCACACGTTTTCCGTAAAAGTCAGGAGGCGGTTCGCGACATATTTATAGAGAGGCATACCCCCGCTGAGAGCCTCCTTGCGGGTTCGAATCCGTGACCCGAGCATCACATCGAAGTACCCTTCACGCAAAAACCCCACAAGGTACGGAGTCAGCCGGCTGTCGTACTGGTAATCGGGATGAATCATCACCACGATATCGGCGCCATGGTCAAGAGCGGTCCGGTAGCAGGTCTTCTGGTTGCCGCCATATCCCCTGTTGGCGTCATGCTGGATGACAGTAAGCCCGAGGCGTCGGGCGACAGCAACCGTATCGTCGCTGCTCGAGTCATCGACGAGCACGATCTCATCCACCGTGCCGCGGGGGATATCCCTGACCGTTGGCTCGAGAGTTCGCCCGGCGTTGTAGGCGGGCATGACGGCGATGATTTTTGGCGAATCGTTCACGGATGGTGGCATCCAGGGGACTTGGGCGGACCGAGAATTTACCGATCAGGGACTCCGGAGAGCCGATACTGCGGAGACATCAGAACTCTTTGCCGGAGACTCGGCGAATACGGGCGCCGAGCTGATGCAGCTTTCGCTCGATCGATTCATAACCCCGGTCGAGATGATAGACTCGGAGCACTTCCGTCGTACCGTGTGCGGCAAGGCCGGCGAGCACCAGGCAGGCTGAGGCCCGCAGATCCGTGGACATCACCTTTGCCCCGGCCAGCTTTCCCACCCCTTTCACCGTGGCAGAATTCTTCTCGAGCATGATATCCGCCCCCAGGCGGATCAATTCCGGGACATGCTTGAACCGGTCGAAATAAATTGAATCGGTTATTTTCGACGTTCCGCGGGCGATCGTCATCAGAGTAAGCCATTGGGCCTGGACGTCGGTGGGAAAACCGGGATAGATCTCCGTTGTAACATTCACTGGCCTGATCGATTTCGGCGCCCTTATCGTAATTGACGAATCCCCTGTCTGGAGGAAGGCCCCGGATTCCTCCAATTTTGACATCACGGCCGAAAGGTGAACCGGCTTACAATTCTCGACAGTCACGGTCCCGCCGGTCAGGGCCGCGGCGATGAGAAAGGTCGCCGCTTCGATCCGGTCGGGAATCAGATTTTCGTCGACAGGATGGAGCTGGTCGACCCCTTCGATCTCAAGACGAGACGTACCGATCCCGTCGATGCGGGCGCCCATCTTCACCAGAAAATGCTCTAGCGCGACGATCTCGGGCTCCATGGCAGCGTTATTGATCAGCGTCGTACCCCTGGCAAGCACGGCGGCCATCATCACATTCCCGGTCGCTCCGACACTTGACACCGTGAAATTAATCTTGGCAGCCTTCAGTCGTTTCGCCCTGGCAAGGATATAGCCCCCTTTTACATTCACGTCAGCGCCAAGCTTCCGGACCCCCTCGATATGCAGATTCACAGGCCGCGGACCCCAGGCGCAGCCTCCCGGGAGAGACACCTTGGCATGGCCGTAGCGTGCGACCAATGGTCCGAGCACATAAACCGAGGCGCGCATTTTCTTCACCTGTTCATAGGGAGCCTCGAACTTATTCACACGGAAAGTATTGAGAGAAAGAGAGTGGCCCTCTTGCGAGACATCCACTCCCATCAGGGAAAGGAGCCTGCCCATCGTCGTGAGATCGCGCAGGACCGGCACATTTTTGAAGTGATACTTGCCGCTGGCAAGAAGAGTCGCTGGCATCAACGCAAGGGCGGCGTTCTTCGAGCCGCTGACCGAAACGTGACCGTGAAGCTTCTTGCCTCCCTCAATGATAAATTTATCCACCGCAATTCTCCGTTTGGCCAAAGCGAATATACGTCAATCGCCCCGCAAAAGCAACGCGAAATGTGGCGCGCGAGTTGGCTCGGCATCTTGACAATGGCCGCGAAAATCTTTTAATTGACTCCCACGACGCAGACGACAACCATTTTCGAGGTAGAATTCACATGGCACGCACGGTACGGGGAGGACTCATACAGGCGACGCTCGCGACATCATCCGAAGAGCCGATCGAGGCCATCAAAAAGGCGATGGTCGACAAGCATGTCCGGATGATAGGCGAGGCGGCGAAGCAGGGTGTAAAAATTCTCTGCATGCAGGAACTCTTTTACGGGCCTTACTTCTGTGCTGAGCAGAAGCCGAAGTGGTACACCCTCGTCGAAAAAATCCCCGACGGACCGACAGTCAAACTCATGCAGGAAATTGCCCGGAAGAATTCGATGGTCCTCGTCGTCCCGATTTATGAAATGGAGATCACGGGCATATACTATAATACGGCGGCGGTCATTGACGCCGACGGCACGTATCTTGGAAAATACAGAAAGCACCACATACCCCAGGTAGCCCCCGGATTCTGGGAAAAATTCTACTTCAAGCCGGGAAATCTCGGTTTCCCGGTTTTCAAGACCGCATACGCAGATATTGGCGTCTACATATGTTATGACCGCCATTTCCCGGAGGGAGCGAGGATCCTAGGACTCAACGGTGCGGAAATCGTCTTCAATCCTTCGGCGACCGTGGCGGGCCTCTCGGAATACCTCTGGAAGCTCGAGCAGCCCGCGCATGCGGTGGCCAACGGATACTTTGTCGGCGCTATCAACCGGGTCGGCACCGAGGCACCCTGGAACATCGGGGAATTCTACGGGCAGAGCTACTTCTGCAACCCCCGGGGAAAAATTCTGGCGGAAGCGCCGCGGGACAAAGACTATCTCGTTGTCGCCGATCTGAACCTCGACGAAATCCAGGAAGTCCGCGACATCTGGCAATTCTTCCGTGACAGGCGTCCCGAAGAATACGGCGCCATCTCGGCTGTGGAGCGCTGATGGACCTCAGCGCGCTCACCGCCTCGGAAATCTCGGCGAAATTCACCTACGGCACCTGGCGCTACCAGAAAAACTGGAAGCCGCTCCACATCGTCGATGCGGAAGGATGTCACTTCACGGATGCGAGCGGTAAGAGCTATCTTGACTTCTCCGCGCAGCTCATGTGCGTCACCCTCGGTTACAAGAACCAGGCGGTCATCCGGGCGATCAAAGAGCAGGCTGAGACGCTTGCGTACATAGCGCCGGGGTTTGCGACCGACGTCAGGTCGGAGCTGAGCAAACTCCTTCTTGAGGTATTGCCCGCGGGGCTCGAAAAATTCTTCTACGCCACGTCCGGGACGGAGGCGAACGAGGCGGCATTCAAGATTGCCCGCATGTACACGGGCAAAACGAAAATCATCGCCCGTTACCATGCCTACCACGGTTCAACCATGGGTTCCATCGCGGCCACAAGCGATCCTCGTCGGTGGGCAATGGAGCCTGCCGGGAAAATACCCGGCGTCATCTTCGCCCCTGAAGTGCACTGTTACCGCTGTCCCCTTCACCACCACTACCCCGAGTGCGAAATCGCGTGCGTTGAATACATCGGCCACATGATCGAAAACGAATCCGACGTGGCTGCCGTCATCGTTGAACCGGTTGTCGGCACCAACGGAGTCCTGATACCCCCGAAGGAATACATGCCCCGGCTGCGGCAAATCTGCGATCAGAACGGAGTCCTGCTCATCGCCGATGAAGTCATGAGCGGGTGGGGGAGGACCGGCAGATGGTTCGCCGTGGACCACTGGGGCGTGAGGCCCGACATCCTCACCACGGCCAAGGGAATAACCACGGCATACATGCCCCTGGGGCTCTGTGCCACGACAAGGAAAATCGGGGAATACTTCGACGACCATTACTTCTCGCACGGGCACACCTACGAGGCGCATCCCCTCACCCTGGCGCCCGCCATTGCAGCCATCGGGGAATACCGTAGACTGAACCTGATCGAGCGCGCCAACGAGATGGGCGGGTACCTTGGACAGCAGTTAAGCGCATTGAAGACAAAGCACCGTTCGATCGGAGAGGTACGGGGCATCGGGCTGTTCTGGGCGGTCGAACTCGTGAAGAACCAGACAACGAAGCAGCCTTTCAATAGCTATGCGGACAAAGTGAGCGGTATCCCGCTCCTCGTCGACAAAGTTGCCGCGGAAATGATGAAAAATAACGTCTTCATCCAGGCGTGGGTAAGCCACTTCGTCATCGCTCCCCCGCTCATCATCACGAAAGAAGAGATCGATACAGGCGTACGCGCCCTCGATGCGGCTCTTGCCATTGCGGACGATCAGTGCAGTTAACCGAATCCATCACAACAGAAGGAATCCAGAATGAAGCATCTTTTACCATTGATGATACTCATGACAGGGGCGGCGGTCCTGGGGCCTGCACGTGCTCAGGTAACCAACCTCGTCGTGAACGGCCAGGCGTCGAACTTCAGCATGACCTCAGGCGACAACATAACCTGGTCGTACGACATCCCCACGGGAACGACAACGGCAGTCGAGATATGGTACGATGTCAACGGCAACGGGACGATCGAATCGGGAACCGACAAATTGTTCTTCAATTTCACTCAGACGGACGGTGACACGACCGGTCATGGTCCTCCGGACCTCGACGGGGCTGTGAACGGCCATATATATTTCACACAACCGGTCGGCATAGCCCCCGGCAAGTACATCATGAAGTTTACCAACAACGGCAGCGCCACCATCTCGGGAACTATGCTCGCCTTGAGCTCACCGGCCTACACCATATCGGGGCACGTCACGCCCCCACTGGGAAAGAGCTCGCAATACATTGTTGTCGAGGCACACCGGAGCGACCACTACCAGCCCAACTTCTGGGACGGCATCACCAATGCGTCGGGCGACTACTCCATACAGATGAACTCCGACACGGCGGGGAATCCATGGAGCATCCGCCTCAGCACACAATTCCCCCCCAATCTGTCGATACCGGCCGACACTCAGATCGTGATCGATGGGAACAAGGCGGGCATCAACTTCTCATTCGAAGCAGCCGTGGCTCAGGTGACGGGATATCTTCTCGATGAAAACGACAGCCCCATCGGCGACGAAGACGTCCAGCTCATGAGCAATTCCGATTACAGCAATCACCAGGGGAGGACGGACATCTCCGGATTCTTCCAGATCGGGCTTACAAACGGGGAGCTTCAGGGACAGACCTGGACGCTCTCTTCGAACATGAACGGATATTTCACCACAACGACCCTGCAGACTCAGATCAATCTCCCTGTGATCGTCTCCAACGACAGCCTCTTCAGGATCCTGAAGGTATACTCCACGAATTCGCAGATCCGCGGAAAAATAGAATTCGACGGGCAGGTCCCTTCCAACCCGCTGTACATCAGCGCGCGGAGCGATTCGGGAATCTCGTATTCTCAGACAGATTCCCTCACCGGGAATTTCACATTCCAGGTGTCAAACAAAATCTACACGTATCAGGTAAGCATCAGCAATCTCCCTCCGAACACCACCTATCCGAACCAGCAGCTCCACCCGGGAGATTCGGACATCGTCATCAACATGACGCCGACCGGGGTCGCAGCCCGCGGTGGCGCCATACCGACAGAATTCAGACTCGAGCAAAACTACCCCAATCCCTTCAATCCAACGACGGACATCGTCTACGACATCCCCAAAACCTCCGTCGTCAGGCTCTCTGTTTTTAACATGCTCGGCCAAGAAATCATCCGATTGGTGGATGGCCAGCTGGGCCCCGGCCGGTACAGGGCTGTATTCGACGGATCGAAGGCGGCGAGCGGAGTCTACATCTGTCGTCTCGGTGCGGGAGGATTTGTGTCCAACGCCAAAATGTTGTTACTTAAGTAAATCCCATGCCGGCGGCCGGGGTCCTGAGGGATTCCGGCCGCCCGGCCTTTTCACAAAACCGCGAGATTGCGCCATGCAAACCGGGACGCTTTCAAAACCGAGCGTGCCCACCCCGGGCATATCCACCCTTGACAACATCATCAACGGGAAAAAAGCCACATCGCGAACCGACGAGCGAATCCCCGTCACCGATCCTTCGACGGGAGAGATTCTTGCGCAAGTGCCATTATCGGGCCGGGGCGACGTTGACGACGCGGTAAAATCTGCCGTCGGGGCACGGGAGAAATGGTCCTCGATGCCGATAAAGGAAAGGGCGCAGGTATTTTACCGGTACAAGAGACTTCTCGAAGAGCGCGCGGAAGATCTCGCTGCCCTTGTCCATCAGGAAAACGGCAAAATCATGGCCGAGGCGGTTGCAGAGATCGAGAAGGCCATTGAGGTCACGGAATTCGCGTGTGGATTGCCGCAGCTCGTTGCAGGAGAAATTCTCGAAGTAAGCCGCGGCGTCGAGTGCAGAATCGACCGATACCCGGTCGGGACTGTCGCATCGATCACCCCGTTTAACTTTCCCAACATGGTTCCGAACTGGACCATCCCCAACGCTCTGGCCCTGGGAAACACCATGATCCTGAAGCCATCGGAGCAGGTGCCCTTAAGCTCCATGCGCATTGCGGACCTCCTGAAGGAAGCGGGGCTTCCCGATGGTGTCTTCAACGTTGTCCACGGGGCGCAATCGGTCGTCGAAGCACTCTGCGACCATCCGGGGATCGACGCATTGACATTCGTTGGATCGACACGGGTGGCGAAAATAGTCTATGGAAGGGCGACATCCCGGATGAAGAGAGCCCTTTGTCTGGGAGGGGCGAAAAACCACCTCATCGTTCTGCCCGACGCAAACGAAGACATGACCGCCTCGAACGTCGCTGCATCGATGAGCGGATGTGCGGGGCAAAGGTGCATGGCCGCCTCGGCCATGGTGGGGGTGGGTCCCGTCGACAGCATCATCAGAAAAATATGTGACGAAGCGAAAAAAATAATCCCCGGGAAAAACCTCGGTCCGGTCATCTCGCCCCAGGCGAAGGAGCGCATCGAGCGCTACATCACCGAGGCGGAGCAGATGGGGGGGAAAATACTCCTTGACGGGCGGAATGCGCGAGTCCCGGGCAGGGAAGGAGGATACTATGTCGGCCCGACCATCATCGATTTCGTGCGGCCCGACATGAAAATCGCGCAGGAAGAAGTATTCGGGCCGGTGCTTGCGATCATGCGCGCCCAGACGGTTGACGAGGCGATCGCCATTGAAAACAGCTCCCCCTATGGAAATGCTGCATCCGTCTTCACTCAGAGCGGCGGGATGGCGCGCCATGTCATGGAACATGCGAGCGCCGGAATGATCGGCGTCAACATCGGGGTCCCCGTCCCTCGCGAGCCATTCTCGTTCGGAGGCTGGAATGAATCGAAATTCGGTGCGGGGGACATCACCGGTCGGAGCTCCATCGAATTCTTTACCAAATTGAAGAAAACAACCATCAAATGGAACCCGGAATCAAGGGTCAACTGGATGAGTTAAAATCCACAACACCCCATGGCCAACAACGTCGCCCCCAAGCTCACGGAAGAGCAATACGAAAGAAATTTTTCAGAGATCCATCCTCCCTTCACACGGAACCAGGCCGTTGTGGAAGCGAACCGGTGCCTCTACTGTTTCGACTCTCCCTGCATGGCCGCATGTCCGACGCACATTGACATCTCCACATTCATAAAAAAAATCGCTACCGGCAACATCAGAGGATCGGCCAAGACGATCCTCTCCTCTAACTGGATTGCCCTCACGTGCGCGAAAGCATGTCCGGTCGACGTCCTGTGCGAGGGCGCGTGCGTCTACAATGAGCGGGGCGAGACCCCGATCGCGATAGGGCGATTGCAGCGGCACGCCATCGACTGGTATTTTCAGAGCGGCATGCCGGCCCTTTTCACAAAAGCCCCGAGCAACGGGAAGTCGGTGGGAATCATAGGCGGCGGTCCTGGCGGGCTCGCCTGCGCGGCGGAACTCGCGCTGCTCGGCTACGGCGTCACGATCTACGAAGGAAAAAGCAGGGCCGGGGGACTTGACACATGGGGCATCGCCCCTTACAAGATGAGCTATCTCGACAGTCTTAGCGAGGTCAATCTTGTGGAAAGTCTCGGAGTCGAAATCAAAACCGGCGAGTGGGTGGGAAAGACCATCTCGCTAAAAGATTTGGAATCAAAGCATGATGCCGTCTTCATCGGAATCGGACTGGGGACCTCCCCGGACCTGCGCATCCCGGGAGAAGATCTTCCCGGAGTGCACGATGCCCTTGAATTCATTGAGAGAGTGACGACGCGGGAGTGGAGCCGTGTCGATATCGGCCGAAGGGTCGCGGTCATCGGGGCGGGGAACACCGCCATCGATGCCGTCACGGAGGCCAAGCGTTTGGGGGCGGAGCAGGTCATGATAATCTACAGGCGCGGGGAGGAAGAAATGTCCGCGTACGAATTTGAATACGACCTCGCAAAAAAAGACGGCGTTCAGTTCCACTTCATGACTGCCCCTGTGAAAATCCTCGGGAAGGGCCACGTTCAGGAGATTGAATGCATCAGGATGAAGCGCGCGGGGACAGATTCGGGGGGAAAACCGCTTTCGCAGTCGATGCCCGGCACAGAATTCCGGATACCGGTAGATATGGTCATCAAGGCCATCGGGCAAAAAACCAACGAACACTTCCTCAACCAGATTCCCAACCTGACGAGACAGGGAGGAAGGATAGCCGTCAATCCCGAGACGCTTCAAACATCGAATCCGAAGTATTTTGCCGGGGGAGACTGCATCAATGGCGGGAAGGAAGTCGTCAACGCTGCTGCGGACGGCAAGCGGGCAGCCCACGGCATCGATCGGATGCTTTTCCCGAAAAAGTAAATAACGGACCATGGCGGATCTTTCCATAAACTGTGGCGGAATTAAATCCCCGAACCCCTTTTGGCTGGCATCTGCGCCACCGAGCAATTCATCGTATCAGGTCTGCAAGGCATTCGAGCTCGGCTGGGGAGGGGCAGTCTGGAAAACGATCGGTGAACCGGTCATGAACACGGTCAACCGGTACGGGGCCATAGACCACAACGGAGAAAAAATAATCGGTCTCAACAACATCGAGCTCATCAGCGATCGCCCCATCGAAACGAATCTCAGGGAAATAGCCGAGACCAAGAAGCTGTGGCCTGACCGGGCTGTCATCGCTTCCCTCATGGTTGAATCAAAGCGTGAGACCTGGCACGACATCGTCCGGAGGACCATCGACACCGGATGTGATGGCATCGAGCTCAACTACGGATGTCCGCACGGCATGAGCGAACGCGGGATGGGATCTGCTGTGGGGCAGGTTCCTGAATACTGCGCGATGATAACGGAATGGGTCACGGAGGTATCGACCATTCCGGTACTCGTCAAGCTGACCCCGAAAATAAGCGACGTCAGGTTTCCGGCCCGCGCGGCGAAAAAGGGAAGGGCGCACGGCATATCGCTCATCAATACCATCAACACCATCATGGGCATAGACCTCGACACCCTCGAGCTCAGGCCTTCCGTGGACGGAAAGGGAGGGCACGGCGGGTATGCCGGTCCCGCTGTGAAGCCGATAGCGCTGAACATGTTATCGCAGGTTGCGATCGACCCTGAGGTGGGTCTTCCTATCTCGGGCATTGGCGGAATCTCAACGTGGCGAGATGCTGCAGAATTCATCCTTCTCGGCGCGACCAGCGTCCAGATCTGCACGGCGGTCATGCACTACGGATTCCGGATCATCGACGACCTTATCGAAGGGCTATCGAACTGGATGAGCGAAAAGGGATACCGGAAGCTCGACGACTTCCGTGGCCGTTCGCTCAAGTGCATAACGGACTTCGGGAACCTCAACCTCCTCTATAAGACGGTAGCCGAGATCGACCCTGCGAAATGCATCCGGTGCAACCTCTGCCACATCGCCTGCGAGGACGGGGCTCACCAATGCATCGACATGATCCCGCACAATGGCGTTGCGCAGCCGAGGGTACGGGAATCGGATTGTGTCGGATGTGCCCTCTGCTTCCTTGTGTGTCCGGTCGACGGATGCATCACCATGGTGAGGAAGGACAGCGGCAGGGAGGCGATCACCTGGAACGAACTCATGAAGCAGCTTCCCCAGCCTCTCACCTGGGAGTCTTTGCGCCAGTTCCAGAAGAAACATGGGATTGAGATCCACTGAGTTTCCGTGGCAGGGGCTGATCCGTGGGGATAGCCCCCGGGGTGAGGGGATTTTTTGGACCGTGGCGAGAGGGAATGCTGGAACTTTCGCGGGAGTGCCGCATGTTAACCACTGTAGATCACACCATCGGCACGGGCTCGGAGCTCGTGCCGGCACGATGCATTAATTCACTATACACCAACACACCACTGAAGGGAGCTCACTATGCCCATCTCTGAAAAAGACCAGTTCATACAGAACTGGGAGCGGGAATTTCAGACCACGGTAAAAGTCTTGAAATCATTCCCGGTTCAAAAAACCGATCTGCAGCCCCACGGGAAATGCCCGACGGCGAAAGAACTTGCCTGGAGAATCGTTTCCGAAGAGAACGTGTTCGTCAATGGAGCGATCACCGGCCAGTACAACTTCACCTCGATGCCGAAGGCCCCGGCCACGCTGCAGGAAGTCATCTCGACCTATGAGCGGAGCCATAGGGAGTTGAGCGACAAGATCAAAAAGATGAGCGACACCGATTTCAACAGAATGGTCAAGTTCATGGTAGCACCCAAGACCATGGGAGACGTTCGGAGCGGCGACACGCTCTGGATGATGATGATGGACACGATCCACCATCGAGGGCAGTTCTCAATATACCTTCGGATGGCCGATGCCAAGGTGCCGTCCATCTATGGACCATCGGGCGACGAGCCCTGGATGTAAGCACATCGCTTCACGTACACGGGACCCCGGATGATTGACATTATCTCCGGGGTTTCCTATTTTAGGACGAAACGATCCGTCCCCCTCGCAAACCATGATGCTGAAATCCCGGTCCCTCCCCTTCTCAAGCCCCGTGGCAAGACCAGGCACAGAAGCCAACGACGGACAATCCTCGCCGCGCCCGGACCGTGCGGGTCACTCCAAGAAAAGCGAAAGGACTTGCACGATCTCTGGGCCGGATCGGGTCCGCGTCAGTTAAGACACCCCGTGTGACCAAGCGTGGCCGGAGGGGAGCGTAACGCAGGAGAAGATCCCCGGCAAGAATTTAGACAAAAGACTTCCAAGGAGCCACCATGTCCACAGTCATCAAGAATGCGCGAATCATAACAGGCGAGCAGGATTACACGGCGGACATCTTCATCGAGAGGGACAAAATCAGCACCATCGGGATGAATCTCCCGATGCTTGCCGACAGGATGATTGATGCGCGCGGTAAATACGTCATACCGGGGGGAATCGACGTCCACACGCACCTCGACATGCCATTTGGCGGGACCACATCGAGCGATGACTTTGAAACCGGCACACGAGCTGCGGCCTTCGGCGGCACGACCACCATAATCGATTTTGCCATCCAGGCCAGAGGCACGACCATGCGGGAGGCCCTTGATACATGGTGGAAGAAGGCCGAGGGAAAGGCATGCAGCGATTACGGGCTCCACATGATCATCACAGACCTTCCCGATGCGCATCTCGAGGACATGAACGAGATGGTCAGGGAGGGGGTCTCGAGCTTCAAGCTTTTCATGGCGTATCCCGGAGTATTGATGGTCGATGACGCCACAATCTTCAAGGCCATGAGGAAAACGGCCGAAAACGGCGGCCTTATCTGCATGCATGCGGAAAACGGCAGCGCGATCGACGTCATCGTCAGGAAGGCGGTTGCCGAGGGAAAGAAAGCCCCCATTTATCACGGCCTGACCCGGCCCACGACCGCAGAGGCGGAGGCCGTCAACAGGGCGATCGCGTTAGCCGAGATGGCGGGAGTCCCGGTCTACATCGTCCATCTTTCCTCGAACGATGCCCTTGAGAGGGTGGCGCAAGCGAGAGACAAAGGAGTTCTGGCGTATGCGGAAACGTGCCCGCAGTATCTCTTCCTTTCGATCGAAGATCTGGACCGGCCCAATTTTGAAGGTGCAAAATTCGTCTTTACTCCTCCGCTCCGTGAAAAGTGGCATCAGGCCAAGCTCTGGGAGGGCTTGAAAACCAACAGCCTGCAGGTCGTTTCCACCGATCACTGCCCCTTTTGCTTCAAAGAGCAGAAGGAACTGGGGCGGGAGGATTTTACAAAAATACCCAATGGCGGGCCGGGCATTGAGAACCGGCTGCAGCTCCTGTACGACGGAGGCGTCAACAAGGACCGGATCAGCCTCAACCGGTGGGTTGAGCTCACATCCACGACGCCGGCAAAAATTTTCGGGATGTATCCCCGGAAAGGCACGATCGCGGTGGGAAGCGATGCGGATCTGGTCATCTGGAACCCCACGACGGAGCATGTCATATCGGCGAAGACTCATCACATGAGAGTCGACTACTCCATGTTCGAAGGGACGCGAGTCAAGGGCAATGCGGAGACCGTCCTCTCGCGCGGCGACATCATCGTGGACAAGGGCCAGTGGCAGGGGAGAACCGGGCGGGGTCAGTTCATCAAACGGGATGCGTTTGGGGGGGCGTGGAAGTAAGGGCTTTGCATCCATGAAACCGGGGCGATCGTCGATTTGGCGGTGGGGAATATCCCTTTTCTCGATCCTGCTCCTCGTCTCGGTTCCGGCCGGGGGGCAGCGGGAAGACGGGGCGGAACGTTCCGACGACCTCGTCGAGCTGACAAGACTCGACACTACGTTTCGCCTTGACATCCGGTATGCCACATCGAACAACTTCATGCACCGGCCCATGTACGCGCAGGCCCGGGCATTCCTCCAGCGCCCGGCAGCGGCAGCCCTCATGCGTGCAAATGCAAACCTCCGCCGACGGGGATACGGGCTCCTCATATTCGACGGTTACCGGCCATGGTCCGTCACGAAGAAATTCTGGGAGGAGACCCCTCCTGAAAAAAGGAATTTTGTCGCCGATCCGAAGCTCGGATCCAAGCACAATCGCGGGTGCGCGGTGGATCTTTCCCTCTACGAACTCCGGACCGGCAAGGAAGTTCGGATGCCGAGCCCCTACGACGATTTCACGGAAAAAGCATCACCGCGTTACGCGGGGGGAACTGCGGGGGAGCGGGGGATGCGCGATCGCCTCCGGAGGGCGATGGAGAAGGAAGGGTTCACCGTCGACCCGGGGGAATGGTGGCACTACGACTACAAGGACTGGAAGAAATACCGGATCCTGGACGTTCCATTTGAGAAATTCATGCCATGATAAATCCTGAAAAGGCAGCGACCGCGGCGGGGCGCTCCATCCCCCTCTTGTGGGCGTGCGCTGTCTACGCCTTCCTCATCCTCATGCTTTATCAGGCATCAATCATGTTCAATGAGTATCACCCTGGAAAACCGTGGCCGGGGCTTCTGAGTGTAATTCGCACATTCACGTTCCTCCCGCTTCATGAAGGGGGACATTTTCTTTTCATTCTCTTCGGGCAAACGCTGTACACTCTCGGCGGGTCATTCTGGCAGATCACGTTTCCGCTCCTCTGGTTCATCATCGCGGCGCGGCAGCGATCCCGGGTTGCACCTTTCGCCCTATTCTGGGTGGGCGAAAACATGATGGATGTAAGCCTTTACATTCGCGATGCGGCATACCGCGCTCTTCCCCTCCTCGGCGGGCATTCTTCGGGCCACGACTGGGTTCGGCTGCTGACAACGTGGGGCGCGATGGAGTCGTCGGAATCGATCGCCGATGCCGTTTATTTCATCGGCATCACGATCTCATCCGGCGCCATCCTGGGGGGAATCATCTGGGCTGTCGCGGACTTGGTCCGGTTCCCGAGAACAGCTGACACAGCCGAATCCGTCTCCGAGCTGTCACGCGACGTCGAGGCATCCCTGGACGACGCGCTCAATCGGGATACGAAAATCGGGTAAACGCGGACCGGGGGTGGCGGATCCGTCGGCGGAGATCCTGAAGGGAAGAGAATAAAACGTGAAAATGGAGGTCATATGAACCGAGTCATTCTTCTCGCGGGCGCTCTCGTAGCGGCAGGCATATCGGCGAGTGGTCAGGAGCGGCCCGTCCATACGTATTCAATAGTGGCGCGGGATTCCGTGACGGGAGAAATCGGCGTCGCTGTACAATCCCACTGGTTCTCGGTGGGTCCGCTGGTGCCATGGGTGGAGGCGGGGGTCGGCGCGGTAGCCACGCAATCGTTCGTGGATCCGGCGTACGGGCCGCTGGGACTGGAGCTCATGCGCGCGGGAAAGACGGCGAGGCAGACCCTGGAGGGAATACTCGCGTCCGATCCCGGCCGGGACGTGCGGCAGGTAGCCATGGTTGATTCGCGGGGGAACGTGGCGGCCCACACCGGGTCAAAATGCATCCCCGCGGCCGGGCACATCGAAGGGGAGCAATTTACAGTTCAGGCAAACCTCATGCTGAACGACAGAGTCTGGCCGGCCATGGCGGAGGCATATCGTCAGACGAAGGGTGATTTGGCCGAGAAAATGCTCGCGGCGCTCGACGCGGCGCAGGGAGCGGGGGGCGACATAAGGGGACGTCAATCCGCGGCGATACTCATTGCGCGCGGACAGCCGACCGGGAAACCGTGGAATGACCGAATCATGGATCTCCGGGTGGAGGACCAGGCGGAGCCGCTCAAGGAGCTCCGGCGACTTGTGAAAATCCACCGCGCATACCAGCACGAAAACGCGGGAGATCTGGCGGTCGAAAAAAATGACGTGGACGGCGCCCTCCGCGAGTACAGCGCGGCGGAGCAAATCTTGCCTGGCAGCGCGGAGCTCAGGTACTGGCATGCGGTTGCGCTCGTCAACGTTGGAAGGCTGGACCAATCGATTCCCATCTTCAAGGAGATCTTTACTGCGGACAGGAACTGGAGGGAGCTGACCACCCGCCTGCCGGCCGTGGGCCTCCTTAAAGTTGACGAGGGCGGCTTGAGAAAAATACTTGGGGATTCGGGGAAATGAACAATCGGGGTTTTCAGACTGCTGCCGCATTCCTCCTCGGAGTCGTCGGCCTCCACATCGTCGGCTACTTCTTCCCCTCGCCCTTCACTTGGGGTTTTCACTCCTTTGGATTCCTTCCGCCGGGGTACATCATCGCGTATGTCGTCTTGGCCGTAGTGATCATGATACTTGCGGGGAAAAACAAACTGGATGCGGCATTCGATTCGCTCGCCGGATTCATGCAAAAGTCGGAGTATCAATTTCTCATCACCGCCATCGGCATCTTCGTCGTCGCCGCCGTCTATTTCAGGGTCCGGGTTCCGTTATTGGGGGACGGTTTCTTCCTCGTCAAAAACTTCGCCGAGGCCCTCCGGAGCGGGGCCCCGCTCCTCTACCGCAACGAGCCTCTGGGAACATACTATTACTTTTCCGTCGTGAAACTCTTCCAGCCCACGACCTATTCGGGATTCCTGAGCGCCTTCCTCGCGGCGGACATCATCCTCGGGATCGGGTACATCCTCTGCTCATACTTCGCTGTCAAAACAGTATTCAATGAACCGGTCGAGCGCCTCCTCATCTTCGGTCTCCTCCTGGGCATCCCGCTGCAGCTCTACTTCGGCTACGTCGAAATCTACGGGGCAGTGCTCTTTGCCCTTTCCCTGTACATCCTCCTTTCGGTGCTGTATTTCACAAGAAAAATATCCAGCGTCCTCCTGCCCATCGCGTTCCTCTTCCTTGCGCTGGTGCATTACCTTGCGGTGCTGCTCTTCCCTTCGCTCCTCTTCATTCTATGGCGGGAGTGGAAGCAAAAGAGATGGAAGCCGCTTCTTGCGGGAGCCGGCCTTGCGGCCGGGGCATCTCTGGCATTCCTATTCTTGGTCAATTTCGACCTGAGCAGATTCTCGGCATCCGTGCCTCACAGCCACATCCTCCCCCTCGTCCCGAGCGATGACTTCAACGAACAGAGCTCGACGCCCTACACGCTCCTCTCTCCTTCCCATGCTCTCGACCTTTTCAACGCGTGCATCCTCATGGCGGCTCCGGCGGTCTTAATGGTGGGGCTGGGAGCGCGGAGCGCGCGGCGTCTCATCCTTCAACAGTCGGAAACGCTCTTTCTTCTTGCAGGCCTGGTGCCTGTCCTCGGATTTTTCTTTCTCGTCAAATTCGACCTCGGCGCGGCAAAAGACTGGGATGTCTTCGCCCCCTATGGATTTCTCGCCCTCCTCCTCGGCGCAATGCTTTTCGCAGGGCAGCAACTGGGCGACCGGCGGGCTATACTGTCTCTCCTGTTCGGATTGAGTATGATCCAGACCTTCGCGTTCGTCAAGGTGAATTCCGCCGTTGAGCCATCGGTGAACCGGTACAAAGCCCTGCTTGACCGGCGAACCATGTCCGACATCTCGTATTACACCGCGGCTCTGCACCTCGTGCTCTACTACCATCAGATCGGCGACACCACCTCCCCTATAAGAGTCTGGGACCAGTACGTGAAAGAATTTCCTCAGGATCCGAGAGGTTATCAGAACATCATCTCCAACCTCGAGCACTCGGGGCCAGCGGGGTACGACCGGATCTCCAGCGCGTACGACGGATGGCTCAGAGTCAATCCACAGGACACCCTCGCCCGCGAAGCCTATGCCACATTTTGTCTCGACGCGGGGAATGAGAGATATGCGAACGGGTCCCTGGCCGCTGCGGGCAAATTCTATGAGAAAGCGATCGCCCTTGATCCGGAGCTTGAAAGGGCCTACAACAACCTCGGGAGCATCTACGCCCAGCAGCGAAATTTTTCTGGGGCTGTTGAACTCTTCAAGCAGGCGATCGATCTCGATTCCGCGTATTCGGATCCCTATTACAATCTCGGATCTGCGTATGAGGACATGGGGAAAAAACAGGAGGGGATCGCCTACAAGCAGCGGGCTGCCCGGCTCGGAAACAGCCCGGCGCAGACACAGCTTCAAAAGCGCGGCATATCCTGGTAGGCAGACGTGACGCGCAGCGCGGTCAGATGTTTCGCTCTCATCCTCGCCCTGATCGGGGGAAAAACCGAAAACCCGATTGGCGCATCGCTCCTGCGCCGGGTGGAGGGAATTGAGGGAAAGTCCCACGAGGGGAGGAACGCGTTCATCAAGACGCAATTGGACTCATCCGGCATCGGATACGACACCATGCCATTCGACACCGTCGTACGGCGTGGAAGCGGTGCCGACACCATCCATGGAGAAAACATCATCGTCGCTATGGGCAAGGGGTCCCGCACGATCATCCTCGGGGCCCACTATGACGCCGTGCCCGGGGCTCCGGGGGCAAACGACAACGGAGGAGGCGTCGCCGTCCTCCTCGGGCTCTTGGTAGAGATGCGCTCTCATCCGTTCCGCCACAAAATCGATTTCGTCTTCTTCGATCAGGAGGAGAGAGGGCTCCTTGGCTCTGCGGTTTTCGTCCGGCGCTCCCGCCACACGCACCTTGCCATGGTCAACCTCGATGTCGAAGGAACGGGCAATGAGGTCTACATCGGGCCTGTCGGGGGCGGGGACGACAACCGGATAATGAAACATGTCCGCCGGGCGGAAAAGGAGACAGAGTATCATTGTGTAGAGGACAGTGTCTATCCGGGGTCCGACCACGAATCCTTCGCCAGGGCGGGGCTTGAAAACATATCGATATCAATCGTCCCCGAGGGAGATTCAAAAAAACTCGCGCGATGGGTGAAGTCGGGATACCGCCAGCTTGAGGAGGGCATGCCCCAGGTCTTGAGGGTCATGCACAGTCCCGAAGACAAGTCGGAGTACATGACACCGTCCGCCCTGGCGATGTCATACACATTCACAAAAGAGGTCCTCCTCTCCCTCGACGAAGAAGAGGAGTAATCCGTGCGCACAGGACCTCCTCACCTCGGCGACGGCGGTCATGCTGCTCCTCGTCATCCTCCATCTTACGGGGTATCTTCTGCCGGGTCCTTTGAACTGGGGATATCACTCCTTCGGATTCCTCAAAGGTGCACTATTACGTCAGCCTTGGAAAAATGCTGAGGGAAGAAGGGGAGCCTGGCCGTGCTCGAGAAATCCTGCGGAGCGGCCTCCGAATTGATTCCCTTTCATCAGAATCCTACTTCGAGCTCGGCGCTGCAGCGGAGCAGCATGGAGAAGACGGAGAAAAATATTTTCAGCGCGCTGCAGCCCTGGGAGATGCCCGTGCGATCGGGCGGGTGAAAGAGAATTCCGGCAACAGGAAACAAGGGCGCCCGACCGAATTTCTTAATCTTATTGCGATTCACTTCGGAATCCTCTATATTCTCCACACTCATGAGAACAAAAATCTTCGTCGCCGTCGCCGGCAACATCGGCTCGGGGAAATCCTCGCTCACGCGCATGCTCAGCGAGCACTACGGATGGAAGTCCTTTTATGAATCGGTCGATGACAACCCATATCTTTCGGATTTTTATCAGGACATGAAGAGGTGGTCATTCAACCTGCAGGTCTATTTCCTTTCCAAGAGGTTTAACGATCACAAGAGAATCGTCGAAGGAGTGGAGAGCGTCATACAGGACCGGTCCATTTACGAGGATGCCGAGATATTTGCCAAAAATCTCCACCTCATCGGAAAAATGGACAGCCGCGACTACACCAACTACGTGGAGTTGTACAAAGTCATGACGGCATACCTCAAGCCGCCCGACCTGCTCATTTATCTGGATGCGCGGATCGAGACCCTTTTGAGGCAGATAGCCAGGCGGGGGCGGGAATACGAGCGGAGCATTCCGAGGGAATACATCGAACAACTAAGCGGCCATTATCGGGAGTGGATCGGATCATACCGGCTTGGGCCGCTTCTGATTGTACCGTCCGACGAAGTTGATTTTGTCCACGAACGCGGGGATTTCAACCGGATGCTCCTGCTCATCGAGGGCAGGTTGATGGAACTCGGCTACGGGCGGTAAAATCCGTGCTACTCCGTTACCTCGCGCGCAGGAGCCGCGAGTACACCTTCTGATTCCTGAGAATCCCGATTGCGGCGTTCACCTGGACATCGTCTGCCAGGGATGCCTCTATCCTTCCCTTGTCTCCATTCCACCGTGCCATGAGCTCCTGTTTCAGCGCCGGGAGAACTTCGGGTGCATGCTGGGCGAGGCTGCGCGTATAATCCCCCGCGATGCGTTTCCTCAGAGATTCGATCTCGGCACGAACCTCGGGGCTATACTTCTCCTTCTCGGCGAATGCGGCGAGGTCGCGAACCTTCACCTCCCCTTCATCCGCGTACGAAAAATGAGATTCGGCGAGAAACTCCTCAAAGGCATGGAGGAGCGAATCGGGGGAGGCCGGGAGCGCGGCGTGGGAAGCGCCATACCGTGCGGCGAACTTGAAAGGGAGAGAACGGCGGATCAGTTCATTGAATAAATTGCTGTGATCGGGGAGGGGAAGGGTGGAGTCGGGGGTGATGCCACCGGCCTCGAGCTCTGTGCGGCCCTTCAAAGTCTTGAATTCCTTCTTCAGGCTATCGGGAAAAACCTCGAACACGCCGTCCTTCGACCTCCGGGCGTAATTGATCTCCTGGATGCAGCGGCCGCTCGGCGTATAGTACTTTGCCGTCGTGATCTTCAGCTGCGCGTTGAAGGAGAGGGGAGCGATCGTCTGGACGAGCCCCTTGCCGAAGCTGCGAGTTCCGAGGATAACTCCACGGTCGAGATCCTGGATAGCCCCGGCGACGATTTCGCTGGCGCTCGCGCTGCCACGGTTGATCAGGACGACCAGGGGAGTGGAGGGAAGCATTGGCTCTTCGGACACAAAATATTTTCTTTCCGATTCGGGTTTCCTCCCCCGGGTGCTCACGACGAGGCTCCCTCTGGGCGCGAAACGCTCGACGACGTCGACAGCCGCGTCGAGCAATCCGCCGGGATTATCGCGCAGATCGAGGATCACGGAGTTTATCGGGCCCCTCAGTTTAAGCTCGCGGAGAGCGAGCCGGAGTTCCTCGCCCGCGCCCCGCGAGAAGCGCTCCAGGCGGGCGTAGGCGACCCCGCTATCGACGAACTCAGCAAAGGTGAGATTCTTCAGCTGAATCTCCTCGCGGATCACGGTAAACTCGAGCTTCTGGCCTTCCCTCTCGATCTTCATATGCACCTCCGTCCCGGGTTCACCGCGGGTCATCGGGCGCACGTTTTCCGGCTTCGTTCCCACCAGAGATTTCCCGTCGATTTCCAGAATACGATCGCCCGGAAGGAGGCCCTGTCTTTGTGCGGAGTATCCTTCCATCAGGGTAAGGATTGTGATAAAACCATCGCGCAGACCGATCGTGATCCCGATTCCGCCGTACTTACCGGCGGTGATAAGTTCCACTTCGCCGGCATCCTTCTCGCTGATGAATGTCGTATAGGGATCAAGGGTGTTAAGAAGGCCGTCGATGCCGGATTCCATAAACCTTTCGGGATCGACATCATCGACGTAATTGAACAAAACCTCTTTATAAACCCTCCCGAAAACATCGATGCTCTTATTGACCCTGAAGAAATAATCCCCCTCAAACTGTTGAAATCCGAGGAAGGCGGCGCCCGAGATAATGGCGGCGCCTGCTGCGATGACCACAGACCTCCGTTTGGCAAACCATCGCTTCATATCAAGCTCCAGAATGAGACAACCGTGATTGGACAATGGGCCGGATCTGTTCATGGATCTTCTCGACGGATTGCATGCCGTCGAGGACAACGCACCGTGACGGTTCTTTCCCGGCGATCGACCGAAAACCATTCCGGACCCTCTCGAAAAACTCTTTTCCTGCCGATTCCATCCGATCCGCGGTCGTGCGCGATGAGCCCTGCCGTCGCATAACCTCCTCCACCGTAACATCCACGAGGAAAGTCAGATCGGGGTGGGTGGATCCGACGGCGATATCATTCAACCTTGCCACATCGTCCAGGTTGAGGCCGCGGCCGAAGCCCTGGTAGGCGGTCGTCGAGTCATAGAACCGGTCGCAGATGACCACCTTATGGGCCGCCAGGGCGGGTCGGATCACCTGGGACACAAGCTGAGTGCGGGCGGCGGAGAACAGAAACAGTTCTGCGGTCCCCGTCAGGCCGAGGTGCAGATCATGAAGCAACAAATCACGGATTTTTTCTGAGACTTCGGTCCCTCCCGGCTCCCTGAGGAGGAGAACATTGAACCCCTTCCCCTTCAACATCGTCGCGAGCAATTCTGCCTGAGTAGATTTTCCGGAACAGTCGATACCTTCGAGCGTGATGAACATTGAAATCAAGGTAACCAAAATCTGTGTCTAATTCAATGTATTGCCTCTCTCTCCTTTTTTCACTATGTTTACGGATCCTGAAGCGGAACAGACGCGGATGCCGTCAAAGAACAAACAGAAGCGATCATCCCGAAGCGCTCACTCACCTGCGGCAGCGGCTCCGCACCCCGCGCAGCCTCAGACAACATCTCGTCGTGAAGATGGGCATCTCATCAGCGCGGCTCTCGCCGGGGACCAGGCCGCGTTCAAGCATCTCATGAAAAAATATCATGATCAGATCGCAAACCTGATCTACCGGATCATCCACCAGCGGGAGCACGTCGAGGATCTCACCCAGGAAGTCTTCATCAAAGCATTCGCCTCCCTTGGCAGCTTCAATGAAGAATACGCCTTTTCGACCTGGTTATACAAAATCGCCACCAACAGCAGCATCGACTTCATCAGGAAAAAGAAGCTTCACACTTTTTCCATCGACAAGCCCGTCGCTGTCGACGAGAGCGAATACACCTTCGAGCTCCCCGACACCACATACGAGCCGGACAAGCACATCATCGAGAAACAGAGGAGCAAACTCCTGGAGGAGGCAATCGGGCGGTTGCCCGAAAAATACAAACGGGTGATCATCCTCCGTCACACGGAAGAGCGTGATTATCGTGAAATCGCAAAAATACTGAAACTCCCCATCGGGACTGTAAAAGCGCATATTTTCAGGGCGCGGGAACTCCTTAACAAGTATTTGCGTGACAAAATCGCCCATTATTGAAACAAAACCGGGAAAACGTCGTACCTGAAAAAAGGATGAGCACCGTCCGAACATACCTTTTACCCTTTGGGCTTCTCGTCACTGCGGGTCTGGGATTCAGGTACATGGCGGCCAACAGATACGAAAAACAGGTCCCCCTCGCCAAAGAGAAGGAGCTCAAGGTAACGATAGACGCCGGCTTCAGCGACATCTACCTCTCCCGGGGGAACCCCGCGGACGTCCTTCACGCCACCATTGATGCGGAGCTCAAGGACGACCTCGAGAACCACATTGAATACTCTTCAAGGGACAGAATCGGCTACCTGAACATTTGCACCTCGGAGGAAGGCCGCGGGCGCGAGGCCCGTCGGAAGCACTCGTTCCATATGAACGGATTCGCATCGAGCACCTGGAGAATGAATTTCACCGATGCCGTGCCGATCTCCTACGATGTAGAGCTTGGTTTGGGGAAGGCGGATCTCGATCTCACCGGTTTGCAGGTTAAGGATCTTAACCTATCGGCGGGGGCCAGTTCCGTCGTCCTGCGGTTTGACAGGCCGAACAAATGCCCGATGGAAGAAATGAACATCGAATCGGGCCTCAGCAAATTCCGTGCGGAGGGACTCTGCAACGCGAACTTCAACCGGCTCAAGTTCGAAGGGGGCGTCGGGAGCTACGTGCTTGACTTCAGCGGAAAGCTGGACCGGGAAGTGGAAGTTGCGATAGAGGTGGGGCTTGGTTCGCTCACGATCATCATTCCGGAAAACGTCGGAGCGAAAGTCGAGTATGAAAAAAGCCTCATCGCCCACCTGGATCTGGCCGGAGACTTCTCCCAGCGGGAGGAAAACCGCTATCTCAGCTCAAACTACTACAACTCCCCCGGCAAGATGAACATGCACATCGAGGCCGGCCTCGGAAGCGTGAGGATCAAGCGGGAGCCGTAGTCAGCGTCCGAACCTGAAATACAGTCCCCAGCGGTAGAGGGGGGACAGCCTCGGACTCTTCGCGAGAGCCACCATCGCATTCTGATAGGCCGTCGACGCTGGCTGTCCTGTCTGGATGCTTGTATAGAAAACTTCCCCGAAATACTTCTTCGCCACCCTTTCTCCCTGCCACATCGTTGCCACAACGGTAGAAGTTCCATTCGCCAGAAACGCCAGCGGAGCGTAGCGTGACAGTTCTCCTGGCTTCGGAGTGATGTTGCTGAAAACGAGAGTCTGGGGGGGCGGAAAACTCAGCATCTCCCCGAGGGAGACATCCTCGAGGCCGTAGACCGTTTTACCGTCCGAAAGCACGGTCGCCGACCGCCCGGGCACGCTGGCATCGAGGTGAAACTCGGAGGCAAACTGAAGCAGCTGATAGGTCGCGGTATCGAGATTCGAGATCGATGCCGAGGTCGCGAAAAGCATCCTCGCCTTGTCGTAGAAGCCTCGGATATCTTTCAACTCGTACTCGACGTCCCAGTTCGTCTTCCCCTGATGGCCGATGCCTATGATATCAGCGACATAGACCTCCCGTTTTGGGGGGAAAAGCAGGGCGGCGGCAGTCGGAAGATAGCTAACGGAAAACCTGGTGATGAGGGGAGAGCCGGACAGCCGGAGCGTATGAAAGGGAAGCCAGCCGAATTGACGGGGCGGCACTACATACAGAGCCGGTTTGAGGAGAGGGAGGATAGGATCGATCAGAGAACTGGCGATGAGCGACGATAGTTCGTTCAGTCTCGAGATTGCCGCTCCCGCATTGAACTGCTGGGGGCCGATATTGAGCCGCGGATCGCCGATCAGCCTGTTATACTCTTGTATAAGACTGACGATGTGTGTTCGGGCGATGGGTGTTTTGCGGAGATAGGCAGAATCCTTCGATACGGCGAGAACATAGATGGCCGAGGAGGCAGGCACATATTCAAGCAATGTCGTCCCAGCGGAAAGTGAATCACGGGCCTGCCTCAGCGAAAGCGGCGGGGCGAAAAGAAGGCGTGTGAATTCAGGGCTTGTTCGTTCAAATTGTTCGGCGGCGAGCAGAAGCTCCCGCTTTTTCAGGGGAAGGAGCTTGCCAAGCGATTCGACTCTTTCAGGGCTCCGGGACCTTCCCGCCGACAGTTCAGACAGGAGATCCTCCTCCAGAAGCTGAGTCAAATGGCACTTCCGCTGGATCGAGGCGATTTCGTTATTGAGCTTCTGCGAGGTCGTTTTAACCCCGAGATTCCTGAAGAAAGCATTAATATCCCGGAGATTTCTCCTTTCACAAATCTCGAACGCCTCGGTCGGCTTATCCTGAGAGCAGTAGTGGAGGAGGAGAGGGTCATACCAGTCGATTGCCTCGACGCTCAAAAACGAGTTGACGCACGATCCCGTGGAGACATCCGGTGCCTCCCCGGTCAACTGCTCATAGCTACCCAGTGCTTCGTGATAAAGGAACCAGGCCCCTGAAGGGTCGCCTCCCATTTCCGTTATGCGGGCCTGGAGGAAGAGCGCATAAGCTTCCCCGAGAGAGAAACCTGCCTGGCGGCAGGTCGCAAGTACTCCTGAGCAACGGTGGGACAAATCGGCTTCGCCTGAACCGGGGCCGTTCAACTTCCAGTCGCAGGCGATAACCATCAGCTGCAAGATTTGACGGGAGGGAATATCATCTCCCTGAGCCGCCAGATTTGCGGCGTCCGAATAGAGAAGCCTTGCATTTTCGAAGTGGCGTGAGCTGAACGCGATATTTCCGAGATAAAAAAGGAGGGGCATGCGGAGCGATCGGTCGGACTGGGGGCTCAGAAAGCTGAGCGCCTGGGAGAAGGAACCAAGGGCGCTATCCGGGTATGCGAAAGCCAGCTGCGCTCGTCCCCAGGCGAAGCAAGCGGCCGCAAGCGAAGCGCTATCGCCGGAGGCTTTCTTCCTCCACCTTTGCCACACCGATCGAGCCTGGTCATACTGACCCTGGGACTCAAAGGCATGGAGGAGCGAGCCGAGAAGCTCGTCTTCATTTCGCGAGCGGAACAGTGCGCTATCCAGCACCATCAACTGATAAAGAGAGCTGACCTCCAGGGAATAATCGCCCAGTTCATGGCTTGCCCCCGCTAGCGTGCGGAGG
Organism: uncultured Chlorobiaceae bacterium; assembly: GCA_964410105.1. Lineage (GTDB taxonomy): Bacteria > Bacteroidota > Ignavibacteria > UBA10030 > SZUA-254 > CAYPFY01. The sequence goes on from CAYPFY010000007.1 coordinate 68,735, forward strand.
GAGGCCACCCAATCCAGCGAATCCGCGAAAACCTTGGCCGATCCGGTTGCGGCCGCTGCCAGTGAGAGCGCCGACGAATCCTCCTTGATCACATGATAGAATTGCGCAAGGGCGATCCTCCCCTTGCGCTCCATGCGCTGATCGCTGAGCCGGTTGAAGGCTTGGGCGGCGTTCTGATAGGAGAGAAGGGCGGAGTCATAGACGCCGAGAAGCCGGTAGCAGGATGCCATCAGGAGGCTGCTCTCCCCGGCGACGGAATCCAGCTTTGCGTCCGAGCTGAGCGTGAACGCTTGGCGTGCGAGGGAAAGCGCCGCGCCATATTTCTTCGCATCGGCCTGGGTCAGAGCCTGTTCGATGCGGGCGGCCGCCTCGCGACCCGGGTCTGTCCGTCCGCACCCGTCAACCATCAGCAAGGTGAAAATCGCCGTCAACACAAACGAAGGGATGGCGGGGGCGGATCGAAGACTCATTCGCAGGCTGCTGGGCTCATGTGAAATCGTGTGGAATATAAAAAAGTCCCGCTAAAGATACAACGGTACGCTTGATTTTCTCCTCTGATTTGCTACATTGGTCATCATGGTGGTGACACTCATCACCGCGCAACCGATTTGCGTTGAATAATTCCATCGGGATCATTACATTATTTACCATCAATGAAGGAGAAGACATGAGGACCGGCACTGTGATCAGCTGGAGGGCACGAATCGCGCTCGTAGCCGCCTGGTTATGTATCCTCGGGGGGGAGAGCAGGGCGCAGAATCAGTTCGAAGATGCTGTTAAGCAGCTTTCTTCTGACAACGTAAGGGGCTATCTTCAGCCCTTTGTGAATTCATTTGGTGCGAACCTGAATTCAGGGGTATATCATACGGCCAGCATCCCGGAGCAAGGGATAAGCTTCCGGCTGGACCTCATCGGCATGGGAACCCTGATCGGAGACGCAGAAAAACAGTTCACCGGCATTCCCCCCCAGCCCTTCGATCAGACTCCGGTCCCGACCGCCACGGTCTTCGGGGATCAGGGGACCACCGTGACTCAGAGCTCGGGAGTCAGCTACCAATTTCAGAACGGACAAGTGAAGACGAGCTTCGTCCCTCTGGCGGCGCCGCAGCTCACAATCGGCAGCATCGCCGGCACCCAGGCGGTCATTCGCTATGTGCCCATACCCGAAATCAGCAATTTTCCCAAGGTGACCCTCTTCGGTATCGGCGCGAGGCACAGCATCAGCCGGTATCTGCCGGAGTCGCCCGTGGATCTCGCCGTGGGATTATTCTGGCAGTCATTCAAAATCGGCGACATCATCGACGCCCACGCGCTGAACTTCGGTGGCGAGGTCAGCAAGTCATTTTCCGTTTTGACGGTCTACGGCGGAATGCAGTATGAGACCTCGAGCATCGACCTCTCCTACACGTACACAGGACCCGGCTCGACTCCCAACACAAAGGTGGCCCTATCGATAGATGGCGAAAACAAATTCCGGGTCACTGGGGGCCTGGGACTGAACCTGGCCATCTTAAACCTCGCCGCGGACATCAGCGTCGGCAAGGTGACGGTGGTTAGCGGAGCGCTTGGTTTCGGAATCTAACGAATCACAACTGGTTTTCGAAAAGGATCACACCATGAACAAGAAAAAATTCGCGCTCGGCGGGATTTTGGTAGTTCTCTTCCTCCTGGCGGGGCCGGGATGCGAACTGGGAACAAACCCCCTATTATTTGACGGCTCGCCCGTTACCGTCAGCTTCAGAGTGGACGAACCGTCAGCAACAATCCTCGCCGATTCAACGAGCAAGGACCTTGAAGATGTGAAGAACATTGACAAAGATATCGACTCGGTGAAAGTCTTCAACATAACCGTCCAGATCGACAGCATTACCGGCGGAACCGACAGCTCCACTACTCTCACCGGTACGGTGACACTTGACCACGCGTACACCCTCTTCACGCTCGACACGGTTGCACTGAGCGAGTTTGTCACCGAGCGATCGATCTTCGACAATTCCCTGGGGAACAAGTTTGCCTACAATTCGGCGGGCGTCAACTACCTGCTCGATCTCATTAAGAATAAGCCAAACCCACTTCCCACAGTCTGGATTGCAGTATACGGGCGCGCCGACAAATCGCCACTCCATTTCAGGGTAAGGCTGAGATTATACACACAGATATACACGACCCCCTGACATTATCGGACCTAGGAAAAGCGAAGCCCCCTGCCCGGGGGCTTCGTCATTTAGAGCCAATCCCTCACGAGGGCGGGGTTATCTGTAAAAACTGCGTCGAGCCCATAGCGGACCGCACGCTCAAGCCTTTTGTTCGAATTGACAGTATACTCACCAACCCGGAGTCCCGCGCGATGGGAAGCCTCGACCAGGCGCTTCCTCACCATCGATCCGCTCACGAAAAGATAATTCGCCCCACACGACTGCGCGAGCGCCGCGGGAGATCTCCCGAGGTGGAGAACCGGGTGGTAGAGCAACCCGGTCGCAATAAGCGGACGTCTTGACTTCAGAAACCTCAGCGTCCGGTAGGAGAACGAGGAAAAGAGAACACGGTGACCCTCGCCGCCGGCGATGCGGCAGCATTCCTCGGCGAGACGGCGGGCGAGATATGGCCGGCGCGGGTCGGATTTTATCTCGACATTGACACCGATTTTCGAGGGGAGAGCCCGAATAACATCGTGAAGGGCCGGAATGCGTTCCGCGACAAAATCATGGCTGAACCACGCCCCCGCGCTGAGCGACCGAAGCTCTTCAAAAGTCTGATCTGCAAGTTCTCCATGGCCGTCGGTAGTCCGTTCGAGCCGGCGGTCGTGGAAAACAACCACTTTGCCGTCGCGTGAAAGCTGCACATCGAGTTCCACGGCGTCTGCTCCATCCCGGACGGCCTGGTGGAAGGCAGAGAGAGTATTTTCAGGCGAAACAGAAGAAGATCCCCGGTGGGCGATTATCAGGGGGAGGCGGAGGGGACTCAGCCAGGACAGCATCAATCGATATTCAGGACCTGTCGGATAGCCGCATAAACCTGCTCGATAGTTCCCGACGCGTCGATATCCCTGAGAAGTCCCGTTTTGCGGTAATAATCCTTGACCGGGGCGGTCGAGGCGGAATACACACGGAGGCGTTTGCGGACTGTCTCCGGCGTGTCGTCCGGACGTTGATAAAGCTCCCCTCCGCAGTTAGGGCAGGGCCCTGGGACTTTGAGGTTATAGATCCGCCCGCAGTTCCGGCAGGTCAGGCGCTGGCTCAGCCGGTCGATCACCAATTGCTCATCGATCTCCATATTGATCACCGCATCGAGGGACACATGAAGACTCCTGAGAGCCCCGGTCATCGCTTCGGCTTGGGGGAGAGTACGCGGAAAACCGTCGAGAATAAACCCTTTCTCGCATTTTTGCGAGGCCAGGACATCGGCAATGATCCCGATCATTATATCGTCGGACACAAGCCCTCCGGCGTCCATCGTTGCTTTTGCCTTCAGGCCAAGCTCGGTCCGGGCGGCGACTGCATCCCGGAGCATATCGCCGGTTGAGACATGGGGAAGCCCGAGGGAGGCGGACAGGAGTTTGGCCTGAGTCCCCTTGCCCACGCCGGGAGGACCAAAAAGAATCAGGCGCATTGGCCGTTCAATGAGAAAGTCCCGATTGAGACTGCTGGATCCTGTCGATCGCGTCCCTCACATCCTTCACGACGCGCGTATCGCTTTCGCGGGCCATACATGCCCGCAGGGGGGCCAGGGCGCGCGCATCGCGTGTATTTCCGAGCGCGTTGATGACCGCCCTCCGGAGGTGGAAGCTCGGATCAGAAAGCAGGGAGAGGATGAGTGAGAACGCGTCGTCGCGCGATTTCCATTTTGAGGCAAGAATATTCACACATTCGATCCGGATATTCCGGTCCACGCCATAGCGGGTATTCGACATAATCATCCGAAGGGCATCCTGATCTCCGATCTGCGAGAGAACCTTGAGGGCTGAGCTTCGTATGACTTCATTCCGGGAGGTCCGTTCCAGGGCCCGGGCGCAATATGATTTCGCGTTCACAGAATCCGCCCGTGCAAGAGAACGGAGCGCGGCAGACGCGACGGCATAGCTCGAGTCCTCGTCGAATGCGTGCCTCAGCGTCGAAACAACAGAGGTGCCCTCATAATTGCCGAGCGCGGTAATCGCGGCGGTCCGCACCCTCGCATCTCGGTCGCCATAGGCGGAGATGAGCGTTTCCGTCGGATGAGAGCGCCGCGCATCCCCGAGCGCGAACACGGCATCACGGCGAACGTCCCAGAACGGGTCCTCGAGCGCCGATTTTTTCAGCGCATCGTTGACTTCACCCGAATCGGCCACCCATGCCAGTTCATCGACGGCCAAAATCCGGTCCACCGCCTCTCGGGCATGTCGAAGCTGAAATACCCATTCGTCGATCGATTTATGAAAGGTCACCTTCTTCAGAATCCGGCTTCCGGGGTCAAATATCACGAGCTCGGGCTGCTGATAGGCGGGAAAGCTGAACATTTCCTCCTGCTGTGAAAGCCAGATCCGGAATACCTGCGGCTCTCCGTGAACCCAGAGTTCGATTTCGGCGGGCGTTTTAAACAGTCCGGTGGCCGAGTCGATCTTTTGAACCTGGCGCACCCTCAGGTTCAGAGTTCGGCTAGGCTGGTCCCAGGAGGAGGAAACATCAAACTCAGGATAGCCCGGTTTATAGAGCCACTGCTCGAAAAACCACGAAAGATTATAGCCCGTCGCCTCCTCGATCGCGATCTTGAAGTCATTCGTCTCGGCGTTCTGGAACGCGAATTTCTGAGCATAGGAGCGGATTGATTTCCAGAACAGCTCGTCGCCGAGATAATTTTTCAGCATGGAAAGGACGACGGCCCCCTTGCCATAGATCCGATTGTCGAAGAGATCATTGGGATTCACAAACCTGTTGCACACCGTAGGGCGACGGCGGTCTCCGACGTCGGCATTCCGGACTGAATTCTGGTTGTCCATGATTTCCTTGGCCGCATCGTCATGGCCAAGATCGAACTCCGTAAACTGGTTCTGAAAGAAAGTTGCAAAGCCTTCATTGAGCCAGGAATGGGACCAGTCGCGGCACGTCACAAGATCCCCCCACCACATATGAGCCAGCTCGTGGGCAACCAGGTTTTCGCTCGAATAGTCAAGATGGGCCCGGCTGTCGTGGATAGTCCCGTCGGCAAGCGTCGTGGCGCTCACATTCTCCTCTCCCCCCCAGATAAAATCCTGGACGACGGTCTGTGCGTACTTCTCCCACGGATAAGGAAATCCGATTTTCGTCGAATAGAATTCCATTATTTTCGACGTTTTCGAAAAAGAGCGGAGGGCATTTCCCTTCTGGTTCGGATACACGTAATAGCTCAAGGGAACCGACTCCCAGGAATCTTTCACCTCCACATACTCACCGATGACGAGGGAGGTCAGATATGACACATGAGGTTTCGATTCGAGCCAATGAAACGTGGCTGTATGCTTCTTTGAATCGCGGGCCACATCAACGAGCCTCCCGTTGCTGATCACGGTAAAACTATCCCTCACCGTCACGATCACCTCGCTCGTCGCCTTATCGTTCGGAAAATCGTAACAGGGAAACCAGAAGTGATTGTCATCCGGCTCGCCCTGCGTCCAGGCCTGCAGCTGTTTACCTGGATACCCGCTGTCGGGCGCGGTGAAATAGAGACCCTTCCTTGGGGATGCAACCGAGTAGGAGACTGATATGGCGAGAGTATCATTCAGCCCATACGGCTTATCCAGATCGACGATGAGCGACTCGGCGACCGAATGAAAGCTAAGCTCCTTGTGGCCGAGCGCGACGCTTTTAATGTTCAGCTCGGCGGCATCCAGACGGAGTTCCTCCAAAGCGGGTCGGAGTGGAACAAGATCTATAGTCGCCGTGCCGGAGCAGAATTTGCGGGCGGGATCAATGCTCAGGGCCAGCCGATAATGGAGAACGTGATACGTCCGTTCGCGCGCGGCATGGAGGGTTTCCTCCCCCCATGCAATCCCGCAGACGAGTATGAGGGCTAAGAACTTCACGCGCAATGTGCCGGTTGAACTCGCCGGGGTTTCATTCCCTCCCCGCTCGTCACCGCGAGCTGTCCGCATGCTGCGTCGATATCCTCGCCGGCGCTACTGCGGATAAAGACGGTCACAAAGGCCCGCCGGAGTTTTTCGACAAACGATTCCAGTCGGCGGGAAGCCCTCAGCGTGGCGGGGAAACCGCTGGGGTGTGTGAACCCGATACTATGGAAGGGAATGAGATTCACCTTACAGGGAATAGAGCGGGACACCCTTACAAGAGCCTCCGCGTCTTTATCGGAGTCATTCAGCCGGTCGAACAAAACATACTCAAACGTCACACGCTGTCTGATCTTGCCGGAGTAATAACGGACAGACCTGAGCAACTCCTCTACGTCGAACTTACGGTTCACGGGCATCAGCAGGGAGCGAACGTTGTTATCGAGGGAATGGAGGGAAACTGCGAGCTTCACCTTGCGTCCCTCGTCGGCCAGCCGACGGATCCCGGGGGTCCAACCCGCCGTCGACAGAGTGATGTGGCGTGCAGGAATCTTCATCCCGCCCGTCATGATCTCAAAAGACTTCATCACATGATCATAATTGAGGAGAGGTTCGCCCATACCCATATAGACGACATTCGTGATAGGCGTCCTGGCGATGGTCCTCGAGGCGGCGATCTGACCGACGATCTCGGAGGAGGTAAGGTTCCGGGAAAAACCCATCGTCGCCGTCGCGCAAAACGAACAGTCGAGGGGACAGCCGACCTGCGTGGAAACGCAGAGGGTCAGACGCTTCTGCTCCGTATCCGCGGGCGCGGAACCGGGCTCGAATGCCGAGCGCGGTGGGATAAGAACGCTTTCAATCCTCCTTCCATCCTGCAGCTCGAACAGCAGCTTCGTCGTGCCGTCCCCTCCGGAAAGTTGTGATCCGGCGAGTCGCGGCAAAAAAAACCGCGCCGTGGAGGAAAACTTTCGCCGAAGGGACTTTGAGAACGACGTCATCTCGTCGAAGGAGGACGCCTGCTTCTGGTGGATCCAGACGAACAACTGCCTCCCCCTGTACTTCTGTTCCCCGAGGGAGAGCACGAACTCTTCGAGTTCGGCGACAGTCATACCATTGATATCGATCTTATGCATCGAACGTCAACAATGTAAGAAAAGCGAGAAAGGGAAGCAATGGTAATACCGGCGCGGCTCACGTCGTTCGAGAACGAAGGGGGGATGGGAAACCCGTCGCGTCAGTCTATGCGGACGAGCTTCTGCCGCGACGCCGCGCCCCGGAGAATAGAAATCGACCGGCGCGGTTTGCGAAAAAACTCGGAGAGCAATTTGATCACCATTTCGTTGGCCTTCCCGTCGGCAGGAGGGGCGGTCACGCTCACGAGGAACGTACCGGGAGCGAGGGGCGCGACCGCGTTCTTTCGTGCGAGCGGCTTCACGCGTACCGTTATGGTCATTACTTTTCGAACAGATCCTTCGCCCGAACTATCCCGGAGTTCGCCCGATTAACGACCAGGGGGAAAGACTGGATTATCCGGTCCTGGTCGAGAATCTTCTGTGGCTTCGGCGCATCGTAGGTAATCGGAGAGGGGGCGTTTGTCACCAGGGCATCGAAGAATGCTTGCGCCTTCCCTTCATCGACCACGACGGCGATCTTCAAGTCTGAGGGATGGAGATACTTCCGGATCGCTGCGTTGACATCGGCGGCTGTAATGGAGCCCAGCTCCTCGCCGACGCGGTCAAGAAGATATCCTGTCTCATAAAATTCGGAATCCATGACGTAGCCGAGGCGTCTGCTCAGAGTGGAGACCCAGAGTTTGGAATAATTCAGCAAGAATTTGCGCGTCGCCAAGAAATCCTCATCCGAGATCCCCTTCTCGACCAGATTCTTGAGTTCGAACAGGGCATTTCGAATCGCAAAATGTGTGTTCTCCGGCTGAATGGGCCGCAGCCAGATGCTGAAGAACTGTTGGCGGAGAGGGGTATTCGGGTTGGGGAAGGGAGTACCGGAAAGTCCGCCGGTGAATTTTTCGATATAGGAATAGTCGCCGTAATTGAGACCCCGGTCGCCCCGGAGGCGGTTCATCAAGACTCCGTTGAATGTCCTGTGCTCGCCGAAATACGAATTGGCAACGAGGAGCGCGTAGTAATCCTTATCCTTCCGCGTGAGGGAGATCGGGAAACCCATAGAAACCGCATACGCTCGTGCGGGCTTCTCGACGACGGTCACCTCGAGATCCTTGATCTGAAGCGGAGCGGGCAGGGGAACCGCTTGGAACTCACCGCGGGGGAGCGTGGAAAATTCCTTTCGCACATCGTCGAGCAGGGCCGGAGAGTAGCCCCCCGCGATCCCGATCCGGAGATTTGCCTGAGTATAGACGTTGGAATAATACTTTTTCACATCCTCGAGCGTGAGGGAGGTAATCCCCTGGACGGTCCCGCGCTCCGAATTTCCATAGGGGTGGCCCTTGAACATCGCTGCATTCAGAGCCTGTTTCCCCAGACTTTCGTCGTTCGTGGCACGAAGCGTATTGCGAAGATAATTTAGATTAAAATCCTTCACCCTTTGAAAATCCGCAGGGTCAAATCGCGGATGAAGGAGAAGATCGAAGAAAAGCCGCGAAAAATCCTGCAGATGATCCCGGTGGACAGCGCCGATGAACGTCGTCACCTCCTGATCGATCTGCGCGCCGATTGTCGCCGCCCAGGGGTAGAGCCTCTCGGTCAGCTGGGCGTACGTCAGATCCTTGGTTCCCCCCTCGGCGATCAGCCCGGCGGTCAGGGCATTCAATCCCTCCTTCCCGGCCGGGTCATTGATGGACCCTGCACGCAGCATGATACGGAACGTCACGACCGGCGAGTTGGGGCTCGGAACCTCTGTGATCCTCACGGGGGGGGACTGGTCGGCGGCATGGGCCATGATTGTCTGGGCAATAGAAATGGTTAGCGCAAAGACATACTTCATCATTGTCTCACCTCTTCCTGGGTGAGGATCAGAACGGTGCGGTTAGTGGGCGCAAGATACTTCCTCGCTGCGTTCATGATGTCTCCGGGTGTGATCCTGTCATAGAGGGCATAAAACCTATTGACCGATTCGGGATCATTCGTGAGCTTGATATAGTGGCTCATACTGTTCGCCACATGATCGGCGTTATCGAGCCCCATGGCAAACTCATACTTAACATGTGATTTGACAGCGGCGAGACGGTCGCTGGAAACAGGCGCCGACCGGACGCCATCGATTGCTGCATCGATGACGGAGCGAACGCCCTGAATGTTTTTAGGATCCTTTATCCGGCTGAAGACATAAAAGAGCCCGGGGTCGCGGTTTTCCTCCATCTCGCCGCGGACAGATTCCGCCGTCTGATCTTCGACGACAAGCTTACGGTAGAGATCCGAAGTTTCCCCGAAAACGAGGAGCGAGAGGAGATTCATGGCGGCCATATCGTTTTCGGAATCGCTGAAGGCCGGACCGTGGAATGCGACCGCAAGGATGGGGAGCGTCTTCGACTTCCAGGGAAGGCTGATAAGCTTTTCCTCAGTCTGGGGAGGCTCCGCAGGAACAGTGAGCGCGTACGACCCCCGTTTCCAGCCTCCATAATACTTCCTCACAAGAGACAAAAGCCTGTCCTGATTAAAATCCCCGACCACCACGACGACACAATTCTCGGGACGGTACCAGCGGTCGAAAAACGCAAGGCTGTATCGGTACTGGTTCGGCATATCCTGGATATCTTTGAGGAAGCCGATTGTCGTATGCTTATAGGTATGCTGCCGGAACGCGGCGTCGCGCACTTTTTCCTCGATGGCCTGGAGCGGGTTTGACGAGTTCTTGTTATACTCTCCGAGGATAGCGCCCGCTTCCGTCTTAAAATCGTCCTCGGAATACTTCAGATTCATGAAACGGTCGGATTCGATATCGATCAGAGTTTCAAGAGCATCCGCGCTTGCCGCTGTATGGTAGACCGTCTCATCATCCGACGTATACGCATTATTATCAGCTCCGATCGATTTCAGAATATCATTGAACTTCTCGGCCGGATACTTCTCCGTTCCCCGAAACATCATATGCTCGAAAAAATGCGCGAACCCGGACTTTCCCGGTTCCACTTCGTTCCGTGATCCCGTCCGGACGACAGTATAGTAAGCGATGATGCCCGGGCTATCGAAGGGAATCGAGACGACCTTTAGCCCGTTATCGAGCGTCACCTGATGGATCGGGTAGGGAAAGATCGACGGGTCAGGGTCGCGTCGTCCCTGGGCAAATGCGAGCATCACAGGAAGGAGCAGGAATAGGCCGAATCGAAACATTGTGGACTCCAGGGAGATTTTCTGGGACTTTGAGGGGATAATGTAACCAAAATGCGGATGACACGCTACTCGACATCCTTCCCTGTGACCATGCGGAGCGCCTCGCGGTAGAGCTCCGACATTTTCTCGACGACATGAGAGGGGAGCCGTGGGGCCGGGGGTTTCATTGAAAAGCCGATCGAGAGGAGATAATTTCGGACAAACTGTTTATCGAAGCTCTCTTGAGCGCGGCCGGGAGAATAATTCTCAAGCCTCCAGAACCGCGACGAGTCGGGTGTCAGGATCTCATCGATCAGCACAATCTCATTATGGAGAACTCCGAACTCCAGCTTGGTATCCGCGATGATGATCCCCTTTTTTTCCGCGAACTCGGATGCCTTGGCATAAATCGCGAGCGTCAACTCTCTCGCCTTCGCGAGATACTCATTCCCGACGATTCTCGCGGCCGTTTCGGCGTCGATATTCTCGTCGTGGCCTGACTCCGCTTTCGTCGCAGGAGTGAAGAGAGGCTCGGACAGTCGTGCTGATTCGGCAAGCCCCGCTGGGAGGCGGATTCCGCAGACAGACTGTGATTGGCGGTATTCATTCCATGCCGAGCCGGAGAGGTAGCCCCTGGCCACGCATTCGATGGGCAGCGGCTCGGCCTTTCGCGCGAGCACGCTACGGCCGCGGAGCACCGGCGCAAATTCCCTGCATTCGGGCGGAAAATCCTCCACCCGCGTGCTCACAATATGATTACGAACCAACGGGCCCACCATTTCGAACCAGAAATTCGACATCTGAGTGAGCACTTTTCCCTTGAAGGGAATCGGATCGGGAAAAACCACATCGTACGCGGAGAGCCTGTCGGTGGCCACGATCAGCAGGTTTTCACCCAGATCGTAAAGATCGCGGACCTTGCCGCGCTTCCGAAGCGTCAGCCCGGGGAAATGTGTCTCATAGAGAAGGCGATCGTGAGACATCGTGGAGTTTAGGTGGGTAGAGCCGTCAGTTCGAGGATGTATGATCGTGGACAATCTTCCACCCCTCGGGAAATTTTTTCAGGATAAGAGTAAAGACGCCTCCGGGATGATCTTTCGCGCGGGTGATATCCCAGTGGCCAAAAACCCACGCCGACTCTGGTGAAAGCATATGCACCTCAAGATCCGAGAACCTCAGCGTCCCCATTTTTGTCCTTGAATTGTACGTCGCGGAGTATTTTTTGAGAATATCAGTCCAGCCCCGACGAACCATACCCCTGCTCGTGAAAAGAAGGCTATCGGACTTCCAGTATCCCTGCATATACCCGTCGAGATCGCCGCGATTCCAGGCCTCCCTCTGACGAGTGAGAACATCCAGAACGGTCTGAGAGCGGAGATTCACGGAAGTCAGAAGGCTAGACGTGAGAAGCACCGTCAGCAGAGAAGCTTTCCCATAGGGGAGTCTCTTCACCGGGTCAGCTCGTTCCGGTATATTCGCCCCTCCTTCATCACGAACATCACATGTTCGAGGAGGGTGATATCCTGGAGGGGGTTTCCCCGAAGCGCGATAATATCGGCGGTTGCGCCTGGCGAGAGAACGCCCAACTGGCCTTCGAGTCCGAGGAGCTGTGAGGCAACGGACGTGGAGGCTTTGATAGCCTGGAGGGGGGACATCCCCGCGTCGACCATTCGCTTCAGCTCTACGGCCTCATTGATATCCCACGCGAATCCCCCGGCATCGGTCCCGAGTGCGATTTTCATGCCTGCCTTGACACCTTTTGCGAAAGCTTCTCGCTGATGGCCGATCATCTGCTTATAAATTGGCCTTCCCTCAGCAGCGCGGCCTTCGGCGACATACTCGGTCACAAACAAGGTAGGGCACCAGAAGGCCCCCTTTGCGAGGGCCAACTTGATCAGATCATCATCAAACCCATCCCCATGTTCTATTGTATTCACCCCTGCCAGGAGGGCGTTCTCGATCCCGTCCCGGCCGACTGCATGGGCGGCCACGCTGCGGTGGAGCTTGTGCGCCTCGTCGCAGATTGCCTTAAGCTCCTCAGGCGTAAAAGTCAGCACGCTCCGGAGCTGGCCCTCACTCGTAAAGTAATAGCCACGGTCTGCGTAGACCTTGATCAGGTCGGCTCCATTCTCCACCTCCTCACGGACCGCTTTTCGGCACTCGTCGATCCCGTCCACAACCTGCAGCCCTTTAGGCAAACGCAGTTCCCACGAATAACCCAACAGGGGATAGGCGCCTGTGACATCCAGGGCGCGTGTCGCCACAAACATCCGGGGGCCTTCGATGATCCCGTTGGCAACGGCCTTTCTGATATCGACATCGGCATACATAGCTCCTTCGGTGCCGAGATCCCTGATCGTCGTGAACCCGTTCCTCAGGGCTGCCTGAGCAGCAACCGCCCCGCGTATCGTCCGGTAGGGAATCGATTCCCGCAGGATCTGGGAGTCATAATCCTGTGAAGTTATATCGCCCTGGAGAAGAACGTGGGTATGGCAATCGATCAATCCGGGGAGGACCGTCGCCTTGCTGAGATCGATAACTTCCGCGTCATTCGGCACTTGAACATTTTTCCCGATGGCCCGGATCGTATTCCCCCCGATGAGAACGGTCACGCCCTCCTGGGGCGAATCGCTCTTGCCGTCGATAAGCCGGCCGCACCGCAGAGCGGTGAATTTCGTGAAACCTTCTTGGGAGGAGGCGGGCGCGAGAAGAGCTATGAGAGCGGCGACGACGCCGAGATATCTGAACATGGGATTCCCTCTGATCGACCGAGGGAATATAGGAACAAATGGCGCCGATGTCAATTGAAGAAGAATCGTTTCTTGTGGACTGCTTTCCGGAGGAGGCGAAGATATTCATCCCGCGGGATCTCGATCGCGCCGAATCGCGCGAGGTGGGGAGTGATGAACTGCGTATCCAGCAATTCAAATTCATGCTCCTTCAGCCTTTGGACGAGGTGGACGAGACAGATTTTCGACGCGTCCCGGGCGCGGCTGAACATTGATTCCCCGAAAAACGCGGCGCCGAGCGAAGCGCCGTAGAGGCCACCCACCAGCTCCTCATTCCGCCAGGATTCAACGGAATGGGCGTGGCCCATGCGATGGAGCAGAACGTAATTCTCGATGATCTTTTCCGATATCCATGTTTCCTCCCGCTCGGCGCAGTGCCGGATCACGGATTCGAAAGAGGTATCCACCCGGACATCAAATGGCGATCTCCTGAGCGTCTGGCGGAGGCTCCTGGGGATCTTGAAGCCGTCGAGAGGGATGATCCCGCGGGGGTCGGGGCAATACCACTTGATCTCCCCTGCCTGGGAATCGGCCATCGGGAAAAATCCGGATTCGTATCCGCCGAGAAGGAGTTCCGGGGAAATGATATCCATGGAAAATCCGGGCGCCTTTGGAGGGGGTTCTAACCGTCCCCGAAACTGATACCGACAGATCGCGCCGTGAAGACGAGCTGCGAGTCGGACGGGACGAGCCGTTGGCGCCGGATCGCATCCTCCAACTTCACAGTAACTACGTCGCGGCCGCGCAGGCTCACCATCGTCCCGAACTCACCCCGTGAAGCAGCGTAAAGAGCGTGGGCGCCAAACTTCGTTCCGAGAATCCGGTCGAACGCGGAGGGGCTCCCTCCCCTTTGCAGGTGGCCGAGCACAGTCACACGCGTTTCAAGCTTCGTTGCCCGTTGGATCTCTCCCGCAACCAGTTCGCCTATCCCCCCCAGCCGGACCGGGTCCGTCCGTTTAATATCGGTTTCCCGGACCACTGGTTCGCCATTGCTCGGCTTTGCCCCTTCCGCAACGCAAATGATACTGAAGCGGGCTCCCTTGCTCCGTTTCCAGACAAAATCAAAGATGGCGTCCCACTTGAAGGGAATTTCCGGGATCAGGATCATATCGGCACCACCCGCAACGCCGGCACCGAGCGCGATCCATCCGGCGTATCGGCCCATCACTTCCATGACGATCACCCGATGGTGGGCCGAGGCGGTTGTCTGGAGACGATCGAGAGCTTCCGTCGCCACGGAGAGCGCTGAATCGTGGCCGAAGGTGATATCGGTTGCCTCAAGATCATTATCGATCGTCTTCGGGATGCCGACGATCCTGAGGCCCATCCGGGACAACTTATGGGCGATCGTCATCGTGCCGTCTCCGCCGATAGCGATCAAAGAGTCCAGCCCCCACTGCCGATAGTTCTCCAGAACCAGGTCGGAGCAATCCGTGACGGTGACGCCCGAGGCATCTTCCCGGGGAAAGTGAAACGGGTCGCCCTTATTGGATGTGCCGAGAATCGTCCCGCCGAGATTGATGATGCCGCAGACATCGAGCTTTGAAAGCTCGCGCGTTCGACCCTCGACGAATCCCTCGAACCCATCAAGAACTCCGATGACCCTCGAGTTGAATGTCGTGATCGCGGGTTTCGCGATACTCCGGATAACGGCATTGAGTCCCGGGCAATCTCCGCCGCCGGTCAGGACGCCTATGCGTTGTAGCGGCACCAATGGCATGGATGAGCAGTTTTAACGGATATGCTTCAGCCTCCGTCCTCGGTGCGGACCCTTCGGACGGGGCGTGGCGGCAGATTAAGTATCTCTTCGGAAAAATGCTCGACCATGAACCCGATAATATCCCTGACGGAGACGACGGCGAGGGGGCGGTTTTGATCGTCGACGACAGGAACGTGCCGGTAGCCGCCGACGTGCATCGCGTTCACAACAAAGGCAACGCTGTCATCGGGCTGAAACGAGACGGGATTGGGGGTCATGATCTCCCCGACCGGGAGCTCATCCAGGGACCGCGGAGACGGCAGCGCTTTCGTAATAACATCGCGCTCGGTGAGAATCCCCGCCAATTGCTCCCCCTGGAGAATAAGGAGGCAGCTGGCATGTTTCGCCTGCATCAGGCTGAGGGCTTCTCGGGCGACCGCCGATTTGGGAAGCGTCAGAGGCTTACGGGCCTTCAGGTTCTTGATCGGCTTGAGAAAAGTCCGGGAGTCGAGAGTTTTCACACGATCGGGCTCCTGGTACATGATGCTCAGTTCCTCATCGAGAATATCGTCTTCCATGGGTCCTCCGGCGGGAGCGTAATTATTCCTCACTCATTTTCTGGCAACGGTCGCACTCACAAATCTGACGGAAATAGTCAAAAGCATAGAGTCCGGAATTGTGGCCGTCCCCCCAGCGCAGGTGTAGCGCGTAATTCCCTACGGTTTCGATCGCCTTCAACTCATTTCTCCCCGGCATCAGGATTGGCAGCAACCCTGAGCCCGGGGCTGACTCTGATTCGACGGCGCAGGATGCGCAGGGGCAATACCGCCGGAGCGACTGCAGAGAGTATCTCCCCCTATGGCCGTCGTCCCATTCCACCGAGAGCTCGGTCGGGGAAGTCCGTCTGATCTTCGTCGGAATCACAGTCCACTCTTTGAAGCATCCTTCAGGGCGGGCGCGAAGTAGCGGCGGAGTGCCGGCGCGGGCTGGGAATCACACTCTGAAACGGGCGGGGACGTATCGTTCATACAGCTCCACCAACCTCCGCCGGCGCATATCATCAAGCTCTTCATCATCGCGGTCCCTTTTTTGGATCATATCGAATTCGTCCCGATCGCGGCCCTTCATGGCGTGGGCATATTCAGTAAGCGATTGGACGATTTTATGTTGTTCGACGCGGGTCACGGCGCATGAAGCGGTAAAAAAACCCCAGGAGATGCATCGTAATCCCGACTCCGATGCCGACTTTTCCCCCCAGGGAGAACAGATTCTTCACAGGGATGTCGAAAACTGTCAGGAGATTCCATCTCTTCGCGATCAGAAGGCCTGAGACCGCCCCGATTGCACCTGAAAAATACCAGAACGGCAGCCGCGCGGCATATCCCAGCGGGGAAGAGGGTTTCCGGAGCATCGGGCCGAGGGCGGATAGCGAAAGCCGATCGGCTCCCCAGACAGCGGAGGCGAGCACATTCCCGACCAAGAGGAGCCCGGGGATGTGCTGGCTCCAGGGCCGATTGCCGTAAAAAAAATCCGTGGCTGCTGCCAACCCTGCAAGAGCCGTGCCGATTGCCAGAGAGCGGGCGAAGGCCAGGGAGGGGCGGTCGGAAAGCGATGGGCTGAGGACAACGCTCATGCGCGCCCATCCACATTCCAGAGAGCCTCCTTGACATAGGGCCAGGTAACGTAGCGAAAGCCGAACACGTCATCCTCGTGGAGACCTGTGAACTTGCTCGCCATTGCGACAGCCTTATTATGAGGCTTCATGAGCTCGAGGCGAAGGATATGATTCCGTTGCCGAAGCACCCGGTCGGGGCTGCTCTCGGCGATTTTTACCCCATAACTATCGATCACGGTGCCGTAGGGACCGGCGAGTTTCTGCAAGCGGGCACCGCAGTTCATCGGATAGCCCACAAAATCGGACTCATTGAGTTCGGGAATAAAAGTGTCGGGATCGATACGGACCACCTCCCCGCAGGACACGCCCACTCCGAACCCGAGCGGGGAGGGAAAGGAAAGCCGTTCGGCGATATACCAGTATCTCTTGTGAATCTCGAACGCGGCGGCCATTGCCCAGTGCAGAGCCTCGGCGAACGATCCATGGTCCTTGACCTCCCAGATCAGAACAAAGCCATCCCCCAGGAATTTATGAAAGGTATGTTTATAAAAGAAAGCGAGCTGAATGACCCGGTCATACACCACCTCGATCACGCGCGTGATATCGCCCGCGGACGAGGTCAGAGACCACTCAGCGAAGTTCCTCAAATCGGCATAGACAACGACCACCTCAAGCCTCTCGCCATGGATCAGCGAGGACTTATTCATCACGGTCAAAGAATGGTTTTTCAAATACATGGGATTGCCTCTCGTCGTACGGGCGTATTCATGCTTCGATCAGCTTACTGACATCTCCGGCTCCCTCCCGGACCACGACCGGTCGGTCATCGGTGAGATCGATGATGGTAGAAACACTCAGAGAACACTTCCCCCCGTCGAGGATAAGGTCCACCTGGTGATCGTACTGTTCCCTGATCAGGTCGGGGTCACTGATGATTTCGCCGTGCTGATCGGTCACGCCCGCGCCGAGCAGCGGGTGGCCCAGTTCCTTGATGAGGGCGTGGCAGATCGGATTAGCGGGCACGCGGATTCCGACGGTTTTCCGCTTCGAGATCATGCTCTTGGGCAGTTGCTTGAGGTTACTGGCAGGAAGCACAAACGTGAAGGGTCCCGGGATGAGCTGTTTCATCAGGCGGAAGGCGACATTGGAGACTTTTGCATACTCGCTTATATGGGCAAGGTCGGAGCAAATAAAGCTGAACGGCTTATCCCTCTTCTGGCCTTTGATGGCATAGACGCGTTCCACCGCGCGGGCCGCAAAAATGCTGCATCCTATCCCATACACGGTGTCAGTAGGATAAATAATCACGCCGTCATCCTTCAGCACAGTCACGGCGGAGTTAATATGTCTCCCCTGGGGATTTGCGGGATGTACCTTCAGCATCACGGAAGCGTCCTTGGCCGTCACCTCTCAGAGCGCATGCTCTGCGAGGGAGTGTCCGGAGGCAAGATCGAGCCTTCCCTCGAACATCGAGAGCTTATGATCGGCCTCGTCGTATTTTTTCCTCGCGTTTTCAAGATGAGTCCCCAGAACATCGAACAGCTCCCGCACGCGCGACATATCTCCCTGAAGGCGGGAGAGAGAATCGACAAGCTCGAGCGCATTATTCTCAATCGCCATGCCGCGCAGCCCGAGAGCGATCACCTGGAGATAGGCATAGAAGCTGTTGGGAGAAACGGGCACAACCTTTTTCGAAATCGCGTACGAATACACTTCGGGGGAGTCTTCATCCCTGATGATTATCTCATAATAAATATTTTCGGCGGGAATATACATCAGCGCGAAGGGGAATGTGCCCTCATCGGGACAGACATACTTCGTTGCGATGGCGTCGATATGATTCTTCACGTCTGAGGCGAAGGCCTTCCTGAGGCTGCGCCGGTCGGAATCATCCTGGGCGGAGACCATACGGCGGAAGTTTTCCAGAGGGAATTTCGAATCGACCGGGACGAGCCGGTCGGAGGTATGGATAACCGCATCGACCGTCTGGCCGTTCCGGAACCGGTACTGCATCGTCACATGGGCGGCGGGAAGAACCTGCTTCAGGAGGTCTTCCAGGAGAAACTCGCCCAATCCCCCCCGCAGCCTTGGCACATTCAGGAGATCCTCCAATTTGGACATATTCTGACCGAGTTCCTTCATCTCCCGTGTCGCCTGGCCCAACTCGCCGAGGTGCTGTCGGACGTCGCCGATAACCCGCGTCGCGTGATCCAGACGATCTCCGACCGTATCGGTCTGGGAGCGGATCTGGCTTGTCATTGCGTTTAGCTGAGCCCCGAGATTTTCAGAGACACTCTGAAGCCCCGACTTCATATCGGCCCGAATTGATTCCACATGCTGCCGCATGAGCCCCCGCGACTGGAGGATCACAGTACCGCAGAGAAGGAAAACGATTATGACGAGAAGGATCTCCATCGGGTCTCACCGTCGGTGGCACGTAAACATACTAAAGAAAAAAGCGGAATTTCACAAGTCCCTTATCGAAGCAGTACCATCCGGCGTGAAATCGTCTGCGGCGCATCCTCGGAGTTCAGAAAGAAAAGCCGGGCAACATAGATCCCGCTCGGCTCATCGACCGCGTGCCAGTACGCGACGTGCATGCCGGGAGACTGTCGGCCCGATATCAGGGCAAGGAGACGGTGGCCCGACAAATCGGAGATGGTAAGCTCGACGTACGCCTCGGAGGGAAGCGAGAATTCGAGACGGGTCGCGGAATTGAAGGGGTTGGGGAAATTCTGATTGAGAATAAAAGCGCCCGGCAGGAGAGGGCGATCGTCCCCTGCCCCGTCAGGGGGAAGCACTAGGATCGGCTTCGTCAGGAAAAGGGGAGTACAGCTTTCGCAATTAGACCTGTACCCGGCAACCTGGACATGCATACCGACATAGCCGCCGCTGAGATAGCGTCCCGAGGGATCCGTGAGATAGATATTAAAGGACCCCGTATCGGGCTCCAGATACAGATCGCCGCAGCCATTGAAGCACGTCACCGTCGTCGGTCTTCGGACGATTCCCCGATACACCTCTTCAGAGTAACAGACCTTAAGCGTCGATAGCCAGGCGAGAACCACTACGAGCAGCGTCCTCATCTCCTCTGGCGGGAACAAAATTCATCCATACCGTTCTTCCTTCCAGGGGTCGGCCGGGGTATTGTAGCCGTTCTGCTCCCAAAATCCCGGACGGTCATTGGCCATGAACTCAAGCCCGTTAACCCACTTGGCCCCCTTCCATGCGTAACGGCGGGGAGTGAAAACGCGCATCGGGCCGCCATGTTCCCGCGGGAGAGGCTGGCCGTTAAACGTATGGGCAAGAATGCACTCTTCTTCCACCATTGACGGGAGCGAGTTATTCGTCGTGTAGCCTCCGTAGGCATGTTGCATCACAAAGCGGGCCGAGGGCTTGACCCTCAGAGACTTCATCAAATCCTTGAAAAGGACTCCGGTCCAGTCATCGTCGAACCGGCTCCATCGCGTCACGCAGTGAAAATCGGCCCGGAGAGTTGTTTGCGGGAGCTTCATAAAATCGTCCCATGCCCAGGAAAGGTCCTCCTCCACTTCACCCCAGACGCGGAAGCGCCATTCCGAAATCGAAATTGAAGGAGTGTTGCCGTAGGTAAGAACCGGGAACTTTGCCGTGGCGACCTGGCCTGGCGGAGTGCGCTCCTTGCCGAAATAATTGAGTCCTTCCACCCTTCTTCTCTTGGGATCAAAGAGAGCCATTCAGTGAGCACCACCCCGAATCATCTTGAATGTATGGAGGATGGCCGGAAAAAGGGCGTCCATACCGTCTGCGGCTCCTGAGGGGGATCCCGGAAAATTGATGATCAGAGTCGATCCCCGCAGCCCGACGACATTGCGCGAGAGCATGGCGGTCGGGATGCGGCTTTGACCGAAGGACCGCAGAGTCTCTTCGACCCCCTCGAGGCGTCGATCGATCACGGCCAGGGTCGCCTCCGGCGTAAGATCTTCGGGCCCCGTGCCTGTCCCGCCCGTCGTCAGAATAAGATCGCACTTCTCCACATCGGCGAGGGATTTCAATTCTTTTTCGATCGTCGGGCGATCATCGGGAAGCACCCTGTACAGGGGATCCGAAAAATGCAGTTTCTTCAGCCGTTCCATAAGCACCAGCCCTGAGGAGTCGGTCCGTTTCCCGCGGCTGACAGAGTTGCTCAGGACCACAACGGCGGAGGACAGGCCCTCCCCGGAGTCCCTGATCGCCGATTTCCCTCCCTTCTTCTCGAGCAACCGGACCGACCGAATCTCCATATCCTCATCAACACCCTTCAACATGTCGTAGAGGGTCAGGGCGGCAGCTGACGCCGCGACCAGCGCCTCCATCTCCACGCCCGTCTTCCATATCGCCTTCACCTCTGATGTAATCATGATGGCACGGTCGTCGAGAGACACATCGACCTGGATAAAGTCGAGCGGCACTTGGTGGCAATGCGGCACGAGAAGACTCGTCTGCTTGGCGGCCTGAATCCCCGCCACCTTTGCCACTCCGATGGGATCGGCCTTCGGAGTAGCTCCTCTGCGAATGGCATCGATGGTGGAAGCGGCAACTATCAGTGAGGCAGAGGCTTTTGCCGAGCGCAGTGTGAGGGATTTTGAGGATACATCTCGGGTTGCAAAGGGGGGTCCCATGATTGGTGTAAAGTACGACAGCATGTATAAAAAATCAAATAAAAAGGGTGAAGCGTTAGCTTCACCCGGTTCTCAAAAAACCTCGGAGGGTGTTACTATCCTTTGCGGACCCTGCCGTTATGTTTGGATCGATAAATCCTGCGCGACTCACGATTCAACTCCCTGTGGAGCTTTCTTCGTTCGCCCGGAGTAACTTTTCCGTCTGATTTTGCGGCCAGCTCGTCTGCTTTAATTTTCCCTTCCTGACGTTCGAGCCTTCGGGTTTCACCGCGTGTCAATTCTCCGCTCTTCACCCCCTGCCGGATCCGGTGTTGCTGAATTCGCTCGCGCTTATCGACCCCGGGCGTCTTATCCTGCGCGCTCGATAGAGCCGCCAGCGAGGCCAGCAGGATTCCCATGAACAATACACGTGTCTTCATACGATATCCTCAATAATTGAATGGACCGTTCATTAGGTGGGACCCTGCGCGGGTAACTGAAGTTTAACGGCGAGCTGAAGGTTGTGCCGGAGATCACACCCCCAGAAGTCTTCTCACCCGCCGATTTGGCTCATCGTCCTGCTCGGCCGAACGAAACCGGGGCGATTAATAAGATGCCCCTCCTCCTTGTCCAGAACGGCCTTCACAATAGTGTTCCGGATCTCTTCATCCCGTGATCCGGACCGAAGCATGGACTTCAGATCGGTCTCATGGAGAGAGAACAGGCACGTTCGCAGCTTCCCGTCGGAAGTCAGGCGGATTCGATTACACGAAGAGCAGAACGGATCCGAGACCGACGCGATGAACCCGATCTCGCCCTTCCCGTCGTCGAACCTATAGCGATCGGCGGCCTGCGAACCATGGTATTCGAGCGGGATAAGCTTTGGACCGAGGGCATTGATCCGCTCGATGATTTCGCGGGCCGGAACCACTTTATCGAGAGACCAGCCATCATCGGCGCCGATCGGCATGAACTCAATGAACCGGATCGTAAACGGCTTCGTCCTGGCGAGGCGGGCGAAATCCTCGATTTCTCCGTCGTTGACGCCCCGGATAAGTACGACGTTGATCTTTATCGGCCGGATGGGAAGGTTTTCGATGGCAAGGAGGCCTTCCCAGACATTTCGAAGAAAATCCCTCCGCGCCATGGCGGAGAATCTGGCGGCATCGAGAGAATCCAGGCTCACATTTATCCTGCTAAGGCCCGCCTTGACAAGCGAGAGAGCCTGCTCGGCGAGAAAAAAGCCATTCGTTGTGAGGGCAATGTCCCGGATCCCGGGCACCCGGGAAATCTTCTCGATGAGGATCGGGAGCTCCTTTCTCATCAGGGGCTCGCCCCCTGTGAGCCGGATCTTTGTTATCCCCATGTCGGCAAAGACGTGTGCAAGGCGCGTCATCTCCTCGAACGTGAGAAGCTCGTCTTTCCTCATCCACGTCATCCCGGACTCGGGCATGCAGTATGTACACCGAAAATTGCACCGATCGGTGACAGAGATCCGGAGACTATTCGCGATACGCCCGAAGCGGTCCTGAAGTTCCACAAAATCGCCCATAGGAATTGAATGATTCTATCACAATATAATCACACAGGAGACGGGGCGCAACAGTGCGTGGTCTTGGGCCGGGAGAACGAATGGCCCGCGAGGACGCCTGGTTTTGGGCATCCCGTCGCGGCCGATATTGATCAGGCGCTGGGGGGGTGGACCTTTTTCCAGCCGGTGATGATTGAAAAAAAATTGCTCCAGCCGGCGATGGCGACCATCAGCAGATGTCCGGCGAAGAATCCGACGAGGCCGGCCATGAAGATAAAATGCCATACCCTGGCAGCGTCGTAGCCCCCGAAAAACCTTGTTATCATCCCCCACTGGACCGGAAGATAAATCGCCATGCCGGTGAGGATGGCGCCCAAGGCGAGGAGCGGAACCATCGTATAAGCGAGTTTCTGAAGGGAGTTATATTTCCCCTGTGAAGGATGATCCCGCCTGAGGCGGAGATAGTACGCGATCATGGGGAGAACGCCGGGAATATCTGAGCGTGCGAAGAGGGTAGTCTTCCTCCCGTGTCGTGAGAGCACATTATAGACCGAATACGCAAATCCGTTCACAACAAACAGCCACATCGCAAAAAAATGCCACTGGCGTGCACCTGCCAGCCAGCCCCCGAGCGTCAAATCGACCGGGATCCTGAATGCGAACACAGGAGAGGCGTTGTAAATCCGGAGCCCGCTCAGCACCATTATAGCGAGCACGATGAAATTGACCCAGTGCGTCAGTCTTATGATCAGCGGATGCTGAAACTCTTTCGATTGCTTGTTCACAGGCGGTCCGGCTTACAACCGGGGCAGGCTTTCAGGCGAAGCTCCTGTGCCTCATCCAGCGTCATCGTCCGCGTCCTGGCCATGCACACGCGGGGGCAGGAATCTGTATGATAGGTCCTGGTTTTTTCGATCGCCAGAACCCTCTTTTGCGGAACGGAGCAGCCAGAAGCGGCGAGCAGCGCGATGAGCAGAAGCTTTCTCATAAACCTGCGAACCAGTCGTATCCCTGGTCCTCCCAATATCCTCCGGGTTTCTCATTCGTCAACACGATCTTGTCCACCCATTTCGCGCTCTTGTATCCGAGCTTCGTCGGCATGACGATTCGGACCGGAGCGCCGTGCTGGAGCGAGAGCGGTTTACCGTACGCTTCGTAGCAGAGGATCGATTGAGGGTGAAGGGCGCTCGGCATATCATAGGACGTGTAGTACTCGTCGCCGCACTCGACCTTTAAGAATTTCGCGCTGAGATCGGCGCCGGCGAATTTCAAAAACTCCCTCAGGGAGCATCCTCCCCACTTCGGTATCATGCTCCACCCTTCCACGCAGCAGTGCCGGGTGTTCATGACACGCTTCGGGAGCGAGGCAAGCTGGCCGAGGGTGTACGATGCGGTTTTTAGCCCCG
This sequence comes from uncultured Chlorobiaceae bacterium, assembly GCA_964410105.1. Taxonomy (GTDB): domain Bacteria; phylum Bacteroidota; class Ignavibacteria; order UBA10030; family SZUA-254; genus CAYPFY01. The sequence goes on from CAYPFY010000007.1 coordinate 92,702, forward strand.
GCCCCTCCAGGGTGAGGCTCCACCCCTTGAGGTCGATATCCGGCTCATCGGTATCGTAGCCATTGACGCGGAACCCGGATTCGGGAGTCATCTCCGCATCCGGGTATTCCGTAGCGAGCTTCGCCGGGTCAAAAACACTCTGCTGCACCCAGTCATTGAAAGACTGGAAAGCCCTCAGCAGAGATTCGGTCTTTCCGCCCGGGGAGATGTCGCAGCCCGCCAGAAAAGCCAGGGGCGCAGAAATCAGAATTCTTCTTCTCGAAGAAGAAAACGGAGAGGTTGTATCGGGTTTATAGGTGGTCATATCCCGGCGCATAAAAAAAGAAAGCGGCAATCAACGTGCCGCTTTCCGGTTCCCATAGCGCTCATCGAGCGTGGAACAAAACCTAGTGGTTATCGTCCTTCTTCTCGTCTTTCTTTTCCATCATCTCGCCCTTCTTCTCCATCTTCTTCCCCATCTTACCCATCTTACCCATCTTACCCTTGTGTTTGCCGCCCATCTTTTCCATCATCTCGCCCTTCTTCTCCATCTTTTCACCAGACTTCTCCATTGATTCCGATGCATTCTCCTTCATCTCACCCTTCTTCTCCATCATCTCTCCGGCTTTCTCTTCCCCTTTTTCCTCCATCGCCTCACCTTTCTTCTCCATATGCTTCGCCATCTTCGCCTTATGCTTTCCCATCTTCTCCTTCATCTCACCCTTCTTCTCCATCATCTCGCCCTTCTTCTCCATCTTTTCTCCGGGCTTCTCCATCTTCTCCTCTGTCTTCTCCTGGGCGGCGAGACGAGCCTGGACCGCGACGAAGGCGGCAAGAACGAAAAACATCACCAAAAGTTTTTTCATAACCCCTCCTGAATCATTGAACGGTTAGGTGATTAGTGTGGCTTGAAATTTGATGAGGTCAATGTAGGAATCGCTTGTTTCAAAGTCAACAACGGGCTATATTATTTTTTCTTAATTGCGAGCCAAATTTCCTGCCGGCCGGCGCTCAACCGCTGGCTCATGCGGGAGTGAGGCTGTCGCCCTGCATACCTACCCAACGCTCGCCGTCCGAATAAAATTCCCTCTTCCATATCGGCACGCTTTTTTTTATGGTGTCGATGATAAACCTGCACGCCTCGAACGCCTGGCTCCGGTGAGCGGAGGAAACGGCGATCGCGATACTCGCCTGGCCGACCTCGACCCTCCCAATGCGGTGAACTATGGATACTTCAACGAGGTCCCACCGCGATCGCGCCTCGGAAGCGATCTCAGCCAGAATCTTCTTGGCCATGGGCTCGTACGCTTCATATTCCAGCGACAGCACCTCCTTACCATCCGCGCAATTTCGGGTTGTGCCGATAAACACGTCGACCGCTCCGGCGGAAGGTCTGCTCACAGACTCAATCACGCGTTGCAGCTCGATTGATTTTGTCACAATTTCGATCACGGTCAACCGCCGCTCACCGGGGGTATGAGAGCCACCTCATCCCCGTCGCGCAGGACCCTATTGCCCGGGGCATACTCTTGATTCACGGCGATGCGAAGAACCCCCTCCCACGGGCGCAGGCCGGGGAAGCGGTCGAGCAAAGCCGCCAGCGCATCGGCGGCGGTCGCGGATTGTGGCAGAGGCAAGTGCAGCTCGCGACACTTTGCGGCATCCCGGGCGGATGCAAAAAGATGCACGGTCACCTCCATGGCAACAGCTCCACCTCCACATCGTCGCCGGGACGGATTTCCCGCACATCCTCCGGAATGATGATCAGACAATTTGCCTTCGAGAGCGAGCTCAACACATTTGAAACCTGGGATCCTGTCGTTCGGACAGCGAGGTAACCGTTTTCGTGATGAAGCACCCCCCGAACGTAATGGCGTTTGCCATCTGACTTCGTGAAGGGCTCGACCAACCGCGCCCGGAGAGTGAATTCCCGGAAAACTCTCCCCATCATCGCCCAAAGGGCAGGACGGACAAACTTCAGGAACGTCACCATAGACGAGACAGGATTCCCGGGCAACCCGAACACAATGGTTTGCCCCCGCTTGCCGAACACAAGCGGCATGCCCGGCTTGATATTCACCCTGGAGAAAAGCACATCGACCCCCGTCTGTTCGAATAGTTTCGTCACAAGGTCATATTTTCCCACGGAAACGCCGCCGGAGGTAATCAGCATGTCAGTTGCAAGCCCGATCTTCATTTTCAGACCGAGCTCGGACGGATCGTCCTTTGCGTTCCCCAGCATCTGAACATCGCATCCACACTCACGGGCAAGCGAACCGAGCACATAGGCATTGCTGTCATAAATCTTCCCTTCGGGAAGAGGTTTTCCGAATCCCAGAATTTCGGATCCGGTGGTCAGAATGGCGACCTCCGGCGGGCGCCGGACGGAGGCAAACTCAAGTCCAAGCGAAGCCAGGAGCCCGAGTTCCGGGGCGGTGAGAACTGTCCCGGCCTCGACCACACGCGCTCCCAGCGGAATATCGGAACCTTTGGGACGGATATTAAGCCCTCTTTTGGCGGCGTGAAGCACCGTGACAAATCCGTCGCCAGCGGATTCAGTCCACTCCTGCTGGACGACGGCGGTACACCCCTCGGGAATGAGCGCCCCCGTCATGATACTCATGGCCTCGCCGGCGCGGAGGGGACTAGGAGCGACCGATCCTGCGGGAATCTCTCCGGCGATCCTGAGCGTCCGAGGAATTTCCGTGAGGTCGTCATGACGCACGGCATAGCCATCCATCGCGGCGTTATCAAAAGGGGGCGACTCGGCCGATGCGATGACATCTTCCGCTACCACGCGCCCGAGCGCCTGATTGAGACTCACCGTCATCGTCCCTACAGGGGTGATATGATTCCGGATAATCGCGAGGGCTTCCTCCGGATTTATCACAGCGAAACTCCTGCGAGATCGGCATCGGACAGCACGCGAATCAGGGCACCCTTTTCGGTGGTAACGACCTCAATGATCTCGTGCGGGAAATCCTTGAGAAGTTCGTCAAGGGAAGAGCCGTTCTTCAGCGGGCCGAAGAGCGACTCTCCCACGATGACAGGCTGCCCGCGTTTACCCTCCAGGGTTGGAATGATAATATTCTTCTTCGAAGTCCAGAATCCCTGGAGGACGTTGACGAGAAGCGTTTGCGAAAGAAACGGAGCGGTGATCGGGCAGATGAGGGCGCCGTGGAGATCATCCGGGATGAGCAGGTTGAGACCATCGACGAGGGCGGCCGATTCTGATGACGCTGTTCCGACGGTCCCGTCGAACCAGTCCAGGTTCGTCCCCTCGGTCGAATCGAGCATGATAACGATTCTAAAAACCTGGGCACGATGCAGGGCATCGACCATGAATTGAAGCAGCGGCCTGTCCCCGATCTTCGCGACGGCAAGCGGGGTGCCGCGAGCGCCTTGGGCCCGGCAAGCGAGGATGACGGCTGAGATCACAACAGTTCAGGCGATCGTGATACGTATTAAAATATACTTCCCCGGGCCACGAAGTGCAAGAATCAGGTTACGATCGAGCGCTTCCGCGGCACATCCCGGTAGGCGCGGGTCCGAACGATTTTCTCAATTTCCTCTAGTGCCGAAAGAACTTCCTCATCCGTCGAATAAAAATGCGGCGCGATACGGATCCCCGAGCCTTCTCGATAATCCACGAGGAAGCCTCGCTCAAGAAGTTTTCGCGAAATCTCATATGCACGCGGCATATCGAGCGTGACCGTGCCGGCACGTTCTTCGGGGTTCAGCGGGGAAGCGATCCTGACCCCCTGGCGCCGGCCCTCTTCGACGACGAGAGCGGTTTGTCTCCTCGACTTCGATCGGATGGCAGCCGCACCGATCTTCGTGATGATCCGGGGGCCCTCCCGGGCGGCGTAGAGAGAAGGGATCGAGGGAGTACCGGTGAGGAACCGTTCGGGACCGGGCGCATAATCCATGGAGAGGTCAAAGGCGAAGGGCTTCGTGTGGGCGGCCCAGCCCGTGATTTTCGGTCTGAGCGACCTCCTGAGCTCTGGCCGAACCCAGAGAAACGCTCCGCCAGGACCACCGCAGAGCCACTTCAGGACCCCGCCGACGAGCATATCAGCCCCCAGCGACCGGACGTCAACCGGGATACAGCCCACCGAATGGTATGCGTCAACAATCACCTTGGCTCCGACGCGGTGTGCTTTTTGCGAAATGGCCCGCACGTCCTGGATGAAGGAGCTCCTGAAAAGCACATGAGACACAGAAACGAGGAGAGTCCGCTCATCGATGGCGCGAAGGAGCCGGTCGGTGTCCATGTGAATTCCGTCCGGCGAGTGCACGAGCCTGAGGCGGGCTCCGAGCGCGCGCCCGAGTTTTTCATAGACATAGAGCGTTGAAGGAAACTCCATATCTGTCGTAACAATCCTGTTCCTCTTCCCCCGGAAATGAAAGCAGGAGATCAGCATCGCCTGGAGGAGGGTACAATTCGGATGCATCGAGATCTCCCGCGAACCGGCTCCGATGAGCGGGGCGAGGGAGTCGCCGACGGAGACAGACATATCCCACCACGAATCCGACCATGCCTGAACACCGCGTGCGGCCCACGTCTCGGCATACGATTTCATCGCCGATGACACGCTGCGTGGCATCGCCCCAAGTGAATTCGAAATGAGATAGGTGGACCGGGCGAGGATCGGAAACTCCTTCCTCCACCGCAGGAGCCTGTCATCCCGCCGGATCATTGCTTTGAAAGCTTCAGCAGATCCTCGTGGTCAAAGAAAACTCCCCCCTTTATGATAGTACGAACGGTGCGCGTATTGCGGATATTCTCGGACGGATCGGCATCCAGGATGAGGAGATCTGCGCGCAGCCCGTTGGAGATGATGCCGACACGTGATCCGAGGAATTGTCCCCCGGTCGTCGTCGCAACGGCGATCGCCTGGATTGGAGTGAGACCTGCTTCCACCATATACTCCATCTCGAGGTGCGCCGCGATCCCGGGGAACGCCCACATGTCGGTCCCCATGGCGACGGAGCCATAATTTGTGATCACCGACATCATATTCTCCCGCAGTATGGAAAGATGGTTCTTCACATACGTTCCATTCGGATACCGGTCGTGGTAACGTTTCGCATATGCGGAATCGGTATACTCCCTGACAGTCTGATCCGGGAGAGCCGCACGGAACCGTTCGTCTGCCAGAACTTTTTTGACGAAGCCATTCACATCGGCGAGAAACTCATAGAGGCAGAAGGTGGGAATATAGAACTCGAGCTTTCCGGGAATCGCAGAAACGAACGGCGCGCTGAGATGCTCGTCGAGGATTCCGTGGACGAAAGCCGAGACGCCCGCCTCCTGGGCTTCGGAGGCTTCGGTGAAAGTCGGGGCATGAACTTCCGTAAAAATATTCTGACGTGTCGCCTCATCGATGAGAGCCCGCATCACATCAGGGTTCATCTTTTCGAGCGGCGCCAGGGGGTCTCGGCACCAACCCATCCCGTCGTACATAAGCTTGATCCGGGAGATCCCCTTCGCCTTCACCTTAGCGATCTGAGCGCGGGCTTCTTCGGGAGTTTTGGGGAACCTGTTGACCGCAGTATCAGGAGGAAAGCCCTCGCCCCACCAGCCGTGCTGCGCGGTAAAAATCGGTGCCACGGGAAAAATCCGGGGAGAGCGGCTCGTGTCGGGCAGGGTTTGGATCTCAATCGCCTTCCCTTCGTCTGTTGACTCAAACATACAATTCGCTGACGTCACCCCCCAGGCGAGAAGCTGCAGCAGATCCCTCGGGGATCCGTAATGAATATGTGAATCAATCAGCCCGGGGATAATGAACTTACCCCGAATGTCGATCACCTCGGCATTCGGCGGAATGATCACAAAACCTCTCCCCCCGGCGCCGACGATCATTCCCCTGTCGATCACGATCACCGCATCGCGGATAGGGTGTTTTGCGATGCCGTCGATCAGTGTCGCTCCGCTAAGCACTATGGGAGGCCTGGCGAAAAGAGTGCTTGGGACAAGCACCAGAATTGGCGCGAGCCTCACGAGAGATTTTGAGAGCGATGAGAGGATCACGCTCGATGGCCGGGAAAATCCAGGGCGGCGGATTTGTGACGGAGAGGCAGATTTTTCCCGCGCCGGATCCGGATCATTTCGGCGACCACGCTCACGGCGATCTCCTCGGCGGTTGCAGCGCCGATCTCAAGGCCGACCGGCGAATAAACGCGGCGGAGCGAGCCGGGGGAAATCCCCCGCTCCACGATATGCTCGTAGGTGGCGAGAACCTTGCGCTTGCTTCCGATCATGCCGATATAACGCGCCGGAGTTTGAATCACGCGTTCGAGGATCTCCTCGTCACGCAGGTGTCCCCGGGTCACAATAATCACGAAGGTGGACGGCCGGATATCTACGCTGTCGAACGCCGTCAGGAAATCGACGGCAAGAGTCTCGGCGGCGTCGGGAAAGCTCGTCTGATTTGCAAAAGAGGGCCGGTCATCAATGACCGTGACACGGAACCCGGCCATCGCGGCGATGCGGCAAACATATCGTGAGACGTGGCCGCCGCCGAAAATGATTAAAGGGGGACGTCCGGGAACCGGCTCGACAAGGAATTCGCCGTCCGGCGAAGGGGCGCGTTGGGATTGCTCGAGACGGCACGCCTTGTCAAAAACCGCCTGCAGCTCGCCCTGGTCCGCCGGCGGGGGGGCGAACTGCGTCGCGGCTTCGGGAGATCCTGTCGAGACGATGAATTTTCGTCCCCGCGAGCCATCGGGGCGGAGCAGAGTAACCAGGCCGCAATCCTCTCCGTCGTCCCGGAGCTGCCGAATTTTTTTCAGAACCGGGACATCCTCGCGGCTGATCGGTTCGATCAGAACATCCACGCTCCCCCCGCAGATAAGCCCGTGTTCGGCGCTATCTTCGTTCAGGTGAAATTTTAGAACCGAATATTTTGACGAATCGTAAAGACGGGCAGCCTGAGCCAGGACATCTCCCTCCATGCAGCCGCCGCCCACCGTGCCGGCGGATGATCTCCCCCCCTCATTCACAATCATCTTCGACAGAGCTCCGGCGGGCGTCGATCCGGATGTCGCCACGATGGTCGCGAGCATCACATGATCCTCAAATTTCAGAGCCGTCAACAGTTTATCAAGAAAATCCATTTCAGGACCCGACGCCGATATCCTCATTCCATAACAAGGGAAAACTCCGTATAAATCCCTGCATCATATCGGCACATTCGCCGAGATCAAGATTAACCACCTGGACGCCGTGCTCCTTCAAGAACCCCTCCGCCCCCGGAAACGTTCGCGCTTCTCCGACCACAACTTTTGGAATCCGGAACTGTACGATAGCCCCGGCGCAGAGGTAGCACGGCATCAGAGTCGAGTAAAGAAGAGTAGAGCGATAGACGCCGACGCGTCCCGCATTGATCAGGCAATCGATCTCGGCGTGCTTCATCGGATTCTCTTCCTGGACGCGCCGATTGCGCCCCCGGCCGATGATCACCCCGGAACGGACGAGGACAGACCCGATGGGGATCCCCCCCTCTTGCAATCCCCTCCTCGCCTCATCGATGGCAGCTTTCATGAAGGGGTCCATCACGCCCTCCTGATAACCTTTGCGGCCCCCCAGCCGACGAGGATAAGCAGGGAAAGAATGGCCCAATTCAGAGAGTCGCCGTAGGAAGTGACGGGAAAATGATTGCTGATCATAATAAAAACCACGGGCACGGCCATAAAGGTATTATGCTTCGACCGTTGTTTCGCTCTCTCCCCGAGAGACAGGTCGGGCTCTTCCCTTCGCTCCAGCGCGGCTACCATCCTTCTCTGCGCGGGAATGATGCGAATCCAAACATTCAGTGTCATGAGCGTACCGAGCAGAGCCCCGGCATGCATATAAGCGGCGCGACCCCCCATCAGCCGGGTGAGAGCGAAAATGGCCCCCACCAGCAGCAGATATGACACGACGACAGCGGATTTCTCGTGGCGGGCGAGCCGGGATTTCCATAAAAAATCATAGACTGGCCAGGCGAGGACGATCGAGCCAATGCCTGCGATCATCGGGATTGTCTCTTCCATATTCTCGTCTACCATGAGTCCGCCGAGGTAATAGACAAGGATGAGCAGCGTTATCCCGCTCATCCATGTAATTGCCGCCTCCCACCTGAACCAGTGAAGCGTGGAGGGCATCAAGCGGGGGCTCTTCTGCTTACCCACAAGGTAAAACCCACCGCTATGGACCATCCAGACATGCTCTTCGGGGCTGCCCTCTGATTCAGAGAAGCGGCCATCGAGCCAGGTGAAAAAATAAGTCTGGCCGACCCACATGATACCGGCAAACACATGGATCCAGCGAGCGGCCAGATTGAGCCATTCGCTCAGATTAAACTCGGAACCATCCATTGAGCGTCAGCTCCCCCGGTAGGTGCTGTATCCAAACGGACTGAGAAGCAGCGGGATATGGTAATGGGCAGAGGAATCCCGCACCGTAAAAACAACGGGAACAGACGGGTAGAGCCCTTCGGTCCCCCGGGATCGAAAATACTGTTCGGTATGGAACGTCAGGCGATACATCCCGGCGGGGATTTGGGCGTCGGGTTTAAGCAAGCCGCTGAGGCGTCCGTCCGAATCAGTTTCACCCCGTGCAATCTCCTTCCACTGCCCGCCGGAGGATTGACTCTCCAGAATCACCGTGATCCCTGCGGCAGGCATGCCACGGCTCGTATCGAGAACATGGGTTGAAATCGGGCTTTTCATGTCAACCTCCGGATGCTTGCTGTCGTTGCTGAAGAATTTTCACAAAAGACCGCGAACGGATCTCTGCGAGAGTGAGCCCGGTGGCAAGCGCCTCCTCCTCGGTGATCGCGCCGCAGCTTATGCCCCGGATGAAATAGTTCAAGAGACCCTGTCCCGTGGCGGCATCATCGAACACATCGCCGATCAACGACGCCTGAGCGGCTTTCTCGACAAAAGTCTTCAGTCGGAGCGATGTGGAATGTAGTCCCGAGAGAAAGAACGAATAGACCGCCGCGTAGCGGACCGGAAGCTGTGCGGGATGGAGATCCCACCCCTGGTAGAACGCATTTTGAAGGGAATGGCACACGTGCTGGAAATTGAGGCGCCAGGCCCGGTGGACGGCCAGCTTGTTCTGCTTCTGGCGGGCGGGCGAGAGCGGCTTTCCGTTTTTCATGATTCTGTACGGTCCGACAGGCATCACATTCGTCGCCCCGTCCGATATCCAGATCCCGGTACCAGCGAGGGCAACCTTCATCATCTGCCGCGCAAAATCGCACGCCGGGTGAGTCATCGTTTGGAATTCAGCCGTGATATTGAGCGACGCCGTATAATCGTAGACCCCGAAATGCGCTCCCACGCAGCGCCCGTCCGCGGCGCCAACAAGGGGAAGGAGGGCTGATTCGCCGCGGTCATTGATGATGGATTGCGGAGTTTCAACCATCAGCTCCATCCTCAGCGATTTGGACGGAAGAGCGTGAACTCTTTCGAGGCATTCGAACAATTTCACAACGGAAGCAACCTGGGCCGGGAGCGTCACCTTCGGGAGGGTGACAACAAAATTATCCGGCAGGCGTGACCCCGAGGACTCGAGTAGTGTTGTAAGAAAAATATCGAGAGTGCGTATGCTTCGCGCCTTGAGGTCTTCTGTAAACGGTTTGATGCGGATCCCGATGAAGGGGGGGAGGGTATGCTCGCGCATGCCGCGCGCCATCTCCCCTGCGGTGGATGCTGCGTGTCCGTCTTCCTCCTCATCCGGACGGTTGCCATAGCCGTCTTCGAAATCAATTCGGAAATCCTCAACCGGCTCCCGTCTCAGTTTATCGACGACACGATCATAGAGGACTTTGTGATCGGCGTTTTCCCCGGTCAATCCTAGAGCCCTGGCAAACGAGGACGGACCCGGCGCGTATTCTCTGAGGCTTGCGAGCGCTGCGGCACCGAGTTTGCGGGCAAGATCGGCTGTGAAGAGCTGGGCCCCGCCGTACACCGTATGCACCGGCTGACGGAGTGGCGATTCCCCAGGGTAACGATCGCGAAAGAGCATAGTGGCTTGACGGAGGTCCGCATGAACCTCTTCGATGAGGGAGGGTGGAAATGACGAACTCATTGAGCTTCGAATAGGTGTTCGAGCCGGATTCGCGTAATCTTCGACTGTTCCGCCGCGGCAATCTCGAGCTCCTCGGACGCGTCGTTGCCGAGACGGTTCCTCAGGATTGAAAGCGTCTCCGGGGCCGACTTCCCCGTTGCGCACACAATAAAAATGAACCCGAATTTAGCCTTGTACATCCTGTTCCCTGCGGCAAGATCCCTGAGGATTCCGTCATCTGCTCGAGACAGCCCCGCCTGTTCGGCTTGAGACAATTTCGCGCTACGGGGAAAACGGGCGTGAAGGTCGCTCACATCGCCGATCATCGGGTGATGAGAAAAAGCCTCTTTCCAGTCATCGGCGTCCAGAGAATTCCACACCTCATCGGCAGTTTTTGCGAGATGCTGTGAGTCAAGAAACGGTCTCCTACGAACCATTTCCTCTGCCCAGCGCAAGGCATCGCATACTTGACGGAACAAAGTAATAGCATCTCCGGAGGGAAGCATGTTAAGACTCCCGATTGTCATCCGGGCGCCTCCGGGACCCCCCAGACCCTCAGTCTGCTCACCCCCCCGTCGGGGTAGATATTCAGGCGAACGTGGCTGGCGAGCTTCGGCTTCTTCACGGTGACCACATGACGACGATGGGGATAAGATTTCTGCTGGGGCACGAGCACTTTCCATGCGACGTCATAGCACGTGAGGGCGTCAACCGCGCCGCCGGGGAGACGGCAGGAGTCGAGCGAAAAACCGGCGGGGGCGTTCCCCTTAAAGTGATTCGTATCAACTTCAATCCTTACAATCCGTCCGGCGCATCCCAGCTGCACAATCGCCCAGTCATTTCCTGGCCCGCGACGTCGTTTAGTTTCCCACCCCTCTCCCATCGATCGTGCGCGGCCGGGCATGATAAGGTTCTCCTTCGAGCCGAAGAACATATCGCTCGCCGCAACCACGAGACCGCCGGATTCGACTGCGGCGAGATCGATCAGTGATCGTTGCCGCAGAGTAGTCCAGTCGGGTAGAACAATGCCGAAAGCCCTGAACCGGGCGACGCCGCCGTCCGGAAAAATATTCAGGCGCAGGTGTGTCCACCGATCCCCGGTTGCGACGGAGAAAAAATTCTGGCAATCGGGCCTCAGGGGAGATTTTTGAAGAATCTCCGTCCATTGCGACGTGCGAAGCGATCCGCCCGGTGCGGTGCAGGCCTCAATGGACGCATAGGCGGGATAATTCCCGACGAAATGACTCGTATCGATATCGACGCCGACGAGCGACCCTGGCAGACCAAGTTTGATGACACACCAGTCATAACCGGGTGACCTCTTACGGCGAGATTCCCAGCCGTCCATCCATTTTCCCCTGTCGGTATACTTGTCGGGAAGGAACATGGCCGGGCCCTCCTTCAACAGATTCTGTCCAGGAGCGAAAAACTCATCGCTGGTGGCCAATACCCTGCCTCCGAGACGATTTGAGGCAAGGTCGACAAAACCCGAGAAAGCGGCGGCCGATTGCGAGAATGCAATCACTCAGGCGACCTTCTCTGATGCGGAGCGTGTAAGAACCCTGCCCCGTGGCTCCCCGACATGGGCACCGTCGTCGAAAACCTTGTGTCCGCGCACGTACGTGTGAAAAACCTTTCCCGTCAGAGACATGCCGTCATAGGGCGTAACTTTGTGGCGGTGGTGGATCTCCGTGGAATCGACGAAGACTTCCCCCTCGGGATCCCAGGCCACCAGATCGGCGTCATAGCCGGGACTGATGACACCTTTTCGGCCTGAAAGACCCGCCAGTTCGGCCGGATTGCGGCACATCCATTTCGCGACATCGGGGATCGAGAATCCCCGTTTCATTGCCTGAGTCCAGATGACGGGCAATCCAAACTGGAGTGATGAGATACCCCCCCAGGCACTCTGAAAGTCGCCCGCTTTCAAATCTGGAGGACAGGGAGAGTGATCGGACACGACGCAATCAATCACGCCCGTTCTGAGTGCCTCCCACAAGCGTTCCCGATTTTCCCTATCCCGGATTGGGGGAGCGCACTTAAACCTCGTATCGCCGTCGTCGATCTCCTCCGAAGCAAAACAAAGGTAATGAGGGCAGGACTCAGCAGTCACAGCGATGCCGTCTCGGCGAGCCTTCTGGAGGGCAGGAATCACGTCTGAGGAAGATACGTGAACAATATGTACTTTGCAAAAAAACTCTTTCGAGAGGCGGATCATAAGATCGACCGCGTCGGATTCCCAAGACGGGGGCCGGGAGAGGAGATACTCCTGATAGGACGTAGGGCGTGAGATTCCTGGGGAACCCTTCTTTGAAATCAACTCGCAGTGGACGAGGAGCGGGACTCCGGCCCGGGCGATCGCGGGCATCGCCCGGCGCAGGTCCTCTTCTGAAACGTTCGGAAACTCATCAAGGCCAGAGTGACAAAGAAATGCCTTGAAACCCAGGACGCCGGCCTCGGCGAGTGGCGTGAGGCTATCCCGGCTTTCAGGAACCAACCCGCCATAGAAGCCGCAATCGACCCATAACTTACCGGCAGCACGTGCGAGTTTCGCCCCCAGCGCCTCGGAAGAGGTCGTCACGGGCAAACAATTGAGCGGCATATCGACGACAGTCGTCACCCCGCCAGCAGCGGCAGCCTTCGTCGCGGTCTCGAAACCCTCCCAATCGGTATGTCCCGGCTCATTGATATGCACATGGGAGTCAACCAGACCGGGCATCAGGACCAAGTCCCCTGCGTCATCGACCGGGACACCTGGCGGCTCGGAGTCGGCCACGCCGTCGATAACCCCGTCCCGAATCAGTATGACGCCGTGGCGGATCCCGTCCGGCGTCACGACCCTGCTACTCCGGACCGCACGGAGCGAAGAATTGCCGGAGGCTGGATTTTTTCTTGAGGACATACGGGCAAGCAGGAGCGCTCAGAGAACATTCATGAGAAACACGTACAGAATCAGCAGAGTTCGTGCAGAGACTTCATTTCCCCGCCGTAATCTTAGTGGAGGGAACGCCTCGTTGTCTCAGATCTTCGATCGAAAGTAGAATCACCTCGTTTGTGGCGGGAAGAGAAAACTCCGGCTCAAACTCATGGTTGGCGACAGCGGCCACGGCGTCCTTGATAGCGAGCCATGCTGATAGCGCAAGCATAAGAGGGGGTTCCGCGACGGCCTTGCTCTGGTGGATCGTGTGGGGATTCGGGACATGGGGAAGAAGATTGACCCTGAAATCCTTCGGAATATCCTGAACCGACGGAATCTTGTACGTATCGGGAGAGTGAGTCATCAGATTCCCCGCGCCGTCCCACTTCACTTCCTCTGTCGTACACCAACCGACCCCTTGGACATAACCCCCCTCGATCTGTCCGAGATCGATCCCTGAATTAAGGGAGTTCCCGACATCGTGCAGGATATCGGTCCTGAGCAGGGTATGAGAACCCGTCAGAACATCGATCAAAACCTCCGTCACAGCCATACCGAACGCATAATAAAAGAAAGGCTTGCCGACACCTTTCGATTTATCCCATCCGATCCCGGGGGTCCGGTAGAAGCCCGCCGCGCTCAGACTCACCTGGCGGGCATGCAGAAGGGTCATCGCCTCGGCGAAGGGCAATACTCGTTCCGGATGGTCGGAATCCACGATGAGATCATCCATCAAGCGTACCGCCTCGGGGCGTGTCGGAGGAGAAGAGAATCTCTCAGTAAAAATCTCGGCGGCCCCGTGGCAAATCCTCGTTTTCAGGATATCGGTTGCGTTCTTAACCGCCATCCCGTTGAGATCGGTGCCTGCCGACGCGGCGGTTGCGGAGGTATTGGGAACCTTCGACGTATTCGTCGCGTTCACCTTTACCCGATCCGGGCTCACACCCAGCTCAAAGGCTGCGATCTGACAGATCTTCGTATGGAGCCCCTGGCCCATTTCCGTCCCGCCATGATTCACCAAAACGGTGCCGTCCTTATAAATCATGACGAGCGCCCCCGCCTGGTTAAGAAAAGTCGTCGTGAACGAAATGCCGAACTTAACCGGAGTAATGGCGAGCCCTTTTTTTTGAAACTCATGAGAGGCATTGAACCCGTTGACGGCATTCCTTCGTTCCCAGTAGTCGGAGGATGACATCAGCTCGTCGAAGATCAGCGGGATGCGGTTGTTCTCGACCTTTTCTCCATAGTGAGTTACCCCATCGGCACCGTAAAAGTTTCGTGCGCGGATCTCTGCAGGATCCTTCTTCAAAAAGCGGGCTATTCGGTCGATGACCGTCTCGATGACCGCCATCCCCTGTGGTCCTCCGAACCCGCGAAACGCCGTATTGGAGGGAAGGTTGGTGCGGTAGACTTTCCCTACGACCCGGAGGTGCGGGATTTGATATGCATTATCGACATGGAGCATCGCCCGCTCCATAATAGCGAACGAGAGATCGGTAGCACATCCGCCGTCGCTGTGCAGCTCGATCGACACTGATTGCAGAGCCCCTTTATCGTCGAACCCTGCCTCGTAGCGCGAGAAAAAGCGGTGGCGTTTTCCCGTTATCCGCATATCGTCGTCGCGGAACAGTCGAACTTTGACGGGGCGATTCGTTGCGCGGCACAACAGCGAGGCCCAGCATGCCGTATGATTCGCCTGGGTCTCCTTCCCTCCAAACGCTCCCCCCATCCTCCTGACTTCGACGACGACCTCATGCTTCCCGATGCCCAAAAGTTCGGCGACCAGAGCCTGGGCTTCAGACGGGTGCTGGGTGGAACTGAAGACATTGATTTCATTCCCCTCGCCGGGGATGCAGAGGCAGACCTGGGATTCGAGATACCAATGCTCCTGCGCCCCGGTCCTGAGCTCACCGCGAATGACATGCGCCGACGCGGCGAGCGCCTCATCCACATGCCCTGTATCAATCTTCCGAGCGGGACCGAGCAGAGCATTTTGTCGGATAGCCTCATCCAGCGTAACGATGGCCTCAAGCGGTTCATACACGACTTTAATCAACCGTTCGGCCTCGTCGCACGCCTCAACCGTTTCGGCGGCGATCAGAAAAACCGCCTGTCCGACGCAGACAGCCTCCTTGTCCGCCAGGCATGGTTCATCCTTCACAACGGGCCCCATTTGATTCTTGCCGGGTATATCACGTGCGGACAGGACGGCGTGGACGCCCGGTACGGCACGTGCTTCGCTCAGGTCAAACGAGCGGACAGTGGCATGTGCGTGGGGGCTGTAGACAACGCGGCCGACAAGAAGCTGATCATTGACGGCGATGTCGTCCACATAGACCGCCGCGCCGGAAACATGTTTCGCCGCCGATTCGTGGGGGGGGGGTGAGGTCATGGATTTGTCGTCGTCAAAGAGCGGTTTCCGTCCAGAATTTCAGCAGAAGATTCCTCGCACCGACCGTCCGCATCCGGGAGCCGGCCCGGGCATCGGAGATCGGGCGAAACTCGTTCTCGATAAGGGGAAGAGCCTCATCGATCGTTTCGCGATTCCATTCCTTTCCCCGAACAGAATCTTCAGCCGTGCGGGCGCGTTTGACCGTCTCGGCCATACCGCCATAGGCCAGCACGATCTCCCTCACATTGCGGCCGGCATCTAGGTGAAGCCTGAATCCCCCGCTTACTGTCGAAATATCGAGATCTTTCCGTTTGGATATCTTGTAGGATTTAACGACAACCCCGGCGGGAGGGATAGGAAGCAGGATTCTTGTCACCAGCTCATCCGGACGAAGAAGAGTCTTCCGGTATCCGAGTATAAACTCATCCATTGAAACGTCCCTCCGGCCGTTGACGGACTCGAGAACTACTCGGGCATTGTAGGCGATGAGAAGAGGAAGGGTGTCACCAATCGGGGAAGCGGTGGAGAGATTTCCGCCGAGGGTTGCGAGGTTCCGGATCTGTTGCGAGCCAAATACCGCTAGCATATTCCTGAGGGCAGGGAAATGCCTCTCAAGCAGCGGCATGGCGACGCTGAGCGTTGTCCCTGCCCCAATCGTGAGGGCGTCGGAGGATTCGGCCACCTCCTTCAGTTCAGGAACATCGGAGATGTCGATGATATCCCTCAAGACTTCATGCTTTTTCGTGACTCTCAACGCGACATCCGTCGCACCGGAAATAATGAGTGCATCGTGGTACTGATGTTTCAAGGAGACTGCTTCGGGAAGACTGGCGGGTTTGCGGTAGTGTTGCTGGGCCGTCCGGATATCGATCGACTCACGAGGAATCGACCCCAGAAGCCTTATCGTCTCGGAGTCCTTGAACTGATCCTCCCCATGGTGGACGCACGATTGGGCCGCGGACTCGACGATTGGACGGTACCCTGTACACCGGCACAGATT
Organism: uncultured Chlorobiaceae bacterium; assembly: GCA_964410105.1. Taxonomy (GTDB): domain Bacteria; phylum Bacteroidota; class Ignavibacteria; order UBA10030; family SZUA-254; genus CAYPFY01. The sequence continues at coordinate 109,050 of CAYPFY010000007.1, forward strand.
CCCGGTGAGCGCATCGTCGATCTCGCCCCGGGACGGATGGTCGGTATTCTTATAGAGGGCAAAGAGAGACATGATGAATCCAGGCGTACAATAGCCGCACTGGCTGCCGTTGGTTTCCACCATCGCCTGTTGGACGGGATGGAGCCGGCCATTCGTCGCGAGATCTTCAACAGTGATAACCTGCTTCCCGTGGAGCATCGGGAGAAAAACAAGGCAGGAGTCTACGGCCTTATAGTGGATCTTTCCGCGACTGAGTTCGCCGATCACCACCGTGCACGCTCCGCAATCCCCTTCCGCGCACCCCTCCTTCGTCCCTTTGCGGTCCGGCAGCGAGCGGAGGTAGTTGAGCACCGTCGTCGTAGGCCCCGAATGGTCGTGGAAGTCGATTGACCGAACCTCGCCATTGATCACGAATGAAACGGCCGATCTCATAGGCGGTCCATGAGGGCGAAGAATTCCTTTCTGGCGTCGCTTACCACGTCGGCTTCGTCGAGCGTCGTCATCTCTTTCTCGCGATAGACCCATTTTCCATCAATCATCACCGAGTCCACGTTCTCGGGAGAGGAGGAGAACACGATAGAAGAAAAGAGAGTCTCGGGCGATTCAACGGCGTTCCAACTACGGCGAAGGTCGAGCAGGACGATGTCGGCCTTCTTCCCGGGTTCAATGCTTCCGACATCCTGTTCAATGTGGAGGGCGCGGGCGCCGCCGAGGGTTGCCATCTCAAAAACTTTTCGAGCGGGCATGGCGGTTGGCCCGTAGGCAGGCTTTTGGAGCAGAGAGGCGAGCCGCATTTCCTGAAACATGTTCAGATTATTGTTGCACGGGGCCCCATCGGCTCCCAGCGCGACGGTGATACCATTGGAAAGGAGGCGGGGGATGTCGGCGACACCTGATCCAAGTTTAAGATTCGAGGAGGGGCAGTGCGTTACGCTCGATCCCGAAGTGCGGAGCATCCCGATCTCATTCTCCTTCAGATGAATACAATGTGCGAGGCAACTCCGCTCGGAGAGAACATCGATGGAGTCGAGGAATTCAATATTATCCATATGGCAGCGCTCGTAGACCGCTTTCACCTCATCCCGGTTCTCGGAGGCATGGGTATGGAAGATCATACCGTCGAAATCCTCGAGGAGAGCGAAGGCATCCTTCAGGAGGCGCTCGCTGCAGGAGAGCACAAAGCGTGGGGCAACGGCATATTTCAGTCGGCCGTCGAAAGAGTCATGCCATTTTTCCGCGAGAGCCCTGGTTGACTTCAGCGACTCGTCGGTCGATTCCTTCAGCTTCGGAACGAGGTCGTTCATATCCATCATGGCCTTGCCCGCGAAAGCCCTCAGCCCCGACTCCCCGAGAGCGTGGATGATTGCCTCCTCATGATGAACGCTCCCCATATCGAGAATCGTTGTCGTACCGGACCGTATCAGCTCCGCGATTCCGAGAGATGCGGACGCACTCATAGAACACTCATTGTGTGCCGCTTCGAAGGGAAAAATACAATCCCGGAGCCAGTCGAGCAGCGGCAGATCATCGGCCATGCCGCGGAAGAGAGTTTGGCAGAGATGGACGTGAGTTTGGACGAAGCCGGGAATCAGGACGAAGTTTCGGGCATCCACCACGGTCCCTGTGAATCCCGGGGAGACCCCGTGATTCACGGAAATGATCCGGGTGCCGTCAACCATCACGGTCGCGTCGACAAGGACATCCCCGTTTCCATTGCCAGTTATGACGGTTCCTGCGCGGATAGCGATCGACATGTGCCGAAAGGGTTTTACGGTTCGGGAGCGAAGAGAGGCTTGCGCGCCAGATGAAATATACGACTAGTTACGCAAAAAAGAAATGGCGATCTGAAGGGTGAGCTCAACCCCCGGCGCAGGAGGCCGGGGCGGATCAGTGTTGGGCAAGAACCCGGTGTCTTTTCAGCTTTCCCTCGATCACAGCGAAGAGAAGTTCGGGGTCCACAGGCTTTACGAGATAATCATCGATGCCCAGCTGCATACCGGATCGGATGATGACGCCATCCTCGAACGAGCTCATGAAGACGAAAGGAATGTCTCTGAGGTGGGAATACTCCTGGATGGTTCGGAACAGATTGAAACCATCGAGTTCCTCCAAATCGAATTTAATATCGCTGAGAATAAAGTCAACCGTTGCTGATTCCAGCTTTTCGAGCGCGGACCCGACATCCGCTGCGGTCAGAACCTGATATCCGGAGTCCTGCAGGAGATGCTCCAGCGTCTCGAGAAGCAGAAGATCATCGTCGACCACCAGAAGCCGTCCTTTCCCGGCACGGCGCTGAAGACTTGCGAGAATGCTCGGCTCGAGGCGGGAAGATTCTTCCGGCGTAATGCCGAAAAGACGTTTCAGTTTTCCAAGCGTCTCCTCGATAGGATCCCCGGACTCACCGGATATAATCCTCTTTTCGATGTTTCGCATATAGAGCTGGAACCTCACCTCGGAATCGACGGCGTAATGTTCATCAGGGGTTAATCCCAGCAATTCCCTGAGCTCGAGGCAGGAGGTTTTCTCAGCCGGAACCCCGTCCTGATACCATCCCTCAAGTCTCTGGCGATACAAGGCGAGCCGTTCTTCCTTCGTCTCGGGAACCCGGGCCCCAAGCAGTTCCATCTTTCGGTCCTGCTCTGCCGACAGCGATTCCAGACGTTTGAGGTACTCTGCCTCAAATTCCCGGCGGATTTCACCACGTGCTTCCTCGACCAAGCGCTGCAGATTATCATTAAAGCGCATACGGAGCTCATCCTCGAACTCCGATAGAGATACGGTCGGGCTCGTAGCAGGCTGCTGGTCGTCCGATACCCCGGCGTCTCTTCGCGAGGGGGATTGTCCGTCGGTGAGAGACTCGACGGAGAGATCTGGGACGGGGGGGGTGGCGATTTGCCCATGATCAGAAGACACCAGGGAAACAGGCGATTCCGGTACCGGTTCCTGTGAAGAAGTCTCCGCCGGTGTTGAGGGCACGGAATGCGGCGAGTTCTTGCGGGGGGCAGGTGCGCTTTTTAGGCTCTTCTTCTCCTCAAAGAGAGCCAAACGTTCCTCGAAAGCCGCAATAAAGGAATTCGCTGGGTTGATTTTCTTTGCCTCCGCAATCAGGGACTTCGCCTCTTCGAACTGCCCATCAATGATGAGTTTATCGGCCTGGCGCAGAAACTGCCGAAAACGCTGATGTGGATTATCGTCGGTGCTCACGGAAGTTTCTTTGACCGCCTGGTTTATGATCATGAACGATTTACCCGATTGTAAAATCCTCAACCATTATAAGTAAAACAGAAAACCGGGGATATGACGCCGTTCACATCCCTTGGAAGGCGTCAAGCTCTGGTCGCAAATCGGAGCCCTGGTAAGTGCTGGGGAGCACACTGCGGGGTGTAATTCGGGCTGGTGATCTCAATATTAGGGGTGGAATGCGGATGGCCAAAGGGGAGATAAACTGTCGTGCAGGATACATCCTCCCAGAGGATTTGCATGACTGAGGACACGAGAGTCAGAGTTTTCTCTATTTGGAGACGGGCATCGGGGCATTAAATCTAGATCGGCGGGCGTGGAAATGCCAGAAATCTGCAAAACAGAAATATGGGGGGATTTATACAGGAGACGGATGATTGGAAAATGGACCAAAGCGCGTATGATTCTCGAGCCAACCACTCCGGACTGGCGGATCGTCCTGCCGCGTTTTGGGCACTGGGAGGATTTCCCGTGGACCTCACAGTCAGACAGCAATTCCCGGCAGGGTTGTTGAGGATTGCACGAGGGACAGAAGAAACGACTGAAAAAACCGGAAGGGACAGAAGTCCGTATAGCAGAAAGGGGGATGTGTGGTAGCTCCACAGGCAGGGCTCGAACCTGCAACCCTCCGGTTAACAGCCGGATGCTCTACCATTGAGCTACTGTGGAATGAAATTTGAGGGGAGAGCGTTTTGAAGAACGGTTTAATATAGGAAATGCGGCCTAGAAAGTCAATGCTCCAGATCCTTGACTAATCTTGGCGTTTTGGCTATATTGAATGAGGAGAGGGATATAAGAGCGGTCGTTGCAATACTTTTGTAAGGGGAACCAATGGAAGGAAATTTTTCAAATCGTGTCCAGGATGTCATACGGCTTAGCCGGGAGGAGGCATTACGTCTCGGTCACGATTACATCGGGACGGAGCATCTGCTCCTCGGCGTAATCCGAGAGGGGGAAGGGATAGCCGTAAAAATCCTGCGCAACCTCGGGGTGGATCTCTACAAACTCAAGAAAGCAATTGAGGACACTGTGAGGACCTCCGGGGGGACCCTCACGATCGGCAACATTCCCCTGACGAAGCAGGCGGAAAAAGTTTTGAAGATCACCTATTTGGAGGCAAAGCTCTACAAATCCGATGTGATCGGCACGGAGCATCTCCTCCTCTCATTGCTCCGCGATGACGATAACATAGCGGCCCAGATCCTCCACCAGTTCAACGTCCATTATGATGCCGTAAGGAACGAGCTTGACAACATCATCAGCGGCAAACCATCGAGCCCGCCGGCCGCTCCCGCTGCGGAGAGAAGGGCGGAGAAATCAAAAACCCCGGTCCTTGACAATTTTGGCCGTGACCTGACGAAGCTCGCCCTGGAAGACAAGCTCGATCCGATAGTCGGGCGTGAGAAGGAGATAGAGCGCGTCGCTCAGGTTCTCAGCCGGAGGAAGAAAAACAACCCGGTCCTGATTGGGGAACCCGGTGTGGGAAAAACAGCGATCGCCGAGGGTCTGGCCCTCCGCATCATTCAGAAAAAAGTTTCACGCGTCCTCCACGACAAGCGCGTCGTCACACTGGACCTCGCGGCGCTCGTAGCCGGAACGAAATACCGCGGGCAGTTTGAAGAGCGGATGAAGGCAGTCATGAACGAGTTGGAGAAGGCAAAAGATGTCATCCTCTTCATTGACGAGCTCCACACCATCGTCGGGGCCGGGGGGGCCTCCGGTTCTCTGGATGCGTCGAACATGTTCAAGCCGGCCCTCGCCAGGGGAGATCTCCAGTGCATCGGTGCCACGACCCTAGATGAATACAGGCAGTACATCGAAAAAGACGGCGCCCTTGATCGTCGTTTCCAGAAGATCATGGTCGATCCGACGACGGTCGACGAGACCATTCAGATTCTCAAGAACATCAAGCACAAATACGAAGAGCACCACAACATCCGTTATGCGGACAAGGCGCTCGAGGCGGCAGTGCGTCTGAGCGACCGCTACATCACGGACAGATACCTGCCGGACAAAGCCATCGACGTCCTTGATGAAGCGGGCTCGCGGGTTCACCTTTCGAACATCCACGTCCCGAAAGAAATCCTTGACCTGGAGGGAGAGGTTGAAAAGATCCGGCAATCGAAGAACCAAGTGGTGAAGAATCAGAACTTCGAGGAAGCGGCCCGATTGCGCGATCTCGAAAAGAAGGTTCTCAACGACCTTGAGATCGCCAAGAGAGAGTGGGAGCTCAAGGCGCAGGAAGTCGTCTACGAAGTATCTGAAGAGACGATGGCGGATGTCGTATCGATGATGACCGGGATCCCGGTCAACAAGATCGCCCAGTCGGAGTCTGACAAACTGCTCAAGATGGAAATAGCGCTCAGGGGCGTCATCGTCGGGCAGGATGAGGCGATCACAAAACTGAGCAAGGCTATTCGAAGGACGAGGGCAGGATTAAAGGACCCGAGGCGTCCCATCGGTTCCTTCATATTCCTCGGGCCGACGGGAGTTGGCAAGACGGAGATGGCGAAGGCGCTTGCCCGGTATCTCTTCGACTCGGAGGATGCGCTCATCCGGATTGATATGAGCGAGTACATGGAAAAATTTAGCGTCTCCCGGCTAGTGGGGGCTCCTCCGGGATACGTCGGATACGAGGAGGGGGGTCAGCTCACGGAAAAGGTGCGCAGGAAACCGTATTCCGTCGTCCTCCTTGACGAGATCGAGAAGGCACATCCGGACGTTTTCAACATTCTTCTCCAGGTCCTTGACGACGGCATACTCACCGACAGCCTCGGGAGAAGAGTTGATTTCAAGAACACCATCCTGATCATGACCTCGAACATCGGGGCGCGCGACATACGATCGAGCGGCGGATTCGGCTTCGGCACCGACACCCCGAAGGACAATTACAAGGCGATGAAAAACACCATCGAGGATGCAGTGAAGCGGGTATTCAACCCCGAATTCCTCAATCGAATTGACGATACGATCATCTTCCATAACTTGGAGCGCGAGCACATCGGTTTGATCATCGACATCCAGATGCAGGAACTTGTCAAGCGGATGGCCACGATGGAGATCAAGATCCAGCTCACGAAGCAGGCGAAGGAATTCCTTGTGGACAAGGGTTATGACCCGGCATTTGGGGCGAGGCCTCTCCGGCGTGCGCTCCAAAAATATGTTGAGGATCCGATCGCCGAAGAAATCCTGCGCAACAAGTTCGGTCAGGGAAGCATCATCAGGGTAAAATTCAACAAAAAGACCGAGATGTTGAAATTTGCGGAGAGTTCCAAGAAGGGGAAAGGAAAGGCAGAGGCCGAGCAGAGCAACGCCAAAGTCTCCTAATTTTTGAGGAAACCGATCAGCCCTTGTCCTCCCATTATCGGTGGGACAAGGGCTTTTTCATTCCTTCACCATGGTACTGTCAAAGCATCATCCGCGAGTACGGGAGCTCTCCTTCCAGCAGCTTCTCAACCAGCGGGTCTGCGATCTGGACCTGCGGTTTGAGGGCGTTCTTCGCGCATGCCTCATCCAGATCAGGCGGGAACTGAAGCAAAAGCACATCGGTTTTTTCCCTCACTTCTATTTTGGCGACGAGCCGTGGGGTTGCATAAACCGGACCGGATCGGTGGAGATCCCCTTCTTCCTGGCCAATCGGGATCTGCGCCGCCTAGCCGAACGGTATTATCTTACCTATTCAAAACACGAAATCCTCAAAGTTCTCCGACACGAAACGGGCCATGCGATCAACTATGCGTACAAAGTCTGGACTAGACCGGAATGGAAGCATTTCTTCGGAAAATTTCAGAGGCCATACAGAAATTTTTACAACTTTGTTCCGGGGAGCAAAGACTACGTGCTGTACCTTCATCACATGGGGAATCCCCACTATGCCCAGAAGCATCCGGATGAGGACTTTGCGGAAACCTTTGCGGTCTGGCTTGATCCCGGCACGAAGTGGAAGTGGAACTATCGATCGTGGCCCGGCGCCCTGGAGAAGCTTAGATATATAGAGAGGCTCTTCCGGGCCGACCGCGTAGCCGAGCGACGTCCGCTGCGCGTGAAGTACGACGAATCCTGCAACTACCGGACAATCAAAGCGACGGTGGCGGAATACTTTGCCATTGAGAAAAAGGTCGATCCACGGGTTAAAGAGTACCTGCAGGATCTCAAGGAGATCTTTTCACGCGGCTCTCTCCGGCGCCGGAAACTCATACGCGCGGACCTGTTCATCCACAACTATTCTGACTATCTCGAAAAGGAGCTTGTGACATGGATCGCGAAAGCGGATCGCCGTGATGTCCGAAAATACCTCAGAGAGCTCGAGACCCTCTGCGCGTTGAACAACCTCCAGCTCAGGCCCGACCAGGCCACCGAGAAACTTGTCGAGCTCGTCATCATCTCGACATACCACCTCCTGAAGCGCCTCCGTTTCATCCACTGAGCCGTTCGACCGGCCCGGGCGTCAGAAGTACACCTTGATGGTCGTCAGCGAAAACTTCCTCGTCTGCACACCCACGGCGTTCTTGCGCACAACGAGATCCTCCTTATCCTCTTCAAGCAGATTGGACATGACTGCTTTTCGTGGAGACCGGGGGAGAGTGATGACGGCATCGGAATTCCGGCCTTCCGATTCGTACCACTGCAGAATCCAGGCATCGGAGTCTTCGGCCTTCTTCATCATCGTCAGGACAAGGTTCCCAGGGTCGAGCCGGAGAAACGAATGTGACGGAGATAATGTGCCGGCGTGACGGCGGGCCGGGAAACAGAGCAGCGGGGAATTGTACTCGTATCCATGGCGCACAGTCCCGCCGGATTTCCAGTCCCCTTCGTGGGGAAAGAGGGAGTACTCGATAGAATGCTTGCCGCGATCTGCTGTGGGGTCGGGCCATTTGGGGGATCGGAGCAGGGAGAGGCGGATAATGCTCCCCTTGATATCGTAACCGTACTTCGAACGATTGAGAAGGCTGACCCCAAAGTTTTCGTGAGAAACATCCGCCCACCGTTCTGCAGGCACTTCGACCTTTGCCCTTTCCCATCGATCCACCATGCCCGTCGACCGTGATATCGTCCCGTAGGGGATCTCATACGTTGCAAGGGAATCGGAGAATGAGAGAGGAAAGGCAACCTTCACCATCGTCTTTTCTTCCCACCAATCTGCGTCGGTGCGGAATTCGATACGGTCGAGCGATCGATAGAGCACGACATCCTGCGTGAAAAACGAGCTCGGGTAATCCGGCGTGGGGGGATCCTTCTGGGTTCCGGGTTTGAGATAGTCCCAGGAAATGCGCACAGTAGCCCTAACCGGTCCCCTCTCGACTATTCTGACGCTCCGGAGGCGGAGAGGGAATCGGGAGCCAGTAAGTCCGATATTCCAAGCATCCCAGGCCTTCGGCTTATCCTCGAGCATTTGAAGCTCATTTCCGCGCCCAGCCAGTATTTCCCTGTGATTCCGTTTATCGAGAATACTCTTCATCCAGCCCGAGTCTTTATCCACCACAACCCGGAAAAACTCATTCTCCAGAGTGCCCTCATCGCCGGCAAAAAGGAGTGACGAAGCCTCATCCGCGGTGACCGATTCTCGGGACCCTCTTTTCCGCGCTGAACCGGCTGGCGCATTATTGTCCTTCTCGGGACCCTTCGGCGACTGGCTCCTTAGCCCGAACAGTCTGTAGCCCATCGCGGGAATATCGCGACCCAGAAAGAGGATAGATCTATCGTATTTATCTTTCTCGACGATCTGTGAGGGCACCTCCCTCCCGCGGTCATCGAATATTGCGTATTCACCGGTGCTACCGGCCGGGAGCGGAGCCGCAACAACATCCGTACGCGCCCATGAGAGGGTATTCATGACAACCAGGGGATCGCCCTGCAGGCCGGATGTATTTATATTCTGCGTGATGTGGTCGAGAGAGCTATTCAGCTCAAAAGTTCCGATCGTTCGAGCATGCTCAAATTTCTCCGTCGCATCGATATAATTCTCCCGGATGCCTGATCCGGGGAGGATATCATGAAACTGGTTAAAAAGCACATTCCGCCAGGCTTCCTCGATATCGGAACCGGCGTAGTGCCTTCCAAAGAGAGTAGCGAGCGTCGACGTCTTCTCGACATTCGTCAGGAGCACTTCGCTCTTGCGGTTCCATTCCTTCATTTTCGCCTGCGTTGTAAAAGTGCCTTGGTGATACTCGAGATAGAGCTCGTCTTTCCAGACCGGGATCTTGCTCAGATCGGATCCCTTCACCCATCTGAGGTAGCCTGCAGCGGTCCCATACTCGATCGCCGGGTAGAGATCGAGCCCTTTCAGATGCTCAATTCGGTCTAGCATCTCGGGAGAGGGTCCCCCCCCGTGATCGCCCACCCCAAAGAGGATAAGCATTTTGGTCAATCCGGTATTCGCGTCAAATTGCCGGAGCCAGTCCACGAGCGCGAAAGGGTCGTCGACCGTATTGACATAGTCGAAGGGAAAATAGGTAAGAAGGCGCGAGCCGTCTGGGCTTTGCCACCAGAAAAGTCGGTAGGGAAAAACATTCTCCTCGTTCCAGCCGATCTTCTGCGTAATGAACGCGTCCACTCCGGCATTCGCGTAGAACTCCGGCATATTCCAGTTATAGCCGAACGAATCTGGGTTCCAGCCGATTGTGACATCGGCGCCAAGTTTTTTCCGGAAAAAGCGTTTGGCATAGAGGAGATGATGAGACCACGATTCTCCTCCGGGCAAGTTGCAATCCGGTTCGACCCACATTCCTCCCACCACTTCCCACCTGCCATCGCGGACACGGCCCTGGATCTTTCCGAAGAGATCGGGATAGAGCCTTTCCATCCAGTCATAGTACGCTGCGGCGCTTTGCGTATAGGTGAAGTCGGGCCGCTCCTCCATCATCTTGATGACGGAGGTGAACGTATTCCTGCACACCTCGATCGTCTCCTTGTCGCGCCACAGCCATGCCGCGTCGATGTGTGCGTTCGCGTCGAAGTAAAGAGTATATTTTTTCACAAAATCGCGGACGGGGCCGAGGCGGGAACGAACCAGCGCGAGGGACCCGTTGAACTTCCCCGTATCACCCTCGCCGAGCGCACGGACATCGACGCTCTGGGCAAGATCCTCGAGGAGCGCGCGGAGGCGGACTTTCTCCTCACGGTTCGTCTTCGAGTTATCGATATGGGGATCCTCCTTTTTCCGTGAGCTCGTCTGATATGTATCGAACCCGAGAAGTTTTTCCGCGACCCGCATGCCGAGGGAAAAATCCCCGATGGCAGAACGAAGCCCCGAGGTCCTTTCAGTCTGGATCTGAGCCCGGAGCAACCGCAGGGGGCCTCCGGTATTAATCGCCTTGATAGCGATCAGGAATTTTTCGCCTGGCCGCGCGTCCTTCGTCAGTTCAAACTCACCGTCCCAGGGGAAAAACCCCTTGCTTTCCCCATTGACCCAGAGGTATCCGTAGTCATCGACCGAAACGAGAAACCTGATCGGGCCGGAGATTGGCTGGCCGAGGTACCGGGAGGGAAGAACGATCTCCTTCCTGATCCAGCACGAGTCGGGGTAGATTGACTGATTGAGAGAGAGATTCTCCCATCTCGAGTCGTCGAATCCTGCTTTCGTGGGATCGCCCGTCATCCCGCGAAGAGATTTGAGATCCGGGCTGACCTTCCAGGAATCATAGGAAGTCATGCTCAGGGAATCAAGGGTACGAACGAGCACGTCGACGTGAGATTGCGAGAAAAGGAGAGACGCTGCGCCGAGAGTCAGAATCAGAAGCGAGGGTACCATCATAACGCCACCATCTTTGCGAGGAGGATTTTTCTTGAATGTACTGTTCCGGAAAGAGATGTGCAATCTGTTACGGATTTGCGAGAGCCTGGAGGAACCGCCTGGCGAGCGCTGCGCCTTGAGCATCATGTGTAAGGGTAAGATAGCGCTGGAAATACTGCTTCGACGCAGAAGGTTTGTTCAAATTATGGAAGCAGAGGGCAGCATTGAAACAGGCGTCTGCGTAGGAGGGATCCAGTTCCAGGGCGCGGATAAAATAGGATTGCGTCGTTTCGCACGGAAGATTGGAATGAAGCATCAGCACGCCGACATTGTTATAGGAGATTGGCGAGGACGGGTTGAACGACAAGCCCGTCTTGGCAGTTTCCAGCGCTTCGGCAAGACGATTCTGTGCTGCATAGATACTGGAGAGGTTTATGTAAATCTCGGGCAGAGTCGTATGAAGGGTGATGGCCTTCTCTTCGGCCCGCACTTCATTGAGCGTATCGCCAGAAAGATGGTAGACATTTCCGAGGCCTCCCCAGATTCGGGAGCTAAGGGAATCGATCGAAAGATACCTCCTGAAATATTCAACCGACCGTCGTGCATCTGCCCGTCTCCTGAAATAGATCGCCAGTTCCTCATAGGCGGCTGTGAGCGATTTTGGTCCCCAGATCCGTCGATCGGGGAGCATCTCAAACCGGGCCAGGGCCAGATTCTCCGTGGCATTTAGACAGATGAAACCTGTGGTGTGAAGCAGGCTGATTCCGATCATCATCACCATCAGCTCCCGTCTTATCCCATTCTCGGGCAGAAAGCGGAGGCAGGCAAACCCGGCGGCTGCCACTGCTCCAAGGCTGTAGGGTGCCAGAAGATCCCAGTCTCTGCTCATACCGAGATCCAGATTGATCGCCAGCGAGCAGGTGATTCCGCCGGCCGCGACGAGGGCGAGAAAGGCCCAGCGTGTTTCCTGGAACGACGCTTTCGTACGGCACACACACGCGACGGCGATGGGGGTAACGAGGGCAAACGGTGCCAACAGCATCTGGAGATTTGCAAATTCCTCGAAATGTCGCACGGAGAGGAGTGGATATGCCTGCTGGCCGAGAGTCACATTAAGAAGCGGAAGAAGGTGAGACTGCGACTGAAGGAACAAATCGAAGAACTGCCCGAAAGAATAGCCGCACAACCAGAGGATTGTCACGACAACGCTCACTGATGCGACCAGAGAAGGGGGAATTTCCATGGTCCGTTTCTGCCGTATCGCATAAGAAAGAAGGAGGAGAAGAGCCGGTGCCATACACAGCATCAATAAATGGAGCGTGAACAACACGCCGAAGGCCATGGATGGAAGTACGAGGTGAACGGAGCCCTTCAGATAGAGGAGCGACAGCCAGATAAAGAGAAGAAGCCCGGCGCACACGGGAGCATAATTCTCCACGTACCCGAAGAAGAGCTGGCTTGTCCCGGTGGAGACCACGAAGAGAAAGAAAATAAACCGCTCGAGGGGATCGCGGAGGATGCTACCTGAGATGAGAGAGACGAGCGCGACTGAAATGGCCCCGCAGGCGATACTCACAGCCTGGACGGGAAACGCCTCCGAAGGCAGAAACCCCAGGACCGAACACAGCTCCCAGCTTTTCCACATGAGCAATCCGGGAAGGGGTTCGTGGGTAAAGAGATCGGGGATCTGGGAGGAATGATGGATCGTTTTCAGAAGGCGGAGGATAAGCGTTCCATCCCCGAGGAGAAGGAACCTTTCGCGGCCGAACCAGAAGAGAGCGATGGCAAAAGGAAGAAACAGGCCGATAAGGAACCCCCTCCTCGCGGCTCTCGGCCCACGCTGGAAAGACGAAACAGCGCGCTGGAGGGTGGCGAGGACGGTCTTCTGGACAGTCGGGAAAAGAAAGAGCGCCATAAGCAGAAGTGTTCCGGCGCTCATCACGGGGGAAAAGAAGGACAGGAAGTGAAAACCCCAGTTAAGGCCGGACGGGTAGAGGGTAGCGTAGAGGTGGAGGCACACGATCAGGCCGCCGGTCAAGGTCAGAACGAACCGAAGGAGAGAATATGAAACGGAATTCGGCAAGATCCCCGCGTTAGAACATATACAGATGCGCGCCGATCACGGCCCGGAGGCCCCCGAAATCCCCGTACAACTCCTTCTGGCGGGAGCGCCGGTAATCATACAGGAGGTCGATGAAGAACGAGACATGGGGATCGCCCGACAACTCCTCGATCCCCACGCCGCCGAAATACCCGATCTTTCGATCCGCCTCTGCCGTTTGAGTCGGCGTCTGCGAGCTCGATAGCTGTTGCTTGACGGTGATCCGATTAATGCCTGCGGAGAGGCGCACAAAGATGGTCGGCGAAATCGGCTGTTTATTCAGGAGGCCGATATGCAGAATCCTTTCATCGAGAGAAATGGTGCTGTCGTTGGAGGCATTGAGGAGAGCCTCGGGTTTAAAAAACGAGTAGTCGACGATTATGAAGAGGTTAGTCTGCACGGGAAGACAAGCGCCACCCCCGTAGATCAGGTCAGAGGATGATTTGAACGCATCCTTGAATTCGGTACTGGAGGGAAAAAACAGACCGCCGAACGCTGACACGATAAATGGGGGCTGCTGTGCCTGCGAGGTCGAGACGGCGAAAAACAACAACAATGCGCCGATAAGAGAGGGAAGCCATCGGATAGTCATCAGTATCTTCTCCATTGATCGAGCATGACGGCGAGCAGGATTACTGCCCCGAGCACCACCATCTGCACGTAAGAATTGATATTCAGGAGATTGAGGCCATTCCTCAGCACGCCAATGAGCATCGCGCCGATAAAAGTTCCTGCGATCGAGCCCTTGCCACCGGAAAGGCTGGTGCCGCCTACGACCACGGCGGCGATAACGTCGAGCTCGTACATTAGACCCGCGTTAGGCTGGCCGGAGTTCATGCGAGAGGCAAGCAGCATCCCGCTAAGAGCAGAGAGCACGCCGCTGATGACATAGACTGTTCGGAGGACCCGGTTCGTATTGATCCCGGCGAGCCGGGCAGCCTCGGGATTGCCGCCGACGGCGTAAACGTAGCGACCGAAGGGGGTAAAGCGCAGGATGACGAAGGACAGACAAAAAACCGCGACCATCACCAAAGTCGGAATGGGGATCGATGCTATGCGCCCGCTCCCGAGCAAGCCGAACGACTCAGGCAGTCCCCACACGGGCCTTCCGTCGGTGGCCATATACGACGCCCCGCGCCAGACCGTCATCAGCGCAAGAGAAACGATGAAAGGTGTGATTCGAAACCGGGTAATGAATTCCCCTGCGAGGAGCCCGGAAAACAACCCGGCTGCGATCCCGCCGAGCGCGGCGGCGGGAAACGAAAGAGCCGGGGTGATTTGGATCTTCAGAATGCTGGTCGCGACGATCCCGCTGAAGGCAACGAGCGCGCCCACCGAAAGATCGATACCGCCGGTCAGAATCACAAAAGTCATCCCTGCAGCGAGAATAGCGGTGATCGAAGTCTGCAGAGAAACATTGAGGATATTATCGGCCGTGAAGAAATAGGGAGAGAGGATCGCAAAAACAGTGACTTCAATAGCGAGCGCGATCCCGATCCCGAACTCCCTGACCAGGGCTCTCATGGTTTTGCGTGAAATTGCCGATCGGTCCGCTCGGAGTGACTCACCCGGCATGATCCGGTCCCATGCTTCCTCCTGTGGCCAGCGTCATTATATCTTCCTGCGTCGCTGAGCTTTGCGGGACGATCCCTGCGATCGAGCCCTCGTGCATCACGGCGATCCGGTTGCAGATGCCGAGAATCTCCGGAAGGTCGGACGAGATAACAATGATTCCGATACCTGACTGGGCAAGCTGCTGGATGAGATTGTAGATCTCGTACTTCACACCAACATCGATGCCGGAGGTCGGTTCGTCAAAGATGAGCACCTTCGACTTCGTGAAGAGCCAGCGGGCGAGGACGACCTTTTGGCGATTCCCGCCGCTGAGGTGTTCGACCGCCTGCTCAATTGATGGAGTCTTGATCCGCAGCTCATCCGTGAATCGCTGCGCGGCGGCGCGTTCGTGGGCACGGTTAATGAACATCCCCCGGACAACATCACTCAAATTTGACAGAGAGATATTTTCCCGGACTGAGGTTTGCATGATCAGCCCGTACTTATTCCGATCTTCGGTGAGCAGCCCGATGCCGAGATCGATAGCTTCCCGCGGCGATCGAGGAGAAATTTCTATTCCGTCAAGAAACACTCTCCCCGAGATCTTCGGATCAGCGCCGAATATCATTTTCGCCAATTCACTCCGCCCCGCCCCGACGAGTCCTGACAGCCCGAGGATTTCCCCGCGGCAGAGAATCAGGCTGACATCGCGCACCATCCCTCCGGAAAGTTGTTCCACGCGCAGTATCTCCTTCCCCTGGCGAAGCTCGGCATGCGGATATTCATTCTCCAATTCCCTTCCCACCATCCACCGAACCAGACTTCGGCGGTCGACCTCACGGATAGGGCAGGAGTGAATAAACTTTCCATCTCGGAGGATGGTAACGCGGTCGCCGATTTCAAAAATCTCTTCCAGACGGTGAGAGATGTAGATCACCCCGACGTTTTCCGATTTCAAGCGGCGAATCACAGCAAAGAGATTCTTCAGTTCCTTATCGGTCAGGGCGGCGGACGGCTCATCCATTGCAAGGATGCGGACATTGCGTGAGAGCGCCTTTGCGATTTCAACGATCTGGCGATGGGCGACGCTCAGCGTGCTCACGGTTGCGGTCGTGGGGATCTTCTCCCCGAGCTGTGACAGAACAGAACGGGCAATTTCGTGCAGCCGGCCAAAATCGATAAACGGGGACTTTCCCTTTGTCGGCTCGTTCCCGAGGAGTATATTTTCGGCCACGGAGAGTTCCGGGACGAGCTTAAAATCCTGGTATATCATCCCGACACCGCGGCTCTGTGCATCCGCAGGAGATTGGAAATCAGCCTCAAGGCCATCAATGACAATGGAGCCGGAATCTTTCCGAAGAGCGCCCGAAAGAATTTTCATGAGCGTAGATTTCCCGGCACCGTTCTCGCCCAGAAGGCAGTGAACCTCTCCCTCGCGCAGGGTAAAATCCACACCGGAAAGAGCAAGGACTCCGGGGTACTCCTTCCGGATCTCCCTCATTTCAAGAAGGGGGTTCACGTGAGAGAAGCCGCGATGAATTCGTGGGAGGCCGCGTGCTCACTTCGATGCCCGGAGCACGTCTCTATCAACAATACCGACTTCCACGGGGACAACCTTTGGAAGCACCGTTCCCGCAAAGTGATCTTTCACCATAGCGATAGTCATCTCCCCGATTTTTTTCGGATACTGGATGACATCCGCTTTCAGGGGAGAACCCTTGATGATCGCGTCCACAGCTGGTGGCGTGGCATCGTAGCCGATAATAGCGATATTTACGCGTTTAAACTGCTGGGCGGCATCGAGTGCCCCGAGGGCGGAGTCATCGTTGATGCCGAAGATGGCATCGAGTTCTGGATGAGCCTGCAGGATATCGGCCGCGACTTGCATCGCCTTATCGCGGACTCCTTCGCCGTTGACATCCGCGACTACTTTCATCTCTGGATAGTTCGCCAGCGCCTCCTTAAAGCCGGCCACTCGATCGAGAACGGATGTCACGGTAGGTTGTCCGATGATCGCAACCCGTCCCTTCCCCTTCAAGAATTTGGCCAGATATTCTCCGGCGAGGCGGCCCCCTGCCACATTATCGGAGGCAATGTGGCAGACTGTCTCCCCGTCTTGGGCCGCGATGTCCGCCGTAAATACGGGGATATGTGCCTCGTTGGCCTTCCTGATGGCAGGCCCGACGCCCCGCGAATCGACGGGGCAGACAATAATCGCGTCTACTTTGCGAGTAATGAAATCCTCGATCTGCGCGCTCTGTTTTCCGAGGTCGAAATCTCCGGACGTCATGATCAGTTCATAGCCGTCGGCCCCGGCGGCGTTACGCAATCCCTCCTCCAGATCTTTATAAAAGACATGAGCTCTCGTGAGGAGAGAGACGCCAATCGTTTTGGATGCGCGAGACTCCTCTCTTTTACCACACGAGCTCAAGAGAAGGCAAAATGCAAGGACAACAAAAGTTCGTTTCATAAGATATCCGAAATTATGATTCTTTCGACCACTTCCCTGGCCATCGTATTCCAGAATGCACAAACAAACCCAGCGATCCGGCAGGCGGGATTCACGATCGTGACCTCCTATCCAACACCACCGCAAGCAGAATCACAAGACCAATTGCGACCTGTTGCCAATAGGCTGAGACGTTGAGAAGGACGAGCCCATTCCGGAGGATGCCCATAAGCAGTGATCCGATCATTGCGCCGACGATCGTACCCCTCCCGCCGGCGAGGGATATCCCCCCGATCACGGCGGCGGCGATCACATCTAACTCATATCCCAGTCCGGCGGTGGACTGGCCCACGCCGAAGCGCGCGGTGAAGAGAATGCCGGCAATCGCGGAGCACAGCCCGCTCAGCGCGTACACCGTCAGCTTCATGCGGTTCACCCTGACCCCGCTGTAGTGTGCCGCTCCCTCATTCCCGCCGATTGCATGGATATAGCGGCCTTGCTTGGTTGACTTCAGATAGAAGACGGCCAGAGTGCCGACAAACACAAGAATGATGATGGGCACAGGCACATTGAGCACTGTGCCCTGGCCGAGGGCGAGGAAATTTCCAGGAAGATCTCTGATTGTTTCGCCCCCTGTGAGGGCAAAGGCAAGCCCGCGGGCGATGCTCATCATGCCCAGGGTTGCAATGAAGGGCGGCAATTGCGCCCGTGTAATGAGCAGGCCATTCAGGCCGCCGCATCCCACCCCAGCTGCGATTCCGGCCATTGTGGCCAAAGCAACGCTTTTTTTCAGAAGCACGGCGGTGATCACGCCTGATAGCCCCAGGACTGATCCGACGGACAAATCGACTCCGCCGGAAATGAGCACCAGCGATTGGCCCACGGCCATGATCGCGATGAAGGACAGAGCCCGAATGACCTGAGAAATATTCGACCAGTTAAGAAAAGTTGACTCGAAAGGATTATCCTTTCCTCCGAAGGATGAGGTCAGGACGGTCAGAAGAACAACTTCGATAATTAGCGCAGCCCAGATACCGATATGTTTTGATTTCAACTTTCGTCGCAGGATCGTGTGACGGACGCAGCCCTATCTTACAAAAAAAAGAGGGAAATCTCAATCACCCCTTCCCGTGGAGGGAGGCACTAACGCTCACCGGAGGGGAGGATGCAGGGGAAGCTCGACAAAGGAGCTCTGGGAAGTATCGACATTCCTCCCTTGGGTAAAAGTAACGGCAAGAGAATCGTACATACCCGCTCGCACAAGATTCCAGAGCGTATCCCTGATAGGAGCATAGCGCACGCCGGGGGAATTGAGCGGCGGAAGCATGGTTTGGCGAATTGAACCGTTCGACAGCACGTCTTCTGCCCAGTCCGGGAGGATGGCATCCGAGGCGACCGCTTTCACATTGAGCATGTCAGCTGCCGCCCAGAGCGCATGAAGTCCCCCTTGGGAGCTCCCGATTATCCCGACTGACGAGGAATCCACAGCCGGCAGTTTCTTAAGAAAGTTCAGCACCAGGGATAGATCTTGGCGTTCCGCCGCGGACATGATAGAGGAGCGCCCTGACGAGCGGCCATGACAGCGGACGGTCTAAGCGAGCGTAAAGTAGCCGTTTGCCGCGTAAGCCGAACAGGATGGGACCCTTGTTGACTTATCCGTTCCGCACCCATGGATGAAGATCAGGTAGGGGTATCCATTGGGCGGGGGCGGTTGATACGGAGAAAAAGAGACGGCATCGAGACCATCCATAGCGCTGAGGTGGATAAAAAAATCATGCCGAACCTGGGCGCTGCAGCTCAGACACAAGAAAACCGCAAGAGAGAAAAGCCTACGGGAGCTTGATGGCAAAATACATCCCCGATCGGCAAAATCGCTGTGTCACCGAATCGAGGATAACGGTATTCGACACGGGATTCAGAGACGAGGCGACCTGGTTAAAATTCCGTCCGTCGAACCAGAAACAGCGAAGGTCATGTTCATTGGCGACACCCTTCGGAACCTCGCTCACGCCGGAGGAGAGATCTTCGTACATCCACTGCATTTGCGCCGTAAACTCCACAGAGGGTGGAAAGACCCTCATCTCCAGCCATCGTCTGACGCAGCGGGATGATTCGGATCGCGGGAGATCCGGCGGGAGGGAATCGGGGTGGACAAGGACTGTGATGCTGTCCAGCCGGCGCACCGTCGAAAACCACAACGTCGCATTGAGCCGGCCGTCGACACCAACAAAATGCTCGGGGACCCCGGGCCTGAGGTTGCGGAGCGTCACGATATCGAACGACCCCGAGGGAGGATGGACGAACGTTTTGAGCAGATATGCCCGTCGCGCTCTAACAAAGTACTTCAGCGCGTCGACACTTTCCTCAAAATCCCGGACGGTCCGCCGTTTTTTCCGATCCTTCTCGACATCGGAACGGATAAGATTGGACAGGCTGTCGATACGGCGGGACATTCGTTCCTCGGTGAAGATGGAATCCAGAACGGCCTCAACGTGGTGTATCAGATGATATCGGAATTCCGAAGTCTTCCAGAGCCGGTCTTTCAGCACATTATCCGGTCCCATGAGAGCGGGAAATGAATATCCGAAACCCTCATTGAGCAACGACGCTGGGACAGGAATTGCGGGATCGCCCGTGAGACCGAAGGAGATGTCGTAATCCCATGGAATCACGGTCCAGGGGCCCACGGTGCGGGAATCGTCTCGGTAGAGATAATAATTCTTGTTATACGAATCCCCCATCATCATCAGGATATTCCCGGTAAACCATTCTTCAATGCTCCGAATGTCGAACAATTTCTCCGCCATTCTCATGAAGAGGGAATCGGGCGCCGTGTTGAGTTCGTGCAGCATTCCTTTCAGGTCACCATACCCTTCGTTCTTACGGGTTTCCTTCGGGTAGTAGAGCCTGAGCAGCTCCTCCGGCTGCTCGACGAGATCGCCGAGAGAGAATTCGTCGTCGGTGGAGTACAGGGAAGAGGGCGACCGGCCGCGCCTTTCGAGGAACTCCTTATCGACACGGTCAACCATCAGATACAATCCCTGAGGATCGCCATTGAGGGTGAGCCAGACGTACGATGCGTGCGGTGCAAGGGTTTTAAGATCATCGAAAACCAGCCAGGACAGCGCTTCACGTAGAAACGATTCGTCGGTATAGAGGGAATGAAGATTGATTTGCCATGATCCTAGGAAAGGCCGTGACCCGGAGAATTTGACACGAAAGGATTTCTTCGGAAAAGGCCTGTTCGATCGGCCCTTAAATCGGATACGAGCATCCTGCCATTTCATCCCCTGAAACCGGACTGATGCGGGGAGGTAGTCATTGCTGAAGACATCCCGGGTAAAAAGCTCCGCCGAATCGGAGCGAGAAATGCTGATCGACAATTCGGGAACCTGCGCCACGCCGAGGTACGTGCAGATGAGAGAAACAAAAAGGGCGGCCGACATTAACGACAATCGAGGAAAACTGCTGCCGCCGGGGGATCCCGGAAAAATCCTTACAATCAATCGCTCACCGTGTCACGCCATCGCTTCCGCGAAGGAGATTTTTTCCCAGGACAGGCGGCATCCGCATATCAAGGAGAGCGGCCGAGGTGGGTGCAACGTCGACCTGAAGAGTCGAATCGTCGACAATCGTGTTGGGGGCGAAACCGGGCCCTGCGGCGAGCAACATGATATGGCGGCATCCCTCGCACGCGTCGCCATGCGACTTGAACCCCCCGTGCTGATCGTCGTGGCGACCGTGATCATTTGTCAGAATGAGAGTCGTCGATCCCCTGTAATGTGGATCCGATTGAATCCTTCCCCAGAGGACGCCGACGAGGCTGTCGGCCTGGCGGAGAGCCGAAAGATAGCCCGGCCAGGAACCTGTGTGGGCGACAAGATCCGTCTCCGCAAAATTGACAACCATAACTCTCGGATGCGAAGAATTCATAATTCGTTCAACCTCTGCCAACGTTTCCCTGTCGCTCTCCCTCCCGTCGCTGAACGACGCTCCGAACTTTGCGCCGAACCAGTGATCTGTGCTATAGGTAAGCACGTCCAGTTTTGATTTCCCTGAGACCACGAAGCAGGATTGTTCAGGCTCAGATTTCTCCTTGCGGTAGTACTCAAAAATCGTTGGCGCCGAGGGGCGTTGTGAACCGTCGTTCGCCATCACCTGCCACCTTCCGGTCAGCAGCGCCGCATGTCCGGGGCAGGTCCTCGTATCGCCGTCATTGAACATCTTCGTATAAATGGTCCCCTGGGGGCGAAGCACATTCCAAACCACCGGCGTGTACGTATCCCGGGATCCGAACGTCTCGGAATAGCGTGCGCCGTCGATGACGACGATAAAAACCTTCTCCTGCGGGAGGTTGGCGCGGACGCTGGAGACAGCGAGCAACGCCAAAAGGAGTTTAAGGGACCACGGTCTCATGAGAGTTCGTTGAATACCGGTTGTCGCCCCATCATCTAGTGGGTTGTCTTTACCTGATTTTCCCGGGGAACCCCGAGCCATCCCGAATAAATGGCTTTCTGCAGAGGAGTGGGAGACTGCTCTTTCGAGATTCTGTAATTCGGAACGGGGGATGCTGCGATTGCAAGCGTGAAATCACGAAGCTTATCATTCCGGAATGCGGTGATTGAGATCTGGTCGCCCGCCCGGAAATCGTTAAGGCGATCGTTTAGATCGGCGGCGCGAACCCGGGTTCCGTTGAGGGCCAGGATTTCGTCGCCGATATCGAGCCCCGCCTCATACGCGGGCGAGGATGCGACGACCCTTGAAACACGCGTTTTCTCGCCGACATCGGCCACCTGTAGGCCGATCCACGCTCTATTCGCGCTATCCTTAGGGGAAACCGTGAGACCTGCCGTGTGAAGCCATTCCTCCCAGGGGAGAGGCTTTTTCCCCGAGACATAGCTGTCAAAGAAATCCTGGAGGCCGGCGTGTGCCACGTCCTCGCAGGAGCGCTGGAAATCCTCAACCGTATAGCCAGGACCAGACAGGGGGAACCGTGCATAGAGAGTGCGGAGCACATCATCGAGAGACGATGTGTTATTCGACTCCTTTCGGATTTCGAGATCAAGGCCGAGGCTTACGGAGGCCCCCTTGGAATAGTAATCCGTTTCGAGGTTATATGACTGCTCGGTGTTCTTCCAGTACTTCACCCAGGCATCGAAACTGGATTCCGAGAGAGATTGAACGGCATTTCCGGGGCGCTGGCGGTCTCCCTGGGCCATCTGTGCGAGGCCCTCGAGAGCTTTCTCAGCGGGGGTGAAACCTGCGCGGCACAGAAGCAAGTCTCCGTAGTAAGACGTCATCCCCTCCGCGATCCAGAGCTCCGGTGTATAATTCTCCGTCATATAGTCATAGCGATGAATGCCCCGGGGGCGGAGCTGCTTCACGTTCCACGTATGAAAAAACTCATGGGAGACGAGTCCGAGGAACCCCCTGTACGAATCGGGATTTCTAAAAACAAACGGGCGAGTTCCCATGATGGTTGAATTAATATGTTCTGTCCCGCCTCCTTCATTTGGCGCGCAGTGAACGAGAAAGACATACCGCTTATAGGGAAACTGTCCCCAGAACTCCTTGTGGACCTTCACAATTCTTGAGATATCGCGTATGAGCGTATCGGCAACCCAATTCCCCTCGCCGAACACACTCAGAACATGGGGGACGCCCTCCACAGCGAAGGCAAAATCCTTCTGATTGCCAACCTCTATCGGACAGTCCACGAAGTAATCATAGTTCGGCGCAGTATAGGATACTCCCTGCCCGTCGAGCCCGGTCGTGACGTGCCAGTTTCTAAACGGATGAACCGCAAGTTCGACCGGGAGATGGCGAAACTTTTCCGCATACATGAACACGGACGTGCCGTCCACGAAAGCATGGTCGGCATTCAAACCCCGGGTCCTCTGGGTGAATTCATTGGCAAACACCTTGTATCGGACCCTCACATCCGGGGCTCCATGCGTTTCTATCCGCCAGACAGATTTCGAGGATTTTTCCCACTGGAGCGATCGTCGTCCGTCGGTCGCAGAGAATTCCTGCACCCCGCTGGCGAAGTCGAGCACAAGATAGCGTCCCGGTCGCCACACCGGGAGCTGAAGATCAAGGGTTTCGTCCCCGCGCGGAAGATCGGAGAAGACAACTTCAACGTCAAGGAGGTGCGATGAGGGAATGGGCATCGCCAAGGAATAGAAAACTTTCTGGTGGGCGAGCGAGGTCATAAAAAAAGCCATCGGGACAAGGACGGCCCGGGCGACAGTCATCTGGCCATGACGCAGAAAACCGCGTGTCGGTGAATATCCACGTGTCAATATGAATATTTTTAGGCTGTTTTCAAATTCGCCTGGGAGAATTGTCGTCGGGGATCAAGGACGCACGACCTATCACAAAGGAATTCGACTGACGAGGGGAGACGAGTCAGGAAAGACGTTTCACAACCACGAGGGTCATATCGTCATACTGCGGATGACCGGCCGTATGCTCGTTCACGGCATTCACAATAAGTTCGATGATCTCCGTTGACTCCTTGCCATGATGATTCCTGATAACGGAGGTGAGCCGATTCTCGCCGAACTGTTCACCTTGGGCGTTCATCGCCTCTGCTACGCCATCAGAATAAATGACCAGAACATCAGAGGGGGCGAGAGAAACCGTCTCCTGTTCGAACGGATAGTCCTCCATGATGCCGAGGACGATCCCCCCGGTTTTGAGGCGCCGGATATCCCCGTTGGTCGCGTAAAGAATCGGCGGATCGTGCCCCGCGTTCGTGAACTGCAGCTGATGTGTCTCGGTATCCAGTATGGAATAAAACAGGGTAACAAACTTATCGGAACTCGTGCTTCGAAACAACAGGGTATTGGACCGCGCAAGACACTCCCGGGCGCTGGGGTCGAGAGTCGTCTGAGCTCGGAGCGTGGCTTGAACGTTTGCCATCAAAAGAGCGGCCGGGAGACCCTTGCCGGAGACATCCCCGAGGCAGATCGCAAGACGGCGCGGGGTGATCGGTATGCAGTCATACGAATCGCCTCCGACCATATGTGCTGCCAGCGACCGCCCGGCGATATCATAGCCATGCACATGCGGAAAATCTTTCGGGAGAAGATCATGCTGGATCTTTGCTGCGAGTCGCACCTCTTCCCGCATGCTGAGGAGGGCCTTCTCCTCCTCGTAAAGTCGGGCATTCTCGACGGCCACCGCGGCGTGAACAGAGAGGGCCGCGATAATGCTTTCGTCGTCGTGGGTGAAAAGCCCTGACTTCTTATTGAGAAGCTGGAACACGCCGATGATCTTCCCGTCTTTGTTTTTCATCGGCATGCACAAAATAGTCCGCGTGTGGTAGCCGGTCCTCCTATCCACATCGGGATTGAAGCGTGGGTCGAGATATGCATCGTCGATCTTCAGCGTATCCCCCGTTGCGCCGACGTAGCCGGCAATTCCTGAGCCCAATGGAAGCCGGATAACCTGAGATCCCCGGAGAACCCTGGACCAGAGCTCCCCTTTGGATTCATCCACGAGATAAACTGTTCCCCGATCGCCGTTGACAATTTTCAGGGCGAGTTCCAGAATGATATCGAGAAGGCGATCGAGATCGAGGGTCGAATTAAGAACCCTTGATGCCTCGACCAGCCACTCGAGCTTACTCAATTCAGATGCGGAATGCAGGGCGTTCCGCTCCAGCTCGCTCACAAAATGATTATTGAGAGAGCGGAGCCGGATGCTCAGCACCTGGAGCAAGCGGATAGCGAAGGGGTGACTTTCGGAGAGAAGTCTTTCGAATTCAGGCTTATGAAGCGAATAGGTGACGCACTCGTCCATGGCGATCACACGGGCGGATCGTGGCCTTCCGTCCACAAGCTCCAGCTCGCCGAAGAAGTCCCCCGGATGGAGAAGCGCAAGCAGTTTCTCCTCGCTGAATCTTCCCTGTTTGACAATGCGGACTCGACCTTCGGCGATAAGGTAAAGCTCCTCTCCCTCGCTTTCATCCTCTACGATAATATCTCCGGGATGGTGTCGTCTTTCACGGAGACCTTTCTTCACCGAATCAAACGTTGTGCCGTCGATTTGATCGAACAGGATATTATGACGGAGGCGGTCGACGCTGGGCGTCATCGGACTGAGAGACCCTGTAATTTCGCAAGGCGAGCGCGAGCATCGGCGAGTTCAGGAGGTGTAAAATCAGCATTGCGCCAGATCTCCAAGAATTTTTGATAACTCTTCACCGCCTGTTGCCTCTGGCCGAGCTGTTCCTGGGCGATGCCCAGCCAGTAATAAGCTTTCGCCGAGGCGATCCCCATCGTCGCATATTCGGCAAATGGAAAGATATCTAGATCGAAGCCTGGATTATCAACAGGAATCCATCGTGTGAGGCGTTCCAGCTCAGGCAGGGCCTCCTGGAAATGACCGGATTTCACCATGCAGACAGCGGCATGGTAAAATGGCGGACGATTAGGAAACAGCAGACGAAGAGCGCCGTCAAAGTGTTCACGAGCGCCCTCATACTTTCCCTCCTCAAAAAGAAGAAGAGCGGTACAATACTCAAGGGTCGCACGCTGACTGTAATCTTCCCTCACAATCCCGGCCTTCGTCTTGCCGGAGAGCCTAAGGGCCTCCTCGCGATTGCCGCTCTTCAAGAGCGCGACGGCAAGAACGGCATTGCTGTGGAGAGATGCCGCTTGATCTTTTTCCGTCAGTCGGGAGCGCTCCTGTGAATGCTGGACCATCGAGGAATAATCGCGCATTTCATAGTCAAGCATGGCAAGCAATGATAGGTCATCGGTGATCCACGTCGGGTGGTTTTCCCCTCTGTGGCGGGACAACGCACCCAGCAACTGGCTGCGAGCCTTCGTAAGCTCCCCGTGGACGGCAAAAACCACAATAGGGAACAGATCCCGATAATACTTCTCATCCTCATGTTTCGAGGCCGCAAATTGCGAGAGGCACGCTTCCGCGGTCGCATCGTCACGCCGGACGAGAGCCAGGCGCAGGATCTTCCCGATGCTTGGAAAATCAGGACGGAACGTACTAGCCTTGCGCCACCAGATTGCCGCCGAATCGTAATCACCGAAGAGGGCATAGATATCCCCTCGAGAGTCGTAAGGATTTGGCTCGGCCGGAGCGAGCTCGACATACCGGCCGATCGCATGGAACGCCTCCTCCCTGCGGCCGAGGCTGGCAAACGAATAGGCGAGAATGTTCCAGAGGCTCTTATCGAGCGAATCGCGCCCAATACCCCGGAGAAAAGTCTGAGCAGCCTTGTCGAACTCCCCTATCGCCGAATAGAGAAATCCGAGTTGTAAAACAGTGCCCTGCTCGTGCGGGTATTTTTGAACCAATTCCTCGGTGAGTGAGACAGCTTTCGGAATGTTCTTTTCCACCTGAGACATATACGCCGATTGGATCGACAGACGTTCCTTCTCGGTAACATTGCCGCTCAGGGAAAAGGCTTTTGAGAGAGCGCCATCGATTTCCTGGATAGTGAGATCTCCGAGAGAGACGAGCGCATACCGGAAATATGCCATCGCAAAATTTGAATCCAGTTCGATTGCCCGTTTGAAAGCGGCCTTGGCCTCTGACCCGTAAAAGCGTTTATCCTGCTCGACCCCTTCGAGGTAAGAACGATAGGCTTCGGGAGATGTTGTCGTAACGCTTGCCACGGACTTTTCGACCGAAGGGGCGGATGAGCCGACATGAAGATCGCTCTTCACCAGAAGCGCCAGAGTATCCACAAGCGAGAATATCCTATCCGGAGCAAACCCGGAGAGGCGCTGCGTGCTCATGATCTTTCCCGAGCGTACTTCGACCAGGCGATATGTGATCGCCAGCGAGGGCTGTTTTTGAAGAATGCTCCCCATCAGCATCATCGACACGCCCGCCCGTTGGGCCACCATTGTCGCTGTCGAGGGGGTTATCACTTTCGTGTCCGCCTGTCCCAGTTCTTTTTGAATATCATAGAGCCGTTCCCGGCTGATCACATCGATGTCCCTCGTCTGGAAAAGCGATGTGGTGAGAAGGTTCGTCAGCATCTCGGCCGTATGATCTCGATCTTCGGGATCAGGGATGCTTTCAAAGTACATCACGGCAAGCGAGCTTTTGCCGGATTCGGCGCCGCTGTTGACCGCTGTGATGTGGAAATTGAACGGATTGACCATAACGAGGACCAGCGCGAGGATCACGAAGCAGGCGGAGAGGATTGCATATGTCCAGATCCTTCTGGCTCCTTTAGACGGTTGATTTGAAGGTTGGGCCTGCGTCTGTGCGACCATCGGAATCGTAGTCGTCGCTGCCACATACCCGGAGCGGGCGTATTCCAGGTGTTTCCGTTCACGTCGCAGATCTGCAAGCAGCTCATCGACGTGCTGGTAACGCTCTTCTCTGTCCTTGGACAGGGCTTTCAAGACTATCCTTTCCATCTCCGGGGTTACTTTGTCATTGAACCGCGCGAGAGGCAAGGGATCTTCATTCATGAGGGAATAAACCAAGGCCGCGTGATGATCGCCGCGGAACGGAAGCCTCCCGGTGAATAGCTCATAGAGGACAACCCCGAACGAGAAAATATCGGATCGATGATCAACCTCTTCCCCCCGGGCCTGCTCGGGAGACATATAGGCGGCAGTCCCCAGAGTTGAACCGGCCTTCGTTAATTTGGCCGAACCTTTGATCTTCGCGAGTCCGAAATCCATGATCTTCACCTGGCCCTTGGGTGTGATCATCATGTTATCTGACTTTATATCGCGGTGAACGATCCCCTTTTCACCTGCTGCCACCAGCCCGTCGCAGGCTTGTATGGCGATCTCAAGGACCCTTTTCACCGGGAGGGGCTCGAGGTCGAGAACCTGCTTCAGCGTCTGCCCCTCGACATACTCCATAGCGAGGAACAGCTGCCCATCGAACTCGCTGATCTCATAAATCGTTGTGATATTAGGATGGCTCAAGGACGACGCGGCGCGGGCTTCGTGATAGAACCGCTCCTTCTCGGCGGCGTCCGAGGCGAGATAGTGGGGAAGAAACTTGAGCGCGAGGGGGCGATCGAGCGAAAGGTCGTGCGCCTTGTAGACAACACCCATCCCCCCTTCCCCCAGCTTCTCGAGGATTTTATAGTGAGAAATGATTTGACCGATCACGAAGCTTGCCTCCCGGAATTCCACGTACACGCCCCTCTCTTCGACGCACCGGAAAAGGCCCGCCGAGAAGCTTTCACCCCCTCAGGTGTCTCGGGAATTGTCGTGAAAATCAGAGAAAGCTCCGTCCTGTGACAACGCTATAACCCTCGACCATCATCTCTTCGCTCGTCATCACGTGCTTTCCCGTCTCCCTCTCAAGCTGCATCTTCCACTGATAAATCTCAGAAAAGGTATGTTTCACCCTGTTCGTAAGCTCCACAAAGACCCCGCTGGATTCGTAGTCATCTGCCTCACGCTTACTGTCCCAGATACTGATAGAGACGACCTTTTCGGGATCCTTCGCATTGTCGATGAGCGATGCATAGCGGCATCCTTTCAGCGCGCGCATGCGAGGAAGGAATTCCGCTGCATAGATCCTCCGCAGCTCCTCGATCTTTCCTGGGTGAACCTGGGGTGAAACGATCCGGACATAGAGGCCATCCCCCTGCTGTCGGGGGATGAGGCCTCCGTTTTTCTGCGTAGCAACATTATAGGTGCTCACGACAGGTTCCTCATGCACCGGTTCATATTTCAGCTCGAGGTCATCGGAGAGATGGATTTTCCATTCCGATGAATCGGCGAGAAATTGTTGAGCATCCTTGACAAGCTGTCCGAAGACTCCGCTTTGCTCATATGCCGCGGCGTGCGCGGGAGATTCCCAGAGAGTCATCGAGATGCACTCATCGGCGTGCTGCACGCCCCGGATCAGGCTTGCGTAGAGGCACCCGCTGGTCGCATGGAGGGTCGGGATGACGTGTTCTTCATACTGGCGGTGGAGCGCCGGCATCATGTCCGGCTTCACCCTGAAGTGGACAAATCGCATGAACATAGGGGCATCCTTCTATGAATTCGTCAGGGATCAAGCCCCACGGGACTCTGAGGACCGATCGGGGGCTCGGTGCGGAATCACGACGGATTCCGTTTCACGGCTATGATCGTCATATCATCCGATTGCGGCCACGATCCAGCATGGTTTTTCACTGCGGTGACAACGGTTCTGATGATTTCGGATGCGGGTCTGTGCCGGTTCGCGGCGAGCAGACTCCGCAGAGCGTCTTCGCCGAACTGATCCTTCGATGCGTTCATCGCTTCCGGGATTCCATCGGAATAGATGACGAGGAGATCCGCCGGCAGCAGCTCCACGGACTCCTCGGCATAGGGGAAATTATCCATGATGCTCAAGACCACACCCCCCGTCTTGAGCCTCACGACATCCTTTCCATCGGAAAGAAGGAACGGCGGGTCGTGGCCGGCATTGCAGAACTGAAGCTGATTTGTTTCGATATCGAGGATTCCATAGAAAAGAGTGACAAACTTTTCGCTGCTTGTGCTCTGGTAAAGCAGTTTGTTCGACCTGGTGATGCATTCACGGGCGGAGGTGTTCACGAGAGTTTGTCCCCGGAGGGTCGCTTGCACATTGGCCATCAACAGCGAAGCAGGCAATCCCTTGCCGGACACGTCGCCGAGGCTGATAGCGATCTTGCGATCATCGATCGGGATGAAGTCAAAGTAATCTCCCCCCACCAACTGGGCGGGAATGCTCAGGCCAGAGATCTCATATCCCTTGACGCACGGGGCCTGTTTGGGCAGGAGCTCGAGCTGAATCTTCGACGCCAGATTAACTTCCTCCTGCATGACGATCAGAGACTTTTCCTGCTCATAGAGGCGGGCGTTCTCTAGGATCTGGCCCGACTGGGCGGCGATTATCGAGAGGAG
Source organism: uncultured Chlorobiaceae bacterium (assembly GCA_964410105.1). Taxonomy (GTDB): domain Bacteria; phylum Bacteroidota; class Ignavibacteria; order UBA10030; family SZUA-254; genus CAYPFY01. Next base: position 138,992 of record CAYPFY010000007.1, read on the forward strand.
TCGTTTATCATCCTCGGTAAATTCTCCCCCGCCCGACTTATTAAAGACCGCGAGAATACCCACGAGCCGGTTCTTCACCAGCAGCGGAACGCAGAGAAGGGAGCGGAAATCTCCCTCCGCCCGGAGGCCGGAAAACCGTGAATCGGTTTGCAGATCATTCGAGACGAGCGGCTTCTTATTGATCAACATCCATCCGAGGATATTCTGATTGAGATGGAACTGCTGATGATCGGATGTGGAATTCTGCGCCCGGATGAGTGTCTTCATCTCATTCGGAGCCTGCTCGTCGACGAGAGTAATCATTCCCTGCTGGCCCTGAATCGCGCGCACGGACCGTTTCACGACGCTTTCGATCACGTTATCAAGGTTCATGGTGGAGCTGATAACCCGGGCCAATTCATTCAGGATCGAAAGCTCGTCGACGGCCTTTCGAAGTCTGCGGTTCTCTTCCTGGAGTTGCGTAAGCTGATCCATAATCGCACGATGAATGATTCAAACATCTGCGGAGCGTGCAGAGGAATAATTTATTGATTACCGAGTCAAAACACAAACATCGCCTCAGGCTTGTTAAATCCACAAAAATATCATAATTTTGATCAGATTCACGGCCGGAAGCGTCCCCGAGGGTATCGCGGACGCAACCGGAGCGATCCAGCACGCACTCTGAATTAATGAAACGGGTCCTCATCGTCCGGACAGACAGAATAGGCGATGTCGTCATGATCACACCGATGATCCGAGAAATTCGAAAGCGTTATCCCGACGCCTTCATCGCCACCCTGACACAGCCGTCCACATCGGATGTCTTTCTCCATAACCCGCACCTCGATATCGCGTTGACGGATGATCTTGCGGAGAGGTCGTTCTGGCGTGTGACGAAGGAACTGCGGTCCCGGAGATTCACCGACGGGCTTCTTGTCTGGCCGACCGAGCGAGCGGCATACCAGATGCTTTTGGCCGGGATACGGAACCGGATCGGGGTGGGATACAAATTCTATGGATTCATCACTTTCATGAAGGGAGTATCGAGGCGAAATTATATCCCCTTGCGGCACGAGGCGGATTACAATATGGATCTTGCCCGAAGGATCGGGGTCGTCACGGACCACATTGCCCCCGAAATCTTCATCACCGAGGAGGAGCGGTCGAATGCTTTGCACATGCTTCGCTCCAGGGGCATAGAGGCGGGCGATATCAAGGTACTCGTCCACACGGGCACGGGCGGCTCCTCACCGAACTGGAGCGAGGGAAAATACATCACTCTCATCAAGAGCCTGTTGGAAGAATTCCGTCGTTTGGATTTCAAGATCGGACTTACCGCGCGCGAGATGAGCCAGCCCTTCCGAGACGCGGTCATGATGATTGACTCCCGGAGGGTCATCGATCTCTCGGGAAGCATCAAAACCCTTCGGGATCTGATCGGTTCAATCGCTGCATCCGACCTCCTCATCACGCCCTCGACGGGTCCGGAGCATCTCGCCGACGCACTTGGCGTCCAGTGCATCGGGTTACACTGTCACCGACCGATGAACAGCGCCCGGTACTGGGGGATACTCAACAGGCGGTCCGTAAACGTAGAAGTGCCGGACGAGTACTGCAGGGCACATTGCAGTCAGGATCAAACCCGATGCGACATTGAGGGGGGAATCAGCGTCGATGAAGTCCTCCATCACGCCGGGCAACTGCTGAAGAATTAACTAGAAAGTTCCATGAGCATGTCCACACCCTCTCTCACCATCCCGCGCTGCAAGAATTTTTCGGGCTACAAGCCATGCATCAGCTACAAGGACTGTTTGGAAAACGGATGCCAGGATGAGAACCCGATGGGGACGAAAATCCTCATCATATCGCTTGACGCCATGGGAAACGTCCTGGACAACACCTCGCTCCTCCCGGCGATCAAGAGAAAGCACCCTGTCAGCACGATCTACTGGATCACGATGGGCAATGCGGTAGGAATTCTGGATAACAATCCTTACATCGATCGCGTCTTTCCCTGGAACGAGGAAAGCCGCATGATCCTCAGGAACATCTCCTTCGACTGCCTCATGAACGCCGACAAGACGGATTATGCCTGCGCGTTCGCCAACGAAGTGCAGGCTCGGAAGAAGCTAGGGTTCCTCCTCAACTCCGACGGCAAAATCAGCCCCGCGAACGATGGCGCGCTTTACAACTACCGGATGGGGACCGACGACGAGCTGAAATTCCGCAAGAATCGCCGCACCGGCATAGAAATCATCCATGAAACTTTCGAGCTGGACTACAAACGGGACGAATACACCTTTGTCATGAGCCAAGATGAAAAAGACTTTGTGCGGGACTACAAATCGCAAATCGGCTTTGACGGTCACGGCACCTTCGTGGGTTTCAACACCGGATGCTCGACCCTTTTTCCGAACAAAAAGATGACCATCGAGCAACACGTAACGCTGATCCAGAGGATTTCGAAGAACGCGCGACTCGTCCCCGTCCTCCTCGGGGGAAGGGAGGATACCGAGCGGAACTCAAAGATCCTGGATTCCCTCTCTCCGGACACACGGCGTAGGGTCATATCTACCCCGACGACGCTTGGGCTACGCAAAGGGGCCTGTTTTATGGACGTGTGCGATATCGTCATCACGGGGGACAGTTTTGGGATGCATCTCGCGATCGCCCTTCGCAAATACGTCATCGCTTGGTTTGGGCTCTCATGCTGGACAGAAATCGAGCTCTATGGACGGGGGGAAAAGCTCATCCCTGAGGGGCTCGAGTGCGCCCCGTGCTGGAAAAAAGTATGTCCCTACAATCTTGAGTGCATAGATATGATAGACCTTGACAGGATTGTCGAGCTTGTGATCCGTCACGCTCAGGACCGCGGCTCCCATGGGACAGAAGCAGGGGAGCTCCGGCACACCATTCACACCTAGCCCGTCAAAAGACGCACCTCACCCGCTGCCGACCCCGCCAAACTATGAGTTATAAGATACCAATCTACCGTCCGTCCCTCGACGGGAATGAGAAGACATACGTTGATGAATGTCTCGACTCGAGCTGGATTTCGTCGAAGGGGAAATTCATACAGCTCTTTGAAGATTCATTCATGAACTTTACCGGCGTCCCGCATGCGACATCCGTAAGCAATGGAACAGTTGCGCTCCACCTCGCGCTCGTTGCACTCGGAATCCGTCAGGGCGATGAGGTGATCGTGCCGTCATTCACCTACATCGCTTCTGTGAGCGCGATCTCTCACTGTGGCGCTACCCCAGTCTTTGTCGACTCAATGCGCGGCACCTGGCAGATGGACCCGGAAGACGTACGCAGGAGAATAACCCAGAGGACAAAGGCCATCATGGTGGTTCACCTCTACGGTCATCCCTGCGATATGGATCTGCTCACAGCCATCGCGAAGGAAAACGGCCTGTTCATCGTGGAAGACTGCGCTGAGGCATTCGGCTCCCTGTACCGCGGTAGACACGTCGGCACCTTCGGTGACATCGCGACATTCAGTTTCTACGGAAACAAGACCATCACAACCGGTGAAGGGGGAATGGTCGTTGCCAGAGATAGGGTGTTACACGACTGGATATACCATCTCAAGATGCACGGAGTCTCGAGGGAGCGGGAATACTGGCATGACGCGCTCGGCTTCAATTACCGAATGACGAACATCTGTGCCGCTATCGGGCTGGCCCAGATAGAAAAAGCCGAGGAAAAAATCCGGAAGAAGCGGCAGATAGCGGACTGGTATGCCGACGGGCTTGCGCGCTCGAGTGTGGAAGGACATCAGGAAGCGCCCGAGGTATTTCACTCATACTGGATGTACTCGGTGCTCGTCGAACGCGCTTCGATTCGGGAGAAGCTGCGGGATCATTTGCGGGTGGCAGGGATCGAAACGCGTCCTACGTTCCATCCTGCGCACACCATGCCGATGTATTCCGGGAGCAAGCAGCACTTACAGGTTGCCGAGGACATAGCCTCACGCGGAATCAACCTTCCGAGCTGGCCCGGTCTCACTCACGATCAGGTAAGTGAAATTTGCTCCCAAATCCAGGAATTCCTGTCACGTTAGCATACGACGCTCTCGGTCCGGGGAGTTTCCGCGGGCCTGCGAGAGAGTATCCGGAAAAGGACCACAGATGTCCCGTGCTCGGGGGGAAAACCGCTAAGAGAAGCTGACAGCAATTAAATCAGTCCGGGTGAAAGCGTCGAATATGAATCGGGGGTTCTGTCTTTAAACAGATCATTAAACTCGTTGATCGATTTCTCCTTTGCGAGAGCCGTATCGACCTCAGCCACCTGGATCCCCGTCTCTTCCCCCCCCATTCGGATCAAAATCTCTCCCCGCGGAGAAACGATTTCGCTCTTTCCGATATAGCGAAGGTCGATACCGCCCCTATTCTCGCGGCCGACGCGATTGGCAGTCGCCGCGAAGACCCGGTTTTCGAGACACCGAGTGACCATTGCATCCGGGCAATGGGGAAGAACGAGATTTGACGGATGGGCGATAACCTGGGCACCCTTGAGCGCCAGGGTCCTGGCGCTCTCCGGGAACATCCAGTCGAAACATACCATCATTCCAATTCTTCCAAACGGAAGGTCATAGACCGGGAAACCACGATCTCCCGGCGCGAACAATACCTTCTCACGGTAATAGAGGTGGACCTTCCGATACACTCCTACCAGACCCGCCGGGCCCACAAGCGCCGATGAATTAAAGATTACTGATGATCGCTCGGCGAAACCGTACGCCACAAAGCAGGAGCGACGGCTGGCGAAATTCGATATCTGAAGAAACGTCGGGCCTTCGGGGGATTCGGCGAGCAAGGCCAGCTCTCTGCCATCGATGAAATTATATCCGGTGGCGAAGAGTTCGGGGAGCACATAGAGATCGGCGCGAGATGATTCCATCAGGGAGATCGCGTCCCGAAGATTGCCTGCCGTCTCTCCGAAGACGGGGCTCGTTTGAACGACTGCGATGCGCATCAACTATTCTCTTTTCAACATACGACATTTGAGAGGCAGATTCAATGCGACCCAGTATCGCTCGCAAGCGAGCCGATCACTTTAGCCAAAGGCGACGCCGTGGAGTTCGGGGTCCGAGGGGCCCTCATGCGACCAAAGTCTCACTGGCATAGTGTCAAGGCTCTGTGAACCACGAGCGCTTTCGCCGATGGCTGGAAGCCGGTTTTGTATTCCGGTCATGGCTCCGAGGCTTGCCCTCCCGGGGGCGCATCGTTGACGCGAGGATTTGTCCCCACAACTCCGGGCAAAAACTGCTACCGTGTTTCCCGGTGTTCGGGAGGTTTCAGGATGACCGCTGGAATTTCAAGGGCCCTCACACACTGATTGAATTTCACGAGGTCGCTTTCGCGAATCGCTTTATAATCATGAATCTGAGCTGAAAGCCTTTGTGTGAGTTCGGTGAACACGGAGTAGGTCTGTTCTGTCGGCCTTGAGTCAGCGCTGGAAGCGACGCTCGCGAGCGCTGCAATTTTGTTATTGAGTTTTATTGGAAAATTCAGCGCATCCTGCCCGCTCTTTATCTTTATCTGCACAATCTCCTCCTCGATTCTTTTCAGTTTCTCATTGAGAGATTTTGCCATCCTCTCGACAGAATCCTTTGCCGCGTGTTTGTCGAGGCGTTTGACCAGGTCACTTGTCTGATTCCGGATTTCGCGGATATCCAGCACGGTCTGGTGAGCTGTCGAAAGCGTATCGCGAACCTTCATCAGAAACGCAAATTGTTCCTCAAACTCAGCCTGGGTCGTCCTGAGCCGGGGGTCTTTCTTGATGAGAAAAGCCTGCGACCAGTTCTTCCCGGCACATGACAGCCGGGCATGGTAGATACCGGGGACAGCCGTGGGTCCGCGCGTTGTTCCTCCCCACAGAATCAAACCGGGAAGTGACGCCGCATCGGCATACCGCATATCCCAGACAAATCGGTTCATGCCGGAATCGGCTGCAAGATTCGGTCCTTCATCCTGAGCAAGGGGAGCCTGATCGGACGCCGCTTTTTCCTCCCTGTGCCTGAAGGACTTGACGAGCCTGCCCTGGTCATCGAGGAACTCAATTCTTACCGAATCCTTGAGCTGGGGCTTCTTTTTAAAGTAGTAATACACGACAACTCCTCCCGGTGGATTTTTACCAATGGCGAGTCCCGGCCGGTCGAACGAAAATCCTCCCATTCTGTAGGAATCCCGCGGTTTGAAAAGAATCACCTCTGAGCGTGCAAGGTTGTCGTTCAGCTGGTAGAGGGGAGTCAGATCGTCCAGAATCCAGAATGACCTGCCGTGAGTTGCCACAACAAGATCCCGTTCCCGCCCCTGGACAGCAATGTCGTGGATCGGCGTGACGGGTAGGTTCAGTTGCAGGGGCTGCCAATTCTCCCCCGCATCAAACGAAACATGAATTCCCCGCTCAGTTCCCGCGTAGAGGAGCCCTCTGCGATTCGGATCTTCCCGGATAACATGGGTAAAATCCATTTCGGGAATGCCGCGGACAATTCTCTTCCACGATTTTCCGAAATCGGTCGTTCTGAAGAGATAGGGCCTGAAATCATCCAGCTTATAGCGATTGGCGGCGAGATAGGCAGTACCGGGATCATGAGGGGAAGGTTCGACGATACTCATCATGGACCATGGAGGCAAATCCTTGGGTGTAATATCCAACCATGTCGTACCTCCGTCACGGGACATGTGCACCATCCCGTCATCTGATCCTGCCCAAAGAACTCCCTGCTGGACGGGCGATTCCGCAAAGGTGAAAATAGTCCCGTAATACTCAACGCTCGTATTATCCTTCGTGATCGGTCCTCCCGAAGCCCCCAGTTTACTTGTATCGTTCCGTGTAAGATCTGGGCTGATGATGTGCCAGCTCATCCCCTCATTTGTCGTCCGGAAGACCCGGTTCGCGGTCGCGTAGACAACCTTCGGGTCATGCTGGGAAACGACAATGGGAAATGTCCACTGGAACCGGTACTTCGCGGTCCCCGCGCCCCCTCCCATGGGATTATCGGGCCAAGGGGAGACGTCCTGTTCCTGGTCGTTATGATGATCGTATCGGGTCAGGTAGCCGTCATAACTGCCGGCGTACGTAATTTCCGGATCCTTTGGGTCGACGGCAATGTACCCGCTCTCGCCTCCGCCGACGGCATACCAGTCCGTTCGATCGATTCCGAACCCGGTCGTCCGACTTGCGATCCTCACCGTGCTATTATCCTGCTGCGCCCCGTAGACATTATACGGGAAGGCGCTATCGACGGCGACGTGATAGAACTGAGCCGTCGGGACATCTTCTTCTGTCCAGGTTTGACCTCCGTTGACTGTGACGGTAGCGCCTCCGTCATTACCTTCGATCATGCGCAGGGGATTTGACGGATCGATCCAGAGATCATGATTATCACCGTGGGGAACGGAAAGAGTAGCAAGGGAGTGGCCGCCGTCAATCGACTTGAAAAACTGGACGTTGAGAATATAGACCACCTCTGGGTTCAGGGGATCGGCGAAAATGTGAGAATAGTACCAGGCGCGCTGTCGAATCCGCCGGTCGTCGGACATCTTGGACCATGACTTGCCCCCGTCGTCAGACCGGAAGAGCCCACCCTCCTCTGCTTCGACGATGATCCACAGCCTGTCCGCTCTGGCAGGGGAGACGGCGATCCCGATCTTCCCAAGCACACCTTTGGGGAACCCCTCCGACTTCATCAAATCGACCCAGGAATCCCCGCCATCGGTCGATTTCCAAAGGGAGCTCGACGGTCCGCCGCTCGACATGCTCCATGGGTTCCGATATGCTTCCCAGAGCGCGGCATAGAGAATACGCGGATTCGAGGGATCCATTGCGATATCGACGGCACCCGCCTTTTCACTCTTATAGAGAATTTTCTCCCAGTTCGAACCTCCGTCCTTCGAGCGGTAGACTCCGCGGTCGGGGTTTGGGCCGAAAACATGACCGAAGGCGGCAGCGTAAACAATGTTTTCGTCCCCGGGGTGAACTATGATCTTGCTGATTGTTTGAGCATCCTTGAGACCGGAAAATTTCCAAGATTTGCCCGCGTCGACACTCCTGTAGACACCTTCCCCGGGCATTGCGTTACCGCGTATGCAGGCTTCACCCGTCCCTGCATAGACGACATTCGGATCGGACTGTGCAACAGCCAGGGCACCGACAATTCCCAGTTTGAAGAATTTGTCCGACACATTGATCCAGGAAATGCCGCCATCGTCGCTCTTCCACACACCTCCGCCGGTGGCCCCGAAGTAATAGGTCAGCGGCTTATCCCGGTGCCCGGCCACGGCGATAGAGCGGCCGGCGCGGTAGGGCCCGATCTCGCGCCAGAGCATCTTATTATAGAGTGTGGTATCGTAACGGAAGGGAGTTTTGGATTGGGCCGAAATCGTCCCCACCAGCGCGAGCAAAGAAGTGCACAGTGACAAATAACGTCTGATCATAGTGTGGATTCCGTATAGTGTAGAGTTTGTGGAGTCAGGAACTGGGCTAACACTGCAATGAAGGAGAAATACAAAAAATGTTCACAAGAATCAAAACGCCAGAGCGGACTCACAACGTGATTCAGCCAAGCGGTCCCCACGATATCGTTGATCCCGGAAGTTTCTGATCCTCAGATTTATTAAGAAAGTGGGTGAAGGCGGGGGCAACCCCGTGGGCGTCATGCCGGGCTTTAGCCTAGAGCGCGCACGAGAGCGGCATCCGTGAAAGAGGCATGCTCTCGGGGTGCGATTGTGCCACACAGGGTTCGACGGATGAGACCCGCCGACTGAGCCTTTGCCCGGAATGTTCTTTCACAATCCCTGTTTCTTTAGATGTTCCACGAAGTCTCGGTGGAATTTCTCCTGACAACCGGGACAGATCCCATGGCTGAACTCAGCGGAGGAATGCTTATGGATATACGTCTCCACTTCTTGCCAGTATCCGGCATCATCGCGGATCTTTTTGCACCATGCGCAGATCGGGAGAAGTCCTCTCAGGGTCCGGACATGGGCAAGCATATCCTGGAGCTCGGAGAGAAGCTTTGCATTCTCCTGCTCCAGCTTATGTTTATAGAGGGCGATCTCTATGGTGATATCCACCAGATGGACATCGAACGGTTTGAGGATATAACCAAAGGGTTCTGAGATCTTTGCGCGCTGGAACGTCGGATCGTCAGCATGAGCCGTAACGAAAATGACGGGGATCCTATGCTTTTCGCGCAGTTCGTTTGCCGTTTCTACACCATCCATATCTCCCTTGAGGACGATATCCATCAGGACAAGGTCGGGACGGAGGCGGTTTGATTTTTCGAGCGCCTCAGGACCGGAGGAGGCAGTTTCCGGAATCTCATAGCCTCTGGCCTGCAGCTTTTTCTGTAAATCCCTTGCAATGACCATTTCATCCTCGACAATCAACACGCGTGCTTTGGCCACGAGGTTAGCTCCTTTCTACAGATCGGACCTCATCGAATTCCATTGTGAATTGGGTACCGCGGGTCCTGCTTAGCCGGATGGTGGCATCGAGTTGGTGGACGAGCATCATGACGAGCTGTAATCCCAGGGATTGGGTATTTCGAAAATCCACTTCCGGTGGAAAGCCGACACCGTCATCGAAAACTTTCAGACTCATCCCTTTTCCCGTCGTCCGGCGGAGGAAAATGGAAACCTTTCCCGTCCGATCCCCGGGGAAGGCGTGCTTGAGGCAATTCGATACCAGTTCTGTGATAATCAAAGCACAGGGTATGGCGGTATCTATCCCGAGCGAAACATCCGGCGAATCAACCACGATTTGAGTTGTCGACGGATCCGCTTTATAGGAGAGCATCAGATTTGCCGTGAGCGAATCGAGGAAATCTCCGAAATCGATATTGGTGAGATCGCGAGACTGGTACAGCTTCTCATGGATCAGGGCGATCGTTCGAATACGGTTCTGGCTCTCCGTGAACACATTCACGCTTGACCTGTCGGCGACATGGTCGGATTGGAGGCTCAGCATGCTCGAGATGATCTGAAGATTATTCTTCACCCGGTGATGAATCTCCTTCAGCAAAACCTCCTTTCGAAAGGCCTCTCTGATTTGCATTTCCGCATTTTTTCGGTCTGTGATATCCCGTGAGATACCCATTGTGCCGATCATCTCGCCATGGAGGTCACGCAGTGCCGCGGCCGAGAGAAAACTGGGAAAAGTCTCGCCATTCTTCCTCCTGTTGAGAATCTCGCCGACAAACTGGTTATTGCTATTCATGACCGCATAAACTTTCCGAAACTCCGATGGTTCGGCATAAAGGACAGATATATCCTTCCCGATCACCTCCGAACGATCATAGCCGAAGGCATTCTCGGCCGCCCTGTTGAACGTGATGATCCGTCGATTCTTGTCCACCGCGATGATGATATCAAGCGAGGATTCGACGATCTGTTGGAGTCTCTCCTCAGATGCCTTGAGGGCTTCGCGGGCGAGCATCCTTTCCGTCACGTCGCGCACCGCTGCCGTGACAAGGGTGCCATCCGCTGTCTCGAGGGGGCTGAGGCTGATCTCGACGGGGAACTCCGTCCCGTCCTTTCGCAGGGCAAACAGTTCCAGCCCCTCGCCCATGGGACGCACCCTTGGGCCAGCAAAAAACTTCGTCCGGTGAGCCACGTGGGCAGTGCGAAATCGCTCGGGAAGGAGCATGTCGATTGATTGTCCGACCATTTCAGAGCGGCTATACCCGAACAAATGTTCTGTCTGCGAGTTCACAAGATGGATTGTCCCGTCGGACCTGACAATCACCATTCCATCCGGCGCGGATTCAAGAAGCCCGCGAAGGGTCTGCTCTCCCTGTTTTGCTTCGGTGATATCGTGCGACACGCTCACCAAGCCGATGATAGTGCCACCTTTGTTTGTGACGGGTCCGATACTCATCGAGACATCGATTCGCGCGCCATCACTTCGCAGAAGGCGGAACTCATACGTGTGGTGCTCACCCCGGAGTGCGCTCTCGACGAAGAGGGGCGAATCTGATTTGAGCTCCGCGGGCATGATAATTCCGAATTGTCTCCCAAGCGCCTCCTCCGCGGTGATCCCATAAATCTTCTCCGCTGAGGGGTTCCAGCTTCTGATGGCTCCCTCGGGCGTGATGCCGATGATAGCCTCGCTTGAGGACTCGACGATCAGCGCCAGAAGAGATTGTTGCTCCTCCGCCTTTTTCCTCCCGGTGATATCCTGCGCTGTCCCGATCATTTTTATCGGATTCTTTTGTGTGCCGCAGACAACCCTGCAGCGACAGAAGAGAACTTTGATCTTCCCGTCGGGGAGGACGATCCTGTGCTCGAAATCCGCTGGCCGATGGTCCGCGAGGGTCTTCTCGATGGTAGTTCGGACCAATTCACGGTCATCCGGGTGAATCCGTTCGAAATAACCCTCATAGGTAGCGGGAAACTCCGCTCTGGAAAGGCCGTATATCCGGAAAATCTCTCCGGACCAGTGAATCGAATTCTCTAGGATATCCCACTCCCAGCTACCATACTGGGCGATCTCTTGTGCTTCGGCGAGCTGGTGCTGGCTTTGTTTGAGCTGCTCTTCCGATCGTCTCCGATCGGCGACCTCTGACTGGAGAGCATCATTTATAGTCACCAGCGCTGCGGTACGTTCACGGACACGAATATCTAATTGCGCGTGCGACCTTCGCAACTCACCCAGAGCCTGCTTACGCTCGGCAACGACCGCTGCGATGATAAGCCCCATAATGGCCGTCACGCTCATAAACGTCTGAAGCAATAGCAGCGATTCATTTTTCGATTCTGCAAGAAAGGGCCCGTAATCGTTAAGCGTACCCCAAACGGCGATACCCGACAGGAGAGCGGTGGCCGTGGCTGTTTCTCTCTGGGTGAACCGGAAGGCCAGAAGCACGAGGAGGGGAAAGCAAAGGAACTCAAGGGGGTAATTTTTGGCCTGGGAGTGAAATGCCGGGCTGAAAGTCATCAGCCCGACAATGACAAGAAGCGAGAAAAGGACCAGAGCTTCCAGCGCATCGATCCGCTTCCATGCCATTTGATAGCGGTAGGTCCACAAGAGGAGAAGCGGGGCCACGATCAGATTGCCGGCGGCATCCCCGAGCCACCAGGTGAACCATATAGCCCCGAAATCCGTCCATCGGGCGAAGCCCCCGATGGAGAGGCTCGAGACCCCTGTGGTTGCGCTGATCGTTGTACACACGACACCGGCGAGAAAGGCAAATTTCAGAATATTTCGTGGACGGTCGAACGCTTCCCGGCCGCACGCGAACCGGTTCACCAGATAGGCGCCCAGCATGCCTTCCAGCGTATTACCGGCAGCAATCCCCATCGAAGTCGCGACGGTTCCTGCTGTCGTGATATTTACGAAAAACGCCGCGACAAGGATTCCTGGCCAGACCCCGTAGCCAAAGATGAGATAGGAAGCCAGGGCGATGCCGGCGGGCGGCCATATGGCCGTTGCGCTCGAGTGGACGAAGGCCATTGACAGACCGAGCCTTCCGGTGACAAAATATAGCACGGCGATGACAATGCAGAGGCCAGTTGTGCGCAGTGCAGATCTGGGTGCGGGGAGCATGCGGGGAACGATATATTGACTGTCCGCTCTCAGGCGTCGACCTTGAAGGGGAGGTTTGGCAGGACTCGAGCTTTATCGTACGAGGTCCACCTACACCATCATGGGGCAAGATATTACTTTATTCACTCTGATTCAAACAGAGCATCTCTCGATGTGAGAGACCTTGTGATGGCGGGAGCCAGAACATGGAGTTCACGGGTGGGTAAGAGGAGGGCACCCTCTCGGGCCGCGGAACCGGCTGCTCCAACAGCCTGGCGTCCGGGCTAACAAAAAAAAGCCCGACTCAACGGAGTGAATCGGGCTTTCGTAAAAACTCCTGGCAACGACCTACTCTCCCACACAGTCGCCCGTGTAGTACCATCGGCCCTGCGGGGCTTATCTGCTCTGTTCGGAATGGGAAGAGGAGTGACACCCGCGGTATTGTCGCCAGAAAAAATCAAGAAGAGCCGGTGCCCCGGACTTGAGGGGGGCACCACACGCGCAATCCAGCAAATATCGACGCACCACCGGCCAAAGGCAGGCGACATCTAGGTGATTCAATAAAGAAAATTGGTTAAGTCTCACGACCGATTAGTACCACTCGACACACGCATTGCTGCGTTTACATCTGTGGCCTATCAACGTAGTAATCTCCTACGGGTCTTTAGAGGTCTTGCGACCTGTGACATCTTATCTTGGGGTGGGTTTCGCACTTAGATGCTTTCAGCGCTTATCCCAACCGGACAT
>CAYPFY010000008.1:0-150535 GCA_964410105.1 uncultured Chlorobiaceae bacterium
TACGAAGGGATCAACTGATCCACCAAAAACAGCAACCGTCAACTGATACGCTTCTGTGGAAGTCACAGAAGAGAACAGACCTGAGGGGGAAGCAACCTTCCCAACACTTTCCCACAGGGAGAGGGGACTGCCTCTAAAAATCGTACCGGATATTAGCCTCCGTCACGGGGATAAGACCAATTGCGGTTGGCTGCATATACATATTGAGACTTGCATGGAGGGAACTATTCAAACGGGTGGCTGACCAAAACGCATCGGCCGCGCTAAGGATATGGTTGGCGACAATAACCCCGATAAAAGTATTCGCCACGTCGTAGTAATCATTAGCCTTGGCTCGCATCGCCGCATATTCATAGAATCTTTTAGACGTGCTCTGAATCGGCACCACAGACTCCCGGGGGTCGTTCGGGTCTGAGTCATCCCATCCTCTGCTGAACTGCGAGTATTTTCCAATCAGTTCGTAATACTGTTGTTCATTCCAGTATGGCATCTGATGCGTGTAGCCATTCAGAGCCCCGTTCGCAATATCGGTCTCCATCCGATTCAGATCCGGCCAGTTGATGCATGAAAATGGGGGACCGCACTGCGAGGGGTCAGGGCGGGGACCGGAACCGTAAATCATTTGGGAATACTGAGTATTGCTGTATGGTAGGCCCGCCGGATCCAGGGATGAAAGATTGTCGAGAGTCCAGTTCACATATCTCACCGCGCTGTAATGCTGATTGGCATAATCGTGGTACTGAGCCTCCAGATTATCCCCCTTCCTGTTGTAGGAGACCCTGAAAATCCACGATGTGGCCTCGGCTGCCAAAAAGATAGCCCCCTTCAGATAACTTTGACTATACGCTTCACCCGCTCCCGGCACAAGAAGAGACATGGCGCCGGCGAGCCAGGGAGATTTTTCGCCGCGCGACTCCTCGACGAGACTCGGGATCGACGGCTTGTCCGTATCGGGCAGACTCATCGCAGCGGGGCCAAAGAGATCCAATTTAAGATCGCCTGTCATCCGAGGCTTTTCGCCAGAATAAACCACAGTCGATAATAGCAGAGCAGCGACGAGAACTTTCATAAAAACCTTTCCGATTTAGTCAAGATCGAACCCGAAAAGCACCCCGAAGTGGAAATTCCACTCCTTGCCGTACGTGAAAGTCTTTAGCGTGGCATCACCTGCCTCCACGCGGTACAACTGAAGATCGAACTGATCCAGCCCGTACGTTGCGTTGAAGAAAATTCTTGTGGGAAAAGCGTAGTAGGAGAACGCCTCAAGCCGCAGTTCCGCGCCGACATCGCGCTTAAACTTCTGAGGACCGGGCCCACCCCCGGTCCATGCGCTCCCCACATCGCCATAGAACGCCCCATAAAGCTTGTCGAAATAGAGCTGCAAAATTCTCAAATCGATATGTTCCAGAAGGGGAAATCTGTATGTAAGATTGGCATAGGCAAACTCATTCCCGCCGAGTGAATAAAAGGGATAGCCCTTCATCCCGGCGAGCCCGCCGATGTAGAAATCAAAAAACTGATCCACGGGGGGCCCGAGAATTGATCCTCCCCTGACGAAAGCCGTAAGAGTATGTTTCCAGCCGGGCAGTCTTTGAGATTCCTTCCACCCGAGATCTAACCGGTGAAAATTAATCTGCTGGTATTTTGGCACAAGAAGCCCGTTCGACACCTCATAGTCGCTCGTAGGATTAAACTTGTTTGCCTCGTAATCGTAGCGGAACTTAATCCGTCTGCCTACCGGGTTAATCTCTGCCGTACGCGACGGAGCGAAGGATGCAAGATCAAACGTTGCCGACAAATCATTTCCGATCAGATAAAGCTCGCTGAACGCGGCGGCCCGTTCACCAGTCGCAGGGACATTGAAGGCACCGATCGATGCGTTATAACGGCTATGGGCATACCGGACCTCAAGATCGAGCGCCTCGCTGATAATCTTTTGTTTAAGTGCAACGTCAAATTCCAGGAGGTTATAAGTCACCTCATCCCCGATCGTATCGAGAGGCAGGGGGATAGCGATATCGGTTTTCCGAGTGATATTAAAAACCTCAAAGGATGCGGCCGGCTCCAGCCCCAGATCAAAGAGCCCCGGAATTTTACCACGATAGTCGAACGTCAGGAACAGATCCCTCTCCCCCAGCTTATTGAACGCCGCCCCGGCGAAAAACCCGTACCTGTCGAGCATATCATAAGAAAAAGCATATAACCCCAGTTTCACTATGTCGATACCTTTATTTCTGGGGTTGTAATTATCGAACCGCAGGAGCGGAACAAACGTCAGATCGGTGGCAATATTCCTGTAGGTCGTATCGGTTCCGACGGAAGGCTTGGAGTCGTCATAGTTTTTCAAAGACTTCCAGTCAAACCTCTCAGCCGGGGCGGTGGATGCCAGTGGTGGAGACGGATCCAGCGCCTGGCTGCGCGCATATGCGACACTCACATCGAGAGGTTTTACCGTATCCAGGAGAGAAGCTTTATACCCGGTCGAGGTATAGGATGCGAAAGTGAGCTTCCCGGATGAGCTCACCGACGGCATGAAGGCCCCGCCGAGAACATTGGTCAGCTGTTCCGTCTTTTTCGACGAAAGATCGTACGAGTAGATATTGAAAATCCCGGACTTATCGCACGAAAAAATCACATGCGAGCCGTCGGGGGTATAAACGGCATTACGCTCGTCATCGGGAGTATTCAGTATAAACGACACTATCCCGCCCTGCAGCGGAACTGTGGCAATATCACGTCCGTCCTTTATCGAATAATCAAATATAATAGTACCCCCATCCGGCGAAAACTTTGGATTATAGACCTGCTCCCCGTTCGCAAAGTCAGTCAGCCGTCGACTATTGGAACCGTCGGTGTTCATCGTAAAGAGATTCAGAGTGCCGTCGCTCCCGGCGACATACACGATGGTCTTCCCGTCTGGCGAGACTGCCGGGGAATTCCCCCTTGCGCCGTGCGTGAGGCGTGTTTCATTTTCAGACGAAATATCATACGCGTACAGGTCATAGAGATCCGACCAGTGATCATTCTTGCGCGAAAGTTTTCCGTAATAAAGCTTCGATCCGTCGGGGGAGAAGCAAAAGTTCGAGTGAACTCCCGATTTCAGCAGTTTTTCACTCTTTGAAGCAATATCGTACAGATATATAGAGGAGAGCGAGAAATAGTCTGCAGTCTTATTGCTCACATAAGCGATCGATTTGCCATCGGGTGAGAAAGTCGGATAAAAATTCCCGAATCCGGTGCTGCCGAAGATTTTCCCCTCAACACGATTCGCTGAAATCCCTTGAGTTCGTGCCGCATAATCCTTTCGAAGAAAATCCCGCCACTCATTATAGAGATCCCCGCCGTTAATCCCGACGGCATCGCCGATCGCCTTATCGATCGTCACCGCCGTCAGAGAGGACAGATTTTTCGAGATTTCCAGCAGTTTATCGTCGCCATATTTCTGACCGATATACCGGACGAACGCGAACCCGGCATTATACGAAGATTCATTGCCCAGAGATGTCTTGCCGAAGACAGACATCTCGTTCCAGGAGAGCATATCATTATCGAGGGCATACATCCGCAGAATCATATCCCGGTGGGCATCCCAGGCATCATACTCAAGCTCTTTCCTGTTATACTGAGCCACCCCTTCGGCGAACCAGCTCGGGACCACAAACCCTGAAAAGGGATAGGAGACGATACCATTCGGATAACCGTAGAGCACATCGGTGCGCCGTTCCGATTCATACTGCAGCCACTGAAGATAGAAGGCAGGGATTTTTCTTCCGAATTTCAGCGAGGTCTGTATCTGCACGACGTGAGTGAACTCATGCGTCACCACGTTCCGGAGCCAGTTATGCGTGCCCCTGAGATCAAAATCGAGGGCCGAGGCCCAGATTTCTATCTTGTTATCGAAGAAATATGCCGCCCCGTTCGAGTAGTCATCGTAATCCTTGATGACAAAATTCACCTTGCCGTCGGGCTTATGATTATAAAGAGCCGTGACCGGCTCATAGATATCTTCGGCCACCTTGGCGACCACTCGGGCTGTCCGTTCGGTCCCGTCATGGTAGTGCACGTAAAAATGAGGCGTTTCAATAGAACGCCAGTTCAGCTCAGGGTGATAAAAGTCGTCCTGGGCGAACGAGGTGGCAGCAAGGATAAAGACGAGTAGGAAGAATTTCACTCGAAAACTAGGGGCTAAAAGAAGCAAAGGTGACCCTGTCCCGGCTGAGGGGCACAATGAAAACATCGGTCCTTTCCGTTCCTTTTTCGAAATCCACTTCCACCGAAGGAAGAAGATGAAGAGTTGCAAGATAGACGCCTGACGGATCATAGCGATCAATAATGGCATCCACCGGCAGATTTTCACTGTGGATAATAAACTCCCCGAGATTATTGGTCGTTGCTGTAATCTGTCCGTTCAGGAGGAAAGGCGAGAATTTATAGACGGAATCTCCGATCTGGTACCCGATAAGGTACCTGCCGCTCGGTTGAAGGACGCCATGTTCATCATACCCGTTCCAGAAGTACCGGGGGATCGGCCCGGGGGAGCGCCGGCCGAGAAAGAGAGTTTTCACAAAAAAGAGCTTTGACGTATAAACCGACACATCGACCGGCTTTGTAGAATCGGTCACCACAACCTGCACGGTGTCGGTTTGACCCGTTCCCGCATCCTCGTAGTCAAGATAGAGCCGGACGCTGGCACCCTCGATCGGGACGCCGGACGCCAGACTAAAAACCCCGTTCAGCTGGAATCCGGAAATGATGGGGGGAGTCGTCGGCGGCTGGATATCCCTGCATGAAAGCGTCACAAGGCTCAGTATCCCGAGAGTGCAAAGCCGCACACGATCACCTCTACTTAATCACCGCTATCTTGATAACGGCGTGGCCGCTCCCATTTGTTCCATCGGCACCGATGCGGGCAAAGTAGACACCGCTCTGGATCCCCGAGACATCCCACACAACCTCATTATCGAGACCCCCCTGGCCCGGGCCGTCGAATTCCGTCACAAGATCTCCCGCCATATCGAATATTTTCACATGTACTTTGGCATCGTCGCGCACAAAATACCGGATATGAGTCTTGAACAAATCCTCCTTGCGGACGGGATTAGGCCAGTTATAGGCGCGGGATTCAGGGAAAAATTCCGACAAGGTCGTTGGGGATGTTGCGCCCTCATCGAGCCCGGTATTGAGAGCGTCGTGCATCAACTGGGGCCATGGGAGTCGGGTTGACCGGAACTTATCGGGCAGAATAGAACTCGCCAGATACAATGATGTTCGCCAGGCATACACAAACCCGTCATCGGACGCCACGGCGAGACCCGTAGAGACCGAGCAATTATTGCAGCCGGCCGTCGTAAACGTAAACACGGCGGGGGTAGAGGAGGAATTCGGACCTGCCTGGAGAGGGAATCCTGATGCCATTCTCCCCGTATGGTCATAGGCAACCACGAGTCCGTCGCTCGTCACCCCGATGATATCGACCGTCCCGTTCCCATCCACATCGGCCACGATCGGTGACGTCGTCAGATTCTTCTGGACATCGAGCGGAAAATTATCAATGAGTGCGCCTGCAGCATTTATTGCAAAAATCTTCTGTGAGCTGAACACAACCACATCCCGTTGGCCGTCGCCGTCGACATCGGCAATAGCGGGTGAGCCTTCAATATCTCCCCCGCTTGAAACCGGAAAATTCTGCGCAACAGACAGATTGGAATCGAGCAGATAGACAAAACCATCCTGTGAATTTACTGCAATTCTCTTTCCGACTGAAGATGAAATCAGCCCGACGGCGGCCGGAGAATTCATCGCCCTCCCCAGCGGCATAGTCTTGAAAGCACCCATGGTTGGTGACACAAGGCCAATCGTCCCGTTACCGGACACTGCTACAAAAACATTCGGTTGAGCGAACAGCGATACTCCGACAATATCAGAAAAATCGGTGGCACTCAGCCGTATGCTGTCGATTGAGCTCCCGTCATTCCGGACGAAATAGATCACCCCGCTGGCTCCGCCGAATGCGGTCACCGAGTCAGCGGCAGCGGGCGAGGTTGTGATCGTACCCACAGGAAAGGAAATGAGGGGGTCGAGCAATTTATCATTATTGAAGTCGGCAAAACTCCACGCAAGAGCACTGAACCCTCTAGTGCCCGGACCACCGATTGCCAGAGAAGGCGTACTGCCCGAAATCCCAGTGATCGGTTTCCCATAAAACTTCGGATTACCCGGTCCGAAGGAATAAGCTATAACGAGAAGTCCTGAAGAATCCCCCGAAGGGAGAATAAGACCTCCATCAGGGTTCCAACCAAAAACCCGCGATGGTCCAAAAGTTCTTGAGGGAGTTCCCACAAGGGGAGTCTTCAGTGGGCCATACACATCAGTCGCAACAAACAGGCCCTGGCTGACGCCGGGAGCAGTGCCGACGCAGATCGAATTCTTCCCAAACTGCTGCTGCACGTTTTTTGGAAATCCGGAAAGAGGATACAGCTGCGCGTCACCTACCTGTATCCTTGCCGTCATTGACGGCCCTTTGGCGGAAAAATCCTTCACCGTGATATGGCTGTTCGCCTGCAGATTGCTCCGGCTGCTCGGAAACGAGGTCGGGGAAAAAACATTCGATTTCACGCGGAGCGGGGCCTGATTCCCGGCGTACCAGTAATCGAGGGCGGTCCCGTTTTCACTCCCCGATCCCGGCTCGAGGAACCCATACGTCTGGCCGATATCCTGAGAACCATCGGCTTCCATCAGATTGACCCCCTTATAGTCGGGGTTAGCGTTCACCGCATCGGTCGAGATATTGGCATCGATAACATTCTCATCGATATGCCAGATAAGAATACCCCCCGTATACAATTCATAGGTTCGTGAATCCACCCCGCCCGGCAGGCTCCAGTCGAACTCATCCACGTCGGTTACAACTCCGTAGAGAGAATCCTGGAAAAATGCATTAAACCCGGACGTATCACGCGGAAACGTTCTTGTGACAATAAAACCATTCCGCGCAAGCTTGATTATTGACCCGTCATTATGCGCATCGCGATTCCTGTTCTCGAGCAAAAAGTATTCTTTGGCGCTGATCAACACTTTGTAGACGATGTCGGATATGCCGGTGGCGGGGAAACTGTAGACAGCATCATTCGCGCTCACCACGACCGGATCTGTCCAGCCGAGAGCGTACCTCTCCCATGCCGACGGCGAGGGAGGAAAGATCCCGTTCCAGCTGAAAATTGACTGGCCGTCCATCAGGCCGAATCGTCCGATCCCTGAGGCGCCCGTCTTCGTATCGAAAAGATCAGGGAGCCCGTAAAAACTCCCGAAACTCGCAGCGAGGAGGCCATTGATCCCCAGTTGCAGGAGCGAGGGCCCGCCGACGGAAGAAAGCTGATGATTCTCCGTTTCGGGGATGATCATCGTATTCGTGATCTTAAATGCGCCGTTCTGCACCGGAATACCGTCATAGGAATCCTCGAACATTTTCCGCAAGGATTGCAGATTCACAAAAATCGAAGGAATATCGAACGGATAAGGATCAAATCCATAGAGACTCACAAAATCGATGTCCCTCCCGGCGCCCGCGTGGAAAAGAATAAACGCATCATAGGAACTGAATGACAGCCCCGGGTTTGCGGAATCCACAATATGCCAAGCCTCCTTCATCATCGTCCCGAGCTCGGTATTCGTCGTACTCCCGTGACCGGGGCTATAGAACTGCATCTTCTGAGAAAGGCGGTAGGGAGTATTCAGCAGCGTCGGGACAATAATTCTCCGGCCGCCCGACACTTTTCTAAAATAATTCTGGACGAAAGTGAGATGATTCAGAAAATACCCGTAATCGCGCGGAGGCGGGTCGACGATCCTCGTGGCGGCGGAAAGATCAAAACTCCCCGTGCCTGAGGATCTTTCATCTGCATCCTCCTGAAATTGAATCATCGCCGCGAGCACGCGCGTTGTTTCTGGCGCGGCCGAGTACGGATGTGCCGGCCGTGGGGGAGTGACTGAAAGAGAGTGACTGAACGAGATTTTCTGCGAGAAAGCCGGTGCGCAGCAGAAAGAAGTCAGCAGCGCGAGAAAACAGATTTTGGAAAATTTCACAAGAAGTTGGTCAGAGTCAGCGCGCTGCGCCGGGAGGTGAGGGAACCCGGCGCAGCGTGTGATTAGTTATTCCTCTTTAGCGCCGCCCCAGGCGATAGAGAGGCTAAAGCGGAGAGTTTCGCCGAGCGGGTGATTCTCCTCCACGGCGGACAGGTAGCTGAAATCGAACCCATAGACATCATACCGGATCCCGGCGCCGAACGTCAGGAATTTGCGGTTTCCGTAATCCGGGTGCTCGTAAAAATACCCGAACCGGATAGCGAACAATCGAGGCGCGCCGTACCAGTATTCAAGCCCGGTGGCGATTTGAACCTTCTTCAGGCCGCCGTCGCCCCATGCCGTAAACAGCGACTTCGGCAGGTTATCGGGGGGAGGCGGATCCTCGCCGGTCGGAGTACCCGAAGAATCGACCGGCGCTTTATGCCGGCGCACGAGCAATCTAGTGAAATCGACCACGAGCGTCACGTTATTATACTGCGTCTTCACGATATTGCCGGCCAGAGCCAGGCGAAGATTGGTCGGAAGCGGGTCAGCCTGGTCAGCGTCGATATAGGTCAATTTCGGACCCAGGTTTGAGAGATCCACACCGACAGTGAGCCTATCATCCAGGATCCCTTTCGCCTTCCAGAGCCCGGCGAAGTCGAAACTCACCGTTGAGGCGACGCCCTTACGGCCCTGGCGCTGCACGTCGAAATTTGCAAGGGAGCTGTGAATATAACGAAGATTCACCCCCACGCCGAGATCCGTCGTCAGCTTCGTGGAATATCCGGCAGTCGCTGCCACCTCGTACGCTTTGAAAGTACTGATCACTGTTGGACCAGTTTCATCTGTCTGGTTGAATTCACCGAGACTGAGGTAGATGATGCTGGCGGACACCGTACCTCCCCAGTCTTCCAGGTGATTTTTATACGAAAAATACTCATAGAAAAGATCGGAGAGCTGGAACTGGGGCAGCCAGTTTGAGTGCGTGATACTGACCTCCTGGCCTGTCTGGAATGCGAGACCTGCGGGGTTCCAGAAAGCTGCGGAGCCGTCATCTGACAGAGCACCTCCGGCTTCCCCCATACCGTCAGCGCGGGCATTGGGGGCGATAAGGAGGAACGGCACGGCCGATTCTCCCTGAGCCACGGCTGTGCCGGGGGCGAGAAGCCCGACCAGGCCCACCATGACCACCACAAGGGAGAGTGTCCTCCCGATGGGACGTGGGTTCATAAAAAACTTCCTTTTGTGATTAAAATGAAGGTATATTTCGATTCCGGAGGAGATATAATTTACCCCTTTTAGTTTTGAGAAGCAACTCATTTAGCCACGCTCAGCTTTCCAAGGGCCTCGGTACTGAAGCGTCCATCCTCAGTTCGTGCGATAAGCTTGTATAAATACACCCCGTTAGCAAGAATATCCCCATCCTTATCGCGGCCGTCCCAGGGAATTCTCACAAACTGCGTCGTCGCGCCCACAGTTTTCAAAGACCTGATCAGTCTTCCGGCAACGGTAAAAATCTTCACCTCCGCATCGACCGGCAGAATCTGATTATGCTGGAAAGTGAACGCCGTTGTGGTGGAAAAAGGGTTGGGGAAATTGTAGACATTCGTAATCTTGAGCCCCACACCCGTAATCACATCAAACACCGTCTGCACGGTGGAGGAATTATTATACGTGTCCCAGGCCCTCAGCTTCAGCTTGTGTGAACCTTCGCCAAGATTTCCGAGCGAATATTCCACCGTACCCGACTGAAAAGTATTCAGATTGCTCTTATAGTAATCGCTCAGATCAATACTCTCCGTCTGATTATCGAGCCAGGCTTCGATACGGTGGCCCACGCCGGAGGTTGACGTATTGATGCCGCTTGAGTCGGAAATATCGGCAATCAGCGTAGGCGAGGCGCTCACAAGATCTCCCGCCTTAAAGCCGCGGTTATCCAAATAAAGTTGTATCACGGGACCCGTCACATCGGCAGCCGCCGTCGTATCGGTCCCGCTTATGAGAATATTCGTGGTATATCCTGCCCCGTCCGCGGGGCCGTTCGCAAAGTAGAGTGATATTCGCCCCCTGTTATTGGAATACGAAATATCCCGGGGCACGATAAAACTCGAATTGATCGAGCCGGAATTAATACTCGCCTCGCCTCGGAACAACGAGCTCCCTGATGCGACATACGTATAGGAGGCATTCAGGTCGGGATCAGTCAGAGTCACCCCATGATTCGCATCGAACACCGTAATTTCCGCCTGGCCCGAGGTATTTACGGGAAGCCCGGTTGCTGTATCCCGCACGGTTGCTGAAATCGTCGACCTTTCAAGGGCTTTGAGCTGAACCACCTGTCGTCCGGGAACATGATTGATGCTATCGATCGTGGCAAAAAACTTCGGATAATCGAGCTGCAGGGAGGGGTCACACAGCAAAAAATATTTGCGATCATTTTCGCTCGTCTGCACCTGTTTCGTCCGATAAATAACATCCCCGATCCGTTCCGGGTAAGCCCGTCCGAGCGTGTCGAGGCGGAAAAGATTCCGGTAAAGAGTCTCATTCAGGAGAAAATTATCGAAGGAAAGCACCGGGCGGGTGGCAGAAAAAACCCCGATCGCGCCCGCCTGGGGCATAAGGCTCAGAATCTCTCCGCCAGACTGATCATTGAGCATATCGAAGTGCGAGTAATTACAGGTCGCGGCGACGAGGAAAAAATATTTTCCCGCGTTATGCAATTCGCCAAAGTCTGATTCGCGCACAAAAACCTGTTCATTCGCCCAGAGCCGCGGGTTCCCATGGCCGGTGAAATTCAGCACAAGCGTCCCCTGATTTATCTGATTATCGATCGCCACATTCACCGTAGGTTTACGCCGTCCGCCCGGAGCGATCACAGTGGGATATTCATAGAGATAAATCTTTCGCTTTTCAAAAAGATCCGGCAGAATTGCGGAAACGTCGTCGGACTGCTGCGTATGAATGAACCCGTCGTTCAGCCCCGGGGCCTGCGGACCGTCGTCCGCCACAAACGTGAAACGGAGCTTCCAGGGATCATTGGCGGGATGAGTTTCATACTCGATGATTTTATCGACCAGCGCATCGGCATCCCGGGCAGAGCGCGGGGCAAGCCGGCCGAGTTTCAGATCCACCCGGTCATCCGGCGTAAGAATCGCATACTGATCGTCGCTCGAATAGGTGCTTATCGGAATGAACGATTCAAACGTTTCCCAGGGAGGCATCCAGTTCGTCCCCGACGCCACGATTCTCCGGTAATCGTAATCCCCGTCTCCGAACAGAAGAACATACGAGGGGGGTTGGGCCCAGTTCGTGTACGCGTATTTCAAAAAATTCCGGATCGCCTGGGGCGACAAAAGCCCCCCGCCGAATTCGTTGTAAACCTGATCAGCGTCGACCACGAAAGTTTTCAAAGAATTGCCGGGAAGCTCGCGATAAGCCTTCAGCCGTTGTGCGGCGCTCATGAAGTCGCCGTGTGAAACTATGATAAACTGCGCGCCCGGATCATCTCCGTGAAGATTCTGATTCGGCACGCGCGAAAAACCCGACGCACTCTTAAAACCGCCCGGCCCCACAACGTAGAATTCTTTCGAAGATCCTGACGAGAGTTGAACCTGAAAAGCGCACGTATCGGCGATGATCCGGGGACTTGTAATCACAACAGCGCTATCGAACCTCGTCACATCGAACACAAGAACCTGGCTCCCGCTGAACCCCGAGACATCGTACTCCGTTACGGCCGTCGTGTCGTGGGCGGAGAAATTGAAAACGTCATTTCGTGAATTCAGGAACTTCTTGTAGACAATTTCATACCAATCGAGGTATCCGACCCCCGTCGCGCTGCCCGTCGTAAAGACAAACCTCATCTGGCTCTCGCCGTCGGTAAATCCGGGGAATTGGGACGGCGTGACCTGCGTCGGAATCACGGACGACACAAACTGGGAAGAATAATAATAGAGAAGCCCGTCCGTATACGTGCCCGGAATGCCCGCCGAAAAAAGCGGGATGCCGTGCTCAGAGACGGTAAACGTCGACCCTGTCGATGAGCCGGCCCCGATTCTGAACCGGTAAGACACGCGCTGATTTGGGTCTAGGCTTGTCAGCGGCTGCACATAGGTAATCTGATCGCCCGAGTTAAAAGCCTGCCCGAGCCACTCCTGGCCGGACGACAAAATATTAATCCTTTCATCTTCCCTGAAAATCTTACCCGCCGCGCTCGGGGGTTGGAAAGGTGACGCCTGACTGAGCGATGGAACGGCAGTCATTCTTTTGGAAGGCGTTCCGTTAGAGGAGAGCCAATAGGAATTCGTTTCTGTGAAATGATTCAGATAATGAACATAAGACTTTGTCGAGGGATCATACCTCCAGCCCCGCGTGCCCTTGCCGTAGAAGAGAATATAGTCAGAGGCATCGAGGTGGCCTGTTGTTCCGCCGTCGGAGAGATAGACTGCGTTTTCGACCAGATCATCAACAACGGGGTCTGTAACGGACGAAGACGTTTCAAACCCGCCGTTTCCAAAAATACGGATCGTCGCGGGGTCGGTCCCCGCGGGAATACCGAGGTTGAGAAGCGTCTGACCGTCGAGTTTGTAGATACCATCCTCAGTCACTGGGAAACGCCACCATGAGCCGTTTTGCAGCACGCTATTCCGAAGGACCTTTTTTGCAACCGCAGATACCGCAATCAAAGATTTGGGGAACATCCCGTTATTGAGCGCGGGGGTTTCGGCGGAAGAAATTCTTACGGGATCCGACGACTGAAAATTTACCCTGACGAGGATTTTAGAAAATTTCCGGAGAGTGCGGGAGGCCGGGTCATATTGTAACGGATGAATCACCAGGTTACCCAGAAAAGCGCCGCGGGTCTCCCCTACCTTTTCCAGAGACACCAGTTTTTCAGGAACAAACCCCGGTCGGCTGTAAGGGGAATTCTCCAGCGAATAGACCGGGACCAGATCCAGATCCCCCTTCCGGAACCCCGGTGCGGGGCTCAGCAGCACATTCGGAACGTCTTCATATTCCGTTTTCAGAACTTCTACTGAATTCCTAAGACCTTTGAACCGGAGAAGAATCGAACGAATCGGATTTTCAGGCGAGCCCGGAGTTTCCCCTGCAGCTGAAATACCGCCATGGAAGGAATAGTGGGCAGTGGGCTGGCCGTTGACTAAAATAGTTTTGACAGGGCGATAGGAGGGAACAAACTCGACAACGAGACCTGAGCCGTCGGACTGAACGATCCGGGCATCTTTCTCGTCAGCGATCAGGGCACCAGAGATGAAAACCAGTGAAATGGCCGCGGCCCTCGCCTTCATAGTGGAAATGTGGTAAAAATCCCTGCCATAAACGAAAAAACCGAATGTCTGCACACACCCAGACATTCGGTTAAACGCTTAAAAGCGGGAACGTCTGTCAAAGGTGTTTAAAACAACTCGCAAACCATCAAAACGAGTTCAAAACCCTTAACAAAACGTCTATTAGGCCACTCCGCTGTGAAAGACTAGTTTACCAAACTGGTATAATATAGAAAAAAGGGTCAAGATTGTCAAGGAAGTGTGTGTCACTGCACAATCCAATACGGATGCGAGAGGAAAACGGATCACTTCAGAAAAAAACTCATCGCGCTCGTGGACGCAATCATAGGCGAGACGGTTGGCCGGAAGTTGTTTATCAAACGGATAATTCGTAAATTAAAGAGCATTAATTCAAAAAATTCCCCCGGCATGTCCAAATCTATAGGAATTCTCTTCGTAGCGAGCGAAGCGGAACCGTTCATAAAGACAGGAAGTATAGGAGACCTTGCGGGCAGCCTTCCGAAAACCGTAAAGGCCTTTGGTCACGACATCAGAGTAATGCTCCCCGGTTACAGCTTCATTAACAACCGGCGATTTCAGATACACAACCTCCTCAGGATGAAAGACATCGAGGTCCCGGTAGCGGACGACCTCGAGAGGGCGTATGTCAAATCTTCATACCTGAACAGCATAAACCAGAAAGTCCTGGTCTATTTCCTAGCCAACGACCGGTATTTCAACCGTGAGGGCCTCTACTACCACCCCGAGACCAAGAAATATTTTCCGGACAATGACGAGCGGTTCATATTCTTCTGCCGCGGCATCCTCGAAGCGCTGAAGCGCCTGCGCTGGCAGCCGGACATCATCCATTGTAATGACTGGCAGTGCGGGCTCATCCCGGCCTACCTGAAGACTATTTATAAAAACGATCCTTTCTTCCGGAACGTCAAGACAGTATTCACGGCATTCAGCCTCGCTTCGCACGCCACATTCCCCCTGACCTCTTATGCGAAGACCGGGTTACCTGACGGGCTGCTCCCTGAGGGTGACACGGGGGGAGACCGGCTGAACTTCCTCAGGGCGGGACTGACATTTGCGGACATCATAACCACCTTCGGAAGCAAAGCAGACAAGGGCATAAGAGTCAGTCCGGACGGCGACATGGAGAAAATCCTGCAGGCCAGGAAAAACGCCATCATCTCCATGACATCGCCCAACGGTAACGGCCAGAACCACATCGCTCAAAAACTTGTAGACATCTACCGAGACCTCACCAAGAGCGCGTGATGGGGGTAGGGATATTCCTCGATCGCGACGGAACGATCAACGAAGAGGTCGATTACCTCACGAGCCCGGATCAGTTAAAGCTCATAAAAGGTTCTGCAGCGGCCATCCGGGAACTGAACAAAGCCGGCAAAGTCTTCATCATAACCAACCAATCGGGCATCGCCCGTGGGCTTCTGACGGAAGCTCGCCTCAAAGAAATCCACGATAGACTCGAATCTGAGCTCAAAAAAGAAAACGCCGTCATCGACGCCATTTACTATTGCCCCCACCATCCTGATTACGGGGGACCACAATATCAGAAAAACTGCGATTGCCGGAAGCCGAAGACGGGCATGATCGACCAGGCGGTGGCCGAGCACAACATAGACATCAAAAAATCGTACGTCATCGGAGACAGGATGCTCGACATGCAGACAGCGAACAACGCCGGCGCGCAATCGATCCTAGTCCTCACCGGATACGGCAAGATCGAGCTTGAACTCTGCAAACAGAACAACGTCCACATCGACCACATCGCCCAAAACCTTTCAGAGGCCGCCCGGCGCATCACGCAGGGGATAGCCGCCTGATGAAATATTTTCTGCTTCTTATAGTTTGTCTCTGGGGATGCAGTGACGATCCGGGCGAAGTCGGCAAAGGACTTCTCTCAGTCAACGATTTCCTGAAAATCGACTCCCTCACCATCACGGCAATTAGAGACACCACGTTCCGGGCAAGAATCACGGGCGTTGCGAGCACCATGGTCGGAGAATTTCAGGATATCGAAGCTCGGGCAGTCATCGGATACAGCGGGTTCAACTCGGTACCGGCGACGGCCACAGTCGATTCCGCGATCCTCAACGTCGTGACGAGGTACAAGTTTCAGGACTCGACAGGCACCGTGGGATTCGAAGTCCACGAGATGAACATCACCTGGAGTGAAAGCACAATCGGGTGGGACACTCTACAGGCTGCCGGGACATATCAATCAGTCATCCAGGGGGGTACAGTCAAGAACATTTCTCCCGGTGACACAAGCATCCAGGTACGCATCGACTCCCTCGTCAGGAGGTGGGTACAGACGGGAGTCAACGCGCCGAATGGCATACTCCTCATCCCGAGCACTTTTTCCTCAACCATAATCGTAGGGTCAAACTCCTCCTCGGTCCTAGAGAACAGGCCCAGCATAACGGTATACTATCATGACGCTGCCGATACCACCATAAAACTTCTTCTTTATTCATCACAGCGGGCTTTCGTTGGAAACAGCAATCAGCCCTTGGCAGCCGGGACAATATTTACCCAGTCAGGAGTGTCGTATAGATCAAGGGTCGAGTTTGATTCATTGAAACTCCCGGCTAAGGCGAGCATCAGCTCGGCCATAGTGGAATTCTCTCTTGCCAATTCTTCGTCGCTCTTTAACCAATCGTCGAGAGATTCGATCGTTGTTCATCTCCTGAGAAAAAACTACTCTCCATTCGATTCCCTCGCATTTGCCACCATCTGTTCGCCTGGTCTAAACGGCGCTCAGAAAGTCTACAGAGCCACGATCACCCCGATAGTCCAGGAGTGGATCACCCGGGAACCTAATTACGGGCTCGTCGTCAGATCGTATGGGGAATTCTTAAATTTTGACAGATTTGCACTCTACGGATCCGCGGCCGCGGCAGCCCTGCGTCCGAAACTCATCGTCACATACACAGTGTTCCACTGACATGAGACTTTCTGCAGTCCTGACACTGATATTCCTCGTAAACTTCGCCGCTCAGTCGCAGAACGGCGGGTCCGGCTATTCACGGTATGGGATAGGGGATTTGCGCTATTTTTCGGGTGGACGGACCGTGGGGATGGGGGGAGCAAGCATTGGCGTTCTCACGCCAGCATCATTAGAATATATCAACCCCGCATCGGTCGCAAAAATCAACCGCACTCGGTTCTCCATAAGCACCCTCTATGAGGGAATATCGACTGAGGATTTTTCAGCCTCGGGCTATTTCAGCCAGTTCACATTCAACGGGGCGGCCGTTGCAATCCCCGTAGCGACCTCGGAGGGGGTAGTTGTAAACCTGGGCATGGTCCCCTTAAGCCGGATCAACTACAACGTCAAAACTCCGGCTGGCGATCCCGCCATAGACTACACAATACAGTACATCGGGGACGGCGGCGTTTCAAAGGCTTATCTGGGCTCTTCCGTGACAATAGCCGGGGTATTGAGTGTCGGGGCACGGCTTGATTATTACTTCGGGACCCTTAACTACACAACCAGCGAAAAATTCTCAAATTCCCAGTACACAAGCGCTGAAGTCAGAAGAACCTCAGAGATCAGGGGAATTGGGTCCACATTGGGCGTAATCTATACGGGCCTCAGCAAGCTTTTGCCCGAAAACAGTACGCTGAATATCGGCCTCATGGTCAGCACAACCGCCAATCCGACAGCGACGGACCAGCGCTTCTTCGTGTACAACACAACCGGGACGCTCCTTCGCGACACCCTCACACTCCCCGACGGGAACATACAGATCCCGTTAGCAGTCGGCGGCGGAATCTCCTACTCCGCAGAAAAAATCCTCCTCGCGGCAGATATTTTTTACCAAAACTGGTCCAAGGTCAGGGATAACAATGGGGCAGATCTGAGAGACCGGTATCGGTATGCCGTCGGCGGGGAAATTCAGCCCAAAAAAGAATATACCGCTCCGTTCTTCCAGAAAATCGCCTACCGCCTCGGAATATTCAGCGATGCAACCTACTATCAATTGAAAGGCCAGCCCATAACGGAAACGGGGCTAACATTCGGCTTCGGCATCCCGGTCATAGGAGACACCCGGTTGCAGCTTGGGGCAGAGTATGGCTTAAGGGGAACCACGGACAACCAGTTGCAAAAAGACAGAATTCTCCGTATATCACTCACATTAAGCGGCAGCGAACTCTGGTTCGTGCGACCTGAACAGGAGTAGACATGATCGCCCTCGGTGCCGACCACGCCGGTTTCGAATTCAAGGAAAAGATAAAAGAACTCCTCAAGTCAATGAACTTGCCCTTTGAGGATTTTGGGACCAATTCCAGCGAGTCGGTCGATTACCCGGACTTTGCGCACAAAGTAGCGCAAGCAGTAGGTTCCGGGAAGGCGGCCTATGGCATTCTCGTCTGCGGGACTGGGGTAGGAATGTCCATCGTCGCCAACAAGCACAACGGCGTGAGGGCTGCCAATGTCGAGTCGGTCCCGGCAGCAAAACTTGCGAGGGAGCATAACAACGCCAACATACTGGCGTTAGGAGCGCGCATCACCCCCTGGGAGAGGGCGAAAGACATTATCAAGGCGTTCTTTGCAGCACAATTTGAGGGGGGACGGCACCAGCGTCGCGTAGACAAGATCCACACACTCACCAACCTGTAAACTCAGGAAAAACGTGCAGGATCTGCAAAAAAAAGATCCGGACATCTTTGCAGCCATCCGGAATGAAACCCACCGGCAAAACACCAAATTAGAGCTCATCGCGTCTGAAAACTTTGTGAGCCGGGCCGTCCTCGAGGCTATGGGTTCCGTCATGACCAACAAGTACGCCGAGGGTTACCCGGGCAAGCGCTATTATGGCGGATGCGAGTTTGTCGATGTTGCCGAGGACCTTGCCAGAAAACGCCTGAAAGAACTCTTTGGGGCGGAATATGCGAACGTCCAGCCACATTCAGGTTCGCAGGCCAACATGGCGGTCTATTTTACATTCATAAAACCGGGAGACAGCGTCATGGGCATGAACCTCGCCCACGGCGGCCATCTCACGCATGGATCCCCCGTAAATTTCTCAGGCCAGCTTTATAAATTTGCTGCGTACGGCGTAAAAAAAGAAACCGGCATCATCGACTATGACGAAGTCGAACGGACGGCGCTCCGGGAAAAGCCCAAAATGATCACTGTAGGGGCAAGCGCCTATTCCAGAAACATTGACTACAAAGCATTCAGAACCATAGCAGACAAGGTCGGGGCGTTCCTCTTCGCCGACATCGCCCATCCGGCGGGCCTCATAGCCAAAAAACTCCTGAACGATCCGTTACCTCATTGCCATGTCGTCACATCCACCACGCACAAGACACTCAGAGGGCCCCGCGGCGGCCTCATCGTCATGGGCGAGGACTTTGAAAACCCGTTTGGGATAGTTGCGCCGAAATCGGGCCGCAGAAAAATGATGTCCGAGCTTATAGACTCCATGGTCATCCCCGGCATACAGGGAGGCCCGCTCATGCACATCATCGCGGCCAAAGCGGTGGGTTTCAAGGAAAACCTGGAGCCTGGATTTGCCGACTATTCACGCCAGATCATCAAAAACGCGCAGGCCCTCTCCACAAAGCTTACAAAACTGGGCTACGACATAGTTTCAGGCGGCACCGATAACCACCTTTTTCTCGTAGACCTGCGAAGCAAAAACCTCACGGGCAAGGACGCGCAGGAGGCCCTTGACCTGTCGGGCATAACCGTCAATAAAAATGGCGTCCCCTTCGACGACAAGAGCCCCCTCATCACCAGCGGAATCCGCATCGGAACCCCTGCCCTTACCACGCGGGGCATGAAAGAGGCGGAGATGGATCGGGTTGGCGACATGATAGACCAGGTTTTAAAGAACATTGGGAAAGAGAATACATACCGGGAGGTTGAGCAAAGCGTAGCAAAGCTGTGTGAGGGATTTCCGCTGTACGGGGAGACGGAGTAGTACACACAGGCAGGGGAGGCTATCATCGAAAACCTCATGGCCGAGTCGGAAGACACAATAACAGAAGAAGCGCCCGACACCGACGACAAGGAAATGTCGTTCTTCGAGCATCTCGAAGAGCTCCGCTGGCGTATTATTAAATCAGTTCTGGGGCTCCTCGTTGCCGTCGTCATCTGCGGCGTCTATTCTGATTTCATCGTCAACGTCATCGTCCTCCGGCCGAGCCGGCTCACAACGCCGCCGTTAAACCTCATTAATACGATCCCCTACGGCCAGATAACGTTTTATATGACTGTCGTCCTCTTCGGGGGACTCATACTCACCTCGCCATGGATACTCTACCAGCTATGGCAATTTGTGCGCCCCGGGCTCCTGCCCAAGGAGCAGAAGTATGTATCCAGCATCGTCACATACACCACACTCTGCTTTCTATCGGGGGTAGCATTTGCGTACTTCCTGATGCTGCCTTACATGCTTCAATTCTTTGCCACATTCGGCAGCAGCGGGATACAGAACTGGATATCCATCGACGAATACATCAGCTTCGTCCTGCAGCTCATACTCCTTTCCGGCCTGATCTTCGAGCTGCCGATGATTTCCTATTTTCTGGCACGGTTCGGAATAGTGACCCCAGCATTCATGCGTCATTACAGGCGCCACGCGATCGTCGTCATACTCATCATTGCGGCGGTCGTTACGCCGACGACGGATCCATTCACAATGACCATTTTTGCGATCCCCATGGTTGTGCTTTATGAAATAAGCATCGGGGTGGCAAAGGTGGCGAAGCGGAAACGGGACGAAGCAGCGACAATAGGCTGATGGATCTCAAGGAAATCATAGAGCCCATCCGGGAGGAGCTGGAATCCTTCGAGGAGTTTTTCCGGAAAGCAATCAAGTCGAAAGTAGCATTTGTCGACATGATTGCGCGTTACATTGTCAGGCAAAAGGGAAAAAGAATACGTCCCGCGCTGGTGCTATTGAGCGCGAAAGCCTGTGGCGGGGTAAATGACAGCACATACAGGGGAGCCTCGCTCGTTGAAATCCTTCACACAGCCACACTCATACACGACGACGTTGTGGATGATTCTGACACCAGGAGGGGATTTGCCTCCATCAACGCTGTGTGGAAAAACAAAATCGCCGTCCTCATGGGCGATTACATGCTCGCCAAAGGACTTCTTCTGTCCATTGATAATGGAGACTTTCACTTTCTGAGAATCACATCCGATGCCGTGCGGAGAATGAGCGAAGCAGAGATTCTGCAAATTGCCAAGAGCAAAGACCTCGACATTGATGAAGCAACCTATCTTGAAATCATTTCAGGAAAAACCGCCTCCCTCCTCTCCACCTGTTGCCAGGTCGGTGCGGCCAGCGCGGACGGGGGGACGGAGCTCATAGCAGCCTTGAAGAGTTTTGGTGAAAACCTTGGAATGGTCTTCCAGATAAGAGACGATCTGCTCGACTATACGGGAAGGAAAAGCATCACCGGGAAGCCGGCGGGATTAGACATGAAAGAAAAAAAGATCACACTCCCTTTGATCTATTCACTACAAAAAGCCCCGCGTACGGACACCAGGCAGGTTTTGAGAATAATCAGGAATGGGGCTAAACGGAAGGATCTTCAGTATGTCGTCGCCTTCGCCCAGGAATACGGCGGCATCGACTATGCTATCGGGAAAGCAGAAGAATTTTCGCAGAACGCCCTCGACGCCATTCGTCCCCTCCCCCCCACGCCCGCCAAAGAATCGCTGGAGAATTTTGTGGACTACGTCCTGGAGAGAAGCAAGTAGTCAGGGCCTCACCACGAGCACCTCGCAGGGAGCTTTTCGCACCACTTTTTCAGCCGTACCGCCAAAGAGAATATGCTCAACCCCCGTATGACCGTGCGTCGCAATAACGATCAAATCGGCACTTTCCTCTGACGCAGCGTCGATAATTTCCAGAAAGGGCTTGCCGGTCCGCACCATCGCCGAGGCTTTCACCTTCCCGGCAACGTGACTTTTCACCAGCTCGTCGAGACCTTCCTTCCCCCGCTCGCGCAATTCATTCTCAAAGCTCGGCATAGCCACCTGGCCGAAGCTGAAATCCGCAGGATAAATCGTCGGTTCGACCACATACACAAGCAGAAGCTCTGCGCCGAACGATGATGCGAGACTTACTGCATATCGAAGGGCATTCTTTGAATGGTCGGAGAAATCAATCGGGACAAGAATTTTTCTGATCTGGACTGATTCACCCCGCCTACCCGAAGCCGCCGATACTTTCCCTTTGGTTTTCATAGATCCTCAGTCGTAGGCAATATACTTCAGCCACCCGCGCGTATCGTTCCCATTCCTCACGATATCGAAGAACGCAGCCTGAATATCCTTCGTGATTGGCCCCATTCCACCGTTACCTATAGGAATCTTATCGACGGAGCGGATAGGAGTAATCTCAGCCGCCGTTCCGGTGAAGAAAATCTCGTCGGCAATGGCGAGCATTTCACGCGAAACAGGCGCCTCGGTCACGGGATATCCCTTGTCTCTGAGCAAGGTCAGCGCTGACGAGCGCGTGATACCGGGCAGTATGCTGGATGTGAAAGGCGGGGTATACACGTCGCCGTTCTTCACCATAAAAATATTTTCGCCGCTCCCTTCGCTCACGTGACCCATCGTATCCAAGGCGATACCTTCGGTATAGCCCGCCTTGATAGCCTCTATCTTAATCAGCTGTGAATTCAGATAATTACCCCCTGCTTTTGCTATTGTAGGCAGAGTATTGGGAGCCGGGCGGGTCCAGGATGAGACGCACACATCGATACCTTTGGAGAGCGCGTCGGGCCCGAGGTATATGCCCCATTCCCACACGGCGATGGCGACGTCGACCGGGTTATTGAGGGGATTCACCCCCACATCCCCGTACCCGCGGTAGACGATGGGCCTGATATAGCATGACCTCATCTTATTGGCAGTTATTGTCTGAATAACGGCCTTTTCAAGATCCTGCTTTGAATAAGGAATCTCGGCGTGATAAATCTTTACCGAGTCATAGAGTCTTTCGAGATGCTTATCAAGACGGAATATGGCCGATCCCTTTTTAGTCTCATAGCATCGGATCCCTTCGAACCAGCTCGAGCCGTAATGAATAACATGCGATAGCACATGAATCTTTGCATCGTTCCAATTCAGAAGTTTTCCATTCATCCATATCTTTTCTACAGGTTTAATAGCCATAAGAACCCTTCCGATTTAGAGTGGACAGTCGTAGATCCGGTAGGTTTTGTAACGCTCGCCGCTCATAAATTGAGCTGCGCGGTTCATCTGATCATTATCTTCGAGGACCCATCCCGCCTCCCCGAAGTAATAACCCTTCGCGTTGCACCGTTTACCGGTTTCATAGAAAAGCACACTCGCGGCGCCGGTGCGCTGGCGTTC
The DNA here is from genome assembly GCA_964410105.1 of uncultured Chlorobiaceae bacterium. Lineage (GTDB taxonomy): Bacteria > Bacteroidota > Ignavibacteria > UBA10030 > SZUA-254 > CAYPFY01. Next base: position 22,738 of record CAYPFY010000008.1, read on the forward strand.
CCGGACGACCCCGAGAACGATGATCCGTGCCAGGTTAATTTCTTTCTTATGCAGGAAAAGACGGAGGAGCCCCGGCAAGAGATAACCCCTCTTATTGTATTTTAGTGCCATATTCAGATCGGGAATTGAGAGAGAAAACCCGATCGGCTCCCCCTTATATTCTGCAATTATGACCAGATCAGGCACAACAATAGGCTTTAAATCCTTCGCCAGGGCATCGAACTCTTCGTCGGTCATCGGGACAGCGCCCCAGTTATACTGCCAGGCCCTGTTATACAGATCCTTAATGATCCCCACCTCCCGGGCAAAATCCTTCATATTAATCGTACGAAAGGTAAGCCCTTCACGAACCCGCACTGCTTCAGAGACCCGGGCAAGCTTATCGCTGACAAAGCTATCCTGCCGGAGCAGGTAGGCATAGAGATCCTTTGCTTTCTTCATCCCGGCGTTTTCCAGCAAAACCTTATAGTAGGGGGGATTGTAGGGCATTAACACAGCCGGCGGCTTATCAAACCCATCAACAAGAAGCCCCCACTCATCATTCACGGAGGGAGTAGCGGGCCCGCGCATCAAAACAGCTCCCCGGGACTTTGCCCACTCCCGGGCTTTGCCTATCAATTCATCAGCGACGCCCTGATCATTGACAGACTCAAAAAAACCAAAAAACCCGATTTTTTCGTTATGCTCCTTATTATGATTTTCGTTAATGATAGCGCCGATCCTCCCGACAATATCGCCATTCCGGTGTGCGAGAAAGAATTCAGCATCGGCGTGCTTATAGAACGGATTTTTCGTCCGATCCATAAGTTTTCTGCGATCCATCAGCAAAGGGGGAACCCACTGGGGAGTATTACGATAGACCTCCCATGGAAACCTGATAAACCGATTAACGTCGCTCTTCGATGAAACGGGGCGGATATCGATCAGGCTCATGGGGCAAACATCGGGGGGGGTCAGCTTATAATTCCGAGCTTTTTCCCTTCGGTAGAGAAAATCTCCAGAATTTTATCAAGATGCTTCGGCTCATGCGTCGCCATATAACTCGTCCGCATCATCTGCAAACCGGGGGGAACGCCCGGGCTAATAAATGCATTGACGAACACGCCCGAATCAAACAGCGCCCTCCAGAACTTAAAGGCCACAAGATCGTCCCCCACGATCACTGGGACCACAGCCGATTGTCCGTCGATCACCTTAAATCCAAGCGATTTAAAACCGGAGCGCATTTTTTGGGCATTACCTAATAGTCGGGTAATCCGTTCCGGCTCTTTCTCTAATATGGTAAGGGCAGCGAGAGCCGCTGCCACTGAAGCCGGGGTGGGGCTTGCGCTGAAAATCAGCGCCGGGGACTGGTGCTTCAGAAAATTGATAACACGTTCAGCTCCAACCACAAACCCCCCTAATGAAGCAAACGTCTTGCTGAACGTACCCATCGTCATATCGACCTCATCATCAAGACCGAAATGACTAGCGGTGCCGCGCCCTCCCTTTCCTATGACACCGATAGAGTGAGCGTCATCGACTAGAATGCGGGCATTATACTTCTTAGCGATTCGAACCAGGTTGGGCAAATCCACAATTTCACCGGAAGTGCTGAACACCCCGTCGGTCACGATCAGCTTCCCCGCATGAAGGGGCAGACGCGCAATCACGCGCTCCATATCCTTCATATCATTATGCTTATACCGCACAAACTCCGCGAACATCCCCTTCGCCATCATATAACCGGCAACGATACAGGCATGATTATCCTTGTCGGTAACAAGATACTCTCCCCGCTGAACAAGAGTGGGAATAATCCCCTGAGCGGTCTGATAGCCCGTACTGAAAAGGAGGCAGGCTTCCTTACCCATAAACTTCGCGAGGCGATCTTCAAGTTCATAGTGAAGATCAATCGTGCCTGTGAGATAACGTGATCCGGAGCAGCCCGTGCCGTATTTTCCTATCGCTTTAACAGCGGCTTCCTTCACCTTCGGGTGTGCGGTGAGGCCGAGATAATTATTCGACCCCGCCATAATCACCTTACGTCCCTCGATCTGGACGACGGGGCCCTCATTCTCCTCTATGGCGCGAAAATAGGGATAGAACCCTGCTTCTTTCACCTCATCGGCCCGGGTGAATTCAAGACACTTCTGAAAAAGATCGATCGTCTCTTTATCCTGGGTGGGTGCGGGCGGAGAAGTCACGGCGGGCTGGGTCATAGAGTCAGAAAGTTAAGTTAGAGAATTCGTGCAGGTAAGGAGGACCGGCACGACGCGGGAAATGGAAACCGGCACTACAGCAATCACGTTAGCCAAGTTGCATGCCAGAATTATTTTCAATATACTTGATTGACTTTTAAAAGTCAATTGAGCGGCTTCCCTTCAAGCAACCTTCCAGCCAAGAAACGTAACTCAATGAAAGTACTCATCACCGGCGCGACCGGATTCATCGGGAGTCATCTCGCCGAGGCGTTGCATGCGAAGGGTTATACACTAAGATGTCTTGTACGGAAGACTTCCAACCTAAGATGGATCAGGCACCTTCCAATCGAATACATTTACGGAGACTTATTCGACCACGAAATTCTCAAACAAGCGGTAAATGACATTGACTACGTCTATCATGTAGCGGGGTTGACCAAGGCAAGATCGAGAGCAGAATATTTCCAAGGCAACCACATAGCCACAAGGAACCTCTTAGACGCAGTGCTGACGAGGAAAGATGGGATAAAGAGGCTCGTACACATCAGCACACAGGCAGCTGTTGGACCAAGTACAGATAGGATACCGATTGATGAGAAAACACCCTATCATCCGATAACTGCTTACGGCGAAAGCAAAATGGAAGCCGAAATGGAATGTCAGAAAGTGATGGACAGGCTTTCCGTTACTATAATACGCCCCCCTGCGGTTTATGGCCCGAGAGACACGGATGTATTTGAGTTCTTCAACACAGTAAACAAGGGATTGCAACCGATAATAGGATTCAGGGAGAAATGGGTAAGCCTGGTAAATGTAAGGGATTTGGTGGATGGCATCATATTAGCGGGGGAACATCCGAGAGCCATTGGCCAGACCTACTTCATATCCAGCGAAAAATACTACAATTGGAAGGAAATCGGAGAAATAACAAAACAGGTGATGGGAAAGAAGACCGTCACAATTCACATACCCGAATTTGCCGTATACGCAATCGCGGGCATTTGCGAATTATACACAATCGTCACACACAGGCCAGCCCTCCTAAACCTTGAGAAAGTAAGGGACATAGTACAGGACGCCTGGACATGCAGCATTGAGAAGTCAAAAATGGACCTTGCGTACGATGAGAAAATAGAGCTTGCGCAGGGAATTAGAGACGTTGTAGGGTGGTATCGGAGGGAGGGGTGGTTACCCTAGAAAAAAGAAGAGTTTGCTTCGGCGGGAGTATTTTCCTATATTAGAACTATTGATCGCGGGGTGGAGCAATTGGTAGCTCGTTGGGCTCATAACCCAAAGGCTGCAGGTTCAAGTCCTGCCCCCGCTACACCAGTGGCCGATTCCGAAAAGATTCGGCCATATTTTTTTCGTGCCCCCTGATATGAACCCATAATCTCTTTTCTGCAAACGGCTACATTGCAGATCCTTCTCGGGTGCTTTCTACTTCGCTGGGATATTGTATACGATGCAAGAGTACGGTGAAATTTATGGAATTATCACTGGGGCGCCGATGCGTAAACATGACGTTCACTCTTCGATAAGCAAAAAAGTAATCTTAGTGTCACCATCTGATTTGCCAGAGCGATATTACGACCTTTATCGTCCCATCGCCAAGCGTCTCGATTCCGCCAAATTTCGCTCGCTACTCTTATTGCTCGACGTCCTTTTGCCCACATTCATCTCCGGCAAGTTGCTGGTGCCGGACGCTGAGAGAATCGTTTCGAGGTGTGCGTGAGACGATCCGCAGTACGTGAGCTTCATTTCATTTGTCCGATCGAAAATCTATTGTCTATCCTCCAGAAAGGAATTCTGTGCCACAATTCTGCCAAAGAACTCAATCCCAAGTCCATTGCTGAGCCAGGCGTTCAGGATCGACGAAAATCCGTGGTTGTACCGGGGGTAAACAAGAAGTTGCATGAGTTTGTGAACTTGTATCTTAATGCTCGCAACCCGATGATGTACAAGAGGAAGGGATTACATGCATCCCTCTGTATCCTTAGTGTTACGCACGAGATTTTGGATGAGCCGGGCGTAATTATCACAGACATGAATGCGTCAAGGCAATATGTCAAGTTTCTGGAAATGCCCCACGGACTCTCGCAGCTTGATAAGGATTTGATCTATGCAAAATATTGGAATCATGATGACCCCATTGAAAAGGACCGGCGCATCGGTTTAATCTGCGCCGAGGTCCTCGTTCCAAGGATGGTTGCACCGAGGTTTATTCAGGCAATTTATGTATCTTGCGATCGAACTCGTGAATCAATAAAGAGAAGCCTTAGAGGCCACTTGCTCGCTGGAAAGATTGTCGTCAGGCCATACCTCTTCTTCCTATCTGGTGAGGATGTGAAATGATTACAGTTCTGGTTGGGGACATCTTCAAATCCAGGATGCAAACATTGACTAACACGGTCAATTGCGTCGGGATAATGGGCAAAGGCATTGCCCTTGAATTCAAGAAACGTTTTCCCGAAATGTTTGCCGATTATAACGAACGCTGCAAACGCAAGGAGGTGAAGCTCGGAGAGCCGTACCTTTTCAAGCAGCTGATCCCTCCTTCAATTCTTCTCTTCCCAACCAAAGAACACTGGCGCTCAGTGTCAAGTCTCCCCGCCATTGAAAAGGGATTGATGCATCTCAAGGCTAATTACAAGAGATGGGGAATCACCTCGATCGCTGTTCCACCGCTAGGCTGTGGACTTGGTGAATTAGAATGGAATATAGTTGGTCCGACACTTTACCAGGACTTACGGGACTTAGAGATCCCGGTAGAGCTGTATGCACCTTGGAATACGCCTCATGTCCAACTCACTCCGGAATTTCTTGCAGAAGTCAGTGCTGCCCAGGCCGCCGAATCGATGCGGCCTGCCACTCGAATCGAGCCAGGATTCATCACAATTGTTGAAGTTATCTACAGAATCGAGAATATGCGGTTTCATTGGCCGATCGGGAGGACGACACTCCAGAAGATTGCATACTTCGGGACACATCTTGGCCTTAAAACAGGATTGAAATTTCATAGAGCGAGCTTTGGACCATTCGCCCCAGACTTGAAGGTGAAGCTGACCAGGCTCGTCAACAACGGCTTGATCGAGGAAGAGAGAATAGGAAACATGTTCGTCGTGAAAGCGGGCAAGACGTACATTGTCGCAAAGAAGTTGTATGAAAAGGCCTACCTGGAGGACGAAGAGATCATTGACCGCCTGACTGATCTTTTCTCTAGGATGAACACCCAGCAGTCAGAACTTGCTGCAACTGTTCATTTCGCTAGAGAGACGATGAAACTCTCCAATGGAACAAAACCAACGGAAGCACAACTTCTGAACGAAGTGATGGAGTGGAAGAAGCGACACAGGCCGCCATATGATCGCGTCGAGGTTGCAGCCACTATCAGAAATCTGGCCATGCTTCGATGGCTTGATGTTAGGTCCAGCGTGGAGATTAGCAATATGCTTGCTGAGGTATTTGATGTCTGACTTTCTATTTGCTCCATCCCTGAGAGGCATCCCAACCGTGTCATCAATACGCAAGCCAATTGAAATCTCGTTCAATAATAAGATGCAATCCTGCCTAATCGTCTTCAAAGTTGTTGCATCGTAAATCATCGGAAGCATATCAAAGAACTAATATTCCGACGATTTCCAGAGGGTCAGTACTTAAGAAATACCCATCTCAGGTATCCTGATTTTCATTCGCAGGTGCGTACTACCATTGGCCAAGAGACCTTAAACCTGGATGTACTCTTGGATCTCCTCTTGCAAATCAACCTACCGCTTGTCTTTCTCGATCCCTTCCAGGGCCGTCATTTCGGCATCCTCATCCTATCTCTTGACGGGATGTTCTGTTTTCCATAGTGCTTTCATCTCACGATAATAACAGAATCGAGTCATTGTTCTTGCTGTCCCATGGAGACCGAGAGAGCGAAGACCAGCTAAGACGGCTTTGTTAGACTTTACCACCTTCTCACCGATGGAGGACTTCTCGAAGTCGAAATCATGTGGAAAGCTAAATTGCTCGATGAGCTTTTGTCTGTCTCCGAGCGAAATGATAGTCCCGGTTGTCACCGGATCGTACGCAGCCATGAGAGCGTTGATTGCGTTCGCGCTAGGGCCGGTGAGATTGTTCTTCCTCCCTTGATTCACCTCATACAGCTTATTGATAAACCTCGCTTTTTTATTATCACCACTCTCATTAAAGACTTTTGTTATAATGTCAGACAGTTCCGAATCCGAATGCAGCTCGTTGAACATCCTCCTCCATGCTCCCTGTGCAATCATCGCTCGCGCGACTGCTTCGCTTTCCGGTGTATTCCCCTTTGCGTTACTGTTAAGAATTCGGATAATTTCGTCGATTTGGTTTTGCGGAATATCGACCGGCGGGCCTTCTAAGACGAGGTCATTCCAGAACTTCCGGAAACGGGCACTTTGTGATGCCCAGATTCTGTCTTTTTCTTCAGGATTATATTCTCTCAGAAAATCTGAGAAGATTATTGCGATGTCTGATCTGTTCATAGAGGTGCTCCCCTAAGCCATCCCGGCATCATAACGTGCGAAAGATTACTTCGAACTTGTAAGCAGGATCATGAAGTCGTCGTTCGATGCGATGATTAAGTCGAATTACTTTCAAGAGGGATTCACCTTGGATTACCTCCTGTCTATTGCCCCATTCTGGATTATTTGCATTGATCGAAACGATGCCCAGCAATTTAACTCTTAAGTTTGATCTCTTAATCAAGCTGCGTGCGTCAGAAAGCCGCCTCCCACCCCAACTAACCCGTTTGGTATTCAATGGATCGCTACCTAAAGTCTGTAGACTTTTAGACTGCAGAAACCAATATTTATTTCGTGAAACGGGAACTATACTATGAATAAATACGAAATCGGGCTCAGAGAAATTCTCGGCGAGAATTTGCGGATGATGCGCCGAAAACAGAAGATATCTCAAGAAGCGCTCGGAGACACATCTGGTTTACACAGAACTTATGTCGGCTCAGTCGAAAGAGGCGAGCGAAACGTAAGTTTGAGTAGTCTTGCGTCCCTCGCATTGGCGTTGAGAACAACTGTACCAAGATTGCTTACAAGAAGGACGGATCATTAGTGAATTCACATGAGATCGTTACTCGCATTTCAAGAGCCGAAATTACAATCTATTCGCCTATACGCTCTGATTCAGATTTGTGGATGCAGACGGACGAACTTGAAGTTCTCCTGAACAGAGCGCTTCGCGGGATAGACCTGAGCGGACTTAAACTTAGGAAGAGATCCAAAGTTGTCAAAGAACGTATTTGTGTTGCGCTAGGGTATCCCGTGCCTAACACCTTCAGGAGGACAAAGCCCCGATTCCCTGGCCAAAACTTTGATACCTATGTTCAGAAATCGAATAACTTGCAGATCTGGAATGAGGAAATCAGTCTGGCGCGCAGATATGTTCTAATCCACGTATCTGAGGTTAACGTAGTAGACTCAGTAAGAGTGGTGACTGGGAGAGTTCTTGCCAGGCTAGACACCACAGGGACGCTCACTCAGAAGTATCAGGCTAGGCTCGTCAAAGGCAATCATCGCACTGAGCTGATTGCAGCACGAGACACAGATAACCTGTCTCTCGTGGTAGGGCTACGGGACCGGCCGGTCACGTTCTATCAGGGTCCCAATGATGATCCAATAGGGGAATTCCTGTTCCCTATTCGAGTTCTTTACGATCAACTGTGTAATCTCGTTGGGCGCAAGCTCCCGGACTCCGGAATTGATCAAGAACGCAATCGGGGCGCTGAACTGCATCGCATGATTTGTGATTTCCTGGGATACCGTCGCTATGATGACACCGGGCAATTTCCAGATATACGAAATCAGCTCCTCGAAATTAAGCTTCAAACTTCTGTTACAATTGATCTGGGATTGGTTCTCCCAGATAGTACGGAATTCCTCGACATTCCTCCTATCATGGGGAGGCGTATCAGGCATTGTGATGTTAGGTATGCCATCTTCGCTGGTGTCACCGACGGCGAACACGTCGAGTTAAGCAATCTCTATGTTACAACCGGCGAAGCTTTTTTCACGAGGTTCCCCCAGTTTCAGGGTAACCGCATCAATAGGAAACTACAAATTCCCCTACCCACCGATTTCTTCGGAAGATAGACCGAATGATTCCCATACGAGATTGTCGATTTCCCGTTCGATTGATTCCTGCTCTGCAGATGAGCAACAGTCGTATCTTCGCCTTGAGAGTTCTATCATGCGATTCGAATTCGCGGAGTCGAGACGCGGCATCGGAAAATGCTGGACGTATTGACTCATAAATCGACGACGCCCTGCGTACAGCTTGTTGTTGAACTGCACATCGTAGTACCATTTAATAAAGTTCGAGTTCGCAACAGCCAAGGCGATCCAGATCTTGGGATCGTCCTTATCGTTAAACGGCAGCCAATAGCAATCTCCGTTCACGATGGATCCTGAGAGATCTAGCCAAAAGATAGGTTCCTCAGAGATGTCTCTAAATACAAGTTTAGGCTTACCCCATAAGTCCGGATGTTGAGGAACCCAAAGTTCATACCATTTTCTTCCGGAATCTATTACGTATGCTCGCGATTCTAAAATTCCCCGATGTTGTTCCAGGTAGGCAGCGGATCTGGGATACTGGGATAGATCGACTGGTACCCTTTTCCCGTTAACCACTTCATGGGGATAAAGAATCTTCCGAGACTTTGTTGGGTAGAACGAGCAGTACTTCTGGGCAGAATGGTGTGTAAGAAGTGGGCGTAGGAGTTCAGGTCTTAGGCTCTCGGGGAGGGAGTCCCAGTCATCTCGGATAAAAACCCTGTCAGCAGTAGTTTTCACTCCAACTCTTATTTTCCCGAGATCTAGGAATTCACAACCGATCTTTGCTTGTACCTTGGCAAGTTGAGCTTGTGAACTTTGGTCTACAATTTTCCAAACTTGATCTAACTCCTGTGTCGCGTCCAGCCGGCCCTGTCGCACGAGGAACTTGGTGCCATCAGGCAGTTCTACAAATCCTTTTTTGGTAAGGGCATCAATGGTTGAGGAGACGGCCAATGCAGGAGTGTCATTGCGAGTCGAATAGATTGAGGTAAAGAGTGTTCCCAGCGGGTCTGTATTTGGACCTTTCCTTTCCAACAGAAGGACTGCCGGCAAGACGGCGGCCTCGAAGAGTTTTGTGTCTCCGAGATCCCAAATATGAAGAATGTTGAATAGAGTCCGAAGCCGTTCGCGAACAATTGAGCCTGACCGGACAGTCATAAATCTATTTGATACTATCAACCCTGCGACACCGCCTGGATTTAGGACTCTCGCAATGCCCTCTATGAATGCATAATACATATCTACGCGGCCCGTCAGCCCGAATGTACGCGAGATCTGCTTTGATTTCTGCGCGCCCAGAACCTGAGTTCGGATGTACGGTGGGTTCGAGATTACGATATCAAAGTGCTCACTGGGAATTACTGGAAAAAGGCCTTCTTGATCGTTACTATACCCCTTCAGAACATGCTCTAGGAAGTCTACTTTTTGAAAATCCCAGGCAATACCAGAACTACATTTCGCGGCAATCCGATTGTTTGCTTGGTGAAGCGCTTCTAAGGAGGTGTCAAATCCAAGGACTTTGACTTGATGTAGAGGCTGGTTGACGGTTTCGATTATAGCATCGAGCAGTACCGCATCACCGACTGCCGGGTCTAGGATGGAAATGTCTCTTTCCTGATTGCGCGCATTCCAAGCTTCCATAGTTTGGATGGCAACAAACCTGGCTAGTTTACGTGGGGTGAAATGGACCCCAGATCGCTTTCGGTCTCTCCAACTTAGTGTGGCTTGGATATTCACGATCTTCTGACAGGGAAAAACGTTTTGAAATTTACCATATTGGGATGAACTTTCAAAGCGGTGGCATTTAGCGCATTCCGTCTGGACAAGCCACCCCCTTGAGGAGGCCGATTGGTGATGATCCAATTCCTACGGCAGCCGAAATTGAATCAGCAAAACTATTCTCTTTCGTAAGGTGAGTAATGTGTCCCGTGCGCGTGTTTTCAAAATGTTCCCGGCACGATCCACGGGAGTTCCTTATGTTTGATTCCCCCTTCAAATCAACTGACTGTTCACAAACTCAAGAGAGGACCAAATACCGTAAACAGGATTGAATTTGCATAGTCATTCCTCCACTATTCCTATCGTCAAGTAGAACGGCACAATTATCGAGCGACGCCCAATAAGTACTCAACCTGAACTTCTTAGCGAGTATTCTGCTCAGCGGGCAACTGAAAATCAATCCGTTGTCGAGCGTAGCACCCCATGGAATTGTTTTAGTGATTTGCTCCAGTAAATTGGCTTCACCATCGAACGTCTTCACCCATAACGCTCAAAAGCGATATGCCATGACAAGGTCAAAACCAACGCTGTACAAGCCGAAACACTTGCATTACTCCTGGTCATGGGCTGGATTGAGGTGCACCTAGTTCACGAATCTGTGGACATGGCCAGGTTCCGTCAATCCTTCCAATTTTGTCGGGGGTGTTATACCGATTGACTTCACGACTCATTCCTCTCCTATAATAAGCAAAAAAATACCGTGACGGTTTTTCCTCGCCGAAAAGCAAAGTCTTTCTTGATCTGACCCCCGCCATAATCTTTTGCCCCCTCTTACCGTTGAGAAGGCTTTCGAGCAATCACGTCACGGAATATGGAGACCGTCTATCTTAGGAGTACAATCCTCCTCACTGTCACCACATCATTCACGGCAAGGCGCACAAAATACGATCCCGTGCTCAGCTCTGACCCGTCGAAGAGAGAAAAATGTACACCCGAAGGCTGTATTCCATCTACCAGGCATTCGATCTGTTGACCCAGAGCATTAAAAACTCTGAGCTGAATTGACACGGGAAATTTCAATGCATAAGAGACAATGGTAATCCCGTTGAAAGGATTCGGAAAAGTCTCCAATGAAACTTCATCCGTATCCGCAATGGGCTCAATGCCTTTCCGATCAAAGCGGTCCGCCGATCTTTCAATGAGGCCACAGATATCCTCGTCATCAGGACATGAGAAAGCGTACCCATCGTTTTTCGTCCTACCGGAGTAAACAAGCTGCCATAAAACTATCCCGTTTGTGCCCCCATAAAGCCCCTCATTGAACAGGGCATTGTAGAGAAAAGCACCCGACCGTTTCTCTCCCACTTCCCCCACAATCAAAGGCTTCTGAACTCGATCAGCCATTTCCTGGTGATCACGAAGCCACTGAATCCCCCCATTCAGAGAAATCCCCCACGCAGAGGGATAGCAATGAATGCCCGCGATATCAATATTTCGGAGCGAAATGTTTTGCCGGAACGACGTACCCCCTGAGCCATCAAACAACCAGGATTGGTCGTTGTAGTCAGAGCTTCTGAAACCACTCCCCGGAGTTTCCAACCCCTCCTCCCCTGTCGAGACCAGGTGATTCGTATCAATCGATTTAATGAAGGAGGACATTTCCTCCATCCATCCCGCCACAATCCCCCCGGAAGCATCGGATGACCGGGGTTCATTGGCGAGTTCCCACGCCAGAATATTGGGATCATTCATGTACCTCCACCCCGAAACAGAATTCGTCCGGTTCAATAACATCGACACATACGATCGATACCACTGCCTGACGGCGGGGAGAGTGTAAAAGTGGTCGTGAGTAAGCGTGTCGGTAACAACGAACCGATAAAACCGCCCATCCGTGCCTTGGACGATGCGTTGAGGCATTTCCAGGGATTTTCCAAGAGTCGAAGGAAGTCGGTCTGCATACCATTGCACATACTGATTCATCCCCCCATAATCGTCCCAATTATTGACAAAAGGGATGATCAGCTTTATCGAATACTCAGAGGCCTTGGCAACCACATAATCGAGAGCGCGGAGCCCGTTCTCATTGAACTTTTCCGGTCCCCACTGCAGGCCCGGGAGCAATGCGCTGTCTTCACAATCAAAAAATCCCCACGTTCGCATCGTCGTGATACCGAGATTTCTCGCCTCGCGAAAGACTTCAATGACGTGCACAGTATCTCCCAGCGCGGCGATATTTTCAAGAAAATAACTATTCGCCCCGATCGCGTAAAATGGTCTTCCGGAAAGCATCAAAGCGCTCCCAGACCTTTTTACGTACTCTACGCGATCGCTCCCGGCCGCGATCTCACAGGATATGAGCAAGCCGATGACAAGAAATCTCACAAATGCTTACCAACTGAGGTTATTCCCCCCTGACGCATGTGACATCGCCTGAAGAGTAAATCCCTCCCTCACACGGGTTTAAAATTGACGACTACTTCTGATCGAGGGAAACGAGCCGGATTCCCACGGGAAGAATAATTTCCTTTGAATCTCTTATCAGCTTAAAGTCGACGTGATCATTCTCGTGCGTAAGTTTTTCACGCAGATCCCCCAGCGTAAACTCTTTCGATGTTTTTTTGTCCATCCCCGAGACAACATCTCCCTTCTTGAACCCATCGCTCTCAGCGGGAGAATTCGGCCGAACAGCGGTCACCGTGTAGGTACGCAAATCCGCTCCCGAAGCAATGATGGTCAGGCCGTACGTCCGTCGTTCCGGATACGGTTTATCCGTCTCTGAGGTAGGTTCAAAAATCACCCGGTCCCGGGCATAATCAAGAAACACATGATACCGGCGATAGATACCTTCTCCAATCGTCCCCGAAAACCTTCTGCTCGCGTAGGCCCCCTTCGTATTCACGGAAAAATTTGCAGGAAAGGATTTCACCTGAAAATTCCCGAGTGAAAGTTTGTCGATACGTCCCCTGACATTCTGTTGGGAAAAGAACTGATTCTCAAGCCCCGCCAGCTTATTCACCGTAGAATTCGTGCCAGCAAGCGCGACAAGATCATGGGCTTTCACAAAGGGGGAGGTCAGCGTCATCGTCTCGGCTGCCCCGAAATCCAAAACCATATAAGCCGGAATCGTCGTCCTTCCCGCAACAGTCATAGTTGCATCGGCGAAGGGAATCCCTTGATCAAACGTCACGGGAACAACAAAACCCTTCCCGGTATAATTCCAAGAAATCGGATCATTGAGAAACAGCTGCTTGTGCTCGTAATCGATTTCAATCACAAATCTGCTTATGAAATCATACCCCAGAATGCCCCCGAGCTTCATCCCCAGAGCCTTTTCGAGCCCGGTTTCATCGAGAATGGCGACATGCTGGTTACGGATCTCGACCCCGGGCATCCGGAATGTAGCGCCTGTCGCAAAACTATAGGCCGCAGAACCTCCCCCGCCTGTCGTCATCGTCGAACCATACGGCTTGAGTCCGAAATCGGCAACGTACGGCGTATTAATAACCTCCTCATCAGCTCCCGTATCGAGCAAAAATAACACAGAATCCTTCCCATTCAGTTTCAGTGAAAATATTATATGACTGTTCTCAAAATTAAAGGGAATGGGTGGAATAACCGAGTCGAGGAAAGTATCCATAAATTCAGGCGTCGTTGAACCGAAGTGGTTTCCCGAAATCTGCGGAAGAATCCTCACATTCGTGCGGTTCCAGGTGAAAGTCGGTTTGTCGGCCTCTTCGACGCGACCTGTGAAGGGAATTAGTATCCCATTTGCCTCCTGCCATCTCTCATAAAACGTCGTGATCGCTTCCTCTTCCCCGAGATGGGACGATCTTACAGGAAGCCATGATTTCGGATCGATCACGAATTTTACCGTATCGCCCCCGGGCGCTAGAATTGACAATTCCAGCGAATCCCCGACACTGCGGAACTGAGTTGAGGGCGGCAGAGACGCGGGGGGACCGAGAAGTGTCAGCTGATCTTCATAGGCGGCAGCTTTTGTCCGAATCAATTCCCTGCCGCGGAGATTTCTTATAAAACCGTTCGGATCGCGGCGTATCGATCTTTCTTTGGTAATGAGCACCTCGGACGTATCGTAATTGCTTGTTTCCACAGAATGATAATCCCCCGTTATCGCAAAAAACTCCTCGATAGTATACTGAACCCCATCCTCATCGGAGTTTTTCATCACCTGTGCCTCGTTCAGCACATTTTCTGTCGGAGCATGTATTGCCTGCCGCCACTGGCGAAGAATTTCCTCCGGGGGAACGTCGGCAAAATTCGCGGAGTGAGTCAGGAGGATCGGAAAACCGAGGAGAAACAGCATAGGCCTTTCAGGATACGGTGATAATGGGTGATGGGGAAATCTACACAATTATGGGGGATTAAAAAACCGGCCGTCGATTCTGGATGATAGATCCGATCTATCGTTCCAGCCAATGGTATTTTAGTGAGTCGTTATCCCGAAACAGGGTAAACCTGCTCTCGTGGTTCTCATGAAAAAAGAGCCAATCATAGCGAAGCGTGAGATCAAATTGGGCACCGGAGAAGTCCCGGTGGCTCGCAATTCCCCCTATATGAATTTCCCGATTCCCGAGCGGGGGTATATCCCCAATCTTCAGGACATAGTGGAGAGTCTGCCGGGGGATTGCGCCTCCACTGGGATCAAAATCAATAATCGTCGAATCTATCGTGCATTCCGCATTCCGGACTGTACAATAGCGGCTATTGTTCCTGAGTTCGAAGGGTATTTGGTACGGTACTATGTCATAAGAGGATGATTGGGGCATGGGAGTCACATCTGGACAACTCGCGAGAAAAGTTGAAAGCAAGGCAGACAAGAACGCAAGTATGGTGCTGACACGCACTCACCAATGAAATGAACGCCAATGAAATGAAACGGTGTTCTTCTTCTCCATCAGGCGCGATACCAGGCATAGAAGAAATTCACGCCTAAAGATAATCCCCTAGGTGAACGAAGTCAAGGAAACGGAGGGCGTCGATCCGATCGGATTCAACCTACTGAAGGTCTCGAGTGGCTTCGTGGCAACGAAAATTTCCAAGCCCCGGCGTAACAAACCGGTTTCGATGGCGCTGCCCGCGCCGCGCCCTCAACCGAAATATCTTGGAAGACACGCACGCGCGGTTCAGGGAGCACAACCCGGAGGGGCTCAGGAACGCCAGAGGTAGGACATTTTCAGGAATAATCCCCGGTTCAATTCCAGAAGATTTTCGGCGGGCACATAATCCGAGCCGTCCCAATGGACCCGTTCGAAAACCGAACCATATCCAAGGTAAACGGCGGTACCGGGAATATAATTGAAGGAGGCAAGGAAATCCGTAGTTAACCGTTCACGGAAGTCGTTATACTCTGCGATCGTCCGGAAAAAAAGATACGGATTGGGCTGAAAGATCAGCTTGCCGCGTGTGATTCCATAGTTAAAGAGCTTGCTCCCGTCTATATCCTTGTAAAAATCTAAATACGAGTAAGTCGCTTCTGCCTGGAAAGTCTCCCAGGGTTGGAACACAAAGTCGGCGCTCGCAACGTTGCTGCTCCCCTGCTCCGGCGTATGGTAATAGATGGCCCTGATCCGGCGGTAGAGAAGATTCGCATAAAGCTGCTTCGTAAACTGGGCCCGGAATTGCGTGTGAACCCCGCTCGTCTGAAACCTCTGAGCGTCGAACACTTCGGTCGAGTAATTCAACCGCGTGCGAAAGAACCAGTTTCCGAGGAAAAACACATTCACGGCCAGGTCATTAGACGTTTCCCAGAGCCCGCTGAACTTATCTTCCGTTTGCCCTAGCGTCAGTTCAAACCCGATCCGCTGAAAGATCTTCGAATCCGGGAAGATTCGCGGGTTCAGATATTCTATAAAATTGAGCACGCCGGTTCTCGTGAGATAACCCATATCTGCCCTGAAATTCTCTGACACCTCCCTGACATTCAGGCTATACCCGAAAAGACGTTTATCGCTGGATAACCGTGCGCCGAAAGTATTCCCTGAAAGAGTGGCGTAAGCGGGACCATCCTTCGCCCAGGAAAGGAACCCGTTGGACTCAATAACAGCGTCCTTTGAAAGCCGGTACTGTTCATCAAAACCTCCCACGCGGTCATGCGAGTTATCCAGCTCGCGCGCAGCGTAGAGGAGACCGACGTAGCTATTATCGGCAACATTGCGCTTAAACCTTATGACGGGCACCGACACATAATGCCCAAGTGAATCTCTTTCCGATTCCAGAACCCTGTCCAGGGCATAAACGGTAGCGATCGTATTATCCTTCAAAACCCTTCCGGTAAGTTTCATGCCAAAGGCGGGGTCGGCGATCGATCGGGAATAGTAGATTGTGGGATCGAGCGGATTCGCGTTGGACGCAACGCTAAAATTATCTATTCCTTCTAAAAAGAATGGCCGTTTTTCCTGATAAAAGAGACTGGACCGGAGATTTATGTCGATTTGCCCGGCATCCGATTCCACCTGGCTGAAATCGGGATTCAGAGTCCCGTCGAGGATCAGATCGGAAGTCAGGCCGTACTTTGCATTAAGACTGCCCTTCCCTTCCTCCTTCGATTTTTCCAGGGAATTGCCTGTACGAACATCCTGGCGTGTCGCCGTAAACGCGGGTAAAATCTCGACAAGCCTGTAATGGTCGATCCCCGGATAGGCGACAGGCGTCATTTGAGTGAGAAAGGCTGCCCCTTTTGCCGGATCGAGACGGGGGTAGGAGCTATGCTCTGAGCGGCGGCTGATGTATCTTTCGAGAACAACCTCCATCGTCGTCGTATCGTCATTGGAATACCGTAGGCTTTTCAGGGGAAGCTGAACCTCTATCGTATAGCCCAGCGAATCGATCTTCCCGGCGCTGTACCAGACAAAATCCGGGCTAAAATCCTCGTTGTTGTTACTGAAACGGCTGTCGCCCTGTATCCCGAGGGGATTCACGTAAAAAGCAGTAAGAGCTTGCTGGTCGTTGAACGAGTCCAGATTGATACAGATAAAGTCATCATTCAGCATCCTGTCGCGCGGCGACACTGCGGCCTTAACCTTCTGCGGATCGTCATAGCATCTGAACGCAAAATAGAGGTTCGAGTTATCGTAGGCGAGAGCAACGTCGGTCTGTTCCTTGGGGACAATGTCGAAATCGGGGAGGAAAGTCGTAAACCCGGAGACATGAGGTGCGAGACTCCACACCGGGTCGTCGAGAGTCCCATCGATCACAGGCGGGGTTGTGGTAAACATCGGGCGCAGCGTCTTGGGCAGACCTGGAGTAACGCGGTCTTCCGGAACCCCGGCAGAAAATGCGGGCAACGCCAGCCAGAACGTGACCACCAAAAGAGCTTTCCCGGCAGACCGGAATTGGGTATTCACACGAATTCGGCGAGAAGAAATGATATACCGCATTGTACGCATAGATTTTTCAGTGGTTACAACGAAGAATTCCTACAAATGAATCCCAATTAAATTCACCATTTACACCCCCTTTTTGACATCTTTGGAAGATTTTCTACATTAGAGCCCCAACAATTTCAGGAAAAAATGGGCCTTGCACGCAAAACTCTCCTCTGGATATCCGAGAACCGAAAACTCCGTCAAAGCCTCCCGAACCTCGGCTTCATACAAAGGGCTGTCAAGCGATTCATGCCCGGGGAAAAACTCTCCGATGCCCTCTGGGCGGCTGAGGAGCTCAGAGCAGACTCTGTCAATACCATCATCACCCACCTCGGCGAGAACATTTCTCAAGAACGTGAAGCCGCTCAGGTCAGAGATCACTACATTGACGCCCTACAGCAGATTAACAATCACAGTCTCGATGCCTATCTCTCCGTCAAACTGACACAGCTGGGGCTCGACCTGAGCGAGGATTTCTGCGCAAAGAGCACCACAGCCATAGTTGAAGCTGCTCACAAGCACCGGAACATGGTCTGGATAGACATGGAGCAGAGTCATTATGTCGACCGCACCCTGAATATTTATAAACGAATCAAGCAAAAACATTCAAACGTCGGAATCTGCCTTCAGGCATATCTCTACCGCACTGAAAAGGATATCCGTGGACTGATTCCGCTTGAGCCAGCCATCCGGCTCGTCAAGGGAGCTTACTCCGAGCCTGGCAGCATCGCATTCCCAAAAAAAACTCACGTCGATGCAAATTACCAGAAAATTCTCAGGCATCTCCTGCAAAATATTAAAAAACACAACCTCCGGCTTGGCGTCGCGACACACGATCAGAAACTGATCCGGTACGCAATGGAGGAGGCTTCCAGGGAAAATCTGGGGCAGGGCGATTACGAATTTCAGCTTCTTTATGGCATCCGGACGGACCAGCAGAAACGCCTGGCAACGGAGGGTTTTAAGGTAAGAGCACTGATAAGCTATGGAACGTACTGGTTTCCGTGGTATGTCCGCCGGCTGGCCGAGCGGCCGGCCAACGTATTCTTTGTGTTAAAAAACCTCACGAAGCGCTGACCGGGCGCTCTTCCTCCAAGAACCTCAAGTCAGCCTAAAACTCTTCCATCATCCGGCGAGAATTGCTCGAGATTAGTGCCCGGAACGCGAATCGTACAGCGCAAAATTAGAGAGAGCGGGGGCGGCAATTGCATCCTTGATCAACAGTCGCACCTGATCCGTCCTGACGGGATTCACCCGTAAAAGCCTCTTAAAGCCCACGGTAGTGCCCGACCCAATTTCCTCCCACCGCCCGTTATTGAAAACCTCGATACTGAACGATGAGATACGCTGGCCCAGCTGAATCGGCTCCTGTAGCAAAATCGTGTCAAAATTTCTAGATGAATCCATTTTCACCGTAACCGTCGCTTTTTTCTCGGATTCCTTCGCAGCCCAATACGTTGAATTATCCCCATCCACAGTTTTTGACGGTCCGAAGTTCTCGGAACGAGAATTTGACGCTGTTACCTTCCCCTTCAGCGCAAGATTTTTGCTGAAAATCCCGCCCAAAATTCTCTTGAACCCTTGAAGCGAACGAACATCGTTGTCGCTGAATGCACCGCTCCGGTCCGGCGGAATATTCAATAAAAACACCGCATTCCGTCCCACCGACTTAAAATAGAGATCAACCAGAACCTCCGGGGATTTTACCAGAGAATCCTCGTTCGAATGATAAAACCATCCCGGTCTGATTGAAACATCGCACACCCCCACTAACCACTGCTTTCCATGAGGATCCCCCGTATTGAGATACTTTTCATCCGAAGCCCCTATGACAAGCTTCTCGGCATCGATCGTAGACCAGAACGTCTCCCCGGCAAAACCGTTTTCATTCCCAATCCACCGGAGGTCGGGCCCTGCGTCCGAGAAAATAGACGCCTGCGGCTGTAATTCGTAGACGATATTGGCAAAATCCTTCCAGGGATAGTAGGTTTTTTGGTCGATGACCCGTTTCTCCCGCGCGCCGCCATAATAGCCGTCGCCCCCATTCGCACCATCGAACCATACCTCATTGATCTCGCCGTATTTTTCCAGAAGTTCATGCAGCTGGTTTTCATAATATTCGATATAAGCGGGAGTGCCATAAGAACTGTTATTACGGTCCCAGGGTGAAAGGTAAATCCCAGCCCTCAGCCCGTACTTCCGGCACGCGTCCGTGAATTCCCGCACAATATCCCCCTTACTATTCTTGTAGGGGCTGTACTTAATCGAATGCTTCGTAAAGGCTGAGGGCCACAGACAGAATCCGTCGTGGTGTTTCGCCGTAAGTATCAGCTCCTTCATCCCCACATCTTTGGCCACCCTTGCCCATTGTTCAACATTGAGTCGAGCCGGATTGAATTTCTCTGGATCCTCATCCCCGTAGCCCCATTCCTTATCCGTAAAAGTATTCATATTGAAATGAATGAAGCCAATGAATTCCATCTCCTGATACTGGATCTGTTTGGCTGTGGGAATCACTTTGTTGGGAGAAATTTGCTGGCCGGACGTAAAACCACAGATCACCAGAACCCCTAACAAACTCTTAAAGACTCTGTTCATTGAACCGATCGAACAAATAATTGGACAGCACAGGCATAGTCAACGTGTAAGAAACTTTCAACGAGAGTGGATTTTTGCCGAAAAGCTCCCCCCTGTACGGAACTTACCGTGCAACCACCAATTTCCTCGTCTGGGAAAAATTCCCCGCATTCAGACGATAGAAATATATTCCACTCGGAATATTTTCTGCAAAAAAGGTGGAGAATTTGTCACCGGACTCCTCGACGCCATTCACAAGCGTCGCTACCTTCTCCCCCAGCACATTATAAACGATCAGCGAAACATACATTTCTTCTGGAAGAACATAATGAATCGTTGCTGACGGGTTGAAGGGATTGGGATAATTCTGATCCAGCAGGAATTTCCGGGGAATTGCCGAAAATTCCGAAGGAGGATCGGGCGGATTCCCTGAAATTGCCTGAATACGGATTGGCCCGACGACTCCCCGGGAAATTCCCGGCAGGCTGCCTGCAGAGTTCAGATAAATCCTCCCCGGCTGACTGACTTTAACCCAGTATCCTTTGCCGGGCAGAAGACTGTCCACAATTGAATAATGCCCGATGAACTCAAAAAACTGAGATGTCACCAACCCGGGCGGGCTGGACAGAACACTTGCAGCAGCCACCGAACTATTCACCGAACCCACCATATTCCATCCCTGAAAAACGTCTGCCGAGTCGGAGCTTATTGGAACCCCGGCGATGGAAACCGATTGCGTATCCGGGTATTTAATCCAGTACCCGATTCCATTAAGAAGAGAGTCGCGCAAGACATAACCTGAGCCAGGGACATAGGCAAAAACCCTCGACACCGCACCGGGATAGAGGACATTAGCTGCCGGATTCTCTACTGAAAGCGGGAGCGAGATGAGATTCCAGCCTTTCAACATTTGAAAAATCGTCGAAGAGAGCGATGTCCTGAACGACCATGTCGCCGAATATGGGCCGATACCGGTAAAATTCTTCCCCCGCACCCTCCAGTAGTACGACGTATCGGCGATAAGAGGTCCGACCTGCCGGAAAGAATCCGTCAGCGCTGTGTCGTCGAGGACAATCGTCGAAAAATTCGAGTCCAGGGCAAGCTGGCACCGGTAAGAATCCGCAGTAGGAAGCACCTGCCAGACAAGACGCAGAAGCGACGGCTCATTGGTCGCCCCATTAGCAGGTGAAACAAGAGTCGCCTGGGGGGGAGGCGCGGGCGGATCCACGGTGGTAAAATGCCATGTTGGCGAAAACGCACTTGTGCCGCCGCTATTTGATGCGTTCACATGCCAGTAGTAAATCGTCGAGTATGACAGAACCCCTATAGACTTAGAGGTATCCCCGGTTAGCGTGTCGCTCACCGGCGAAGAAGAATTCGAATCGGTCGCAACCTGTACATGATAGTTCTGCGCATTGTAGGCATGAGACCATCTCAGGGTGGGGGTTCTGGAGACCCCTGACTGGCCGTACGCGGGCTGGCGCAGTGTGGGGACAACCGGGGGAAGGGCGGCAAACTTATAAATCTGCTGTTCACTGTAACTGCAGAGGTAGAGTTCCTGGTGCTTATCAACGCCGAATGCCGAGATATTCTTCCCCGAATTCAGCACGACATAATTCGTAGAATAAGGTGCAACCCGGCTATCGAAGGCCCAGATACGGCCCGCGCAGAAATCCCCGTAGACATAGAACCCTGAAAGAGCGGGGATCGACTGTCCCCTGTACACGTAGCCTCCCGTAATGGAGCACTGGCTATTTACATGCCCGTACTCGAGGAGGGGCATAGACAGGCCCGAGCTATCGCACCCCGAGGGGGGATTATAGCAATGAAACGCTTCCATGGTATTCCATCCATAATTTCCGCCGTTTTTGACAGTATCCACCTCTTCCCAGTCATTTTGACCCACATCGGCCACCCACAAAACTCTTGTGGGGTAATCAAAGGAAAATCTCCAGGGATTCCGGAGCCCGTACGCGAAAATCTCCTTCTTAGCACCGGGAAGGTTCACAAACGGATTTGTGGCCGGAACTGAATACTGAAGACCGGGTGCAGCTGAGTCGACATTGATGCGCAAAATTTTTGCGAGCCAGGTCGACTTACTCTGGCCGTTGCCGTGGGGATCCCCGGCGCTCCCGCCGTCGCCCAGCCCTATGTAAAGATATCCGTCCGGGCCGAAGGCCAGCTGGCCGCCTTTGTGGTTATCGTAGGGTTGATTAATCCTCATAAGAACCACCTCGCTCGATCTCACGGCAGAATCGGGATTGGCGGAAACGTGAAACCGGGAAATAACCGACGCATAGGGATACCCGGAGACATTTTGGGGCACAATGTAATCCGCAAAAAAATACCCGTTCGACTGATAATTCGGATGAAATGCAATGCTGAGCAGACCCATCTCGCCGTTACTGATTACGCTGTCGGAAATATTCAGAAATGTGTCAGTCGACGTAACCGAAGAATTGTTGGGAAACACAAAAACATACCCATCCTGTGAAACCACAAAAACCCGGTCAGACGTATCGGGCGCTGCGCAGAGAAAAACAGGGTTGGAGAAAGTGAGGTTGGGAAATGCGTTTTGCAGAAAGACCTGGGAAGAAAGCCTGGAAAACCCAAGCAGAACGGCGGCCGACACGATCGCCGTGCGAATGGACAGCAGAGATAGACCTTGCCCCCTGTGTTGAACTCTCATAGACCCCCGCGAATTAAAGGCCCTCAGCGACCGGACCCGGGATTTTTGAAAATCTCCAGTAAATTAAGAGATATTCTTTAATACAATCAAGTCACACAGGCCGCGAGTGAATTCAGCAATTCAACCGGGAAGATCCTGGGATGTTCAGTGACCTTGTGCCCAAGAATTCGGGGATAATAGGCCATAAGGAGTTATGTAATTTTAAACTCGCAGTTTAAAATTGCATTGCAAATCCCACACCGTCGAGGGGAGGTCTACCCAAACGACGACGAGCGGGTCAGTATGGCCGTCTGAGAATGAGCGCCTCCGGCTCCTTGCGTTCCAGGACTAATGAATCCTTGATTCACCGCAGCGCACATTCTTCCCCATTCCGAGAACGGGATACTCACTCCCCGGTAATAAACCTATTCCACCTTTTGACGTACTCACTCTTAAAATCCCTGACAGCACGGTCATAGCTCATCGGACTGACTCCGTCCTTCCTGCTCCAGGAAATACTTACTGTCCTAACGTTGACCGGCAGCGCCGCCGAACCCCGAGAAAAACCGATTTTCTTGCCATCTGCCATTATAGATTTAACGTTCATAAACCATGGGAGGTGCAGTATCAATGAATCAGGCGGATCGGAGAATGAATTCGCGAACTTCATCGTTCCGCCCGAACTGCCTGATGAGAGGACGAAGTTAGCGACCCCGAACGCCGTCGGCGCATTGTGCACCGCGATCGAATCGTGACCCTTCAACCATTCGAGAGAAATGACGGAAAGGAGATGAAGGTTTCTCCCCTCTTCCCTGACAAGCATATTCCGGAGCAAAGTTCTGTACTTAGCGGCAAACCAGCCGTGGGGGGAGAGATTGCCGTGAAAATCGCGGGTCTTCCAGGGAAGAATATCATACTCAAAGCCGGCGTGCGTGGCGCTTGTGTGCACGAGAATGGCATAAAGCTCTTCGAGAGCCGTCTTATCTTCCCCCCGGACCACCTCAGTTTCCGTATTTGACATCGTCAGGTAGAGATGCAGCCACCGCCCGTCCCCATAGGTCATAATCCCCTCCTGATATTTCGCCCTTGTCGCTTTCAGCGTCGCGCTCACCATCGGATCCTCCGGGCTGAGAATTTCTACCGGCGAGACTGATTCCATATTTCCCCAATCCTGGCCGCCGAGCGTATCGAGGCCGGGGGGAATATAGCCGTTTGACCTTGCAGTCACTCGACTCAGAACCCCGGTAAAAACGCTCAAATAGTCATCGTATTTTCTCTGCCACTCTCCGGCCAGGTCGCTCCTGCCGGCGGCGTTGGCGATCAAGATTGCACACCTGATACCGCCGAGAGCGTTGAAATTATGTCCCGTGATATGCCCCTTAATATCTTCGTTATCTCCGGGGGCTGTAACAGGGACAATATTCAGGGGATCGCTCCTCCTAGCGCTATCAAGCCAGACCATTGCGCGTTGAACGGAGGGAAGAACCAGTATTGCGAAAGAACTGTCGTGGGATAACCGGAGATGCTGGCCGTAGGCCCAGAGAGTCTGTCCCCATCCGTCGAACTGACCTTGTTGTGAAACGAAATTGCCGTCGGGCTGCTGAAACTGAGCGAAAAAATCAAGGCACTGGCGTGCGACCGCATGATATCCCGTAAGATCGTACATGTTCGTAATATAGGATGCATCCCGGAGCCAGAATGCGTGATAATGAAAATCATTCACCGTCTGAACAAAGAAAGAGTCCACTTTATTACGGGCGATCAGGTCATAGATAAGGCTCGTCCGGAACGTATCGACAACCTTATTCTCCGGAAGGGAAATCCGCATCCCTTCCCCAACAATCTTTTCCCATGCAGCAACGGTTTTTTCAAGTAAATCATCGAACCGGGCCGCCTGGACTTGCCGGAAGTCCGGGCTATCAGGCGAAATGGGTTCAGCGGGCATCACGAAATCAAGCGCAAAGTCTTCACCGGGACGGAGCAGGACTTTGTAGCGGGCTATCCCTGCCGGAGTCGTCGGGAGAATATGCAACGATCGTGTCGTCGTATCGACCGGGTCATCTTCGCCATCTTTCAGAGCCATCCTCAACTCTGGCCTCGGAGATTTTGGAAACACATAAACAGCCTTTCCGCCTCTGAGAACCGCATTATCCTTGAAGCCGTACGTCCACGAGGGATCGAAGGATATCCCCGGCTGGTTGTATCCTCCCGGACGTTTCGCAGTCGCGGGACGGCGGAACCGGTTATCCCCGTGCCCGTAGACCGTATTCACCTCGTTCTGATAACGAAATCCGGATGCAAGGAAGGCATTCCTTTTCGTTGGATTTCTATTGGAAATAGTCACCCGGATGAAATTCATCAAGGAACTCTCCGGATTGCCGAGGGTAGCCGCGAACATCCTGAAGGCGTAATCAAAGCCGTCGTAGCGGTAGCGAAATTCAACGACGGGCAGATAGCCTTTATAAAGAGTTTTCACCCGCTGATTGATCGGCTCCAGCGGATCGCCGGTGAAAAACATCATCTCGCCATAACCGGTGTAGAGAAACCCTTCAGGTGACACGAGAGTGGCCTGCTTTCCATCCATAACCCCGATCTCGTCGGTGGGATGGCTGAAATAGCAAAATGGCTCATCGGGGCGATCGATGGAAGGATTGACCATTTGAGCCTGGAGTGTAATGCTGCCCGAAAACGACAGCGCGATACAAAGAGTCTTCAACGTTTTCATAGCGAGGATAAGGATATGGTAGGGTTCGTGAAAAGGCAAAAACCTCGGGAAAGCGAGCGCCGCAAACCGTTATGAGGATTATTCACGACGTGAATGATAATAATTCATGGTGTGAATAGCGAGAGTATCGATTCTCAGGTACTGTCCTAATTAGGTAGGGTTTGCCCTAAATTGCGGATGGTACGCGAGGGGAGAGCGTTCTCCAATTGGAAGGACATATTAATTTCTGGCCTTCACAAACGTCGAATTCTTGAGAAAATACACTTTGTGGAGTGCTTGACAAGCTAAGGAGAGATTTCTATCTTCCATCGATAGAAATCGAGGCACTTGCGCAGGAAAGTGTGCAGTAGAGGAGTTCAGAGCTGGAGGAGAAGCCCACGTATTGAAAACCAGTCTAATCACGTGCTTTTAGTCTGAGATGGCCCCCGCGCATTTTATCCCTAGACCGTTGAGAGGATGGGGCAGGAAGACATACGCGAGTTTTTCCAAGGAACCCGAGGTTCGAACCGCCTGTATCTTTGTCCACGGTTTTAACGGCAGCCCAGCACTAACTTGGTTGAACTTTCCGGAATTGTCTGAACGAGGTGTGGAACTTAGGAAGGCGGATATCTACTACTATGGGTACGATAGTCTCTACCAACAGGTCAATGTGAGTGCGGTTCATTTTGAAGAATTCTTGACTGTCTTGATGAGCAACCCCGGAGCCGTCACTCCATCGTTCATAGACAAGTATCGTAGGGACGAGTCCTTTTTGGACCGGCCCCACTATCAGCAGGTCTTGATAGTAGGTCATTCCCTGGGAGCCGTAATAATTAGGCGAGCGCTGCTCTTCGCCCATCGCAGGGGGGTCGCATGGCTTCCGGTCGTCAAAACGATGTTTTTCGCTCCGGCCCACCTAGGTGCAAGAATAATTGCCCTTCTGAAAGATTCCCTCTTCGAAAAACCGTTGGTGGTGCTAGCAGTGGCGGTGCGATACAAAATCCCAACGATCGACGACCTCAAACAAAATTCGCCGACCTTGGCGGGGATTCTCAACGAAACTATCACCCTTCAGGCGCAAGATCCTAGTCCTGAGCATTTCACGATCGCCAAGTCTGTAATCATAGCTGGCGATGAAAAGATCGTTTACACCGACCCCTTTTGTAAGGATCCACCTCCTCACCCGATTGATGACAAGCAGCATTCGAACGTGTGCAAGCCGAAGGAATACTTCATGGAACCGGTGCAGTTGGTTGAAACGGTTCTTGATGAGTTGAAGGGTTCAAGGTAGCGATGAACTCTGCGGATCCAAATTTCCTAGATCTGTTTGACTTTTTTTTCCCCTTAGTTGGACCTGATGCGAATTTACAAGCGGGGGCTCCTACCACTCTTCCCGAACTTGCGCGAGAATTCCGGTCTAGAACTGATGCTTGGAGCAAGAGATATTTCGACGGGCGGACTGACAGATCTCCCTCGTTCAAGTTTTGTGCAACACTTGAAATCGCTCTTTCGATTGGCTACATCAGGAAAGAAATCGGTGATGAATTCCGTCACCAGATCATGCACTTCGTGGGATCCTCCGAGACGCGAGAATACTGGCAGGGAATCTACCTCAACAGGTTGATCTGGGCGTTAGTAGAACGACTGAGCGATTGGAAAGATTTGCAGACGGAAGCGAACGATCAACAAGATGAAATATTCCACGCATTTCTAGCGCTGGGTACGGTTGTAGATAGTGATCCAGATCTGGATACTTTCGTAAGGTTGTTTATTGAGGAGGCGGATGTCGAAGTACTCGAGACGGTACGGAAGACCTGGACATCTCCAAACCTATTTCAACACGCGTTTGAGCGGCCTGAGGAAAAACGATCCCGGGCTGAGAAGGCGTTCCACGGTTCCATTGTCCATCTGAATTTTCTTTTGGCATTCGATCGCTTCTTGCTTGAGTGTCCTGATCCGGGCTTGCGATCAAGGATGTGGGAATACCATTTTCCGTTTAGGGATGAGACATTCTCGAAGATTCTGCAGTTTTACCGAACTCTGCTGACAGACCTCTACGATGTTACAAGCACTTTGAAAGCAGAAGAATATCATGAGGCACTAGGTAGCTACGGGGAGTTAGTTGAGCTCGATTTTGATGAGCTCAGTGCTGACGTCAATGCCTCTCTCCTTTCGATTCAAGAGACGGAGACAATCCTCACCAGGATTCTATCATCCGACTATTCATTGACACCGACGAGCCCCATCGGGACCCCTGGAGTGGCTGGCCCTGCAACGATTGATATGAATCGATTCGCCTAAGAATGGCGCATTCGCGCCTTGCGCTTGTATCTGCGCCCCCAGTCGCCCTCCGCGGGCTTTCTTCCAATGCATGAAATCCGGATTAATCACCCTCCCCCCTTGCCAGTCCTCCCAAGATCAGTAATATCCACGCTCTCCAAAATCCTTTTCTGATATCCTTCGGTAACCACCCGGATCATGGAGCGGCCCACATCTTCGAGCGTGCAGACATATTGAGGAAAAAAGAAACTCATCGGCGGATAGAACGGTGCGGCCATTCTGGAAAATAGAAGCGCGCGCCTGAGCCCCGGAGTGGGCTTGATATAGCCCGGTCTGAACGCGTACACAGCCTTGAAGGGAAGTTTCGTCAGGTCATTCTCCGTTTTCCCCTTGACGCGTGCCCACATACTTCTCCCCTTTTCGGAACCGTCGGTACCTGCACCTGACACGTAGCAAAAAACCATATCGGGATTGAGTTCGGCGAGAGTCCTGGCTGCGGCCAGGGTGAGATCGTAGGTAAGCCGGCGATAATCCGCCTCGCTTTTGCCCATAGAAGTAACCCCGAGGCAGAAAAAACAGGCATCGTACCCCCTCAGGCCTTCCCGAATGCTGCCATAGTCATAAAAATCATTGTGGATTATTTCCTTCAGCTTGGGGTGCTCTATATCGCACGAGCGGCGACCGATGACGAGAATCGATTCGACGGCAGGGTCCTTAAGAGCCTTGTGAAGAACCCCCTCGCCGACCATACCTGTAGCACCGAAGAGGATAGCTTTGACGCCGGCGTCTTTCATCATTCAAGTTTCCGCGGCCCGACCTCGTGGAAGGGTTTTCGGGGATTCTGTGCCATTCGCTCGTTGATCCGTTCTGCGAGCCATTGAAAATACTCGCTCAGAAATGGATCAGGCTGCTTCTTGCGCATATCCAGGATCACTGCCTCGAATTTTTTCCAGGAAGTCACGACAAATGAACCGAGCGTCTTATCGATAAGCTCGATGTTCACAAATCTCTCGGCAACGAGGAGACCAAGGGATTCCATCTGCTGCGAGAAATGGATGAAAGAAACCTGATCGGCGGCGGGAAGATTTCGCCACGACTCATAGGTCGAGGGAATCTCATGGGAGGCGATAAAATGAATAAGTTCCGAAAACTCCCGGGTTTGAAAGTTGCGCAAGGTATCAAGCGTGAACCGTTCCTTGCGGTCACGTCCCGCCGCCTGAAATTGTGCTATTCCGAAAATGAGCGCCACAATGAATGACAATGTAAGCGCGAGATTGGCAAGAAGTGCAATGAGGTCGCTGCTCATGATGAGGTCGTCGTGAAGTGATCCAGAGTGTGAAGGTAACTATTGACGTGCCCAATGCCAAATCTCAGGTAAATCGGGGATGTTACTGTTGGCTTGGGACAATGACGGCATCAGCGACCCAGTCTTTCGCACACTTTCCCGCACCATTTCATATATTCATAGCGTGCCCCGTTTGGGCCCGCTGCATGAATGGGAGGTAGAACTGCAATTGAGCAAACGACCGATCTCTCACAAAAGGAGAGTTTCATGAGAATAGGGATCATCGGTTCGGGGTTGATGGGAGGCAAACTCGGCACCATCTTTGCGCGAGCCGGACATGAGGTAATCTTCAGCTACGCCCGTAGCAAGGAGAAGCTAACGAGACTCGCCCGCGAGGCAACAACCAGGGCGAGGGCGGGCACGCCGCGGGAAGCAACGAGGGAAGCGGACGCTATCCTATTGGCTGTGCACTGGTCCCGAATAGAAGATGTGCTGAAGCAGACAGGCGATCTTTCGGGCAAGGTAGTGATAACCTGCACTCTCCCGATGGATCCCGACAACACGAAACTCATCATTGGCAACGGCACCTCAGGAGCGGAGGAGCTGGCCGGGATGATTCCGAAGGCCCTAGTTGTCGCCGCATTTCAGACGGTGCCGAGCGAAGTACTTATTAAAGTCTTCGAAGCCGGGAAAGCATCCGGAAGGCCGAGCCTTGTTTATTGTGGGGATGACCCGCGGGGGAAAAAGATAGGGGCGGAGTTAATCCGCGATGCCGGCTTTAATCCCGTGGACGTCGGACCATTACGCATCGCCCGTTATACCGAGCCATTCGCCCTGCTCGTCGCGCAACTCGCGTATGAAGGAATGGGAGGCCCGGAAGTGGCATACCGGTTCGAGTGGTTTAATTGATAGCGCGCCAATAGGCGTTCTCAACCGCTTACCGGCGGGCGACGATGTGGCTTTCTACGTGAAGCGGGAGGGTTTCCGGCAACGGAGAATCATTTCTGCGGGAGCAGACCGGTCCAGTTGAGCGTAACCGCAATCGGCAGCACGTTCGTTGCCAGGGCGGGAACATTGGCAAGGATTCTCTTGCCGTCCCTGGAGACAGCGTACCGATTGGGCGCATTGGCTCTGTCCACATCTATGGTAAAAAGAGCCTTTGGAACCCCCTGAACAAACGAACCGGGCGAGGTCGTGACCTCAACGGCCATCAGCATCTTGTTCAAGGCGGCGTAGTAGATCTCTTTCCCGTTCTTGCTCCACTGTGGCGCGCCGCCGCCGCTGACAGACACCTGCCATTTCCCGCCGGTGGCGGGGAAGGATTGCACATAAACCTCCGACCGACCTGATTCATCGGACTCATAGACTATCCATTTCCCGTCGGGAGAGAATTTTGCATTCTCCTCATTCGCGTCCGAGGAAGCAAACGGGAACGGATGTCTGTGGCCGTAGAGGGGGAGCACCCAGAGATCCGAGTTGCCGCCGCCCGATGCATCCTGATTGTAAATGATAAACCGTCCGTCGGCGGACCAGTCGCAGGGATAATTGTGCCGGGTGGCGTCCAACACAAGCTCCTCGTTTCCGGCACCCGAGGCAATTCTATTATGGATCTTGCTCACTCCATCGATATTCGAATCAAAAATAACCGAGTCGCCGTCAGGCGACCACACGGGGTCATCTTCGAGAGATGCTTTAAAAGTGAGGCGCGATTCGGTGGATCGGAGAAGATCCAGGATCCAGAGATCATGATTTCCGGTCTGGTCGACTCGCCGAAAGGCGACGCGTTTCTCGTCCGGGGAGAGGGCGAAATCAAATATCTGCCCCGGCTGCGTGACGGACTGGAGACGTTTCCCGGCCCGGTCATACCAGGTCAGCTGGCGATCGCTGATCCCGGTCCCGGATTCGAGCGCAAGAGTGCCCGACCCTGAACATGAGAAGTGGCCGAGCGAATACGAAACATCCACACCCACGTTATCTGCGACGGGAAAAGGGTCACCGCGGACCTGTCCCGTCGATGCATCAAAGGACTGGGCCAGAAGTGTAAACTCGCGGATGAAGAGCAGAAAACCGGGAGGAGCGTAAATGGCGTTCGCTTTTGAGGGAAGGATGAGAGTAGCCCCCGGCGAGTCAAACGATCCGAGATAAACGCCCGATTTTTCCGTCGACCCCCGGCGGAGGTAAATAAAATGCTTACCATCGGGGAGGCAGCACGGCCAGCGGTGAGAATCCTCTTTGAGTGAGGAGTCGAGGTAGGTTATCTGCGATACTGCACCGCCCGAGGCGGAGACCCGGAAAATCCCCGACGCATAGCCGGGGGCAAAAACTATCGTGCCAGCCGCGCTCCAGCTCGCGCCGCGGCCGTTCGCCGCATCGCAAATTGATTGAACGGGACCCCCGTTGATGTCTATCTTTTTGAGTTTGCCCGTTGAGAAGAACCCGATCGTCCTGCTATCGGGGCTCCAGAAGGGAAAAAGGGGGTCCTCTGTCCCCGCGAGCGGCTGAATGGCCAGGGATGAGAGATACCGGATCCAGATCCGGTATCTTCCTGTAGAATCACTGGCAACGAACGCGACCTTTTCGCCGTCGGGAGACACCGCGGGCGACTGTTTACCGAACGTCCCATTGGCGGGCATGGAAATTGTGAAGCGAACGACGGACCGGTTATCGGCGGGCCGGTACAGCAGATCAAACGCCAGCACAGCGGCAAGCGTGAGAATAGAAACACCGGCAATGAGCCACGGGACTCGATTCCGTGCGAACCCTGTACGGGGGGAATCGCTGGGAACATCCTGGCGGGGTGAAGCAATCCTGGACTGCACGGGCCGGGCACCCGTAATGCGGCTCATCCTCTCCCTGCTTGACTCGCGCTTGAAGCGCTTCAAATCCTTGGAAATCTCCGCCGCCGACTGATACCGCTCTGATGGCTCCTTCTCCAGGCACTCGAGAACGATGCGATCCAGCTCGGGATCGATATCGGGCTTGAGAGCTGACATCGGGACCGCATCGACGTTCACGATCTCGTAAAGCTGGGCGGTCTCATGGACTCCGCGGAAAGGCAGCTGGCCGGTAAAAAACTCATACAGCAGGACCCCAAAGGAGAAAATATCCGAACGATGGTCGGCGTCGTGACCCTGGACCTGTTCCGGGGACATATAACCGGCCGTTCCGAGCGTGCTCCCCTCTTTCGTCAGACGATTAATCTTGCTCGAAGAACTACGGATCTTTGCGAGGCCGAAATCCATGATCTGCACGATACCATCCTTGCGGATCATAATATTTTCGGGCTTAATATCGCGGTGGACGATCCCCTTCTCGTGGGCAACCGCGAGGCCGTCGGCGATCTGTATGCCCACTTCGAGAGCCTGTTTCAGTGAGAGCGAAGACTTCCGGTCCTGCAGCGTCTGTCCGTCGACGAACTCCATCGCAATGAACATCTGCCCTTCGAATTCGTCGATATCGAAAATCGTGCAGATATTCGGGTGATTAAGCGACGACGCTGCACGGGCCTCCTGGACGAACCGGGCTTTATCGTCTTCGGAGCCGGAGAGATGGGCGGGGAGAAATTTAAGGGCAACGGTCCGGTCGAGCTTGGAGTCGTGCGCCTTATAGACGACGCCCATGCCTCCTTCGCCGAGTTTTTGGATAATCCTGTAATGCGAGATTTTCTGCCCGTCAGATAGCATTTCCATCAAAATAGTTCACTGAAGGTACCCAGAAAAGCCCGAAGTTCCAAGCTGAAATCGTCGGACAAGCGGGGCTGGCCGTCCTATGGGGGGGAAAGCCCTGTTGAGAATATTTTACAGTGCTGTTGAGCAATCCGCCGCAACGAGAATTTCGTATATTGGGAAACTGATTCACCGCCGCCAGCATTCCACACTGACGAACCACACGCCTTGACGGGGTTGCCAAAAATCCCCGATTTCAGCCGCAGAGCCTCTTGGGCTCTGGCAGCTATACTCTTCGGGACCTGCCAGGTCATGGGTCAGCCCACGGGCAGGATCACAGGCCGGGTAATTGACAAAGCAACCCATTCCCCCATAATCTTTGCCAACCTGGTCATAGACGGAACAACCATCGGAACCTCCTCGCAGATTGATGGATCGTTTGTCATCCCGAGAGTCTTCCCGGGAAAGCAGTCCGTCATCGTGAGCGTCATCGGCTATTCACGCATTTCGCGGGAAGTCCTGGTTGAGAGCGGCAAGACCGCGATCGTCGAGATCCAGATGGAAGAATCGCCCGTGGCCACACCGGAAGTGACAGTAAGGGCGGACGTACCGGTATCTGCCGCCTCGTCGGCCATGATCCAAGCGCTGGACTTTCAACTCCGGCCCCGGCTGTCGACGCAGGATCTTCTCCGGCTGGTGCCCGGTCTCTTCATCGCTCAGCACGCCGGCGGAGGAAAGGCCGAGCAGATCTTCCTCAGGGGTTTTGATGCGGACCACGGAACGGATGTGAATATTTCCGTGGACGGGATCCCCGTCAACATGGTCAGTCACGGCCATGGGCAGGGATATGCCGACCTGCACTTCGTCATACCGGAAGTATTGCGGGGACTGGAAGTGTACAAGGGTCCCTACCGCACGCAGATCGGAGATTTTGGAACTGCGGGCGCTGTAAAATTCAACACCCTTGACGATATCGATCAAAATTCACTCAGCGTCGAGGGGGGATCATTCGGGCTCGTCCGTCTTGTGGGAATCGGCCGTCTCCCGATCGGGTCCGACATGACGAACGCGTATCTCGCGGGGGAAATCCTGCACAACGACAGTTACTTTGACCGCAAGCAGGATTTCAGACGCTACAATCTGTTCGGCAAAATGATCGCCCGGATCGATCAGCAGCAAGCCATCACACTCTGGACATCGGGATTCAGTTCACGGTGGAATGCATCCGGACAGATCCCGGAGCGCGCGGTTGCGCAGGCCATCATATCCCGCTACGGCTCGATCGACCCATCGGAAGGCGGAGAAACCAACAGGCAGAACATCAACCTGGAATACTCCAATGTCGGGCGCGAGTCAAAATTCCTCGCACAGACTTTTGCCTCGCGCTACCATTTCCAGCTTTTTTCCGACTTCACTTTTTTCAAGAACGACCCTGTGAATGGGGATGAGATCGAACAGGATGACGATCGGACCATACTCGGCGGTCGACTCGAGTATTCTCTGAATTTCCTCAGGAACAACCCGGCCGCGAGCACCCTTGTGGGTGCGGCCGTCCGGACCGACGGGATCACAAATCAGCTCTGGCATGTAACGCAGCGCCGTCGCCTCGACAACAGGGCAAACGCAGATATACGCGAAACCGCGATCGCCTTTTACATCCAGCAGGACTACCTGTTCTCGCCGGTCGTGAGACTTCAGCTGGGACTCCGGAATGACAACTTCATTTTCGACCTCGCTGACAGACTCAATCCCGGAACGCCGAAAGATTTATCGGGCAGAGTCACCCAGAGCCTACTCAGTCCGAAGGCGAATGTCACTATTTCTCCATCGTCCTCGCTTGATCTCTTCGTGAATTTCGGGACCGGATTCCATTCGAACGACGCCCGCGGCGTCGTTGCTCAACGGTCGCAGACGACCCTTCCGCGGGCGGTCGGTGCAGAGCTCGGAGCCCGTTACACCGCCGGCGCCCGGTTCTCCACAGGGATTGCGTTATGGGGGTTGGATTTGGAGCACGAGTTTGTCTATTCAGGAGATGGCGGAGGGACGGAGGAGCAGGGTGCCACGCGGAGGATCGGGATGGATATCGACACCCGACTCCAGTTATGCGCGTGGCTGTGGGGGGATATCGATCTGACCGTCTCGCGCGGGCGCTTCAGGGATCTGCCGGAGGGTGAAAATTACATTCCCCTTGCGCCGACATTCACGACCACGGGAGGGCTGACTTTTCGCTGGGCAGGCGGCATGGAGGGCAACATCCGGTATCGACACATCGGGCGCCGCGCTGCGAATGATGCGAACACAGTCACGGCTAAGGGATACACAATAATCGACGCGGGGATTGCCTACCGGCTAGATGTATATCGCCTCTCGATCACGGCCGAGAATCTCTTCAATGCCGAATGGAATGAAGCTCAGTTCGAGACGGAATCCCAGCTACGCGGAGAGGCACATCCCACATCGGAGCTCCACTTCACCCCCGGAACCCCCCTGAGCCTACGGGCAAAGATAGAATTCGGCTTCTAGTAAGCCTTCGTTTTGCCGCGTTCCCCTGGAGGGGACATGAGCTGGAGTCCTTCAGACAATAGTCAGTGCGTTATAACGTACAGGAAAGCTCCTGTGACGGGACCCCGGGGCCTGCGGCCTGATGCATCGGGCTTCGCGTCGGCCGGCGGGGGACCGTATGTTGGCTGAAACAGATAGGCGACATGTTTGGTCGTGTCCACCGAAATAGTCTTCGCGCCGCGCGCCGTTGTCACGGTGGCGACCACGGAATACTTATCGGGCGAATCCTCATGAACGACAGTCACGCTGCTGTCCCTGCCTGCCGGTATATAGATCAACTTTTCGGCCGGATCCCAGCCCAGCGCGTCCACGCCATCCCCATTCTTGATCGTGGCGACAATCTTTCCTGTTGATGCGTCGAGGACGGCCGACATTTTTCCGCATCCCGTAAAAATCCGGTCCGTCGCGCGATCGTAAGCGATGCCGGTGGGTCCGTCCAACGAATCGAGCGGCCACGACGCCAACGCCTTCATTGCCTTGGCATCGACCACCTGGATCGTATTCTTCCGTTCATTATTCACGAAAAGTTTGCCTTTACCGTCGCTGGCTGCACCTTCCGGTGCATCATCCTCCAGGACCGCCTGGCCGGTAATTTCTCCGGTCGCGGGGTCAAGCGCCGTTGCGGTGCCGGGCTTGCTGTGATTGGTCAGAATGACATGGTTGGTAAAATCATCGTACATGATGCCATCCTGGCCCCCCACCGGAATTTTTGTCTTTTTCACCACCTCAAGCGTCTTCAAATCGAACATTGCCACGGTTGAATCCCCGCGGCATGTTATGAACCCATGATTCGACGCGGGAGCCAGTGCAATTCCGTGGTTGCCGGGCATCCCGGGGATATCACCGAGAACAGTGCCCTTAACACCGTCGACAACCATCACATGTGACCCTCGGGAGACAAATATCCTGCCGGTGCCTGGTTCGGCTGTGAGATAATCGGTGCCGCCGTCACCGCCGATACTAAATTTCTGGACCTTGAATGTCTGCGCCTCGGAGATACCTGCCAGACCGGCAAGAACAATAATTACTGCAGCCTGAAATACAAAACGCGTCATGGGAAGCTCCTCAGAATTGTTAGAAAACCCAACAAACTTAATGATTTCGCCGTTCAATCTCAATTCACGGCAGCCCGATCAAAGAAACAGCATCATCGCATGGGCCCGGATGAGTCGGAGAGTATCGAATCGAGGTCTTTCCTCAAGGACGACGGGGTGGATGGCTGGAAATGCGTAAAGAAGGGGGGATTAGCCTGAACCGTCTAGATCAGCCGGTTCGGCTCGATCAGGCGGGCACTAAAACAGTGCTGCGGACGGCCTGTGCTCTCTCAAGAAGCTTATCCGAATTCCGCGGCAACGATGGAGGGCACCTCCGGCTCAGGCTCCCGCGTATTTCCCGCAGATACGCCAGCCGAACCGGCGATTGACGATCCAGAGAGCGGAGAAATTCTTCGTCGAAAAGCCCGTCGTGCATTGCGACCGCCTCAAAAATAAGCAACCGGCAGCTCCGATCAATCAATTCGTGCAGACGCCGCTCGGGCGGAGTCACCCCGGATTTATGCGGAACAATTTCACTGAGAAATGCAATAAGCCGGCTCACGAAATGGCCGAGTGATCCTCTGACCGCGAGGAGGCCCGCGACGGTTTGCTGATTGTGAGAAAAATCCTCCTCGACATCCTGCAGATCATCTATCAACTGCAGCAAGACGCCGAACCGAAAGAAAAACCTCGAAACCTCTGCTGAAAGATCGCCGGCCACGAGGTAACCGTCGGCGAGAACGGAGGTCCCCCCTTTTTCGATACTGATATCGAGCAGCCGCGTAGGCGAGAGGACGGCGCCACCGCACTGATCGACCGATCTCATCTGTGCCCTGTGAATTGCCAGAACACTCTCGAACACCCCGGGATAATCCCGGCGGTCGAATTCCCCTTCGATCATTCGGACGAGACTGTCAATTTTCTGTTCATGGTCGTTGCGGATTTCGCAGGGAAAGCCGCCCAGGCGGAGGTGGAGCCAGTCATTGGCAGATTTTTTAAGCGAAACATCAACATCGTCGGAGTCGAGATAATTATCGGTATAGGGATAGAGGGCGCTGTAGGCGAAAATCGACGGGGTGAGCCGGACTTTTTTGTCAAAATACATTTGAAACGAATGCATGATAAGCGCGTTTCGCGACGCTTGATACACGGCCTCATCGCTTATAGAAGGATCAAAGTCCTCCGCCTGGCGGATAAACTCATCCAGGACGCCGGAAAATTCCGTTTGGAGGGAATCATCGATCGGGCAGTCAAAGGAATGAAGGAGCTCAACAACGGCCCGTTGAATCCGGCTCCTGACATCGGTCCTTCTGACGGATTCTCGCCCAATATCTGGACTGTTGAGGTCGGCCTCCCGCATCAGCCGGTCGACTTCGGCCTCCCGTTCCGATTGTTCACGGACAGAAAAGCGGGATTCAGGCGGGGAAAAATAGGGGGCGTGCCACAGCGCGAGAGAATCCGCCCTCAGCGATTCGATTGAGAGGCGCACTTTTTAACCGAGATTTCCCGGGAATCCACAGCGCTGCATATCAAGAATTTACGCCGCCGAGGGGCAAAAGTTGCGGCGCAATCCGTCACGCATAAAAAAACCCCGGTCGACTGCGAGAGAGTCGACCGGGGTTCGTGTTCGGCGCGGGGGAGGCTTACTTCATGAGCACCATCTTACGCATTGCATGATACGTCTGTGGCGGTTCTCCGTCCACGTCGCCGATAGACTGTGCCGTCAGGTGGTAGAAGTAGACACCCGACGACAGGCGGCCGGCGTCGAATTCAACCTCATCCGTACCCTCCTCCATCAACTGGTGATCGGCGAGAGTTGCGACCCGTTGACCGAGAACATTATAGATCGTGAGGGTCACGTATGCCTGTTGAGGCAGCGTGAACCGGATCTGAGTCGACGGATTGAACGGATTCGGATAATTCTGCTCGAGCGAGAACGCATCCGGCGTTGTTGGGACCGGGCGATCGGGGATTGTCCTCGGGACGATCCCGCTCTCCTGAACCAGAGTGGGCACATCGGAGAGAGCCCTGGCGCCTGCGAGGTGGAGTTTAGAGCCTACCATCCAGCTCAGCGTATCATCGCCGTCGAACGGGAGCGGCTTGGAGAACGAGGAGTTCAGGCTATCGAGAATAGCGTTGATATCCTGATATTCCTGATACGACACGCCGTCCCACTTCGTGAGCATCGAGTCAGCCAGATCGGCGATCATGCTCACCGTATACTCCTGACCCGCGGTGAACCAGGGCGAGCTGGAGCCTGTGGCGGGCAGATAAACCAGTTCGCCGAATCCCGGGGGTGTCTTCCCGTACTCGCTGGCCAGGATATTGATCTTGAGAGCCAGCAGATTGGCGACGAACACGTTATCATGCTTATTCGCCGGAACCGACTTCTGACGCTTGAGAATGATCTTATGGTTCACGTCGAAGTCGAGCCCGCGGGGCGGACCGTTGTGTGTGAAGCCCTTCGTATAGAACGTCTTGAAAACGTCACCCTGCTTGAGCGGATAGACGTAGGCCCGGATCTTGCCGGCGACCTGCCGGTCCTGGAGACCCGCGATAAGCTTACCGCCCTGCCGCAGCATCTCATCGATAACGTTGGCAGTATTCGGCATTTTCACCGGTTTCCCTCGCCCTGGCCGTTTGACCGGCGTCGCCTGATCCAGCTGCGCCAATTGACCGGCGGTGAACGTGCGGAACTTCACCGTCGTATCGGGTGCTGGCACGTTGAGGATAAGCACCGTCGAGCCGGCGTTTTCATCTGTCAGCTGGACGACCACCGAGTCGCCCTGATCCGACCGGAGCGTATCGTTCACATAGATCCGGTCGAACTTATAGTTGCCCAGATGCTTGCGGACGATTGAATACCAGCCGTGGCGGCAGGAGTCGGGGAAGGGATTCACATTAGGAGCGATGAACCCTTCGAAGACGGGCACGAACGGAGCGGCCAGATCCTGCTGGTAAGAAATCCTCACCGGGTACGGCTCGCACTGCGGCAGAACGACATCGGGCGACAGCACCTGGACCGGGGAGATGCCGACGGTATCGAGTGTCACCCAGATCTGCAGGCACTTGAACTTATTGCCAAAGTCAAGGCCCATCAGAGTCGTGCTATCGCCGACGTGCACGTGGTAGAACGGCGGGTTAATGGGCCATGTCTGTGCCCAGCCCGGCCTATGCTCCTCGACGATGCAGTAATCGCCCGCGCAGAGATTATGGAAGCAATAGAACCCGGACGAGTCGGTATAGGTACAGGCTATGGTATCCTTCGTCGGATAGTGATCCACGTTGCATTTTACCAGACAGATCTTCCAGTGCGGAATCCCATATTCCGTCCCGTAGTTGAACTTATGATTCCCGTTAAGATCGTTCCACTTCCGGCCGCAGATGGTCGAATGGCAGTTGCTGTCGCAATTCTTCAGCGACAGATTATACACATTCGACGTATCGGTGCAGAACGTCGGGCCGGGCCCGGTAAGAATCAACGAATACAATCCGCTGCCGACGGGCGTGAGTGTATCATTCACCCCATTGGCGGGTGAAATTGGATTCCCATTGAAAAGCCACTGATACGTATAGTATCCGGGATACGGCCCTATCGGCCCGGGGATCTTTACCGTATCGCAGAGGAGATCGCATCCGAACGGGAACAGGCTGAAATCCGGATCCGGGGCGAGAGTCACGGTAATGCTCGAGGTACTCGAGCATCCGTTCGGGGCGGTATGCGTCACAGAATACACTCCTCCTGTTGACACCGTGATACTCTGCGTGGTAGCGCCCGTGCTCCAGAGATTGTTCGTTGGATACGAGCTCGTCAGCATCACCGACCCGCCCTTACAGAAGATCGTCGGGCCGCTCGGTGTAATCACTGGCGGGGGCGGCGTGTTGAACACATGCACGGCAAAGGGAGCGGAGGTCGCCTGGCACCCCGTCGAATCCTTCACCGTCACGATGAACGTGAAGAGGCCGGGCGAATTGAAGATCACGGTGATCTGCTGAGTCGTATCGCCCGTCGACCACATATAGCTGTAACCAGCGCCTGTCGGGGCCGAGAGAGTCAGCGAATTACCCAGGCCGCAGATCGTCGCGTTGCCATTAGCGGTGATTGTGGCGGGGGGCGACGGATTCACGGTAACCACGACGGCGGGAGTCGTACAGGTACATCCGTTGGCGCCGGTGACGATCACCGTATAGTTACCTGGGAGCGACGCGTAATATGTCTGAGCCGTAGCGCCTGGGATCGGCACACCTCCCAGCTGCCACAGCCAGGCGATGCCTGTCGAGGCCGTCAGCAGCACCGAATCTCCTGCGCAGAAGGGCGGGGGATTCGTCGGTGCGATCGAGCAGCCCACGGGGGGAGCCAGGATCGTGATGGAATGAGTCGTCGTCGACGTACAGCCGTTCACGTCGGTCACGGTCAGCGACACCGTATAGGGACCCGGGGTCGTCCAGGCATGGGAGGTCGTCCCCAGGGCCGACGTTGCGCCGTCTCCGAAATTCCAGGCATAGGTGAATGCGCTCGGCGACGTCATCGAGACCGTCGTGCCCGCGCACGCCGTTGACGGCAGAGTGAACGCCGAGGATGGCGGCGGTGCTATCACGACATTCCTCGTAATCGTTGACGTGCAGCTGCCGTTAGAAATCGTCAGCGTCACGGCATATGTTCCTGGGATCGTATAGGTAACGGTTCCGGGGTTCTGAGAGTTCGACGAGCCCGGAGTACCGCCGGGGAAACTCCAGTTCCACGACGTGATCGGCGAACTTGGAACAAACGTCGAAATGTCGGTAAACGTCACCACGCCGCACACAGTCACGTACGTGAAATCCGCGGCGATCGGGATAAGCACCGTCTTCGTCGTACAGACCGGGCATGTGCCTGTCGTCGTCGAGGGCACATTCCCGCAGAGCTGGACGGAATAATACCCGGCCTGCGCGTAGACGTGAGTCGGGGTGGACCCGGTGCCGTTGCCGCCGTCTCCGAACGACCAGCTGAAGCCGGTGACATTTGTCGACGACTGGGTGAACTGAATATTATTGCACTGGCCGGCCACATTGCTCGTCGTGAAATCGAGCGTATAGGCCTGCGGGGTACAGGTGCCGCCGCCCGTGCAGGGGCCGGCGCTAATCGTGATCGTATTCGATGTGGCCGAGCATCCGGTCACCGAGTCGGTCACGACGCAGTAGTACGACCCCGTCGACGTCACAGTGATCGTCGGAGTTGTGGCCCCGCCCGGCGTCCAGAGGTATTTGTAATTCGGCCCTTGCAGGGCATAGAGAGTCACATTAATCGTCGGAGTGGGGGGCGTGCAATAGGTAATCTGATCCGGCGTAGAAATACTCGCTATAGGGGGCGGAGTATGGGGGACCGTAATACACGCCTGGGCGGCGCAGCCCGAGGCATTCGTCACGGTCACGCAATACTGGCCGCTTGCCGACACGTTGATCGTCGGAGTCGTGAAACCGTTCGACCACGAGTAGCTAGTATACGTCTGAGTGAGCCCGAGAGTCACGCCGCCGCCCGGATCGCACACATGCCCGGTCATCGTAATAACGGGAGAGGGTTTCGGCGTAATCGTTATTGGGAGAGTCAGATTAATGCTGCAGACCGAGAGATGCACCACGGCAGAGCCGCCGGGTCCGTGCCAGAGGACGGTAATGGAATTCGTCCCCTGTCCGCCGGTAATCGACCCGGCAGAGGAGGGATTACTGAGTCCATCCTCTATGGTCCAGGTATAGACAATATTCGGATTCGGGGGACCGGCCGAATAGGTAACCGTCTGATCCATGCACACGGTCGAGGGGCCGGTAATCGAGGCTATCGACACGATTCCGATGGGAATACTAATCGGGGC
This sequence comes from uncultured Chlorobiaceae bacterium, assembly GCA_964410105.1. Classification (GTDB taxonomy): domain Bacteria; phylum Bacteroidota; class Ignavibacteria; order UBA10030; family SZUA-254; genus CAYPFY01. The sequence continues at coordinate 64,744 of CAYPFY010000008.1, forward strand.
TGACTTGCAGAACGGGGCTGTCGTCAGCACCTGCTGGACGGAGAGGGTGCCGGCCCCGGACCACTGCACGGTCACGGTAGGACCGGTATTGGAGCCGATGATAGAGCCGCCGGTTGCAGTCCAGTAGTACGTATATCCCGGGCCGGACGGTGTCACCGTATACGAATAAGCCGTTCCGGGGCAGACTGTCTGGGGGCCGGTGATGGCGAGCGGGGGTGGGACGGCGATAACCGAGACCACAAATGTGGCGGTCGCATTGCACCAATTCGCCGGATTGAGTGTTGTTGCGACGATCGTATGAATGCCGCCGCTTGTCCACTGGATCTGGACCGAGGAGGTCCCGTTCCCGGAGATCACTGTTCCGCCGGACACCACCCAGTTGGCGTTATCGTTGGCCGAGAAATTCGTCACATCCCCGACGCAGAACGGACCTGCGGTGCCGAAGATCATGAATTCCGGCTTTATGGTGACGACGACGGTATCTGTGCCGCCGCAGCCGAGCAGAATATTGTGCCAGGTTGCGATAATGGTGCAGGTCATCGGGAAGCTGGGCCAGTGCACCTGGATCGAGTTCGAATTCTGGCCGGCGATAATCGTGCCGCAGCTTGTCGTCCAGTTGTAATACGTCCCTGGCCAGAGCGGGAGCGTATAGACGCTATTGGATCCCATACAGACCGTCGTCGGGCCGGTGATCGGGCCATTGGAACTGATGATCGGAACCGACACAGTCGTGGTATCATTACAGACCGTGCCGCAGCCTGTTATATACAGCGAGACCGTACCGATCGGCCCCGCGCCCCAGAGAACGCAGATATTGGTAAGGCCGACGCCGGTTGAGGGTCCGGTGATCGTGCCGCCAGTGGCGCTCCAGTGATAGACGCCGCCCGGGCAGCCTGAATTCGATGAATAGCATGCGGTCGCGTGCGCGCAGACGGTGGCGGGGCATCCGATTTGTGGACCTGAGAGATTGCTGATATTAATAACATGTGAAACACTATCCGAGCAGCCGCACTTGTTGTAAGCCACCAGGGTCACGGTATAGGTGCCGCCGGTCGTATAGGTATGCGAGGGGTTTTGCAATGTCGAGGTACCGCCATCTCCGAAATTCCAGAAATAGGAGATAGCATTGACGGACTGATTCGTGAAATTGACGGCCGTATTCTTGCAGGCATTCAGGGGGGCGCTGAAGGCAGCGATCGGGGATTCGATGATTTTCACGCAGCGGTCGTCGGTGCCCACGCAGCCATTCGTATCGGTTTCGACGACAGTAATCTGCCCTGATCCCATGGCTCCCCAGTGAACGGTCACGCAATTATTCGTCGAACTGCCGATTATTGTCCCGCCTGTCACCGTCCATGCATAGGTATGCAGATTATGGAAGGCGGTACAATACGTTGTATAGGAACTTTCGCAGGCGACGAGACATTCCGGGTGATCGGGGCCGGTCCCGGAGCCCGGGTTACCCCGTTTGGCCGAATCGAGGCAGCTCGAATCGGCCAGGAAAGACGAAATGATCGTCGGATGGGGCGGAATAGCGCCGGTGGGGCACGTATTTGCCGCCGTACAGATTACCGCGCACAAAAGAATTGCGGCCAAGAACAGGTATCGAAGGGTACTCATGTTCCTTCCTTTCGGATGATTTTTTAGTGAGATGGTGGTGTCTGATAGAAAAGGTGAACTTACTGTCCGACGACGATACGTTTCGTATCGACAAATTTCTTGCCATTAGCCTGGACGCTGAGACGGTAGAAATACTCGCCGCGGGAATAGCCGCGCGCGGCGAAATCGACGGTGTGCGTACCGGCAGGCAGCGTCTGATTATCGATAAGAATGGCGATTTCATGACCGTCGATATCAAAAAGAGAAAGAGCCACACAGGCTTCCTCCGGAAGATCAAACTCGATCCCGGAGGGTTTCAGTGGATCGGGATAGGCGAGGCGAGATGAAAAACTGGTGCCGATCGAAATATTCCCCATTGATTCCCCTAAAGATAGAGGGGGACTGGGGGAAGGTCAATCGTAGATTCCATGATAGAGGGATTGGAAAAACATGACCTTTCGACCAACGAACCGGCAAGAAAGGCAGGGTAAATCGGAGATTTTAGAGAGATTCTGCGGTTTTTCCGGATATTTCCCTACAAAGCAGAACCGTGAGCCGGCGGGGGGCTACTCGAGAGAGGTCAAACCTTCCCGGATGGCGTATTTGGTAAGTTCCGCGACGCTGAAGAGATTCAGTTTCTCCATGATATGCTGACGGTGGGTATCGATCGTCTGAATACTTACCGAAAGTCTCCCTGCAATCTCCTTGGTCGAATTCCCTTCGGCAAGGAGCTGCAGGACCTCCCGTTCCTTCGCGGTCAGTTTGTCGCTCGCCGCGGCCTTGGATTGCTCAACGTGTTGCACATAATCGCTGATCACCACCCCGGTAACATCCGGGCTGACATAGATTTTATTATTGAGGACGACCTGGATAGCAAGCCCCAGTTCATCGACCGCGCAATCTTTGAGCAGATATCCCGATGCTCCGGCCCTCAGCATTTCGGACACATATTTTTTCTCAGAATGCATCGAAAGGGCGATAATCTTCATCGACGGAAATTCCTTCAGAATCTGAGAGGTTGCCTCGATACCGTTCAGGTCGGGCATCGAAATATCCATAATCACAATATCGGGGCGGAGATCCCGGGCAAGCTGGACTGTCGACCGGCCGTTATCCGCCTGGGCAATCACCTCCATCTGCAACTCCTTTTCCAAAATACTCCGCAATCCTTCGCGGACAATCTTATGGTCATCGGCGAGAAGTATTCTTTTTCGCATTTCAAATCAATTCAATAAATATCATGAGGCGTTGTGGGGGGCCTGTGAATCAGGGATGACCGATGGGACCGTAATCGAGACGCTCGTCCCCCTGCCGGGCACGGAATCGATATCAAGCATCCCTCCGATCGATCTGAGGCGTTCGCGGATATTAAAGAGGCCGAACCCTCCGTTCATATCTGCGGCGGGGCTCGCGCGGCTGGAATCGAACCCCACGCCATTGTCCTGGACCTTGAGGAGGATATAGCCGTCCGATTCTCTCAATGAGATAACGACCCGGGTTGCCTCCGCATGTTTCGCTGCGTTCACCAGAACCTCCCGGGTTGCGTGGAAAAGAAAAATACGAAGCTCGTCGCCGATCAATTTCGGCCGCTTATCGTCTTCGAGAGTTATCTCGAGATGATGTTTCCCGGCGATCTGGTTCATGAGCCATTCCAGGGCGGCCACGAAGTCCAGCTCATAGAGAATCGGGGGGCTCAGTTCATACGTAAGGGACCGCGTATCGGCGATGGATTGGTCGATAAGGTCGCGGATCTCCTGAAGGCGGGAATCGAGCTCGTGCGGGGTCGACGACTTCTGCAGAAGCCTGATCTTCATCTTGCTGAAGGCGAGCGTCTGGCCGATCGTATCGTGGAGGTAGCTTGCCAGCCGCCGGCGTTCCCGTTCTTCCGTTGACGAAAGCTCCGAAGCAAGGAGGCGAAGCTTCTCCTCCGCGTGCTTACGTTCCGTTATCTCGGATGCTGTCCCGATCCGTACCCGGATCCCCTGAAAACTGATCCAGCCGGAGATAAAATCCACCCATCGGACGTCGCCCGAGCGTGTGATCAGCCGGCATTCATACCGCCGGGACTCAGTGTCGGGGAGCCCATTCTCCTGGATCAGCGAGTGGTCGGACGGATGAATGACATCACCGATCACCATCGAGACCAGCTCCTCCTTCGGCCGCCCGGTAAGAGCTTCTGCGGCCGTATTGACAAAGAGAATCCTCGAGTTATCAAAAATAAAAATGGCGGAGGCGGTCATCTCCGTCACCGTGCGGAATTTCTCCTCCGATTTGCGGATCTCGCGGTTATGATTTCGTTTCCTCACCAGCAGGGTAATGCCGAGGGCGACCACGGCGACGGCGAGGGCACCGACGGGCATGAGAAAAACGGGGCGGAGGTGGAGGGGAAGGGGAACCGTAAAGGCTCCCTGGGCGCCCTGCGGGTCAAAATTGCCAAAAACCCCTTTTGCCTGCACGACATAAGAGTAATTGCCTGGCGGGAGGCTGGGGAGCGACACCTCTTCTTCCTGTTTCCAGGAGGACCATGGCTGGTCGTTTATCCGATAGCGAGAAAAAACCTCCCCTTGCGGCACTTCGCCCCAGTAGGCGGACGCCTTCCACCGGAGAATCACGTTGTTCCCTTCCATCAGCGGATTATTCAGAAAAATGTGCGGATCGGGGGTAAACGTCTCGCCGCGGTGAAGAATTGCTACTCCCTTCCCTGCGGTCCCCACATACACCTCATGTTCAAGCGGGAGAACCGGCCAGAGCGCAACGTGGGAGAGTCCCGACTTCTCATCATAGTTGGACCAGACGCCGTTATCGTAGCGGGAGACGCCCGACCGGGTCACGACCCACATTTTTCCGAAATCATCGAACTTTATATCCCAGATATTCTGGCTCGGAGGGCCATCGGCGCTCGTCAGGTATTTTACCGAATCATTCTCATCGATGGTGGCGAGGCCGCTCCGGTCGTCGTAGTCCCCGAACCAGGGCTTGTTCGACTTGTCGAGAGCGAGCGTAAACACCCGGCCGGCGTGCAGGCCGCGATGGGAGGACCAGTGCGTCCACGCACCGTTCTTCCACCGGCTCAGCCCTGAAAAAGTCCCGAACCAGAGGCTTCCGTCGGAGCCGTCGGCAAACGAATAAACGCGGCCACTGATAAGCCCCTCACTCTCGCCCCATCTCCGGAACCGACCGTTCTCGAGAACGAAAGCGCCAGGCTGGCTCCCACCCATGGGGGGAAAAAACTCCCCGATACCGAGGAACCAGAGACGTCCCTTCCTGTCGAGGCGTATCTTGTGAAAATAGACCCCTCCGGAATCGCTCACGGAGAACCGATCCCACGACTTCCCATCCCAGCGGAATGCACCGGGGAAGGAAGCGCCGCTGGACGCCCAGACATTTCCCTCAAAATCTTCGGCAAGCCCGGTGATAACGCAGAGAGGGGTACCCTTGACCGTCGATATATGCTCCACGCGGCCATTTGTGCGGTGAATCTCGATCCCATCGCTCGTCCCGAGCCAGAAATCTCCGTTCCGGGTCCGGAGAATCTCATTGACAGAATTCCGGAGATCGGGAGGGGGCTCGCTCCAGTAAGTCCAGCGCGACGATGACCTACGATAGAGAAACAACCCGTGATCCGTCCCCACCCACAGATCGCCATTCTTGCGGAACTTCACCGTCCCGATATCAGTGATCGACGGATAGTTAAATCTGACCGGGGACCACCGGTTGCCGGTGCGGATTCGTACCTCATCCGACAGATAGACGGCGACCACCTCATCATCCTCGCTGATATCCATCGCCTTGATATTATCCACCCGTTCGGTGGGATTTCGCTTCATCGGCGAATGCTTATCCCATTCCCAGAGTCCGCGGCTCTCAAAAGGAAGGTCGATGGCCAGAAGACCGGTTCCATGCCCGTTCTCCACAATCGTAGGAGTCCCGAGCGCGTGTGTCCCGACCATGATCGTGCTTTGAAATCTATCCCCCTCCCACCGATAGAGGCCGTCCATAAGATTGAGCCAGAATCCGCCGGGCGCTGTAGACACGATAGTAATCGTCCGGTCCTTGGTGAGGGCAGAGGAGGGTTGAAACAGCTTGAGGGAACCGTGGTCGAGGCTGTAGAGAGAAGCGTTCCGGACGAGGAGAAATTTTCCCCCCAGGATTCCGGCGCCGGCCGGGGCGCCTGTAGTCAGCGGCCGGAACCCATGTCTTGTCCCGATAAAATACCCCCCGGTGGAGCCGAGCACCAAGCTATCTCGCAGTTCCCCGATAATATCTGCGAAACCGGATGGGGGGAGGCCGAGGGAGGAATCGATCGGGATCCACCGAAAATCGTCGAACCATGCGATGCCGGCGGAAGTAGCCACCCAGACGGTGCCGTCCCGGGTTTCGAACACCTCCCGGATGCGGTCAGACGGGAGGCCCGATTCTTCGGTGAAGCGGACCCATCTCCACGCTTCCTCGAACCCGGTTCGTTGCGCCGGCAAATTCTGGTGAAGCAGCAGGGCTGCGAATAACAAGCCCTTCAGGCAATGACAACCGGCGGCTTTGTGAATTCTGCTGGGAAGGTGGATGACCATAACACTCGCACTTCGATATGACCGGGCGCGGGTCAGAGGATGCAATATATCCTCCCTGTTGGTGAATAGCAAGAATTCGCCGCCCTTTCAGACGGTGTCATACATCTGTCCCTGGAAAAGGGCAGATACGAGAGATGTTATCCTTTATGGCAGGGTAGGAGACGTCGTTCGTAGCGAACGAGGATCGAGGGCTCAGGTTCGCGCCCGGACCCAGGATCCGCACTATAGTGGAGAATCGTGTGACCTCCCTCCCCACCAGGTCAGGAATCGTAAGACTGGATAAAGAAGATACTCGATCGGGGATGCATCATTAGGCTCAATTGATTCGGAAGCGGAACGGGATGGCGTACCACCTGGAGAAGCGCTTTCCATGCAAAGTCGCCGGCGTGAATCTCCATTGAACGATTGATTCAAGCGCAGCCCTGTTCAGAGCATCAGAGTTGCTGCTACTAACGCACGCATAAACCCCCCTGCCGCTTGTGTCGGCAAATACTCGAATCCAGACATCGCCCTCTATTCTTGCTTTTAACGCTGATGGGGGGTATGCCGGATACTCCTGATGTATTGCTGCTGGCGCTGAATCGTATGGGCTGCAATCGTACTCACTGCAGTTGGGTGGATCATGAAAGGATGTATCAATTGCAAAATCGTTTGTTATCGTGAACGCAGATAGATTCGTAGTCTCGTGAGGGTGCTCTAGTGAGGACTCGTGACAATCACTGTTGAAAACGCACATCATGCCTATCATGGCGCATGTAATCGTCTGCTTCAGGGCTCATCCTTCCGGTATTCAATGATTGGGACCCGGAATTCAATCACGCATACAGGAGAAATCTACGAAATGCACTGAATCGAAGCAACCGCGATTCAATCCCTTCAGGCCTGAGTGGGACCGATCATCGACTCTGCCGGTTCTATCCAGGATCGCATCCTATTGATGATGGCGTAAAAAAACTGTGGATTCCTTTGATCGCACTTGGGAAAGGTGGACTTTCTGGGGAACCTTCTGAAGCGCCGCCAGGCGGCGGCGCCCCAGGGTCCTGGAAAGAGCCGTTACTTAATGCACACCATTTTTCGCACACTCACAAAGCGCTGAGAGCCGTCACGGGCAACTGCGTCGAGCCGGTAGAGGTAGACGCCGGTCGCGTAATTGGCTGCATTCCATGTGATAAACTTCGTCCCAGCATCCTGCACACCGTCGACGAGCCTTGTGACTTCCCTCCCCAGCAGGTCATAAATCGTCAGAGAGACCTTTGCATCCCGCGGTAATTCATAGGATATCACCGTGTTCGGATTGAAGGGGTTCGGAAAATTCTGCTTCAGGGCAAACTCAGCCGGGAGGAGCGGCGAAGCGCCGGCATCGGGAGGAGGAGGAGGGAGCTCCGAGTTCGCCACGATCTTAATCCTGGCCGATGGTGCCGCTGAGGCAGCGCCAGAGGAGGGCAGAGTCAACGTCCCATCCTGGCCGACCTTCACCCAGTACGCCTTTCCCGGTTCGATCGTCGTGGCGATCACATATGCCCCGTTGTAGGCAAAGAATTGCGATGTCACGATCCCGGGCGGGGAGCTCGAAATATTCCGGGTCTGCACATGGACGCTCGAGGATCCGATCAGATTCCATCCCCTCGTCACCGGAATAGAGAGCCCTCCGCTCGGAGTTCCCGTAACGGAAACGACCTGGTCGCCGTTAAACTTCAGCCAATAACCTCTCGTCGGGGCAAGCGAGGTTGCAATGACATACCCCGTGCCGTTGTAGGAGTAAGCATGCGAAAGGGCTGTAGGAAACAGCGTATGAACTGAAGAATCCGCGACCCCTTCAGCCAGAGACACCATATTCCAGTTATTGTTAAGACTGTAAAAAGTATTGTTCTCATGGCTCAGATTGGAGGAGAATATCCCCCCATCCCCGGCGAAGAGAAGACGCGTATCGGACATCGACACAGAGCGCAGTCTTCCCAGGGATGGATTACTGATATCATTCCACGTATCGCCGCCGTCTTCGGTCTTCAGGATAGTACCGCTGTCGCCGCAGCTCCAGCCTGTGAGCTGGTCCATGAAGTAGCAATCATAGAGAGAGTGGTTCGACCCAGTGTCCACCATGGACCACGTCGCCGCTCCGTCCGTAGTCTTGAAAATAGCCTCGCTGTCACCGACCGCAAAACCCTCGGAGTCGGCCGTGAAGCAGAGTTTCGACAAGAAACCTGTGGTGGGGAGAGTGAAGGGTGTCCACAGATCGCCTCCGTTAGTCGTGCGGTAGACAAGTTCCGTACCCGCGGTCGAACGCCCCAGCAGGTAGCCGTACGAATCATCCAAAAACTGACATGACCGGAGCGCGACACCGGGAAACGTCGTCTGAGTCATCCAGGTCTGGCCGGCGTCGGTTGACTTCATGAGCATACCGTCATCTGCGCATGCCCATGGTATGCCGGAGGGTGTGATTGAGATGCCCGTAACATCAGCGGCGGTGGGGGGCGGTGTGAGAGCCCAGGTCGTGCCGCCATCGGTGCTCCGGACAATTGTCCCAAGATCACCTCCGGCGATAATGATCGGCCCGAGGCTTCCCGAGGAATTCAGATTGTTGGGGGTGCCGGGATCGAGAGTATCCCATGTGGAGCCGCCGTCGGTTGACTTGAACGAGCCCCCGACGGATCCCAGCGCGATCGCCCCGTTACCGTTGCCGTGGAGCGAAAGAGTATTGCCCGAAATCGGAAACTGGACCATCGAGTTCTGATCGATATCCCTGATGAGACGGTGCCAGAACCCCCGGCCGTACGTAGCGATTCGAAGTGTGTCATAGTCGACCCCGGGTATGATCGAAAGGCGCGTCACATTCACGAGCGGGAGTCCGATCTGGAATTTGAACCATTTATTACCACCGTCGAGAGTCTTCCACATACCCATCCATGATGAAAGGTAGAGAGCCTTCGGGTCGGTCGGGCTGGAGATAATATCATTGAACTGCATCGTCGTGAGAGGTTTCAGGTTCCCGGTAATCTCGGTCCAGGTCTGCCCCTTGTCGGATGTCCTGAAAATCCTCCCCGTTTTGAGTGCATAACCAACGTCCGGATTCCAGCGATCTGCGACCGCGTTGGTCATATTATTCGCAAGCTTATAGGTATAGTCATCCATGAGCATAGAGCCGGGGGTTCCCCAGGCGACGAAGACATGTCCATTGGGTCCGGTCACGTAGCAGACTTTGTTGGACAGGGGAGCATTGAAATTGGCCGAGAGTCTTCCGGGCCAGTTGGTGAAACTGGCGCCGAAGAAAACTGCGCTGTTCCAGCTATTGCCGCGGTTATACGAGTAGTAGAGAGTCGAGTTCGTCACCGTCCAGAGGGGAGTGGGTCCCCCCTTGCTCAGGCGGACCGGGGCGAAGGTTTTGACTGGCAGGCTCCCGTCGATGGTCACGCTAGCTTGTCCTCCGTTGTCGGTGCGGAAGCGGGGGTCCAGACCATTGGCGTCGCACCATTCATTAAAGTAGAACAGCGAAGAATTGTACGGATCGATTGAGAGATGGTTAGCGCCATCGCAGCCGGCGAACTCGTACCATAGTCCGGCGGGCGTCGATGCATCCGCCGTCACGAGCGTGCCGTTATCCTGGAGTCCGGCGGCCATGACATTGGATTCCGACCAGGAGTCGTCCATTTCATAGATCTGCAGGGGAGCGCCGGGCTCGAAGATATAATTCGCATTATCGAGAGTGCCGAACAGCTCATCGCGCAAGATAATCCCGCCGTCGCTGCAGATATAGACATGGTTGGGATCATTCGGGTCGAACTCGATAGATGTGATATCGTCATGTCCGCGGGCCTCCCGTCCCAATTCCATCCAATGCCCCCCGTAGTCAATGCTTTTGACCATACTTACCCCGGCAGCGTAGACGGTTCCGGGAAAGCCGGGGTGGACCCGGATAACGTTCACATGGAAACCCTGTCCTCCGGTGATATAATTTGGCGGTGCTGCCGTGGGGTTCCACGAGACGCCGCCGTCGGTGGTGAGATAGACCCCCGCAAGATTATCACTCGCATTGGTGTATGAAGCGTAGAGAATCTCGGGGTTCGACTTGCTCACGTCGATCGCAATTGTGGCGCCCGAGGTTGAGGGAAGGCCGTTGGAGGATTTGAACCAGGTATTCCCACCGTCGAGCGACTTATACACGCCGTAATTATAAGCCCCTTTTCCTGGGAGCGCCGCATAGAGAGTCGATGCTGAGGCGGCCACAAGATTATAAACCGATGCGTGCTGGTCCGTCGTATCGACAACCTTCAGCGCCCAGGAATTCCCGCCGTCGGTAGAGCGATATATCCCAATATCGGTCGACATGATCATGAAAGACGACCCGACGAGATAGAGGATCTGCGTAATGACGTTAGGTCGTTGCGGCGTAATGACCGCGGACCAGAGAAGGCCCCGGTCGGTCGTCTTCAGCAGGCCGACTCCGTTATAGCGGCCCCAGTCGCCGGTTCCGATAAACATCGTATTCGGGTTGAACGGATCGACGGCGATTGCCCCGATGGCCGGGTTGGAAAGAAGATCTCCTATTGAAACCCAATCCGAGTAGTTATAGCCATAGTATAACCCCCCGCTCCCGGCCCCGAGGAATGCTTCCCAGGACCCAAACCCGGTGTTATAGTACCAGAGCATACGCCGGATTCGGCCGAACGATTTGTTTCCGGACGCCGCGCCTATCTGCGGGACGGCCTGTGGTCCGAATGACTCCCACCCCTGGTCAGTGATCGTGATCCCGGCGACTTTTTTCAGCTTAGACGGACCGGTTTTTTCGCCCGGCATCTTCTGGACGGCATCGTAGAGGTCGGCATAGGCCTGGGCCGGCATCCGGTTTGCGAACGGAAGATCTTCTTTGATAGCGCCCTCCTCGCAGCCGCAATTCTCCTGGCTGGGCGGTGACACTACGGACCGGATGGCCGGAAGCGACGGCTTGAGAAGAACCAGGCAGACGCCTGTGGCGAAGGAGGCAAGAACGAGAGCAGGTTTCATAAACCCTCCTGAAATTTTGAGAAAAGCAGGGTCGTTCTTCATACGTGAAAAACTCATCGCATGAGAGATTGCAGTTCGGACAAATTCTCTTTCAGCACATAGCCCGATGCGCCGCTCCTCCGGGCGGCGGTCCTGAAATCCGGATCATCGAAATTCGATACGACGATAATCCGCGCCGACGGAAATTCATTCCGGATGCATCTCATCGTCGTCAATCCGTCTGTACCGGGCATCTTTATATCCATCAAGACCCAATCGGGTCGCAGGGTCCGGAACATTTTCAAGGCCTCATCCCCGTCGCTGCACTCGCAAAATGTATAATCCGCATTCACGCTCACGAGATACCGCTTGATTGCGGCGCGGATCGGCGCGTAATCATCGACGATCAAAACCATCTGACTTTCTCTCCCAGAGAACTGCGTCCGATCCAGGCAATTCCTTCCTTTGAACGATACTTCATTATTCAGCGGCTCCAGCGCGGCCCGTGAAGATCCCTCATTCTGGCTGACAATTCAATCTAACGGGGGTATCGAACGAAAGCTCTGGGGTGATTTACCCGATTTTCGCACTAGTTTTACCCAGAATACCTAGGTAAAAGCGAACAAAAACGTGCACGATTGACATGACGGGAAGTCAGCAGGAGGCGCTGAGCGGAAACGGAGGGGAAAACTAGAGGCGGGATTTGTTTTGCACGGCAAACTTCACAAGCTGGTGTGTCCCGTGAATGCCGATCTTGTTCGATATATTCAACCTGTGGTGATCGACCGTCCGGGCGCTGACATTCAGCGCCGACGCAATCTCCTTGCTCGTCTTACCCTCGGCGATCATTTTTAAAATCGTCCGTTCGGCGGGCGTGAGAACATCCAGACCGGGAACCGATTTCCTGAGATCCTCGGCTCGGGAGCGGCGTTCGATCAGGTGGGCGGACATGGCGGGGCTGACATAATACTTTCCGGATGCCACGAGTTCGACGGCCTCGACAATTTCACGTGATGCGCTCTCCTTCAGAACATAGCCCCTCACGCCGAGGTCCATCGCCTTATTAAACATTTCCCGATCATTATACATCGTCAGGAAAATGACCGGAATACCGATATTCCGGTCATGAAGCTCGGTTGTCACCTCGAGGCCGTTCTTCTTCGGCATATCCACATCGAGAATTGCCACGTCGGGCTTTGAGGACTCAATGGCGCGCAGGGCGGCCTCGCCGTCCGAAACCTCTTCGAGCACGTTAATCGTCCCTCGGGCACCGAGCAACTGTCTGAGGCCGCTCCGGAATATCGGGTGATCGTCCGCTATGACGACGCGGGTCGGCTCAGGCATCATGGTCTCCGCGGATCGGAAGATCGAGAATGAGGGTCGTACCCTGGCCCGGGGCGGAGCCGATCTGAAGCGTGCCGCCTAGAATGCGCGCCCGTTCGCCGAGGCCGAAGAGACCGAACCCCCGCGAAAATTCGCCGGGTCCCGGCAGTGTCGACCGCGGGGCCTCAAAACCCTTGCCGTTATCCCGGACGGTCACGCGTATTCTATCGAAATTCCTCTTCACCGAGACGGACGCCTCGGTGGCCTCCGAGTGCTTTGCGACATTATTAAGAGCTTCCTGCACAATCCTGTAAATATGGATTTCCTCACCCTTCGGGAACACATTATCGATGGGATCGATATCGGAAACGAGCGCAAGTGTGCCCGATTCCGAGCTTCTTCTGATGATCGATTCGATGCTTGTCGTCAGGCCCAGCTTGTCGAGGTGGTAGGGCCGGAGGTCGAGGGCGATATCGCGGACCTCTCCGATCGTCTGGGTACTCACGTCGGAGATATCGTTCAGACGGTCCGATACTTCCTGTTTGCCGGGCCCCGCGTCGAGCGCAAGGAGGGCGTCATTCTTGATCACGAGAAGATTCTGGCCGAGGCTGTCGTGGAGTTCTGCGGCGATCCGGGAGCGTTCGTTCTCCTGCGCATCGATCAGCCGGCGTGAAAACTCCTCCTGCATCGCATGGCGTTCCTTGAGCACCGACATCTTGCGGCGGACAAGGCCGAAAGCTCCCCCCAGAAGTGTGGCCCCGACCAACCCGATGAACCACCACTGTTGCCAGACGGGCGGCATAATCCGGAAGGAAAACGAGGCGGGCGAGGGGCTCCGCAACCCGTCGGTATTGAGGGCAGCCACTTCGAAAGTATACTCCTGCGGGCTCAGCGATGCAAAGGTCACCGATCTCTGGCGGGAGGCGATACTCCATGCCGTATCGATCCCGCGTAGCCAGTACTGGTAGCGCATCCCCCTCTCTCCCCTGAATCCGGGTCCGATGAATTCCACGACGATGTTGTTCAGATCGTGGGTAAAGACCATCGGCCCGTTAAGGGACACAGGCCGGTCGTTCACGGTAACCTTTGAGATATACACGTGAGGCGGGGCGGCGATCTTATTCTCCTCGCCGAGCGCGATCGCTTCCCTGGCATGAACGATCCAGACCGTTTTCGTCACGGACGAGTAATACACTGCGCACGGTTCGCGGGTCATGATCTCCGACCACCGCGGGAGGGGAAAATCACCGGAGCTGACCGACATCGCCCCGGCCCCGGTGCCGAGCCACATCCTGTGCTGCTCGTCCCGTGTCAGATGCCAGACAGTATTACTCACGAGGCCCTCCTTCATCGAAATATTCTGAAAACCCGAACCGTCGTAGATCGACGCGCCGCCGAAGCGGGTTCCGATCCAGAGCCGGCCGCGTTCGTCTTCGGCGAGGGATCTTATGCTATTATCCGGGAGTCCGGAAGAGGTCGTGAAACGCTGGAAACGCCTTTGAGAGATATCCCCGCCGACCAGTTCCGAAAGACCCTCGCCGAAACTCCCGAACCACACATTCCCCCGGCTGTCCCTGTAGATTGCGCGGATGGATGACATCATGAGTTCATCCTCCTGCCGGAACAGGGTCACGAAGCGGGGAGGGGAGGCGTGAAGATCGACCACCCCGACACCCTGGCCGAGGCTCATCCAGAGAAAATCCTTCGGATCGTCGTAGACCATCCAGACGAACGTGCGGGGAAAATCCCGTCCCGGCTTGAGAGTCGCAAACTTCCTGAGCGCCGAAGGTCCGGCCGGCCGGGCAATAATCGAATCCCCCTCGACCGTCGAGTCCGGGAACTGGAGCCAGAACCTGCCGCGCCCCTCGGACCGGGTGAGAGAAAGACCATGCGACGCAGCGGGTTCCCCGAGCCGATGATCGTACACAACCCACCTTCCCTCATCGTTCCAGCATTCCCAGAGTCCGTGCCCGTTCAGCAGCCAGAGATGTCCGGCAGGGTCGGTAAAGCCGGACATCCCGTTCTCAAGGGGGATTTTCAGGGCATTTTTTTCCGAAAGCTTGTAGAGCCCGGTACCTGCTCCGCCGAACCAGATATTCCCCTCATTATCTTCCAATACCGGGTCAAAATAATTCTCCTGAAAGCCGTTCTCGCGGGAGTACACCGTCATTCGACCAGCTGGGAAACTTTTTTCCCTTGTGCGAAGGATTCCATTGGGGGCTGTCATCCAGAGCTCTCCGGAGGCATCCAGCATAATCTGATTCACCATACCATAGCTGCGGGTAGACCATGAGACCACCCCCTCGCCGTGAAACCTTCTCAGCGTGCTGTCAGACGAGCTCACCCAGATATCCCCTTCGCGATCCGCGACGATATGACCCACATAACTGTTTGGCGGAAGGTTAAGGTCTCTCAGCCGGGTCTTACCTGAGGATGGCGTATAGATATAGAGGTTTCGGTTCACGCCGATCCAGATACTCCCATTCTGCGCCACGGCGATATCCGAGCCATAAATATACTGGGGCGGATGGAGCGGGAATGGTTGCAGAGAGTCCCCCTGGATCCTGTAGATGCCGTCGCTCGTCGTGCACCAGAGCGTTCCTTCGTGGTCCTCCGCCAGAGTGCCGATATAAATCTTCGACGTCATCTGCCTGATGGGAAAGGTGGTAAACCTGCCATCCTCATATTTGGACACGCCGCCGGCAATGGAAGCGATCCAGATTCTGCCCGGAGAGTGCCGGCTCTCGATCACGGATGAGACATAATTATTCACCAGCCCATCGATGGTCGAGTAGATTTTGAAGGACTCCCCGTCGTAGAAGCCCAGACCCTCATCGGTGCCGATCCAGAGGAACCCCCGGGAATCCTGGCAGAGGGCGGAGATATGATTAGACGGAAGCCCGTCGCGGGTGGTATAATTCCGGAGGGGAAGGACCTGACCAGAAAACTCGGGGGGGCAGACAAGTCCAAGCACAACGACAACTGAGCGGAGCAGGGCGGTATAGAATCGGGAAGAATTCATCCGGCTCTGTCGACCGTTGAAATCTACGCATTGCCCCCGCAGGAATCAACCCTGCGAATCGGGCAGAAAAGACAGCTCCGCGGCGCATGCCGATCGCGCCGAAGGGCCGTTCACAACTTTAGGATGCGGACACCATCCTTCGTCAGCGCATTCCTCACCGACCTCAGGATCTCGGCACTTCCTGGCGTGTCGCTATGGACACAGATCGTTAGAGCATCGACATGCACTGTGGATCCGTTGCTCGTCTTCACCGCACCGTGACGCACGATAGAGAGAGCCTGTTCAGCTGCAGAGGCCGGGTCTGCCAAGAGCGCATCCGGGAACCTGCGTGACCGGAGAGAACCATCGGGCTCATATCGCCTATCGGCAAAGGCTTCGGACGCCGTTATGAAACCCCTCCCCTTCCAGACGATCAGCATTGGGGATCCCGAGAGGCCGATAAGGACCAGATCCCTGCTCCACATTGATGCGGCATCGGCAATTGCCCCGGCGACGGCGGGATCCGACGAGGCGTCATGATAGAGGGCGCCGTGCGGTTTCAGATGCCGGAGCTCGCGCCCCCGGACAAAAGCCGCGAGCGACCGCACTTGCTCATAAATCAGAAGCGACAGCTCACGCCGTGAAAATTTCATCGACGTGCGTCCGAAATTTGCCCGGTCCGGGTATCCGGGATGGGCGCCTACCCCGACCTTGAATCTTTCAGCGAGCGCAACCGTCTTCTTCATCGTGGAAAAATCACCCGCGTGTCCGCCGCAGGCGATATTGGCCGACGTGACCAGTTCCATCAATTTCTCTTCCGAGCCATCGTCGAGCGCTTCGGGGCGTTCCCCCATATCGCAATTGACATCGATCGTCACATCAGCCATCAGAGCACAGTCCCCTTTGTCTCGGGAAGTTTCGTCATCAACAGGGCCCCGGCGAGGAAAAATGCGGAGGTCACCCCGAGGGCGCTTCCGATCCCGAAGACATCGGCGAGCGCTCCGACGGTGACAGGAGCGAGAGCGCTCAGAGCGCGACCGCTGTTGAAGGTAAAACCCTGGGCGATTCCCCGGAGTTTTGTCGGAAACAGCTCCGCGAGCATCGACCCGAAAACGCTGAAATACCCGTGCCCGAAAAATCCGATAATCGGACCCAGGATCATGAGAGTCGTGGCATTTCCGGCAAAAAGCCCATAGACAGGGGCGAGTATCCCGGCAACCGCAAGAAACGTAATGAACACAGGCCGCCGGCCGAACCTGTCGGCCAGGAAGCCGAAAGACAAATAACCCGCGAACGCCCCGATCTGCATCGGCACAACCCAGGCGGAAGATTTTACGATGCTGAGGCCAGCTCCCCCCTTCTCGAGCGGAGTTGAGAGAAACGTCGGGATCCATCCAAAGAGGCCCCAGTAGCCAAAGAGAACTGCCGCGGCCACCAGTGAAGCGACGACAGTTCTCCGGAGAAAAGGCGGGCTGAAGATTTCCAGCGACACCTTTAGAGCGGGCGCTCCGGCCGCATGGGTGCGAGACGTCCACACATCCGGTTCAGGGACATTCCGGCGTATCCAGACGGTGAGCAAGGCCGGCAAAATCCCGATCAGGAAAAGGACCCGCCATCCGAACCGGGGAAGAATGGCTGCCGAAAACAGCGCGGCCAGAATATACCCCACCGCCCATCCCGACTGCATCAACCCGATCGCCTTCCCCCGATGTTCAGGACTCCAGGACTCAGCGACGAGCACTGCCCCGGCGGACCATTCGCCGCCGAGCCCGAGGCCGAGAAGCGTACGCCACAGAATCAATTCTGCGACCGAATGCGAAAAGGCGGTGAATGCGGTAAAAACGGAATAGGTCAGGATTGAATAAATCAAAGCCCGCGCCCTTCCGATACGATCGGCCAGCACCCCGAAGAGAGCGCCGCCGAACGCCGAGGCGACGAGGGTAACCGACGCGAGAGCGCCGGCGGACGCGGAGGAGAGCGAAAATTCCTCTCGGATGGCGCTCAGAGCAAAGGCATACAGCATGACGTCCATAGCGTCGAGCATCCAGCCCAGTTGAGCGGCGAAGAGAACCCTCCACTGAGACGGAGTGGCGGAACGATACCAGGGATTCGACGGGGTCATGGCCGCAGGGCCCTTCGGATCAGAGATTCCTGGTCAACGAGAATCTTCCGAGCCTGATCGAGCGAGACAAGCTCAAAATAAACCTCATCGCGGGGACGCAATTGCCCGACGCGCCCGATATCGGCGGAAATAACATTAGCAATCTTGGGATAACCCCCCGTCGTCTGGTGATCGACGAAAAGAATAATGGGACATCCCGACGGCGTTATCTGGACGGCACCGAGAGAGACCCCTTCGGTCAGAATATCGCCGTCAAAACTCACCGGGGGTCCATCCAGCCGCAGGCCCATCCGGTCCGAGTCCTCGGACACGCGGTAGCGCGAGGAATAGAATTCGGAATCTCCAAACAAGTCAGCCTGCGGCCCGGCGGTCACACGCAGCACACCTGATACTTCGGGCAATCGCGACCGGTCCAGCCGCCTCAGAGTTTCGCCCCTGACCATCCCCTCGGTCAACCGAATACAGTCTCCTTGCTTCAGGGACCGGCCGCCAAACCCCCCGATACCGGTCGCGAGGTGTGTCGAAGCGCTTCCAAATTTCTTCTCAACATCGATCCCACCCTGGGCGCTGAGATAAGACCGGGCGCCTTTCGATGCAGCTCCGCACCGAAGAACCTTTCCCGGCTCAACGCGAACGGCAGTCCAGAGAGGGATGTCCTCACCGTCGAGCGTAGGGGACATATCGGCTCCCGTAAGCGCAATCGTACAGGAAGAATCGAATTCAAGCACGGCACCGACGAGCGTCATCTCGAGCGCCGGTGCATTTTCAGGATTTCCCACAAGCATGTTGCCCAGCCGGAGAGCAACCGGATCAGCGGCTCCCGAGGCAGAAATCCCGAGATGCGCGTAGCCGTACCGGCCGAGGTCCTGGATTGTTGTGAGAAATCCCGGCGATATGACTCGGATCCCCGGCATTCACCCGATCGACATTTTATGGAATTCCGACGTGGAGATAGGAACGAACCGAAGAGACGATCCCATCTCCAGAAGAGCGGGGGGCTGGCGTTCCGCGTCAAAAATTCTCATTGGCGTTCGTCCGATGATCTGCCACCCCCCGGGTGTTGAAACCGGGTAGATCCCCGACTGGCGGCCTCCGATCCCGACGCTTCCCGCTGCCACCTTCAGGCGGGGAGTTGCCCGCCTGGGGGTGGCGATCCTTTCCGGCAGTCCGGCGAGGTAGGGAAAGCCGGGTGAAAAACCAAGAAAGCTGACGACATATTCCCCCGTAGAATGGATCTCGATCACCTCGGAAGGTTTTATCGCATGAAACTTTGCCACGTAATCGAGATCCTCGCCCAGTTCATAGCAGACGGGAATCTCTGCCTGTCTGGGCGGCGGCATAACAACAGACTCCATTTCATCTAGAAGGCGGATCGCGGTGCTTTCGATATCGGAGGGAGAGACGGAGAGAGGATTGTAGGATATCAGGAGGGATGAAAACGCGGGGTGAAAATTGAGAATTCCGGGAAAGCTCCCCTTGGAGAGAAGAAGGCTGAGCCGGAGAATCTTCAGCCGGGTGGCTTCAGAATAATCACTTCCGAAATTTATAAGAAGAGAGTGATCGCTTGCAAAGGAAAGGTGGGCTTTGGTGACCATAGCCTTCCCAACATAAGAAATTCAGCAGGGCGAAGCAACGTCCGGAAAATCAACGAAGCATACACAAATCGCCATCAGGAAATTGCTATCGCCGGTATTCCCCTCGTGAAGCGGATGGATATCGTCGTTGAACTGAGAATTCGTGTCGTCCAGGTCATACCGGCAAGACAAAAATGCCTAAGCGTCACTCCTCACAAGTCAATGCGTCGTGCCGAACCAGACGAACCCTTTGGAGTTCTGAACCATACAATGAACCATCGTGACAGTTGCGCCGTCGAGTACTGAGACATGCTCGAAGCAATCACCGTCGGACAGCAAGCTCAGGGATGGGGTTCCTCACAAAGAGATCGTTGACGCAATAATCAAAGCGAGGATCAGCATTGAACACTGGAGGAAGGAATACAACGAATGACTTAGCTCTGAGTGAGATTTGCTCAACACGTCTGAAGCATTTTAGGCCTAAATGCTATGAGTACCGTGGGTTTCGGTCTGATCGTTGGATAGCCGCATCATTGAATGTCGTTGGCCGTTTGAACTCACTCTTAGACCCTACGAGATGTGAATAATCAAAAAGCCCCGGCCGGAGTGGTCGGGGCTTCGTGAATTCTGTCCGCCTTAACGTTCCTACCTCAAGAAACTATTCATCAGTCTCAGACCCCCGGTGCTCACCGAAGGATCAGCATCTTTTTGACAGATGTGGAGGAGGGGGTTTGCAGTTTGTAAAGGTAAACACCAGAAGCGATGCGGGATGCATCGAATTGTACCGAGCGTTTACCCGTCTCCTGCATTTCGTCGACGAGTGTAGCAACAAGCTGTCCCAGTGAATTGAAAACCTTCAAGCTCACGTGAGTTGGTGCATCAAGGTTATACGAAATCGTTGTAACCGGATTGAAGGGGTTGGGGTAGTTTTGGCTGAGTTCAAAGGCAAGTGATGACCTTGCATTGGAGCTATTGCCAGCTCCCCCAAGCCCACCCGAGCTTCCGGCGACGCTCCCAGCTACTGGTACGGCTAATGCCAAGTACTCCCTCATCGAGTTTACAGCATTGCTGTCGATGGTCAACGCACGAGTCTTGAACGAGTTGAAAACAGAATTCGCGGCATCCATGTATCCCAAAGCAGAAGCAGCAAAAATCTTGCGCGTTTGGCAAAAGAGCCAAAGATCGTCATCGACCCCTCGACCGAGAATGTCGTCGCTCATTTGAAGGGCTGATGCAAAATCTCCCACGTCCATCAGTGCCTGAACTTGCATGGCAGAAGCAAGCGCCTTGACCCTCGCGGACTTCGAGCCGTGCTCTACGGAAGACAGGAAATGCCCCCATGATCCATCGATCGCATTCTGGTAGGAACCGCCAGGACCGACGTACAAGGCCATAACCTGTAAGTCATCGAGGGCATCTTCTTTTTCGTCTTCAATATTGGAGCGCAACTGCTTTAGCCAGTTCACTATTTTCTGGTGCTCGGAGACACGCCGACTCCCAGATATCTCGCCACCCGTGAAAACGGGAGCGGCTATCGAAGGTGTAAAAACCGGACTACTAAGCGGGTAGAGCGTGTCCACTGGCCCTGTGAACTCGTTCGATTGATGAGTGCCCCAATACGTATATCGGGCATACACAATCTGGTTTGCCGAATCGGCGATGAGCGCGCCAGGAGTCGGATTGTTAAAAGTATCGTACACGTTGTTCCATCCTCCCCTTGGCTCGTCATCTGAGACCAGTGTGCACCCGTCACCGCATGGGGCGATCTGGGATATGATTGGATGAACGGGATTGGGTCCAGTCTCTCCGCAGTCACAGGATTGAACGGTAATTGTTCGACCCAGGAAAGCTGTCCCCGAGTAGGAGACGATGATTTCGTTCGTCCCGTGACCATCCACGGTATTGTAGCCTTGGGCTAACTCGTCGGGACTGAGCGAGGCTCGAGAATTAAGGTCGGAAACGCTAATCCCGGCAAAGATATTGTTTTCAACTCTCGAGTAATCCAGGTATGCTTTCGCCCCGTTCTGCACACGGAGTCCTCCCGTAAACCACTGCAGTGAGTTGTGCTTGATACTTGTGTAAGAGATTGCCACGTAGGCGTTATTTACACTCACGCCCCAACCATTGTTATCCTTGACGCCTGAGTTTCTTAGTGTCAATGTGCGATTGGATGTGCCGGTGTTATAGATACTAATACCATAGCCGTAAGTGTCGCACGCAGCAACCGTATCGTTCGACATATAACTATTTGGAGTGGTGTTTGTAAATGAAATCCCCGTGGCCGCATACTTTATATCGCAGTAGGTCAGAGTATCAGGCCCTCCTCCCTGGCAGCTGATTCCGGACCAATTATTCGGAGCTGGCGTCGGACTTGCCGAAGTGAATGTGATGCGTTGGTATGTCGTTCCCTTTGCCACCAGGCTCCCGTTGACCGTGAACACGTAAGGGGATATGAGCTTGACGGTCGTACCAGGGAGTACAGAAAGGGTGGCGCCTGACTGGACTTGAAAGTCCGAATTGATGTTATAGTTTCCGCTCCATACAGCTTGGCTCACACGGTAGAGCTTACCCTGGCCTGGCTGGAAGAGGTCGGTGAATGAGTTTCCCCGAGGTAGAACCCACATCCTTCCGGAGTACACGTCCGTGACGAGGAGACTCTGGTACGCGAGTGAGGAGCTCAGAGTCACCTGGATGTTCCGTTGCTCATTCGAAAGTCCACGTCTGTTAACGATCATGAAATACTTATCGTTCGAGCCAATTGTGTCGAAAATACCAACCTCAACGAAAGTTGAGGTGGACCCGTCCTGAGTACCGGAGAGAGTCGAGCTCTGCACTCCTGAGACGACGGAACTCACGTTTGCAATCTGGCCCAGGTGAATGCTGGCCGCATTTTTCCATTGAAGGTTAAGTAGTTTAGGACCTATTACATCGAGCACCCCGTGAAATTCCTTGAGAGCGTACCATTTGTAGTTAGGGACGTGATGGCCGACGGTGACGTCGGTCGTCGGATTCCCTTGCGCATCGACTATGTCTGTCAAGGAGTGGTAGTCATCACCTCCGGCGGAACTGCCTAATGCGGCATAGGGAAGGCTAGCGTACGTGAAATAAATTAGGCCCTTGGCCCCGTAGGCAAGGCTCAAATATGCCTGCGCAAAGATCTCATTACGTGTAGGGTCTCGAAAAAGATACACTGTTTTCGTCTGATCTGCCGTATTAACTTGTGTATAACGATCCACCTGCATGGTAAACCAGAATGGTATATCATCCGAGGCGGTGCTGGGATCGCCATTCGCTGCTGTGATAGAGTTGCGAAGATTGGGGGTTAGGTAGTCGTATGAGTACTGAATGCTATTCGTACCCGATGAGGCCGAATCGATACTGTGCAAGTTATCTCTAGGGTTACTCGACGACCCCCAGATCGAATATGTGTCTGTAATCAGTTCACTGGGACGAACTGTGCCGATATAGCTTTGAAGCTCAGACAGGCTTTGTGCTGAGTAATCAGAGAGCGATCCATTCATGGCTACTCCCGTCGCCTGCTTTGCCAACTCAGATACCTTGCTATACGCCCGAAAATTGGTTGCACCCGGCTCATCTCCATACCATCTGAAATTGCGGGTAGTATCGAAAGCATTAACATTTAATAAATAACTTTTTATCTGGTTGTACGTCGTCGAAGAGTCGGAGGCAACAAACAATTTGTAGTCATAGAGGTCGCGCACGCGAAGGTAATCGATGTAGAGGTCGGACGAGCCCGACCATTGCACTCGGACGTCAGTATTATAATAGACTTTGGAGATGTAGGTGGCAAGAGAGGTGACTATGTCGATATCTTCGTACTGGCCAGGATGATGAAACATATCGGCCCAAATCGTATATGTGCCACCGTAGCTGGATGGGTTCCCGGGGGGCGCAGAAGGCTGATTTCCAGGATCTGGAATCGATCCATTGCCACCCATAAAGTAACTAGAAGACGTCCGCACCGGGGTGAGGATGACTTGGCCAACAGGAATATGCTGCGTATTATTACCAACGAGTTTCATTCGGAAGATGAAATGGAATTGATCACTGTTGTCCGTGTAAAAAAACTCGTCAAGCCAAGATAACACTCCATGCAAAAGAGTGCCCGCCGTATCGAAGCCAACCCTTGCTCGGTAAACGACTGACCCTGAGGATGGAGGATCATTAACTTCGTCCCCGGTGGCCGGGAGCCTGTCGAATCCAGACCCAAACGTTCGATCATCTAGAGGTAGCCCACCGACCTGGTACAGTTTCTCAATTCCCTTGCGGTAAAGCCTCGCCGTAGTCTGACCGCCTGTGCCCGGAGGACCAATATTCTCGTTGAACACCTTGATCGGCGAATTTATGGGGAGAGAAGTGTTGTCGCCGACAGTCACCGTATGCGTTATCCCCATTCGTTGCATTTGGGCCATATACAATCCAGAATCGGAGTAGTTGATCTGGGTGGAGTGACCCGGATTGTATTCAGCCTGCAACCAATACGGATCAACGAAGCTTATTCTCGGGAATTGCTGGGTAACGCAGTCAGAGTTGGACATTAAGATAAGGATAGCAATTAATATGCCCCTTTGGATTTGTGCGTCTTTCACGGGGTCCTCCTTTTAAGTTGGCTTATCGAACCAATATCATTTTTCTCGTAAGACTTTGTCCATTAATCGTCAGGCGATACAGATAAATTCCGCTGGACACATCCGTTCCCTGTCCGTCCCTCCCGTCCCAGCGGGCTTGGTGTTCGCCAGACGTATATTCGAGGTAGTTGAGAATCTTCTTCACCTCCTTCCCTGAGATATCATAAATCGAAAGGCTGACATGAATCCGTAGCGCACTCGCGCCTGTCGCCGGAACAACAAACTTGATCGTAGTCTGGGAATTGAAAGGGTTTGGGTAATTCTGAAGGAGAGAGAATTGGTTTGCCACGGACGCACCACCGTGGTCAAATATGCCAGTCACGATTGACGTATCACCTCCAAAGATTTCTACGCGACCACGACCGTTGTAGGACCCTGGGTCATTATTCCACGCGCCGAACATTATGTCGTCGATCCCATCCCCATTGATATCCCCAGATCTCCCAACGGCCACACCAGCCCCATCATACGTATTGTTGAATCCGCTGAAACTTAAATCGAAATCTCCAGTCATCCTCTCGCTCCCGAGGTAAACCAGAACCTCACCATAACCATCATAGCCGCTTTTACCCCCGTATATGATATCGCCATATCCGTCGTGGTTGATGTCCCCCGCACTTGACATCTGCCACGGTCCCCCCGAGAATCTGCCCGCCTTCAGTGCAAGGTCAGGGATGGTATCAAAGGGCTGTCCCCCGAAATAGACCAACGCCAGAGTATCCGCTGGATGCAGGTAAGCAACGGCAAGATCGTTGTAACCGTCTCCGTTTATGTCACCCACAACTTGTGCGACCTGAGAACTATAAAGTGTGAACGCAGGGTTTGTGTCAGGGTGTGCGGACCCTAAATAGACGTTCAGGTACGTGAATGAACTGCCGTAAACCCCGCGGATGCCTCCAATGATGAGATCGCTGTATCCGTCTCCATTAATATCACCCGCAGCGAGTCCTAGCTCCCCCAGATAGTACTTGGCGCTATCGCCAGTAACAACCCAATCAGGAATGTTGTCCATCGGCGATCCCCCGAAATAAACGTAGACCTTCCCCTGGTAGTTGCCATTCTTATACGCGGGGGCGGTAATGGCAATATCTTCGTAGCCATCCCCATTGAAGTCGCCAATTGCAAATGGTTTTCCAAATCCATCGGCGGTGTCCGGACTTCTAAACGTCAAATCCGGTACCGAGTCGACGTGTATACCGCCATAGTAGAGATCTGTATGGAGATCCGCGTAAGGATCAGTTCCGTCGAAGTGGAGGAACAAGAGGTCTTTGACGGAGTCACCGTTGACGTCCGAGGCTGCCGGGAGAATTGCGTTACGGAAGGTTAAGCGGGGCAAGCTATCGATGGGTGACCCTCCGAAAATAAGGTAGCAATTCAGTTCACCTCGCGCCGAGACGAGAATATCCGGGTAACCGTCATGATTTTGATCACCTACTCCGACCACTACATCTCCTAGCAGACTCGTATCACTTGAGCCAACTGCCTCAAAAATATGCTTAGGAGTCACAAGTAAGCGACCATCGCTCCTCAACGAGAAGGACATCGCGCCAATTAAAGTGATGATCAAAAGCGCTAGAGGGGTGAAGTTCTTCACAATATCCCTTGCCTTGTAAATGGCAAGTCTAATCTTTAGCCGCTTCACACGAAGGATTTCCCATGGACCGTTGTTAGACCTCATGCTCAGACGGATGCGTGAGCCGTTGTTTGCTATTTCGTTTCAGTCGACCCTGGCCGCACGGAAGGTGGGGAAATACACGCCCTTCGAAAATCGGAGAATCGCTCACAAATTACCTCTAAGCGGCCGGCGCCGCTGAACTTGAATAGAACTGTGGTGAAGAATTTAACCTTAAGCCCCCGGCGGAGAACACTTGAATTTACTGCATCTTCCCGCAAGAATCAAACAGTAAATCAGCTGAGGGCCGGTGCGCCTTGTGTCCGCCCAGGCTGGCGCGGCCCCCGTCAGATCCTTAACGATAACCCCAAAGGCTTACTTCAACTTTTGACTTCTGACCTACCCCTTTCAATAGTTGTAACAGATTCGCTCATCATGTAAAGGAGCAACGTCATGAACAAGTGATTCACGGAGGATGAGATCAGCTTGGCGCTGAACCAGGCCAGGACTGGGGTTCCAGTCGGAGAGATCCAAGGGACTTTTGCCGAAGCACTATCGGTTGAATTCTTCCCAAAGACAAACCCTACCCCATCGGGACAGCACCGGATTCAGAAAACTGGGAGTGATTTTCGGAAGGAAAGAGACCCACGGCAAACTGAGAAAATTTGCCGTGGATCCCAAAGAATTCAGGAAGGTTTTTGTTCTGAAAATTCAAGAAGAAGACTTATCGTGACATCCTTCCCCACCACCATGCCGCCCGCTTCGGTCAGGGCCGACCATTTCACGCCATAGTCCAGTCGGTTGATGGTCGTTGACGCCTTGAATCCCGCCTTCATCAGCCCGCGGGAGTCCTTCATCGTGCCGCCGAATATTACATTGAACGTGGCCTTCCGGGTCACATCCCGGATCGTGAGAAAGCCTTCGAGGGCATAACTGTTATCGCCCACTTTTTTCCATGAGGCGCTCGTGAAGCTCATGTGCGGGTATTTTTCCGCATTCAGGAAATCATCCGATTTCACATGGCGATCGCGCATTTCATTCCCGGTCGAGAGGCTGCTCACATCGACCGAGAAGGAAATCTTTGCGTTTGAGAAATCGCTCGTGGCGGAATCGATAGACCCGGAGAACGAGGTGAAGCGCCCCTCGACCTCCGAGATAACGAGATGGGGAACGGTGAATGAAATGCTGGAGTGGGCGTTATCCACAGCCCAGCGGGATTGCGACCATGCGTTCATAGCGACGAGCAGCGTCGCGCCAATGATCAAGAGTGCCTTCTTCATTGTGATTGTCCTTTATAGAGGTGATCATGTCAAAATGTTTAGGCCTGAGGATGGAGAATCTTCCATCCCGCGAGCCAGTTATACTGATATCTCATCTGGAGACCGATCAGAAGCACCATCATCGCCTCAAGAGTTCTCGACGAGGAGAGACCTCCTGCGATGAGCGGATTAAACCCGGCATCCCTCACGAGGTCCGAGACAATGGCGACTGCTTCTGAGTCGTCCCCTGCGACGAAGGAATCGATGACCTTCTCGTCGAGCCGTGGAGATGCAAAATCTGCTGCGAACACGGTATTGAACGCCTTAACGACCTTCGAATGGGGCAAAAGTTTTGCCAATTCTTCCCCGGCGCTCGACTCGGTCGCAAGGCCGTCGTACGAATTATTAAGCGGATTGACAATGCTCACGACAATTTTCCCCGTCACCACCTCCTTAATCTTCGACGCGACGGCGGATTGCGCGCTATACGGCACGGCGGGAATGACAATATCGGCTTCCCAGCTCGCTTCCCTGGAGCAGTCGAGAATTTCGACGTCGCCGGTCTTTTTGATACGTGTGAAAAGGTCAGCCAGCTTCTTCTGATCCTGGCCGGCAAGAAGGATGCGGTGACCTGCCAGTGCCAGATTCCTGGCGAGTCCGGAGCCCATATTCCCGGCGGCCCCGATAATTGCGACTGTCCGTTTCATAAAATCCCTTTCAGTTGAAATCTTCTGAAAGATACGCGGGAAGGGACGGGGAATGCATTCACCCCTGGTAAGAAAAAGCATTACCCTAGGATAACGGGCTGCCCTTCGGTGAGAAAATTACGGTTTGCTGGCCATTTCGTGACGGATCCTGCTCAGCGATTGCGGGGTTATGCCGAGGTAGGAAGCGATCTGGCTTTGGGGGACGCGCTGGGAGATAGCGGGGTACATGGAAAGAAAGGAAAGATATCGATCTTTGGCGGAGGCGCTCAAAGAATCGACCACCCTCTTTGTTGAGGCGAGGTAATGGCGTTCAAGCAGCAGACGAAAAAACCTTTCAAATTTCGGCACGGCGGCGAGCAGGCTTTCCCTGGCCGGTTTCTCCAGCAAAAGAAGTTCGGAATCCTCGACGGCGTCGATATTCATCGTGGCGGAGCCTCCGCTCAGGAAGCTGCACAGGTCTGAAATCCACCAATCCTCGACTGCAAACTGGAGGATATGTTCTTCCCCGGCGCCGTCGACGGTATAGCTGCGGAGGCAGCCCCGGGTCACGAAGGTCAGCGATTTGCAGACCTCCCCTTCCTGGAGCAGGAATTGTTTTCGCCTAATCTTCTTCGGTATAAAGAATTTCGTACAGACATCAAATTCCTCGTCGGTGAGATCAACGCGCTTCCGGACGTGCGTACGCAGAAGTTCAAACATACTGTCAGAGTTTAATGCGGCGAAGTCTCAATGCATTCGCAATGACGGACACCGAACTGAACGTCATGGCGGCGCTAGCGATCACGGGGCTCAGCAGCAAGCCCGTAAAAGGGAAAAGGACGCCGGCAGCGACCGGGACGCCGAGAATATTATAGACAAAGGCGAGAAAAAGATTTTGTCGGATATTTCTCATCGTCTTCCGGCTCAGCGAACGGGCGCGGGCTATTCCACGGAGATCGCCTTTCACGAGAGTGATGCCAGCGCTTTCCATGGCGATATCGGTCCCGGTCCCCATGGCGATACCGACGTCGGCCTGAGCCAGCGCGGGGGCATCGTTAATCCCGTCGCCGGCCATAGCCACGACATGCCCTTCCTCCTGAAATTTTCGGACAATCTCACCCTTCTTATCCGGGAGCACCCCGGCATAGAGTTTTTTTATGGAAAGCTTCTGTGCCACCGCTTCGGCGGTCGTCTTCGAGTCGCCCGTGAGCATCACAACCTCCGCCGGACCGTCCCTTCTGAGAGATTCGAGCGCTTCGGGGGATGATTTCTTCAGCGGATCCGCCACGCCGAGAAGGGCGGCCACTCTCCCGTCCACGGCGAGGTAAAGGACGGTTTGACCCTCCTTGCGCAGCCTTTCGGCTTCGGGTTCCAGCTCCGACGTACTCACATTCAGTTCTGTGAAAAGGGCGGCATTCCCCAGCGCCGCAGTCTTCCCTTGGAAAATTCCCATCACCCCCTTGCCCGGGAGATAGCGAAAATCTGTCGCGTCTGAAGCATCGACCCCGCGGCCCCGTGCGCCGGCAAGAATGGAAGCCGCGAGGGGATGTTCGCTCGCCCGTTCGAGCGAAGAGGCATAAAGCAACGCTTCCTTCTCGGAAAAAGATCCCGGAACAGGGATGACAGACAGGAGCTGCGGTTTCCCTTCTGTGAGCGTTCCCGTTTTGTCGACAAGAAAAAGATCGGCATTTTCCAAGACTTCGAGCGACTCGGCGTTTCTTATCAAAATCCCTGAGACGGCGCCGCGGCCCATGCCGACCATAATTGACATCGGGGTAGCCAGTCCGAGCGCGCACGGACAGGCGATGATAACGACCGCGACGGCGTTGACCAGGGCGTGGGCCAGGCGTGGTTCGGGGCCGAGCAGGCTCCAGAGGATAAATGTCAGCGCGGCGACAACAAGAACGGCGGGGACAAAATACGATGACACACGATCGGCGAGGCTTTGAATCGGGGCGCGGCTCCTCTGGGCGTGGCTGACGCTGCGGACAATCTGGGCAAGCAGGGTATCGTTGCCGACGCGATCGGCGCGCATTGTAAAACTTCCCGTCCCGTTCACCGTACCGCCGATCACGCGGGAACCGGCAGACTTTTCAACCGGCACAGGCTCGCCGGTAATCATCGCCTCATCGATGGAACTCAGTCCATCGAGAACGGAGCCATCCACAGGCACCTTTTCACCCGGGCGGACCCTCAGCCGGTAACCGACCTGCACCGATGAGAGAGGAATATCCTCCTCTCCGGAGTCCCGCACGACCCGGGCGGTTTTCGGCGAGAGCGCCAGAAGAGCCCTGATAGCTGTCCCGGTCTCTTTCCTCGAACGCAATTCAAGCACCTGGCCGAGGAGGACAAGAGTCGTGATAATCGCGGCCGATTCGAAGTACACGCCGACTTCGCCATCGGCGCCGCGGAAAGAAGAAGGAAAAATGCCGGGAGCGACTGTTGCCACCATGCTATAAAGATACGCGGTGGAAATCCCCGTGCCGATCAGCGTGAACATATTCAGAGTCCGGCCGAGCGATTTCACGGCCCGCTCAAAAAAGGGCCAGCCTCCCCAGAGGACGGTAGGAGTTGAAAGCAGAAGCTCGCTCCAGGCCATTGAGGAATGATTCAAGTGAAAAGGGAGGACATCGGAGGTTGCAATCACAAGAATGGGAAAAGTCAGGGCGGCCGAGACCCAGAAGCGCCGCGTCATAGAAACCAGTTCCGGATCATCGTTCGAGGGAATTCGTTCCTCGAGAGCCATTCCGCAGATCGGGCAGAATCCGGGCGAACTTCGCACGATTTCAGGGTGCATCGGGCAGACGTACTCAGAGGAAGGAGCATCGGGAAGAAGCGGCTCGAGCGCCATCCCGCATTCAGGGCAGGAACCGGGACCGGCATGTCTGACCTCGGGATGCATCGGGCACGTATAGATCGCCGCGGCGGCACCGCCGGCATCCGCAGACTTCAGGGGCACGGATTCTCCCTTTTCCGGGCGATGGGATTTGCTCTCGCCGGCATGGGACGACGTCAGATACCGTTCCGGATCTGCATCAAACCGCTGCTTGCACCCCTTGGAGCAGAAAAAGTATTTTTCTCCCTTATATGTGCTCACTCCGGCTGCGGCGGACTCGTTGACCATCATGCCGCAGACGGGATCCTTCGTCATCGGACTTTCTCCTGCTGACACGGTTCACGCCCCTTGCGGGCCCCGGGCTCAGGCTCCGCGATTTGCTACTTCATCCCGGGCATCCCGCCATTTTTGCCCAATTCATCCAGAGCGGCTTTAAACCCGGAGGCCAGCGTGGCTGCGGGTCCGACGCCCCAATAGTGAAGAAAAATGACCGCGGGATGAGAACCTATCATATGATGGTGTATTGCCACGACATCGAGATTCTTGCTCCGAAGCGCCTTCAGCACGGGAGTCACCTCGGGTTCCAGCATAGCCACATCGCCGGCGATGGCGGCATGATCGTTCGAGCCCGTGAAGGCTGCCCAGGAATTGAGACCCATTCTTGAATTAATGACGGCGCCCATTTCTCTCATGGTAAAATCGCTCCGGCCTACCGTGATCTTGTAAACCGAGCCGCTGAATTCCCCCTTGTGGCCGATGATTTGAGAGACGAGATCCGGGTCAACGCTGGACGTAGACAGACTCATATTGCTTTTTCGGGAAACTTTTAACGTGGCAGACGTTCTTGATGTGTCCCGAGCTATGAGATCGAGGGCAGGTTTTACCTTTCGGGCAAGATCGATCGCCCGGCCGTGTCCGTGGACATGCATATAGGAAATTCTTGGAAACTCCCAGAAAAAGTGATTATGGAGGGCGGTCACATCGAGACCGTTGTCGAGGAGAGCCGACATCACGGGGTTCACTTCATTTTCCTGCAGAACGAGGTCCCCCATCATCACATCCAAACCTGAGTCACCTTTGGTCAGGGCAATCCATCCTCCGAAACCGAACGGGGTTGGCGTTTCGATCCCGGCCACGGTCACAGAAAGATCTGTCCTTGGCAGGCCAACCTTCAGCACGTTGTCCCTAAAGTCTCCTCGCTTGCCGAGGACAGAGAGAACCTCGCTGTAGTCGTCGGGCACCCGGTCCTGTGCCGGAGCGCCGGGCGTCATCCAGGCGATCATCAGCCCTAGAAACATCCACCTTGTCATATCCTTCCCCTCACAATCATCGTTCAAGCCGGTGTTTTCGCCAAACTGACCAGCGCACACAGAGGCGAACGCCGCGCCGTCGCCTAAAGCCGAGGGCCCCGGACGCACAGACGCGCAAATCCCGGGGCCCGATCGGAAAATCAGCCGCGAGAGCTGGCTACTGGGGCCAGAGCCACCCAAAAATCGCGCCTGTCAGCAGGGCATAAATCAGCCCGTCGACTGTTGCGCGAAACGTCGTACTCCAGGGGCGTTTCCACCAGATTGATAGTTGCCAGAGTGCAATCGAGTAGCTGAGAAAAGCGGCGGCTCCGGCGAACCGCATGACGCCGGCAAAGGCTGCTCCGGCCGGGAGAGCGCGGCCTGCAATGTATGCGGAAAAAATGCCCACGATTATCGAATAGACGAACCACTGGATAAGATTGGAGCTCATCGACGGGGGACCGGCAGGCCAAACCGTCATCATCATCACGGGGCCCTTCTTCCGTTTCTCAATGAATTCCGGAGAACTCATCTCCTTCATGCTCGAAGGACGGGGCACCATATAATCGCCGGGCGGAATGGCCATGGGACGGAGCGTATCCATCACCTTATCCTCATTTGGCAGCTGCAGATAATCCTTCTTATGCCAGGGGGTGGCCATATGAATGATGGAGCTCATGATGAAGACACCGACGGCGGAGAGCAGTATGGGAAGCCAGAGTAAATCAAGACCGGTCATGACGACCTCCTCTATTGTGGTTGAATAGTTTATTCCCGCAGAATTCTCCGATTCCAGGGCCCGGATCCGTCATCAAAACCCATCAGTTCGCTCCACTATCAAACTTTTCCATTCTGCGGGCGCACATAAGCTACGACAAAATCCAGAAAAACACCAGACAGCCGGGTGGCGGCAAGAGACCGGCAAGAATCCCCCCCGAGATATTTGAAAATCATTTCAGCGAAACGGCCGGGAGATAGAAGCCTTTCAGTTCGCGTCTCCACACGGCACCTGTCAGCTTACGCGTAGAGAGATCTGTGAAATGGTACTCATACAGCAGGCCCCTTATATAGCGGGGTGGTGCCGGAAAGGGATTTTTCGCAAAAAGTCCCGCAACATCAGGTGACCCCTGGAGCAGGCGAACGCACAGATTCACGAACCAAGGATCCTGCTGGTAAGAACCGAGGGCTGCGAACCACATCTGCCAATCGAGCCGTGGCTGGTGAGGTGCGACCCAGGGGAGATCTCTCATTGGATCGCCCGGCTTATATTTAAACTCGTACTCCTTCCAGTTTACTCCGTCATCGCTCCCTTCGAGAACGATTTCCGGGCGGGGGTTCGTCATATTGGCAAACAGGCCGTAGGAGTTCACGATATGAAGCGGCGCCGCGAGGCGGAGAACTCTATAGGCGGTTTCGGGCAAAACGCGGACCAAGCCGGCAATGAGAAAAACATTCAGCGCGATGACTACCGGCGCAACGATCCTGGCTGCGACGCTCCGATTCTCCGTAACATCAGATTCACTGCGCACGCCCGGCTTTGTAAGGAATTTTAACGCCCGGTCATCAAAAAGGAAAACGCACAGGCCGAGAGCCAGAAGGTTGAAAAAGGTGTAATTGCCTGTCACCGAGATCAGGACCATCAGCAGGGAAAAAGAGGCCGCTGCGACGAGGCGAGGAATTCTCGGGAAAAAAATCAGAAGCGGCATCCCCAGTTCGATCAAAAACATCACCGCGCAGCATCCCGCGTGGACCCAGGGCGGCAGTTGATGGACATACCAGGCCACGGGCGTAGGGAGCGGTTGCGTTTCGTAGTGGAAAGTGAGAGTTGTGAGATTTCGCCAGGATGAGTCTCCGCTCGCCAGTTTCACGAAGCCCGAAAAAAACATCAGCCGAAATAAAAGCAGGCGAAAGAGCCAGACGACGGGTCGCGGAGGCGAATTTCTCTGCGAAGGAAAGAGGCCCCAAGGAGAAACAAAAATCGCCAGAAACCCTGTTTCGAGAAGGAGAATATCCCATTGAAACGAAAGAAACTCCTGCCCGAGCACAAAAAGCGACAGATACAGGACCCACAGAATAAAAGCGACGAGCGCCGGCGCTATCCCGGCGGCGAGAAGGAGAGAGAGGAAAGCGCCTGACCAACACAGTGTTTGCAAAAACAGATCGCTCGATGAAATCCATCCCAGGGTGGGGAATTCATAAAAGCGATCGCCCCCGGTGTGCTCGCGAACGGCCTGCAAAAACTGTGTGGCGGGACTGACGCCATTCTGACCGACCAGGCCGATAACCTGAGTGCCGAGAGAGACGAAGGCGATAAAATAGACCAGGCCGAGGAGTTTTAGAAAAAGCCAGCGCGTGCGGACGTACGTTGGCTGCCGGACAGTTTTACCCCAGAGAAGCCGCGTAACCCAGTAAAAAAGATTTCTGTGCCGGGCGATAAACCTGTAAGAGAACTCGCTCAGGGAAGCAACGGCGGGGACATGGCGGTAGAGGCGGTAGGGCCAATTTTTCCCCGCATAACTCAGCGTGCGGAAAACCGCGGCGGCGGCGCTCAGCACCTCCCCATCGCCCGTAATGAGATAGGCGGACTTCGGCGGATCATCCTGCGGAACTTTCAGATATTTGCCCGGCTCGAAGGAGTCATACGTGACGGCATCCCGACTAAAATCTTTCCAGTAATCGATCCACATCCGGCAAAAACTGCAGTCGCCGTCATAGATGAAAACCGGCTTGGAGGAATGGGGCATCTCAGGCGTCTGAAGCAATCAGCCGATCCCGGCCAGCTTCAGATAATTCCGGGGCTGGTGGAAAATCTCCCGGAGCGACTTCTCGCCGGACATGACATCGGTAAGAATTTCAGTTAAACCCTGACCGTGATGCTTGAACAGCCAGTTTCGCAGATAATAATGGTCATAAAAAACCGAGGCGAGAAAGCGGCCATATCGGAGTTCGGGAAGAATCGACCCCTTAACGTAAGAATCATACAGCCGGGAGGCCCGTCTCCCGTCAAGGCGCGAGCCAATGATCGCCTCTGCGGCGAGCTCGCCGCTCTGCAGCGCAAACGATATACCTTCTCCGGTAAGGGGATCTGCGAATCCGGCGGCATCCCCGACCAGCAGAACTCCATCGTTCGAAAAACCGTTTGATCTCGGCTTTGCCGGAATCATGAACCCATGAGAGGCGATGGGCGATTCGGGGCCGATGCCCATGAGCCGGAGATACTCACGGGCGGAGACATTCAGATTGGAGGAATGCTTTCTTCGGGTCAAAACGCCGGCCGAGAGATGTGACGATTTCGGGAAAATCCAGCCGTAGCCATAAGGGATCAGGCCCACGTCGAACCGTACCGAGCCGGAAAAATTCTGAAAAAGCTCATCGTTGGCGGTCACCTCAATTTCCAGGGCGGGCATGAAGGCTGGGGAAAGATTCCAGCCGCACAAACGTGCGGTCCTCCCTCCTGCACCGTCGGCGGCGACGATCATCCGGGCTGCGACCTGGCCCTTCGCGGTACCCAATTGCAGATCGGAGCCGCGGGTGACAGACAAGACCTCGCAGTCTGGTAAAATGCGGGCCCCCGCTTTCTGAGCCTCGGAGAGGAGCCTGAAATCGAGGGCATCGCGCATCGTCATCGCGACGACGGGCTTATCCCTGCTTGCAGAAAAGCGGCGATTGAGGTCGTGGAGATAAAGCTCCGCGGTACGGCAGAAATTCCGGGCAACGCCGTCGAGGTTGACGGAGAGGAGCTTGAGCGCTCGTCCCACCACTCCCCCGCCGCACGTCTTATAGCGTGGGAGGGAGGATTTTTCTAAAACAAGCACATCAATTCCGGCTCGGGCAAGGTACAATGCCGCGGTAGATCCTGCCGGACCGCCGCCGACTACGGCGACCTCGCACGAATCAAGCAGCATATCAGGGGCTGGCGCTCATGGCAGAATTCTCAGGAAGATAAGCAGTTTGCTGTGAACTAACAAAGAAACCAATTGCGGAGCTTTCCCGGCATGAATCGAACCTCCCTGGCTTTGTGGAGTCCATCACACAGGGGAAGAACCCTTAAACCCTTTTAACGCAAGAGTGTCTTATGAGGAAAGAACTCCGTCATCACCGGACAATTCACGTTTCATTAACAATCGAGGGGATGGTACCATGAGGACTAATTGTCTTTTGATATTTCTGGCGCTCGTCATTGCGGGGTTCGCCGGATGTTCCAAGGATACGACGCAGCCGGTCGTCGTCACTGACGAGAGCGCAATGAAATCACAGGTCATGCAAAGCGACTCGGTGGCTGAGTACAATAGCTCGAGTGAGGCATCCATCGACGACAACGGCATGCAGCCGGACCAGTACGGCACGTCGGCTTCTTCCATGACGACGGGCCCCGGATACACGGTTGCGGCAGCGGACACATCATATCCGGTCCGTTGGGGGCGTCGCATATTCTGGAATCAGGTAAACCGGGATTACCAAGTCGTCATCGTGGGCGACACAGTGGCGACAGTGAGCGTCAGGGAAACCCTCCCCGGTCAGTTCTGGGTAGGCTGGGGCATGCGGGTCACGACCGACTCGGTCGTCATCGACACAGTTGTGAAAAAGCCATTTACCGAAAACGTTGAGAGGCGTGTCCGGTTCAGAAGAATTGCTCGAACGGACGATCCCTACCGGAACTGGCTCCCGGTAGCGATAACATTCGTCCAGGGGAAAACTGATGCCGCATTCAGCATATCCTCTTTCGAGGTGTTCGTGAACCGGACGCCTTTCAACACCTATACAGATCCATTAAACACCTACTTCAGGCTTGGACTCTTCACGGGCTCCGTGCCCCGCTTCAGCGACGGCGACACGGTCGGGATCCGAGTCACGGTAGCGAGCACAGACACGGCGGCGGAGATCGCCTATCTCCTGCACGGAATGGCGTGGGGCCGGCCGGAGCGGCACCGAACGAGAATGAACCTCGTATCGACCACGGGCGGTGGGGGCTCTTACACCAGAATTTATCAGGGCGGATTCATCGCACGGCTGCCTTTCTGGGCTCTTTATGCTGCCCGGTACAATGCCGTCGTCGACATAATCTCGAAAGGGTCGATCTACTCCATGTCGGAGCCTTTCGCCAACGAATTCTGGGGAATGCCCTATCTCGTCCGGGCACGATAACCCCTCAAAATCCCGCCGGCTCCGCGGGGGCGCGCCGGCGGAATCTGCACTGGGGAGGCACCATTTATCCAGACCCCAAAACCCTCCCGGTCGCCGTTTAAGGTCATGGGTCCTTCCGGGTAAGGGTGGAGACAAGCATTGCGCCGGGGGGGTTTCATTTGATTGACAGAATCAATATATTTGACCGCAGAAGACCCCGGTCAAACGCAAGGGAGTAGAGCCATAGAGATCGGACGAAAAAAGAATCCGGTGACCTGTCCATGACAGGAAATCCGCCCCCTCAATCCTTCGTAGAATTCCTCCATGATTTGAACGGGGTGCCGGAGTGGGAGCGGATGGGAATCGTCGACCGATTCATGGGAACCATGGGGGCGGCGCCCTTCGTCGAAAAAGACAGCCTCGTTCATTTCCTCTTCCGCGGAGATGCGGAAAGCGTCACCATCCCCTGTGACGCAAACGAATGGAATCCCACCGATTTTTCCATGAAGCGAATCGAGGGCACGAACCTCTGGTATTACACGCACCGGCTGGAATCTGATGCGCGTTTAGACTACAAGTTCGTTCTGAACGGATCGTGGTGGATACTCGACCCGGCGAATCCCCATCAGATTGAAGGGGGATTTGGTCCCAATTCGGAACTGCGCATGCCGAGATACATCTCCCCTCCTGAGATCGAATTT
Organism: uncultured Chlorobiaceae bacterium; assembly: GCA_964410105.1. Taxonomy (GTDB): domain Bacteria; phylum Bacteroidota; class Ignavibacteria; order UBA10030; family SZUA-254; genus CAYPFY01. The sequence continues at coordinate 102,064 of CAYPFY010000008.1, forward strand.
CATCCTGAAATCCCCCACGGCACCATAGCCGACACCACATTTCACAGCACTATCCTTGGAAATTCCCGGATCATACACATTTACACACCTTCCGGCTACGAGCTTTCGGCCGAATCGTACCCGGTCGTCCTCTTCCATGATGGATTCGACTTCCTTTCTCTGGGGCGAGCTGTTCACATACTTGACTACCTCATCGCCCGTAGGAAAATATCCCCCGTCATAGCACTTTTCGTCCCGGCTGTCGATCGGAATGCAGAATATGCGGGGGCGCAGATGGAACCGTTCTATTCGTTCATCGTCAGCGAGCTCATGCCCTATATAGACCGCCGGTACCGGACCACAAAATATGCGTCGGAGCGTGCAACCATAGGCGTCTCCAACAGCGGCAACATGTCGCTCTGGATGGGGTTACACTATCCGGAAATTTTTGGGAACATAGCCGCCCATTCGGGAAACGTCGTCTCGTCGGTCTACGGGGGATATGAAAACAGCCCGCGGCTTTCCCTCAGATTCTACCTCGATATGGGCACTTATGATATAGAGCAGCTTGTGCCCATCATGAAAAATTTTGCCGACCTTATCCGCTCGAAGGGATATGCGGTTGTTTACCGCAAATACCATGAAGGGCACAGCTGGGGAAACTGGCGGGCGCACGTAGGCCGGTGTCTCGAATTCTTCTTTCCGCCCAAAAACCGCAAGGGCCGGCGCGACTGGCATCCCCAGGAATTCAAGCCAATCCTGAGCACATAAACTCCCCGTAATTACTCACGGCCTGGACCCTTTGGGGGCGCACCCCGGCGCACCTCCTGGCACCTATACGACCTGCAACCTTTCCCGGGGACGGATCGTCTAATCTCTGTAGTTCAACATCCTGCCTGGCAGCAAAACTCCCCCCGGCAGGATGGAGGAATCCAACGATTGTCGGGAAAAAATATGCTCAGGGAATGGTCACTCATCGCGGCGGCGGTCTCACTGGAGGGAGTCACATCATTTGCCATGCCCGCGGACACGCTGAAAGATTTGAACATCCGGGCGGTCCGCGTCCTCGAACCCATAAAAATAGACGGCATTCTCGACGAACCTTTATACCGCGAACCGGGCTTTTCCCGTTTCACGCAGCGGAACCCCAATGAGAATGGCCCTCCATCCGAGCGCACGGAAGTCTGGGTAGGATATGACGACGGCGCCCTTTACATCGGCGCACGGATGAGCGACACGGCTCCTGACTCAATTGAGAAGCGTCTGGCGCGGAAAGACGCCAGCATACTGGCCGATGCCATCACATTCTATGTCGACGGGTATCATGACAAGCGGAGCGGGTTTTACTTCGGCATAAACGCTGCGGGAACCATGTACGACGGAGTCCTTTACAATGACGATTGGGACGACGATTCATGGGATGGAATATGGGAGGGCAAGGCACATATCGACGGACAGGGCTGGACGGCGGAGCTGAGAATCCCCTACTCACAGATCCGGTTCAATCAGGGAGACACAAACCGCTGGGCGGTGGATTTCAAGCGGATCATCGCCCGGCTGAACGAGACCGACTACATCACATTCACCCCGAAAAACGGATCGGGGTTCGTCTCACGGTTCTCCGATCTTACCGGCATCGACAACATAATACCGCCCCGGCGGCTGGAGGTCATGCCGTACATAACGGGAAAAGCCGAATACGGCCCCCACGATCCGGGCGATCCGTTTCATTCAGGCTCGCGGTATTCGCCGGGTCTAGGCGCTGACTTCAAAATGGGCATCGGCAGCAACATCACCATTGACGGGGCGATCAACCCGGATTTCGGCCAGGTGGAGGTCGATCCGGCCGTCGTCAACCTCAGCGATGTCGAGACCTATTTCAACGAAAAGCGTCCGTTCTTCCTTGAAGGGTCGAACATCTTCAACTTCGGCCGCGGGGGGGCGAGCAACAACTGGAGCTTCAACTGGTCGAACCCGACGTTCTTCTACTCCCGGAGAATAGGCAGGGCGCCGCAGGGATCGGTGTCGAACGCCGACTATGTGGACATACCCACAGGAACGAGCATACTGGGGGCGGCAAAGGTTTCGGGAAAAACCGGGAACAACTGGAGCATCGGGGCGATCAGCGCCGTCACGGCGCGTGAGAACGCGGACATCGAGGCGGGGGGTGCCCGGTCGCAGACGGAGGTAGAACCCCTCAGTTATTACGGAGTGGTACGAACTTTAAAGGAAATCAACGAGGGGCGCCAGGGAATCGGCCTCATGTCGACCTACGTCCAGCGCGACTTCAGCGACCCTGCGCTGCGTGACCAGATAAACAACAATGCCGTCATGGGGGGGATTGACGGATGGACGGCATTTGACAGCGACAAAACCTGGGTCCTCACCCTGTGGGGAGGTGCAACGAACGTCACCGGCAACCCCACCAGAATCTTTGCCCTTCAGAAAAGCTCGCAGCATTACTTCCAGCGGCCCGATGCTCCGTACGTCCATCTGGATACATCGGCGACCTCAATCTCCGGCTATGCGGGAAGGCTCTTCCTCACAAAGCAGAAGGGAAATTTCACGGTAAATGGTTCGCTCGGAGTAATCTCGCCCGGATTCGACGTCAACGACATGGGATTCCAGTGGAGGACGGACTACATCAACGAGCACATAGGGGCGAGGTACGGCTGGACGGTCCCCACGTCATGGTACAACTTTCTGGAATTCTCGGCCGCCCTCTTTCAGAGCGAGGATTTCGGCGGGGCGCCGGTCTGGCGGGGAATCTGGCAGAACGCGGACATCGTCTTTCCCAACTTCTATGAATTCGGATGGTCGTATGCGTACAATCCCCAGACCGTCAGCGACCGAAAGACGAGAGGGGGCCCGAAGGTAATCACGCCGCTCGGTTACGAAATCTCCTGGTGGCTCAGCGGCGACAGCCGGGCGAGTTTTATTCCCGGGTTAAATTTTGACACATATCAGGGGAGGCACACAAGCACATATTCATTCAGCGTCAACCTCGACTGGAAACCTGCATCGAACATTGAAGTCATACTCAGTCCCGAGCTGGATGAGGACTGGGAATACGCGCAATGGGTGGGCGCATTTTCCGATCCCCTGGCGACGGAGACACACGGGAACCGGTATGTATACGGAGAGATGACCCAGAAGCAGTGGGTGGCCGGCATCAGGCTCAACTGGTCGTTCACGCCGACAATGAGTCTCCAGCTCTATGCTCAGCCCCTGCTCTCTGCGGGCGAGTTCAGCAACTTCAAGGAACTAGCCCGGCCCGGAAGCTACGAGTTTAACACCTACGGGTCGGGATCGACGATTTCCTATGATACATCGCGATACACAGTCGATCCTGACGGCCCGGGACCTGCGGGGACATTCGGATTCAGAAACCCCGATTTCAACGTCAAATCCATACGCGGCAATGCCGTCCTCCGCTGGGAATTCGTGCCCGGTTCCACATTCTATTTCGTCTGGACGCAGACGCGGGAGAACGACATCAATCCGGGAGAAATCCGACTGAAGCAGAACCTTTCCGATCTCTTCCGGTCGGAGCCGGCAAACATTTTCCTCATGAAAATCGCCTACTGGATGAATCCCTAGGCGCCCTACCTTATAGACATCATCTTCCTCACCTCGACAAAATTACCGGCCTGCAGCCGGTAGAAGTAAATCCCGCTCGAAAATTCACGCGCATCGAACCAGGCTGAATGGTAGCCTGGCTCGAGGGGGCTGTCGATCAGAGTCGAGACCACCTGGCCCAGCACATTCATCACCTGGAGCCGGACCCGTGCACCCTCGGGCAAGGAAAAGCGGATTCTCGTGCCCGGATTAAACGGGTTGGGAAAATTCTGCTCCAGAGAATATTTTTCCGGAAGTTTGGGCGATTCGACCGAGAGGTCGAAAACCGCGGGGTGGTTCGAAGGAAGATTCAGCGAAAAACTCCCCGACCCGGCGAGCGCCCAGGAATCATTCCGGCGGTCGGAGAGCCGGAACCTGCTTTCCCTGGTAAAATTCCAGGAGAGACCAAGGGATGGAGATGTTGTCCGAACCATGAAAGACATGCTTCCGTCGTGCGGAATTTCTTCGACGAACCGGCCCGATTCAAAGCGGGCATCGAAGCAATTCTCCGGGGGAAGGGGGGGCAGGTCGAACTGGGGTCCATGGAGAGAGGGCGCGGCGCCAAAATAGAGCGTCTGCGTCCCGCCGTGCGCATCCGAGACCGTAAGAGAATTCAGATCCTTCAATCCCTTGAGAAGGTTTTGGGGAGCTTCGTCTTGCGAATAGAGTATCAGACCATGCTGGCTTGCCTTAAGCCAGTAGCCTGATCCCGGTTTGATCGTATCGGCCCGCGAATATCCGCCTGAGAATTTAAAGAAACTCGACTGAATGATGTCATCGGGGGCGGACGTCACGGACGATGCCGGGACGGGGAACGTGAGGGAGCCGACAAGATTCCATCCGGGGAAAACTTCGAGGGAATCGTCAATAATCCGAAGCCCGCGGAGCGGGACAGATTGACCCGACGGATACTTCAGCCAGTAGCCGAACCCCGGTTGGAGCGAATCGTGTATAACATACGAACCCTCGTATGAAAACGCGCTCGAAGAGGCCCCGGGAAAGAGATGCGACTTCACTGCATCGTGCGGCGTCACGGGCAGGGAGACGATATTCCAGCCCGGACTCATCGCGGCAACCACCGTGTCCTCCTCATAAACTTTCAGGGAAACGTGGACGACGAGAGGGCCAGTCGAGGAATCATTGCTGGCCGCAGTGAGAGAATCGGAATAGTTTCCTGGCGAAAGAGCCCCGGCATCCATCGCTATAATAATCGCGGAGCTGTCGCCCGGGGGAATAGAGCCGGCGGCGCCCGTCAGAGAAAGCCAGTGCTGAGCTGTATCCCCGTTCGAGAGTGAAAAACCAAGCGGGGCCGATCCGGTATTAAGAATCATGAACGCCTTGGAGACGACGAGACTCGAATCCGTTTCAGCATGGATCGACGCGGGATGGAGGGCAATCTTCGGTCCCAGAGTTGAAAGATGAATCGGGATTCTCCAGGGTGATCGGAGAGAATCGTTGCTCAGAATAGTAAGCGTATCGTCGTACGCGGACCATTGAGAGAGCGAAGACGCATCCAGCGAAAAATGCAGAAAAGTCGAGTCGCCGGCCAATAGCGACCGGGTCGTCGTATCGATCACGACCCAATGCTGAGTGACCACGGGCGCATAGAGCAGAGTATCGAGCCCGTAATTCGCAATCTTGAGGGACTCCTGGAGAGAGGATTGGGGGTTCAACGATACAGAAAAAGATGCCGGGCTGACCGAGATTACGGGCTGCGGGCCCTGGTAGAAATATGCGCGGTATGTATAGATCGATTGAGGGAAGGACATCTGAAGAATCTTCGTACTATCGGGCGCGACAATCGTCACATTGGGATTTGCGGCTCCCCAGCAGATGAGCGTATTTCCGTCGTCCATCCGCTGCACATAGCCGAGGGCGGAGCCGTAGATATCGGGCTGGTTCCGGTAGAGCCAGGCCACGGTTGCCGTCTTCGCCTGTTCATCCACGGCATATTCCACCGCCCGGGAATAGCTGGGAGTGTGGAAATTCCCATTGTCGAACAGAGTGATATGGCCGTTCGGCAGCCGCCGGACGGCGTGCTGGTGAGAGAAGTGAACGGTATCGTTCAAGAATATAAACTGGTTGTTCTTTCCCCCCCATCGCCAGATGATATCCCCGGTATTCCGGTCAATCTTTGTAATCTCGTCCATATGCCGGGACGAGAGAAGAATATTCCCGTCGTAGTCCAGCTCCAGGGCATTGGCGTGGCAGTAGTCAACCACATGTGCGGTGAGATCCACGCCCACGGCATCCGTGATCTTGAAATGATCCCAGCTTCTCCACTGGAAAACAACATTCTTTCCGGCATCGAGTTCCTGGATGATGATGCCGTCCACCGTAGCATTCGAGTCTCCTCCGGCGACGACGGTATCCATGCGCACCGGCTCGGCATCGTCGGCGAGAAGGAGCGAATGGCCGTTGCTGAGCATTCGGAATTCATGAATATCGGTGGGATAGCCGTTCCCGGCCCGGTACACATCGAGCTGATTATGCAACGAATCGGTGACCACGAATCCCGCTGCGATGCGGTCATAGTAGGAGAGCAGCCCATTCGGCTGCTTCTTAAAGTCGAAAGTGGAGAATGACGTCTTCTGATAATAGGTCACTGTCCCGTAGGTCGAGACATTCATCAGATAGGCCGACACGGACTGACGCGCAAAATTATCCATATAGAGAACGCCCTTGGGGAGGGGCTTCCCGAAGGTCGTGATCGAAATAGCCGGAAAGTCCGACGGGAGCGTGTCATTCAGGGAGAGAGCGGAAACGCGATCAGGCAGCTCTTTCGGTGAAGATCCTGTGGCATCAAAATCATACTCATAGGGCTTGCTTAGGTCGGGATTCGGCTTCGGGCTAATCCTGAAAGAGAATTCCGGAAACTCACGTGAGGCGGCTGTGAGCGTTACAATCTCGTCCGGTTGAAAAGGCTGGTCGGGGTGGAAAACCACGGTGCGCTGATCATCGGAGAGAGTCGCCGTGAGCGAGTGAATTCCGCTTTTACTGCCGGCCGCAGTCAGAAGCGAACCCGAGACAATAGAGACATCCGAAGCACTTTTGAACCGGATGACAATATTGGACTCGCGTGAAACCATTGTAGAACCGGGGAGTGGTGAAACAAAATCGAGGCGATGGCCGGGTGAGATGCGGGCGAAGAGCGTCGAGAAACCCAGAAAAATAAGAACAAGCCCCTTCATGACAATTGTCCTTTCGTGATGGTGGTCTTCCTCCTAGTGAGACGTCATCCTCACCGGCGGGAAGAGAGCGATGGAATGGCCCGCCCTTTCGGCGGACCGAACGATGGAACCCTATGGAGAGTCAGGCCGCGGGGGGATCGCGCGGGCGCGGGAGAGAGAGGGCGACTGCTGCGGGAGGGCCGACGGTCCCGGTGAGCGAGACGCGTTCGGATCCGAGCGCACGAGGAATGGGATAGAGCAGGGACAGGGCATCGGAGTAACGGGGGCGGCTTTCACGAAGATGTCTGCGGATCGCACACACCCCTTGACCCGTCACCTTCCTCATTTCATATGCTGGGGGTTTAATCCGCTTCTGCTCGAAGCAGCTGAGAACCCTACTCGGCCCTATGACGCCGAGGACGGCATAATTAAGGGCAAGGCACAGCGAGAGAATTTTGGAGAACCTGTTCATACGGGCTGGACGGTACAGGAAAATAGCAAAATCTCGCCAAAAAGCAATGGTCTCAGAGTTAGACACGGCATCAAGACGCGGGTTTAACCAAAAAGGAGGTGGGACCAGAAATAATCCTTGCCAGAGCATCTGGATAGCCCGGGAATCGGTCACTCCGGGGAGGGGGTTTCGCTATGCGAAAGACCCCCTTCCCCGGAATGATCCAGGTGTGAAACCGGAGACGATGAAGCGGCGGCTTCGGACCTCTGCCTGGGGGAGGCAGCGGCGTCGCCGGCATCGACTCTTATTGGGCGATAAAAGTTTCCGTTTTGACGCAGTCGATCCCTTGACCGGGAGTGTCCGGGTGAGACAACATCATGTAGTTTCCCCACGGCGTGTCTGGATTGCTGGCGGAGAGGGCCCAAATCGAGTCGTGCTGACGTACGGCGTGTATCGTATCAGGCCGCTTGAGAACGTACTCCTTCTCCGTCTTCACGCAGCTGAGGATGAAGAGTGCGAAGGTCACGGTATAGAGAAGGGGGATGATATATTTGACCATACTACCTCCTGTATTTGTTGTGGAATTGGATTAGTGGGTTCGTGAGATTTCCTGGACCAGGGAGAGAGCATCACCCCGACGGGCAAATCCCGGATCGGCATCCTTCCAGTATTTAAGGAGCGACCGAAAATCGGCCTCCGCTTCATGGAATTCCTTTAACCGAAAAAGTTCCTTCCCCCGTTCGAACTGCGACTCCGGCCATATCGTGCTGCCCCAGGAGTTGCCTCCGCGTGTAGAGATGATCGTCCCCATAATCAGTTCACCTCGCCGGTCGAGAAGAGAGTTATAGACTTCGATCGCGGAGGAGTCCCCTAGCGCCGCCTCGCACCGTGCGATCCCCAGCTGAGCCCGCAGGAAGTACGAATCGCCGCTATGAAGTTTGACTACTCCCTGAAACTCAGTGATGGCCTTATCAAAGTGTCGGCCTGCGGAATAGATCCACCCCTGGGCATAATGGATGAAATCATTCCTTCGTTTCACGAAATAGGGATCCGTGCTATGCATCGAAGAAATCTTTGCGAGCAGGCGCCGGGCGTCGGGAATCTCATTATGTCGCGCGTAACTCTCTGCAGCGAGGATCAGCTCGGTGAACGGTGGGCCGCTCATCTTTTCGGCGAGTCTTAACTCGCGCATATGCCCCCGTCGGTCGCCTCGTTCGCCGTACAACTCACCCAGAAAATAGTGGAAGTAGGCCTCCATTGCCGGTTTCTTCAGAGAGCGGCACAGTTCGATCGCGCTATCGCACTCCCGTTCCGCGGCGCTCAGTTTCCCCGTGAAGTACAGGACTGAGGCGAGCTGTGACCGTGTCTGGACAATTCTCGGAGGATCGCTGAGCGGGATGATCCTCCGCAGGAGAATCTCCGCGGAGTCGAGCTCCTCCCTGATCCAGTAGGAGTGGGCCATATAGGAATCCGCGGTATAGGACTTCGGCCGGCGCCACTTGCTTTCTCGAAATAATTTCAGGGCCTCATCCGCATTGCCTGAGAGAGCCTCGGCATATCCGGCATTGTTGAATTTCGAGGGGGCCGCGACGGAATCCAGCTGGAGGGACCGCCGTGCGGCCTCCCGCTCGGTCTTCAGGTCTCCGACATACATGGCGAGATGCTGCAGCATGGCGAATCCCTCCTCCTGATTCGGGAACCGAGTGACGAGCTGCTGTGCATTCTCAAATGCTTTTGGAAAGTCGAACTCAAAGCTTGGCCCATAGTATGTTGAAAGAATATAAAATCTTTCCCAGTCCGAGACGCGGGAAAGCAGCCGGGGAACCCGGTTATGATAGTAAAGAGCGAGAGAGTCGACCCCGAGCTTCCGGTAGATATACGAGAGGTCGCTGATTGCGGAGGTAAAATTCGAGTCAAGCGCAACCGCCTGTTCCTTGAGCACCGCAGCGCCCTGGTAATCCCCCTCGCGTTCCAGTTTATCCCCGCGGGCATACAATTCCAGGGCCTCAAGGGAAGGGGTGGTCACCCGTTCGAGCGGGGCGACATCGCCGGGCGCGCCCTTCAGCGATTCGCCGAGATTCTTCCTGATGTTCTCGCACAGGCCGTCCATTTCAGACAGGATGCTCTCGATCCGTGAGACCTCACGGTTCACCAGCGCGACGGTTTCCCCGCTGTGGGCATCAACAATCTTGCATGAGAGGAGAAAGCCGGCGCCGAGGGGGCTGATGCTTCCTGCGATAACCATACGCGCCCCGGTGCGGCGGGCCACCGTAAGCGCGGTGGGCTCGTCCACTTTATCCTTCGTATGCTTCATCAACTCGAGCGCATCGGTGACCTTATCCGAGGAGAGAAGATTGATGTGGGGGGATTGACGGAGTGATACCTTGATCGCCTCGGTGAGGGAGTGGTCAAAAACCTTATTCCCCGTGAGATTCTCCATATCGGCGACCATAATCATGTCTGTCGATGCCAGCGAGAAAGTCGTATGCGGCATCAGGGAAGAAAACACAAAGACAGCGACCGGGACCGCGACAAGAACCGCTGCGGCTGCAAGCTTATGGGTGGTGATCGCGCGTGTAAGCCCCTGGATTCGGGAAGTTGACGAGGGCCGTGCGCCCGCGCGAACACGCTTCAGATCGGTTTCGAGATCGCCGGCAGACTGGTAACGGCGTGCCGGCTCCTTGGCGAGGAGTTTGAGAATGATCCTTTCGAGGTCACGTGAGACATGCGCATTGGAGCTTGAGGGAGGAGCCGGGTCCGAGTGCACGATGGAATAAAAGAGGGCGGCTTCATGTTCTCCCTCGAAGGGGCGTTTCCCGGTCACCATTTCATAGAGAACGATCCCGAGGGAGAACAGATCGCTTCGGCGGTCGAGGGACGAACCCAGAGCCTGTTCGGGGGACATATAGGCTGCGGTGCCGACATTTCGTCCCGACGCGGTGCTCCCCGACTGCCCGGCCAGCTTGGCGAGACCGAAGTCAACAATCTTGGGAACGCCGTCGCTGGCGATGATGATATTGGCAGGCTTGATATCGCGGTGTATGATGCCGGCCTCGTGGGCGCGATGCAATCCATCGGCCACCTGGATGGCGATCTCGATTGCCTGGGCAATCGAGAGCTGACCCTGCTCGATCTTTTTCTTCAGGGTCTCGCGGCCGTAGTAGGCCATGCAGATAAAAGACCGGCCGTCGTCGGTCTCTTCGATCTCATGAACGACGCCGATATTGGGATGGTCGAGAGCTGAAGCGGCTCGCGCCTCATTGACAAAGCGCCAGCGTGCCTCCTCATCTCCCACCATTTCAGGGGGGAGGAATTTCAGTGCGACATGGCGGTGGAGGCGGACATCTTCGGCTTCATACACAACGCCCATTCCGCCTTCTCCCACCTTGTCGAGAAGCTTGTAATGAGAGACCGTTTGGCCGGCAGCGAGCTGCACGGGACTACTCCCGGATAGCTGGGATTGTTATAGGTGGGCCCCCGAAGGTTCTTAAAGGTATGCAGAATTTTTCCGACTGTCAAATAGTAGAAAAACAGGGTATTGCCCAAATTGGAGGGGTTGCCCTACTATGAAAAACAAGCATAAACAGACTTGCACAAAAGTAAATGCTTTTGTTGACGAGGGAATGGTAGAAATGGCGTCAATATTCGATCGAAGCTTTGGCCTGCGAACAATTGAAAGTTGTGAGGGATATTGGGATCATGAGTTCTACAAGGAAGCGCAACACTCTAAGAAAGGATTTAGGACGCTTGGCACGCATCACAAATGGCTATCCCACGAAGTGTGAGAAGACGCAAGCGATGCTTGCTATCCACATCCCTTATCATGACCTTGGCAGGGTACACATAAGCTTGCGGGTTACGCCTGCAATCGAGAAGAGCTTAACGAATCATACTGGGGGTTGGGAAGAAATGCTTACTGACGAATCAGAGAGGATAGCGGCATAAATAAAATTGCGCAGAATCCAACACCAACAATTGGGGAAAACATGAAAAGGCATATTCATTTCTTACTGTTAGTAATTGGAACAGCCGTATTCTTATTTTTGATGCACAAGTATACTGCGCCCCTGATACTGAATGATGACTATCCAAATGGGGAATTTCAGACCGCAATAAACTATACGGTACTGAACATGAACATGAATAGTTTACACACCACATACATCGTTAAAGCGTCGCTCAAGATATTCGCCGCCTACCTGAGTTTCGTGGTGATCATCTTCGCCCATCGTTTATTTTATAAACCGGTTCACGTCGCCAAACAAGAAATTTCTCCCGCTTCCAATTAGGAAAATACCAAAAATAGGGGGAATCGTCGGGAATTCCTCTACCCTGCTAGGAACGTGCAGGTTCTCCAATATTTTTTAGGCCTGCGAAGGAGACAAGAGTGATTCCGAGCGATTGAATCTCCTGGCGAATGGAGGGATCGCAGAGCGACTTCAGCTCCAGGGCACGCTCGGAGGCATACATCGTATTCAGGCCGGAGCCATCTCCCGGGTGGCAGCAGAGCTCGGTCGTCCCTTCCGGAATTTCTCTAAGGATCGCAGAAAGTTTTTCGGCGGTGATCGCTTCGGGGAGCGGAGATCCCTCGGTCGTCTGCCCATAGAAATCCCCGCAATACTTTATCCGCGGCGAAAAATGTCTCACGGGGATTGACAGTTCGCGCGCGGCCTTCGCCACCAATGACCGGACGGGCTCTTTGCGGTGCACGTGCTGATGAGAATCGAGGTGAGACGGATCCCGGCCCATCAAGCTTCTGAAAGCTCGGAGCTGCCGGTCGAGCTCATCGCGGACTGCGGATGGATCGTCGACGGGGGCCACTTCGTACAAAACTTCCCAGGAATTCCTGAAAATCCACTCCCCGAGATCGATGTGGAGACCCACGCCGAGCCGTGAGTGGCCCCGGGCGTATGCGGCGGCCTCTATGGCCGCCGGCCAGCGGACCATCAGGCTCGTACTCGTCACGATACCCTTCTCATGGGCCTCGATGATGCCTCGGTTGGTGCCGGGGCTCAGACCGAAGTCGTCCGCATTGACGATGAGATACTTCACGACAAACCCAGATCGGACAACAATTTCGCCAGCACCTTTTCCGCCCTGAAATGCTCCTCTGCGATCGAAAGCGCCGCCTTACGATGCCTCTGATAATTGGAACGGACGGCATCGAAAGCGGCCACAATATCGTCCAGCTTCGTAAAAGCGAACAGGCCTTCGCCGGTCGGGAGAACCTGGCCGAACCCCGTATCCTGAGTGATCACAGGGCGTCCTGCTGCGAGGTAGCAGGCGCTTCGCTCGCTGAACCAGCCGCTCCGGAGCCGCACATTCTGGTCCTTGGCGACGGTGAATTCCCCTTTGGAGGATAGGACATAATCACGATAAGTCCAGGGATCGGTCGTCAACGACAGCGCGTCGGCGATACGCCAGCCGGACGACTTCAGCGACGTCATATCGGAGTCTGGGACGCTAGGCAGGCTCAGCGCAAGCTCAATCGGCGTTTTCACATGCGATGGAACGTCGATGAATTTCAGAAATTCGTGATGCTTGCTCCAAAAGTACGGTTCCCCCTTATAGACAACGTCGAAACCGTTTTGCTTCCAGTTACCGACGGTCGTAAAGCAATCGCGTGGAAGCATTTCGTTTTTCCAGAGATCGAGCAAGACCGGCTGTCGGGTCCTGGCCTTCAGCCGCGGGAGGGGAGGAATCGGGCATATGGGACTGCCGATATTCTCACCGTAGGTAACAAAATCATCGTGCTCATCGATCAACCACTGATCCTCTCCGTTCGCGGTTGAAAGTTCGTAGTAGACGGGGTCTGTCCCATAATACACATTCCGCCGGAACTTCAGACCCTCCTCTCTAAGGCGTGTTGCGCCGGACACATTAAGGACGGCATCCGCCTCGGCGAGAAGATTCTCGGCGGCGGAGCGGCTGAGTCCGAACCATTCCTTATCTGAATAACTCCGGCGGTAGGCCCAGCGATCCTCGAAGCCGAACTCCCGCGCTATACGGGCAAGATATTTAACCGAAAAATCCGACTCGCGCACCTTCTCCTGCCGGACCGGATCGTAGGGCCAGGTTGACGTCGTTTCAAAATAGTAGACATCATGTCCGAGCCGTTTCAGGCCGCCGGCGATCTGCATATGCATCCATGCCATGCCGGCGTAGGGATTTGACGCAAGCGTACCGAGCACAACCAGGCGGAGTGGTTTCACAGAAAATTCAAATCCTTTCCGACCGACCGCAGCTCCTCGAACCTCCATCGTAAATCGGGGGAAAGAGTAAGCTCAGGGGCTTCGCCCAGCCAGCGGAACTGGACGAACAGCCTGGCAATTTTGAGTCTCTGGTCAAAATCAGCCGGCCCTCCGGCGGGCCACCGGGCTCTCTGGTATTCATCGACGCAGATCTGTGACATCTCGGGTGACCACTTCTCGATGAGGCATGCGAGGTCGATCTCGCCGGCTGCGAGGGCCGCCGACTCCCAATCAATCGGGTGCACGCTGCCATTGTGCGAAAGAATATTATGTGAATAATACTCGCCATGGATGATTGTTGGAGAAGCGGCTTCGAGGGAGGGGATCGCCCTCTGAAAATTGTCCGCCAGGGCCGGGAGCCACGGGCAATCAGACTGAACCCCTGCGAACTCCATCGTGCGTGAGACCCATCCCGAATAGTATGTTCTATCGTACACTTTAAGGAAAGAACCGGGCAAATGTTCGTATTCGGCGTGAAAACTTGCAATCCAGGATGCAGCGGGGCCCATCAATTCCGGAGTTCGTCCCACGGGGAGGCTGTCCGGAAAAAACTCGAGAAAAAGCCAGTGCTTACCGTTTGCGTCGTCCGCGTACTCGCCGTAGAAGGCGGGCGCCGAAGATTTCTTCAGAAAATTCTGGTAGACGGCCGCTTCATACGCCACCCCTCCCCAGTGCCCGTGGCCCGAATAGCGCCCGGCCTCCCCGTACTTGCAGGCAATCTCCAGTTCACGCCCCCCGTCGAGCCGGCATGTGACAACCTCCATAGGGGCGGTTGTCGCGTACACAAGGGGCGTTCGCTTGATGATCGCTGCATCTCCACCGGCAACACCATTTCTTCGCAACTCCGACAGGAGCACGCCGGAAAGCATGCCTTCGTCGGGTCTCCACAGAAGGGGATCCATAATCGATTCAGGAATTGCGGGACGATTTCGTCAATTTCCGTATCCGGGCATTGATCGAGGGAATCCCTTCCCCGGCAAGAGCGGACGTCAGAGGTTCGAGCCAGGAGAAAAATCTGGGGAAATGCTCCGCAAGGTCGAAAAGCCCCTGCACGGAATTCACCCGGACAATCCGGCTTTCGGACCGGTCGAGCGCCCACGTGCTGAGCGCATCCCATACCTGAGCCGACTCTGCCCTTGTCAGCGGCACACGCGGCAGGATGAGGGCCAGATGCCACTTGAGCTCCCTATTCTTCGCCGCCGGGAGCAGATTTAGCAAAAAAGCCTTGTGTTTCAACAAAAATTCGGGGTGAAGCCTTGTGACCTTTTCGACCGCATCGGCTGAGCGCATCACGACCAGTCTCTCGTGATGGCAGAGGCCATCACAAAGCTCGTCGAAATCCGATTGTGAATGAATTCTCCCGGCGACATCATTCGCTCTCCCTATGGAGCGCAAGTTGCCGCCTGCGAGTAGATCAGACAGTTTCGTCAGCGAGCGACGATTTCTCCCTGCGGCCATTATCGAAATGTTTCCCATTCTGTCCCTGCGTTGAGAAAAATACGGATTTCAGTGGCTAATCCCAAGCACACGATACGTTATGATTTGCATGATTTTTTGGCGCAGCGCGTCCTCGGCCCTATGGAAGAGCCGTGGAATGGGGGTTGCCGGGACGCGGTCCTCACGGGCCCGCCCACGGTCGGGAGGATTCAGGCAGGCATTCGTCGCCGGCGGGAGGCGGGCCTCAGCGTAATCAGCGCCAGGGCGACCGCCACGAGGCCCGTCGCCGTGCAGGCCCAGACATTGGTCACACGCGACGTCGCGTGCATCTGATAGCTGCCCAGGTGAACCTGATCTGCGCTGAACTTCCATGTCAGCAAATTCCCTTCGACATAGTTGCTGTTACTTTCCGTCACGAGGCCTGGCATTTGCACGGTGTATATCCACCCATCGGGGTGTTTCCTTTCATGCTTCAGCGCGTCCATGACCGAAGCCCATGATCGTTCGACGGAGGGGCGGAGCTGAACCATCGCCTCTGGGGGAAGGGCTTCTGTGAAAACCCTCACAACATCATCGGAACTTTCGACACCCAGGGAATCTGCACGTTTTTCTGACTTATTGCTGACGGAGTCGGCTTCGCGGAGCCGCGAGAACATTTCCTCTTTTTTCTCGGCGAGGAGCGAGCGGAGATGAGAATCGTGCAGTATTTCAGCATCTCTTAGGAGGGGATGGTACAACTCCTCAAAAACGTTTCGCAGGTCCCACCTCGACACCTTCGGTCTCAGGCTATCCGTGTGGTCGCCGTGCATATACCTTTCAACCTCATCCGGCGAGAGATATTGTGAAACCGGGACCGTTGAAAAAGTATTTTTCAGGGTATACGACTCATCATACTCGAAATAGGTATAGAACCATGCGAACTTCTTCGTAAGAGACACCCTGAGGCCGACCACGCCTGTATCGGGGCGGGCGGAATACTCGGCATGGAGGGCTTCCGGAGTCGCAAAGCGCTTACGCGCCGAGAATTCATATTTCATCTCTTTGTCATTGGTCGGCTTCCACCCTGTGGACCAGGAGGAATCGGTGGGCGCGGGAAATGCGCCGACGGGAACGCTTCGGGTTGAGTTTTTGATAGAAATCACCCGTTCGCTGGAGCCGTCTGCCGATACCGTCGTGTGGACATCGACCTCCAGGCAGCCGGAGATGACCAGGGCGAACGGAATAAAAGCCCGGAGCCATGATGAATGCATAATCACTTCTCTCCTTCCCTCAGGATTTGTTCGAAATCCCTCAAAAATGCCTGCCCCTCGGTTGCAAGAATTTTCCGCTCCCTCTCATCGATCCCATCCTCAAGAGTGACGGTTGAAAGACCGGGATAGCGTCGGGAAAGGTCGTCGAGGATCCCCCCCTGATTCTGAAAAAGAGAAAGGAGGCCCGACAATGCGAACGGATCTGCGGATGCATACCGTGCAAGAGAGGACTGCGGGCGATTGCTGGAAGCGGCCAGGCTCAGCAGCCCGAAGGCATCCCGATCGGCCGGAAAGCGGGAGCCGGCCTCACCCTGCGCGCTCAGGCGGCTTTCGAGAGCGGCGATCCTCATCGAATCCTGCGCCTGCAGGGCGAGGAAAAGAACGGAAGCGGCCAGCAGAAACAATGTGAGAGCGGGCCTGAGCCAGACAAGAACATCATCGAGGCGAATCCTCCCTTCGCCCGAGATCCGCCGGAGGGTGGATGTGACAAGCTCGGATTTCCCTGAAAAATCAGGAACAACCTCTTTCAGCGGCAGGATGGCCTTTTCGAGCAGCTCGAGGTCGCCAAGAATCCTCCTGCACTTTGAACAGGAGACAGCATGTTCCAGAACCTCCAGCTTCTGTTCGGTAGAGACTTCCCCGTCCCGGAATAGATAGATAAGATGCTCGATGCGCCGGCAGTCCTTCATTCAACCCTCGACATGATGCTTCGGATCCGTTTCCTGGCATAGCAGAGATTCGTTTTGACGGAGGCGACCGACATATCCGTCAGATCGGCGATCTCGTCGATCGAAAAATCCTGAAGATCGCGAAGTTGTAATACGAGGCGTTCCTTTGGCGGGAGCAGCCTGATGGCGGAGCGGACATATTCCAGGAGATCTGTATCTTCAAGGCGCTTATGGACATCCGTGCCGTCGGGAACGTCGCTCCGGTTGAAGAACCCAAGAACCCTTCTGCGCCGCGCATCCATTTTCATCCTATCGTAGCAGAGATTCGTCACAATCTTATAAAGCCACGTTGTAAACTTCACTTCCTTGCGATACCGGGGGAGATTGTTCCAGACCCGGATAAAAGCCTCCTGGACGACATCCTTCGAATCCTCTTCATCGTGGAGCAACCGGTACGCCAGCGCAAACGCATAATCCTCATGAAATTCCATCAGGGAGCGAAAGGCATCAAGATCACCCTTCAGGCTTTTGGATACGAGAGTAGTCGACTGAACGGTCTCTGGTACTGGCGGATTCATTCCCTGCTTGTGATCTACAGATGATACGACGCAGAGTTCAAACGGTTAAAACCCGTACAATGTAGCAAAATATGGCCCTTCTGCGGAAGTGGCAGGTTACGCAGCGCACAGAAACGGGACAGCGCGCAGATTCTTGAGGAATGGAGCTAGAAGAGGGGAGAGTGAGCGGACGGAAATGATGGCAATCCCCCCCTGTGCGTGTCTCTCACATGAGGAGTTTGAAGCTCTCCTCGTGTTGAGCACCACAGCAGGGGAGGTGCCATGGAAGGACTATTTTATGATCAGCATCTTCTTGATTGCGCCGAAGCTTCCGGCACGGAGGCTGTAGAAATAGACCCCGGTGCTAAGATTGGGCGCATCGAAGCGGACCGAATGGGCCCCGGCGCCGAAGGAAGCGTTGTCTAAAACCGTTGCCACCTCCTGGCCGAGGAGATTATACACCTTCAGAGTGACGGTAGAGACCGCCGGCAGATCGAAGGCAATCTGCGTCGACGGATTGAACGGATTCGGATAATTCTGGTAGAGCGTAAACTGTTTCGGCAATGCCGCGGGTTGAGCCGCCAGGCTCAGAGAACCTTTCGAATTCACGCGGACTGATCCCTGACCCTTAACGGCGGCGATCAGTTTTCCCGAAGCGTCTGAAAGATTGTAGCCGCCCGGCTGAACGACGGACCAGGACAGTGTCAGGGGGGCGAGAGCCGAATTGATGAGAATCGTGGAACTTCCTGAGCCGACAAATTCCACCAAGCGCTGAGAAGCGAAGCGCACGTCGAGGGCATCATCGGGTCCCTGCGGGGGCATTTCAAAGAACGCAGGGTCGAGCCCGTTCTGGCGGGTTCCGAAGTAAAGAGTCTGCTCGGCGCCCGACGCATCGCGCACAGTGATCGTATTCATGTGAGAGAGGGGATTCTCTGACCTGGGTGCGGAGCTCGTCCCCGTCATCGTCAGCGATCCGCCCGAGGACAGTTTCACCCAGTAACCCTTCCCCGGTTCCAGCGATGTGGCGAGAGAATAGCTTCCGCTGTATCCGAAGAACCCTGTTGCCAGGATACCCGGGGGATTCGTTGCGATAGAAGAAACCGGGACCGAAGAGGAGACCGCTCCGATAAGATTCCACCCTGCGGGGAGCGTCAGGGACTGGGAGGTCCTCGGGGTGCCGGGAATATTGAGGGTCTGCAGGGACGGGAATTTTATCCAATATCCGACCCCGTAATCGAGAACTGATGTCAGCAAATAGCCGGGCCGGGTATACTTAAATGCGCCGGCGCTGGACGTGGGATAGACCGCGGACCGGTGGGCATCCGCCACGGTGGAGGGGAGAGAAACAAGATTCCAGCGTGGTTGGACGCTCAGCGTCGTATACTGGGAACCCGGCGAGGCGTCTGTCAACTGGGCATTCACGATCGTCGTCGTCGGGGAACTGTTTGAATAATCCACCGGAACCGGGATACTCGCATCCGACAGCCCCGGTTTCTGGACGAGCAGGGTATAGGTGCCCGTGGCAAGGCCTGTAGCGGTAAAACTCCCGTCGCTCCCGCTCAGCGCAGAGGTGACGGGGGAGTTCGAGGCATCGGTCACGGTAATGATGGCCCCGTCGACGGGGGTAGAGCCCGAGCCGGGGGAAGACTGGCTTATGATGCCGCTGATGCTATTCAAACCCTCTTCCGATTCGGAGAGCACATAGATATCGATCCCCGTGATCGCCGAGCCGGTCACAGCGACGGTTGACGCGCTGTCGCGGAAGGCTGTTCCGCCGGTCACGGAATAAAACGTCGGAATATAATCATGGCCGGCGTAGGCCAGGACAAGGTAAGACCCGTCGGGGAGGTGATCGAGAGTATAGACGCCGTTACTATCGCTCCGAGTGAAAGCGGCGTGCCCGTCGAAGTGATGGTCGTGATCGCGGTGGAAAGCGACCACGTGGCTGATGAGCCCCGTGCTATCCTTGGCGCTCCGGATCACTCCGCTGATTGAGCCGGTGGCGAGAGAACGCGCTTTCAGATTAAAATCGATACCTGAGGAATCGCTCTTCAGGTCAAGATGATCCGCTTCGAGCGGAGTATCGCGGTGGTTCCAGAATTGCGGGAGAAAATGCTCGGCCCACGCCCCGACGACATACGTCCCACCGGGAAGGAGCATATGATAATGACCGGCCGAATCGGTCTGAGCGGACCTGAGAGCATCGCAGTCGTGGTGGTTATCGTCGTAGCCGCCGTATCCGTCGAAGCGCAGGAGAAATGCAAAGACGCGTGCGCCTCCGATCGGATTAGCGGCCGTATCTGACACCGTCCCGGCGAGCGTAAAGAAATGCCTCACGGTATCCCGGGCATGGAGCGTAAAATTCACCGTCACCGAATCGCTGTCATGGACGGGGACGGGCGTGGCGTCATGGAATTCGGAGGCCCCGTCGTACCACTGAGGGGCAAAGGCGGGATTATGGGGATCCGCGCGCACAAAATAAGTCGCCGGGTGCACAGATGAAATTAGATAGTGTCCGCTCCCATCGGTAAAACCGAAGCGTGAAAACCATCCCCGGGACGAATCGAACAACACAATGGCGACATACGGGATCCCTGCACCGGTGGTATCGTGCACAAAACCGGCCACGCGTGCGCCCCCCGAGTGATCAAATGTCGAGACCCGGATAAAATTCGAGGGATAACTCTGAACCGTATCGTGGTAGACAGCGGTCACCGCATAGTAATACGTTTTGCCCGATTCCACGGACGTATCGTCATAGGCTGTATCGGGAGTCGATGCCAGGACACCGGGATGGTAACCCTCATCCTGGCCCCGGTAGATTTTGTACAAAGAGGGGGTCACATCCGAATTAGGGCGGTGCCAGAGGAGGGATACTTTTCCGTCGTGAAATCTCCCCTCGAGATTGTGAGGCGGCGGCGGCTGGGCGAGGCCGAATGACGCTGTTGCGAGAATCAGAAAAGCAAACAGAAGACGGTGGATTTTCATAAGAGCCTTTCTGCAAGAGGGGATGCTACATATAATGTAGCAGAAAAGAAGGGACACTTACAATAGATAAGTAAAATTTAATTCTGAAAAATCCGGATAAATCATCCGCGCGGGGACCGGGGCACCGATTGAATATTTTCGGGCAAAGCGAGAAAAGCTTGCTTAATCGCAATAATTTATCTAATATCGTCGCTGATGAAACGCACCGTCCTATTCACAATCCTGGCCGTCTCAGCAATCTGTTCGGCCCAGCCGCGGGCAGAAAACGCCGTCATCATCACCATAGACGGTCTCCGCTGGCAGGAAATCTTCAGTGGGATGGACACCTCCATTGCACAAGATCCCCGATTCAATCAGGGGGACAGCGCGGGGATATTCCAGCTCTATGGCGATAAAGACCCGGAAGAAAGGCGGAAAAAACTCTTCCCCTTCCTCTGGGGCACGGTACGTGCCGGGGGACGTCTGTACGGCAACAGATTTTATGGCAACAAGGTCGATGACGCGAATCCCTACTGGTTTTCCTACCCCGGGTACAGCGAGATTTTCTGTGGATTCGTCGACACCGCGATCAACACAAACGAATTCCCGGACAACCCCCACACGAACATCCTTGAATTCCTCAACACTCTTGGAAAATACAGAGGGAGGGTAGGCGCATTCTGTTCATGGGACGCCTTCGAAAGGATCCTCAATGAGAAAAGAAGCGGGATCCCGGTCGTTTCGGCATTTGAACCATGCGGGGGATCGTCGCCCACCCCGAAAGAAACCCTGCTCAACGAAATGTTAGAAAACTCCTACAAGCCATGGGGTTCTGAGGAATGTCTCGACATGTTCACCCATTACGAGGCGGTGGATTACATTGAAACCCGAAAGCCCAGAATTCTCTACATCGCTTACGGCGAAACGGATGAGTGGGCGCACTCCGGGATGTACAGGAACTACCTCTCGGCGGCCCATCAGGTCGATGCATGGATGGGTGAGATCTGGCAAAAACTTCAAAATGATGCACAGTACCGCGACAGGACGGCACTCCTCGTCACTGTTGATCATGGGAGAGGGGGGCAAGCCTGGACCAGCCATGGCCGCAAAATCGGGGACTCACATGAAACGTGGCTTGTGCTCATGTGCCCGGGCATCACGCCGGAAGGAGAAATGAGAACGGAAATACAGATTTTCGAGAAACAATACGCCCAGACGATCGCCTCGTTGCTCGGGGTAACGTTCACCGCAGCGCATCCGATCGCGGAAAAGATCGACCTCAGATAGTCATCACGTCCAGGGCTCATCGGCGGAAGGGCCGTAGATAGACGGCACCTTCGCCCCGATCAGACGCAGATACAGTGAAAACTGTCCCCTGTGGTGAACCATATCCATCAGCATGAGCCACAGCACATCGCCGCGCCGGACCTGGCCCATCTGCTTTGGGCCGGTAGCGAAGGCCATCGTAGAATTCCAGTCCGACTCGGGCATGTCTTTCACCATAGGCAGCACGTACTGGTACGTCTTCTCGAGGGCCCAGAGAACGTCGGGGAAATTGGGGGGCGCTTTGAAATCCCTCGTCCTCGATAAATCGATTTCCCCCTTCACCACCCCCTCGGCGACATTCAGTTCCGCGATAAACACTCCGGCCAGCTCATTCGCAGCTTTGGTTTTTTCTGCGGTCGGTTTAAAATGATCATAACCGGCGGGAAGCGACTTCAAAACCTTCATCGTCGTCGCGTGTTCACGTTCCCAGGCAGCGACAAGCATTTCTTTCTCGGTCATAAACTGTCACATAAGAAATTGTAATAGTGGTAATAGTTTTTACAGACTCATCGAACGAGAAGCATCTTCCTCACCTCGGTGAAGCGTTGTGCGGGAAGATCCAGGGCCGCGGCATCCATTCTGAGGAAATACACCCCGCTTGCGGCATCGGCAGGGTACCAGTCGACGGCCCGATAGCCCGCATCCTCGACCCCGTCGATAAGAGTAGCCACCTCCTGGCCGAGAACGTCAAAGACCTTCAGTGACACCCTGCTCGGGCGTGGAATTTCCAGACGGATCGACGTTTTGGGATTAAACGGGTTGGGAAAATTCTGATGCAGGGCATAGAGATGTGGCAGCGCTGCTCCGGAAAACCTCAGTGCGACGTTCGACTGTGAGGTCACACCCTCAATGGCTCCGCTCGAGTCAAGCGGGATATTTTTCGACCCTACGAGCAAAGAAGCAGAAAGTTTCTGATGAACGGTCCAGGCGATGGAGAGTGGGTATTGCGCCGACGATATTCTCACGAAAAACTCCTCGGATCCGTGCCCGGGAACGGCCAGGGACTGATCATTCGGAAAGCGGGCATCGAACGCCCCGTCGGGAGGACGCGGCGGCAGTTCAAAAAAGCCGGCATCTGTCGCCGGAGCGCCGAAATAAAGTGTTGCCGAACGCCCCTTGGCGTCACGGACAACCAGTTCGCCAAGATTTTTTGTAAAATCCCGATCCCCGGCGCGGTCCATGTGAGATTCGGCGTCCATGAGGATCTTTCCGGGATGATTCGTCTTCACCCAGTAAGCGTGGCCGGGGCGGATAGAATCTGCGGGATGATAGGCGCCATCAAACTCATAGAAGGGTGAGATCACGATCCCGGGAGGAGATGTGACGATCGAGCTCCGGGCAACGGGATAGGAAACAGACCCCACAAGATTCCAGAGCTCGGCGACATCGAGCGAGAGATTGTTAAGGGGAAATCCTGAAAAACTCAGCGTTGAATCGGAAAGTTTCTTCCAATAACCCCTACCGATTACCAGAGTATCCTCCTTCGCGTAGCGATTCCTGAAGGAGAAAACATTCCGGAGAACATAGGGGCAGGCCGGATCGACGGGGAGGGAGATCAACTGCCAGTTTGGGGCGAGTCGGGCAGTAACCAAAACAGCCGAACCCGGCCCGACGCCGGTTCCGGAGACCTTTAATGTATCTGCATTATCCAGGGCAAAGACCACATGGCCGTTCTTCTCCCCCGCTGAGAGGGGTGTAAAGGTAGCAGTGTAAGCAAGATCACCATAGGGAGGGATAGAGATCCCGCGGGAGGGTGAAATCGCAAACTCGGGATGATCGGAGCGGACGGATTGCACGACAAGATCACGCGAGACGCTGAGGTTCCGGACATCGACCGTAAGACTCCCGTGGCAACCCACGCCGACTGAATCGAAGTTCAGCGTCCTCTCCGAGACGAAGGCAGTGCCGCTCGTAAACGCCGGTTCCGCCCTGTAGTCTAGCGACGCGGTCGGCTTCGCCATAAGAATCCTCAGCGAATAAAATCCGGGGGGGAGCCCGTCGGGAAGCCGCGCGTGAAGCACAGTATCTGCCCAGGCTGCCGGGAGATTCGTCCATCCCGTATCCTGCAAAGAACGGTAAAAAACCGAGACCGTCGTCGGAACCGAATCTCTGCCGGGGGTAACGAGAATCTCATTGGGAGGGAGAGAGTCGGGGAGATTCCCGTCGCGGAGAAGTTGCAGATTCACAATCCGCGGCGAACTGCCATTCGATCCGGAGACGATTACCGATACTTTGGCGCGGAGAGAACCGACCTGATAATTCTCAAACGATACCGTGAGTTTACAGGGGGATTGGGACACATTATAGCTTTTTGAATCCGACCATAACGGCCCGTTCCGGAGCGTATCGGCGAATGTGGAGTTGCCGGCGGAGAGCGTCAGAGGCAGTCTTGCGGAGGTAACATCACCGAGCGGGCTCACAAAATAGCTCTCCATCCACGGTTGAATTTGCACAGAATATCCGGTAAAGGAGACACCCCCGGTCCAGATGGGGATCATCGCTCCGACCGGCTCGGTGAACGATTTTGCAACGGACGAAAACTTCGGAACGTTCCCCGCTGCGGGAAACGGATACCAGGAAAACTTCATTGTATCCGGCTCTAAGACCGAGACGGAGCTGGTCATGTAGCGAAGATTTCCCGGAAAGGACCCGGTGTCGGTTGCAACCCAGTACCTCACGGTTCTGAAATCTGCGTCCTCGGGGGCGGGGGAATAAAGACCCGTCATCGTCATCGGCGAAGAAAGCGAGGCGAGAGTGGAGCCGAAACCGAACGCCGAGGAATAGAGCAGGGGGGTAATACTGAGAGCCCGGGCGGGCGGGTCGGGAAAAAAGCGATAGTTCACCCGTTTGAAAAGCGTCGGATCATTCATCAGAACAGCGGGCCCTGTGATCCCCTCCTTCAGAAGGAATAAGGACTGGTAAAAAGTATTCCCGTTTGCGAGGAGAAAACCCTTCTCGATCCGGTAATCGGGGCTGAGGGTGGAAAAAAACTGATGTGTACGGAGCGAGGGCGAACCCGAGAGAAGCCAGAGGCGGAAGCGCGAGCCATTGCGGCTGATCGATTCGCTCGAAATCCCTGAGGGGTTCACGGCATTACCCTGAGGGTCAAAAGTTCTGAATGACACCTCGTGACCGGCTTCGGACTTGTGCACGGACACCGAGCGGATGCCGTTCACTTCTATACCCTCCTTCACCACGAGCATTGAATCAAAGTAATAGAACGATTCCACATCAAACGTATCTGCGGGGACGAGAAATGCCATGCTATCATTACCCGGCGCCTGGATGCTGAAGAAGGAGCTGTCATTACGGTTATGGATGAAAACAAAGAGGGGGGGATCATCGAACCTCAGCTTCAGGACGGGGCTCTTGATGAGCACAGCGGGAATCGAGACCGATTGAGTTGACGACACGGCAAGAATCTTCGTCCCATAGGAGGGGGGAGACGATGACGGGAAGGGAAGAACGGAATTATCGACGCGCAAAGTCACTTCCACCTTGGCGGAATCGCCGGGAGAAACCGTGACGGCGTCGGAGCTGAACGAAAGAGTCATCCCGGCCGGAACGTCGGGAGTGTGAGAAAGGAGAACCGTTTCGGTCGTCTGGTGAAAATTATGAATCGTCAGAGTCTCATAATCATACCAGACCGGTTGAGACACATCGTCGAGGCCGAAGCTGAGACTGGGGGGGGTGATAATGAGACTATCCCGGGCTGCGCGGAGCACATCCAGTCTACCGCTCCCCTGGGTCCAGGAATCAAGCGAAAGATCGGCGGCTGATTCAAGAATTGCGGCCTTGACCTCATCGGGCGCAAGGGAGGGGAAAATCTGTCTCAGAAGCGCTGCGGCACCGGCCACATGGGGGGTGGCCATAGACGTACCGCTGTAGGAAACATATCCGCCCCCCCGCTTGGCGGAACTGATGGCGACGCCGGGCGCGACGACATCGGGTTTCAGGGCAAAGATCAGATTCGTGGGGCCGCGAGAGCTGAAGTACGCGACATCGGTAGGCGAATACGTTGCGCCGACGGTGAGCGCCCTGCGTGCGCACCCGGGAGAGGCGATAGACTGGTACCGGGGGCCGCTGTTCCCGGCCGCCACGGCGCAGACGATCCCTGCGGCGGTGGCGTGATCGATTGCGGTTGAAACGGGATCATCGGGATCGCCG
The DNA here is from genome assembly GCA_964410105.1 of uncultured Chlorobiaceae bacterium. Lineage (GTDB taxonomy): Bacteria > Bacteroidota > Ignavibacteria > UBA10030 > SZUA-254 > CAYPFY01. The sequence continues at coordinate 127,905 of CAYPFY010000008.1, forward strand.
GAGCCGCCGAGGCTCATACTTATCACCTTGATCGGAGTGGGGGTAAGCGGGTTCCCGTCGGGGTCGAGCGCCCGTTCGATCCCGGCGATAACTCCGGAAAACGTTCCGGACCCGCGGGCATTCAGCACCTTGAATGCCCAAAGACTCGCCTTATAGGCAACCCCCCGCAAATTCGTAGGCGGGGGGCCGTCTCCGGCGGCGATTCCGGCGACATGAGTCCCGTGGCCGTGATCATCCATCGGATCCGCGTCGTTATTCACGATGTCGTATCCTCCCACCACCTTTGAATTCGGAAAGGGGGCGCCGCCGAGCGCTTCATGAAAATAATCGATCCCTGTGTCGATAATAGCGATATCGATATTCTCCCCGTGGCTGCTATAGGCCCCCCAGAAAGCGGGGGCACCGATAACCGCGTTGCTCGAATCATCGATCGCCTGGACCGTCCTGTCGTCGTCTATCCTTGACACGTAGGGGAGTCTGCGGAGCTCTTCGAGTACGCGCCGGCTCGCGCGAAGGGCGAATCCGTTCAATGCGGACTCATACTCTTGTGTAAACTTCAGAGCTCCCGGCGAAAGAGACGCTATCGACGCGGCGTCGGACCTGAACCGGGCATGTTCCGCATGAAGTGCGTCGCGGGAAGACGCAATCTTCCCGATCGATCGGGGCTCACCTGCGGGGAACAAGACGCTCAGAGGAGGATTCCTGAACTGCAGTATCACATCATGCTCAGCGTCGGGATCAACCGACATGATTGAGAAAACGCTGTCCCCCTTCATCACGAGGAGAGCCTGTTCCCCCTGCTGAAGCAGTCGAACATTGTGCATGCCAGCAGCGGAAACGGGTGATTGCTGATGGGCCGGACTGCTGCAGATAAGCAACAGCGTGACAGCCAGAATAGAAAGTAAGGAGAATCGATTCATCGCTTGGTTCGTCATATCAGGCTCCCCCTGTAGAACGGGGAATCGATCAACCGTGGACGGGAGTGGGGAATGGAGAAATGCCTTAATAATGTACGAAAAGAAATGCGGTGTGTCAACACAATGACCGCCCGGACAGGGATCGCAGTATTTCCCACGAAATGGAGTTTCTGTGAAAAGCGGGAATCCTCCCTGCTCTCCCGGCGTTTAATTGACGTACGGGTCCCACGACATTGTCCCCCTCTGGAATGAAAAAGGGCTACTCGTCCGCGGGGGAAAGCAAGGCGAGAGTCACTTCAGGGAATCTGCGGGCAGTTCCACCGGCAGATCATCGCGGCCGCTCCAGTCTTCGAAGGAGCCGTCGTAGAGATGCACCGAGTAGCCGAGAGACTTTGCGGCGACATAGACTGTGCTAGCGGTCTGGCCGACGTGGCAGTAGGTAATAATCTCGTCTCCGGGGTGGACTCCGGCGCGGGCGAATTTCGACTGCAGAGAATCGGGGGAAAGAAACTTATTCGTCGTATCGACGAGAGTAGTGAAGTAAAGATTACGTGCGCCCGGGATATGACCGGGGCGGGGAAAGCCGCCGCCGATCCCCCGGAAAAACTGAGGTGCGCGGGCATCGACGATAGTGACGCCGGGTTTTTTCAGGTTATCCTTCACAAAATCCGCGTCGACGATCGCGTTTTTCACAAGATGGCGGGTGAAATGGCCCCGTTCGTAGCGGGGATCTTCCTTCGACACGGCGCGGTTCTCCGCTTTCCAGATATCGAAGCCGCCGTCGAGAATCGACGTCTGATCGCCGAGGCCGAGGTATTCAAGCGTAATATAGATGCGGCCCGTGGCGCTCACGTTGCCGTTCACTCCGCAGAGGATTATCCGTGAATCATTGGAGATGCCGAGACCCGCGACAACGGTATCGAGCTGTTCGAGGGGCGGCAGCTCAAAACTCAGTTCCTGATTCGAGGCAGCCATCGAAGTCACCCAGAGAAACCTCGCGCCCGGGATATGACCCCGGCGGAAGTCCCGTTTATTCTGTGAGACGTTCAGAATAACCAGGTTTGGATCGTTGAGATGGTCGGAAAGCCATGCGGCCGAGACAAAGACGGGCGCTTTCCCGGAGCCATGGGATGCCAGCGAAACCAGCGACGCGAGAGCGATCACAACCGTGCGAAATCGGGACATAAAAGTCTCCATGGAGATTGCACTATAAATACGGAGAAAGGGTGCACCATGTTACGCAAATCGGCAGAGAATCCCAAAACAAACCCTTCGGCGCTAAACATTCCTCCCTCCGGTGCGAGGCGGGCTGTTTGAAAATCTTCGCTCAAAGACGTACTTTTTATCAGTTCACCTGTCAGAATCAGCACACCATACGGGCATGAAAGTATTGCTCATCGAAGATGATCCGCGGGTATCGGCCTTCATCAAAAAGGGATTAGAAGAGCAGGGATACGACGTCGAGGCGGCTTACGACGGAGTATACGGGACAAAACTGGCCCTGGAGAATTTCCATGATGTCATCATACTTGACATCATCCTTCCGGAGAGAAACGGCATCGAAGTCTTGAGGCAGATCAGAAAGGAGAACCCGGCGGTTCCGATCCTCATGCTCACGGCGCTCGGCGAGCCGGACGACAGGGTCAAGGGCCTCAACGCCGGGGCGGACGACTACGTGGTCAAGCCATTCAACTTCAAAGAGCTTTTGGCCAGGGTTGCGGCCATGACCCGTCGCCAGGCCGGCCAGGCGAACGGCGTCGTGTACAGGGTGGGTGATCTCGAGATCAACACCGAGACGAGGATCGTCAGGCGAGCGGGGACTCCGATAAAGCTCACCGCCCGGGAATTCACCCTCCTCGAGGTTTTTGTACGGAATGCGGGAAAAGTCCTCACGCGGAGGGACCTTGCAGAGCGCGTGTGGGACACAGGCTTTGACACAGGGACGAACGTGGTCGACGTCTATGTCAACTACCTCCGGAAAAAAATCGACCGGGATTTCCCCGAAAAACTCATCCACACCATCATCGGGGTCGGGTATGTTTTGAGGGAGAAGGAATGAGAATCGGGACGAGGATCACCCTCCAGTTTGCCGCCATGGTCAGCCTCATCCTCGGAGTAGTCCTAGTCATAATCTACTCCCTGAGCGAAATACATTCCCAGAACGACTTTTACGACAGACTTGAAGAGCGGGCATTCAGCGCGGCGAACATCTTCCTCGAGCAGGACGAAGTGACCAAAGAACGGTATGCGGAGTTTCAGAAAAAGTACCTTCAGACTCTCCCCCAGGAGATCATACAGGTCTTTGACGAGCGCGATTCGAACGTCTTCATCCAGAGGAACGCCCAGATCTCCTTCGCGCCGGGAGTGCTCGACCGGATCCGGAAGGAGCGCGTCGTCCGCGTTGCCGACGGAAAGAGGCAGGCCGTGGGCATCTACTATGAAGACAACCAGGGCAACTTCGTTATCCTCGCCTCGGCGATTGACGAGGCAGGTCTGGGGAGGCTTGACAACCTCAAGCTGATCCTCGTCCTCTGTTTCCTCGGAAATCTCACCATCGTCTATCTGGCCGGGAAATTCTTCTCCCGGCGCGCACTAAATCCGATCCGGGCGATCGTCAGGCAGGTCAGGGCCATCACTGCCTCGAAGCTTGACCGGCGCGTTGACGGCGGCGAGGGAAAGGACGAAATAGCCGAACTTGCCGTAGCGTTCAACGACACCCTCCGGAGGCTGGAGCTCGCCTTCGAATCCCGGAAAACCTTCATCAGCAACGCCTCACACGAACTGCGCACTCCCCTCACGGCCATGATCGGCGAAGTCGAAGTCTTGCTCTCGAAAGAGCGGGACAAGCAGGATTACGCCTCCACCCTTGCGAACGTCCTCAGGGAGGCGGAGCAGCTCAAGGAACTCACGAACATGCTCCTGAGCCTTGCCAGGACGGACGTCGCCGAGGAGAGCGAGCTCATGGACATCCGTCTCGACGAAATCCTCTGGGAAGTGAAGGAAAAAGTCCTTGCCAAGGTGCCGTCGGCGCAGATCGCCGTCACCATCGACGACATGCCGGGCGAGCCGGAGAACCTCACCGTGCACGGCAACCGCCACCTGTTGATCTCGGCGTTTTCCAACATCGTTGAGAATGCGCTGAAATTCTCCGACAATCGGCGCGTCGTATGCCGGATGCGATGTTTTCCAAAAAGCCTTGTCGTCACAATCAGCGACACCGGGATCGGCATCGCGAGGGAGGATCTCGCCAAGATATTTCAGCCATTCTACCGCGGTGAAAACGCCCGGAAATTCAGCGGGCACGGGATCGGGCTCGCCCTGACGGAGAAGATCATAAAGCTTCACGGAGGCGCGGTAAGTGCGGAATCGACCGTCGGGGCCGGCACGGAGGTCAGCATCACACTCCCGGTCAACCATTTCTAATCAAATTCTAATCCCCGTTCCCTCCTTTCTCATCCCGTTCTAATCCGGCGGGCGTATATTCATTCATGACTCCGAAGGCGATCATCCTGATGGCTCTTGCCGCCGTTTCAAGCGGTCAGCCAAAAACGCTGCTTCAGGTCGAGGAAGAGGCCCTCAAGAACAATTTGTCGCTCCTCGCCGGGCGCTATCAGATAAGCATGTCGGAGGCCGACATCATCACTGCCCGGCTCCGTCCGAACCCTTCGCTCTCGCTCTCCGGCGACGTCTTCCCTCATCCGGGGGATTTTTCGGGGAAAAACTACAGCGCCTCGGTCGGCGTGCCGATCGAGCTGGGCGGGAAAAGAGCTGCGCGGACGGAGCTTGCGGAAAGCGCGTCGACTGCATCGGCAAGAACATTCGACGACGCCATCCGTATGCTCCTCCTTGCGGTCCGGACCACATTCTACGGCGCGCTTGACGCCAAATACTCGCTGGAGCTTGCGAGTAGAAACATCGAGTCGCTCGACAGCATCGTGGCCCTCAACAAGATCCGCCTCCAGGCAAAGGACATATCCGAGTCCGAGCTCATGAGGACAGAGGTGAGCGCTCTCAACGAGCACGTCCAGTTCGAATCCGCCCGGGCGGAATTCGAGCGGGCGAAAATCGTGCTTCAGGAATCGATGGGGTCGAAGCAACTCTCCACAAACTTCGACATATCGGGCGATCTGACGTCGCTTCCTGACACAACATCGCCATCGCTTGGCGAAGCGACGCGGGCGGCACTGGAGCACAGGCCGGACCTTCTCGCCATGCGGTCGCAGGTCGCGGCGGCGGAAGCCAACAAAAAGCTGCAGGACGCTTTGTCGGCCGTGGATATCTCCGCCGGGGGATACTATTCAACCCAACAGGGGGAGGAGTTTGCCGGAATTTCCCTCTCGGTCCCGCTCCCTTTATTCAGTCGCAATCAGGGGGAGATCCGGAAGGCGGAGTCGAGATTCGAGCAGGCGAAGGTCCAGCTGTCCGCGCTCGAGCATCAGATCGAGGCCGAAGTACGGACTGCATACGACGACTTCCTGGCGCGAAAATCAATCGTCAGCACTCTCGGGAAAGACGTCATCGGAAAATCAGCGAGCGTGCGCGATATCGTCGAGTACTCATACAGAAAGGGGGGCACATCGATACTCGATCTCCTGGATGCACAGCGGACATTCAACGACACGATGAAATCCTATTACGATGCTCTGGCGTCCCTCCATAAGAGCGCCTATGCCCTCCGGGCAGCGATAGGCAGGGAGGATTGAGGTCATGAAAGCGTTCGGCGCCATCGGCGGATTGCTTGCCCTATCCGCCTCATTCATGAGCCAGTCATGCAACAGGACCGATTCCCTTGCCGCGGAATCGAGGGCGGCTGAGGCCCCGGTTCAGGTCACCCGGGGCGGCTTCGACATCGACTTCTCCCCGCGCTCAGCGCAGCTGGGCCAGATCGGGACCGACACCGTGCGGTCGCAGGAACTCGAGCTCGGGATAACGGCCCCCGCGCACGTCGTCGTGGCCATTGCCCGCTCGGAGTTTCAGGGAAACATCTACCTCTTCGAGACGCAGGATCTCACCCAGCTGTACGCCGAGTTCACAAAAAGCTCCTCGGCGCTCACGCGTTCATCCCGGCAATACGAGCGTGTGAAAGACCTGCGATACCACAAGGCGGTGGCGGAAAAAGATCTGCAGGACGCCGAGCATGACTATGCGGAGGCGAGGGCTGAGCTCGGGGAGAAGGAAAGCCGGCTGAGGGCATCGGGGATCGATCCCAGGGAACTTGAAAAAACCCCTCCGGGGTACGTGTGGATCATTGCGGACATCCCTGAGGACCAGCTCCAGAAAATATCCCGGCAGACGCGCGGAGAGATCTCGTGCAACTCCTTTCCCGGAGAAACATGGGAAGGCCGCCTGCTTTCGACGGGTGAAGTCATCGATCCGGCGACCCGGACCTTCAAAGCCAACCTTCTGGTTCCGAACCGGGAGGGCAAACTCCGTCCGGGCATGTTCGGGACGGTGGCATTCCGGCAACCGTCGGAGAACGTCCTCACGGTGCCGCGGGCGGCCGTCATCAACCTGCAGGGCAAGGCATACATTTTCACCTGTTCCGGAAGAACATTTCACCGAACCGAGGTTCAGATCGGCAGCGAGACGCGGGAGCGGTACATCGTTACGGGCGGAGTCCGGAACGGCGACGTCATCGCCAGCTCGGGGGTCATCCTCCTCAAGCAGCTGAGCTTTGGGTACTGAATTCATGACTGACGATCCCACATCGGAATGATCCGGCGGCTAGTCAGTTTCGCGCTCGAACAGCGATTGGTCAGCCTTTCGCTCGGCGTCATCCTCATCGGGATAGGGATCTGGGCGTACACCCAGCTGAAAATTGAAGCCTACCCTGACGTGGGCGATACCGAGGTTGAGGTTATCACGAAATACCCGGGTCGTGCCGCGGAAGAAGTCGAGCAGCAGGTCACCGTTCCCGTGGAGCGTGTCCTCAACAGCGTTCCGCACGTCCTCGAGCGCAGATCCAAGACCATATTCGGGCTTTCAACGATCAGGCTGACCTTCGAGGAGGGGACAAGCGACTATGATGCGCGGCAGCTCGTCCTGGAAAACTTGCGGAGAGTTGAGCTCCCTGAAGGCGCGGAGGCGGAACTCGCCCCGGTGTGGACGCCGGTGGGCGAGATTTACCGATACATCCTCGTCGGCGACGCGTCCCACTCCGTGATGGACCTCAGAACAGTACAGGACTGGATAGTCGAGCCGCTCCTTCTCCAGACTCCGGGCGTTTCGGACGTCGTCAACTTCGGCGGGCTCGTGAAGCAATTCGCCGTCATCATCGACCCCAATTCTCTCCAGAAATACGGCATAACATTGCAGCAGGTCGCCGTCGCGATCCAGTCGAACAACGTCAACACCGGGGGGAACATCCTCAGTGTGGGGGGTCAGGGAATGGCTGTTCGAGGCCTGGGCCGGATAACCTCTACGGAGGACATCGGGAACATCGTCGTCAATTCGGTAAAAGGCATCCCCGTCTTCATCAAAAACATCGCATCGGTCGAGATAGGGGCCCTGCCGCCGACCGGGATACTCGGATATACGGACAACATCCGCGGAACGGACAATGACGAGAGCGTGCAGGGGCTCATCCTTATGCGTCGTGGGGAGAATCCCAGCGAAATACTCTCGAGGATCAAAGACAAGATCAGCCAGATCAATGAGACGTCTCTCCCTTCGGGGGTGCGGCTCGTCGCGACATACGACAGGACGGAACTCGTCAACAACACGGTGCACACCGTCTCGCACACCCTCTTCGAGGGCATCTCGATCGTCGTCCTGGTACTCGTTTTTTTCCTCGGAAGCGTTCGGACGGCGCTCGTCGTAGCGCTGACGATCCCGCTCTCGCTGCTCTTCGCGTTCATCGCCATGCATTTCACCGGCATACCGGCGAACCTGCTCTCCCTGGGCGCGATCGACTTCGGCATCATCGTCGACGGGGCAGTCGTCATGGCGGAGAACATCATGCGGAGAATCTCCGGAGCGACCCCTCATGAACGGGAGCGCGGAGCCGCGTGGATCGTCCTGGATGCGGCGCGGGAAGTAGAGCGCGAGATCTTCTTTGCCATCACGATCATCGTCCTGGCCTATCTGCCCCTCTTCACGTTTCAGAGGGTGGAGGGAAAACTCTTCTCCCCGATGGCCTACACGATCTCGTATGCGATCGCGGGGTCGATGATCGTGGCCCTGACGCTCATCCCCGTCATCCTTTCCTTCGTCCTCAAAAAGGGGGAAAAAAACCGTGAGAACCCTGTCATGAGATGGCTGCGGGATTCTTACGGGAAACTCCTCGAGTGGATACTCCGCAGGAGGGGCTTCATCGCCGCGGGATCGATCGCGCTCGTCCTGGGCGCGATCCTCCTTGCGACCCGGCTTGGCACGGAATTTCTTCCGGAGCTTGACGAAGGGTCATTCAACATCCGGTGCATCCTCCCGGCGGGCATCTCCCTTGAAGAAGCGTCAAAGATCGCCCCCAGAGTTCGCCGGCTGATTGCAGAGTCACAGGAGACATCCATCGTCATATCCCAGCTCGGGCGCAACGACGACGGGACCGATCCCTACGGACCGAACCGGCTCGAACTGCTTGTCGGGCTGAAGCCGTACGACAGCTGGACCGGCGGCAAGAGCAAGCAGGATTTGCTTGAGGAAATCAAAAGCCGGCTCGAGACGCACATCCCCGGGGCGATCATCAGCTTCTCTCAGCCCATCCTGGACAACGTCACCGAGGCCGTCACGGGATCGGTTGCCGACCTGGCGGTCCTCATCAACGGCAACAACCTCAGCCTGATGCGGGCGACGGCGGACACGGTGGCAGATGTCATAAAAAACATAGAGGGGGCAAGCGAATACGGGATTGAGCAGGAGGGAAGCCAGGCTCAGCTTTCGATACAGATTGACAGGCAGAAAGCTGCCCGGTACGGCATCAATGTCAAGGACGTTCAGGACATCATCGAAATGGCGATCGGGGGGAGGCCGGTCAGCAGCCTCTATGAAGGAGAAAAGCGGTTCAACATCGCGATGCGGTATCCGGAGGTCATGCGGTCGACCGTCAGCGACCTCGGGGGCATCCTGGTCGATTCGCCGGGATCCGGGCGGATCCCTTTGCGGGAAATAGCCTTCATCTCGATCACAGACGGGTCGACAATTATCGCGCGGCAAGATGGACGGCGGCAGATCTCAGTGCGGACGAACATACGTGGGAGAGATCAAGGAGGATTTGTCGCGGAGGCGCAAGAAAAGGTGCAGAAGGCAGTCCACTTGCCGCACGGTTATACGATCGAATGGGGAGGTCAATTTGAGAACCTCGACCGCGCGCGGAGGCGTCTGATTATCGTCATCCCGATCACGGTCGGGATCATCTTCGTCTTACTTTTCCTCCTCTTCCGGGAGGTCAAATATGCGGCCATTGTGCTCGCGAACGTCCCCTTTGCTCTCGTCGGGGGAGTCATCGCGCTCATGGCACGGGGCATGAACTTTAACGTCAGCGCGGGGGTTGGATTCGTCTCGTTATTCGGGGTTGCGGTCATGAGCGGCGTGCTCCTGATCTCGCACATCAACCACGTGCGGATCGAGGAAACCCTGGAACTGGAGGAGGCGATCCGCAGGGGGGCAAAAACCCAGCTTCGTCCCATACTCATGATGATGACCGTAGCAATGCTCGGGTTGATTCCTGCCGCCAGGGCCATCGGGATCGGATCTGATGTCCAGCGGCCCCTTGCGACGGTCATCGTAGGAGGTCTTGCCTCGGCGCTCATCCTCACCCTCGTATCCCTTCCCGCCATTTATTACCTCGTCGAAGATTTTGGGAGGAACAGGCAAAGGGAGAATGCCGGCAAACTTCTCCGTGAGGCAGTAGAGGCGTAGGCATGCAGGAGAAAACGCAAAGCCCGAACCTTCACGGCCATTCAAAAATGCTCGTCATCTTCATCGACGAAGAGGACAGGATCGATCACAGGCCTTTGCACGAGGCCATCGTGCGGCAGTTAAGAAAATCCGACATTGCGGGAGCGACCGTGCTTCGCGGCATCATGGGATACGGGGCTCAGCACAGAATCACTGGCAGCGGGACGCTGGGGATACCCGAAGGCCGTCCCATCACAATCATTGCGGTCGACGACGAGGCAAAAATCGTGGCTGCACTTCCCGAGATCGAACCCATGGTACGGGAGGGGCTCATCGTGCTGGTCGACGCGTTTGTGAGAAAATACAGCGCCGGCCCTGCGCAGAGCAGGTTTTAGGTAGAATCCAGGTCCGGGAGGCGGGACTGGAATATCATTTCAACCATTCGGGAGGAATCAAATCGTTCAGCTCGGAGAGACGTTTCTTTGTGAGAATCGTACGGCCTAGCTGATAGGATGCATTCGTCCAACCGAACCCTTCGCGGGTGATATAGGAAAAAGTCGTGCCCACGTTACCGTACTCGGCAAATACCTGGTGGCTGCGTGTCACCACGTCGAATTTTTCCGGCACCGTCCCGTTGAAATTCGCGGCATTCACGGTAATCGTATAGAGCCACCTGTAGGCAAGATCCTCTGCGATGCTTTTATACCCGTAACGTTGCAGCCCCTTCCACACAAGAACCTGATGCGGGGCCCAGCCGTAGGGATAATCCCACTGACGGAGGGGCTTTTCGCCGGATCCGCGGGAGGGTTCGGCGGATGAGACAATCCCTCCGGGCGCGGTCAAACGAGGAAGGGCATATTTTACAACTCTTGAAGCCTGTTGTTTCGAAGCAAGCCCTGCCCAGAGAGGATAGAGAGTTGTCGCGCTCACATAACCGGTCCGGGATTTTTTCACAAAATTGTAATCGAAAAAAATCCCGCGCTCCTCGTCCCAGAGATACTCATTCATAAGCCGCTTGCGCCACGAAGCCTTCGCTTCCCAGGCTGACGGCGTCTCAGCGGCACCTGAGCGGAATTTGTCCGGCAGTTTCCTGATAATGGAAGCGATATCCAGCTCCATCCGGTACAGAAGCGAGTTCAGATCGACGGTCACCAGGTCGGCGCAGCACCCTTCGAGGCGGAAGCTTGTATCGTGGCCCGATTCCCTCATGCAGCGATCGTGCACAAAATACTCGTCGAGCTCGGCATCCCGCACCTCTCCGGCGAGATAGGCGCGCGCGAAGGCATCTTCGCTCATCCCGTGTTTCAGGGCGAATCTCAAAAAAACCTCCCTGAAGTGGCCCGGTTCCACTTCGGGGGGAGGGCCGGCGCCGGAGTCGAAATAGCGGCTGAGTCCTGTCCAGGTGAGGCGATCGGAGTTCATCCACACATCCGTGTATTCCCGGATGGCGGCGCGTGCGGCCCTTTCCAGCCATGCTTGCGACTCAGAATTCTTCGGGAGAGAATCGTACACGGCAAGAATCATCGACGTCAGGAAGGGAGGTTGGGAGCGGGTGAGGTAATATGTGCGGTTTGCGTTGAGCACGGCCCCGTAATATGAGATTTCATAAACGAAATTATCGACCATACTCCTGGCAAGTCCGACGTTTCCATCCTGAAGCAAGCCGAGCACGATGAAGTAGCTATCCCACCCATACATCTCATTAAACCGGCCTCCCGGCACGACAAACGGAATACCCCTCCCGGAACTCCGGTCAAGCGCGAGACTCAGAAGACCGTGGCGACCCGCCAGGTCATGGACATACTGCGGCACAATTTTCTCCGGCAGACGCTCAACCCTCACCTTCCAGTCGGGGTGCCGGAGCGGGATTTTTTCAAACGTGGAAACCGCAAAAGAATCTGAGGCGGGGACGTAGAGATACGAATAGCCGTCTGCGGCCTTGAACTTTTCATCCGATATTATCTCGAGAAAATTTTCCTCATCGATCCGGCGGGTCAGGCCCCTCCAGAAAATTTCGCGAATGAGCCGCGAGATCCTGTCGGACGGTTTCTCAAACAGCCTCTCGGCCCGAAGCGATGCAAACTGAAGGCCTGAATCCGCGGCGAGTTTGAGCTCCTCGAGAAGATTGGAGAGAAAATAGGTCCCGGAAATCTCATAGCGAAGACTGTCGGATGCGATCAGCCAGAATCGTTTATCCCCGCGGTCGGTGCCATCGATTCTGGAGTCATTGATCGTGATCTTATGATCACCGTCGGTATCCTCATCCCGAAGAAGATCCTCCAGGGTTTTTGTGACATTCACCCGGACGTCACGAAGGGTGGACTGGGAGACCCCGTGAACCGGCAAACACGCCATAGGGGAAATGAGGAGCGCGAGGAGATTCCGGATACGCATCCGCAAGAAAACCTTTGCTGAATTAGAACCGTCAAAAATGATGCGACCGGCGCATTCAGCGCAGAAGAACAATCCGCGCGAGACCCGTGAAGCGCTGGTGAGCGCCGAAAGACACAATCAGGCGGCAAAAATACAGGCCGCTCGGGGACCCTTCCGCGCTCCACAGAATTGATTTCGTCCCCGCCGGCTCCTCCCCCTCGATCAAAGTTGCCGCGGGCCGCCCGAGAACATCATAAATCGTCAGATTCACCCGGGCACGCGCGGGGAGAGAGAATCGGATAGTCGTCGACGGGTTGAAAGGATTGGGAAAGGATTCAAGGGACAACTCGCTGGGCAAAATATATTCAGCAACCGCGGAAATCTGGGGGTACCTCATGAGAATCGTCCCGCTATCCCCGACGGCGACGCCGTGGAACTGGTCGGAGGATGAGATGCCGTTGAGAGACCGGGTCGTTCCGGTCGATTCCTGTTTCCAGAAGCCGCCTCCGTCATCGGATCTGAAAATTGTGCCCGACGAACCGCACACATAGACCGCCTCCGATCCGGGGATGGCGTGCACCCCTGTAAGAGTGATTGAAGGGGGCAGATTACCTGATCCCGCCTTCCAGATTGAATCCGTGCTGGAGCGGCGATAGACGATCGGAACCGGCACGAAATCACCCCCGGTGCCGACCAGATATTGTACCGGGCCGTAGAGATCTCCCGCCTCAAAGTAATCGAATATCGTCTTATTGATTTTAACGGAATCCCAGAAATTCTCAAACCTCTGATGGTAGACAAAATCCTGCGTTGCCGCGTAGATCCAGTAACTCTGCAGAGCCCCGTAGCCGGTGGAAATCGAGACCACGGGCCCCTGGAGGTCCATCTCCGACCAGTGCGATCCGTCGTCGCCGGAGATCAGAAGGACTCCTTCCTGGGACCCGACAATCACGACCGGAATATACGCTGCACCATTTGCCACGGCAGTGAAGTGACCGGGAATAATCACGCTGGTCCACGATGTCCCGCTGTCTGTAGAATGGCAGATTACGCTATCTCCGATGGCGAACCCATCTGAGCTCAGGAAATGACAGGCCCTCAAATTCTGCGAAGTTCCCGGAAGAATAATTTCCCACGAAGAGCCGCCATCCGTCGTCCGGAGGACCAGACCCTTGTCTCCGACGACGACTGCGGTGAGCGAATCCAGCATAGAAGCGGCGTTAAGGCGAGATCTTACCCCGGCGTCGCGAAGAATCCATTGGGAGACTCCGTCGAAATTCAGAATCAGTAAAGCGGCAAGAAAAATCAAAAACTTCACAAAACCTCCGGACGGCTGCACAAATCGGGCGTTATCACCTCACGACGGTGAACGACCCCCTGAGCCGGATATCGTCAGACGATCGTCCTATCATCACAACAAACTCCCCCAATTCCACGACAAATTTCATATTCCGGTCATAGAGCGAGAGAGATTCCGCCGACAGATCGAAGGACACTGATTTCTTCTCCCCCGGTTTGAGGGAGATCCGCCTGAAACCCTTCAGCTCCTTCACCGGGCGCGTCACGCTAGCCACAGAATCGCGGAGATACAGCTGGACAACCTCATCGCCTGCCCGTGAACTCACGTTCATCACGTCGGCGCTCACCGTCACCTTACCTGTCGGTCGGACGGACTCCGGCGTGATGTGGAGGTTCGAGTATTCAAAGGAAGAATAACTCAGGCCGTAGCCGAACGGAAAAAGAGGCTTGCCGGTGAGATCCACGTAATCATCCCCCCGGCCGGTCGGCTTATGATTATAATAGAGAGGAACCTGGCCGACCGATTGTGGAAAAGTAAGGGGCAGGTGGCCCGAGGGATTCACGTCCCCGAGCAGGATATCGGCGAGAGCCTCGCCGCCCTCCTCGCCCGGGTACCAGGCCTCGAGAATCGCCCCCGCTTTATCCATCCAGTTCACCATCGTCACCGGTGCTCCGGCGATAAGCACGACCACGGTGGGCGTACCCGTTTCCGCGACTTTCCTTATCAAATCCTCCTGCAGACCGGGAAGGTCAAGATTTGAGCGGTCATTCCCTTCACCCTCGAGAATCCCGGCGGCGATGATAGCCACATCCGATTTTTTCGCAATATCGACGGCATGTTGCAGAGCCGTATCGGCCCCGGACTTATAATCCCAGCCGAGGGCGGCATAGGCGCCCCCCTCATTCTCATAAAATTCCACGCGGAGGTCATAGGCGTGGTTGGCATCGAGGTGGACCCGCACAAAATCGGTAGCCGGGGCGCGGTCGAACCAGCTATCGACCAGCATCTTGCCGTCGAGAAAGAGCCTTCCTCCGTCATCTGTCGTCAGGGCAAGCCTATAGTCGCCCGACTCAGGCGGAATCAGCTTCCCGGACCATCGGGCGGAAAAATGATCGCGGTGAATCGCCGAATCAGGTGAACCGGATCCCCAGTCAAAATCCAGCCGGCGGTCGAGCCGGGTAAGATCCGGTTCGCCGGTCAGATCCTTGTTATTAAAATAAGAAGCCTGCAGACCTGATTTCCCCAGAGCCGGATTGGCGGGGGAGAGAAATTTTTCCGGGATAGCCGGGAGCCCGAGAGAGCCGACTTCGCACCCCTTCGCATAGCGGACGATCGTCGAGGAGGGCACCTTTTGAATTATTCCTTGCAGCAGGGTGACGATCTTCATGTCGAATCCGCTATAACCGCCGAGCTGGGGGGAGTCGGCATTGGGACCGAGCACAGCGATCGAGGACACGTTCTTCAGCGGCAGAAGATTTCCCTCGTTTTTGATCAAAACGGCGGATTCAAGGGCAGCTTTCAGGGCGAGGGCGCGGTGTTGGGGAGCGTCGGCGAGTTCGGCCGCCTGGTTAGGATCCACGAAAGGGTGGTCGAAAAGGCCGAGCCGAAACTTTGACTCCAGAATACGGCGCGCCGCCCGATCGATGACAGCGCGGGAGACGGACCCATCGAGGGCGGCCTCATGGAGCCCTTTTCCGTAAATGTAAATCCCGGGCAGTTCCACATCGAGCCCGGCGGTAAGAGCAAGCCGCGCGGTCTCCTTTTCATTTGGAGCCGTGTGGTGCATGGACATAATGCCGGAGACGGAGCCATAATCGGAGACCACGAAACCTGTAAAGCCCCACTCCTTACGGAGGAGATCGGTGAGAAGCCAGGGATTGGCCGAGCAGGGAATCCCGTCGAGCGCGTTATAGGCTGCCATCACCGAACCGGCATGGCCCTCCTGGACGCACGCCTTGAAGGCGGGGAAATACACTTCCCTCAGAAGTCTCTCCGAGAAATGGACCGGGTAACTATCGCGCCCGCCGTCCCCCACATTCGCCGCAAAATGTTTCGGTGTAGAAATCACACCGTTCTCATAGAGCCCGCGGCAGAATGCGACCCCCATCCGGGACGTCAGAAGCGGATCTTCGCCATAAGTCTCTTCCACGCGGCCCCACCGGGCGTCCCGGGCGATATTGATAACTGGGGAGAGAAGCTGGCGGATGCCGCGGCTCCTCGTTTCGCGGGCGATCACCCCGGCGACCTCATGGACGAGCGAGGTATCCCAGGTGCTTGCGAGTCCGATCGCCTGCGGAAAACTCGTGGCGTCTTTACCGACGAGGCCGTGGAGCCCCTCGTCGTGGATCATAAAGGGAATACCCAGGCGGGTTTTCTCCAGGGAAAGCTTTTGAAGCTTATTGGCCTTTTCGGCCGCCTCCCTGCCGCCCAGAGAGCGGAGAACGGGACCGAGACCGCCGAGCCCCGAATCGGGGAGAGAATGATTTTCATCAAAATCGCGGATCTGTGATTGAAGCTGTGCCAGTTTCTCGCTGAGCGTCATACGGGCCATAAGATCGTCCACCCGTTGTTTCACCGGAAGTTTCACATTGCGGTACGCGGGCACGGGCTGGGCGCTGGCAGCGGCGGACAGAAGCCCAAACCCGATGCAAAATGTCACCAGAAATTTCATAAAGTCCTCCTGGAAAAGCTCAGAATTTCCCGGTCTTCCACTTCTGGGCATACTCTTCCACATTTGCTTTCGTAACGATATCCACCCCGGAATCATTTATCGAAGGAACCTTCTTCCCTTCTTTAATATCCTTGAGCATACGGACGCTCTCGAACCCCCATCCCCAGAGTTTCTGGCCGATGAGAGCCTGGGCGTAATTCTGGCGGACATAGTCGAGTTCTTCCGGAAGAGCGTCAAAGGCAATCACGGTCATGGTCCCCGGTTTCCTGGAAGAAAACGGACCGGGCGGCGGGGTAAAGAGGCCCCACCCGCCGATCAGCACCCAGCCTGTGAGTTCCGGGTGAGCCTGC
The DNA here is from genome assembly GCA_964410105.1 of uncultured Chlorobiaceae bacterium. GTDB lineage: Bacteria > Bacteroidota > Ignavibacteria > UBA10030 > SZUA-254 > CAYPFY01. The sequence goes on from CAYPFY010000008.1 coordinate 144,351, forward strand.
ATCACGGCTTCCATGCCGCTCACTCCCCTGTTCACGTCGTCATAGCAGTACTCGGTGGCGACCACCCGGATGTCGGGATACTGAGCGAGGAAAATCAGCAGACCATTTTTCCGTTCTTCAAGATTTGGGGCGCCGGGGGTTCCCATAAGGAGGGCGATATTCCCTTTGGTCCCCATGTACTTCACAAGATACTCACCCATCGTCCGGCCGCTTCCGGAGTTATTCGTCCCATAAAAGGCGAACCGTTTACTCTTCAGAGCGTCGGAGTCGAAGGTCACGACGGGGATTCCGGCCTCGACCGCCTTATTGATCGACTCCTTCAGCGCGTCCGCATCGTTGACCGAGAGCGCAATGCCGTCCACCTTTCGTTCGATCAGGCTCTCGATAATCTGAGCCTGTTCGACGGCATCCGATTTTACGGGGGCATACCGTTGCACCTCCACCTTTCCCTCCCCTATCTGGTCGGCTGCAGCCTGGGCTCCCTGCCATGCCACCTGGAAGACCGGGTTATCCAGAAGCTTTGGGACGAACGCAAAAACCATTTTTTTCGGTTTCTGATTGCAGCCGGCGGCGAACAAAAGTAAAACGGCGACAAATGTGAAGCGTTTCATGTCAGGTCCTCGGGAAAATTCGTATTATTGATTCTTGAATAAACCGGGTCGAGCGCTGGGTAGAGAGAGGAATAGATGGCGAAAAATTCATCATACAAGCGGACCGCATCGGGCTGTGGGGACACAACCTCTGTCACGCGGACGGTCTCTTCGGCAGCTTCGGCGGGGCTTGTGAAAAATTTGGTCCCGGCGGCTGCGAGCAGAGCGGCACCGAACGCGGGCCCTTCGGGCGAGTTCACGAGGGCAACATCCGAGCCATAGACATCGGCCTGCAGCTGTCGCCAGAACTGGTTCCGCGCCCCGCCTCCTGCAAGGCGGACCTGGGAGACTCCGATCCCGACACTTTTGATGATCTCAAGCGAATCCCTCATCGCGTACGTGATACCCTCAAGAACGGCGCGGGCGAAGAACGGTTTCGAGTGGCGGAGAGTTGCGCCGACAAAAGAAGCGCGGGCGCTTGCCGAGCGGTGGGGAGTACGTTCTCCGGCAAGGTACGGCTGGAAAAAGAGCCCTTCGCAGCCCGGCGGGGCTTTTTCCGCCCTCTGTGAAATCACATCATAGGGATCGGATCCGAGAGAATGGGCCTCCTTGATCTCCTCTCCGCCAAATACATCCTTGAACCATCGGAAGGCTCCGCCGGCCATCAGCACCACGCCTATCAGGAACCATTTTCCCGGGACGGAGTGGCAGAAAGTATGGACACGCATTCGCGGTTCAACCCCGGGAGAATCCTCGTGGGCGATCATCACCCCGCTCGTACCGATGCTGGCGAGAACCTGACCTTCCCTCACGATCCCGGCCCCCAGGGCGGCGCAGGCATTATCGGCCCCGCCTGCGACAACCGGAATTTTCGCGGGGAAGCCGGTCAGGCGCGAGACCTCGGCGGAGAGGCAGCCGGAGACTTCGGATGATTCTTGGACATCGGGAAGCCACATCCGGGGAATTGACAATCTTGAAAGAATCTCCTCAGACCAGACACGATTCCGGACATCGAATGCGAGGGTTCCGGATGCGTCGGAAAAATCGGAAAAAAATTCGCCGGTGAGTTTCCACCGGATAAAGTCCTTGGGCAGAAGAACATGGCGGATACGATCATAGATTCGGGGCTCGTGGTCGCGGACCCAGAGAATTTTTGGGAGCGTAAACCCTTCCATCGCGGGGTTGGCCGCGAGATCCCTCAGGCGTTCCTCTCCGATGGATTCATTAAGCCATTCGCATTCCTGGGAATTCCGGGTATCGCACCAGAGAATGGCGGGCCGCAAAACGCGAAAATCCTTATCGAGGAGAACAAGACTATGCATCTGGCCTGAGAGGCCGATCCCTTCGACGTTACGGACATCCGACTGGCCTGCAAGAGATTTTAGCGTCAGGAGTGTAGCCTTCCACCAATCGTCGGGATCCTGTTCGGCCCAATTTGGCCTGGGGGTTGACAGGGCGTAGGCCGAAAATGCCGAAGCCGCGATATCCCCCCGGGCGTTGATAACAATCCCCTTGACCCCCGAGGTGCCGACATCGAGCCCGAGAAAAGTTTTTTCCCTCATCCCGGTGAATAAAAAGCTTCCTGAAAGTCGACACTCCGGTTCATGACGCTCCTGAGCAATTTGCTTATGCCGGTTTCATTGGGATCGCGAAAATACGGTGTCATCTCCTCGGGTGGGGGGAGCAACTTCACAAGTTCGCGGCGGTAACGGGTGGCATTAATACATTCCACGAGATGTTCGGCAAAGCGGCGGATCGTATCCTTCTTGGTCGTTCCCGGAACGCGCTGGGGCCAGACATCGAAATTCCAGAGGCCGCCGAAACCCTTCCAGTAAAGCCAGTATTCGGCCTCGAGCACCTCATTGAAGTTATCATTCCCGGGAATATGATCATTATCCCAGTGTTTCCGGTTATCGTTGAGATCGATCTGGGCGAGGACACCGAAATCGAGCGCGAGGCAGATACTTTCGGCAAGCTTACCCCCGGCGATATGCGCGTGGCCGTACTCTATATTCTGAACGATCCGTCCGTTGAACCGTTCGAGTCTTTTCCCCACCCCGTCAAAAAAACTTTTCGCGGAAATCTGAGGCCCGCCGGCAAGGATCCCTTGTTTTGCAGATTTCCGGATACGATCCTCAATCATGCGGGCGAGAAACAGGCCATGAACAGTCTCGCGAATAAGCATATCCTCTGCCGGATCGCCGGGTTTCGGCTCGAGACATACCTTGCAGTCGGGCACAGATTCGAGAAGGCCGATAAGAGCTTCAATTGTGAGATCCCAGGACCGGGAATAATCGGTAAGAAAGAGACCGTTGGATCCGTCATTTCCCTGCCAGAGAACAGCATGCTGGCATCCGAGCGGTTTTCCGAGGGAAAGCATTGCAGGGCGGAGAGCGTTATTCAGCTCCATGGCCCGTTTCACATTCGAGATCGCCTGGTTGCGGATAGCCGGGTCCGGATTGGAAAGGCCGCCGTTCTTATACGCCGCCCCGAAAGTCCTGGCGACCACGCTACCGATCCCCACGCCAAAATCGCGTGAAAGTTTTTCCAGGCGGGCGGCATCATCGGGAAATTCAGATGGCAGATGTCCGAGGACGTAGTCGATTCCCTTGATCCGGGCTGCCATCTCGAACACTTCCTCCAGTTCGAGGGGGAAGGGATTATAGCCTGAGCCGAAGCGGTCGTTCATCCCGGACATGAAAGCCCACGCGCCGAAGGAGAAAGAGGGATCGGGATGTTGCGCCATCTGAGACCTCCAATTCGTTCCAGTGAAGATAGGAAGATTGGGGGTGGTATACAAAAAAAACGCCGGGCTGACCGCCCGGCGGAAACTTTACAAATAGACGAATCACTATTCTATGGTGATGTTTCCATACTATTTCACCAGCAACATCCGTCGCAATCCGATGAGAGGCGCGGGGGAAGACCCCTCCGCGGTGAGCCGGTAAAAGTACAAACCCGATGCGAGACGGGAGCCGTCGAAGGTGACTTCCCGGGCTCCGGAGCTCAGCAGCATTCGGTCAAGGAGAGTAGCTACCTCCTGTCCGAGCAGATTATAGACCTTAAGAGTAACGAGCGCAGAATGCGGCAGAGAAAACCGTATGACGGTGGATGGATTGAAGGGATTTGGATAGTTCTGAGCCAGGGAGAAAGCGGGGGGCGCCTTTTCTATACCCACGCCGGTGAGCGCGGAGACGGAATCCACCTGGACAGCAATCGTATCGGGGGACAGATTATTATCATAGCTGAGGAGGATCGAAGCGATGAGATTCTCCTGGCTTTGAGGCGAGGCGACGACATAAACACGCTGGGAGTCACCGGGAGCAAGCGTCAATCCCTGCTGGCTCACGGTAAAAGTAGGATCGGTCGGAGTGATTCCGGTGACCACGACCGACGTATCGCCCGTATTATAGAGTTCGAAGCTATCCTTCTTCGTCGACGAGGGGGCCACCGGGCCGAAATTGATGGATTTCGTGCTCACCGCCACCCGCGCATTAGGATTCTTTGACGTCGTAAAATTCCAGACAGCGGACCAGGTGCTTACACCGCCGGAATTTATTGCGCTCGTCCTCCAATAATACTTCATCCCACCCGCGAGGGGTCCGACCGCCGCCGACTTCGACGTTTGTGTGGAATCATCGAACACGGTCGTCGAGAAACTGGCAACGGAAGAAACCTGGAGCCGATAATTGGACGCACCTTGCGTCAGATTCCATGACAGGATCGGGGTTGTCGCCTGTTTGATCGAACCATTCGGAGGCGAAACCAGCGTCGGCGCTGAGGGAGTAGTCGTAAAACTCATAGTTGTGTCGCGTCTAGTGCCAGCGGCGTTCTGGCTCGCGGTGCGGAAGTAATACTTCGTGCCGGCAGCCAGTCCTGACAAGGGTGAACCGATTGATACCGTTGAAGTCCCCGTGCCGAGAGATTGGGCGTTTGTTGATTGGAATGTCCCCATTGTACTCAATGAATCCCACTCGAACCAGGCCGTGGTCGTGGCGCCGTTCGGATTAACGTTTCCGTTCAAAGTCGCCCCGCCCATCGACACCGACGTTGCCGGCAGAGTAGTCGTCGACGGAAGATTTGGCACCGTCGTGAACGTCGACGTCGTTGAATAGCTGCTGGAACCCCCGGCGTTCCGTGCGCTCACGCGCCAGTAATACATCACATTATTCGTAAGACCACCCAGCTGCCGGCTTGTGGTGGTTAACGAAGAATCATCGACCATCGCAGGGGCGAACGAAGAATTTGTTGCGAGCTGGAAGCGGTAAGAATTGGCGCCATTCGATGCATTCCAGGAAACGGTGAGCGTGGTCGGCTGCGACGTCGATCCGTCCGTCGGCGAGGCAGGAGAAGGTGCCTGGGGCGGCGCCACGACGGTCGTAAAGCTCCAGGGTACGGATGAGGCTGTCGTCGATCCCGCAGCGTTCTTTGCAACAACATTCCAGTAGTATGTCGACCCATTCACAAGCGAGGCATAGTTATAACTCGTCCCCGCCTGATTCGAGCTCACAACCGTCACAGGGGGATTGTTCCCGTCGAGATAAACATCATACCCGGTGGCATTCGCTGACGACTGCCATGAAAGCATCCCGCTCAGAGACTGTCCGGCGGCAGAATTAGACGGGGAGACCAGAGAAAACGAGGCAGGGAGCGGCGGCAGCGTTGCGAGACTCCATGAACCTGACCAGGCGCTTGTCCCCCCTGAGTTTTTCGCATTCACACGCCAGTAGTATGTCATGTTATTGGCAAGGCCACTTACCTGGCGTGATGTTGCACTGATCGTAGAATCATCAAGGACCGTCGTTGCAAAAGAAGAGCTTGTAGAAAGTTGCACCCTATAGCTCGCCGCACCCGCTGAAGCATTCCATGACAACGTTAACGTAGTCGGCTGATTGCCAGACCCGTTGGCCGGCGAAGCAAGCACAGGTGTTGCCGGAGGCGCCACAATCGTCGCAAAGCTCCATGGCGCACCTGTAGCCGTTGTAGATCCGCCCGCATTCTTCGCCACAACCTTCCAGTAATAAGTCGATCCATTAGCAAGGGCAGCATAGTTATAGCTCGTCCCAGCCTGATTGGTGCTCACAACCGTCGCCGGCGGGTTGCTCCCGTCAAGATAGACATCATACCCGGTGGCATTCGCTGACGACTGCCATGACAGAATCCCGCTCACAGCCTGATTTGATGCAGCATTGGACGGTGAAACCAGATTGAATGCGCCGGGGCTTGCCACGATAGTCGTAAGGCTCCAGACAGCTGACCAGGCACTCGTCCCGCCAGAGTTCTTTGCATTCACCCGCCAATAATATGTCGTGTTGTTTCCCAGCCCAGTTACCTGCCGGGATGTCACAGAAACAGTTGAATCATCAATAAGAAATGAAGCAAAGGCAGAGCTCGTGGAAACCTGGAGCCTGTAAGAAGATGCTCCTGCCGAAGCGTTCCACGAAAGTATTACCGTGGTCGGTTGATTGCTTGAGCCATTCGCCGGCGCAGCAAGCACGGGCATCGCCGGGGCAGCCACGATCGTCGCAAAACTCCATGGTGCACCTGTAGCCGTCGTAGATCCGCCCGCATTCTTCGCCACAACCTTCCAGTAAT
>CAYPFY010000009.1:0-142702 GCA_964410105.1 uncultured Chlorobiaceae bacterium
CGGTGATCTCGGTGCCGATGAGCCAGCTCGATCCGAATAATTACCCGATCGACCGTATCAATATCATGAACTATACGCAGCTGAGCCCGACGTACTACGTCGACAATCTGCATTTTCAGGGAGTTGATGCCCCTCTCCAGCCTCCCGGAACGCCCTCTCCCTCATCCCCCTCGGTGGGAGCCACAGGGATTTCCACGGCGCCACTCCTGATGTGGGATACGTCAGGCAGCGCGGACACGTACAGGCTGCAGGTCGCTCCCGATCAATCGTTCGGTACGAAAGTTTTGGATGATTCAATGGTGACGAAGCCTTCCCGCCAGGTCTCCTCCCTCTCCAACGGCACGATGTACTACTGGCGGGTGCGGGCGAAGAATTCAATGGGCACAAGCGCCTATTCGTCCGTCGCGCGGTTCACTACCGTTACAGCGCTTCAGGCCCCCCCGGCTCCCCATCCGTCATCGCCGGCAAACGGAGCCACGGGCCTCCCGACTTCCGTCACTCTGCAGTGGGATACCGCCGCCGGAGCATCGAGCTACCGGCTCCAGGTGTCAACATCACAATCATTCGGGACGACCGTTGTTGACGATTCTGCCATCAGCCAGACCTCGCGGCTCGTGTCGTCTCTTGGGAACGGAGCGACATATTACTGGCGTGTGAACGCGAAGAATTCCGCAGGGACGAGTCCCTATTCATCCGTGGCGCAGTTCTCTATCGTGGCGGCACTGCAGGCGCCTCTCGCCCCGGCCCCATCATCGCCGGCAAACGGCGCTACCGGCGTCGCACTGCCGGCAGTACTGTCCTGGGATCCATCCGCCTCCGCCTCGACATACAGGCTGCAGGTGTCCGAAGATCCGTCGTTCGCCCTGACGCTTTTTGATGATTCCACGCTTTCGGCGACGTCCTCCCAGATCCCCTCACTCGGGAATAATGCAACCTATTACTGGCGCGTGAACGCGAAGAACGCCGCCGGGACCAGCCCGTACTCCGCGGCTTCGTCGTTCACCACGGTGCAGGGGGCAGCAGTAATGATTCTGAATCGCTCCCGCATCGACTTCGGCCGTGTCAGCGTGGGCACGTCCAAGCTTGATTCGCTGCTGGTTACTAACTCCGGCAGTTCCAGCCTGAACGTCACGAGCATACAGGCCTCGCCGAGCCAGTTCGATGTCGGGCCCACGTCGGCCACCATCGCGCCCGGCGGGTCCCAGAAGGTTTATGTGCTCTTCGCTCCCTCATCGAAGGCCTCGGTCACCGGCATGGTGACTTTCACGGCCGACGCAGGTCTCGCAGACACCTTGGTCGTGACAGGGAAAGGGGGAGGAGGACCCCATGGCGCGCACAATACCGCGCCAATCCTCCTGCCGCCCACCACAGCCCCCGGACCTGTGACAGGCGGGGTGACAATCAAGAATACGGGGGATGCGACTCTGTCGATCTCCAGCATCGAGTCGACGAATCCGCATTTCACCATAACCCCGACATCGGCGGATATTCTGCCGTTGGACAGTCTGCTGTTCAGGATCACGGCGAATGTTCATCCCCATCAGGCCGAGCAGACATACTTCATAATCCATGACAATAGCCCCAGCGGCATCGACTCGATAAATGTCCAGCTGGCCGCCGGGCCCGCGGAGCCCCCCACAAATCCCACAACGTATTTCCTCGGGCAGAATTATCCGAACCCGTTCAATCCGTCGACGACGATTGAGTTCACGCTCCCCGACCACGCCTTCGTATCGCTGAAGGTCTATGATATGCTGGGCCGGGAGGTGGCCACTCTCGTCAATGAAGAGCGCGACGCAGGGACTTATTCGGAAAAATTCGATGCCGCACGGCTCGCAAGCGGGCTCTATACGTACCGGATCAAGGCCGGAGACTTCAGGCAATCGCGGAAAATGCTGATCGCGAAGTAATCTTTCAAACCCCAATGAGTTTTTTCTCTCATTGGGGTTTGCTGTTTTTGGTCCCGCGCAAATATTTGCGTGTGAACCAAAAAATTTATTCTTCTTGTGTTCCGGTACAATGAAATCTTCTTAATAATAATTTTTTCATTGTATCTTAAGAAGAATCCCTTATCTTACAGACTGTTTCACCTCACTGATAGTCTCAAAGGTTAATGCCTCGGATCGTCACGCCAATGCACGAGCCATGCGGGGAATAATTTCCTCGCTTCTACTCTCTCTCATTTTCCTGGGGGCAGGAGGAGAGGGGCCGAGAACCGATAAGGCCACCTCTTCCTTCTCCGTCGTCGCCTATTATCCCATCTGGGCTGTGTGCGACATGCCCCCTCAGAAGATAGATTTCCGCGCGGTTACCCACATTATCTGGTTCTGGGGCGAACCGACCAGTTCTTACCCCTATTTCAGCCTCTTCGCCGGCTCCGGAGATTCACTGACCCTTGAAACGGGACAACCGGGCTGGTGCCGGAATCCCCTCGATAACGGCACTAACGGGCTTACAAACCTGAAAATCATGAGGGATAGCTGCCGCGCCAACGGGGTCAAGTTGATCCTCTGCGTTGGCGGGGAATGGGGCTCTCCGGCCTCGACCTTTTCCGCCATGGTCGCCGACACTACCAAGCAGGATACCTTCATCGAGGCTGCCACGGGCTTTGCGCAGCGGAATGGTTTTGACGGAATCGATATCGACTGGGAATTCCCCGACCGGGGCGCCGCCGGCCGCGCGCTCTATACAAGGTTTTTGACAAAGCTCCGTCAAAGGCTCGATACCTGGTCCCCGCACGGGCTGATCACCATGGCTGTGCCAACATGGTACTGGTGGGACGGGCCAAAGACGGATCCCCTCATCGACCTGTCAACACTGAACACATGCGTCGATTTCGTGGACCTGATGGAGTACGGGATGGAGAATCTCTCGAAAATCAGTTTCCACGGGCCGCTCTACTCCGACCCTGCCGCAAACCAGGAATCGTGGGATACACGCGGCCTGAACGAATGGAAGGGGGCCGGGGTCAACCCGCTTAAGCTCATCCCCCTGATCCCGTTCGAATGCACAAGGATGACCGACTATAGCGGTATCTCGCCCGTCGCCATCGGTCACGCCGCCGGGGGAAACCAGTGGACACAACTGAAGAACATTCCCTCCAACGCGACGATAATGTGGGATGACGCGGCAAAGAATCCCTGGGCTTACTCCGGGACGACATTCTATTCGTTTGAAAATTCTCTCTCGATCGCCTATAAAGTCCAGTATGCGCGCGATCAGAACGTCGGGGGCGTCGGCATCTGGGAATTGTGGGAAGCGTGGCTCCCGAATGCCCCGCCGGGACAGCAGGATCCCTCGCTCCAGGCCGTGAAGGCCGCCGTCGGCGGGTTTACCCCGCCCGTCGATTCGATCAGTCCGACGATAAGTCTCTCGCATCCCGCCAACGGAGATTCAGTCTCGGGTATCGTGGATATTTCCGCGAACGCATCGGATAACCTCGGAGTGGCACGGGTCGAATTCAAGATCAACGGTTCGGTCGCTTTTTCCGACTTCTCCCCGCCTTATCAGTTTTCGTGGAATGCGTCCTCGCTCAGTGGACCCCGCACGATCTCAGCCACCGCATACGACTTTGCCGGCAACTCTGCGTCGACGCCTACGATCACCGTTTACGCCAAGCCTCTGCCTCCTCTGACCCCGGAGCCATGGATTTATCAGGACGGGCTTCGCACTCCCTGGAGAGATACGTCGTGGAACGCCTCCAATGCCTATGCAAGCACGGAGCAGGTCTACGCCGGGAATTTTTCCGTGAAAACGACGCAGTCGGCCTGGGGCGCCCTGAGCGTCAGGAGCGGGCCCCTCGGCTGGCCCGCAGATATCGACCCCGCAAAGTATTCCGGCCTGGAATTCTGGATCTATAATACCACCCCCGGGCTTCTCATCAATGTGTACTGCTATAACGACCTCGGAAATAACTTCCCGAGCTCTGTTCAGGATACCGTCCCGGTCTACCAGTGGACGAAAATTTTTGTTCCGATGTCGCAGCTCGATCCCAACGGTTACGTGATCCACCGTGTGAATATCCAGAATTTCACCCGGCTCAGCTCTACCTATTACGTCGATAACCTTCATTTTCTCAGCGCAGGCCCGATCCCGGCTGTCCCGACGCTGACATCACCCCCGCCGGCCGCTTTCATCCAGACGGCGCCCCTTGTCTTCATGTGGGATTCGTCAGCCAACGCCACCAGTTACCACATCCAGGTCGCGACCGATTCCCTCTTCCATACGATCGTGATCAACGACGCATCGCTCAGCGGCCCCGTGAAACAGGTTGCATCGCTGGCGAGCTATATCAACTACTTCTGGCGCGTGCGATCGTCGAATGCCTACGGGACAAGCTCCTGGTCCGAGGTGAGACGTTTTCTCTATATCAACCCGGCTCACTGGAAGCTGGTCTCCCTCCCTGTAAGGACGGCCGACCCGCGCTCGAGCACGGTCTTTCCCACCGCGCTGTCCGGGGCCTTTGCTTTCTCTCTCAATCCCGGGTATTCCATCCGCGATTCTCTCACTCCCGGGCACGGCTACTGGATGCGCTTCGCCCATGATCAGTCCGCGAATTTTTCCGGCGATTCGATTTTTGCCGATACCGTGCTCGTCGAACAGGGATGGAATCTCGTCGGCTCCATCAGCACCCCGATCCTGGTGAGATCGATCGCCTCCGAACCCCCGGGCATTTCGACATCCAGATTCTTTGAATATAGAGCGGGATATTTTGTGACCGATACCATAAAACCCGGACAGGGCTACTGGGTCCGGTCGAGCCAGGCAGCGAAGCTGATCTTTGCGCGCGGTTCTTTGCCTCTCGGAAAAAACACGATTCTCACCGTGGCCGATGACGAGCTCCCGCCGCCCCCGCCAGGCGAACCGTCCCCCAGGCCGCTTCCCACGGCCTTCGCCCTCAGCCAGAATTATCCGAACCCGTTCAATCCCTCCACCACGATCTCGTTCGCGCTTCCCAACGCGGCTTTTGTGACGCTCCGAGTCTACGACCTTCTGGGACGCGAGGTCGCAGCTCTTGTGAACGAAGAGCGTCCCGCCGGCTTCTACGAGGAAAGATTCCAGAAGAAAAATCTTGCCAGCGGCCTCTACATCTACCGCTTGACGGCCGGGAAATTCTCCCGGGTCCGCAAAATGCTCATCACGAAATAACTCCCCCCCGATCCGCCGAAAGTCTCGATTTTCCTGACAATTTTTTCCCGAAACCCTCAAAATTCGGGCAATTTGAGGGTCCATGCGATTCGTCATTGACCTTGTCACGGCAAAAGAGTAGCTTAATGGGTGACCCTGATTCGCTCCCGAATGAACTCTTCTCTGGAGGCGTGGAAGATGCTGGGGATTTCCCGCGCTCTTTTGGTGCTTTTGTTCCTTCTCGCGACCGACGAGGTTTTCTGCAAGCGGGCGGAAAAATTTCCGCACCCCGCCCATGTCGACGCCTCGTCATCCAGCCTCAATGTGATCGCCTACTACCCGGTCTGGTCTCTGTGCGATCTTCCTCCGCAGTATCTCGACTGGAGCGCATTTTCACATCTCATTTTTTTCTGGGGGGAACCAACGACATCGCCTCCCTATTTCAGCCTCACCGCAGGGAGCTGCGATTCAACCATCTTTGAGAACGGGGCCGTCTGCGGATCGCGCGGCTGGTGCCCCAATCCCCTCGATAACGGATCGAACGGTCTCACCCATCAGAAGCTGATGCGCGACAGCGCGGCCGCCAATGGCGTGAAACTCATACTCTGCGTCGGGGGCGAGGTCGGAGACCCGGCCTCCGCGTTCGCCGATATGATCGCCGATTCGTCCAAACAGGATATGTTCATCGATGCGGCGACCGGGTTCGCCAAACGGCACGGTTATGATGGCATTGACATCGACTGGGAATTTCCTACGCGCGGACCCGACGGCCGCGCCGCTTATAACCGGTTCCTCACCAGGCTGCGCTCGGTTCTCGACAGCTGGAATCCGCCTGGAATTCTCTCGATGGCAGTCCCGACCTGGTACTGGTGGGATGGACCTCATACGGATCCCCTCATCGACACCGCTATCCTGAATTCGAAGGTGGATTTCATCGATCTGATGGAATACGGGATGGAGAACCGCAACGCGATCAGCCACCACGGCCCCCTCTACGAGAATCCGGACGCCAATCAGGAAGCGTGGAATACACGAGGCCTGAGGGAATGGATCACCGCCGGCGCCGACCCCTCGCGCTGCGTGGCCCTGATTCCCTTTGAGTGCACGAAGATGACCGATGTGAGCGGGAGCGCTCCACCGGTGGCGATCGGCCACAGCGCCACGGGCGATCAGTGGACGCAGCTGAGGAGCATACCTTCAGACGCCGCCATCATGTTCGACAGCGTCGCGATGCAAAGCTGGGCCTACTCAGGCACGACCTTTTATTCGTTCGAAAACGCCTCCACGATCGCGCTCAAGGTCCAATATGCACGCGATATGCACGCGGGAGGAGTCGGAATCTGGGAGCTGTGGCAGGGATGGCTGCCCGATGCCCCCGCCGGCCAGAAGGATCCCCTGCTGAAAGCGCTCAAGGCGGCTGTCGGCTCCATAACCAAAAAGCCCCCGCCCGCAGTGAAGCTGAAGGGACAGATTTTCTACGACAGGAATAATAACGGGCAGAAGGATGGAGGCGAACCAGGCCTTCCCGGCTGGACCGTCCGGATCTCGGGTACTTCCACAGCAGCCACAAAGAGCGATTCGTCCGGCTCCTACACCTTCTATGATCTCGACCCGGGCCCCTATTCCGTAAGAGTCGATTCAACCCCTCCTTGGGTTCAGACGCTCCCCAGTACCCCCCATTATGATATTGATGTCACGACGACTGACACACTGCCTATCGTGGCAGATTTCGGGAATTATTATTCACATATTCTTCCCCTGAATGTGTCGAAAGGGTGGGGGATGTTCTCCCTGCCTCTCCGAGTCCCCGATCCGCACAGGCGTCTGGTGTTTCCCTCCTCCTCCTCCGTGCCGTTCGGATACTCAGGGGTTTATTTTCTGAGTGAACTTCTCGGGTACGGCAAAGGGTACTGGATACGATTTCCCTACGGCGGAACTATCTACAATGCGGGAGACCCGTTCTCCGCCGATACGATCGATCTTTTCCCGGGTTGGAACCTGATCGGTGCTCTGAGCTTTTCGGTCCCGTCGGCGAGCGTTTCCAATAGCACCAGCCCCGCCGGCATCATCTCGTCCCCTGTCTGGTCCTACCAGAGGGGTTACAGGCTGGCCGACTCGGTCCGGCCAGGATCGGCGTACTGGGTCCAGTCTTCCGGAACGGGCAAGATTTATCTCACAAACTCTTCGCAATCGCTCCCCCTGGCCGGGGGGATGTCCGGCTTTCAGGCAAACTCTCTCACGATCGTCTCAGGGACCGGGGAACAGGCAGAGGTTTTTTTTTCGCCTGACCCCGCCAATCCCGTTGCAGGGCTCAAGGTTCCGCCCTTGCCTCCCTCCGATGTCTTCGATGTCCGGTTTACGCCCCGGGGAACCGCAGCCTCGCTCGGCATTTCAGCACGGGAAGGGGTCTTCCCTCTCACAATCCAGGGGGCATCAGCGCCGCTTTCACTTAAATGGGATGTCATCGACGCGAGATGTTTTTACCAGATCGAGACTGGGAGCGGGTCAATTGATTTGACCGGAAGGGGGGAGGCCTCTTTGGCAGATGCCGGGGAGGCCCGCGTGGTGACTCTCCGTATGATGCCCCGCCAGGAGTCGGGAATCGCCTCCTCGTTCGAACTATTGAACTACCCGAATCCCTTCAACAATTCCACGGAGATCGGAATAAATCTCCCCTCTCCGGGCGAGGTGAAGCTGACGGTCTCCGACATACTCGGGCGGCAGATCGCCGTCCTCCTCAATTCAGTGATGAAGGCGGGGAAGTATCTGGTGCCGTTCGATGGGTCTCTTCTTGCGTCGGGAGTTTATCTCTGCCGGCTTGATGTCCGGCAGGCTGCCACGGGCAGCTCGTTCACGAAGGTGAACCGGATGATCTTTATGAAATGAACCCGAGCTTCTGCTGGGCGAAGCTCTGGAGCTTGTTGTGGAGGGTCTTCCTGCTCAGTCCGAGGATTTTTGCCGCCTTCGCCTTGTTGTTCCCCGCCGATGCCAGCGTTTGCAGGATCAGGATGCGCTCGGCCTCTTCCGCCGAACTTCCGATAGGGATGCTCACGTGCATCTGGACCGGCGCGCGCCTGTTGATCTTTTCAGGCAGATAGGGAGGGCCGATCTGCTCGTGAGGGCAGATGACGAGCGCCCGCTCGACGATGTTGCGGATTTCTCTCACGTTCCCCGGCCAGTCGTATTCGCAGAGCATCGCCAGGGATTCTTCCGTAAAATGCTGCCGGGCCTTGCCGTATTTCAGCGAGAACACCGAAAGAAAATAGTCGACCAGGATGGGGATGTCTTCCTTCCGCTCGCGGAGCGGAGGGATGAAGATCTCGATCACGCTCAGACGGTAGTAGAGATCCTCCCTCAGTTCCTTCGACCTGAGCGCGTTCGATATATTCTTGTTCGTCGCCGCGATCATTCTCACGTCGACCTTGACTTCTTCCTTACCACCCAGCCTGCGGAATTTCTGGGTCTCGATCGCACGAAGCAGCTTCGCCTGCGTCTCCGGACTCATCTCGGCTATCTCGTCGAAGAGCAGCGTGCCGCCGTTGGCGAGCTCGAAACAACCCGCCTTCTTAATCAATGCGCCGGTGAAGGCGCCTTTCTCATGCCCGAAGAGCTCGTTCTCGATCACGTCCTTGGGCAGCGAGGCGCAGTTCAGAGCTATAAAAGTGCCGCTCGCCCTCGCGCTTTGAAGATGAATGAGACGAGCGACGATTTCCTTGCCCGTCCCGCTCTCGCCTGTGATCAGCACCGTGGTCTGCGATTTGGCGACCAGGTTCACAGCCGAACGGATCTCGCAGATCGCCGGGCTTCGCCCGACCAGAACCACCTCCGCGTCGGTCGTCCTCCCCGGAACCTTGTCGTCGGCAAGCGGGAAGTCCTGTAAACTCGTGGCAACTTTCAGAAGCGATTCGGCGAGCCGCGCATCGTGGCAGTCGCCGACGAGATAGTCCGCCGCGCCGCGCCTCATCGAGTGCACCGCATCTTCGACAGTCCCCGTCTTCGCGCTGACGATGACCCGCGTGGCGATGCTCCGGACTTTGATGAAGTCCATGAGGTCGATGACTCCCTGGGAAAAGGTATCGCACCGGATGATGCTTACGGGATAGCGCTCCGCAACAAGCAGCTCCTTCGCCTGGTCGCTGCCGTGTCTTTCGGTGAGCGCAATGTCGGCCGCACGCAATCTCTCAAACGCCTGAGAGTTCGCTTCTCCGTTTAATGAAATGTAGAGAACAGATGTCATGGGAGGCACGTGTCTTGCTCTGCAATTCTCGGACCTCAAACGGGGGGCGATGGAACTCCCCCGAAGAGTGCCAAAACCTGATTAAGTGATTAAAGACTAGAAGATTGGTGGGAAAGCGCTTCCGTCAGTACGGACTTCCCTGTGAAAGAATCTCCACGGTTAAGATGCAGCTTCCAATCGTCATTGTCAAGAAAAATTAATGGTTCTTAATCAAATAGTATGTGATCCATATCACTATCCTGGATTAAAAAATTCCGGCGCACAATGTTGTTTTATTTCCTTGAAGTAAGACCTCCGGTGAAGGGCGGAACACTCACCCCGCCTGCGGACTTGCACGTGTATCCGGCTCATACGTGCGACACTTTCGCCCGCAACATTCTTCCTCAGAACGGCTTTTTTGGGTAAGACTATCTCCCCCGGACCCGTCTCCCGTAACCACCCGAATTTATAGCGCGAACTGCCGCGCTACCCCATTAAACCGTCTTAATGATGAAATGGTTCTCCCCAGGCCGCCGGATTCAGTTACCAATTCATTAATTCTCCACGCCCCCTGGGTTATGAGTTAATTGCGTTTATGCCCGGTTTTTGCGATTTTTTGACGCTACCTTTGCCTATGATAGCGATGATACCAACTTCGCGCGAAGCGCCTAGGATATTCCTACTATGATGCGGCTAGTCGATCTCAGCCACGTCATCGAGGACGGGGTGGTCACCTATCAGGGGCTCCCGCCGCCCTCGATTACAGATTTTCTTTCGAGGGAAGAGTCACGGAATCGCTACGCCCCCGGGACGGAATTTCACATCGGGCGAATCAGCATGGTCGCCAATACGGGCACCTATCTCGACTCGCCATTCCACCGCTTCCCCGATGGATCGGACCTTGCCGGACTGGAATTGTCTCACCTCGCGAATCTCGACGGGGTTCGCATTGACCACGCGGGGAGGGAGATTTCAGAAAAAATTTTCGCCGGGCTGGATGTCTCAGGGAAGGCAGTCCTTATCAACACGGGCTGGAGCCGGCACTGGAGGACGCCGCAGTATTTTGAAGGCCATCCCTACCTTACCCGCGACGCCGCCCGGTATCTCGCGGACCACGGGGCCGCTCTCGTGGGCATCGATTCTCTGAATATCGACAGCACCGCAGACGGCGCGAGGCCCGCTCACACGCTGCTTTTAGGCGCCGGAATCCCTATCGTCGAACATCTCTGCAATCTCTCGGAAATCCCCCATTCGGATTTCAAGTTTTTTGCCGTTCCGGCAAAAGTGAAAAGTTTCGGCTCGTTCCCGGTCCGGGCGTTTGCCGTGACCGGGTAGGTATCATTGTATCAACAAAATCATAGGAGATTTTCACATGGCCAAACCCATCCCCGACGGATTCCACGCGGTGATGCCCTACCTGGTGGTGAACGGGGCGCCGGGTCTCATCGAATTCTTGAAAAAAACATTCGGCGCGCAAGAAACGGAACGCATGAACCGGCCGGACGGGACGATCGCCCACGCGGAGGTGAAGATCGGCGATTCCATGGTCATGCTGTCGGATGCCACCCCGGAGTATAAGCCGATCCCCAGCATGCTCTATATGTACGTCCGTGAGACCGACGCCGTCTACGACCGCGCCCTCCGCGCCGGCGCCAGCTCCCTGATGGCCCCGGCGGATCAGTTCTACGGAGACCGTAACGCCATGGTGAAGGATCCGTCGGGAAATACGTGGTGCATCGCTACGCATGTGGAGGATGTGCCTGCCGATGAGTTGCGTCGCCGCGCGGCTCTTCAAAAGAATTCCTGAGAATCTCTCTATGAGGCAGGTCCTCCCGGATCGTTTCCGGGAGTGCTCCCTCCGGGGTGAATGGCGGGTTACCCGCCCGCGCCGTCGACCGGCTCTCAAACAGGGAGGGGGTCTATGCCTTGTGGTGGTGGCTGCACGGCTCTCCCCGCATGCCGCTCACTCCCTCCTTCAGAATGATCGGGACCATGCAGAGCGCAGCGACCGGGTCAGCCCACCACCAGCCGAGGAGGGCGTTAAGGGAAAGACCGACCAGGAGTATGACCGCCAGGTACGCGCAGATGTCGCTCTGGTGAGAATCTGCGTGGAGAGCATGGCTTCCAAGCTGGGCCGCTACCCGCCGCTTCGCTCTCGCAAGCAGCGGCATGACGACGATCGAGGCGAGAGCGTACGCCATCCCGAAATAACTGACACGGGGGGGCGAGTGAGTCGCAAGCTGACGGAGGGCTTCAAGAAAGATGCACCCCCCAAGCGCCAGAAAACCGACCCCGACCAGCCTGTGAGCGGTTGCCTCCCGTTTCTCCGCATCCGGATGATCCGCCAGGCGCCAGATGAGGAGCATGCTCGACACCACCTCGATTATGGAGTCGACTCCGAATCCGAGGAGAGAGACGCTTCCCGCAATGAGACCCGCGATGATGCCGATCAGGGCCTCCAGAGAGGTCCACGCGACGCTGAGATATTCGATTTTCCGGCCGGACTTGCTGTACGATGCCTTAAGGTCCAGGGAGGTAAGGTTCGCCGTTTGTCCCTGTTCCGTGTATGCTGTCCCTGAATCCCTATCCACTACTGTTGACCCGCTCTTTTCCCGGAGTTTTTGTTGTTTATCCCGAATCGCCCCGATCCGGCTGCGTGATGGCTTGGCGCTGACGCAGCTTTCATGGTGATTAAATGTAGTTATTATTCTGATTCGGTTCAAAACTCGCGAGAATCCCGTCACCCTCCCCCCCAGGATTTCCCGGGTATCCAGGCTTGAAGGCGTGAAACAGGCGATAGAGACAGAACAAAGGTGACCGAAAGACGGGCCGGGCCAGAGGTGAGAGAAGTCTCTGACATGTTCGTGCTCTGATTTCTCCCCGGAGATTGAAGCGGATTTGGACTTTTCCTGGAAATTAATATCTTTCGCGGCATCGCATTGTTCTCACGGCACTTGGGCGGACATGGTCGGCAAAACGATTTCGCATTTCACGATTCTCGAGAAGCTGGGAGAAGGGGGCATGGGGGTCGTCTACAAGGCGGAGGACCTGAAGCTTAACCGCATCGTCGCGCTGAAATTCCTTCCAGCAACCGCTTCCCCGTCGCCTGAGGATCTCGCCCGGTTCCAGCGGGAGGCAAAACTGATCGCCACTCTCAATCATCCCAATATCGAGATCATACACGATTTCGATGAGGCGGAGGGGAGAAAATTTCTTATCCTGGAATACATTCCGGGCGGAACCCTTAAATCGATGATCCGGGCCCGGAAGCCGGACGACAAACAGATACCCCCCGACCAGGTGCTCGAGTATGGAGCGCAGATCGCATCCGCTCTGGGTTGCGCCCACAAACAAAACATCATCCACCGGGATGTAAAATCAGAAAACGTGATGCTTACCGACGAGGGGATCAAGCTGACAGATTTCGGGCTTGCTCGCTTCAAAGGAACCACCCATCTCACCAGGACCGGGACTACGGTCGGAACCCTTGCGTACATGTCCCCGGAACAACTTCGTGGAGAAGAGGCCGACCATCGCTCGGATATTTTTTCGCTCGGCGTCGTACTCTACGAAATGGCCACGCTCCACCTTCCTTTCCAGGGAGATCACGAGGCCGCCATCATCTACTCCATAACAAACGAGGAACCACCGCCCGCCCGGACCTTCCGGAAAAATCTCCCGGAGAATTTGCAGCGGGTCATCAATCTTTGCCTCGAAAAAGATGCTTCACGGCGATACCAGAGCGCTGATGAGGTCGCGTCGGACCTGAAGAGAAAAGATGCCGTGGCCCCGAAGCGCGCAGCTAGACAATCCAGCCTGCCGTGGATTGCGCTGGGGACTCTGATTCTGGCGGGGCTCATCTATCTGTTCATACCGGCTCCAGTCTCATCGCACGGCAAAACGATCGCTGTGCTGCCATTTACAAATATGAGCGGCAATCCCGAGGATGAGTATTTCAGCGACGGGATCATGGAGGACGTTCTCACGCAGCTTTTCAAGATTGCCGATTTTACGGTGATCTCCCGGACCTCGGTGATGCAGTATAAGGGGACCAGGAAATCTATCCGCGATATCGGCAAAGAGCTCAACGCCGGGTTTATTCTCGAGGGAAGCGTCCGCAGGGCGGGCGATCAGGTGAGGATCGCCGCCCAGCTCATCGATGCCGGCACCGATCAACAGATCTGGGCCGAGACCTATGACAGGGAGTTTAAACAGGTGTTTGCCATCCAGGGCGACATTGCGCAGGAAATCGGCGCGTCGCTCCATGTGAATCTGAGCGCAAAAGATAAGGAGCGCCTCGCCGGCAATAAGACTTCAAACCCCGCAGTCTATAATCTTGTTCTCCAGGGGCGTTTTCTTCTCGACAGACGGGACAGCGCGGATGTTGCGAAGGCCCTCGATATTTTCAAGCAGGCGCTGCTCATCGATTCAACCGACGCACGGGCCTGGGCCGCCCTGGCGGGCGCTTACCACTTTCAGGCCGCAGGCGGGCTCGCCCCGGGAGAGGGATTCTCTTGGGCGAAGAAGGCCGCAGAGAAAGCCGTATTCTTTGACAACAATCTTGCCGAGGCCCACCGGATGATCGGGATCGTGAAGGCGGATTACGAATGGGATTGGACCGGAGCGGAGAGTGAGTTCCGCAAGGCGCTGGATCTGGAGGAAGGGAACGCGGATATTATACGGGATCTGGGAGTTCTCGCAAAAAGGCTGGGAAAACTTGATGAATCGGTCTCCCTCGCCCGGCGAACCATTGCTCTCGACCCGGCCAGGGCCGCCAATTTCGGGTTCCTCGCACTCGCACTTCAGAGCGCTGGCCGATTCGACGAGAGCGTTCTTGCCAATAAGAAGGCGCTCGAGCTTAATCCGCAGTATCCCTTTGTCCATATTGCGCTGGGGAGCCTTGCCGTGCTTCAGGGAGAGTTCGATGTGGCAATCTCAGAGGCGCAGAAGGAGACCACGCCGGACGGACGCCTCCTGATTCTCGCGATGTCTTTCTTCGGGGCGAATCGCGCCCGCGAAGCAGATTCAACTCTCAAAGAACTTATAAGGGGCTTCGGCGACGATGATGCATTTCAGATCGCCGAGATCTACGCATACCGGGGGGACAATCAAAACGCCTTCACCTGGCTTGACAAAGCTTATGCCCGTCGTGATCCGGGGCTTGCTGAGCTGAGGAGCGACCCGTTTTTCTCAAAATTGCGCGGTGACACCCGCTTTTCCGGTTTTCTGAGGAAAATGGGTCTCGAGGGCTAGAACTAACCCCGGGACGCCCCCGAGCGGAAGTGCCTGCAACTTTTCCCAAGTATTCCAGTCTAATTCCCAAGGACCCCATCCCCGGGCCCCTCATCCGGAAGGAGACTCTCTATGAAAAGCCTTATCCTCGTGTCGTTCGTTATCCTGTTCGCCGGCAACTCCGACGACGTGCTTAACGGAACATGGTCGATGCGCTTGTCCCATAACGCCGGAGAAGCACAGATGACGTTCCGCTACCGCGACAGCTGGAATTCATCGTTTTCCATCGCTCTCAGCGAGCTGAAGGGTTTTCAAAAAACCGGGCAGGGATCCACCACCAGCGAGGCCTTCGCGATCGAGAGGGAGGCGGGGGATATTTCACTGAAAGGCGAATTTGACGGCCGCGACGGGTACGGTCAGTTTACATTCCGTAGGAATGACCGCTTCACGCATGACCTGGTCGCCCTTGGCGTGAGCCAGCCTGAAATCGAGGAACAGTTTTCACTTGCCCTTCATGACATCGGGCTGGAGTATGTTCGGGAAATCAATTCTCTCGGATATACTCATCTCGCCATCGATGAGCTTATCTCGATGGCTATCCATGACGTCGACCCGGCGTATATCAGGGGACTCAAAGATGCCGGCTTTACGAAGCTCCCGGTCGACGATCTCGTCTCAATGAAGATTCATGATGTGACCCTGGAGTTCGTCCGAGAACTCCGAAAGCTCGGGTATGCTGCTCTTACGCCGGATGACCTTGTCTCGATGTGCATTCATGGCGCCACGACCGATTATGTCCGGGACCTCCAGAACCTCGGATATCGGGATATACCCCCGGACGATCTTGTGAGCATGCTGATCCATGAGGTGACCGTCGATTTTGTGAAGAATCTCCGCTCGCTTGGTTACAAGGATGTGCCGCCCGATGCCATGGTGAGCATGTCGATTCACGGAGTGGACAATGAGTTCCTCCGGGCTCTCTCCAGTCTGGGCTATGACGCCGTCCCACCCGATGATCTTGTCAGTATGAGGATCCACTCGGTGACACCGGAATATATCAGGGGGCTCAAAGACCTCGGAATGAAACATCTCTCGCCCGATGACCTCGTATCGATGAGTATTCATGGGGTGACCGTCTCATGGGTCAAGCATCTGCGGGACAAAGGATTTGAACACCTCGACGCCGATCGGCTCGTCGATATGAGAATCCATGGATGGGGGGATTGATCCCGGGAAGCTTTCACTGATCTGAAGATTTCCCGGTCTGCAAAGCCCCATAAGCTGCCGGTATCTCCCCCCGCGATTCCCGTGCGGCTATCCGGCCGGTGCGATCCCGCCTTCGTATCATAAAACGCCCCCGCTTCCAGACCTTCTGTCTCCCCATCTGCGATCCTTCCCCTTGGCTTTTACCAGGCATATTTCTTTCTATCATCGGGCGGCAAGTGAAGAGTGATGTTTCAACCAGCTTCCGTAGGTTGAACGGATGTGAACCTCCGACCAGCAAGTTGCAGATTTGAGTTACAGCGACAAGATTAACTATCTTAGGGATCGCCTAGATCATTTTCACGTCGATTTCAGGGACGAAGACGGAGGTAGCCAATGTCAATGAACTTTTTCCAGTCGCCCCTGAAGATGATCGTCGTCCACGTGTTTCTTCTCATGGGCTTCCCAACTGAACCTGGCGAGGGCTTCGCAGGAAGGGTCGCGCCAAATAGGTTTTATATGCAAACAGGCCCAAGACACATTCTCGCAATCGACCCTGACAGTCTCGGAGCAAAGACGATCTATCGGGGGTCTCAGAATGTGCTCATCGACCAACTCAAACCGTCACCCGGAGCCAACAATTTCGTTGGATTTATCGAAATAAATAGCGAACACATGCGACCAGGTGACCTGGGCTATGCGCTACGCACACTTGTGGTTATCAATAGTCTGGGAAAGGTCATCGCCAAGGCTGAGAGCGTCATCTGTTTCGCATGGTCACCATCCGGCGACTCCATAGTATTTACTAAGGGGCTTGATTATGGGGGGCATGAAACGAAACTGGAGGGGATATGGGTTTTTAGACTCTCGGACCCCGCGCATCCCAGGCGAATTAGCTTGCTTGGCGCGTCGGATATTAATTGGACCGATTTCAATGGCAGGATATACATTGCCGCGAGGGAGGTCTACGAAATTGACCCCAAGGATAATCATGCCCGACTGACAAATTTTCGGGGGATATACTTTTCTCCGGATGGTAGGTTTTACTTCCGCCCAAACTACGAGGGAACAGGATTTGAATTGCACGAAACATCATCTGGGCGGACTATTAGCTTGAAAAGCATTCAACAGAACGTGGTAAACTATTATAAGTGGGTATCGCCAGATCAAATAGTGATCGGCGATATTACGTTTGAGAAAAAAATGATCGATCCCACATCCGGCTCGGTTCGAAAAAGCTTCAGTGGAAAGGTTATTGGAATCGACAACGTTCGTAAGACCTTGTTGCTCATGCGTGACAAGTCTCTTGATAAGTCTCTCTCTAATCCCAGATTCGAAAGATTGCAGTTAACGAAGTAGATCTTATTTGAGCGTCGACTGGAGGATTCAGGATGCTTAAGTTCAGAGTGCACCTGATAACGTTAATGAGAGAAGTGAATTCCGGTAGCTCCATCGGAACAGGCTTGTGTCGGAATCGACACCGGGCATGCTCGAAGCGCGACTGGAGATTTTTTTGAGAAAAATTCCGGACCCCGTACTTCAGCCACTTGGGCCGGTTCTATGAGGGATTATTCAGGGAGCGGAGAAGGGGAGGTCGTTGAGGGCATTCCCGATGGCTCTTAAAAATGTGGCCCCCGGTGAAGGGGAGGCGACTCTAAGACCTGAGCTGCCCGGCCAGGACTCGAACCTGGACTACCATGATCCAGAGTCATGTGTGTTACCAATTACACCACCGGGCAATGAATTTAAACCGTTCAGCGCCTGCCCCTTGCCAACCGAGGTGTTTAATGGTAACGATTTTTTTTCATTTCCGCAATGTGTAAGACCGCCTTGTCACTACCGTTCTATCCGTCGCCGCCGAGGGGAGATTCTCCGAACCGCCGGCGCCATGCCGCATGATTGATATTAAAATTTCATAATTTGCCCCCTCCGGCTTGCACGGCGAGCCGGGATGTCTATATTGAAGGGACGTCGCCCGGGGGAGCCAGAAGGGCGCGTATGACCGGGAAGGGGCATGCGCGGCGAAATTTTCTTTCCCTTTTGCCCGTTACAATGAGAGGATATATCACTAATGCATATGACTGAGGATCAGAATCATTTCAGCTTCAAGACAAAGTTCGACCTCACGTTTTTGCTCGGCATAAAGGCCAAAAACGTTTCCGAGCTCTTGCAGAATATCAAAACCATCCCCCCCTCGTCTATTTATTATCATACGCACAGGTTTCTCCAGCAACATCACTTTCTCTCACCCGAACCCCCCAATGACTTTGCTTACTGGGTTACCGAAGTGCTGAGCGAGGCCACGCTCGGGGAACGGCTCTCGAGCATCGATATAATTCAGTTCAGGAAGAAAGAAGAGCTCCGGGCCAAACTTGTTGAAATCATTGACTCTTACCTCTCTTCGTCGAACCGTCACGTCGATGCCCCCGAAGGCCAGGAGTTCTATTTCATGGCCTCAAAAACATTTCTGCTCCCGACCCCGTATGTCGCCCATACGCTGACCGACTTCAGGAACTCTCTGAAGCTCGTCAGCGTCCAGTCCCTCTACTATCATGTTTTTGATTCCTCTCTGCGCCTCGAACAGGGGGACAACGACCTGACTCTCTTTTTCAAGAGACTGGGCCAGATGCAGCTCGCCGAGGATCTCGCCCGCCTCGACCCCTATACTCAGACCCTGGACGGTCTGAAGCAGAAGATTATCCGCCTCGTGGAGAAGTATGATAAACCTTAAGGAGTACGCCCCCCTTACCGGCCAGGACACCGTCGACGAGCTGTTCATGCTCGGTCAAAAATTTGAAGGGAAGACCATACAGAATATCAATTCCACCGCCGTCGGCGGGGGAGTGGCCGAAATCCTGACACGCCTCACTCCGATGTTTAACCAGCTCGGTATCAATGCCCGGTGGGATGTCATTAAGGGGGACGACCGATTCTTCCGGATCACCAAAGCTTTCCATAATGCCCTCCACGGGGCGCAGATCGACCTCCCGGAAGATGACTTTTCATATTTTCTGGAAATCAACAGGCAGAACGCCGCGGAGATGGATCTTTCGGGCGATTTTATCTTCGTGCACGACCCTCAGCCGGTCGGACTTATCGAGAAACGAAAGCATGTCGGCAGAAACTGGGCCTGGCGGGGACATGTCGACTTTTCCAAGCCCCATATGCAGACGTGGAATTTTCTCGCCCGCTTTGTCAACCAGTATGACGCCGCCGTCTTCTCCGCCCCGTCCTTTTCCCGGGAACTTTCGATCCCGCAGGTCCTTATCTCTCCCTCGATCGATCCGCTCTCCGATAAAAACAAAGAGCTCCCCGAGAGCACCATCGACGAGGTTTTCGAACGCT
Organism: uncultured Chlorobiaceae bacterium; assembly: GCA_964410105.1. GTDB lineage: Bacteria > Bacteroidota > Ignavibacteria > UBA10030 > SZUA-254 > CAYPFY01. Next base: position 19,124 of record CAYPFY010000009.1, read on the forward strand.
TCCATATCGACCGCTCACGCCCGATCGTCACACAGATTTCCAGGTTCGATTACCTGAAAGATCCGGTCGGCGTGATCAAGGCGTATAAAAAGGTGAAGAAATACCTGGATGTCGTCCTCATTCTCGCCGGAGGGGGCGCCACCGACGATCCCGAAGGCCCCGCGGTCATGGAACAGGTGCGGAACGAATCGGAAAAGGATAAGGATATACACGTTCTCTTCCTCCCCCCGGCAAGCGATATCGAGATCAATGCCCTCCAGAGAGGGTCCACCGTCGTCCTGCAAAAGTCGCTGAAGGAGGGGTTCGGCCTCACCGTCGCAGAAGCCCTCTGGAAGGGTAAGCCCGTCATCGCCAGCGGCGTCGGCGGCATACCGCTCCAGATCGCCCATAAATACTCGGGGATACTTACCCATACCATCGACGGCACCGCCTACTGGATCAAGCAGCTGCTCAATGAGCCCGATTATGCGCGCCGTCTCGGCGTCAACGGGAGGGAACATGTGAAGAATAATTTCCTGATCACCCGGCATATCAAGGACTATCTCCTCCTGTTTCTCTCGCTCCAGTATCCCGGAGATGTGGTGAATCTCTAAGCCTATGAAACGAATCGTGCTCGTCTCGAACCGGCTCCCCTTCGCCTCCGTTAACGAGGGAGGCACGTGGGTTTTCCGCGACAGCGTCGGAGGGCTCGCCACCGGACTCAGCGCGTATCTCGAATACCTCAGCCGCGAACACGCAAAAGACGCCGGCTATATCTGGGTCGGCTGGCCCGGAAGCACGATCCCCCAGGAGTCCCGCGAGGAAGTCCGCTGCCGAGCCCGCGACCAGCACCACTCCTTCCCGGTATTCCTTGCCGAACAGGATATCGAGAATTTTTACCAGGGCTTCTGCAACAAAACCATCTGGCCCCTCTTTCACTACTTTCCGGAATCAGCCGTTTATAACCACGAATTCTGGCTCCAGTATGAAAAGGTGAACAGGGTTTTCTGCGATACTCTCGCCGAATTCGTCCAGCCGGACGACGTGGTCTGGATCCACGACTATCATCTCATGCTCCTCCCCAAAATGCTCCGGGACAGGGTCCCGTCCGCCTCCATCGGCTTCTTTCTTCACATTCCCTTCCCGACCTACGAGATTTTCCGCCTGATGCCGGCGAAGTGGAGGAGCGAGATTCTCGAGGGTCTCCTCGGGGCCGACCTGATCGGCTTCCACACCTATGACTATATGCAGTATTTTTTCCGGTGCGTCCTGCGCATCCTGGGCTATGAACATAATATGGGCCAGCTGATCGTGAATGACCGGATCGTCAAAGGCGGCGCCTACCCGATGGGCATCGATTACCGCAAGTTTTCAACGACTAGCGCCAGCCGCGAGATCCAGAGCGAACAGAAATCGGTGAAAAAATCTCTCGGAGAGGGGAAAATCGTGCTCTCGGTGGACCGGCTCGACTATTCTAAAGGGATCATTAACCGCCTCCAGGGATTTGAATTGATGCTCGATCAGAATCCCGACTGGCGCGGACAGGTGATGCTCGCCGTCATCGTCGTCCCGTCCCGCATAGGCCTCGATTCCTACGAGAAGATGAAGAAACAAATCGAGGAACAGATCGGCAGGATCAACGGCAAATTTGCCACCCTCTACTGGACCCCCATCCGCTACCAGTATAAAGCCCTCTCCTTCGAATCACTCGTCGCCCTCTACGCCCTGAGCGACGTCGCCCTGATCACCCCGCTACGCGACGGGATGAATCTCATCGCGAAGGAGTATATTGCATGCCGCCACGACCGCACAGGGATCCTCATCCTGAGCGAAATGGCCGGCGCCGCCAAGGAGCTCGGAGAAGCGATCATCATCAACCCGAATAACCTTGAGGAAATCGCCGCCGCGATCAAAGAGGCCCTGGTCATGTCCCCCGACGAGCAGATCCGGAGGAACACGATCATGCAGAACAGGCTGCGACGGTACGACGTGACACGGTGGGCAACCGAGTTCATCGACGAACTCTCCACGACCCGGCAATCGTATACGGCCATCTCGGGGAAACTTCTGTCGCATTCTCTCCGTGACAAGCTTCTCGAACAGCACACGGCCGCCGCCCGGCGGATCCTTCTGCTCGATTATGACGGAACCCTCATCGGCTTTTCACGCCGCCCGCGCGATGCGAAGCCCTCGGATGATGTCCTCCGGCTCCTCTCAGGCCTCGCCGAAGACACGCGCAATGACGTTATCCTGATCAGCGGCCGGCGGAAGGAGGATCTCGAAGAATGGTTCGGGACTCTCCCGATAGCCCTCGCGGCCGAACATGGCGCATGGATCAGGGATTTCAAAAGCGAGTGGAAACTCATCAAGCCGATGTCCAATGAGTGGAAGGCGAAGATCGCCCCGATTCTCGAACTCCATGCCGACCGCCTCCCCGGCGCCTTCGTGGAGGAGAAGGATTATGCCCTCGCCTGGCACTACCGGATCCCCGACCCCGAACATGCTGCACAGATGGCCCGCGAGCTCATGGATGATCTCGTGGCCTTCACGGCCAACATTGACGTTCAGGTCCTCCAGGGAAGCAAGGTCGTCGAGGTGAGAAACTCCGGCGTCAATAAGGGCGCCGCAGCCAAGTACTGGCTTGAAAAGAATTCGTATGAATTCGTCCTGGCTGTCGGGGACGACTGGACCGACGAAGATCTCTTCGCCGCAGTCCCTGACACATCGTTCTCAATCCGGGTGGGCTTCAGCCAGACCCGCGCCCACTACCAGCTCCGCAGCCCCCACGACGTCATTCAGCTTCTGCAGCAGATTGCCGGGAAGAAATAGCGCTCTTTTTTCTGTACTCCTCGCGGTACCTCGTCTCGCACTCCGGACATATCCCGTGGCTGAACGCGGCCTCGGAGTGTTCGTAGATATAACCCTCAACTTCCTGCCAGTATCCTTCGTCATTCCGGATCTTCTTGCACCAGGCACAGATCGGCAGGAGCCCGCTCAGCGTCCTTACGCGTCCGAGCGTGTCCCGGAGCTCCGCAATCAGGTTCCTCCGCTCGGAGACGAGCGCCGAGACCGCCAGCGCCATGATCGCCGTGATCCCCAGAAATACCTGAGTCAGGAGCACCGATTCGGCCGACGTCGGACGGACAAACGGACCCGTCCCATGAATGGTTCCCCAGATCGCAATCGCCGACACGATAAGATTCGATGCCGAGATCTCAGCCTGGTCCAGACGGAATGCCGACCAGATGAGAATCGGGGCGCACAAGAATGACAGCGGATATCTCATGACCCCGAGGGGTATCGTCGCCCCGAAGACGAGCAATTCCACAGAAAAGAGAAGGAATACCAGGGAAAAACTCTCAAATCTCCTGCGGCCGTCCCTCTTCCATCCCGCACACCAGAGGAGGATGACAGGGGCGACGATCAGATCTCCCACGGCATGCGACAGCCACCAGTGGAGCCATCTCTCCCCGTATCCGGCCCACTCGGCGAAGCCGCCCGCCGCTAAAGCGGTCACGCCAATCGTAGCGCTCATGAATGTGCTGAACATGGCAGCCAGGATCGTGAACCGAAAAACGTCGTTTGCCCGGTCGAATATACTGGCTCCGTTCGCGTATTTTCTGAGAAGGTATGCCCCGATGAAACCCTCGCCCGTGTTGGCCGCCGCTACGACGAGGCCCGCCACATTCACTCCCCCCTCGGTGAATTGAAGCAGACACGCGGCGATGAATATCCCGGCCCATACACGATTCCCCATGATGAGGAAGGCCGCCAGCGCAATTCCCGACGAAGTCCATACGACCCCCGCGCTGTCCCCTACGCCGAGACCAAATTCGCCCGCCACATAATAACCGGCTCCGAGGAGGATTCCCCAAAACGGTCGCCAATAGCCCCATGTTGGCCGAGTTTCCATATATCAAGATATCGACACGCCCATCCATTTACCACTCCCCTCAGGGAAGCATGTGACGGGAGGCACCCCGATAAAGTCCACAGAAATACGGGGATGAATATCAGGGGGAAGCCTCCATGCGCGATAACTGCTCGCGGATTTTCGGATCCCTCCCGAATTTTTCTCCCACCCGGGAAAGCAGATCCCTGTCGGTCCCATTAGCCCGAGTCCTGGCCAGATGCTTCAGCCCTTCGACGACATAGTCGCCGGCCCCTCCCCGGATGCTCGACTCCAGGAGAAGACGCGAGTATTCGTGCTCTTTTTCCCGGAGGGCCGCCCTGCCCGAAAGATCGGCGGCAAAATAAAGCGCCTGGGGGGAGTTTTCAATCAGCAATTCATCCGAAATCTCATGCAGGGCGGCCAAAGTATCCCCCAGCTCGAGCCGGGCTATGGCTGATAAGATCCGTGCTTTGGGGTAATAGTGGAATCCTTGAAGGAGGGTATCTGTGTGATCCCTGGCCCTCCCGAATTCCGATCGTTGCACGTAATCTGCCGCCAGATATAACCTGGCTTCTTCATTGGAAGGCTGATCCCTCAAAACGTCCAGGAATTTTTCCGCACTTTCACGATTGTTCCACCGCAGCGCCATGGCTTCCATGAAAGCCTTCTCCGCCCGCGCCTCTTTTGTGAATAACGGGATCTCGTACGAAACGAGGAGGATAAAACCGACGATGGAGAGAATCCCCACAAACCGGGGCGCGGGGATTTTGCGGGCAGTTCTGAGGGACTCCGTGAAGGGGAGCGAGAGGAGTATCCAGAACACGAGGGCATTCGGGACGACGCGCAGGTTCATGCTTGCCAAATTGTCGATGAGCGCACCCGCTATCCCCGCCGCGCAACCGGCGAAGAGGTCGCTCCCCCGTAGACTGAGCTGCCGTATGACGATGACGAGCACAAAAATGAATGCCAGAAGGCCCGGGATCCCGGATTCGGACAGAATTTCCAGAAACTCATTGTGCGCATGGGGCACGATATCCTCCCCCCGCGCGATCCAGTAATCCGGGGACCGGAATTTTGGGAGAAACTCGATGAAATTCCCGACCCCCTGACCCCGGAGAGGAGACGCAAGGAACGCCCGCCACGCCCCTTCGTAAAAGTATCCGCGGCGAGCAAAGGAAGAGGTGGCACCGGCCGAATGAACCAGCCTGTCCCAGATGGGCCCGGAAAATATCGCCGCGGCGACGAGCGAGGCCGCCGCGAAGATCAACAGGATAGTGCGGGTTTTTCCCGACCTGAGGTTCCGGAAAGCCACGATGGCGACCGCCCCACAAACCCCCGCCCACGCGCTCCTGGTCCCGGTCATGATGAGCTCGACGAGGATCGCAATGGAAAGGATCCCGGTAAAAACCTGAACGCCCCGGCTCTGTTCCCGTAATGAGCGCGCCAGCGCCAGAGGCAGCATCATGACAAGAAATCCCGCAAAGTATGTGGTGTTGCCGAACGTGGATGTGATCTGGCCATGCCCGGACTGCATGGTCGCGAAAGGAAGCATCCCGGGCACTGCCTGCATCATTCCAAACAGACACGCAGCCGCTGTCACGATGAAGAAAACCATTTCCAGCTGCTGGACGTCTTTGTCACGGAATTCCCAGGCGACGACCACCGCGACAGCCATGAAACAGGAAAGCTCACTAAGACGGGCGATCGAAAGGCCGAGGCTCATGGCTCCCGGAAGTGATGCCGCGGAGGCCAGGAAGAAGACTGTGATGCCGAGGTGGAACGGAGTGAAGGCCGCTTTTTCCCGGAACGCCGAAGCGACCAGCCAGCAGACGACAACCGCGGCCGACAGAATCCGAAGCACGTAGGGCTTGCTGAATGTACTGTCATACGTGCCGACCGTGATGGCGCACGCCGTCCCGGCGATCAGAAGATAGACACACCATCTGACGACAAGGCTTCCGGAAACTTCGTTTCGCACAGGCAAGAATTTTTTGGGAATGGCAAAAAGTGTGAGATTTCAGCGCGAAAGTCAAGTTTCTGACTTTTTGGCTGTTGACTTTCAGAGCCATTTTTCTTATATAACATCCGCATGAAGGCCTCCCGCCGCGATGAGACAGAAGACTGATTCAGGCTTGGTAGCCGAGCCGAGGAACGGTGATGCCCCCCTCTTCGAACGGGAAGGAAAGGTTTTTTTTACCTCCGACTCTCCCGACCAGCTTATCCAGAGCTTCGACTCCCGAGGGAATCACCGGTCACGGAATGACATCGCCGTGCTGCGGAATTCCATTTCCTCCTATCTCTTCGAGTATGTGGAGGAATTCCGAATTGCCACCCATTTCGTGGGCAAGATTTCCGGCACGGAGATGTCGGTCAAAAAGACAGATCCGATCCCCATTGCCGTTAAAGTTCTCAATGTCGACGACGGAACTCTTTTGTCCCGGTTCGGCCTGAAAGGGAGCCTGGAATTTCCGGTCATCGAGCATTTTTCTTCCCCGGGAAACGCCTGGGTGAACGACTATCACGTGTATGCGCTCGGACTCGCTACCCCGGAAGAGTTTAAGCAGATCAACAGGCTGGCCGCGAAGGTGAATGCCGTCATTCGAGGACTGTGCGACAGGCGCAAACTCTCCCTCGCGGATATCCGGCTTCATTTCGGACGATTCAAAGGGCAGGTTCTCCTCTGCGACGAACTTTCCCCGTTCACCTGCACATTTATCGACATGAAAAATCCCGCTGAACGGGGGAAATACGGGCCAGAGTCGAAAGATGCGGCGAATGCACTGGCCGAGCTCTGCGATCGGCTGATGTTGAAAGCATAGCTGCCTTGATCAGCAAGTACGGAACCAATACCGTCCGCAAGTACCTGATGGGAGCGGCAGCCGCCCTCGCCCTGACGTTTATCCTCGCCCCGCCAGGCATCCTCCGTTCGTCCGTTTCCCTGGTCATCGCATCCAGCGCTGCCCTGGTCCTGAATTTTTTCCGCGATCCCGATCGCAAGGTGCCGCAAGGGAACAACCTCGTGGTCTCGCCCGCCGACGGGAGGGTGATTCTTATTAAAGAGACTTTCGAGGAGGAGTATCTCCGGGGGGAGTCGGTCCAGGTCAGCATTTTCATGTCGCCCCTGAACGTCCACGTCAACCGGTTCCCGATTTCGGGCACGGTGTCGCATTTCAAGCATTTCCCGGGCGAATACCTCCTGGCTTTCGACGATAAGGCGTCAACCCGGAATGAACGGACCCATATCGGTGTTGACGATCATGGGTACAGGGTGCTCTTTAAACAGATCGCCGGAAATGTGGCCCGTCGCATCGTCGCCGATATCTCCGTCGGCCAGATCGCCCGCATCGGAGAGAGATTCGGCATGATAAAGTTCGGATCACGGGTCGATGTGCTGATACCCAAACACTCCCAGGTGAGCGTGAAACTCAAAGATCGCGTGACGGCAGGGGAGACCATCCTCGCCAGCTACGATTCCCCACATGATTGAGGGACCTCGATGAAGATTACACGAGCAGTAGTCCCGAGCCTGTTCACCGTGCTCAACATTTTCTGCGGTTTCCGCTCCGTCGTCCATACGGCGGGAGGGGATTTTTACCTGGCCGCGTGGTTCATCATCCTCGCAGCCCTCTTTGACGTTTTCGACGGGGTCATGGCGCGTATCACCAAATCCTCAAGCGCTTTCGGCGTCGAATTCGATTCGCTGTCCGACGTTGTCTCCTTCGGCCTCGCTCCGTCCTTCCTTGTCTTCATGGCCCACCTGCAGAGCATGCAGGGCATCGGCATGCTGATCAGCGCCATGCCGATGGTGTTCGGCGCACTCCGCCTCGCACGCTTCAACACGCAAGCTACAATCTATGACAAGGATTATTTCCGGGGCCTGCCCATCCCGGCCACCGCCATCACGATCGCCGCCTTCATCCTGACATTCTACGGCGACGGCACGGGGCTCCGCGGGATCGAAGCCTCGCTCCTTGCTCCCATGGTCGTCCTCCTTTCCCTTTTGATGGTCACGACGATCAAGTACGATACCGTTCCGAAATTTTCACGCCGGGGCATAAAGCATCATCCCATGCGCTTCACGCTCGGAGTCATCGCGATAACCGCTATCGCCCTCACGCGTGGCGCAGCCCTCTTCCCGGTGTTCGTATTCTACGTTGCCACAGGCCCCTTGCGGTATGTCATCCATTTCATGCAGGGCTCCCTCCATCCGGCCAAAGACCTGGACAAGGATGTCACGAGCGTCGATATCTGACGTGATGCCCGCCTACGTTGCCAAGATCATCGTCACGGTCCGGAAGTCGATCCTTGACCCGCAGGGGAAGGCGATCAGGCACGCGCTGGCCGAAAGCCTCGCGATGACCGGCATCGAGGACGTCCGACTCGGAAAATACATCGAGATGAGGATCAACGGGAAAGATAAAAAGGAAGCGGAACGCCTGACAGGCCAGGCATGTCAGAAACTGCTCTCCAACCCCGTGATGGAAGACTACTCGTTCACGGTCGACGAGCTATGAAATTCGGCGTCGTCGTCTTCCCCGGCTCGAATTGCGACCACGATGCCTACCATGCCCTGAAGCATGTGCTCGGCCAGGATACGCAGTTCGTCTGGCACAAGAGTTCTTCGCTGGAAAACGTCGACGCCGTCATTCTCCCCGGCGGCTTTTCCTACGGCGACTACCTCCGCTCGGGCGCGATAGCCCGCTTCTCGCCCATCATGAGGGAGGTTGCGGCGTTCGCCCGCTCCGGCGGGATCGTCGTCGGAATCTGCAACGGCTTCCAGATCCTGTGCGAGGCCGGACTCCTTCCGGGCGCGCTCCTCCGGAACGAAAGCCTGACGTTCGTCTGCAAGGTCGTCAAAGTCCGCGTCGAGCACACGGGCTCGCGGTTCACCTCGGCCTGCTCCCCGGGCGAAATTCTCCGGATGCCGGTGGCGCATGGGGAAGGTAGTTTTTTTGCCGATCCGGATGCGCTCCGCTCGCTCGAAGAGAACCGTCAGATCCTCTTCCGGTACTGCGACGCCGCAGGCGCCGTCACGCCGGAGGCAAACCCCAACGGATCGGTGAATAATATCGCGGGGATCATGAACCGGGAAGGAAACGTCCTCGGGATGATGCCCCACCCCGAGAGGACGTCGGATCCCGATATCGGGCCGGCCGACGGGCAGAAGGTTTTTCTTTCACTGATACACAATGTCGTCGAATCGTACGTTTTCTAGAAAGGAGTCATAACATGGGGAACCTCGGAACCCCGGAAATTCTTATCATCGGTCTGGTGATCCTGGTCCTTTTCGGCGCGAAAAGGATTCCGGAATTCATGCAGGGGCTCGGCAAAGGGGTCCGCGAATTCCGGAAGGCCGCCCGCGATATCCAGGATGAGATCGAAAAGCCGCTCGAGAAGAAGCCCGACTCAAAATAATTCCAAACCGCCCGAATCCCCCGCCAGGAGTGGGCCGCAAGCCATAGTCAGGAGCAACTGTGGATTTTGATCGCCTCCGGAAAAAACTAGCCTCCGGAGAGACGTCGTGCCTTGCCATCACGGAAAAATATCTTGACGAGATCGAGCGCAGAAAAAGTCTGCACGCCTTCCTCGCCGTCTTCCCGGATGAAGCCCTCGAGCGCGCCCGCTCAGTCGACGCGCGGCTGAAAAACCACACCGCCGGACCCCTCGCCGGCATGGTCGTCGCCGTCAAAGATATCATCTCGATGAAAGGCCACGCGCTGACCTGCGCATCGAAGATTCTCGAGAATTTTATCGCCCCCTACGACGCAACGGTGATCCGCAAGCTTTACGATGCGGACGCCATCATCATCGGCAAGACGAACATGGATGAGTTCGCCATGGGCTCCTCCACCGAGAACTCCGCGTTCGGGGCGACCCGGAATCCCCTTGACGAATCCCGCGTCCCCGGAGGCTCCAGCGGGGGCTCGGCCGTCGCCGTCGCCGCCTCGATGGCCACGACAGCCCTTGGCACCGATACGGGAGGGTCCATCCGCCAACCGGCTGCCCTCTGCGGCGTGGTGGGTCTCAAACCTACCTACGGCCGGGTCTCGCGCTACGGGCTCGTCGCCTTCGCCTCGTCATTCGACCAGATCGGCCCGTTCGCCCGAAATGCACGGGACGTCGCGGAAGTGCTCACCGTTATCTCGGGACACGATCCCCACGATTCCACATCCTCAAGACTGCCCGTCCCCGATTTCACGAAAAACCTTACCGGCGATGTGTCCGGTATCCGGATCGGGCTTCCCAAAGAATACTTCGATCCCTCGATCGACCCCGAGATTCTCAGGGCCGTCACCGCCAAGGCAAAAACTCTCGAAAACCTCGGCGCTTCCCTCCGTGAGATCTCCCTTCCCCATACCGAGTATACGATCGCGACCTACTATATCCTGTCAAACGCAGAAGCATCGTCAAATCTGGCGCGGTACGACGGCGTGAGGTACGGGAGAAGAGCCGAGAATGTGCGCGATCTCTACGAGATGTACACGAAAACGCGGAGCGAAGGGTTCGGCACGGAGGTGAAACGGCGCATCATGCTCGGCACCTACGTTCTATCCGCCGGATACTACGATGCCTACTACCGGAAAGGCCAAAAAGTGCGCCGGTTGATCAAGGAGGATTTCGATAACGCATTTAAGTCCGTTGACTGCATACTGACGCCGACAACCCCCGGAACCGCCTTTAAAATCGGGGAGAAAGCCTCGGATCCGCTCACGATGTACCTTTCCGATATCTTCACCGTCTCGGCCAATCTCGCGGGGATCCCCGGCATCAGCGTTCCCTGCGGGAAGGACAAAGCCGGCCTCCCTATCGGGCTTCAGATTCTGGGGAAACAATTCGATGAAGAGACGATCCTCCGCGTCGCCTATGCGATCGAGAATTCCTGAATGGTGAAATGATGAGTGCCTTCGCTAACGCCCTCCTGGGAATACTGTTTCTCGTTCTCGCGGCCTGCGGGACGTTCCTCATGTATAAGCTGTGGGGATATCCGTTCGATCATGAAAAGATGAAAACAACAGCCCCGCGATCGCTCCTGCGGATCCATCATTTCATCGGCTATGCGTACGCCGCACTCTATCTCTATCTGATGTCCCAGATGGTCCCGCGCCTCTGGACGTATGAAGTGGAATTCCCGGCGCGGACCGTCGCCCATCTCGTGCTCGGGATGACGATCGGCATCATCATCATTATAAAAATTTCGATTGTCCGCTTTTTCAAGCATCTCGAAGGGACTCTCATCCCTTTCCTCGGGACGATGCTCTTCGTCTGCTCCTTTCTCCTCATCGGACTGTCGGTGCCCTTCGCCCTGAAAGAATACTTCCTGCACCGGCAGGCGGTCGGAGGCACAGCGTTCAGCCCCGAGAATATTGAAAGGGTCAAAACTCTTCTTCCGCGGGCAGGGTTCCCCGCCGAAGCGTCCCTCGCGGACCTCTCATCACCGGGCGCGCTCCGCTCGGGTCGTGACGTGCTTCTTTCGAAATGCGTCCAGTGCCACGATCTCCGGACGGTCCTCCTGCGCCCGAGAACCCCCGATAACTGGGTCCAGACCGTGAGCCGTATGGCCGACCGGGCCGTGTTCAATCCCATCACGGACGAAGAACAGTGGCACGTGGCCGCCTATCTCATCGCGATTTCTCCGGAACTTCAAAAAACCTTCAGGGAAAAAAGACGGCAGGATATCGAGGCGATGAGCTCGCGGGCCGCAGCCGAGGCGGCTGCAGCCTCCATGGAATCGGCCGCCTCCAAATCCTTCGATATCGGGGTCGCACGGAAGACTTTTGAAGCGACATGCACGCAGTGCCATTCGCTCAAAAATGTCGATAAGTCACCCCCCGGATCGGCCAAGGAAGCTGCCGCACTTGTGGCCCGGATGGTCTCCAACGGACTCGACGCTCCCCAGGCAGATCTTGAACAGGTGGTCTTCTATCTTTCAAAGACTTATTCCAGGTGAATTTTTTGACTTTGTGGCACACGATTTCTATTTTTGACTTCTCGTGAAGCATGAGCATACTCGTCGATAAGAAAACACGCGTCGTCGTCCAGGGGATCACAGGCGGCGAGGGGACGTTCCATACCCAGCAGATGATCGCCTATGGGACCAGGGTCGTCGCAGGCGTGACTCCCGGGAAGGGGGGAATGGAATACCGCGGAAACGACCAGTATCCCTTTAAAAAGGCGGTCCCGGTGTATAATACGGTCTGCGACGCCGTCCGTAACGAGGGAGCCGATACGTCGGTGATTTTTGTGCCCGCCGCCTATGCGCCCGAGGCTATCATGGAGGCTGCCGCAGCCGGGGTGAAGCTTGTTGTGACTATCACCGAAGGCATCCCGGCCCGCGATATGGTGAAGGTCTATGACTATCTCCGGCAGAACGGGACGCGGATGATCGGTCCCAATTGCCCGGGCATCATCACCCCGGGACAATGCAAGATCGGCATCATGCCCGGCTTCATTCACCGCCCCGGCTCCGTCGGGCTCATCTCCCGGAGCGGAACGTTGACCTACGAAGCGGTCTGGCAGGTGTCCGAGCTCGGCCTCGGTCAGTCGACCTGTATCGGGATCGGCGGAGACCCCGTCGTCGGCACCCGATTCGTCGATGCATTGAAGCTTTTTAAGGATGATCCCAAGACAAAGGCCGTAATCCTTATCGGAGAAATCGGAGGAACCGCAGAAGAAGAGGCGGCTGATTTTGTCAAGAAATTCTTCAAGAAGCCTGTCATAGGCTTCATCGCCGGGAGGACCGCGCCTCCGGGTCGCCGCATGGGACACGCCGGGGCGATCATCTCGGGCGGAAAGGGGACGGCAGCGGAGAAAATGGCCGCCATGAAGAGGGCGGGCATCCATGTCGTCGAAAACCCGGCCATGATCGGCGCCACCGTCGCCCGCGTCCTCAAAAAATCCCGCGCCAGGAAACGCCGCTCGCCATGAAGCACTCGCCCGGGTTCCTGAAGCTGGTCGACGAGGCGAGGAAGCGCATCAAACAGACGACGCCCGAAGAGATCAAGGCGAGGCTCGATAAAGGGGAAAAACTCCTGATCGTCGATACGCGAGAGGATAATGAATGGGAAAAGGGACATATCGCCGGCGCGATTCATCTCGGCAAGGGCATAATTGAAAGGGATATCGAGGTAAAAATTCCCGACAAGTCACAGGAAATCATACTGTATTGCGGCGGGGGATTCCGCTCCGCTCTCTCGGCCGACAATCTTCAAAAAATGGGCTATACCCGCGTCGTATCGATGGACCTCGGCTGGCGACGCTGGAAACAACTCGGATACCCGACTGAAGTTTAATCCACATACCGGAGACGATCTGTGATCGAAAGAACGCTGGCGATTCTGAAACCGGACTGCGTCAGAAAAAATCTTACGGGCGAGGTGATCGCACGAATAGAGAAGGCCGGGTTCACATTCCTCGGCATCAAGAAAATACGGCTCACCCCCAAGACCGCTGGAGGATTCTATGAAGTCCACCAGGGCCGCCCTTTCTTCCAGCCGCTGGTCGAGTTTATGTGCTCGGGCCCCTGCGTTCCCATCGCGCTGGAAAAGGATAACGCCGTCGCTGATTTTCGCACGCTGATCGGCGCAACGGACCCGAAAGATGCCGCCCCGGGTACGATCCGAAAGCTTTATGCGGATAATAAGGGGGAAAACATAATCCACGGCTCCGATTCCCCCGAAAACGGAAGGATCGAAATCTCCTACTTCTTTTCCACACGGGAGTTGATGGAAGCAGGATGATGGGCTTTATGGGCCCGTCCTCCGGCCTCTTATGAAAGCTCTCCTCCGGAAGAGCCTGGCTCACCCCGGAGCTTTGGAAATTTTCTCGTCCGGCTGAAATGAACTCACTTATCCTCTGGCTCTCCGGTAGAAAAATCCTCTCAGCCTTCCTCACGCTTGCGTTCTTCGTTCCCAATGCCCTTTGCCATGACCTGGTTCAGCAGTTTTATAAGACCATGGAGGGGAGCGTCTCGGCGCCCGTGCTCGATATGATCGACGTCGGGGCCATGCTGCTTCTCGCTGGCGGAATGGTCTGGATGCTTTTGAAAAAGCTACGGAATCCCCACAAATCTCTCATCGTCTTCTACGTCACTCTGTCTCTCGTTCTCGCATATGCTTCCTGGCAGGTTCTGATCGCAAAAAACGTCGAACTCGTCCACTTCCCGCAGTATGGTCTTTTGATGATCCCGGTCTTCGCCCTGACGATGCGATTCGGCGAGGCCGTCGCATTCGTCACCCTCCTTGGAGCGGCCGACGAGGCATATCAGTATCTCATTCTGCACCGCTGGTCCGGCATCTACGATTTCGGTGATGTGGTGCTGAATCTGGTCGGGGCCGGCCTCGCAGCCTCATTCCTCATGGGACTCCTGGATCTGCAAAAGCCGCATCCTGCCTCGTCATATTCACTGGCAAGAATGCGGAAGTCCACAGGGCTCCTGACAATCGCCTCTCTCGCCGCCGGCGGATTGCTTGCGTATTCGACCGGTCTCCTCCAGCTCTACCCGGGGGACCGGACGCCCCCCGCGCTCCTCCTTCTTAACCGGGGGGCGATCCCGCCCGGCTTCTGGCAAAAGCCTCTCCCTACATCGAAGAGTTTTCACCTCCTGCAGCCGGGGGAAGCCGTTCTTGTCGTGGTTCTTTTGCTGGCGGTCTATGTCTGGATCGATTTTCGCGTCGAATGGCGCGCCAATCGAGATTGATCTCCCGATCATGAACCGAACGATCATCCTGGGGATCTGCTTTCTTCCGAACATTGCCCTCGCATCCTTGCCGCGCACATATATCTGTTATCGCACGGTCGGCCCGGTAAAGATCGATGGAAAACTTGACGATTCTTCGTGGAAGGTTCCCTGGACCGAGTTTTTTGTCGACATCGAAGGCGATCGCAAGCAGTCCCCCCGTTTCTCCACCCGTGCAAAGATGGTGTGGGACGACCGGTACCTCTACGTCGGCGCACAGCTTCAGGAACCCTGCGTCTGGGGGACTCTTCAAAAGCATGATGCGATAATCTATCACGACAACGATTTTGAGATCTTCATCGATCCTGAAGGAGATAACCGGGATTATTATGAGATCGAGCTCAATGCCCTGAATGCCGTGTTCGATCTCCTCCTGAAAAAGCCTTACCGGGACGGCGGCCCCGCACTCCTCGACTGGGATATGAAGGGTCTCAAGACCGCGGTCGCAGTCGAGGGAACCCTGAATGACCCGAAAAATATCGACAGCGGATGGTCTATCGAGGCAGCCCTTCCCTGGGATGCCTGTGCGCGCGATTCTCTCCCGCCGCGGAACGGCGATCAGTGGCGAATGAATTTCTCCAGAGTGGAGTGGCAGCTTGATGCCAGCGGAGGGCTTGGGAAAATGCCCGGCAAAGAAGCGGACAACTGGGTCTGGTCCCCCCAGGGGGCCGTCAATATGCACATGCCGGAAAAATGGGGGATCGTTCAGTTTTCTACGGATCCGGCCGGTCGCGCGCTTTTCACCCCCGATCCATCCCTCCCGGCGAGGGAGATTCTCTTCGACATCTACTACTCGGAGCGATCTCGTGTCGCGGATCATCGACTGTGGACTTCAAATCTTGATTCGCTGGGAGTAAAATTCTCAGCCAAGGATTATCTAACCCTGCCTGTTATCGATCTCACCCCCGACGGCTTCTCCGCGTGGACTGACCTGCAGCTGGCCGGCGGCAAACGACAGCGGTGGCATATCCGGCAGGACTCTTATATCTGGCACGACTGAGGGGAGCCGACCCCATGGGCCTCCGTGCGAGCCTCAGGAAAATCCCCCCGCGGGCGACGACGGCCGCCGCGCTCATTCTCATCTTCGCAGGAGCCCTTCTTCTCCGGATCTACTTCATCCGCCCGAAGGTTTTTCAGGAGATTGTGAATTTCCAGGGGATGGACGCCTGGTACCATATGCGCCTGGTGGAGAATCTGGTCGGCCACTTTCCGCACAGGATTAATGTCGACCCGTACGCAATCTATCCCGGCGGCCATCCACTGGCAATCGGCCCGATGTTCGACTGGATGATCGCCTCGTGCGCCCTTGCCCTGAGTCCCAGAGAATCCCCATCGAAACAGCTGGTCGACGCTGTCGGAGCATATGTTCCCTCGATTTTAGGAGCCCTTCTCATATTCCCGGTTTACGCCATAGGGCGTGCTATATTCAACGCGAGAAGCGGACTTCTTTCCGCGGCCCTGGTGGCGATTCTGCCCGGCGGGCTGTCCTATTCTTTGCTCGGATCGACAGACCACCACATCGCTGAGTCGCTTTTCGCAGCGCTCGCGATGCTTTTTTTCGTCCATGCGTTCACTCGCGCGAGGGCCGCAACTGTCTCATTCAATTCACTTCGCCCCGGAAACTGGCGACCCTATCTCAAGCCTCTCGGGTTTTCCCTCCTTGCGGGTTTAGCCCTTTCCTGTTATCTCCTCACCTGGATGCGAGGGGCCATGCTCGTCGTCATTATCGTCGCATGGGCCATCATTCAAGCCGTCATCGATTATTCGAAAAAAAACTCATCCGATGATCTCTCGCTGATCATTCTCCCTGCGTTGCTGGTCGCTTTTCTTGCGGTTCTCCCCATCGCCGGCACCGTCCGCCTCGCAGAGCTGCATGTTGCATCGCTGGCGGTAGGATGTCTGGCGGTCCTGTCGGTGAGCGCTGTGTCGAGAATGCTTCGCAGACGGGCCGGCACGATTCTCTTCGTTCTTGCTCTCGCCGGCGCGGGGGCGCTCGGTCTCATAGCGCTCCGTATCGCTTCACCCCGCATTTTCGGCATTTTCATCGTCGAAGCGGGGAGATTCACCCCCGGCGTTGAGGCCAGGACGGTCGCCGAGGCACGACCGCTCCTTTTCCTGGGAAAGTCATTTTCGCTCGAGCCTGCCTGGGAACGATTCACGTCGGGCTTCTTTATGGCTCTTATCGCGCTCCCGATTTTAATTTATCGCGCCGTCAGGGAAGGTTCCCCTTCCTTGGCGCTTTTGAGCGTCTGGAGCGCAGCAATGGTCCTCGCCACATTGGGCGAGAATAGGTTTACTTACTATCTGATCGTCAATGTCTCCCTCCTCTGTGGATATGTGAGCTCATGGGTGCTTGATTGGGGAGGGATCCCTGAGCCGGATAAAACCGGCCGCCGTCGGTTCACGAGGCTTGCCCGGACGCTTTCTGTTGCTGCCATAGCGGTATGGGTTTTCTATCCGAATTTTTTCGTCTCCCTCTCGGCTGCAGGCATCGACATGGGCCCTGACCGTGACTGGCGGCAGGCGCTCACATGGATACGAGATTTTACGCCCGAGCCCTTTGGGGATTCCAGCTATTATTCCCGATTCTACGGAGAACCGTCACCGCCCCGTCCCGCATATTCTGTGATGTGCTGGTGGGACTACGGCTACTGGATCACCGGGATAGCACACCGCGTCCCTGTCAGCAATCCGACGCAGGCCGGGGCCAGATACGCTGCAGCCTTTTTCACGGCGCAGGATGAATCGCGGGCCGTCGCCCTGGCCGACTCTTTGAAAAGCCGGTACGCGGTCGTCGATCGGGATCTCCTGATGCTCCCCGATCTCGCCACCCCGACCGCATCGGGTAAATTCCCCACCCTCGCAACCTGGTCAGGGAAAGAGCCGTCGGTGTTCCTTGAAGAATTCAGGAAGAAGTTGCCCGACGGCAGCCTCGTCCCGCTCTTCGTCTACTATCCCGAATACTACCGGTCGATGGCCGCGCGGCTTTTCCTGTTTCACGGAAAAAAATTTTCGGCACATAATTCATCATGGGTTATCTCCTTTGTAGTGAGACAAGGGGATGAGGTTTTCAAAGAAATCACGTCGATGGAAAGGTTTGCGACCGAAAAGGATGCCCGCGCCTTTCTCGCCGAACATCCCGGGTCCACTGCCCGGATCGCCGGGATTAATCCGCTCATGAGTTGCGTCGACCTCGATCCGCTGAAAAAATTCAGAATCGCCTATAGCTCGCCGACCCGGCTGCTGAGCACTTCCGGTGAACTTCCCTCAGTTATGGTTTTCGAGCGATTTCAAGGGAGCTCGCGGCCTGAAAACAGGTAAATCGGGTTTCCGGGGTTTTCGTCGCAGCACCTTGACAATTGACACGACATTCGTTATTATCGCGAGGGGGCATTCACGGATTCTTGCGTGAACCGATCGCGTGCCACAGGGGAGGGGGCAGGTCCTGTTTATTTTCTGGGTGTGAGATGCCGAGGATAAAAATTCTGATCCTTGCTCTTACGGTGCTCTTCGGGCTCGGGTTGTTCAGGCCCGACCTCGGAGTCAAATCTCTGCTTGCCACGGGCAATTTTTCCTTTATCACTGTCGCAAAGGTCTCGGTCGGAGGAGACGGTAATTTCTCCTACACAGCATTCGGAGGCAACGGCCTCCCGTCGGCTTTCTTTGTGCCCACCTCGGGAGGAACAGGTTTTCGGTCGTTCAGTGTTTCCCCCGGGAATTACAGCATTCTTGAAAACGTCCCTTCCGGCTGGAAGTTCACCTCACTGACCGTATCCAGCTTTACAGGCGGCAGCGTCATTTCGAAGAAAGATTCGTCGGCGCTGATCCTTCTGGCCCTGGGCGATTCCGTGACCGCCATATACACGAACACCCGCCAGGCGGGCGCGATCATCATCCGGAAGCTGACCCTCGGTGCAAATGGAAACTTTTCCTACACCACCTCCGGTGGGAACGGGCTCCCCGCGTCTTTCGCAATATCGACATCGGGCGACTCTGGGTCGCACGCATTCTATGACCTCCCGTCAGGGAATTATACGGTGACGGAGAATGTGCCCGCCGGGTGGTCCTTCATCAGCCTCCAGTGCTCCACCTCGAGTGGCTCGAGCAAAATCTCTCTGAACGATTCTTCCTCACTGATCAGCCTCATCGTCCCCGATACGGTTGTCTGCACCTATACGAACGCCACATGCCAGATCACCTGCGGGACGCGCGACACAACGGTGATGAATGACCCCGGAAAATGCGGGGCGGTCGTCAACTTCTCCCCTCCGAGTACTACCGGGAACTGCGGAACCGTGACCTGCACTCCCCCGTCCGGATCTCTCTTCCTGATCGGAAAGACGACCGTGACATGCTCCTCCTCCGACGGCCACCAGTGCTCATTCACGGTGACCGTAAGGGTGGGGAACAATTGCCCCCTCAGCCCAGGTTTCTGGAAGACTCATCCCTCCGCCTGGCCTGTCAGCTCGATCACCCTCGGCGATCAAACGTATACGAAATCGGAAGCGCTCGCCATACTCCGTTCCTCCACCACCGGCGATGCGAGCATTATCCTTGCCCGCGCCCTGATCGCCGCTATCCTGAACACGGCGAACGGCTCGGATCCGACGCCGATTTGCAGCGCGCTTGGCCAGGCGAATGCTCTGCTCAGCGGATTCGGGAAAAAACTCCCGTATGCCGTCAAGCCGTCGAGTCCGACGGGACAGGCGATGACTAATGCCGCAGGCATTCTCGATTCGTACAATAACGGGCTCCTCACACGCAGGTGCCGGCCGTCGCTGAACGCTCCGGTGATTCCAGGCGAAGGGTCCGGGGAATTCCGCCTCGAACAGAGTTACCCGAATCCCTTCAATCCTCAGACCGAGATAGCGTACACCATTTCCGAACCGTCACATGTGGATCTCCGGGTGTACGATCTCCTCGGACATGAAGTGAGGGTCCTGGTCAGCGGGGACGCGGGGGCGGGAAGCTACAGCATACCATGGGATGGAAAAGATGAGGGAGGGAAGCTCTTACCGAGCGGCGTCTACCTGTACAGGCTCACCTCCGGCGAGCTCACGCAGGTGAAACGGATGCTGCTGATACGCTGAGATTCGAAACTTACGGATATGAGATCCGGACGGCGTGCGCCAGTGTCTGTGACACATCGCCGGGAAGGACCACTGCGCGATGTACCCTGCCGTTCATCGGGATCATTAGGGTTATGAAAAAGACCGCCTCTCGAATGACGCTGTTGTCAGTATGGGGTGGCACGATACTGCTGCTTGCATCGACTGACGCTCTCGCTGGGGGAAAAGTTGGCCTCTACGCCGTCCGCATGATGCCCTACGGAATCGACGCCGAATCGTACAGCCGCCCGGGATGGGGAGGGGGCCTGCAGGCGGTCGTGCCCGTCAAGTCACTTTCCGATCTCGTTGCCGGCAACGCCGGCCTGGAGATCGTCAACCTTCTCAGCGAGACGGAGGCATTTCGCGACCAGGTGACGGGGCTGCGGGTTGAGCAGCAAACAGATCAGAATCTTTACCGGTTCTATCTCGGCGGCCAGTTCGTCGGACACGGGAAGGAGTTCGTCCGGCCGCACGCCGGGGCCGATATCGCGCTGATCTATTACGAAATTTCGACGGATGTCGTTGTGCCCAACGATTATAACCGGGAGCAGGAGATTCGACAGAAATTGAAAAGCAACGGAGATTTTGTCTTCGGCTATGATCTCTCGATCGGGGTCGATCTGAATTTCTCGAACAAGTTCTCTATCGATGGGGGAGTGAAATATCTGCACAGCTTCGGCGTTCCCCAGCAGCTCGGCGAAGGTTCGGTGAAGATTTTTCCCCGCTATACCCAGATCTATCTCGGGGTCGGCATCCCCTTCGACGTATTAAAGGACAGTGGGGACAATGATGACTAACCTTGCTATGGCGATGCCGCGCCGGTTGATGCCCGGAGCTTTTTTGTTTTTTCTTGGGTGCAGCGATTCGTCGACGATCGTGAGAGCCACCCACACCGGCGGGATTTCGCTCGATTCTTCGATGGTTCTGGCCGTCGGGAATATTTCGGGGGATCACGCCAAGGGGTTTCGAAGAGATCTCTCATCTGCACTTCAGAACGGGGGCTTCAGGACCGTGACTGTGACGAGCGAGAAGGATGATGCGGCCGACTCAGCCCTGGGCGCCGCCATGGGATCTCTCCCCCCGAATCAGGTCCTGCTTATCCTCAGGGGGACATACACGATCGATAAGGAGGAAAGCAAAATAGACGCCGGAAACAATAACCAGGATCCTGCCCCCACTGAAAAAAAAGTGAAGGGGATGCTGGCTTTTGAAATCACCAATGCGTTAACTCACGAATTGCTTCTCGCCCGGAACCTGGAGCGGGATATTTCGGAGAGGGAAACACCCAATCTGCAATCTCTTATGAGGGATTTTGCCTCCATCTTCGGCGGGGGTTCGGTTTCAGATCCGCTGGAACATGAGGTGAGAAAAAAGGTTATCGACGGGTTTATTGATGAGCTGCATCCCCACGAGGAGTCTTTTTATGTAAAATTCTTCAAAGCCTCCGATATCCCGGAACTGGAAACGGGCATCTCCTACGCGGCCGTGGGGAACTGGGATAAAGCAATCGAAATATATTCTTCGGCCATCAGCAGGAATCCAAATAACGAAAATATCCATTGCGCGTACTACGATCTGGGCATCTGCTATAAATGCCAGAACAAATTCACCGAAGCCCGCCAGAATCTCGAAAAGGCATACGTCCTAAAAAACAGCCCCGAATATCTTGAACAGATTCAGTCCCTGCCTCAGATGGAGCAGGAGTACCGGATGAGGGGAAAGAACTCCCCGAAATGACAGGAGCTCCCGACGGCGTGCCATCCCCTAAAGATTGAAAAAATCTCAGGATCGGATTTCCCGCTGCCTCCTCGCCTCATACAGGAACACCGCGCTCGCATTCGCCACGTTCAGTGAGTCTGTCCCAGCTGCCATCGGGATCGCCAGACGCTCCGTGCAGATATCCAGAACACCCGGCGATACTCCTTTTTCCTCCCCTCCCAGGACAATGCAGACGCGGCCGGTGAGGTCACTCTCGTTCACATGAATCTTTCCATCCGGAACTGTGGCGATGATTCGCACACTCTTTTCGTGCATTGATTCAAGCGTTGTGCGCAGGTTCCTGCTGTGAACAATCGGGAGGCCGAAGACGGCCCCCATTGAATTCCGGACCGAACGCCTGAGATAGGGGCTGCTCGAATTGTCACCCGTTATGACCGCATGTACGCCGAAGGCGGCACAGTTTCGCATGACCACCCCTACGTTTTCGGCGTTCATGAGGCCGTCGAGAGCTACCGAGAGGAACCCGTCCCCCGCTTCCCCCAGGAGTTTTCGGATATCAGGCTCGCCCGGCACCTTCCCCACCGCCATGATCCCCTGATGAAGGTTGTATCCGACAATTGACTCCACGAGTGATTTATCTGCGATGTAGATTTCCGGGATTCTTCCGTGGAGGCCGGGACGCTCGTGATGGAGCCGGTCGTACCAGATTTCTGTCATCAGGGCGGAGATTATGTCGAGTTTCGAGTCGATAAGCCGCTCGACCACCTTCTGCCCCTCGGCCACGAATATTCCATCCCTCCGGTGATCATCCGGCCGCCTCAACGTCCTGTAGGGGCGAAGGGTCGGATTGTCCATCGTTGTCACCCTGCTGACCATGGCAGAAGATAATCCGGCGCCTGGTAAGAATCAACGCGGGGCGGCATTTTCACTTTTTCGTGGCGAAACCTTATATTCCCCGAGCCGGAGGATTTTTATGAAGGTCGTGATCGCAGGGGGGAGGGGTTTCCTGGGAACGGCGCTTGCCGGATTTTTGGGGGCATCACAACACCATGTCACGATACTGAGCCGGAAGCCCGATCTCGTCCCCCAGGCTGAATCCCTTGATGTAGTCGGCTGGGACGGAAAGACGCCCGGCCCCTGGGCACGGTGCGTCGACGGGGCCGACGCGGTCGTCAACCTGGCAGGAGAGCCGATCGCGGATAAGCGGTGGACCGCTGCCCGTAAGGAGGCGCTCACACGCAGCCGTATTGATTCCACCAGGGCGATTGTCTCTGCCATCCGGGAGTCTCGGAAAAAGCCCCCTGTCCTCCTCAGCGCCTCCGGCGTCGGCTTCTACGGCGACGTCGAAGAGGGAGATGTTTTCGAAGACGATGAAAGCGGGGATGACTTTCTCGCCCGACTCTGCCGGAACTGGGAGGATGAGGCATCCCGGGCTTCGGCCGATGGAGTCCGCGTCGTGAATACGCGAATCGGAATAGTTCTCTCCACACGGGGCGGAGCCCTCACGCGCATCCTGCTTCCGTTCAGAATGTTCGCAGGGGGCACCCTCGGCTCGGGCCGCCAGTGGTTCCCATGGATCCACCTCGATGATCTGATCGGGATTATTGTTTTTTCGATGACCCAAAGTCTTTCTGGTCCTGTGAACTGCGCTTCCCCCCAGCCGGTGAGGATGAGGGAATTTTGCGAAGAACTGGGGAAATCGATCCGCCGGCCCAGCTGGGCTCCCGTTCCCTCCCTGGTTCTCAGGGCGGCGCTGGGGGAGATGTCGTCGGTCATTCTCACCGGCCAGAAGGTCATGTCTCGAAAACTTGCAGGTTATGACTTCAGGTATCCGGCACTCACAGATGCGCTTCTTGCGTTATTCCCCCCGCGGAGGCCGGGTGTTCGATCATAGGTTAAACTAGCGCCGGAGTATTCTTAAACGGCGTTCACATGTTATCAGTGGATTTCGTATATTTTTCCCACTTCAATAACCGGGGGAATCTTATGAAACTCTTGATTGCCTTTCTGTTGACTGCGTCCAGCCATGTCGCCTGGAGCCAGGAGTCGCAACCGCCCCCCCAACTCCCGCCCGACTCGACAAGGGTCTTGGGATGGAAACACTCCATGGCCACCGGGCTGAATCTAAGCCAGGTGTCCTTCAAGGATTGGGTCGGGGGAGGAGAGAATGCGCTTGCCTACGCCCTCTGGCTCAACGGAACTTCTACGCTCGAAATGGAATCGTCGGAAT
This sequence comes from uncultured Chlorobiaceae bacterium, assembly GCA_964410105.1. Lineage (GTDB taxonomy): Bacteria > Bacteroidota > Ignavibacteria > UBA10030 > SZUA-254 > CAYPFY01. The sequence goes on from CAYPFY010000009.1 coordinate 42,787, forward strand.
GGGGGCATACATATAAACTTGCGTTCGGACAAACGCGCCTCTCCAGCCAGGGACTCCGCAAGACCGACGATGAGATCTATGTTCAAAGTCTCCTTATCTATAAACTCGGAATTCTCGTCAACCCGTATGTATCGGCAAGCCTGCGGACCCAGTTCGCAAAGGGGTTTCTCTATCACGATACGAGCGAAACGGAAGTGTCAAAATTCTTCGACCCCGCCTACCTCACGCAAAGCGCCGGCCTCGCCTGGAAGCCCCTGCCCGAGTTCACGACGCGCCTCGGGGCCGGAGTCCGCGAGATCATCACCTCAGAATTCCCGGCCTATGCCGATGACCCCACCACTCCCGAGATCGAAAAGACGAAGGTCGAAGGTGGGCTGGAGTCCGTGAGCGATGCCCGGATAATTCTGGCGGAAAATGTCTCGCTGACGTCGCACCTTGAACTTTTCGCGCCTTTCAAGAGTCTCGACCGGATCGTCGTCAGGAGCGATAACCTGGTAACCGCAAAGGTCAGCAAGTACGTGAGCATGAATTTCAATGTCCAGCTGATTAACGATGTGAACATTTCCCCCCTCACGCAGGTCAAGGAAACACTTGCCCTCGGGATCAGCTACACGTTGCTCTAATAGAAAAGACGATGCTCATGGCGAAATGCCTGCTTCTGCTCGTGGCCTGCCTGATCTCGGCTGATGCCGGTGCGGCTCCGTCCATACAGAAGGCCTCTGCCAAGGGAAGAAAATCGATAACATCCCCGGCCGCACGTCAACAGATCACCGCGCCGGATAGTTCGTCCGATTCAACGGCCGCGGAGAAGGAAAAATTCTCCGGAAGACCGTCCGATAGGATTGTCGGAAAGGATGAGAAAGGGAGGACCATATACGAGGGGCCGCGGGGAGGGCGTTATTACATCGCGGGCTCGGGGAACAAAGTGTATGTCAGGAAAAAACCATAAGGAGATAGCCTACCATGATGAAAGAGTTTAAAGAGTTTGCGACCAAGGGGAACGTCGTCGATCTGGCCGTCGGCGTGATCATCGGCGCCGCGTTCGGCAAAATCGTGAGCTCGCTCGTGAACGACGTTCTGATGCCCCCCATAGGGCTGATGCTCGGCGGACTCGATTTCAGTAATCTGGCCGTCACCCTGAAGGCCGCCGAAGGAGCCGCTCCGGCTGTGACGGTGAAATACGGCGTCTTCATCAACACGGTGATAGATTTTATCATCGTCGCCTTCTGCATTTTCATGCTGATCAGGGGGATGAACGCGCTCCGGCGCAAACAGGAGGCGCCGACTGCAGTGGCCGCCGCGACGACGAGGGATTGTCCGGAGTGCGCCATGACCGTGCCAGTCAAGGCCAGGCGGTGTGCTCATTGCGGGACCGTTTTTGCGAAATAATCAAAGGTGAACGAGATGACCTCAAAAATTTGCGCCATCCTCATCCTGCTTGTTGCAATAGAGCTGATCGTCTCCTGCAGCAGCGTCCCCCTCACGGGCCGGCGTCAACTGAATCTGATTCCCAGTTCTCAGATGCTCTCGATGAGTTCCGACCAGTACGGCCAGTTCCTGAAACAAAACAAGGTGAGCTCTGACGAGAAAGCCACACTGATGGTCCGGACCGTGGGCCGAAAGATCCAGTCGGCCGTGCAACAGTATATGGCCCAGAACAATATGGCCGACCGCCTCTCCGGTTATAACTGGGAGTTCAACCTCGTCGAGAGTAAAGAGGTGAATGCCTGGTGCATGCCCGGCGGAAAGGTTGTCGTCTATTCGGGGATTTTGCCCGTGACAAAAGATGAGACGGGGCTCGCCGTGGTGCTCGGACACGAGATCTCCCACGCCGTCGCCGAGCACGGGAGCGAACGGATGACCCAGGGGCTCATAGCCCAGTTCGGCGGTGTTGCCCTGTCACAGGTTTTGAAGGATAAGCCGCAGGAGACACAACAACTCTGGATGACCGCCTTCGGGGCCGGCGTCCAGTATGGAGCCCTTCTCCCGTTCAGCCGGGTCCAGGAGAGCGAAGCCGACCACCTTGGCCTGATTTTCATGTCCATGGCCGGCTATAACCCCAGCGCGGCGGTTGAATTCTGGCAGCGCATGTCGCAAAATAGCGGCGGCAAGCCCCCCGAATTCATGAGCACTCACCCCTCCGACGAGTCCCGCATCGCCGCCATCAAGGAGGAACTCCCCGAAGCGATGAAATACTACAAGCACTGAGGGGGCAGCTGCTGAAAGAAGCGGACCGACAACAGGCCGGGGGGGGATTCCTGGTGTGAAGGGTCTGCGCGCTTCCTGTGTAAACTGATAACAATCAAGTACTTACTCCAGCCCGTTTTCTCAAGGGAATCCGTGAGAAGTTTTTTACTTTTTTTGATCGAGAGGAAAAATCCATTCTGAGTTTTCTTGCGTATACTTGATGTCTTTTTTCCCTAAAAAACTCCCAAGGAGGTTCCAATGAAACGCTTTCTTCTGTTCGCCGTAATTATCGTGTCAGCGGCGATTATCGGGTTCTTCGCTGCACCACGAAAAATTGACGCCTCAAGCCACCGTGAGGCGCCCCTCATAAGCAACGATCCGCTGGCGGATAATACCGACCTGTACGCGTTCCGTAGTCCCGATGTCGACACTACCGTGACAATTATCGCCAACTACATTCCCCTCGAACTCCCCGAAGGGGGCCCGAATTATGCCACGTTCGGCGAAAACATCCGGTATGAAATTCATATCGATAATAATGCCTCAACCCCAGGAGACGAGATTATTTATCGATTTACCTTCACCGGGTCCAATGACGATCCTTCCACTTTCTTCAATATCCGTCTCCACAAGCAGAATCTGAAGAGGACCTACACCGCAGAACGGAGCACCGACGGAGGCTCGACCTGGTCGACCATCGTCTCGAACGGAGTCGTCCCGCCTCCCAATATCGGTCCCCGGTCTATTGAGAATAACGTCGTTGGCCTCGGCACGACATACTCCGCCCTGATGGCGGACGCAGTGGCAACCACCTCCAGCGGGGAAAAGATTTATTGTGGCCCGGCCGACGATCCGTTTTTTGTCGAACTCGGCGGCATTTTTGATGTGGGTCAATCCCGCGTTCCCGGCGCGCCCGGCACAAACGCCGCACGTGACGGTGTCGCAGGCTTCAATGTGCACGCGATAGCCCTCCAGATCCCGATCTCCCTGCTGCAGAAAGCTCATAAGAGCGTCTCCCAAGCAGCGAATATTCTCGACCCGGATTTTGTTATCGGCGTGTGGGCAGCAGCCTATCGCCCGCAGATTACGACGCTCTCCCTGTCAGGCGGCCAACCGACCTACGGAGGCCAGTGGGTGCTCGTCTCCCGCCTCGGCATGCCGCTCACGAACGAGGTGATCATCCCGCTGGGCCAGAAGGATTACTGGAATTCAATTGCGTCGTCCGATGCAACGTCCGAGAAGAATTTTGAGCAGTATTTTGTGAATCCCGAGCTCGGCCTCTATATGGACGACGCCCTCTTCGGCGGCGCCGTGCCCGCGCTGTCTCAACTCAGGATTCAGAAAAACTCCCTCGGCTCGTTTAATTTTGGAAATAATCAGGGCGGGCTCTACGCCCTCTATGGAAACCCCGCCACCACGGGAACCGCGCTCGATACAGCCCTCTTTGGAAAGTATCTGCTCCGGCCTTCTGCCCCCCGATCGGTTGACCTCCTCCCCGCGTTCTATACGGGAGTGCCGAATCTTCCTCCCTACCAGCTCGCAACCGGGAAGGGGGGAAGCCCTCTCTCGCCCGGAAAACCGTTCGTGAATAATTTTCTCCCCTCGTTCGGGGATATGCTGCGTCTCAATATGGCGGTTACCCCGACGCCCCGCAACAGCCCCGATTTCAGCAGCCTGGGTCTGGTTCAGGCCGCCGTCCTCGGCTTGACCGATTCTCGCTATAACCAGAACGCCTCGCTGCAGTGGATTCCGAATATGGACGGTTTCCCCAACGGCCGCCGGCTCGAAGATGATGCGACCCGCATAGAGCTTCAGGCAGTGAGCGGGATTGTGCTTGCCGCCATCGGGCTCTGGTACGATGACTTTTCCGGCGGTAGCCCGGTGACTCCGCAGCTTCTCAACGTGCTGGGCTATAAGGCGGGCCCCACCCATAACGATAAGCCCTTCCAGGCTCATTTTCCGTACCTTGCCGAGCCTCACCGCGGATACGATTATGTGAAACAGCTCGTCGCCGATACGCTCGATATGCCCACAGGCGTCAGGGAGGATCTCCTGGGAATGTCCGTGCCGCGGGGCTTCCTGCTGGATCAGAATTATCCCAACCCCTTCAATCCTTCGACGAAAATCCGGTACCATGTCTCCACGTCGGGAGTAGTGAAGCTGAAGGTCTTTAATACGATCGGCCAGGAGGTCGCAACGCTCGTGAACGAGCAAAAACCCCCCGGGATCTATACCGCCGAATGGAACGCCCGAAATATCGCGAGCGGAATGTATCTCTACCGTCTCGAGGTCGGAGATAAGATCGTCTCGGCTAAGAAAGCGATCCTGGTGAAATGAGGATTAGGTCACACGTGAGCTCCGGCCGCGATGTTATGGTGGATGATGGAGCCGGAGCTTTCCGTGTGATTACACAATGAAGAAGCTTTTCATCATCATCGTCCTCGCCGCAGGGTCGTACCTCGCCTACCGGAGCAATCACTCCCAACGCCCTATCCCCGACCTCAGCCTGAAATCGGGATCGTCAAATCCATCGTCCGAGTTCCTGAACGCCCAGAAGTCGGTCGAGTACCTGCGGGAAGAAATTTCGAAGAATCCCGGTTCGGCCAAGAATTTTGTGGCGCTGGCCGAGCTTTTTCTGCAGGAATCCCGTATCACCGGCGACCATCACCTCTATATCCCCAAGGCTCAATATCTTCTGGAAGAAGCGCTGCGCCTCGACCCGGGCCATTACGAGGCTAATCTTGCAGAGGCCTCATTGCTCCTTACGAAGCACCGGTTCGACGAGGCGAAGGAGATTGCGGAGAAAATGGCTCTCGATCATCCGCATAGCGCATCGGCATACGGGCTTCTCTGCGATGCTTACGTAGAGCTCGGAGACTATTCAAGCGCGGTCTCGGCGTGCGACCGGATGCTATCCATCCGTCCCGATTTGCGCTCCTATGCCCGGGCCTCATACCTCCGGGAAATTCATGGGGATACCCGGGGGGCCATCGAAGCGATGACCCTGGCCTCGGAAGCCGGCATGAGCGGACAGGAGAACCGGGCATGGGCGCTCTATAATCTGGGGAAACTCTATCTCAATGAAGGGAAGCTCGATAGAGCGGAGTATATTTTTGAGGGGATTCTTCAGGAACGCCCCCGCTACGCATACGCGCTGAGCGGTCTCTCCATGGTGAATCGCGCCCGGGGCAACATGGAAGCAGCCATAAATCTGCTGACAACAGCCGCAGAGACAACTCCAGAACATGTTTTCCTGGAACAGCTGGCAGATGCGTATCTTGCATCTGGAAAGAAGGATGCGGCTTCCGGGCTTGCAAATATTGTGCTGAAAGCATTTGAGCAGCATGAAAAAGACGGATGGAACATTAATCGCGAGATGGCTATGTTCTGCGCAAACCATGACACCCATCTCACCGAAGCGCTCTACAGGGCAAGATCGGAATATGCCCGCCGCCCCGACAATGCCGACGTCCTGGAGTCATACGCCTGGGTCCTCTATAAATGCGGCCGGGCCGCCGAAGCCGTCCCTCTGATCGAAAGAGCGATGCGCTTCTCCCACAATTTTCAGGTCCTTCACCATGCCAGCCTTATTTATGCTGCGTCAGGTGAGGACGAACTGGCCCGAAAGCTGCACGAAGAATCTTTGACGGTAAATCCCTTTGAAAAACTCCTGACGGACGGACCCCCGCCCACGAGCTCACTCTCAACTGCATCATGGATGATGCGATGAAAAAGCTTCTTCTGATACTCCTTCCCCTGGCGAGCAGTTTCGGGCATCCGCTCGGGATTTTCAGCGTTAATCGCTATACTCGCATCGAACTCGCAGGGGAGAAGATCCGTCTCCACTATGTGCTTGATATCGCCGAAATACCCTCGATCGAAGAATTTCGGTCTATCGACAAGAACCGCGACGGCATCGCCGATGAATCAGAGCGCAGGGAGTTTTCCTTGCGAAAGGGATCCGAGATTCAGCAAAAGATCCATCTGCAAATAGGGGGAAAGGATATCTCCACAAGGCTGATCTCCTCGGAGATTTCATTCCCGGAAGGACAGGGGGGAATGAGGACGATTCGCGTGACGCCCGTTTTCGAATCCCAGATTCCCGAGCGAGACGGGTTGATTTCGTTAACTTTCAGCGATGAAAATCTTGCCGGAAAAATGGGATGGAAAGAAATCGTCGTTCAGCCGACCTGCGGCGAGACTATTCAGGCATCTAATGTTTCTGAAAAAGACCTGACAGATGAACTGACATCCTATCCCCAGGATCGACTCACCGATCCGCCGCAAATGTCCGAGGCAGAAGTACAGTTCGTTGCCGGGAGCGATTCTGCGTCTCCGCAGGCGTCCCGATCGATCGTAGAACGGACAAAGGACGGCTTCGCGGAGCTTATCACGTCGAAGGACCTCAGCCCGTCCGTGATGGTCGTGTCGCTTCTTATTGCCATGATTCTCGGCGCCGGACATGCCCTCACCCCCGGCCACGGCAAGACTGTCGTTGCAGCTTATCTGGTCGGCCAGCGGGGGACAGTCAGGCATGCCGCATTTCTCGGGGCCACCGTCACGGCCACTCATACGATTGGGGTGTTTGCGATGGGGCTCATAACGCTTTTCGCCTCCCGTTTCATTATGCCTGAAAAGATGTATCCCTGGCTCAGTCTCGTCTCCGGGCTCCTCGTTGTCGCGATCGGAATCTCCCTTGCGAGGAAACGGATTCAGTCTGCCCGGGGCGTCTCGTGCAACGGTCACGCCCACGTTCACTCGCACGACGCTTCTCATTCCCACCTCCCCCCGGGTGCCGACGGAAGTCCGGTGACCTGGAAAAGCCTCCTTGCGCTCGGAGTCTCCGGCGGCCTCCTTCCCTGCCCATCCGCTATCGTCGTCCTCCTGAGCGCCATCGCCCTCGGAAGGATTGGGTTCGGCCTCTTGCTGATTCTCGCCTTCAGCGCCGGTCTCGCAGGAGTGCTCACCGGGATCGGGATGCTGATGGTCTATGCACGGTCTCTCTTTGAAAAATTCACAGGCAGGGGGCCCTTCATGCGCTGGATGCCCGTCGCAAGCGCCATAGCCGTGTCCCTCGCCGGAGGAGCCATCTCGCTGAACGCCCTCGGTCAACTGCCGCTCGATTTAGGGGGTCCGCTTGATTGGCGTGCTTTGCTGAATGCGGGATCGCTTTCCGTGCTTTCCCTCGGGTTCGTGCTCGGTCTGAAACATGCCCTCGACGCTGATCACCTTGTCGCCGTCTCGACGATTGTCTCCGAACGGCGGGGTTTCTGGAGCTCTTCCCTCGTCGGTGCCCTCTGGGGGCTCGGTCACACGGCTTCACTCCTCGCCGTCGGCTTAATCGTGATCGCCTTCCACTTCACGATCCCTGAAAAAATCGCTCAGGCGATGGAGTTCAGCGTCGCCGCCATGCTTGTGATCCTCGGGGCCAATGTTTTGTGGAAAATACGCAGAGGCGCGACATTCCACGTCCACACCCACGAACATCAACACCGGCTCCATATCCATCCGCATCTGCATGCGACCGCTCCCGGCCCTGCACATGAACATCCGGAACACCATGCCAAACTCGGCAAAAAGCCTTTCCTCATCGGCATGGTGCACGGTATGGCAGGGAGCGCCGCCCTGATGCTCATCGTCCTTGCAACGATCCAGTCAAAAATGCTCGCGCTGGTCTACATTGCGATTTTCGGGATCGGCTCCGTCGGCGGCATGTTCCTTATGAGCGCGCTCATCGGCCTTCCCTTCGCAATGACCGCCCATCATGCAAGACTGCATTCTGCCATCCGCTTAACCGCCGGTCTGATCAGCCTCGGCTTCGGTCTGTTTCTTGCCTACCAGATAGGTTTCGTCGAAAGACTATTGCTCTAGCATGAACTACCGCGCCCGGCTGGATTTACAACCGGCGTGAAGAGGGCCGGAGAGCGATTCAACTCCAGAAAAAGTCCAAGTTGGCTAACCTTCCCAGAAATTCCATTCCGTAGCAAATGCGGCCTGCGAGAGGGTGAGGCCGGATATCCAGTTCGGGAATGAAGGCTCTGACGAAAGCGCTCACAATAGGATTATCCAACCATTAGACAAATTCGGTAAGAAGTTGATCGCTTCCCAACCGGGAGAATCAGTCATTTAGCTCGTTGTTCTCACCGAGAACACACCTTGCGTTTTGACGTCCAAATTAGTATGATTTAACATTCCTTTCATCCCGTCGGAATGCTCAGACTTCTCGCTCTCATCTTTGTCTTTTCGCTGTATTGCGTCGAAAGCGTATACGGATTGCTCGGGCGGGGAAATTCTTCCGGATGCTCTGAACACTGTTGCTGCGCCTCCGAAGGGGAGAAACCCTCATGTTGCTCGCCTCTGCCCACCCAAGCCGGCGATCCGTCCTGCAAAATTCTTGGGAGCTGTCACTCAATCCCAAACTCCGCATTGTCAGCGGTAGAGAGGGATTTCCGGGCCGAGGAATCCGGACCGGTTAGCCCTCTCATCAGCCCGGAAGATTTTCGCAACCCGCCCGGCGCTTCCTATTCCCTGACACTCGGTTTCACCCACTTCCACCCGCCGCGTGCCTGACCCTAAACGTCATTCACCGCAGGGGCCCTTCCCGGACGAAGGCTCCTGCATCCCCAACATTTTGAAAGGTCATGGCCATGCGGTTGGTCCTTGCTCTTTTAATTGCCACGAGCTGCTCCGTGGCGAAGCATAAGAGCTGCGGCGCAGCAAATTGTCCCCTCAATACGCACCGGTATCTCGGATCCGGCGTTCTGAATATCTCTTTGACACATGAGTACATAAACCAGGACCAGATCTATGTCGGCTCCTCCCGCTCTGTCGTGGGAGCGATACCGGAAAAACATGACGAGGTGCAGACTCTGAACGAACGCAATGTCCTTCAAATACTCTCAGGGCTCAGCGACCGGTTGAGCGTCTCGCTTGACGTTCCATTCATTCACCGCGAGCACAGCCACATCGACCACGACGCGGGAGGATCCGTGTGGCAATCATGGATTTTTTCCGGTCTCGGAGATATTTCGGTCGCGAGCGAATACGCATTGCTTCTGCCCGCCGGAGACTCGGATTCATATCTTGGGATTTCGGCGGGGCTCAAACTCCCCTCAGGCATCACTCATGCCACGAATGCCGAGGGGGAAGAAGCCGAGGTGACGATCCAGCCAGGTACGGGTTCGACTGATGCGATAATCCGGCTGAACTATCGAAGGAGTGTGACCACAGTCCCCGCCTTCGGGGGTCTCTGGAGCTCACTTCCCATCACCCTCGGCCTGTCCTATCAGGTGAGCGGCCGGGGGACGAACGATTACCGGTTCGGAAATGTTTTTCTTGCCCACGTAGGAACTGAATATCAATTCGCAAAACGTGCGGATTTCCTCTTTCAAATCAACGGGCGTTTTCAGGATTTTGCGGATGTAGGCTCCACAGGGGAACCGAGGGAAAATACAGGGGGCACCTGGATCTTTGCCAGCCCCGGGCTCGGGATTCAATTGAGCGACGCGTTGAGCGCGTCCGCCTATGTCCAGCTCCCCGCTTACCAGAATGTTCACGGAATCCAACAGACAGCCTCAGTCAACCTTGCTCTCGCTCTCTCGTTTGCCGTCGATCTCGTGGGAGGTGTACAATGAAATCTATGAGTATCCCTGACAAGGGGATTCCCCCCAAGGAGCTTTCAATGAATTTGTGTCGTTTCGGTGCAGCTTTTATCCTCGCAAACCTCATCGGGTGCAATACGGAACCGGCCATTGTCGTCCAATCTCCCGGACTTCAAATTCAATCTCTCTTTGCAATCAACGGAAGTTCGACGGTGACTCTCGGCTGGACCCCGGTGCAAAACGGCACCGCCTCCGCCCTGCAGGTCCACCGATCGTCCAATCCCCAGTTCACTCCATCCTCCGGGACTCTCCGGGCCACTCTTCAGACGTCTGATTCCACCTATCTCGACACGGGACTGGTAAACGGTAGTTACTACTATTACAGGGTGATCCCTATAGAAGTTTTTGAAGGGATTCCCCGCGAAGGCGCTGCATCCTCCGTAGCGGAGGGGCGCCCGTTTGATTATGATTCGGTGGCTGAAATCTCTTATTCGCAACACATCCAGCCGATTTTCCGGAGCGGATGCGCGGTGAGCGGATGCCACAATCTTGGGGCTTCCGGCAATTCCTTCGCTATGAGGAAGACTGCCGACGTGCCGTCACTGTCACTGGTGAGCTGGGAGGATATTTTCAAAGGGAGTGATCACGGGACTGTCGTTGTCCCCTACCGGGCGAATAAGAGTCATATGATCTTCCATATAAATGTTGATACCGTGCTTGCGCCTGTATCCGAGCCGCATATGCCTCTCCCGGGCATCAATCTCCCCCGGAATCAGCTCCTCACATTGATGAACTGGATCGACCAGGGGGCGCCAAACGATTTTGGGGCAATCGCCTTCTCCACATACCCCGAGGGTAAAGTCCTTGCCACAAATCAGGCAGAAGATGTGGTGTCCATCATCGATGTGAAAACGCGACTGCTCGCCCGTTATGTCCAGGCCGGCCTCCCCCGTGTCCTTCCCGGATTACAACCCGCGGCGCCCCATAATCTTTTCGTCGACAAGGCCCACGATTGCTATTACGTCGTCCTCGTCGCGGCAGGAAAAGTTGTCAAATACCGGCTGAGCGACAATGCAAAAATCGCGGAACTCTCGGGCGTAAGCCTCCCCACGCAGGTCGCCCTTTCCATCACGGGGGACACGGGGTTCGTCTCGCAGTTCAGCGCCACGGCGCACGCCATCAGGATGTTCGACACGCGCACGATGCAGCTCTTACCCCTCAGCCTTTCGCATCCGCAGCTCAATAAGCCGCACGGGGTCCAGATTACTCCGGACGGGAAGCAGATCTATATCACCGGAAATCTTTCGGATAATCTCATCGTCTACGATATTGCATCCGGATCCCTCAATGCGATCTGGCTCAATCCGGCCAACCCGGTGGTCGGCACCACGTATCAGCCCTATCAGACAGTGATGACGAAAGATAATAAGTTCGTCTATGTGAGCTGCCAGCTGACGAATGAGGTGAGGCTGATCAGCCGGGATTCATCGAAATTTGTGAAGTCGATTCCCGTCGGCACCTATCCACTTATCATGGACATCACTCCGGACGGCCAGTACATCTACGTGGCGAATCGTAATTCCAACGACGTGAGCGTGATCCGCACCTCGGATAACACGGTTGCGACGACGATCTCAAACGTCGGACCCCAGCCCCACGGCGTGGCCATCGATTCCGGGGGAAAATACGCCTACGTGACATGCGAGAATACGGGCGCCTCCTCCGAGCCGCCCCATCACCCCACCTCCGGAAGCCTTGCGCCCGGCTTCATCGTCGTGATTGATATTTCAACGAACAGCGTAGTCAAGACTATTGAAGTATCAAATTTTGCGGCCGGGATCGCCGTCGTCGATTAGGGGGACGCGATGCGACGGCTAGCCCTGCCGGTCAGCGTCCTCGTATGGCTCATCTTCTCGTCGGTTCAGCTCCGGGGCCAAATCATTCAAAACGTGAGCGTCGCCGATACTCTCGTCGCCCACGCAGAACAGGCTTACCGCGCTTCCGCAACCCGCCCCTTTCCCTATGGAAAATGCGGGCTCGGCCTCTCGTTCGATATCGCCCGGAACTGGAAGAATTTCTCCGAACCTGAACGAAGGCTTTTTCACCTGCTTCTTTCTCCTGCCGCGAGCCAGAAGGATCGGATCATCGGGCATTTTCATTTTTACTACGACACGACGGGGTCCGACGCCGCGCAGGTCGTCCGCATCGACTCGAATAACGCCTGCCAGGATCTGCCGGGAACTTCCGAGGATTTCGTCGATTCCGCGGGAGTTTATTTCAATCAGGCCTGGTCGTATGAAATCGATACCCTGGGCTATATTCCCCCTCCCGTCGATACCGACGGCTTCTACCGGGTCAATATCCGGAATGTCGATTCTTTCGGCGAATACGGCCAGACCACATTCATCGATCCGCCGATCTATAACGGCACTCCTCCCCGCTACTCGACCTTCATCGATGTCGATAACGATTTCTGCAACGTCTACCCGCCCAGCAGGGGGATAGCCGGACTTAAAGTGACGGCCGCCCACGAATTTCATCACGCCATTCAGATCGGCTCCTATGGCGTCTGGCCGTCGGATTTCTATTACTACGAGATCACGTCGGTATGGATGGAAGGCGTCGTCCATCCCGAGGTGAAAGACTATCTGCAGTATATCAAACGGGACCAGCCCCCGCCTCTTCCCCCTGTGCCCCTCGGCCAGTTCGCGATGCCCGATGTGTCCTTTGTGGCATTCAGCGGACTCATTCAATACAGCAGGGGAATTTGGGGGAGATTTGTGTCAAAAAAATATGGCCGGGATCTGATGAGACGTTCCTGGGACTATATGATGCACGAGCCCAGCCTCCCGGCAATAGACCACGCGCTCAATGACGCCGGGAGCTCCTTTCGCCAGGCTTTCCTCGAATGGACGATCTGGAATCTCCATACCTACACCGACGCCGATACGGTGAATTACTACTCCGAGGGGCTCGATTTTCCGCCGATCGCAACGCGTGATCCCATTTCCTTCGCCCACACGCCCCGGTCATTCACCGATGCCATAGACGCACTGAGCTCCTGCTATCACCCCATCTGCCTCCTCGCGTCTCCCTCGGATAATTGCAGTGTGAGCCCCCAGATGCTGGCTATCGTCTCCAATATCAATGCGGCGTCCAGGACCGGTCACTTCGGCTTCACCTACGATCTCACCGAGGGCGATGATCCCTCGTTTAAAAAACTGAGCAACGGGATTTCCGTAAAGCTTGACGTGCCTGACCCCGAGAACTGGGCAACCCAGGAATCGGTGCCCGCCGTCATTACCGATGTCATCGTGTCGCCCGATCCCTTTACGCCGAGAGGCAATAAACCTCTCCGGTTTCACCTGCCCTCCGGCTCTCCGACTGCAGCCACGCTCGATGTGTTCAGCTCGAGCATGAACCGGATTATTTCCATCGAACTCCCGGTCTCAGCGCAAAAGCTGTCGGAACCGTCGATCGACTGGGACGGCCATGATGAGTATGGAAATCTCGTCACGAGCGGGATCTACTTCTTCGTCGTGACTGTCGGGGATAAACAGTATAATGGAAAGTTTGCCGTCGTCAGGCAGTAAGCGTTGGCCGCCTCAGGCCGACGACTTACCCCCAGGGGGGGATTCGGAAGTTTGCTCGGCGATCGGGGTCCTCGACTGGTATGCCTCCCTGTTGTAGAAGGGGGCGAATGCAGCCGCAAGAGCAGTTTCAAAAGACTGCTGCCTCGTTAACAGGTTTTTCGTCAAAACTCCCCACGTGCCCTCCCGGCTCCGGATGTCCTTCGCCCGTGAAAATCCATCGATGACCTCGGCCAGGTCTCTATTCCCCTCCATTACTTCACGGGCGATTTTTTCAGGCACCAGGACGTTCCCGGAACTGCCGTAAAAACCCTCCGCGCCGTCGCTCACATACGCCCAACTCTGAAGATAGACCCTCGCAGCTCCCTCATGCACGATGACGTGAAACCCTCCCTCCATTCCGAGGAGATAGTCGGCTCTTTGATTGAATTGATGCAGTCTTTGCCTTAAGACGGCGACCCGCCCGCTGGCTCCCTCCATCAACTCCCCGAGAGTCCGCGGCATGCTCGTACCACCCTCCACCTCGTGTGTGAGATACTCGATCGGGGAGGATGCGTCGGAGAGGTAGGGGCCGATTTTCGCCAAAATCTGCTTGGCGGCTTCGACCTTCGGACCGCGGGTGCTGGCGATGGCAACGACCATTATTCTCTGTGATGTGGTGGACGCTGTAGGGTTCGAACCTACGACCTTCGCCTTGTAAGGGCGACGCTCTGAACCAGCTGAGCTAAGCGTCCCGCTTCGTTAATATACGATTTGCCTATTCGGGCTCAAAACTTCCGATCGGGGGGCCATCGGGTGGATCCAACGGCTTTGTGAGATTTAGTTTTTCTGGATTTTCAGCAAAGACTCTGATCTCCGACAACGCGAATGTGTAGTGCGCCCTGCTCTCCTCATCGATAGAACGCTTGATTTCTCTCTCGAGCCATGTTTTCAGTTCCGATACTTTCAAGGACGCAATCGACCGCGCCTGCCCCATCGCCCCTGTGTTAAGCGCGAGCGACATGAGCTGGGAGAGGACACAGTTGTCGACGACGCGTTCAAGCTCGCTATGCCCCCCCTTTTTCCATGTGGCCGAAAGGAGTTTTTCAACAACCTCCTCCAGGGAGGGGTTTGCGGCATTTTGCCCGTGATACTCCACGAGGCGCGCCGCACGGGCCGGGTTCAGGATGAGACTTACAGTCAGATTGGCTGCCGCTTCCGCCGCGGAAAGGGGGTCGAATGTGGCCCCGGTGCGTATCTTGAAGTGCTCGCGACCTCTCTCATAACCGAGAGGCCGCGGCGGGATCATCGCCGACAGTTTTTGCGGAATCCCCAATACGCCCGGCGTCAGAGTTCCCAGAAGCGCTTCAAGAGCTCTCCTTTGTTCAGAGGGAGGCACAGTCTGGGTGACGAGCTGCCCGTCACCCCGCAGGGCGTACGTGTAAGAGAGTCCGCCTACCACTTTTGAGACTGCCTCAAGCTGATACCGGTGCCCCATGTAAAGGGGCACGAGGACGTCCTCAAGGGTCGCCATCGGAGCTCCCATCCGTATGTTTTTTTCGGAGAAATTTTTGAGCGCGATCGATCTGACCCTGAGGACATGGCTCAGTTCGTCAACAGCATTCGACCCGTTGTCCCAGAGATGAACCTGAGGATGGGAACTTCCCTGAGGCCTCGCGTCCTGATCGGTGAGGAAGATGAGGCCGCGGGCGGCTCCCTCCATGAGCGTACGGTCCAAGGCTTCCTTCTCATTCACCCCCGATGGGAAATCCTGATATCCATAAGCGATCGCCACCTTGTCCCATTCTCCGATCCCCGTCGCATAAGCGTTCGCCAGCGAAAGCGTCGAATCGTTTACGATTGTTACCACGGGGTGAGGATAATCCATCACCGAAGCCCGGTTCCGGGTGCTCGCAATGTAATTGTGTGAGAGTCCAAGCGTGTGCCCGACTTCATGCGCGGCAAGCTGCCTGAGCCGCGCAAGCGCCATCTCCTTTGTGTTTGGATAGTCCTGCGTTGCTGGCTCGAGATCCCCGTGTAATCCATGGTCGATGGTATTGTCCTGCCTCACCCGGAGCGGGCCCAAATGGACCTGCCCCTTGATGATTTCTCCCGTCCTCGGGTCGTCGATAGACCCGCCGTACGACCACCCCCTCGTCGAACGGTGCACCCACTGGATAACATTGTATCTCACATCCATCGGGTCCGCCCCCTCGGGCATCAATTCTACCCGGAATGCATCCTTGTACCCCGCCGCTTCAAATGCCTCGTTCCACCAGCGTGCACCCTCAAGGAGCGCCGAACGAACCGGCTCCGGCACACCTCTATCGAGGTAGTACACTATCGGCTTCACAGCCTCGCTCACCGGCGCTGTGGGGTCCTTCTTCTTTAAACGGTGGCGCGGGATCACGCTCTGATTCACCGGTCGACTGATCGGGGTGGCGTAGTCGAACCAGCTGTCAGGGCCGTACCCCGCCCGCGGATCAAATGCCCTCGGTTTGTACCCCGAGTCCGGTAGCTGGACGAATGAATGATGCTCTCTCACGGTTATCGCCTGAGGCGTCGGCACAACCTGCTGGACATAATTCCCCGGTTCATCTCCCGTGAACGTTAGCGTTGCCTCCACTTCCGTATTCAGGGGAAAGTTTTTCGTGCGGGGGAGATAGAATGCGCTCCTCGTCGCATCGAGCCGGTAAACCCCCTGGCCGGTGCGCTTGAGAGCCGCGGGGATGTCATGGGCATCGCGCAGGTAAAAACCGGTGGCATCGACGAGGACGGTCTCTTTCTCGGCCGCCGCCACGTCGAACCCCCACAGCACCGACTGGGCGAACGATTCCTCCACCGCCCTCCGTTCATCCGCACTTTCCGATGATGCCCTGTAGGAATAGTTCGGCTGCACGAGCAGGATTTTGGGACCGCTCCTCTGGAATTTTACGATTCTTCCCTGACCCAACTGGCCCCGGTCAAGTCCGATGTCGTTCGAGCCGACGCCGGCCGGCAGGGAATTGACGTAGAGGAATTCCGCATCAAATCTGCCGATAAGAAGCCATATCTTTCCGCCCTTCGAATCCCAATACAACGGAAAGTATCCGGGAAATTTCTGCATTCCGGCGGTTTTCTCCTGGATGCTGACTGCCCGCATGGCGTCCTTCTCCTGGGAAAAGGTGATGCTGACGATAAGAAGAAGTGAGATGGCGAATTTTGTCATGATTTTTCCTCTCGGTGCGAATGTGTCTGCAGGGAAGTCCCCGCTTTGACAGGCCAGGTGCTGATTGTTCGAACAAAAAAGGCGAGAAGTTTCGCTTTCTCGCCTGGTTACGACGTCTGGAGCGGGAGACGGGGATCGAACCCGCGACGTCCAGCTTGGGAAGCTGGCATTCTACCGCTGAATTACTCCCGCATGGTCAGAAATCTTGGGCGAAGAACCTCCTGCCACACCATCTTTGATTTTTCAGGGGTTTTCGGGAGGTCATTGTGGAAATTAATATAGGTTTAAGATAAACAAAATTCAACAATCCGCACTATTTTCGATGCTTGTGATCTGCATTAACCGATTTTTGTGACCACTCCCACGAATCCGTTTACTCTCGAGGACAGATTTGCGAGCTTTATACTGTTGTTTGAATTCATGAGGATAATAAATGTCAGTTTCTTTAAACATCCGGATCCACCCCAAATCCATCAACCCTAAAACAATCTAAAGAGGAGTTATATGGGTCAGCAGCAACTTTTACTCATTATCTTGGGCGTCATTATCGTCGGTATAGCAATCGCTGTCGGTATCTCACAGTTCGGTGCCCATAGCACGCAGGCGAATAAGGACGGCGTTACGACCGGCCTCGTGAACGTCTCCGCAAACGCCTACCAGTACAAGATCCGCCCCACCACGATGGGCGGAGGAAGCGGGAGCTACGTTGGTTACGTAATCCCGTCCAAGATGTCGACCGATGATAACGGTTCCTATGCCGCCAGCGGCGCCAGCGGAACAGCCATAACGATCACAGGAACGTCAGGTTTGAACTCCGGCTGGACGGCCACCTGTACCGTCGATTCCGTCGGAAAAACATCGATCGTTTACACGGGCTGGTAAGTTTTACCGGTTTTCAGGCAAAAAAAGGCCGCGGCAATCCTGCCGCGGCTTTTTTGCTTAACTCAGCCTTTCCGGGAATTCCGAGAATATTTACCTACACAGTTTTGGCGCTCTCCATCTATCCCGCAATGCTGCGGTCCGGATAGCGGATGCTCATGATCTCGTTGTAAAGCTTAAGAGTCCGCTCCCCGTTGTAATAGCGGTCCCTTAACGGTGCCACAACATTGAGCATCATGTAGATGTCCAGAACGGCCTGCCTACCTAACATCGCCTTCAGCTTCTTCTCAGCCTTGCCCCAATCCAGTTTCATAACCAACCCCCGTATACCTGTTACGCCTGACGAACTTAGTGAAAACTAATTATTTCGATTGATCTGTTTGGTGCGATCTGTCACGGCTAAATCTCTGGCGTGCGGATTTCGAATGTTTTAAAGGAAATCTCAAGACCACTATGGGGCGAATTACGCATTTATTTTGAGGCGTGCGAAGGCGCTCCGCCGCTGACTCGATCGATTACTCACCTAATGGTCTCCCGTGACCCCGCTCAGATGGTCGTTGACATCGGCCGTGTTTTTCAGGATTTTTATGCTCCGACAGATCGGAACCATGAAGCCTCTTCTCCAGAAAATCCTGATTGACTCACCCGTCATTACAGACGGCGGCTGGGTGACCCAGCTCCAGCTAGCAGGAGTGCGCGCCGGCGAATGCCCCGATCTATGGAACATCTCGCATCCCGACGAAGTCGAAAAACTCGCCCATTCGTATGTGGAGGCTGGGAGCAAAATCATCCTCTCGAATACTTTCCGCTCGAACCGCCTTTCTCTGGAGAGCTACGGTTTGACAGAAAAACTCCGCGAAATCAATTCCCGCGGAATCGCATTGTCGCTCGAAGCCGCAAGAGGGAAATCTCTTGTGTTCGGATCCATGGGTCCCGCGCGCCCGCTCTCGAGCGGCCCGCAACTGCCGGAGGAAGCACTGTTCAACTCCTTCAAGGAGCAGGCTGATATCTTTTCTGCCGAAGGCGCTGAAGGCATCGTGATAGAGACTTTTACAGACCTTCACGAAACGACCCTCGCCGTTCTGGCCGCAAAGACCACCGGGCTCCCGGTGGTGGCGTGCATGGTCTTCGATTCAGGCCCTAACCGCTCCGAGACCGCATCAGGCCATACTCCGGAACAAGCGGCCTCCGCCCTCGAGAAAGCCGGGGCGGATGTCGTCGGGGCGAACTGCGGCCCCGGCGTCGAGTGGTCCCTCCCCGTCTGTAAGAGACTCCACCAGTCGACAAAACTCCCGATCTGGATGAAGCCGAGCGCAGGGATCCCGCAGATGCTCAGAGGAAAAGTCTATTACCCGACGAGCCCGCGCAACTTCGCGCTCTATGCCCAGGTTCTCGCGAATCTCGGAGCCGATTTCGTCGGGGGCTGCTGCGGCACATCTCCCGAGTATGTCTCCGAAATGTCACGGAATCTCCGACGCCGGTACGGCAATCAGCTTCTGCTTCCCAAGTAGTACCTCCCAAAACTCCGGCGCGGTTCCCTCTGAATTCCGGTGAGATGCCGGATGTCTCCCCGGTTTAGTATATTGAGTCATGGATGTCAATAGGGGAGACGAGCTGGTTCTCGAAATTGTAGGCCTGACCGGCGAGGGAAAATCAGTGGCCCGCCACGACGGGATGGTGTTCTTTGTGGAAAACGCCGTGCCGGGCGATACCGTCCGAGCAAGAGTCTGGAAACGGCAGAAAAAGTTTGCCGAAGCCCGTGCCCTCGAACTTCTGAAGCCCTCTTCCTCGAGAATCGAATCGAGGTGCAGGCATTTCGGCGTCTGCGGCGGATGCAAGTGGCAGAATCTCGCCTACAAGTCCCAGATCTCCTTCAAAGCACAGCAGGTGGCCGATTCTTTTGTCCGGATCGGCGGGTTTGAAAACCCCGTCGTGCTGCCCCCCATCGGCTGCGATGACCCGTTCTTCTACCGCAACAAAATGGAATTCACCTTTTCCCGCTATCGCTGGCTCTCCGACGAGGAATTCCGGGCCAACCCGGAACAGGCAGAAGGTGTCGCCCTCGGCCTCCACATTCCGAAGCGATACGATAAGGTGCTCGATCTCCAGGAGTGCTGGCTTCAGTCCGAAATCAGCTCAGCAATCCTTAACACCGTCCGGGACGTCGCAAGAACCTGGAATCTCTCCGTCTATTCGCCCGATGTGCAACAGGGTTTTTTGCGGCACCTCGTCATCAGGGAGGGAAAAAGGACAGGCGGACTGATGGTCAATCTCGTCACCTCAAGCGACTGGCCCGAAGGGATGGAGAAGCTAACGGATCTGCTCGTCAAGCATTTTCCTCAAATCACGACGATCGTTAACAATATCACCGACCGCCGGTCGATGGTCGCAACGGGGGACAGGGAAATAGTCCGGTTCGGCTCCGGTTTCATCACCGAGAAGATCGGGGATTTTTCTTTTAGAATCTCGGCGAATTCGTTCTTCCAGACCAATACGCTTCAGGCCGAGAAGCTTTACAGAGTCGTTCGGGATTTTGCCGCGTTACGGAAGGAGGATGTGGTCTATGATCTCTACTGCGGAACAGGCTCGATCGCCATCTTCATCTCCGACGCCGTGGAGCGCGTCATCGGCATCGAGGTTGCCGAAAGCGCAATCGCCGATGCCGAAATTAACTCCCGCCTTAACCACATTCCCAATTGCTTTTTCCTGCAAGGAGAACTCAAAGACCGGCTGGTGAAAAATAATGAGTGGCTGAAAGAGCATCCCCGGCCTACCGCCATAGTCACGGATCCCCCCCGGACCGGCATGCATCAGAAGGTGGTCGACCAGATAGCCCGTCTGGGGGCCGATCGGATCGTCTACGTGAGCTGTAATCCCG
This sequence comes from uncultured Chlorobiaceae bacterium, assembly GCA_964410105.1. Taxonomy (GTDB): domain Bacteria; phylum Bacteroidota; class Ignavibacteria; order UBA10030; family SZUA-254; genus CAYPFY01. The sequence continues at coordinate 63,109 of CAYPFY010000009.1, forward strand.
CCACCCAGGCACGAGACGCCAAGCAATTGGCTGCGGGAGGGTATCAACTCGTGAAAATTCAGCCGGTCGATATGTTTCCCCATACCGACCACGTGGAATCGGTCGCCCTCTTTTCGCGGCGCAATTCGCTTGAGGGGTAGACTAGACTGAGCCTCCCGGCGCTTTCCTTCCGCAGTATATCATCGCCGTCCCGAAGGTGAGTGGCCGCACGGTTATCTCAGCGAACCCTGCCTTTTCCATCAGAGCACAGAATTCCCCCGGCTCAGGAAATTTTATTATTGATTCGGGCAGATAATGGTAAGCCCCGTTGTGATGAGAAATAGCCTTCCCGAGCCGCGGGAGTATTCTGCCCGCGTACATCTCATAAAGCGGAGCGACGAGGCGGTTCTTTGGCTTCGACAATTCGAGGATGATGGAAATACCGCCCGGCTTCACGACCCGGTACATTTCCCTGAGGGAGTGCAGCCGGTCGCTGAAATTCCTGATGCCGAATGCCACGATTGAGGCATCGAATGTATCTTTCCTGTACGGAAGAGCGAGGGCGTCGCACGCCACGAGATCGACCAGCTCTCCGGAATCGCGCCCGGCCAGCTTTTCCCGGAATTTTTCAAGCATGTTCAGTGAAAAATCCGCTCCCACGATGTGCCCCCCGACTCTCCTCAGGATTTCCAGGGAAACATCGCCGCTGCCCGCCGCAAGGTCCAGGATTCTGCCACCGCGCTTCTCGGCCAGAAATGATACCGCCCTCCGCCTCCATCCGATGTCCATCCCGAAACTCATCAGGTGATTGAGGAGATCATACGTCGGCGCTATCTGATCGAACATCGATCGGATTTTATCCGGCTCATCCATGGCCGAATTTCTCCAAAAAATGCTCTAAATGCAAGGCTTGCATTTAAAAATTCTTTGCACTAAGTTCACACGTATCTTTACCCTATCACTGTGCTCAAACCCCTTTTGTATCTTTTCATCTTCGCGGGCACGCTGACTGCCGGCACCTCGCAGAAGAATATCACTGCCACACGCACGCTCTCGCCCCCGCGTATCGACGGGGATCTGCGCGATGACGCCTGGGCGAGCGCCCCCGCGTCAGTCGAATTTCTGCAGTATGACCCGGAGGAGGGAGCGCAGCCGACGGAATCCACTTCCGTCCGCGTTCTGTACGACGACAACGCGCTCTATGTGGGTATGAAATGCTATGACCGCGAGCCCCAAAAAATCGTCCAGCAGCTTACCCGCCGGGATCGCTCCGTCCAGGCGGACCGGGTCTCCGTCATCATCGACTCCTACCATGACCACTCGACCGCTTTCCTCTTCAGCGGATCGGCCTCCGGCATTCAGTCCGATGGGATTCTCTCGCAGGACGGCCGGCTCTACGATACGCAGTGGGACGCGGTCTGGGAATTTGACGCAATCATACTCCCCGACGGCTGGTCGGCGGAGTTCAAGATTCCGTTCAGCGCCCTGAGATTCTCCCGACAGGATGCCTACGTCTGGGGCGTCAATTTCCGCCGCTTTATCGCCCGCAAGAAAGAGACGGATGAATGGGTCATGGTCCCGCGCAGCGAGGTTCCGCAAGGCACCATCTCCTCCGTTTCCAAGATGGGGCATCTCTCAGGGATTTCGGATATCCACCCGCCGCTCCACCTGGAGCTGCTCCCGTATGAGGTGTCGAAACTCAATTATCTTCCTCAGCCCTCCCCCTTTCCGCTGAGGTCGGACTTCGACGGATCCGCCGGGCTTGACCTGAAATATGGCCTCACAAATAATTTTACACTTGATATGGCCGTGAACCCCGACTACGGCCAGGTCGAGGTAGACCAGGCCGTATTGAATCTGACCGTGTTCGAGACTTTTTATCCGGAAAAAAGACCGTTCTTCCTCGAAGGAGCGCAGCTTTTTTCCTTCGGTACGATGTTCGACAATCAATCGCTCCCGCTGTTCTATTCGAGGCGGATCGGGAAAAAACCTTCGGTTCCCGCGCCCGACCCGGGATTTAATTTCGTGGAAGACCCTCAGGTGACACGTATTCTCGGGGCTGCAAAAGTCACGGGCAGAACAGATAACGGCTTCACGCTCGCCGCGCTCTCTGCCCTCACCGGGCGGGAGGATGCCGTCGAGGAGGATCTCTCCGGTCACAGGTCGGATCCGGTGACCGTGGAACCCCGGTCGAGCTACAACATTGTCCGTCTGAAGCAGGAGTTCAACGGCCGCTCAAGCGCCGGGATGATGGCCACCGGCTCGTTCAGAGACGAACAGCTGCCCTCTCTCAGCGGCGGGGTCGACTGGAATCTTTACCTGGGCGACGATCAGTATCTTCTCGAAGGGTACCTTGCAGGCTCACGGTTCTATGCCGCCCCGGATGCGCCTTTCACTGGCGGTGCAGGGAGAATCGGATTTGCGCGTCCGCAGGGTGAACACTTCGTGGGATTCACTACCTATGATTTTTCTTCGAAAAACTTTTCGGTGTCCGATCTCGGGTTTTACAGCCAACCCCGCGAACAGGGAGGTTATTCGGAAGTCATTTACAAAGAAGACCGCGCCGGGGGGGATGTCCGGCGTTACGCCATAGCCCTTCAGTCGAGCTACCGCTGGAACTGGGATGGGGCCAATACTCTCAACGAACTGGAGCTTGACCCCGGCTGGGAATTCAAGAATTTCTGGTCCCTCACGACAGCGTTTTTTTACGACTTCCCTGCATACGACGATGCGAATCGCGGGATCAACGGGCTCTACCTCCGCCCGCCCGCCAAGCGGTTTTTGGGAACTCTGCAAACCGACGCACGCCAGCCGGTCGTCGCCCTCTTTCAGAACGAATTCCTTTCCACGGAGAAGGGTTTTACGAGATTCACCTCCACTCTTCAGCTCACCCTCAGGCCCAGCCCCTGGTTCGAGCTTTCGCCCGGTGTCACCGTCGTCCGCTCGCGCGGTGAGGAATCCTGGGTTCAGTCGCCGTCGACGTATTTGCCCGTTCTTACAGCGGGAGGTTTGAATCTCTTCGGGGACAGGGACGTCGACCAGTTCGATCTCTCCCTCCGCGGGATCGTCACTTTCACGCGCTCTGTCAGCCTTCAGTTCTTCACACAGGTTTTTCTTGCCAAGGGCAGTTATTCGAATTTTCGAGAGCTCACCTCCCCTGAAAAGCTCGCCCCGTACGATTTCCGTGCTTCACCCCTCTATGAGAATCCCGATTTTAACAGAAAAACTCTTAACGCCAACCTTGCCTTCCGGTGGGAATACCTGCCCGGCAGCACGTTTTACCTCGTCTGGACCCAGGCCCGCTCCGGAGACGACGGTCTCTATGGGACATCCCTCTCCGATAATCTGTCCGAGACGTTCAGGCTTCCGATGGATAACATCCTCCTTGCCAAACTCAGCTACTGGTGGAGCCTCTGAATCCGGACTGATCCGGCGCCGTACACAGAGGATGTCAACCGATTCCCCCACAATTGTGTCTAATCAGCAGAATCTCGAACAAGGGATCCCTTGTATGACCGCTGCGGACGAGCAGCAGCTCATCCTTCGAGTCAAGGAAGGAAGCCACGATGCATTTCGCGTCCTCGTTGAACGGCATATGAAACAGGTTTATAACGTCGCCTACGGATTCGTCAACAACCACGATGACGCCGAAGATCTGGCGCAGGAGTCTTTCCTGCGCGCGTTCCAGGCGATCGGTTCCTATCGCGGGGAGGCAGGCTTCGGAACCTGGCTCTACCGCATCGCCGTCAATGTCTCTTTGAACCGCGTCCGCTCCAATAAGAATAACGCCCGGCGGGAAATACATCCCCTCGACGAGGACATTCCGGCACCCCGGGCAGAGGACGGTCTCGATCATGACGTCCGGACCTACATCGAAAAAACTCTGCACGAGCTGCCCACCCTCCAGAGAGCCGTAGTCATTCTCCGTCATCTGAACGGCATGTCAACACGCCAGGTGAGCACTATCCTCCAGTGTTCCGAAGGAACTGTGAAGACTCACCTCCACCGGGGGCTTAAGAAAATGAAATCGAAGATGAGTTTTTTGAAGGATGAATTGCTGTGAGCACCCATTCCGACACTAAGAATAATCTCTACGAGTATCTGACAGGCGAGCTGCCTCCCCCTGAGCATGAGAGGGTGGAGGATCATCTGACAAAATGCTCGCGATGTTCCGCGGACGCAGAAAAAATCAGGGCCGCCCTGGCGGCGATCCCGTCGTGGAAGGCCGGGTCTCCCGCGGACGAACGACCGGACGAATTCTGGAGCTCGTTTGCAGAGAGGGTGCTTGCGAGCTCACCCCCGCCGAAACCCTCCTTCTGGGCGGTCTGTCGCGAAACGCTCTTTTCCGCACTCTCGATGCGCACGGCCATCACCGCAACGGTCGGAGCCGCCGCCGTGCTTGCCGCCGTGCTCGTTTCCGAGCGGCCCAGGGATATGCAGCGGCCGACGACGGAGGCTCCGCAGGGGCCCGCCGTGGTCCCGGCGAATGATCGGATGAGCGATTACTTCCGCAAGTCGAAGATGCTCCTGGTCGGCATCTCGAATATGAAAACCGAGGGGAACGCTCCGATCGATGTGAGCGCCGAACGGCGCGTTTCGCAGAAACTGCTGACGGAAGCCCGCTACCTCCAGACTACCCCGATCGATCCGCGGTCGGCGCGTCTGATCGGCGACCTTGAAAAGATTCTCATCCAGCTCTCGAATCTGAAGGATGAAGGGAGCGCCGAAAATGTGGAGATCATCCGAGGAGGCATCCACCAGGAAAACCTGCTTTTTAAAATACGAATTGCCGAGTCGGTCCTCGACTCGTCCCGACCAGATGTCCCAAATTATCCCGAATGATCATGAAGACTATCATCCTGCTCGCCTGCATCACCACCACCGCCGTTGCGCAATTCCCGGCGACGGCCGTTCCTCCGATGACGGCGCCTCCGGCGATCGCCGACGCCGGCGACGATCCGGGCTACGCCGCCTATAAGGAAGGATATGATCTGATCCTCGACGAGCGATGGGAAGAGGCCCGCAAGAAGCTCGAGGCGATGATAAAACAGTTTCCTCAAAGCGACTATGTCGATGATGCCGCGTACTGGTCCGCCTTTGCCCTGAGACATATCGACTCCCAGAAAGGCACCGCAGCATACGAAAAGTTTCTCAAGGATTATCCCAAGAGCAATTACTACGACGATGCCGTCGCCGATCTCAATCAGCTGAAGGTGGACCCGTTTATGGTCGCTCCGAAAGTGCGGGCGAGGGGCGGTACGAGCTCATATTCGTGGAGCTATTCTACCCCGGGGCACGCGGAGCTCTCGATGCGGGAGGCAGAACGCGCCCTCAGGAACGTGCAGCGACTGCGCACTCCCCGGGCGGGGGCAGTGCTCGCGCCAGGCCGCTCTATGACGCTCCTCTCCCGGGAAATGGCCACCGCGGGCCGGGGTGAAAAACTCGATCCCGAAACCGAACTGAAGATCGAAGCGCTCTATGCGCTCGGCAATACCAAACAAGACGAAAAGGCCTTCGCAACTCTCAAAGACGTCGCCCTCGATTTCAAGGCCGCCAGGCCCCTCCGGCAGGCCGCCCTCGATGCCCTCGTGGAATTCAAGAAGTTCGACATCCTGCCCGTCTACCTGGTAATCGCCAAACAGGATACCTCCGAGGAAATGCAGAACCTCGCCATCAATTTCATCACCAGCGCCTCCAAGGACAGGAATAAATCCGTTTATACGCTCATCGACCTCTTCAACGCCGTGCCCAAGGGACGCGGCGACCAGCGAAGGACAATCTTCTACTGCATCGCCGACGTGGGCAACGACCGCGCCGTCGATTTTCTTGCCTCCATCGCCCGCACAAGCGACGATTATGACCTCCGTCGGGAGGCCGTCGTCTACCTCGGCAATATCGGGAGCGAAAAGGCCCGGGCCGCCCTCTTTACCATCCTCAGCGGAAAGTAGTTTTTTCGTATAATACGCCGGGATCCGGATCCCGGATCCCGGCGTACAACCTTTCAGGCCCCCGCCGGGTCTAATTTTACGAGATCTCACAATGGCACTGAACGATCATGAATTGATCCTCCAGGCACGCGGAGGGGATATGTCCGCATTCGAACAACTGGTCTATCGCTACGATAAACAGGTCTTTGCCATCGCGGCCCGGTATTGCCAGTGCTCTGACGACGCAAAGGATGTTTATCAGGAAGTCTTCCTGCGGGTTTACAACGGATTGAAAAAATTTGAGGCGAGGAGCGAATTCTCGACATGGCTCTACAGGATCACCACCAACGTCTGTCTCACGCATCGTTCGCGGCAAAAAAGACACACCCGCACCGCCGATGCGGATGATCCGGATTCCGGAGACGCTCATGCTGCCTCCACCGACCCTTCCCCTGAACAACATGCCGTCGATGCCGATATCGGTGAAAAAATCCGCGAGGCCCTCACCACGCTTTCATCACAGCAGAGGCTCGTCTTCACACTCCGCCATTATGAGGGCTATAAACTGAAGGATATTGCCGGCATGATGAAATGCACCGAGGGAACAGTCAAAAGATATCTTTTTACAGCCACGCAACGAATGCGCGGTCAACTGAACGATCTCTACGAAAGCTGAGGAACTTTTATGCACGAAAAATATAGGGAATGGATACAGCTGATGCTCTACGGTGAGCTTGACGAGGAGCAGCTCAAAGAGCTGAACTCTCACATCCACGATTGTCCCGATTGCTCGGCGGAGCTCGGAGCGATGAAGAGGTTCCACTCGTTCCTGGAAAAATCGCCCGCCTACGAAAACCTCCTCAACGAGGCCCGCCAACAACTCCGCGGCGCGCTGCGGGTGAAACCATCCTCTCCGGTGACCGACTTCTTCGAATCGGTTCAACGGGCGGTTTTCGGTCACTATAAGGTCGCCCTCGGGGGTGCCGCCCTCATGGGCATCGGCGTCTTTCTCGGCACGCTTATCGTGCCATCCCGGCAGCAAACCGCGCCGCAATTGGCGCCGCAAATCGCCCGGCAGGAGGACAACCTCGGGGACGTCCGTATCACAAACGTCCGGTTCCTCAACCCGGAGCCGGAGAGCGGAGAGGTCGAATTCGTGTTCGACGCCGTGAAATCTGTCCGGCTCAAAGGCAATATCAACGAGGAAAAAATCCAGAAAATACTCACACACGCCATGATCAACGAACAAAACCCCGGCGTCCGCCTCAAATCGGTGAGCGCCTTCGCCTCAAGAATCCCCGCCGATCGGGTCGTGAAGGTCGCCCTGATTACGGCGATGAAGAGCGACGAGAATCCCGGCGTCCGCCAGGAAGCCCTCCGGGCGCTGAGGAATTATCCCTTCGACGCAGATATCAAGTCGGGCTTTCTTTTTGTTCTCACTCACGATGTGAACCCGGCCCTGCGCATCGCCGCCATAAACCAGCTCGACTCCTCATCCGCCGCCGCCGGAAACGTCGACCAGGACCTTCTCTCCGTTCTTAAGGAGAAAATGCGCACCGACGAGAATAACTATGTGCGCCTCCGTGCCCGGGCGGTCGTCGAGGGGGTGAACCAATGAAACCCATACTTCTCGTTTTCGCCCTCGCCCTCGTCACCGCCCTGGCACCTGCCCGCGATGACGAACATCCGATCAAGTCAAAATCCTTCACCGTGAGTAAGGGGGGAACCCTCGAGGTCGCCGTCGACGGCGGCGATATCCGCATCACTCCCTGGGAGAAGAATGAGGTGCGCGTCAACGTCCATGGGGCGCAGGACGATCTCGAAGACCTGCACATGTCGTCCCAGGGGAATACGGTGAGGGTGGAGAACTATTCGGACGGGAATTCGGGCGATCTCCGGTTTGAAATCTCCGTCCCATCCCAGTTTGATCTTCACATCCGGACGTCTAACGGCCTGATCGCTGTCGATGGACCCCTCTCCGGCACGATCGCCGGGGCGACGTCCGCCGGGGACATCCGACTCGGTAACCTGAGCGGATCCGTCGATATGCGGACCTCAGGGGGTGATATCAGGGCCGGGAATATCCAGGGAGATCTTCTTGTGAAAACCTCCGGCGGCGATATCACGACCGGCACCATCAGCGGCGAAGCGGAACTTAATACCTCCGGCGGGGATATCCACATCCAGAGCGCCAAGAAAAGCCTCCGTGCGAAAACCTCCGGAGGCAACGTCTACGTCGGCGACGTCGGCGGGGAAACGGTCGTCTCGACCTCCGGCGGAAATGTCACCGTCGGCAAGGTCTCCGGCAGCTGCCGCATGCTGACCGCCGGCGGAGATATCGAGCTCGACGGAGCGTCGGGCGAGGTGAAGGCGAAAACAGCCGGGGGAAATATCCGCCTCCACGAGATAAAAGGCACAATCGATGCCGCCACGGCCGGAGGAGATGTGACCGCCGAGCTTTATCCGGGTGGGAAGGGGGGAAGCCGCCTGATGACCGCAAGCGGGGAGATACGGGTCTATCTTCCCGACAATTCCAAGGTAACCGTCCATGCCCGGATCCGGGTGCAGGGGCGGTGGCGCTCAACCCATAGCGATTACCACATCCGATCCGATTTTCCATCCGAATCGTACCAGTCTGATGAGGAAGATCGGGAGATCCGCGCCACCTACCAGCTCAACGGCGGAGGGGAAACGATCACTCTTGAGACGGTCAACGCCGATATACTCATCCGGAAAATGGGTTCCAAGCAGTAGTTGCCTTTCTCCCGGGAATTGAGTACGTTCGTCCGCGCACTCATTTCCCGGGGTTCTGATGAAACGCGTTCTCACGCTCGCCTTTTTCCTGGCCTCCTCCGCCGAATGTCAACGCGTGGTTTTGGACCCTCCCCAACCCGCTGCGGGACAAACCGTCACCATCGACTATACTCCGACAGGCCCGCCGAAATCGGATGCAGACTGCCACATTCTCGTCGCCCGCGTAGATTTTACATTCGAAATCCTCGAAACATCGCTCAAGAAAGCAGGCGAACATTTCACCGGAAAATTCACGCTGAGCGTGCCGGGCGCAGCGTATTGTCTCATGAGAATAGTCTTCGCGGACGGCACAACCGACGACAACGACGGCAATGTATGGGATTTTCTGGTCTCCGGCTCAGACGGGAAGCCTCTTAAGGGATCGCGCTATCTCCGGGGCTGGTACCTCGCTAACGGCAAATGGAACGGTTTCCACCATTCTGTGGATTACGGCGCGGCGCGATCGTCCCTTGAGGAAGAAAAGTCCGCATACCCCGGTTCGTGGCTGTCCGACCCCATCCTCTGGGATATTCAGCTGAAGGAACACGCCGATCCGTCGGTAGTCGGGAAGGAGGTGGATGCGTACTGTCTCACGTATCAGGGGGAGGATGAAGCGTATGGGTCGATGATTCAGTGGAAACAGAAGCTGGGGGATACATCTGCGGTAGAATCTCTAAGGAAAAAGGTTTTCGAAAAATTCCCGCACGGAAGATCGGCCTTCGCCCTCCGCAGGGATGCGGTCTACATGCAGAAGGATGGGGCCGAAAGGGCCAGACTTATTGAAAATATTCTGAGGGATTTCCCCGATCTTGCGGCCGCCCAGAAGAGGAATATGAAGGAATCACTGTTTTATGCCTTCCTCCGGGCAAAAGACTATTCGAAGGCCGCAACTTTCCTCGCTGCGTTCGAAACCCCCTCTCCGGGAATGTACCGGGCGATCGCAGATGCCCTCATCTCGAGGAAAGAACAGATCGACAAGGCCATCCTGTGGGCAAAAATATCGGTCGACTCCGCCCGCCATCCTTCCAAACCTACGTTTCTTACGACGAAGGAGTGGAAGGAGGAATCAGAAGGGGACATGGAGATGTCGCTTTCTACTTACGGCTCCGGACTTCTCCTCGCTAACCGGAACGAGGAGGCGTCACAAATTCTCGGGGAGGTCTATACGCTGAACAAGGGGGATGACCCCGATGTGAATGATAGATACGTGGACGCCCTGGTCCGCGTCCGCCGGTACTCCGACGCGCTCGAGATCGGCAAAGAATGCGTCGTGTCGGATAAATACAGCCCCTCGCTTGTTGAGACGATGAAATCGGCCTTTTCAGAGGGTGGGACATTCGACTCCCTCCCCGCGGAGAAAAAGAAACAATTTGACTCGATGATCGCCGCGGCTCTCGAACTAAAGATTGCGGAATTGCGGAAAAAACTCCTTGCGGGCCGGCTGAAGAAAGCTTCGGTCGATTTCACGCTCAAAGATCTTTCGGGCAACCCGGTGCAGCTCGCATCGCTCAGGGGAAAAGTCGTCGTCATTGATTTCTGGGCGACATGGTGCGGCCCCTGCCGGTCAGCCTTTCCCTACCTTCAAAAAGTTTTCGACAGGTATAGCGGTAATAGGGACGTTAAATTTCTCGCCATCGACACCTGGGAGCGCGAGAAGGATTATGCCGCCACCGTTACAAATGCGCGGAAATTCCTTGACGATAATAAATATTCCTTCCCCGTCATCATCGATCGGACCGAGGACTCCAAGACCGCCTCCGACTACGACGTTCAGGGGATCCCGGCAACCTTCGTCGTGGATAAGGGAGGCCGGATCGCATACGAGGGAGTGGGGTTCGAGGGACCGGGCATGGAGGATGAATTGATACAAAAAATTGAGATCCTGCTCGCTGATCGAGGGGGCCCGATGGAGTGAAAAAGGCTCTCTCAATTCTCGTCTGGCCCCCTATCACCCCTTGGATAATTCTTCTTCGTTTGCTATACTTCACAATCACTAAGTCTCCCCGCAATCCGTGACATCTCGAATAATTATTCTGGCCGCCGCAGGGGCGATCTCTGCCTACGCGGGCGATAACCCGCGTACGGTGACCGCCGTACGGATCCAGACCCCCCCGAGGATCGACGGGAGTCTCGACGAAGCCGTCTGGAGACTCGCTGAACCTGCCACGGATTTCATTCAGCGGGATCCCGAGGAAGGAAAGCCCGCTTCCGAAGGGACCGAGGTGAGGGTTCTCTACGACGATGAAGCGCTCTACTTTGGTTGCCTCTTCCGCGACTCCGAGCCGTCGAAAATCGTCGCCCGGCTCACACGGCGCGATAATGAGATCGAGTCGGATGAGGCTTCCATCCGCATCGATTCCTACCACGACCACCAGACCGGCTATGAATTTACGTTCAATGCCGCCGGGGTCAAGATCGACAAATTACAATACGACGACGCAAATAATGAGGATGACTCCTGGGATCCGGTCTGGGATCTGCAGGTCCGGATCAATGAGGCAGGCTGGAGCGCAGAGGCCAAGATCCCCTTCAGAATACTGCGCTATCGCTCGGGGGGCGATTCGTCGAATCTCTGGGGGATAAATTTTATCCGGTATATCAGCAGGAAACAGGAGACCGAACGGTGGGCATTCACCCCAAAGAGCCAGAGCGGCTTCATTTCACGTTTCGGCCACCTTGCCGGGCTCCGGAACCTCCCCCCGCCCGGACAGGTCGAAGCGCTCCCCTTCGCCACGAGCAAGGAAAGCTACGTTCCGGAAAATTCCGTGCAGCCCCGGCGTGAGGATTTCCGCAGCAACGCGGGACTTGATCTGAAATACCGCGTCTCGAATAACTTTGTCGTCGATGCGACTTTTAATCCCGATTTCGGCCAGGTGGAAGCCGATCTGGCCGTTCTAAATCTGTCGACATTCGAGACTTTCTATCCGGAAAAGCGCCGCTTCTTCATCGAGGGGACCCAGATAGTGCACTTCACGACGTTCGGAGGACCGGCCGGCCCCGGGATGTTCTACTCACGCAGGATAGGACGAGCAATTTCTCCGTTCGAAGTTTCTGTTCCACAGGGGGGAACCATCGAAGAGCTTTCCCAGAATGTCACCATTCTGGGAGCGGCGAAGGTGAGCGGCAAGACGGACGAAGGCCTCTCGATCGGAGCCCTTCAGGCTCTCACCCGTGAGGAGAACTCAACGGTGAGAGATTCATCGGGCGCCGTCTCCCAGCAGACTCTTGAGCCTTTTGCGAGCTACAGCGTCGTACGGCTCAAGCAGGATGTTCTGGAAAACTCCAACGTGGGGCTGATAGTCACCTCCACCGTCAAAGACCACCGTCCCCCTGCCTTCACCAACGGATATGACTGGAGCCTCAAGTTCGGGAAGAACACCTACCAGCTCGATGGGTTTTTGGCCCTGTCGCAGACGACAAATCAGGCAGACGAGCGGGTGACTGGGTCGGCGGGCAAGGTAAACTTTTCCCGCATAGCGGCCGAGCACTGGCTCTGGGGGCTGGGCACCGATTTCACATCCCCGAAGTATAATATCAACGATGTCGGATTTTTCTTCAGCCCCGATGACATCGGAGGCATCTTCAACCTGACATATAAAGAGGATGTGCCGGCCCGGGTCGTACGAAACTACCGTGCAAACCTCTTTCTGCACATGCGGGACAATTTTGAGGGGATAAACCTTATCCGGGCGTGCCATCTGAGCGGGGGTTTGCTTTTTGCAAACTACTGGAGCATGAATCTCGACGCCGACGCGGACGCCGGACTCTATGATCAGCGGGAAACCCGAGGGAACGGCCTGTACAAAAGGCCCGCGGCTTTCGGGGCAGGGGTCAGCGTCTCGTCTGATCCGCGCACGTCCGTGACACTTGATTTCGGGGAAACTCTCCTCTGGGATTCGAAGTCAAAGCACGGCAACGTGACTAATGTGACGCTCACGATGCGGCCCCTCTCATGGGTCGAATGGAGTCTTGAGTCAACATACAGACGTATCCGGGACCAGCAGGCGTGGGCGGATAACGTTACGGTCGGAGGAGAGACAAAGAGCATCTTTGCGGACAGGAGCACCGACGAGATCAGCATCTCCGCCCGGGGAACGATCACTTTTACCCGGGAGCTTACTCTCCAGCTCTACGGGCAGGTTTTTCTCCCAAAAGGCCACTATGATAATCTCCGCCAGCTCTCAGGGACGGATGAGTTTGTGCCGCCTGTTAACTATACCCGCGATCCGGATTTCAACAAGCATATCCTGAATTCGAATGTCGTCCTGAGGTGGGAATATCTGCCGGGGAGTACCCTGTTTCTCGTCTGGTCCCAATCCCGGCAGGGGGAAAATACGGGGAATTACTTCACCACTCTTCACGGCGACCTGAACGATACGTTCGGAGTGCCTCCCTCGAACGTGCTTCTCCTCAAAGTGAGCTACCTGCTGAACAGCTGACTACCACGGTCTTCGCCGGCCGCCCTCACGACCACCGCGCTGCGTCTCACCACGGTGCGCCGGCTCCTGCTGCGGGCGCTCGCGCATTTGCTGGCGCTCCGCCCGTGGAGCCTCCGAGCGGGCCGAAGGAGGGGGCTGTTCCCTTCGCGGCTGCTCGATCATGGGCTGCCTCCGACCGTACATCGGACGCGGGTCGGGCTGGCGCTCGTGCTGAACTTCCGGCCGGGGCTGATCTCTCCGCGGTTGCTCGATCATCGGCTCTCTCCGGCCATACGCCGGGCGCCGCCCGCTCTGCACCTGGGGAGGCGGGGACTGCTGCTCGATGGCACGCTCGCTCGGGCGACGCCCCTCGAAAGCTCTCCGCTCGCCGCCGCGCTCTCCGCCCGGTGAGGAGGATCCTTGATCCTGGGGATGCGGGGGATCCACCTGCCGCCCCCGGGCAGCATCCCGCCCGAACGGCTGCGTTCCACCTGGCTCGGAAACTCGCCGGCGTTCATCAGCCCGGAATTCCCGCGGACGATCCGCCTGCGCTTCTCTGTCAAATCTCGGCCTGAAGGACTCAACCCTCTCATGTCCCGACGCCCGGACAAGCCGCTCGGTATCCGCCCGGTCCCGCGGGACGACGTCAACCCGGTTGATCCGAACATTCGCACGCCGCTCAACGAAGCGGACATCCACTCCCCGGTTCACGACGCGATGGTCCTCCACCTGGACGTTGACGGCGCTCCTGCTGTTCCCAAAAATCCTTCGGGCCCGCTCGACCGGCTGCACATAATCCACAACTCTCGCCGTCGTAACATAACGGCAGGGAACAAAATTCCAGTAATGAACGGGGGCGACCCACCCGCTTGTGTATGATATCCCGAAACTGACGTTGAAGCTGGCATATGGGGTGAGAGGAGCCCACCCGATGTAATCATCGTCATACCTCCATTCCACCCACGCCGGCCCCCAGACGTCGTCGGGGGCCCAAATCCATCCGTAGTAATCGTCGTAAATCCACCGGCCGTAGTGGAATGTCGCCCACCCGAACGGCTCGTTCGATACCCAGTACCAGCCATAGTCCGACCAGACCCACTGGCCGTAGAGATACGGCCTCCACCCCTGAGTGACATGAAACGGCCTCCAGACATAACCGACGTCCATCTGTATCCATTCGCCGTAGGGAGAGAGGGAGTTATAGAATACACCCAGGCTTACGCTTGGCTTTGAATAGGCAAAACTGGCGAGACCGGCCAGCAGCACTGCGCACTGTATCATTCTGACGAGCGTTTTCATCATTTTCTCCTTACCCATGCCACCGGAGGACAGGCAATCGCCGTGCCATGCGGGAAAACGGCCATTCCGTGGAATCCCGGTGAGAGAGGGGCGATTTACGTCTAAAAATGGACCCATGTCTGTTTTCGATTAAAGACGGGGTTGACTTTTGGAACCCTTTGAACTACCTTAGAGTAATCCCAACCCTCCGTCGCGCTTTTCAAAACTGAAGAGGTAGATTCTTGTCACTGCGGGTAAGCCTGCTCGTTGCGGCTCTTTCCCTTTTGCGCGTGTCCCCGGCCCGCGTGGACGGGGCGCAAAAGACTCAGGAGAATCTGAATGAGATTCTGCGGGCGGCATCGTTCCGGATGCCGCAGGAGATGTCCCGCGGTTTCGTCGTTCCCTCCGATAACGATCTGCACGACTGGACGAGGATTCTCTCCCTTTTCCGCGCGCATTCCTACGACAGCTGCAAAACTTTGCTCGCCAGGTACGGCTACTCGCTCTCGCAAATCCAGGAAGGCAGGTACATCTACGATATCATGCAGGAAGATCCGCCTGTCCGAAGGGGATGGGGGACTTTCGTCTATAACAGGAACCATTCGAAACGCCTCATCATTCATGTGAATCACCCGGTCGACGATTCCTACGTTCTGCAGTTCTGCACATATCTCTTCCGGCGCTCGGGCGCCGAATGGCTCCTCGTCGCCGGCACAAGCAAAAACGCCCTGCCCCCCTCCTCCGATGCGGGACGGTCGACACGGAGCGTGATCCAAAGGTGGCACGAGATGGTCTCGGATCTTTCTCACGTCTCCATCTCGGTACATGGGTTTAACGAAAGATCCTACGGGGAGCCTATCCGGTCCACCGACCTCGTCGTCAGCAACGGGAGGACAAGCGACGAACAGTGGGGAATTTCTGAAATCAGCCTCGCCTTCCGCGATTCGGTGCGCTCTGCCGGTTTCACCTGTTCCCTCGCCATGTACGACTCCGGGTACTCCCGTCTGGCCGGGGGCTGGAATTCACAAGGTGTCTTTTCCAACGACAGCGCGGGCTTCGGCCACTGGCTCTACATTGAAATGTCGTCCAAAATCCGTGCCTGGACCTCCCGGCATCCCGCGCTCCTGTCCGCTTTCGATCATGCCCTCGACCTGACCGGACGAAAGGTGTCCGAACAGACCAACCGGGCGTTCGGCCTCGTCTCGCCCCGCGTCGTGAAGATCGACTCGCGTCACCGGATGTTCTTCCCGCCACCCAATACGCCGACGTACCGGATCATTTCGTTCGATCCCCAAAAGTCGCTGGATGACACGATCGATGTGCGCCTGGGCAACTGGATGGATTTTGCAGGCTCTCAAAAAACGATCGCCGGCATAACCCGGATCGATACCGGGAGCCGTCACTTCTCCCGGAAGTCGACTCTCGCCAGGATCATCGAGGGGGAAAACCCGGCGGTGAGCTCCCTCTCTCGTCTTTCGCGCCCCGAAAGGAACGATTCATCCGGAGACCAGGATGACGAGCGGCGCGCAGCCGAGCCCCTGCAAGTCCACCGCATACCCCTTCAGCAGGTTCTCGCATCGACGTTTTCGCATGTCACCCCGGCGTCTTTCCGCTGGGAGGGTGTGATTTCACCCCGCTTCAATCCGCGCATTCCTACCTTTCAGATGAGTTCGCCCGAAGACATCATGGAGGTCGAAAGAATACCTCAGTTTTTGATTCCGCTCTTGAAGAGTTCCTACCATCCGGGGGATAATAAGTTCGTCGGGATTCAGATGACCGAAGTTCTCGTCAATGAAATCGCCCGGCTGGTGACCGAACACGAGGCGAAGGATATCGGATTGCTGGCCGAAGAGACAAACCAAGGGGAGTATTACCTCCGGATTTTCGAGGCCGTTCACACCGCCCTGAGAGACGAAGCCCTGCGCTGATTTTCGGCTTTTTCCGGATTTTGCTATATTCGATTCAACAATTTTGCTGACACATGACGACCAAACCCCCTCCAACGGTTAAAGATTTTCCCGCAGATTCGCTCGAGAAGGTTGCCTACGAGAGCGTGAGCTCCATCCCGACCCTCGAGCCCAACGACCGGAACCGCCTCGGATACCATGTCTGGCGCTGGCTCACGAGCAAACAGGGAACTCTTGCCCAGGCAATATCCGAATCAGGGGCGAGAATCCGGGTCTCCCCCGAAGAAGCGCGGAAAACCATCAGCGAGGCGCTCGCCAAACAGGGCATCACGGCGACCTGAGCCGGTATCGCTTGGCGAAAATCAGACTCGTCGTTCTCGGGACCGGTTTCGCTTCCTTCAGCCTCCTCAAACGGATTGATACCTCCTGCCACCACGTCACCGTCGTCAGCCCGCGGAATCATTTTCTCTTCACCCCGCTCCTTCCCAGTACCACCGTCGGCACCATCGAGTTCCGGAGTATCATTGAGCCGGTCCGCACGGCCAGATATGATATCGAATTCCTCCAGGCGAGCTGCAGCCGGATCGACACCGAGAAGCATTCTGTCATCTGCGGGGTGTCATTCTCCCTGCCGTATGACCTTCTCCTGATCGGGGTGGGTTCCTCCGGCAACACCTACGGCATTCCCGGGGTTCTGGAGAACTGCCTGCCGTTGAAAGAGCTCTCCGATGCCCGGGCCATTCGGCAGAGAATCATCGACTGCTTCGAGGAGGCATGCCATCCGGGCGTCGGCCAAGATCTGCGGAGGAAACTGCTCCACTTTGTCGTTGTCGGCGGAGGCCCCACCGGAGTCGAGTTCGCCGCCGAGATGCATGACTTCCTCGTCGAGGATCTCGACCGGGCCTTCCACCCTTTGATGAATGATTGCCGAATAACGGTTCTGGAGGCGACGGGGAATATTCTCTCCACTTTCGACGCGGCGCTTGGTTCCTATACGATGAAGCACTTTGGGAGGCAGCGGATCGAGGTCCGCACCGGCTCAAAAGTCGTTAAAGTTGAAAAGGATGCAGTTTTCCTCGATGACGGCACAGTCATCCCCTGCCGGCTGATCGTCTGGTCCACAGGCATAGGGCCCGTGCCCCTCGTCGATTCTCTTCCGTTCAAGAAGATTCACGGGTCCCGGATTGCCCTCGACAACTTCCTCCGCGTCAGGGACTTCGGCGATATCTACGCGGCCGGGGATTGCGCTACCCCGGAAGACATCAACCTCCCGGCCACCGCCCAGGTGGCTCAGCAGGAAGGTGCCTACCTTGCCCGATGCTTCGGGCGCCTGGCCCGGGGTAAGGCAGTGTCTCCGTTCCGATATAAAAATCTTGGGATGCTCGCCTATGTCGGCAGCAACCGGGCTCTCGCCGACCTTGCAAGCGTCAAGGGACATGGATTTGCCACCTGGCTTTTCTGGCGCTCAGCTTATATCACAAAGCTTGTGAGCCTTAAGAATAGAATTCTGGTATTATTCGACTGGACAAAGACTTTTCTCTTCGGCCGGGATATCAGCCGGTTCTGACTACCCACCCCCCGCACATTCCTCCAAACATTGGTCTGGGTGAAATACCGGATAGGAGTTCCTGTCAGGGTTTCTTCGCGACTTGACATCACCTCCAAATTCCCCTATATTGACCTATGACAAAATTGTCGTATATTAACCATCCCGGGACAAAACTGACAGGAGAGACTATGAAAGACGGAACGATCGGTGAAAGGATCCGTGCCGCACGGGAGAACAAGGAACTCGACCAGGCGGGTCTCTCGGCGAAGGTCGAAGTTGCCGTCCGCACGCTTCAGAGGTGGGAAAAGGGTCTGCAGGTCCCCGATAGCAACTATCTGGTCCGCCTTGCCAAATCAACAGGGGTCCGGGCGGAATGGCTCCTGACGGGCGAGGGGGATGTTCTTCCCTCCCCGCAAGGGAAGATTATTCCCCTCAAAATCCCTTCGTTCCACAAGGTTTCTCTGGTCGAAATTCCCTTGCTCTCCTCAGTCCCCGCCGGACGGGCGGCCGCGATTTTTCACCCCGAACAGATCGAACGCTACGTTACCGTCGACGATGTGAAGGATAATGACGCCTTTGCGCTCGTCGTCAGGGGAAAAAGCATGTCTCCGAAAATCGAGGACGGCGACATTGTCGTTGTGAGCCCGCAACAGGAAGTTGTAAATGGGGATATTTGCGTCATACGGGTCAACGACGAGGATGTTCTCAAAAAGATCAAGATCGACGAACAGTATGTGCATCTCATTCCTCTGAATACGAATTTTGAGCCGGTGACGGTGAGAAAACGCGATGTGACATTCATTTGGAAGGTGGTAAAAGTGATCAAAAACCTTTGACATTCCGAACCCAGATCACACGTAAAAAAAAGCCCCTTCTCCGGCAAAAAACCGCCCCTTTTTTGAACCCTTCCTCCGTGATTCCCGTTCGCGCAGGTGACCATTGTCACCTGAGACTCTGCCAGACCTCTTATCTTTGGGGAAATTACGATTCCAAATCATCAAGGTTTGACATGGTCGAGTATCGTCAGAGTCCCAATGGATTGAAGCTTTCAGCTGTCTACCGAAAACCAATGAGCGTCGGACTGGTTGCGAAAATATGCCGTGTAAGCAAGAAGACGGTTCTCAACTGGATTTACCGTGACGCAATCAAGGCTTTTACCACCTTCGGAGGGCACTACCGGATATGGCCGGGAGATCTCAAGGATTTTATGACCCGGGCCGGAATCGATGTCCCCTACCAGTTTGTGGATGAAAGACGGACGGTGTTCCTTATCGTCGACGACGACAAGGCTTTCAGCCTCTCTCTTAAGGAGGCTATTTGCACGCAGTACCCGGAGGGAGACGTCATCATCACCGACGACGGGTATGAGGCCCTCCTCCTGATCGGAGAGCGCAAACCCAAGGTCGTGTTCCTCGACCTGAGGATGCCGAAGATCGACGGCTTGCAGGTTTTGGAGCTCCTCAAATCCCGGAAGAAGGAAAACATGATGAAGGTGATCGTTCTCTCCGGCTATCTCGACGCCGAGGTCCGCGAAAAGCTGACGCATACGGTTGCCGACGAGGTATGGGAAAAGGGAAAGGATCTGTGGGAACTTCTGCACTCCCTTAAGTCGTCCGTCCTCTCTCCCGACCGGTCGAAGTTATCACATCCCTACTCACACGCCAGCTAACTTGCCCTTTCTCTATGAAAATATTCCGAGTTTTCTATGTCGATTCAACCGAAGCCCCGAAACATTTCTTCGGGAAAAATTTCAGAACTCCTGAGTTTATAAGATTCACCGTCACCCGGGCCAATCCGGCGGAGGCGAAGGCTTCCTTTAAAGACTGCCTCGGTCAGGTGGACCTCGTCGTGTTCGGAAGCTCGCTCCGTACGGGCTCGGTGGTCCGACTGGCGAAGGACTTTCGCTCCCTTAACCTCGCGATCCCGATTTTCGTGATATCGAACGGCGGCCGCACTCCCCTCCCGGACGTCTATAAAAGGGCCGGGGTTGATGATCTGATCGATGCGGACGAGATCGGAACTCCTCTCTTTACCTGGTCCTTCGTGAGCAGCATCGACCACGTTGTCCTGAAGAAGAAGGCGAAGGGGTTTGATGTCCTCCATAACCGTCTTCATTCGGCGAAAAGCTCTCTGGGTTCGCTCGTGCACGAGATCAATAACCCCCTGAGCGTCATCCGGCTCACGCTGTACCACCTGGAGAGCGGCAGGCTCTCACCGCAGCGACGCGAGGTTTTTATGAAACTTCTCCTCGACAACCTCGAGCGGATCGAACTGCTGATGAAAGATTTTTCCGTGATTTATCGCCGCCTGGACGGCCAGCGCTCTGTCCGGGCCAAGATTCTCTCGCTGAATCCAAGGGCCGCCGCGAGCCGCTGATCTGAGGCGAACCTCCCCCCCCGGGGGCTGGATCGGCGGAGGTTTTTTTTCTACATTGTTCCATGGGTTTTACCTGCGGAATCGTTGGACTTCCCAATGTCGGGAAGTCCACTCTGTTTAATGCCATCACCGGAGCCGGCGCCCTCGCCGAAAACTATCCCTTCTGCACCATCGAACCGAATCTCGGAGTCGTCCCCGTTCCCGATGAGCGCCTCCGATGGCTCGCCCGGCTCTACTCCCCCGAGAAAATAACCCCCACCACTATCGAATTCGTCGATATCGCCGGGCTCGTCAAAGGAGCAAGCAAAGGCGAAGGGCTCGGGAATCAGTTTTTGTCCAGAATCCGTGATGTCAACGCCATCTGCCATGTCGTCCGCTGCTTCGATGACGAGAATGTCGTCCATGTCGACGGGAGCGTCAATCCCACGCGGGATATCGAAATCGTCGAGACGGAGCTTATCTTGAAAGATCTCGAGACGGTCGAAAGAAAACTGGCTGAAGCGGACAAGCGAGCCAAGGCCGGGGATAAAAAGCTCATCCCCGAAGCCGAGTTTTACAGGAGAATCCGGGAGCAACTCCTCTCGGGAAGACTCGCAGTCTATCTGGAACCCCGTTCGGAGTCTGAAGCCCTCCTCCTCCGGGATCTTCACCTCCTCACCAGTAAACCGGTGATGTATATTGCCAACGTTGATGAAAAACAGCTCGCAGGGAATTCTGCCGTGGATGAGGTGAGGGTTATCGCCCGGAAGGAGGAGGCGAGGGTGGTCGTCGCCTGTACAAAGATTGAAGCGGAGATCGCCGCGATGCCCATGGCCGATAGGCCGGAATTCTTCCGCGACCTGGGCGTCAGAGAATCAGGCCTGGATCAGGTCGTCAGGGAAGGGTACGATCTTCTCAAACTCATAACGTTCTTCACCGTGGGTCCAAAAGAGGTCCGTGCATGGACGACTCCCCACGGGTCGCTCGCGCCCCAGGCCGCCGGCACGGTTCACTCCGATTTCGAAAAAGGGTTTATCCGTGCCGAGGTGATGAGATTTGACGATCTCGCTCAGCTCGGGAGCGAGGAGGCTTTAAAGCAAAAGGGGCTTATGCGACTGGAAGGAAGGGAGTATCAGGTCCGCGATGGGGATATCATCTATTTCAGGTTCAACGTTTGAGGGTCAGAAAATCTCGAGCTGCCGGGATGCGCCAAATTCTTCTACCGATAGCGAGATTTTTTCCTTCTGAAGTCCGTATTTCTGCCTGCTGAGGTCAAACAACCGCTTGATCGCCCCGGCGAGCTCTCCCTCCCCGGTCATTCTTTTTGAGAACCGGGAATCGGAAGGATCGCCCCCATGAACCTCCTTTATCCGGTTCATTATTTTTGCCGCCTTTTCCGGGAATTCCCTTTGCAACCATTCGGTAAAAAGCCCCAGCACCGGACCGGGCAGCCGGACCAGCGTGTACGCGGCCTGCGTCGCTCCGTGAGCGGCCGCCTCCTTCAGGATCGCCGGGATCTCTTCATCGGTAAGCCCCGGGATGACGGGCGCAACCATGACCGAGGTGGGAATCCCCCCCGATGAGAGCATTTTTATCGCCTCAAGCCTCCTCGAAGGCACAGATGTACGGGGTTCCATCCTCCGGGCAAGCTCCTCGTCCAGGGTTGTGACGGATATCGAGACGGAGGCCAGATTGAGCCGGCTCAGCTTCTCGAGTATATCGAGATCCCTCGTCACAAGGTGGTTTTTTGTGATGATGCCGACCGGATTTCGGTATTTCAGAAAAACGTCGAGGCAGGAGCGCGTGATCCGGAGTTTTCTTTCCACAGGCTGGTAGCAGTCAGTGTTTCCCGAGAGGCTGATCCATTCAGGCTTCCAGCTTTTCTTTCTGAATTCCGCCGCAAGCAGCCCCGGGGCGTCCTCCTTGACAAGAATTTTTGATTCAAAATCGATCCCCGAAGAGAATCCAAGATACTCGTGACTGGGCCGTGCGTAACAGTAGATGCAGCCATGCTCGCACCCGCGATACGGGTTGAGGCTGTAGGTGAAGGGGACGTCGGGGCTGTCGTTCTTGGCAAGAATTGTCCTCGAACTATCCCTGAAGAAGGCGGTACGGACGGCACGCCCGTCCTCATCCTCCACATCGAGCTCAAGAGGCTCAAGATGGAGGGACTCGAATCGATTGGGCGGATTTATCGCAGCTCCGCGGCCTTTGGGCGGGGGTTTCATGTCTATCTGAAACGTCAGAATCCGCCGCCCGGCTTAAGTAACGGGCGGAAGTTTGTGAGGTTTGCCGGGACAGCTTTCAGATATTCAGCTTCTTCTTCGCTTCTTCCGAAATCATCGCCGGCGTCCACTGCGGATCCCATACTATCCGGACATCGCATTCGTGCACTCCCTCGAGATCGAGAACCTTCTCGCGAACTTGGTTTGCTATCGCCCCTCCCATTCCGCACCCGGGAGTCGTAAGGGTCATCTTGACCCCGACCCAGTCGTCAATGATTTTTACATCATAGACGAGTCCCAGATCGACGATGCTTACCGGGATCTCCGGGTCGTACACGGTTTTCAGAACCTCGTAGACCTGCGCCTCGGTTACCGGTTTCTGGTCGTCACTCATTCTATAAAATAAGATTTTTGCCGGCCGATTGCAATTTCAGAAATGCCATCTCCCGCCCGATTTCCGGTAATTGCCCGATTTAACCGCCTCTTTCCCGCGCGCGATGACAAAGTCCGTCGCGCCATGGAACACGGCGTTGATGCCGTTGATATCGGCGGCGGCCTGCGCCGTATAAATGACGACCGCCTTCGTCGTGTCATACGGGCTCCGAACCGCCGTGATCAGGCGGAGATGCGTGCCCGTGTAGACTGAATCTGCGATGATGCGATCAGTGTCGATGACCGCCGGGAGTATCGACGCGTGCTCCGCGAGCCACCTGTTGCCGTGCACCGTTCCATACAAAAAGAGTGTGTAATGGGAGAGATCTGCGGCAAGAGCCTCCCGGTCAGTGAGGAGCCGCGATTTCGGATCGAAACGATCCCGAATTCGCCTGACGTAGCCGTGAATCGAATCCTGAGCCTCATGGTCGGTCTCGCCTGTCGGTAGTACGTACGCGGTGAGCCTCGTGCCTGTGGTAGCCGCACTGATCGGCCCCTCGAACGGAATAGTGTAAAAATCGTCGCCGAGATGCCGCCCGGACAATTCCGCAAAAACGTCGACGAGTTTTGGATAAAAGTCGACAAAGGTGGCGTATCTCTCCCTTCGATTCTCATAATCCTCAAGAGCCGAGCAGAGTTCCCTTATGTAGGCAAACCCCCGGCCCCTCTCCCGCCTCATGGATGCGTCCCCGGCCGCCTTCCCCGCCTCACGGTATGTCAACCGGGTCGTCACCGCCCGGACGATATGCTCGTTGACGCACGTTCGCCAGTTGCTGTATGCCATGCCGTGCATTTCATCCGAAATCCTGTCGAAGAGCCCCGAGTACCTGTCGACATCCTTCCCAAATCGGTCGGTCGCCGGATTGACGAATGAATGGCTGAACTCATGCCACGCGATATGCCGGAAATTCTCAACCGTTCCGAAATTCGGGAGGCTGTCCTGCATCCCGATGGGTCCGCATATGTTATAGAGTGAGTAGTGTCCGGGCATAACCTCCACCCGGGGACCGAAACCCCCCGTGACGAGGGGGGCGAGGATGATGGTATAACTCGCCTGCGTCATCCCGTAATAGTTTTCAAGCATCCGGACATAGTCTCCATGGATCGAATCCTGCGCGCACCCTGCGATCCGTGCATACCACTCCCTGCGGCTCTCGTAAAACTTCATGAAGTCCGATTTTTTCGCAAATTCCCTGAGTGCCCCCATAAACTCGTCAAGCTTTTCCCGGCCCCCAGCCCGTTCGAGGATTTCTTCGGGAACCGGGTGACGGGGAAGGATTTCAGGGGGATCGCTGAAAAAAAGCATGGCGGTGGGAGGGGCGTCGAAGTTAAATCCGTGCCCGCTCATCTCGCCGAAGATTTCTACCGCTCGCTCCTTTCCGAATGGCCGGAAATAATCCGCAACCTCGCGCTTATAGGAGAAGTCAAACGTCGTGATCAGGCCGGTCTTGGACCCGTAATCGCCAAGCGACTGGACGACGGCAAGAAGTTCGATACGGGGGTCGACGACGATCTGCAGCTGATGCTCGCCTGCCTCAACTCTCGTGAAGAGAATCAGAAAGGTTAAGCCAAGGCGGGCTATCTCTTTTACGGGATTGGCCATCAGGGTTTTTAAGGATTGGACACAGTCGAATCGACTGCGGTTGACGGAAAAGCAAGGAGCCGAAGCGCGGAGATAATCCCGTCAGCCCCGGGGGATTTTACCGTGCTCGACTGTCTGACGGTCATTTTTTACCCCGATGAACCGGACTCCCTCGAACCGCCCGGCCAGGGTCTTCGTGCGGCCCAAACCCGCAACGAACAACCCGGTCGAGAGGGCGTCTGCTTCGACGGCCGTCGGTGCAATGACGGTCCCGCTCGCCAGATCCTGAGCGGTCCTGCCGGTCGACGGGTCAAGCAGGTGACCGACGGTCTTGCCCCTGACGTTGACAAAGTTCTCGTAATTGCCCGAAGTCGAGAG
This sequence comes from uncultured Chlorobiaceae bacterium, assembly GCA_964410105.1. Lineage (GTDB taxonomy): Bacteria > Bacteroidota > Ignavibacteria > UBA10030 > SZUA-254 > CAYPFY01. The sequence continues at coordinate 87,932 of CAYPFY010000009.1, forward strand.
AGCCTGGTTTTTTATTACGACCGACGTTATCAGCGCGCTTGTGTCCCATGGATCGGTTATCCCCACCTCCCAGGTTTCCTCTCCCGGCGGTGCACCTATGGCATAAATGTCACCGCTGTGATTGATGATGGCAGCCTCTATGCCGTAGGATTTTAGTATCCCGACTCCTCTGTCAATAGAATAACCGACGGCTATTCCCCCCAAATCAATTTCCGTTCCTTCGTGCCCAAAGGAGACAAGCATTTTCGCCGGATCGATGAGCACATTCTTCATCCCGACAGACTCGAGCGCGTGGGCTATTCTCCGGTCAGACGGATAGGGATGGGTGCCATCCCGGAATCCGTAAAGTTCCATCAAGGGTTCTATCGTGATGTCAAACGACCCGGAGGTGAGGTCGAAAAACTTCCGGGAATGGATCAGGATGTCAACGATCCTGGGATCGACCCGGAGCTCGCCCCGCGCCCCCTCACGGTTGATGCGAGATACCTCGCTGTTTACATCAAATACGCTCATCAGCCTGTCAATGTCCTTCATCTCCCGGATAACGTCATCGATGGCCATATTGCACAGGCGCTCGTCCTCGCAGTATGCGTTGAAAGTGACGATGCTCCCCATGACGAAGGCCGCACGCTCCGTCAAGGGAAGGGGGGGAGATTTTCCCCGGCCGAACGCCATGCCGACGGCAAGCAGAGACGACAATCTGATGAATCGCCGCCTCGAGCACGCGGTCAGACCCGCCGCGGGCGCCATAGCTCAACTATTGTTAGGGTGACCATGATGCCGTAACAGGCCGCCATGCTGATTCCGGAGAATATGACGAGCCAGCTGAATATTTCGGAGATGTAACGCGTAAGCCAGATTCCGCCGAACGTCGTCGCGATGGCCACGATCGGTTCGACGATGAGGAATCGCTTGAGCCCGGCGGGGACAATCGAAGAGAAGGAAAAAATCCCGCCGACGACGAAGAAGACAAGCGAGAGGGAAAGGATGTGGTTGTGCAACAGAATGTACATCTCATCGGGACTTTTTGCGTATTTGATTTCTTCCCTCCCTTCCGGACTCCCGCGGTATTCTTCGGTCAGCCCCTGCGCCGAACCCGATGTCGTATGGCCTATGAATAGCAGCCCGACCATGTATCCTGCCGTGAGGACGACCAGGAACGCAGTGATGAAGATTTTGAGCGTGGAATCCGCATCGCACAGCCGCAAGGAGTTGGGGAATTCCATCTAGAGGAGGCGAGACCTGATGAGTGCGAAGGTGGCCAGGATTTTTCTCACCCCGTCCGTGATTGCATGGACAGAAATTGTGGCCCCGCTGATGTTCTTGATGTCCCTCCCAGGAATGAGCCTGTCGTCTTTCGTTTTTCCCTGAAATTGCCTGCGGAAGGATTCATTGGCGATCTCCCCCCCGTACGATTCCCGGTACGCAAGGATGTCGATGTCCCTCACCGTGCCGTCCGTGAGGATGCCAACCAGATAGGTGATGAAATTTGTCTTCCCCCTGACATTATCGGCGACACCGTACCCCAGGATGCGGCCGCGCGCAGTACAGACGTAAACGCGGAGGGAATCACTCCGCCAGCGCGCCCGTGATTTTTCTTCCAGCTGAGTTCTCTCATCGGGGGTCAGGCGAATGTCCCGCGGTCCGATCGCGGCCGTATCGCCAAACATTTTTTGAAGACTTTTTTCTGCTTTCTGGTCCAGATCCGTCCGTGCGGCGCCGCTGTCAATCGATATCAGGATCGGTATGAGCAACAGAACGGGTCCCATCAGAAACTGTATCCGACTCCCATGTTGAACATTTTGGCATTGAGCCCGGCTGCATTGTCCAGGAATTGGTAGTCGATTTTGAATGCCGCACCCGGAACGGGCTTGTATGTCGCCCCGACGGTGATGTCGTGACGGTCATTTACCGGGTTCGCCGCGAAACCGGAAACCCCCGCCTGCGTGTCGTATTTTTCGTAGCGGGCAAAAACGTTCAATGACTGGTCTGCGGCGGATGAAAACCACGGCAGGATGTCGTACGCCCCCTCGATGTAGTAACCGTAAATCCGGTCGGCGACGTTCCGCTTGAACTCGGCGTTGATCTTCGTGGCGTCCCCGATCGACTCGAACGCCCCTTCGGCGCGCAGGGAGGCGCGGTCATATGTGTACCGCACGTCGCCCGAGATGACTGATACTGTTCCGCCCCCGAGCGAATCGACGCCTTCCGTCGTGTTGCCGAGGAAGAAAGACCCTCCGAATCTGAGCTCCGGAATCGGGAGGTAATCCACTCTCCCCGTCAGGGAGGGGTTCGACGACGTGCTGTTGAGGGCCTCCTGCCTTCCTTCCCGTATGCCCAGCGAGCTGTCGAGACCCTCCGCCCTCAATCCCGCCACGACGCCAAGCTCATACCGCACACCCTCCGCAACCGCACCGTAAACGCTTACGCCCGACTCCCGCCATGTGCTCGGTATTATGACGTCGTCCACGTTCGGCCTCTCAACTCCGTTGAATGTGGGGGGTTCGTGGAACTGATTGATGATCCCGATGGGAGGGAGGATGATTCCCGCCCTCATTCCCATTTTTTCGCTGAAATGCCAGTCGAGATATGCCTGCTCGATTGCGACTTCCCCTCCCTGGCCGGCCTCGATTTTTGTATGTTCGATCTCCATCTCGGATTTGAAGGAAATCCTGTCTGTGAACGAGTGGCCGACGTAAAGCACGAAGCGGTGGAAATCGAGCGTTCCGCTCTGACTCCCGTCCGGCTCGTTATAATGAAGTTCTCCATATCCGCCGATCGCGGTCGCCTCCTGGGCCAGTGCCGCCGTCGCAGCGATGCCGAGAAAGAGTATCAGGAATTTCATGGTTGGCGTTGTCTGTAAAAAGCGCCCCGGACATGGAACTAATGGGGTTCGGGGCCGATATCAAAATACTTTCGCTGCTTCCGGAGATCGGCCACCCGGATATCGATTTTTCCCGCCTGCATCCGTGATGGCAGATAGATCGGGGCGCATCCGTTTCCCTCCATCGAGCCCGTGTTGTTCTCGTCAGCGGGAGTTTCTTCGATCTGATGCAGCCTGCTCAGGGGCACCGGGGCATCACACTGCGAGCAGACCAACCCTCCTCCCCTGAGATAGTATCTGCCGTAACTGTAACAGGCATAGCATGCGTCGAACGCGGTGGCGAATTTCCCGACGCTCGTCCTCAGGACGAAAAACCGTAATTCCAGGCCGCTGTCGCTTATTGAAAAACGGTGAAGGCTTCCGTCGCTGACCCTCTCGATCGGAATCTCGAAAATCCCTGAAGAGGGGATTGCCAGCTGCTGCGCCGAGAAATCTTTCTCGGTGCTTGACGAGAAGATTTCCCCGACGCCGAGGAAAAGGACTATGGTAAGGGCCGCCATTGCAGCCCCAAGCTGCCATCTCCGTGCGCCGCCCGAGCGGCCGGATCGCCCCGGGATCACCATCATCAGCGCCGGGATGCTTACGATGGCCAGGATGAAGAGGACGTTGTTCTGTACCACCGGCCCCAGTATGCCCATCATGGCGGGATTCGCCGCAAATACCCCGTACTCGTAGAATTCGTGGAACGCATTGACGATGAGCTGGAGGGTGAAAATCAGCAGGGTTATCGCAGTCACCCGGAGGAAACGACCCGTGTCGATCCGGACGCTTCCCCGTATGAAAAGGATCGCAAAAACCACAGCCAGGCCTATCCCTGCCGCGGTTCCTGAAAAACTCCGCCACGCGCCGGTGCTGAATGCCACCGCCTGGAGAAAGATCGCGGTCTCGATGCCTTCGCGGAGTATCATGAGAAACGAAAAACCGAAGATCCCTGCATGCGCCCGCCAGGATGATTTTGAGGAAATGATCGTGTCCACTCTCTGCTCGATCTCGCCTTTGATCCTCTTGGCCGCAATCCACATCCAGATGACCATGGTGATGACGAAGAACGCGGCAGCCAGCATGAAGTATCCTTCCAGGGATTCCTGGTCTATCCCGAGACGCACGAGAAGGACCGCGCCCGCGATGCTTCCCACTATGGCGAGCGCCAGCCCGAGATAAACAGAGGAGAGGAGAGAGGCCCGTCCCACCTTTCTGAGATAGGCGACGAGGATCCCGAGGACGAGGCTGATCTCGATTCCTTCCCGGAGCGATATGATGAATGATTCGATCATTGTTTCTTTTTTGACTGGCACTTCGCACAGGTGCCGAAGATCTGGAGGGTGGAATTCTGGGGGCGGAATTTCTTCTCCTCGCACACCTCCCGCTGCAGTCTTTCAACCTTCTCGCTCACGAATTCAATGATGTCGCCGCACTCGAGACAGATAAGGTGATCATGCCGCGGACGCCCGAACGCCTTCTCGTACCGTGAATGGTTCTCTCCGAAGCGGTACTTTGATATAAGCCCGCACTCGACCAAAAGGTCGAGCGTGTTGTAAACCGTGGCCCTCGACGCCTTCAGGCCCCGCGCGCTCAACGAGGCGAAGAGCTCGTCGGCGTCAAAATGCCCGTGCGTCTTCATGATTTCCTCCAGCAGAAGAAACCTCTCCCGCGTGGGCCGGAGCTTCTTCGAGATGAGGTAAGAGGAAAGAGTCTCCCGTGCTGCGTCGATGTTCATTTTAGAATTGGTCTAAATATAAATATCTTCTGGCTTAAAATCAAGAATTTTCTTTCTCTGAAACTTTCTGCGGAAAAAAGTACATTCCCCAAATTTCGAGGAGTCGTATGATAGATCTCCAAGGTCAGGCAGCACTCGTCACCGGCGGCTCAAGGGGTATCGGCGCAGCAACAGCCCTGATGCTCGCCAGAGCCGGCGCCGATGTGGCGGTTACTTTCTCCCGGCATCCAAAGCAGGCAAATCAGGTAACCCGCAAAATTGAAAAAATTGGAAGGAGAGCGATTGCTTTTCATTGCGAGGTTGAAAAGGAACGGGATTGCCTGAAAACTGCGGACAAATCTGAAAAATTCCTGGGAAGAATCGATATTCTCGTCAATGCCGCCGGGATATGGGAATTTGGTAGAATAGGGGAGATGAGCCTGAGAAAATGGGCCCGCAGCATCACGATCAACCTGAACGGCACTTTCGCCATGTGTAACGCTGCTGTTCCCGTCATGCTCAGGCAGAATTACGGCCGGATTATCAATGTTTCGAGCACAGCCGGTCAAAGGGGAGAAGCGTTGCATTCCCAGTATGCCGCATCGAAAGGCGGAATAATCGCCTTTACGAAATCTATCGCCGTCGAACTGATTCCCCGCAATATCTGGGTGAACTGTGTCGCCCCCGGATGGGTGGCTACAGATCTGGTCTCATCAGTTTTCAAAAAGCCGTCAATAAAAAAGCAGATTTTTCAAAGCATTCCGAGAGGATTTGCTGCATCTCCAGAAGATATCGCCGGTCCCATCCTTTTCCTTGCCTCAAGCCTCGCAAATCATGTAGTGGGTGAAATTCTGAACGTTAACGGGGGTTCGGTACTCTGCGGATAGGTTGAAAAGCCCTCAAAAGAGTCTGTTTTAGGGGGTTTCGGCAGAATAGCGGATTTCGTCAAATTTCACAAACATTTTCCTTGCTTAATTCTGCGAAATTTCTATATTTCAGCCATCTTGATTGGAGCTTTCCTTTAGACGGATGTAAATGGGGCATAATAAGTTTCTGAAAGGTCAAAAGATTGTACCGAAGCCGATACCAAAAGACGTCACGGTAACGGCTCTCGTCGATGAGTATTTTCAGGCTTATAATGCAGGCAGATTGAGGGAAGGTGCCCAGCTATTTGCGGAAAAAATGCTGGCCCCTGATTCCACCGTCGGATTGAGCATTACAGGCGCATTGACCCCCGCCGGCCTCGGCGGCTCCTGCATCGTTCCGCTTATGAAGGCCGGGTTCATCGACTGGATCGTGAGCACGGGCGCAAATCTCTACCATGACACTCACTTTGCCATCGGTCACTCACTCCACCGTGGAACGCCTTTCACAGATGACCGCCTGTTGCGAAGAGAGGGGATTATTCGCATTTATGATATTTTGTTCGAATACAAGGTCCTCCTCTCAACCGATGATTTTTTCAGGAAAATCATCAGATTACCAGAGTTTCAGAAGGAAATGTCAACGGCCGAACTGCACTATCGCCTGGGGAAGTATATCGCTGAACGTGAAAAAGCGCTGAGAATCAAGCATAGCAGCCTAATCGCCACCGCGTTCCGGTGCGGCGTCCCCGTGTATACCTCGTCGCCGGGAGACAGCTCCATAGGGATGAATATCGCAGAGGTAGCACTCTCCGGGTTCCGGACACGTATCGACGTGCTGCTGGATGTGAACGAAACCGCCGCCATCGTTCTCGATGCCAAGAGAAATCACGGGAAAAGCGCAGTCTTGATGATGGGTGGGGGTTCCCCTAAGAATTTCATACTGCAGACCGAACCGCAGATTCAGGAGGTTTTGGGCATCGACGAGAAAGGTCATGACTATTTTCTCCAGATCACCGATGCCCGGGTCGATACGGGCGGCCTCTCAGGTGCAACGCCGGGGGAAGCTGTTACCTGGGGTAAGGTTGATCCCGACAGGCTCCCCGATGCGGTTGTCGCCTACGTGGATTCTACGATCGCCCTCCCGATCCTTTCGTCGTATGTGCTGCAGAAAGCTCGTCCAAGACCGCTCAAGCGACTCTACGACCGGCGGGAAGAACTTGTCAAAAGCCTTCAAAAGGAATATAAACTGTCACGTCATCGCAAGAAGCATGCATAATCCACTCCCTACGGGGACTCGTTCCTCAGAACGAGCTTCACTTTAAACTCACACTGGAGGGTTATTATGAGCAGATTCACAGAATTACGCGATTTGCTTACCAGCTTCGAGAAGGATTTCATCAAATTCTACGAAAAAGGTAACAAGTCCGCGGGAACGCGCGTTCGCAAGGAGATGAATGAGCTGAAGAAGAAGGCGCAGGAGGTCCGCAAGGAAATCCAGGAAATCAAACAGAAGGCGAAGGAAGCCGAAGCCGGCGGTAATCCGTAAAGATTTCTCGTCCGGGAGAGACCCGCGTCTCTCCCGGATTGCTTTTTCGGCGCGCAGCCCCCTCCCTCTCTGGTCCCACCTTTGATTTTCAGCGAAGAATATCGTATGTTGTTTGAAAACTCATCTATCGAATGCCCGACCAGAATCAAGAAGAGACCCCAGCGACCCCCCCACAAATAAGCGACGATCAGTCCACGCCCCGGGAGCCTGCGGAAAACGCGCAGCCTCCGCAACCTCCCCGCCAGGAACAACAACCCGTTCGACAACAACAGCCCCGCGAAAGACGCTTCCGCCCGCAGGAACAGCGTCGTCCCCGCCACCAGGGCCACCGTCCTCAGGAATCGCAACAGCATCGGGGAGGTCCGAATGAGCTTTCGGTCGTCATCCCGGTCTTTAATGAAGAACAATCTCTCCGGGAATTGTATGAAAACATCCGCTCCGCGCTTTCCAGGATCGGGCGGTATGAAATCCTCTTCGTCGACGACGGCAGCACCGACGGATCGGTGAGGGTTATGCAGGAGCTCCGGGGAAGAGACCGGCGGGTGAAGATCATACGGTTCCGCCGGAATTTTGGAAAATCCGCCGCTCTTTCGGTCGGATTCGCCAACGCAGGAGGCGACATCATTGTCACCATGGACGCCGACCTCCAGGACGATCCCGACGAAATACCGGGACTCGTCAATGAGATAAAGAAGGGGTTCGACCTTGTCTCCGGCTGGAAGAAAAAACGGCGCGACCCGATTTCAAAAACCATTCCGTCAAGGTTTTTCAATTTTGTGACGTCCCTTATAACCGGGATCCGGATTCATGATTTCAATTGCGGCCTCAAAGCCTATCGGAAGGAGGTGGCGAAGGAAGTCAGGATTTACGGGGAGCTTCACCGCTACATCCCCGTTCTCGCTCACGGGCTCGGCTATAAGATCGGCGAAGTCCCCGTCCGCCATCACCCGAGGAAATACGGCCGAACGAAATTCGGAGCGGGACGATTCTGGAAGGGTTTTCTCGACCTCGTGACCGTGCTCTTCACGACTCGCTATATGCAGCGCCCGCTGCATCTGTTCGGATTCTGGGGCCTCGTGTTTTTCCTCGCCGGCCTGGGCATCGACCTGTACCTCGCGTACCTCAAGTATTTTCACGGCATGTCTCTGACCAACAGGCCCCTCTTCGCCGGCGGCATCCTCCTCATCATCGTCGGGATCCAGTTCGTCTCCATCGGCCTCATGGGCGAACTGATCACCAAGACGCGTTCGCAACCGGAGAGAGAGTATTCCATACGGGAAATCTGGAAATAAACCCTCTCCCCAATGACGATTTCGCTGAGTGACCTGAAAACCGACTGCCGCCATTTCAGGGGCGACCTCCCGTGCCGTCCCCATAAAGAGCATGGCGTCCACTGCACCGATCCCCGCGGCAACACCTGCGTCCACTACGACCCGACCGACAGGCGGATCCTTATCGTCAAACTGGGCGCGATCGGGGACGTGATACGCACGACTCCCCTCCTGCGCAAGTTTAAGGAGATCTCCCCCCACGCAGAGATCTGGTGGCTCACGCACTCCCCCGAAGTGCTTCCCAGGGAGTGGATCGACGTCGTTCTCCCTTACTCGCCGACGAGCCTCGCCACGCTTCAGGCGACAGGGTTCGACACGGTCTATTGCCTCGACAAGGACAGGGAGGCATGCGCACTTTCCCTTCTGCTGTCGGCCCGAATGAAGAAGGGCTTTACATTGCAAAACGGCAAATGTGTTCCCGTCGATGCCGATGCGCACCATAAGTACCTCACGGGCGTCTTCGACGACGTGAGCAAAGCCAATACGAAGAGCTATCAGCAGGAGATTTTTGAGCTCTGCGGCTTCACGTTCAGGCGCGAGGAAAATATTATGCCCCGCCTGCCGGAGTTTTCCTGGAAGATTTCCCGGAAAAAACCGGTCGTAGGGCTTAATACGGGGTGCGGCGGACGATGGACATCCCGCCTCTGGCCCGATGCATACTGGGTCTCTCTGGCGCGTAAACTCAAGAAGGCCGGCTGTACCCCGCTGCTCCTCGGCGGAGAACAGGAACATCTTAAGAACAGAAAGCTCGCAAAAGCGTCGGGCGCGGCATACCTCGGGCACTTTCCCCTCCAGAAATTCATGGGCGAGGTCGATCAGTGCGATCTTGTGGTCACCGCAGTCACCATGGCCATGCATATCGCCATCGGGCTGAAGAAAAAGATCGTCCTCTTCAATAATATTTTCAACAAATACGAATTCGAGCTCTACGGCAGGGGCGAGGTGCTGGAGCCGGACTTCGACTGTAACTGCTTCTACTCGCCGACATGCCCCAATAACTGCATGCAATACCTGGCGGCCGATACCGTCTTCTCATCGTGTATGCGCCTCCTCGACGCCTGAGCCCCCTCCCCGCTTCGACCCGCTGATGTCGAAACAAAAGAAACAACCATTCGCTCTTTCTTCCCGGGTGGAAAGGGGCTTTCTGGCTGCCATCCTTTTCCTTCTGTACGCCCATTCCCGTCATTTCGAGTTCATCCAGGACGATTCCTTCATCACGTTCCGGTACGTGAGACACCTTCTGGCGGGGGACGGCCTTGTCTGGAATATCGGGGAACGAGTCGAGGGTTATACCACATTCCTCTGGACCGCGCTCATCGCTCTTTGCGCGAAATCCGGCCTCGAGCTCATATCTGCTGCCCAGATCCTCGGGGTGGTTTTCGGCCTCGCGACGCTCGTCCTTCTTTATATTTTGGCAAACACGATCCACACCGAAAAACTGCCGGCCGGACTCGCCCTCGCCGCGCCGCTTCTCACCGCCGCCAATACATCGGTCGCCTATTGGACGATCAGCGGCATGGAGACCTCGCTCTTCATGTGCCTCACGGTCCTCTCGGTCTGGCTTTTTCTCAAAGAGCGCGTTGAACGAAAACTTTTTGGATTTACCCCGATCGCCTTCGCACTTCTTTCCTTCACACGGCCCGAGGGGATGTTTCTTTTCGGGCTTACGATGGTCTTCGCGGCAGGCGACATTCTCATCTCCCGGACCAAAGACCGGGCCTTCGAGATTAAACGCTTGGCACTCTGGGTGCTCATCTTTGCTGCCCCCGTCGTTCTCTTCACACTGTGGCGCCTCTCGTACTACGGATACCTCTTCCCGAATACCTATTACGCCAAAGCCGGGCTTTCACGGGAATACTTTAACGCCGGGCTCGATTATTTCATGATATTTTCGAAACATTATATGCTCTGGGGCCTCCTCCCGGCTCTCGCCCTTCTCCCCCTGGTCCGCCGGAAATGGCCCGCGCCCCTCACCTACATCTTTTTCATCGTCATCGCCTACACGGCCTATATCGTCACAGTCGGCGGGGATGTGCTCCCCGCCCACCGTTTCTTCATCCCCATCCTCCCGCTGATCTACTTCCTCGTCCAAGAGGGCCTCAGCGAGACCTATTCGTTTTTCGAGCTGAAAAATTCGGCGGCACGATATCTTGCTGCAGTCGCAGCGGTCCCCATCGCCTTCCTGGCACACGTGCTCCCGTATGATTATGTGCGCGATTACTGGATGAAAGAACAGGGGCTCGTCCAGGGTATGGCCGATATCGGTTCCTGGCTCCGTGATCATTCCACCCCGTCGACAACATTTGCCGCCTCCACCATCGGCTCCGTGGGATACTATTCCGACCTGACTCTGGTCGACATGCTCGGTCTGACCGATGAAACGATAGCCCATAAGCCGGAGAAGATTTTTGGAGTCAAGAGCGGATGGCGTGAACGTAATTACAATGTCACCTATGTCCTTTCGCGCAAACCCGACTGGATACTCTTCTCGACCGGGATCAAACCGAGCGCATTCGCAGAAAGAGCCCTGTTCACGAAAGAAGAGTTCCGGCGCTGGTACTATCCGTACTACTTCCACCCGACGGGCGATATCAATGACGTCCGCGTCATCTATAAGCGGAGCCCGGAGCCTGTCTTTCCCTCGGATACGACCGGGCCGCAACATGCCGTCGATAATGAGTTCATCAACCAGTATTACGAAGGGGTGAACCGGTCACGCCGTACGCCCGATGAGGCGATACAGTATTTTCGCCGGTCCCTCGCGCTCGCCCCGCACGATTTTGCCCTCCTCTACCAGGATATCGGGAGCGTCTACCGCGCGAAAAACAATCCCCAGGAAGCGGTGAAATACTACGAACAGGCGGTCGCCGCCGACCCCCGCATGGTTGAAAGCCAGCTCCTCCTCGGTTATTACGCCCGCGCGCAGAAAAATTACCCCGTCGCCCGCGCCCACCTCGAGCAACTGGTAAAATATTCTCCCGACTATACCATGGGCTGGACTTTGCTCGGCGAAACCTACGTCGCCCTCGGCGACACGTCGTCGGCTCAAAAGGCGCTCAGAAAAGCCCTCGAGGTGGCTCAAAACAACGGGGAGGCAAATCAACAGCTTCAGCTCATCTCCCGGCGATGATCCTCGCCGCCCTCCTCCTTCTTTCCGTGCCCCATCAAGACCCAGGAATCTCCGGTAAGCTCGGGACTTCACAAATATCGTTCCAGTGGTCCAGGGTCGGCTCAACGCCTTACGGTGTCCAAATCGGCTGGGTCTTTGAGAATCTTACCGACTCGACGCTGACGTTTGACTATCAGATCTGGAGCATGAAGGGAGAAAAGGTGCTCGGCCGGACGTCGCTTGCCCCCCGGCGGCGAAAGCTTGGTGGGTGGCTTTTTTCGGCCGACGAGATCGGGGCTGTCACTATTTATCAAAAATAGATCTTGTCTACCGCATCGCTGAAGAATATCCCCGTGTGGCTTTTTTCAGCCGGCACGCTGTTCTATCTTGTCGCCTCTTTTCTCCCCGATTCGCCCCTCTGGGGGCTCAATCACCTCGCATTCATCTCCCTCACCGGCCGGATTCTTCTAGTTATTACAGCCCTGGGTCTGTTTATGATGACTCCGAGGGTGGCGAGCGCCGCGGAGAGAGTTTTTCAAAAAAGATGGAAAATCCTCGCCCTGATCGTCCCCCCCGCAGCCTTCGCGACGTTCATGACATTCCGCATAGCGACCACGATCTATGGCGATACGAGGACGCTCATCGAGCTCCTCGCCGAACATACATACTCGGTCGCCGATCTTCTGAATTTTCATGAGACCGAACCTCTGACACGGCTCCTCCACCAGTCGGCCGCCGCACTGTTTCATCTCGATCAGACGCTGACGTTTCAGATCGGAAGCGCGCTCTCGGGGGGGATTTTTCTCGCCTTTCTGATGATCTTCGCCGCCAGGGCCGACGGCCCCCCGTCATGGAAGCTGCTGGTCCTTGTCGCCGGCGCGACAACCGGGGCTAATCAGCTCTTCTTCGGCCACGTCGAGGATTATTCGCCCGCCTATCTTTCAATGATGTCGTTCCTCATGCTCGCGTGGTTCGCCCTCGAAGGACGTGACTATTCATGGGCGATGGCCGCGTCTATTCTGGTCGGATGCCGGCTTCATGTGGAATTCTTGCTAATGGTGCCGGCATTCATTCTGCTCCTCCGGAAGGAGATGCTGACCGTAAAAAATGCCGCAAAGCTGATCAGCGCGACGCTCGTTATCGGCGTCTTCGCCTATTTCACATTGTTTCATGCCAATCACTACGACGTCGGGGACAGGAATGAAATCTTCAGGAAAATTTTCCTCCCCCTGGACAACTACCAGCCCGAGCCCCATTCCTACTCGCTTCTCTCGTGGAAACATCTGGTCGATTGCACCCAGGAGGTTTTCCTCACCGTCTCGCCCGCATCGCTCTGCATCTTCGCCGCTGCCTCGCTGCTCCCCCGCCTCATCGATTGGAAAGATCCCAAAATACTCTTCTATGGAATCGCCTCATTTTATTTTCTGCTGTTTGACTTCACGGTGAATCCTCTCCTCTCGATGGAAAGGGACTGGGATTTTCTCTCGCTCGCAGCTGCTCCGCTCACCTTCTTCTCTCTGGCTATCGCACGGCAATTGTTCGTCTCGCCCGGAGGGAGGCGGCGGATGGTCGCCGCCGGGCTCGCGCTTTCAGTTTTTTCCTGCCTGATTTTTCTGATAAACTCCAACACCGAAAAACTCGGGCGCCGCCTCGAAGGAATCGGGTCGTGGACTTATCTCAGCTATTACGCGGGATCTTCGTATATTATCAACGTCGGTGAAAAAATGATCCGAAGGGTCGACGATCAGGTTGAAGCCCGCGCAAGCAAACTGAAACAGCTGGAAGCGTTCCGCTCCCGCCCGGATCACGAGCTGGGGGTTTTGTATCATAAACTCGGTGAGGCCGCGCTTTCGGCAAGGAATTTCACACTGGCGGATGAAGGTTTTGTGGCTGCCCTCGGAGAGGATTCTTCGAACGCGTCAGCCCTCCGATCGAGGGGACTTATCGCCCTTTTGACCCGGCAGTATTCGCGGGCCGATAGTCTGCTCGATTACTATAATCGGAACGTGAATTTCCCGAGGGTCCTCGATTTTAGCGGCCTTACCCTGGCCCAGGACGTGAGCAATGTCGAATACCTCGAGGGACACTCCGACTCGGCAGGTGTCCGGAGAAAGCTGGACGCCGTGTACGGGGAGTTTTCGCCCCGATGAGGATCGTTCTCGTCGGGCCGGCCTATCCGCTCCGGGGCGGCATCGCGCACTCAAGCGCGCTCCTGGCACAGTATCTCGGACGGCGCCACCAGGTGGATCTCATAACCTTTAAGAGGCAATACCCTTCGCTCCTCTTCCCGGGAAAATCACAGGAAGAAGTTGATTCCCAAGAAAACTCGGGGCGGGCCGCCCGGCTGATCGACTCAATCAACCCTCTGAACTGGATGTCCGTCGCACGGCACATCTCGCGCATGAAGCCGGATCTGCTTTTGTTTAGATACTGGATTCCCTTCTTCGGGCCCTGCTTCGGCACGATCGCCCGAATGGTGAAAAAGCGGACCGGTGCCCGGGTTTTGTTCGTCTGCGACAATATCATACCCCACGACCCCCGCCCCGGGGATGTGCTCTTCACCCGCTACGCATTCCGCCAGGCGGACGGCTTCATCGTCCTCTCGGGGGCCGTCGAGAGGGATTTGAAAAAACATTTCCCCGGCTCACACTACCGGATGGTTCCCCACCCGGTCTATGAGATGTTCGGCGATCCAATGGACAAACCTGCCGCGCGCTCTCTCTTGGGAATTTCTCAGCGAAAAGTTATTTTGTTTTTCGGATATGTGCGCGCCTATAAAGGGCTGCACGTTTTGCTCGAATCCATGAAATTATTGAAAGACAAAGGTTTCGATCTTCTCCTCCTGAGCGTCGGCGAGTTTTATGAGGATGAAACGAAGTACCGTTCACTGGTTGAAAAGCTCGGCATCGAACGGATGGTCCGGATCGTGGGACGATATGTGCCGAATGAGGAGGTTGTTCCGTATTTCTCCGCATGCGATGCGGTCGTCCTTCCTTACCTCTCCGCCACCCAGAGCGGGATCGCCCAGATCGCATACAATTTTGACAAGCCCGTGATTTCAACAGACACGGGCGGCTTGCCCGAGGTGGTGCAGGACGGGGTCACCGGGTTTATCGTGCCACCAGGCTCCCCGGACGCACTCGCCCGCGCGATCGAGAAGTTCTACTCCTCCGGAAAAGAGCCGGAGTTTGTCGACAACGTTCGGCGGGAGAAGAAAAAATATTCGTGGGAGAATCTTGTGGACAACATAGAAAATCTGGCGGCGGAACTTTGACTATCACCGAAGAGGGACGGACATACTGGCAGTACGAATACGATGTCATGGCACACTACCTGATTCCGCTTCTCAAGGAATGGGGCGTGAAGATCGACGGCGCGTCCGTGCTCGACGTCGGATGCGGCGACGCGGGCGGGATCAGCGCCATGGCCGACGCAGGCATGCTGTGTAAGGGATTTGATCTCGAAATTCCCTATGTCGAACTCGGACATGCGATGAAGGGGGGCCGCGATATCGACATCCGCGTCGGCGACATTTATGCCGACGAGAAACCTTTCGCCGGTCAGCGGTTCGACCTCGTGATGCTGCACGACGTTTTTGAGCATATCGAAAGAAAAAGGGAAGTTCTTGACATTCTGAAGTCGTATCTGGCCCCCGCAGGAAAAGTCGTCATGACTTTTCCCCCCTATTTTTCGGCTTTCGGCGCGCATCAGCAGTTTCTCCGCTCGAAATTTGGAAGAATGCCTTTTTTCCATCTTGTCCCCTTCTCCCTCCGCCTCATACCCCGGCTGAAAGGGGAGGAGGAACGCCTCGTCTCCGAGATCCGGAAGCTCGCCCGGCTCAGGATGGGCATCGCGCGATTCGAGCGCCTTGCGACAGAAAACGGATACCTGATTGCGCAGAAAAAGTTCTATATAGTCGGCCCCAACCATATACGCTTCAATCTCACGCCGGTCGATGCCGGACTCTTCGGACATATCCCTCTGATCCGTGAACTTCTCGTGAGCGGCGTCGTCTATCTCCTTGAAGATAGTGGTGCCGGGCGATGATCTGCCTCTCTCCCACCAAATGCCAAAAAACCCCAGGATGAAAACCGCCGTTGTCTTCGGTACCCGGCCCGAAGCGATTAAGATGGCCCCGGTCGTGAAAGAGCTTGAGCGCCGAAATCTTACCCACGTTGTCATCGTCACCGCCCAGCACCGGGAGATGCTCGATCAGAAGCTCGGGGTTTTTAATATTCATCCGCATCACGATCTGAATATCATGCAGAAGAATCAGGACCTGTTCCATGTGACCGGCACAGTCCTGACCCGGCTGAAGCCGGTCCTCGAACAGGAACTCCCCGATGCCCTCCTCGTCCAGGGGGATACGACGACGACCTTCGCCGCCAGCCTCGCAGCTTTCTATCTGAAAATCCCGGTGGGCCATGTCGAGGCAGGCCTGAGGACCTGGAACAAGCTCAATCCCTTTCCCGAAGAGCTGAACCGCCAGCTGACAACCCGGCTCACCCAGTACCATTTTCCTCCGACCGAATGGGCAAGGCAGAATTTAATGAAAGAGGGGATTCCTCCAGAAAATATCTACGTGACGGGAAATACGGTGATCGACGCTCTGCTGATGATCGTCGACCCGAATTATCAATTCTCAGAGCCACCCCTGAACACGATCGATTTTGCGGCGAGACGGGTGATTCTTCTGACGTCCCACCGGCGCGAAAATTTCGGCGAGCCGATGGCCCAGATCTTTCGCGCATGCCGTGACATTCTTGAAAAATTCCCCGATGCCGAGCTGATCTACCCCGTACACCCAAATCCGAACGTCCGTCAGACCGCGAAAGAGGTTCTTTCCGGAGTGCCCCGCGTTCATCTCATCGAACCGCTGGAGTACCGACCCTTCGTGCAGCTCATGAATAAGTCATACCTCATCCTCACCGATTCGGGAGGCGTGCAGGAGGAAGCTCCCTCGCTCGGAAAACCAGTCCTCGTTCTCCGCACGACGACCGAACGGCCCGAAGCAATAGAGGCCGGAACGGCGCGGCTTGTCGGCACGGATCGTCAGAAAATTTTCCAGGAGGCAAGCCGGCTGCTCGCCGACCGGGACGCGTACCGCGAAATGGCCACCCGCACCAATCCCTACGGAGATGGCAAAGCGGCGGGGAGGATTGTGGATGTTCTGGTAAAAAACTCCAGATGAGTCCCAGGCCGCTCGTCTACGTCATCGTCCTGAATTTTAATGGGAAGCATGTTCTTGGCGAGACGCTCGACACGATCCGCGCCATGGATTATCCGGGCATCAAGGTGCTCGTGGCCGATAACGGCTCGACCGACGGTTCACAAAAATTTGTCAGGGATATGTACCCCTGGGCAGAGCTGCTTGAGAACGGGGAGAACCTTGGAGTTGCCGGAGGCCGGAATGCCGCAATGTCGCACGCGCTTGCACGGGGGGCTGAATGGATTTTTCATCTCGATAATGACATAAAAGCCGACCCGCGGCTTCTCACCGAACTGATGGCCGCCGCTTCTTCTGATCCGGCAATAGGAATACTGGGGCCGAAGATTCTTTACTACGCTCACCCCGACCTCCTCTGGTACGCCGGAGGAAATGTGAATTTCTGGACGGGCATGGTGACCCACCGCGGAATCCGCCAGAGGGACCGGGGCCAGTTTGATCTTCTGGATAATACCGCCTACGTCGTCGGGTGCGCGTTTCTGATGAGCCGCCGGCTCATCGATGCTGTCGGGATGTTCGATCCTTTGTTCAATCCCTTCTACACGGAAGACAGCGATATGTGCATGAAAGCCGCCCGGGCCGGCTTCCGCATCGTCTACGTCCCGGCGGCAAGGCTCTGGCATCGGGTGTCCACCTCCAGCGGGGGGATCATCACTCCGGGCCGGATGAGCCGGAAAATCGACCATACGCTCCTTTTTTTCAAGCGATATTCACGCTGGTATCACTGGCTCACGATTCCCTGGTGCATAGGGTTCCTCACGCTCATCTTCCTCGTCAAGGAACTGGCGAAAGGAAAACTTGGCACTATCCCGGCCCTCGCCCGAGGGTTCGGCAGGGCCATTCGCCGTCTCCTCTGAATCCACCCCGAGGCTTGGTCCGCCCTGAAACGGAGCGTGTGCGGGTGCTCCTTTTGCTTCTGAGGGCGGATGTTTTTATATTTGCACTGCAGAAATAGAGAATCGGTCTGATCACAGAACAATTCATCTCTCCTCTCCCTCCAGATCCTTCTGTGGCAGGGCCATCCAGGTCTGCCATTTTTTCCGCTTCGAGAACCTGCCCGTGATTTTCTCCCGTGTGGCTGCCATGATCGCCCGGATCCGGAGATCTCCGTCCCGGAATATGCTGGAGACATCGGCCTTGTCGGGTCTCTCGACCTTTGCCAAGATGGTGCTCGGGTTCATCAGTAACAAGGTTCTGTCAATCTACCTTGGCCCTGGCGGATTCGCCCTGATCGGCCAGTTTAACAATTTTTCCTCGATCGTCCTGGGCCTCGGGAACGGGGGCATCAGCGTGGGCGTGACAAAGTATGTCGCGGAGTTTTTTGACGATAGAGAGAAGAGGGACCGCATCATCCGGACTGGTTTCTACGTCATGATCATTTCCTCCCTCGTCATGGGCATCCTCGCCGCGGCGTTCCGGAATGAGATCGCCGACCGTCTCTTCCACGACACGGGTTATTCCCCCATATTCATCGGGTTTTCCGTCGCGATCGTTTTCAGCAGCTTCAATGTCATCTTCGCCGCGATCCTCAACGGCTTGAAGATGGTCCGGAAGCTCGTCTTCGTGAATATTTCCACCGCCTTTCTCACCGTCGCCATTCTTCTTCCGATGGTGATGAGGTGGGGCCTTATCGGGGCGTTCGCCGCGAGCCTGATCGTTCTGCCCGTCGTATCGGTGCTGAGTCTCATCATCCTCCGGAAAATCCGACTGGATTCCGAGGCGTTGAAACCCCGGTTCGACAAAATGGCGTTTTCCCGGTTGATCCGGTTTTCCCTGATGACTCTCACGACCACGGTGGCCGCGCCCATATCGATGATCCTGATCAGGAATTCCATCGTCTCGAATCTCTCGCTCGAATCCGCCGGGTACTGGCAGGGGATGGTGAAACTTTCTGATATATACCTCAGCGTGCTCACCTCCTCGCTCAGCATGTATTACCTCCCGCGGCTCTCCGAGATCAAGGGCCGTGACGAACTGAGGCAGGAGATTTTTCTCGGTTACAAGATCCTTCTGCCGCTCATGGTGTGCCTCGTCCTCGGCATCTATTTTCTAAAAGATGTGATCATCCACCTGCTCTTCACCCCCGAATTCTATCCGATGCGTGAGCTTTTCGCATTCCAGCTCACCGGCGATTTTTTGAAAATCGCCTGCTGGCTACTATCCTATATAATAGTCGCGAAGGCGATGACGAAGATTTTTGTGCTGACCGAGATACTTTTCAACGCCTCGTTCGTCGTCCTGGCGGTCGTGCTGATGAAGTATTTCCGGCTGGTCGGCGTCACGTACGCGCACGCGGCGAATTATTTTCTCTATCTTGTATTCCTCGTCGTCGTTTTCAGGAATACTCTCTTTCCGACCCCTTCGCGCACTTAGACTGAGATGGTTCCAAGATTGACACCGAACGGCACACAGCTCATCCAGGCTACGGGTTCACCGACATGAGGTCCATTTCCCCCCGGCGATTCTGGGAAAAATACCTTTCGCAGATAACTCTGTCGGAGAAAAAATATTCATGCCCCGTCTGCCGGTCGAAGGTCACGGGATTTCTCCGGTTGGACGAGCAGTTCTTCCGCGAGCTTGACCGCAATCAGTTCATGCACCCCTTCTTTGCTTTTGAAACGTGCAATTTCTTAAATTATTCATGCCCGAAGTGCGGCGCCGCCGACAGAGAACGACTGTACGCGCTCTATTTTCAAAAACTGTTTTCAGGGATGGACAGGACCCGCCGGTACCGATTCGTCGATTTCGGTCCGGGGATCCCGTTGTCGAAATTTCTCAGGTCGCTAACATTCCTTGACTACCGGACCGCGGATCTCTTCATGGACGGGGTGGATGACCATGTCGATATCACAAACATGTCATCCTATCCCGACTCGAGTTTCGATCTTTTCCTCTGCTCCCACGTTCTGGAACACGTGAGCGACGACAGGAAAGCGATGCGCGAGCTCTTTCGAATCCTGAAGCCCGGCGGCCGGGGGATCGCCATGGTGCCGGTGCTTCTCACCCTCGATGCCGTCTATGAAAACAGTGCCGTGAAGACGGAGGACGAACGCTGGAAACACTTTGGGCAGAACGACCATGTCCGCCTCTATTCGAAGAGCGGGTTCGTCGGGCGGCTGAAGGAGGCAGGGTTTGCCGTCGAGGAGCTCGGGGCGGAATCTTTCGGCCGGGATGTCTTCGAGCGGTCGGGGATTCACACCCGTTCCGTCCTCTACGTGGTCAAAAAATGATCAATGTCACCAAGACATATCTGCCGCCGATCGACGACTATGTGGCGTATCTGCGCGGCATCTGGGAGCGGGGATGGATCACGAACCTGGGTCCGCTTGCGACCGAGCTGGAGGAGAAGCTCAAAAAATATCTCGGCGTGAAGCACCTTTTCTTCGTGAATAACGGCACCATGGCCCTCCAGATCGCGGTGAAATCCCTCGAGCCGGGGGGCGAGATTGTCACCACCCCCTTCTCGTACGTCGCGACAACCTCAAGCATCGTCTGGGAAGGCTTCACACCGGTTTTCGTTGATATCGAGCCCGAGAGTTTAACGATCGATCCGGGGCTCATCGCCCCGAAGATTTCCAAAAACACGAGGGCCATCCTCGCCACCCATGTTTACGGGATTCCGTGCGATGTCGACGCAATTCAAAAGGTCGCGCGCGCACACAACCTGCGCGTGATCTATGATGCCGCCCACGCTTTCGGGGTGAATTTCAATGGCGAATCGGTGCTCCGCCGGGGGGATATTTCGACGCTGAGTTTCCATGCGACGAAACTGTTCCACACGGGCGAGGGGGGAGCTATCGTGACCGGCGACGACAGCCTGGCTCATAAGTTATCCTATATGCGGAATTTCGGGCACAACGGGCCCGCGGCTTTTTTTGGACTGGGCATCAATGGCAAAAGCTCCGAACTTCATGCGGCGATGGGCCTCTGTGTCCTCCCGAAAGTCCCGGAGCTCATCAGGAAGCGACGGGACATTTCTCTGCTCTATGACGAACTCCTAAAAGAAGCGGGCATCCGGCGTCCCTCCGTCCGGGGAGGGGCTACGAGCTACAATTATGCGTATTACCCTGTCATCTTCAAGAGCGAGCGGGATCTGCTCAAAGCCTGTTCCGCGCTGAACGGACAGAATGTTTTTCCCCGCAGGTATTTTTACCCCTCCTTGAATACGCTGGACTATGTGGCACGGCAAAAGACCCCGGTCGCCGAGGATATCGCCCCGCGGATTCTCTGCCTGCCGCTCTCCCACGAATTGTCAGAGGCGGACGTGCGCACGATTTCACGCGTCGTCTGCGAGTCGGGCTCGTGACGGCGGACGATGACACTTCGCGCCTCTCATAACCGCGTCAACGGGCGGACAATTCCAGCCGCGTCCGGGTTTTTCCCCTAATGCCCAAGGTGAGCGTCTGCCTGGTGACCTATAACCAGGAGAAATACATTGCGCAGGCCGTCGGGAGCGTGATGATGCAGGAGGCTGATTTCGACTACGAGCTCGTCGTGGGGGAAGATTGTTCAACCGATCGCACCCGGGAGATATGCCGGAACCTCGCGCAAAAATTTGCCGGGAAAATGCGGCTTCTTGAGAACTCCTCAAACCTCGGCCCGGGGCGGAATTTCATCAATACGCTGGGGAACTGCACCGGTGAGTATGTCGCCCTCCTGGAAGGAGATGACTTCTGGACGGACCCCCGCAAGCTCATGAAGCAAACGGAGTTCCTCGATCATCACCCTGACTATTCGATCTGCTTTCACAATGTGACGTCGGTTGATGACGACGGCATCCAGAAGCCCCGGGCGGAGAAGTTTTATTTCAAGCCCGATTCGTCGATCGAAGATCTCATGCGGGGGAATTTCATCCCCACTCCTTCGTGCGTGTTCCGGCGCAGGCACGACTTCGCCCTCCCCGACTGGTACCTCTCGCTCTCAGTCGGCGATTGGCCGCTGCATGTCCTCAACGCAGAACACGGAAAGATCCGATACCTGGACGAGACGATGGCCGCCTACCGCCTCCATCCATCCAGCATCTGGACGGGCCGGGATCCGGTCTACAGGTTGCGGCAATTCACCGAGGCAGCTCAGCGTCTCGACGAGCATTTTGACCGGAAGTATCATAAAATTCTCGGGCCGCGGATCGCCGGGTGGCTCAGGGAAATTGCAGACGGTGAGATGAGGGCCGGAGATCGGGATGCCGCCGCATCGCATGCGAAGGAGGCTGCCCGCGTGGTATCGACTCTCGGACTCGCAGGCCGCGTCAATTTCCTTGTTCGTTACCGCTATCCGCACCTCTATGAGCAACTCGTCAGCCTGAAGGTGAGGCTTCTCCATTGAGGGACTTGTCCCACGGCCGTCGCGGGAGGAGGCTCCGGGCGCCGCTTCATCCGCGACCGGGCAAGCCGGGAGGCCAATGCTGTCGATAATAATCGTGCATTATGATGGCCTGGATGATACGGTGAAATGTATCGCCTCGCTCCGGGCGGGTACGTATCAGGATTTCCGCATCATCGTGGTCGACAATTGTTCAAAGGATAAAGCGGCCCCGGTCCTCCGATCCGCATATCCGGACATCAGCGTCGTGGAAATGCCGGAAAACCTGGGATTTTCCGGAGGAAACAACGCTGGGATCCGCCGAGCTCTCCAGGAGTCGCCGGATCTCGTGCTCCTTCTGAACAACGATACCGTCGTCAGGCCCGACAGTATTCAGATTCTCGTCGATTCGATGAACGCGCATCCCGAGGCTGGTATCATGGGCGGGAAGATATACTACATGGACCGTCCACAGATGCTCTGGTTCGCGGGCGCCCGCTTTAACCGCCATTCCGGTTCGGGATATCACCTCGGCCTCAATGAGATCGATTCGGGAAAATACGACACCTTCCGTGAGAGCGACTTCATCACGGGATGCCTCTTCCTTGTCCGCAGAGAAGTGCTCGCGAGGGTGGGCTTGCTTGACGATACATTTTTTGCATATTATGAGGATGCCGATTATTGCCTGCGCGCCCGATTGGCCGGGTACAAAGTATACTATGAGCCGCGATGCGTCATTTTCCACAAGGCCCACTCGACGACTGTCCACGACAGCCCTTTTTACATATATTTCACGCTCCGGAATAAGATCTTTTTTCTGAAAAAACATGAGCGCTGGTACACAGTGCTGCCCTTTCTGCCTGCGCTTGCCTATTTCTACTGCCGTCAGTTCGTCCGGCTTTTCGTCAAGTGGCGGAACATTCCTTCCTCGAAGGCGGCGTGGTATGCACTGGTCGATGGGCTGAAGGGTTATTCGGGATCGAACGGCAGGGGCCGGCTGGATTCTCTCATGGCTAAGTGACTGATGGTGAGGGTCGGGTCTGTAGGCGCTGGGCGGTAAATTTTCTTGAGGACAAAGTGATTCCTGTCTCAAAACCGGTTATTTCGGCCGACGAACGTAAACGCGTCGATGACGTGCTGCGGTCCGGGATGATCGCGTCCGGTCCGGTCGTCGCCGAGTTCGAGCAGAAATTTACTGCAGCCCATGAGTGCCGCTTCGGCGTCGCCACGAGCAACGGCACAACCGCACTGCACGCTGCCCTGCTTGCCTGTGGGATCGCCCCTGGAGACAAAGTTCTCACAACTCCGTTCACATTCATCGCATCGACGAATTCGATTGCGTTTTGCGGGGCCCTGCCGGTCTTCGCCGACATTGAACGGGAAACCTTCAATCTCGACCCCGCCGCCGCGCGGACGGCCCTCATCTCCACCCCGGGAATAAAAGCAATTCTCCTCGTGCATCTCTACGGATTGCCCTGCGACATGGATGCGTTCATCGAGCTCAAAAGGGAGTTCGGAGTCGTCATCATCGAGGATTGCGCCCAGGCTCACGGTGCGGCGTACAAGTCGAGAAAAGTCGGGGGGATCGGGGATGTTGGAATATTCAGTTTCTATGCGACGAAGAACATCACGACGGGGGAAGGCGGAATGGTCGTCACTAACTCCGAGGCGATCGCGGCCAGAACACGCAAACTCGTCAACCACGGCCGGCAGGGACGCTATGAGCATGATCAGCTTGGCTACAATTTCCGAATGACCGATATCGCTGCCGCCATCGGCCTCGGCCAGCTCGAGAAGCTGCCAGCCAATAACGCGCGGCGGCAGGCGATCGCGGCGGAGTATGACGAGGCATTAGCGTCACATCCCGGGCTGAAACTTCCCTCGGCTCCCGCCGACCGCACACACGTGTATCACCAGTACACTCTCCGGTCACAGGACCGCGACAGGTTGAAAAGCCATCTGGACGATCGCGGTGTGGGAAGTTTTGTCGTCTACCCGGTCCCGAGCTGCGGGCAGCCCCTCTACCGCGGGAAGTGCGGCTGTCCTCCGGACGAGCCGCCGAAATGCCGGGAGGCGACAATGGCATCGAAGGAAGTGCTCTCCATCCCCGTTCATCCCCACCTCACGCGCGAGGAAGTACGCACGGTCATCGGCGCCATCGGCTCATTCCGTTGAAACGTTCTTCGCGGGTTTTGACCTTCGCCCGATTGCCTGAAACCTTGGTTAAATCAAAATGTATCTCTATATTCTACCGTTTTACGGGAAATTCTCTGCGGGATGAACATTCGTTATGAAAATCGCACTCATGCAGCCTTATTTTTTTCCGTATATCGGTTACTTCCAGCTCATGAATGCGGTCGATGAATTCGTCATCTATGACAATATCAAGTTTTCCAAGAAGGGGTGGATCAATCGAAACAGGATTCTGGTCAATAATGCCGATTCCTATATCACGCTCCCCCTCAAGAAGGATTCCGATTTCCTGGATGTGAGGGATAGATGTCTTTCCGATACCTGGCCGCTGGAAAGAAGGAAAATGTCGAACAGGATCATTGAATCCTACAGGAAGGCCCCCCAGTTTGACAGGGCCTATCCGGTTGTGGAACAAGCTCTCTCCTCGGACGATCGCAATTTGTTCACCTTCATCCTGAATTCGCTCACGCTGGTCAGGGATTTTCTGGGTATACCGACCTCCTTCGTCATATCCTCGACGGTGGCAATCGACCACAGTCTGAAGGCCGAAAAAAGGGTGATCGAACTCTGCAGGGCCAGAAAGGCGGCCGTTTATCTGAATCCCATCGGCGGAACTGAGCTCTATCAGAAGGATGAGTTCAGGAGCCAGGGCATCGACCTGTTTTTCCTCAAGTCGAAGGATTTCAGATACACCCAGTTTAATGCTGAGTTTGTCCCGTGGTTATCCATCATCGATGTGATGATGTTCAATCCCATCGATACGATCAGGGATTTCCTCACCTCGTACTTCGACCTCGTGTGAGCCGATGATGCAATTATATGGAAGCGCAGTGTGGTTTCTCGCGCATCGGTAAATGTTTAGATGGAAAAAACTTGGAAGGGTTTTTAATCCCTCCGACGTTCACGACAGGCCCTGGCTGAAGGAGTTCGCACAGGCCCCGAGCGTCCTCGTTTTCGACCGGTTCGTGAGGGTCTATTTTTCCTGCCGGCCGCCGCGCGACACAGCGGGGCAGTACGTAAGCTATTCCGCCTTCATCGATCTGAATCGCTCCGATCTCTTTGATATCGTGCGAATCAGCAAGGCCCCGATACTGGAGCTCGGAGGACGCGGGACGTTCGATGAATTCGGCACATATCCAACATCGGTGATCCGTGACGGGCATGAGGTCCGTGCCTATTATGGAGGATGGACGCGGTGCGCATCGGTTCCCTTCAACGTGTCGATCGGGTTTGCCCGGAGCCTGGACGGGGGCGAAAACTTTCATAAAATTGGACCCGGACCCGTGCTCTCACACAGCGTCGACGAGCCGTTTATTCTGAGCGGGCCGAAGATCCGTAAATTCGACGGACGGTGGTATCTCTGGTACATCGCCGGGAAGAAATGGCTAGATAACGGGGGCAGACCGGAGCCGGTCTATAAGATCCGCATGGCCACCTCGAGCGACGGGGTTGCGTGGACAAAGCTCAACCGCGACCTCATTCAGGATAAACTGGAAAAAGATGAATGCCAGGCGAGCCCGGATGTATTTTACCGCGACGGCAGGTACCATATGTTCTTTTGTTACCGCTACAGCCTGGGCTACCGGGGGAAAGAGAAGGGCTACCGCATCGGTTACGCGTCGTCGAGCGATCTGGTGTCGTGGACGAGGGACGACGGCGCGGCGGGCATCGATGTCTCCGCCGAGGGGTGGGATTCCGAGATGGTCAGTTACCCTCATGTGTTCGAGCTTGACGGTAGAGTGTATCTCCTCTATCTCGGGAATGAGGTCGGACGGTTCGGCTTCGGAGCGGCAGAGCTTCAGGGGAACTGAGAGGGGAGAGGAACCGTGAAGTGGAAGAAGCTTGGCAGAATATTCGATCCGACGAAGCATACGCTCGCGAACAACTGCGTGGAATTCGCGCAATCGCCTCAGGCTCTCGTCTTCGACAATTTCGTTCGCATATACTTCTCGACGAGGGAAAGAGACGGAAAGGGATCGTATCTGAGCCATATCTCGTTCGTGGACCTGGACAAGGGTTTTAAAGCGATTAAAAGAGTGTCGTCCCAACCGGTGCTCTCCCTCGGACGCCTCGGCTGCTACGACGAGCACGGGATTTTCCCGCTGAATATTGTGAGGGACGGGTCCAGGATTCTGGGATATATCTGCGGATGGAGCAGGAGGGTGTCGGTGCCCGTGGAAACCGCCATCGGTCTGGCGACCAGCGAGGATGACGGCGTGACGTTTAGAAGAATCGGCGATGGACCCATCCTCACATCATCCGTCGGCGAACCCTTCCTTGTCGGCGATCCGTTTGTCCTCATCGACCGCCCGGATTATCATATGTGGTATATATACGGCGCCCGGTGGATGGACCATCCCGGAGAAGCCGGCCCTGCCCGCGTGTATAAGATCGGACATGCCACGTCCGCCGATGGCCTCTCCTGGCACAGGGACGGGAGACAGATCGTCCCCGACCGGCTGAACTCCGACGAGTGCCAGGCTCTCCCCACGGTGATCCGGCACGGGGCGCTATATCACATGTATTTTTGTTACAGACAGCCGACCGATTTCAGGAAAAACCCCGAAAGAGCGTACCGGCTTGGTTATGCGTCATCTGAAGATCTGAAAGAGTGGACGAGGAATGACGCGGAGGCGGGAATCGATGTCTCGCCGGAAGGGTGGGATTCTGAGATGCTCTGCTATCCCCATATATTCCGGTGCGATGACAGGCTCTATCTTCTCTATAACGGCAACGAGTTCGGACGGTACGGGTTCGGCCTCGCTGTTCTTGAGGACTGAAGAGAGCGGAGCGCATGAAAGGTCGCATACGCTACACCCGGCAATCGGCGACCGAGAATCAGATACGCGTGCATTTGGAGCAAACCAGCGGTGAATTCGTTCCTGCCTTGGATGGACGAGTCGATATCCGGGAGTATGCAGTGAAACTGTTCGCCAGGGCGGTTATCTTCGAGGCATGGTCGGATGCTCTCCTTGTGGGGATCGTCGCAGCGTACACCGACCATGACCGCCGCTCGGCGTTCATTACGAACGTGAGCGTTCTTAAGGATTTTTCCGGGCTCGGAATCGCATCATCGCTCGTCGGGATGTGCATCGATTATGCAAAGGAAAACCGGATCGGGGAGATAACGCTGGAGGTTTCAGACAAAAACGACCGGGCGATCGCGCTCTATGAGAAGCTCAATTTCGTGAGGTCGGGCACCCGAGGCGGATCGATTGTGATGCGACGCCCGATCGATCTAGATCAATGAGAATCGACGGCCGGGAGATTACAACAATCTTAATACTATTTTGACGATTCATATGAAGACTTCGAGAGACTACAACAAGGAATCACGGGATACGCACGATCACAAGTACGCCTATAACTTCGATTTTGACGTGATGCATCCCTTCATGCTGAAATCTTTCGTTCCATTCCTTAAGGCGGGGAAATTTTTGGAGCTGGGGAGTTATAGGGGGGACTTCACCAGGCGGCTGATGCCGTATTCACGCGATATCACCTGTGTGGAGGCGTCGGATGAGGCCATCGCCGCCGCAAAGAAGATTCTGGGGGAGAAGATCACCTATGTGCATGCGCTGTTTGAGACCGTCGTGCTTCCCGCGAAATACGATAATATCTTCCTGACTCATGTGCTGGAACATATCGATGACCCTGTGGGTCTTCTGAGAAGGGTGAATAGTGAATGGTTGTCCGATTCGGGCAGACTCTTCCTGGTGTGCCCCAATGCAAATGCCCCCTCACGTCAAATAGCCGTGAAGATGGGTTTGATTGAGCATAATTCGGCGATCACACCCGCCGAAGCCGAGCACGGCCATAGGATCACCTATTCTCTCGACACGCTGGAACGGGATGCCCGCGCAGCAGGTTTGGCCGTAGTCCACCGGTCTGGTATCTTCTTCAAGGCCCTGGCAAATTTTCAATGGGACCGGTTGCTCTCGACCGATATCATCTCGCCCGAGTATCTCGAAGGATGCTACCAGCTCGGCCAGCACTATCCCGACCTCTGCTCAAGCATTTTCCTGCTGTGCGAGAAAGGGAGATAACGGCATTATCA
This sequence comes from uncultured Chlorobiaceae bacterium, assembly GCA_964410105.1. Taxonomy (GTDB): domain Bacteria; phylum Bacteroidota; class Ignavibacteria; order UBA10030; family SZUA-254; genus CAYPFY01. Next base: position 116,142 of record CAYPFY010000009.1, read on the forward strand.
CGTTCCGAGCGCAATGACGATCGCCCTCAGGTTCTTAAAGCTTTTCGTCCGTTCCCTTCCTCTCCCGGCTGCGGTCGGGAATGTCAGGAGAATCCTCGTCCTTGACTTCTCGTATCTCGGTGATATGGTAATGGCCTCGCCTGTCTATCGGGCCCTGAAGCAGAACTTTCCCGATGCCAGCGTCGAAGCCATGGTTTTCCCGGGCTGCACGTCCATTCTCCGCATGAACCCCTTTGTCGACGAGATTCACACCCATCCAACGGGGTCGGGCACGATCGACCTCTCGGTCGTGAACAGGCTCAGGGGGAGGGGTTACGACCTCGGGGTGCAGATGAATACGTCGCTGCGTAACAATTTCATTCTGTGGATGATCCACCCCCGCTTCAGGCTCGGGTACGATTACAATGATCGCGGCTGTTTCCATAACCTGCGCCCTCCGATCCGGACCCGCACGACGCGGACGATCTACCGGATCGACGAGGAGCTGAGCATGCTGGAGAAGGCCTTCGGATGGACGATATCGGAGAGAGAGCCCTTTCTGTCAGTGGACGAGAATTGTGCGCCGGTCGTAGAAGAGTTTCTTTCGGTCCACGGCGCCCGTGGGAAAGAGCCGCTGATAGGGATTCATGCAAATTGCAATCCGAGCCCGGAGCGCCGGCAATGGGACCAGGCGAAATTTGCGGCGCTCGCCGATCGCCTCATAGAAACATATGGCGCCACGATCGCGCTCACCGGAAGCGAGGCAGACAAGGAATACGTCGGCACCATTATCCGCTCGGTCAGCCGGCAGGACCGGATCATCAACGCCGCAGGAGCCCTCTCGCTCGGCGAGCTCGCCGCACTCGTGAAACGGCTCGACCTCTTCGTCTCCATCAATACCGGGCCTCTCCATATCGCCATCGCGCTCAAAACGCCGACGGTGGCGATCATCGGCGGGAGGCCGGCGGAGATTTTTTGCCCGAAGGATTCTCCCTTCATCGATTGGGTCGAGGACAAGGCGCTCCACCCCTGGGATCCCCAGCCCCTGCAACCCAGCATCCGCTCGAGAATGGACGAGATCAGCGTCGACGATGTTCTCCAGAAAGTGAGATCCATGATGGCACGTGCAACGTCTCTGCGGACGGCAAGCGGATAGGGGCGGTCATCCGACCGGCAATCAGACGGACGCCGCCCAAAAAAAACATCAAAAACTTTCATAAAATGTAGAAATGAAACAGAAAGGATCTGCCAGTAAATCCCAGGCCGCAGCCGACTCGGGCACCTGGTTCGACAAGCTTACACCGATGAAGAAGGACCTCGTGTGTGTCGCCGGGCTCCTCGTCATCATCTATTTGATATTTTTTCAAGTAATCTTCCCGGGCTACATTTTCTCGAATGAGTCCGATTCTGCGTCCCAGGAGAGCTGGTCGAGCGCCATGACGCACATTTCCACCACCGAAAACGTGGAGCCCCTCTGGGTGCCCTATATTTTTTGCGGGATGCCGGTTTTCGGGCCGCTCCTTTTCCCCCGGGAATCGAACTATGTCGAGATTCTATTCCGGATAGTCTGCAAGGTTTTCTTTCCGGCCGCAAATCCATGGTTTGTTCCACACATCTTTCTCGCCGGCCTCGGGATGTTCATGCTTGCAAGATATCTCGGGTTCGCCTCTCTTCCTTCCCTCTTTTCCGCGATAGTCCTGATGCTCAACCCGTATTTCATGGGCCTCCCCCAATCGGGACATGGATCAAAACTGGCTGTCTTCAGCCTCTTGCCGTTTGTTTTCCTCGCCCTGCTGAAATTGCTCGAGACGAGAAAGCTCATCTATCTCGGATTCCTGGCAGGCGCCATGGGATGGATGCATTTGCTCAGGCACCCCCAAATCGCCTTTTACATTCTTCTTGCCTGCGGTCTCTACCTCCTCTATGACGTCGTAGCGGATGTGAAGGGAAGAAACCTCGGGAGAGCGGGGGGGAAGGTGATTCTCTTCGGCCTTGCAGTGGCGATCAGTTTTGCGATTTACGCCTATGAATTCCTCCCGACGCAAGAGTATGCAAAATTCTCGATACGCGGGGGGAGCGGCGACGGGAAGGTGTCGAGCGGACTTACCTACGACTACGCCACGAACTGGTCCCTGCACCCGTTTGAAATGGCAACCTATGTCATCCCCTCATTTTTCGGGTTTTCGAGCGGATATGTGACCGATTGGAACGGCGAAGAGAGGGCTCTTCCGCTTTATTGGGGATGGATGCCGTTCACAGACGCTCCCCCATATGTAGGACTCCTCCCGGTTATCCTCGCGATCATCGCATTGATCTACAGGCGTAACGCGATGACATGGTTCCTGGCGCTTCTCTCTGCCGTGGTGTTCATGATATCATTTGGCAAGAATTTCGGTCTCCTTTACAATCTGTTCTTTTACTACGTTCCATTTTTCAATAAATTCCGCGCCCCATCGATGATTCTCTATCTCATCCCGTTCACATTCGGGCTGCTCGCCGCCTACGGGATGACATTCCTCCTCGACGCCGAGGCGCGCTCGAAAGAAGTGGATTCCGCGAAACTGCGCAAGCAGCTCATGAATTTGATCTGGATCCTCGCCGGCGCGTTGGTGCTCGGATTCATAGCGCGGGGCGCGATCTACAGTTTTCTTTCGAGCTTCATGTTCGTCAAGGCCGGGGATCTCCAGTCGTACGGACAGCAGGTTCTGGCCGTGTTCAAGGAAAAGCGGTTCGACCTTCTCTGGAGCGATTTCGTCAAAATGGCAATCATTGCAGGGGCCTTCCTCTATGCGACCGTGATGGCATTAGACCGGAAAATCTCACGGTCGACCTTTTCGGGCGCCTGCATCGCAATCACAATTATCGACCTCCTCATCCTTGATCTGAGGTTTATCAGCCCGAAACCCCCGTCAGCCATGACCGAATCGTTTCAGCCCGACCCCACCGTCCAATTCCTGAAGCAGGACAGCTCCCTCGCCAGGGTATTTCCCCTGGGCGATCTTTTTCAGGACAATACTTACATGTATCATTTTGTCACCTCGCTCGGGGGGTATAGTCCTGCAAAACTCAAGATTTATCAGGAGCTGGTCGATTCCACGTTCTACCATGGGAGCGATCCGAAATTTCCTGTGAATATGAACGTCGCGAACATGCTCAATGCAAAATATCTGCTCGCCCACGGCCGCCTGCCTGAGGGACGATGGAAGCTTGTCTCGACAGACCAGGCCAAGGGGGTGCTGACATATGAAAACCCGGATTATCTGCCCCGGGCGTGGTTCGCTGAAAGAGTCGTCGTCGCCAACTCGCATGCCGAGGTTTTCGCGAGGATGAACGATCCCGCATGGAATCCGGGGAAAACTGCCATCCTTGAGAAGTCGCCCGGCCCAATCCCCGAAGGTCCCGATTCGGCATCCGCGCGCATCGAAAAGTATGGTTCGCAAGGATTTTCGGTCGCGACCAGATCCTCCCGGAGCGCCCTTCTCGTGGTGAGCGAGGTTTATTATCCCGCAGGCTGGAGAGCATACATCGACGGCGCCCCGGCCGAGATTTTTAAGACGAATTATGTGATCCGCTCCGTGGTGGTGCCGGCCGGGAACCATACGGTCGAATTCCGATTTGTTCCCGATTCTTATGAAACCGGATTCAGGGCAAGTCAGGCGGGGTGGGCGATCGCCCTGCTTCTCATCATCGGCGGAGCGTTTCAGCTGCCGGCGGTGCGGTCGAGACTCGGCATGGGAGGGGGGAAATCTGGAGCGAAGCCGGAACCGGCGGGCCCGGCCGCTATAAAATAAAAAAGGCCGGAATCTCCGGCCCTTCTTGAAGCTGCAACGCTTGCTACATCTCTTCCATCAATGTCCGCTGAGAGCGGCGGATGGCCTTGATTCGCTTCATCCGCTTTTTCACAGAGGGTTTTGAAAAGTACGCGCGCTTCTTGACTTCTTTCAGAATCCCGGAACGCTCGTATTTCTTCTTAAAACGCCGAATCGCGCGGTCGATGTTTTCATTTTCTTGTATAATGATACCGACCATGCAATTCACCCCCTTTCAATCGGATTGTCATCAGCCTACGATGGTATGAGATCGCTCGGCTCCGGCTTCAGATTCTCAATCAGCCGGCGCTGACCCGTTTTCTCAAAATTGACCAGTATCGACTGGCTCCCGTCCGAGGTCTTCATCTTGCTCACGACCATCCCCACTTCATTCCATTCCGTGTGAAATATTGCCTGCCCGATGCTGAACGTGGACAGCGGATTATACGGAGTTGCCGCTGAAGCATCGATCTTGCCGTTCTGCCCGGCTACCGACGGAGCAATGAGCTCCATCAGGCTGGTGTGATGGCACCGCGTGCAACGGAACCACACTTTATCCTGCCTTCCTTCCATTTCACCAACAAACTCCATCCTTGTTGCCTTGTTGCAGTAGCCGCAGAACCTTTCGGAGTATTTTGTTCTAGCCATGCATGCACTCGCTAAAAGTGATGAGGTTTAGTGAATTAGCCGAGATGCGCCATTTTCCCTGCACCCTCGACGTGCACGGCACTGGCAAGAAAGTGGACCTGTACGCAGGTGCGCACCAACAACTAAATATAGCCATTTGTTCGCACTCAGTCAACGGATATTATTTATTTACGCACAATTTTTGAATTATTATGTGAAAGAGGTATATTTTCTCCGCATTCGAACGGTATTCGGGCCCTTAGCTCAGTTGGTTAGAGCAGCTGACTCATAATCAGCTGGTCGCAGGTTCGAGTCCTGCAGGGCCCACTTTCCCGGATATTCTCTTCAAAGAGGCCCGGTTTCGGCAGTTTCTGCTGACGCCGTCGTGAATGCAGTCAGCTGAGTGCTTCGCGGGACGATTTTGAAATGGCTGACCTTCCTCACACACTCTCGGGGCCATGGCATATTCAGATTCTCCCTCCCTCCACAGGAACCATCCTAGAGTGCCTGCGTGAATCCCGGTCCCCGATTGCGATCGCTCGGGAATTAGCGGGCGGTAACCCTCCCCCGTCTGCATGAGTCGGTAAGGGCTATTTCGGAGCAAGAGTGTTGAATGAATATTTTGTCCCCGCGCTGTCGCGAATCAGCAGACCATTGAATGGTTCGGTCATCTCCGTCAAAATCCCTTGAGGAGGCGAACTGCCCAGAAAGATCTGATTCGCACCCCCTGTTACGCTCATCCCCGTGCTCCTGTCTTCGAGAACGCTGAGGACGACCCCCTCTGTTCCGTCCGGAGAATCGAGCCCGAGAACGACCCTGTTTTTATCAGGAAAAAATCCCCAGCCGGACCGCTCAAAACCTTCGCCGTCGTTGATGACCATGCCCACGGAAGGGGAGATGCGCCTGCCAATGTTCGGGTCAGGAGTCGGATCTCCGATGGCGATTCTGTCAAAGCCCCGTTCATCCAGAATGATCATTCCGTTCGTTCCGTTCTCAAGATTTTTGTACCAGTCGAACGAGGGATATCGATTGCCCCACGCGTTTTTTGCTTTTCCCAAATTTGAACGGATTCTCTCCCCTGAAGCCGGGACCGGAGCGCCGATCAATATCCTGTCTCTCCCGTCCGGATCCGTAACGACGATGCCCTTGGTTCGGATTACATCTCTCCCAGGTAGGGAAAAGGCGACGAAAAACAGGACAGCCACAGATACGGTGAGGACAACGCAGTAGTTCCTGAGTGCCCTCACTTCAGCCCGAAGCTCTGACATTGTCTCCATAAACCCTCCATATGGTTTGAGTTTGCCATGATGCCAGTTGAAAGCGGCCTCCTGGATGTACGAATGGAGGGGGGAAAGGTTGGTTATCGTCGAGGAGATCCCCTCTCGCCCGGGGATTCCTTCCTCCAGGCGAGGGGGAGTATGAGGGGGTAGATACCTAATTCGACGGAATTGACATTTATAGAGAGCTACAAGAGACATTGCGGGGTCGGAGGGGGGGATCCGGTTGCCTCACGTAAGTTTCTATTTGAGATAGGCAAATCGGGGATTTGACATTCCGTTACTAATGGACTACATTCCCGCACCTCCTCGGCTCGATCTAACAAAGCTTGCGCGGGGGCGCGGGTAGGGCGCTATGCATTTGTGATCGCCCGCTCGTCAATGGACCCGTCGTTTGGGACATTCGCACGAATGTCAGGGGGAACGGATTCATTGACTAGGTGTCTTCCCGGAGGGTCCTCGTCGGCAGCACATGGCTTCCACATCCCACTATCATCCTCAATGGAGATTAACATGAAAAATCGTGAATGCGTTCTTTGCATCAGGACCGGGCGTGTCCCTCTCGCCTTATGGATGAGCACGGCGGCAATTCTTGTCCTCGGGGGTACGCAGGCTCACTCCCAGGGGGTTGGCATTAATGCCTCGGGCTCAGCCGCCGATACATCCGCAATGCTCGATGTGAGTTCGACGACGAAGGGGGTCCTCATCCCTCGCATGACCCAGACACAGCGAAACTCAATTCTGCTGCCGGCCACAGGGCTCATGGTTTTTCAGACTGACGGTCTGAGCGGGATCTATTTTAATGCCGGGACGCCCTTGTCTCCTTCGTGGTTTGTGTGCGGGGATCCGGACTATAATACAGCGGTCGGTATACGGGCTCTCCAGTCGGTGTCGAGCGGAATCGAGAATACGGCGACGGGATACGAGGCCGGTGCATCGATCACGACGTCGATGAGCAACAGCGCATACGGGTATCTGGCCCTCCGGATGAATACAACGGGCAGCTTTAACACTGCAATGGGACAAAATGCGCTCTTTTCGAATACCACAGCGTCGTATAACACGGCCACGGGCGACAGCGCTCTCTACGGGAACACGACGGGATTCCTCAATACTGCTATGGGAACCGCCGCGCTGGCCGGGAATTCCATAGGGTCATCCAACAGTGCACTCGGATTCCTTGCGCTTGGGGGGAATACAACGGGTTCCAGCAACACGGCAGACGGAACGTATGCCCTCGCCTCAAATTCCAGCGGATCAGACAACACGGCGAGTGGTGTCGATGCCCTCTTTTCCAACACGACGGGGGTTTCGAATACGGCAGTGGGTCATATCGCCCTCTATTCCAACTCATCCTCGTTTAACACCGCGGTCGGGGACAGTGCCCTGTATGCCAACACGACCGGAGTCCAGAATACCGCGTCGGGCTATGCTGCTCTCACAACCAACACGACCGGAGCGAATAACAGCGCATTCGGGATGTTTGCCCTTGGCTCCAACTTCACGGGCATCAATAACACGGCCGCTGGACGCAGCGCGCTTGCATCGAATGCAACAGGGTATGATAACACGGCCGTCGGAGTCCGCGCGCTTGGTTTGGGCATTTCCGGTAACAACATGACGGCGGTGGGACACAACGCCCTTCGCTTCAATACCGCGTCGTTCAGCACTGCCGTGGGAGATAGCGCCCTCTATGCCAATACAACCGGTCTCGCCAATACCGCTGTGGGATATTCTGCCCTTACAACGAACTCAATGGGCTTTCTGAATACTGCCGTCGGATTTGAGGCCCTCACAAAGAATTCAACGGGAGGCGTTAATACAGCCGTCGGGTTCGGCGCGCTCCGTTCGAACACGATCGGGCTTCTGAATACGGCCGTAGGGGATTCAGCACTGTATGTCAATTCCACCGGCGGGGGAAATACCGCCGTTGGCTCGGGTGCCATGGTCTTCAATTCCACAGGATTCAGCAACACTGCGACTGGCATCGATGCGCTCGAATCGAATGGCGCGTCGTGGAATACTGCTGACGGCGCATACGCCTTGAAGCTCAACCTATCGGGAGCGGCGAATACATCGGCCGGGTACCAATCTCTGACTCACAATACTTCTGGAGGGTATAATACAGCACAGGGAGATAGCTCGATTTTTTGGAATTTCACCGGGTTTCACAATACGGCTGCCGGATACGGCTCACTCGCCGGCAACCTCTCCGGGGACCACCTCGTCGCACTGGGTTCTATGGCGGATGTGAGCACCGACGGATTGACGAATGCGGCGGCTATCGGAAGCGGCGCGATCGTCGGCTCGAGCAATATGATGGTTTTTGGGAACGCTAATGTTGTGGCGTGGGGGTTCGGTGTAAACCCAGCCGCGGGACACGCGATTGAGGTCGGGACGAGTGGTACCAATGGGAATGGCGCCTATCTCACGACGTCCGGCACATGGACGAATACGTCGGACAGAAATAAGAAGGAGAATTTTATCCCCGTCGATGGAGACGACCTGCTCTCGAAAATCGACCAATTGCCGATCACGATGTGGAATTACAAGGGGGAAAATAGCGGGGTAAAACACATAGGCCCCATGGCGCAGGATTTCAGCCGCCTTTTCAATGTAGGGAATGACGACAAGTCGATTTCGACGATCGACCCCGCCGGGATCGCCCTCGCCGCGATCAAGACCCTGGATAAGAGAACCAAGGAACTCGAGAAACTGAAATCAATGCTCGCTGAGCTCCTGGAGGAGAATGGTCGGCTAAAAACTCTCAACAATGATCTGAAGGAGTTGCAGGCTCAAACCTCGGCGAGGATCGCACGCATCGAGACGTTGCTCGACCGGCTCCAGCCGCCCGCGGATCATTTCTCCCAGGCATCTCAAAAGACTGCCAGGTGAACGGGGAGAAAAAGCCATGAGCACAATGATCAGAATGATTTGCGCGCTCCTCTTCCTCGGGTCCACCGGAGGGCTTGTGTCGCTCCAAGGAGCGGCCCCGGGAAAGGCGGGAAAAGGCCCGGAAACAGCCGGCCTCCAATCAGGAGTTTCGAAGAAACCGACCGCTACAATCGCTCCCGGTGTGCATGAATCGTCCCCGATTGCGGCAGGTCGAAGAAGCTCCCAAACGGCCACGGGTGCCGACGTGGTCGTGCTTCCGGGAACGCATCTTGTCCTATCGCCCGGCACGGTACTCTCGCTCGGTGGAGATTTCAGCAACGGGGGCGTCGTTGCCGCAGGCCACTCATCCACGGTCAGTTTTGACGGGACGGCCCTGCAATCGCTTCGCGGACCCTTTGTGTTCGATAATCTGGAGAAATCGGGGGGAGGATCGCTGCATCTTGCCAGCTCCGTCACCGTCAATGATTCGTTGACAGTCCTGGCGGGTGACGTCACGACGGATTCAGAATCCGTCACATTCTCCGCAAATGGAAATCTGAACGGCGGGCCAGTCGGCGGGGAGGTGATCGGCCCCGGCATTGTGATCGTTCCGGGCTATTCCCTGTCGAAGACCCTCATGGCCAATGGTTGGAATCTGCTCGGCCTCGCACTCACAGTCCCCGATGCCCACAAGGGGGCGGTTTATCCCACATCGGTTTCGCACGCGTTCATCTATCAGGGGATGTACAAGCCACAGGACTCGCTCTCTCCCGGAATCGGATTCTGGCTGAAGTTCAGCGGGGCACAGACGAACAAGATCGCGGGGATCAGATTCACGAACGATACGATCGATGTGGCGCGCGGCTGGAATATGGTCGGATGCCTCTCATCGCCCATTCTGACCACCAGCATCGTCCCTGCGGGGACAACGATTACGTCGAATTTCTTCGGGTATTCCGGTGCGTACGTTATCGCCGATACGATCTCCCCCGGGCGTGGCTACTGGGTCAAGGTCAATGGCCCTGGGAAACTGATTCTGGCGGGGAGTCGCAATGTCCCGGCGTCGTCCGTTGTCTCAGAGCTCAGGAAGTGGCTCCTCCGGATGAACAGGATCATGGTGGAGGATGCGGGGGGCGCAAAGCAGGATGTGTATTTTGCGCGGCAACCCGACAGCCCCCTGCCGGACGAGTATCTCGCGGCGCCTCCGCCGGCGCCGGCATCGATGTTTGATGTCAGATTCGGGTCCCAGCGGATCGCGGAAGTTGCCGATGGCATATCGGCCAAGAAAGTTTTGCTGAAAATCTCCGGTGCCCGCTTTCCATTAAAAATTTCGTGGGTGATCGTGGATGCCGCGCCTGGCGCCAGACTGGTGGTGAACGGGAAAGGAATACCCATGGACAAAGACGGCAGTGTGAGTATCTCGAAGGAGGATTCCAGGATATTCCTTGAGATGAACAACCGCGTGGATGTGCCGACATCCTTCTCGCTTGAGCAAAACTATCCAAATCCGTTCAACCCGACGACCCGGATCAGTTACAGCCTGCAGGCTGATTCGCGTGTAAGCCTGAAAATCTTCAACAATCTCGGACAACAGGTGATGACCGTGGTCGATGGATTCCAACCGGCGGGTAATAGGACGATCGACGTCAATGCGTCGGGCTTGCCGAGCGGAGTTTATTACTACCGACTGGAGGCCGGGAGTTTTCGCGGGATCAAAAAAATGGTTTTGATCCGCTGATTCCCAGCACGGGGGGGCCACTTCCCGCCCCGGGCATTGCAGGCCCCGGAGGGGGATCCGTCAGGCGACCGGCCCAGGCTGGGCTGTCCGGGCGAGGTCAACGGATGACTTGAAAGGAAGCAACCGCGCCCATGAGACGCGCCTGAATAATGCCGGCAGGCTTGCATTGAATCCGTCAACAATCGTATAGACGACCGGGACGAGCACGAGGCTGAGGAGCGTCGAGCTCGTCAGCCCGGCAATGATGACAACTGCCATGCTCTGCCGCATCTCAGATCCCGCTCCCAGGGCGAGGGCAAGAGGCGTCATCCCGAAAACCATCGTTGCCGTGGTCATGATGATCGGGCGCAGCCGGGCCGCGCCAGCATCGAGCAATGCGTCACGCATCGGCACGCCCCTCGCACGAAGCGTGTTGGTGAAGTCGACAAGGAGGATGGCGTTTTTCGTTACAAGCCCCATGAGCATGATGATGCCGATCATGCTGAACATGCTCAGGGTCATCCCGGTGAGGGCGAGCGCGCCAAGAGCCCCGACAAGGGCGACGGGGAGCGAAAACATGATGGTGAAGGGGTGAACGTACGATTCGAAGAGACTGACCATGATCATGTACACGAACAATACTGCAAGCCCCAGGGCGATCATCATGTCTCTGAACATGTCGCGCATGTTTTCGGCGTCTCCGCCGTAAAACACCCGGACCCCGTCGGGAATTCCCGCAGCGTCGATCTGCTTTTGCGCCCAGGCCGTGATTTCGCCCAGCGCGACCGTGCCGGTGAGATTTGCGGCGACCGTGACCAGCCGCTCCCGATCCTTGCGCTGAACCTCTGAGGGTCCCTTCCCATAATAGACGCTGGCGACCTGGCTCAGCCGGACCGGCTGACCGTAGTGATTCTTTAAGAGAACCCTCCCGACATCCTCGGACCGGATCCGGCTCTCCTTTCCGAGAACTACCCGTGTGTCATACTCCGTATCCCCCTCCTTGTACTTCGTCACGACGTCCCCTTCAAGCGCCGTTCTCACGGCGAGACCGACCTCTCCCAGCGTCAGCCCCATGTTAGCTGTTTTCTCCCTGTCAACCTCGATACGGACTTCCGGCTTTCCCTCCTCCCACGAGCTGGTCACGTCGGCGATCCCTCTTTCGGACGCAACAATTGACGAGACTTTTTCTGCAAATCTCGTCACCGCGCCGAGGTCGTTCCCCATGATCTCAATCTGAACGGGGGATGTCTGCGCAGCCCCCCACATGCTCATGCCCGCAAAATTGACCTTCAATCCGGGAATGGCTTCCGCCCGCTCCCCGATGGCCGCCATGATCTGCTTCGTCGATCTCTTCCTCTGCGGCCTGCCGGTGAGTTTTACCTGCACCTGACCCAGATTCGACTGCTCTGCATTTTTCCACTGGCTCTGCTGCTTTCCAATCGTCGAAAGGTATCGCTCGACCTCCGGCATCGATGCGACGATCTGCTCGACCTTGCCGATCGCCTGATCGGTCTTGTCAATCCCAGTTCCGAGCGGCATGTCGATGTTGATTGCGAATTCCCCGCGGTCCGATTCCGTCATGAATTCAGTCCCTACCAGTCCCAGCGGCAGAAGGGCAAAACTCATAATCAGGAGCACGCCGCTTCCGATAAGGATGGTTTTCCTGTGATCGAGCGCCCACGCGAGCACCCGCCGGTAAGACTGTCCTAGCCTTTCCTGGAATTTTTCAAACTCATTGACGAACCTGTTCAGCCAGGAATCATTTGCGCGCTCGACGAGCCGCGACCATTTTGACGAAAGCATCGGGGTGAGTGTGAAAGACACAAAAAGCGAAAGTAGGGTCGAGACGACGACGGTGATGCCGAATTCTCCAAAAATCCTTCCGACGACCCCGCCGACCAAGGAGATCGGAAGAAAAACGACGACGTCCACGAGCGTGATGGCAATGGCGGCGAACCCGATCTCGCTACGGCCCTTGATCGCCGCTGCTACCGGGTTTTCTCCCTTCTCGAGGTGCCTGTGGATGTTCTCGAGGACGACGATCGAGTCGTCGACCAGTATGCCGATCACGAGGGCAAGGGCCATCAACGACATCAGGTTGAGTGTGTAGCCGAAAAGATACATGAAGAAGAAGGTTGTGACGAGCGACGTCGGTATGGACAAAAGTACGATGAGGGAATTCCTGGCGCTGTTCAAGAACAGGAAGAGGATGAGGGCGACCATGAGGACGGCCAGCATCAGATCCCTCTCCACCTCTGAAATCGAATGGCGCGTGAAATCCGTGACGTCCTGCGCGACGGTGAATTTTATCCTGTTTCCATTCGCCGTTTCGAGCTCCTTCATCTTCGCCTGAAGGCGGTCGCTCGTTTTAACGGAATTCGCGTCCGATTGCTTCTGGATCAGAAGGGCTATCGCGTTTTCTCCGTTCAAACGGCTCAGCGTCGAGTTCTCCTTGAAAGTATCCATGACCCGGGCGATGTCTTTGAGATAGACTATCCCCGCTGGCGTCGATGCGACGACCATGCCGCGGATTTCATCGAGGCTTTTGAACTTTCCAGCCAGCCGGACGATGTACTGATTGATTCTCTCGTCAACCCTCCCGGTCGGGAAATCAAGGTTCTCGCTTGCCAGCGCCTGGGAAACCTGAAGGATCGATATCCCGTATGATTCGAGCTTTTCGTTGTCAACTTCGATCCGGATTTCACGCTCCTGCCCCCCGACGATCGTCACGGCCGACACCCCTTCGACCTGCTCGAGATCGTTCTTTACCCTGTCCTTCGCAAACTGGTAAAGTTCACGCGGACCCAGTTGACCGGTCAGGGAGACGCGGAGAATCGGAAAGGCGTTGAGGTCAGACTTTGATATTTTCGGCGATTCCGCCTCTTTTGGAAGCTTGCTTCTGGCCTGATCGACCTTTCGCTGAACTTCATTGGTCACTTCATCGACGTTCGACGAGAACCCGAATTGCGCCAGGACTACCGAGACCCCCTCGTATGAATATGATCTGACGTTGTCGAGATTGCTCACGCCGCTCACGGCTTCCTCGATCGGCTTTGATACGAGAGACTCGATCTCCTTCGGCCCCGCGCCGGGATAGACGGTGATGACAGAGACGACCGGCCAGTCCATCTTGGGAAGAAGGTCGACTCCCATCCGCGAATAACCAAAAATGCCCAGCACGGCAAGGGCAACGAATACCATCGTGATGAACGCCGGGCGCTTGATCGCAACTTCGGTTAAAGTCATGAAAGGTTCCTTTGATTCGGCTCTGCCTCGGAATTTCGAGGGATTGCCGATGATATCGTGACGGGATCCACTTTTTTCCTACTCATGATAAAGTATCGGCGAGCCGTCCTTCAGCTTGTTCTGCCCGAACGATACCACCAGGGCGCTCTGTGAAAGTCCTGCAAGGATCTGTACCCGGTTTCCCGACTTGATCCCGAGTTTCACCGGGGTCGCCTTCGCCAGGCGGCCGTCGGCCACGTATACAAGCGGGTTTGTATCTTCATTGAGGAGGGCCTGCTTGGATACCGTGAGCGCATCTCCGGCCCCGCCCGCCTCGATTTCAACCCGCGCAAACATGCCGGACTTGAGAACCCCGCGGTTTCTGAGGAGCACGTCGACGGGATACGTGTGACCCGTGGGGGACTCGGCCTTTGACCCGATGCTGTACACTTCGCCTGTGAGCGTATCACCAGGATGGGCGTCCACCGTGATCGCGGCCCTCTGTCCCAGCCGGAGTTTTGAAATATCCTCCTCGGGCGTGCTCAATCGTATTTTTACACTGCTCAGGTCGACGATATTGGCGACCTCCTTGCCATGATCGACGAGCTCTCCACGTTCGATATGCTTCGACGCGACATATCCCGAAATCGGGGATTTTATCCGGGTGTCCTCGAGCTGTCGTTCTGCAACTTTATACCCCGCAATCGCTGATTGGCGCTGAGCTTCCGCCGAGCGGGCGGCCGACCGGTAAGCCTCCCGTTCGGCATCGGAGACATCCTTGGTCACGTACAGACTGTCCGCCCGTTCTGCATCCCGCAGCGCCTTCTTCGCAAAACTCTCCGAGGCGATGGCTTGCGCCCTCGCCTGGTCAACGGCGGCGATCTTGAGCTCATCATCAATCTGGGCAAGCAGCTGACCCTGCTCCACATAATCGCCCACCTCAACCGCAACCTTCATCACCCGCCCCGCGGTCTCGGAGGAGACTTTCACATCCTTCACGGCAAGGACCGTACCGACTCCCCTCACCCGCTCGAGAAGAGCCGATCGAAGGACTTTTTCCACTTCAACCGCCACCGGGGCGACGGCCGTCTGTTTGTCCTGGATGCTGGATGCCATGACCAGACGGATGACGAGTATGGCCAGAATTGCCAGGGTGATGGTTCCCCCTATAATCTTCGCTTTCATAGTGACCTCGATTTAGTGCGCCTGAGTTCTCTATCGCCCGATGACGCCGGTTGCACGGGCGAGCTGAACCTCGGTAATGGACCTGTCATAGACCGCCGCGATATAGTTTGTCTTGGCCGATGTGAAGGCGGTTTGCACATCGATCAAGTCCACGTTCGACGCCGCGCCTAATTCGTAGCGCCGGACGACGGAATTCAACACATCTTCAGCCTCGCGTACACCGGCCGCCGCGATCTCGATGCGCTTGCGCGCTGACCTCACGGCCAGTTCGGCGTTGGTTGCCTGTACCAGGAGCCCCCGGCGGAAGCTTTCGCCCTGTTCCCGCGCCTTTCCTGCCTCGGCCTCCGCTCTCTGCAGGTTCGCATAATCCCCAAAACTGTTGAAGATCGGCCAGCTGACGCTGAACGCAAGGGCCCAGGGTCTTATCCCGTCCAGCGCGAGAGTATTGTTCTTTTCCCACCCGTACTGAAATGCGAGGTTGACCCGGGGCCGGAAGCGGGTCCATGCCTGGCTCACCCCCGCTTCGGCAAGGCGTACGTTCGCGTCCATCACCTTCATCGAGGGGTGTTTGCCGAGGAATGTATCGTCGGTGACCCCGGCAACCGAGGGGTCGAGGGAGGCAAACTGCACCGGCGGAGCCGCGCCCTTTGTGGCTGATGCCGAATCAAGTGATATCTTCTCCTCGAGCTTGTATGTTTTATGAAGGTCTTCGCCAGTGAGTTCGTTGAGGCGGGTGCGCGCCATCTCCAGTCCGTTTTCCGCATTGACGATGTTCCCTTCCTCGGAGGCGAGCTGGACCCTGAACCGGAGGACATCCGTGTTCGTGCGTTCCCCAAGGTTCGCACGACGTTCCGTCATCTCGAGCCACCGCCTGGTTCGCGCGGCTGACTCCGTCGAAAGATTCAAAAGGGCCCCGGCCTTGAGCACATTATAGTATGCGATTTTTACATCGGAGATGACCGCCTGCTCCGCATCGTCGAGGGAATACTGGCTCCGTTCTTCCAGCACGCTGGCAGCGCTCAGGCCCGCGATTTCCGCGCCGCCGTTATAGATGGGTTGAACTACGGTGATGTCCGTTGAGTATGTGTCCCGATAGGCAAAAGGTCTGAGGTCGGCGAGCGCCGGGCGGGGGATTCCAAGAAAATCTGCCGACGTTCGTATGAATTCCAGGGACGCGTTGGCGCGGGCTTCGGTCTCCGGGTCGATACGAGTCAGCCCGCCAGATATCTCCACCTTCGGAAGGAAATTGGAATAAGAATTTTTGAGTCCCCAGGCAGCCGATTCGCGATCGTGACGCCCGGCTAGGATCGTATGGTTCTGCTCGATGGCGAGATCTATCGCCTTCTCCAGTGTGAGAATTTCCTGTGCGTGCGAGATGGTGACGGCGATGAGTAAGACGACGGTTAGCTTCATGACTCTTTGCTCCATTGGTAATCCCCAGGACCTTCAGGATTTAATGCCGGACAAATCGAGAAGCACATCCGCTTTTGCCCTCAACTCCGGCTTCATCATACCTTCAATTATGTAGCGGTAAGCCTTTCGCATCGTTTCCTCCAGGTCCACGTGCATGTATTCCGTCCAGTAGTCACCCCCCTGATCCATCTGCTGCATCAGCGCATTTCCATTGGACCAGAGGATGATCGCGGCCTGCAGCGGGTTGATGTCGGAAGCGAACACCTTTTCGTCAATGGCCCGCTTGATCAGCTCCACGACGACCTGCCAGACCTTCTGGCCCCGCTGCCTGCAGGCCTCAACCATTTCCTGGGAGGCCTCCTTGTGAAACTGGGGATTGTTGAGAAATTGAAAGGTCCGGAAATAATCCCGGTGCATCCTGAAGAAAGCATAGTACGCGGCCCCGAGGTTGGTGATGAGCTTCAGTATCGGTTCCCCGGTCGTCGTGGCTTCCCGAAACATCTGGTACATGAGCTCCTCCCCCCGAATGTGGACGGCAAGGAGCAGATCTTCCTTGCTCTTGAAATAGAGGTAGAGCGTGCCCTTGCTTAGTTCGGCCAGCTCGGCCACCTCATCCATGGTAGCCGCAGAAAAGCCCTTCTTGAAGAACACCTTCTCTGCTGAATCGATGATTGCCTCACGCCTTTGCTCCTTTTCCCTCTCTTTTCGCTCGGAAATGCCCATTTTCTATGCCTTTCGACAATAATGGCCGGGAGTCATTAATTGTACTGGAATATAGTGAGACTGAAAGTCAATGTCAAGTGTTTTATCAAAAAAATATATTAATATTTATTTGATGACTGCAAGTCAGTATACGGGTACTTCTCAGACAAGTTTCATTCTTTTAGAAGCAGTCTGCTGACAGGATTTTATGGAAGGGGAGGAATTCTGAATCCTATCAATATCTTCGTGTATTCATGCTTTTCGAGATAAGCCGATAGCCGGCAGGTATGGGTTGCGTGATATCCGTCATTCCTTTCACCATCGCGCCTTGATTCACGCTAATTCTGTGCCTAACTTATTAGGGGAGTCTTATGCCAATTGTCACAATATTCTACTGGTTTCTCGCAGCGGTAGCCGCGCTGCTCATTTTCAGAGCTCTCATCTGGTTCTGGTATAAGTTTCGTAACTGGATGTCCGGACCCACGGGGCGGAGCCGCTCACAAGGCCGATACTGAATCTCTAAACAGTCTTCGGCCGAGCACGGCCAGGGAACTCTGTCAGACCCTCCACGGACTTTTCCTCCCATCGGCACGCGCCGGCAGACAGCCGAATTAACACACCCCGGCGCATCAATTCTCTCGCTATTTCATAGGTCAAAGCCGCCTCCATGCTGAGCGAGGGAGTTCGGCGTTGAGAATGACCGGAATTATTGGTATTTTGAGCGCCGATGATCGGTCAGACTGTTTCGCATTATAAGATTCTCGAAAAGCTTGGTGAGGGCGGCATGGGAGTGGTGTATAAGGCCGAAGACACCAAGCTCAGGCGCATCGTTGCCTTAAAATTCCTGCCTCAGCATCTGACGTCCACCGAGGAAGAAAGGGCGCGATTCCTCCAAGAAGCCCAGGCCGCAGCCACGCTGAACCACCCCAACATCTGTACGATTCACGCCATCGAAGAGTTCGAGGGCCGGCAGTTTATCGATATGGAGTTCGTCGATGGTATGACTCTCCGGAAAAAGTTGCCCGTCGAGAATCCCTCGGTGTATCTGAATTATGCCGTCCAGATCGGAGATGCCCTCGCCGAGGCGCATTCGAAGGGGATCGTCCACCGCGACATAAAATCCGACAATGTCATGATCGGCGCGAAGAATCAGATCAAAGTGACGGATTTCGGACTCGCGAAACTCAAGGGTTCGCTTAAACTTACGCGGACCTCCAGCACCATCGGCACGCTGGCCTATATGGCCCCGGAGCAGATTCGCGGCGGCGAGGTCGATGCGAGGTCTGACATTTTTTCCTTCGGAATTCTTCTTTTCGAGATGATAACGGGGAAAACCCCCTTCCGCGGGGAACATGACGCTGCGATGATGTATTCCATCCTGAACGAAGAGCCCGATTCACTCCTGAAAATCAAGGGAGATGTTTCCCCCGATCTGGACCGGATTGTGAAGCGGGCGATCGAGAAAGATCCGGAAGACCGCTATCAGCACGTCGACGACATGGCGAGCGAGCTTCGCAGGATTCAAAAGCAGTCCTCAAGAATTTCCAGGACTTCAATCGACGTCGCGCCTCCCGTCAAGCCGGAAAGGGAAAAGGCCGGCCCCGTGCCGGACCAAACAAAAACAGTCGTGCCCCGCCGGGTGAAATCGCCCTGGATCTATGCTCTTATTGCGGCGGTCCTGGCCATCCCCGGTTACTTCCTGTTCTTGAAATCATCGAAAACTCTCGACTCCCTGGCCGTTCTCCCCTTCGTGAATGTCAGCGCGGATCCCAACACCGAGTATCTGAGCGATGGTATGACCGAGAGCCTCATCAATAATCTGACGTCGATTCCTGAACTGAGGGTCGTTCCCCGCAGCACCGTTTTCCGCTTCAAAGGCAAGGATATCGATCCTCTGGATGTCGGAAAAACCCTGCACGTCGCTGCCGTCCTCTCAGGGCGGGTGGTCCAGCGGGGTGATGATCTGAGCGTCCAGCTCGATCTGGTCGACGTCCAGAATCAATCCCAAATCTGGGGGGAACAGTACCACCGAAAGGCGAGCGAGGTGATTCCGCTGCAGGAGGAGATCGTCCGCGAGGTGACGAGAAAACTTCAGCTGACTCTATCCGGAGAGGCCAAGATCGGCCTCGCCAAACGTTCGACCGAGAATCCCGACGCCTATAAACTTTATCTGCAGGGGAGGTTTTACTGGAACAGGCGCAGGGGTCCTGAACTCGTGCAAGCGGCCGATTATTTCCGGCAGGCTATCGCAGTGGATCCGAACTACGCACTCGCCTATGCCGGCCTCGCCGATTGTTACCTGATCATGGAACAATACAGCGCCATCCCCGGCCGCGAGGTTTTCCCGAAGGCAGAGGAGGCCGCCCGGAAGGCTCTCGAACTCGACAAATCGCTCGGGGAAGCTCACGCCTCCCTCGCTATGGCCAGGATGGATTATTGGGATTGGGATGGCGCGGAAAGGGAATTCAAGACTTCCATTGCCCTCAGCCCTAAGTATCCAACGGCCTATCATTGGTACGGGCTGCTGCTTGCCCGCGAGGTCAGGCTCGATGAATCGTTTGCCTACATACACCAGGCTCTCGACCTCGATCCGCTCTCCCCCATAATACTCCTCAATGTTGCCATCGCGTTCGATCTCGCAAAGAAAGACACAGCATCTGCGCTGCAGTATTACCAAAAAGTCATTGATCTCGATCCAAACTTTATCCCCGCATATTATCAGCGGGCGAGGATGTTCCTGCACCACGGGAACCCCGAAAGGGGATTACCCGATGCGCTTAAGGCAGTGGAGATTTCGCAAAGAGCGCCGGAGCCTCTCTCGGAGCTTGCATTCTGCCTGGCACAGACCGGGAAATCAGAAGAAGCCCTCGCTGTGGCTCGTGAGATGGAAGCCCTTTACGATCGCCATGCGTGCGCAGCGTATCTTGTCGCAAAAGGCTACGCAGGACTCGGTGACCGGCAAAAAGTCTTTCAATGGCTTCAGAAGGATTACAGCGACCACACCGGGTGGCTCAGCAGTCTAAAGCTGGATTTTGAATGGGATCGATTCAGAGACGATCCCCGCTTCACAGAGCTCCTCAAGAACATCGGACTCAACAGGGCTTTTCCCTGAGAGTACACGTACTCTGACGGTCCGGCACAATGGATCAGGTAGGTGAGAAAGCGAGCGCTCACCCCCCGACATTTGCCGAAGAACCCTGGAGCTCCTTTTTCAGCTCGTGGCCGCGCCAGATCTCGTAAATGGCCGGGTAGACGAGCAGTTCGAGTATAAAGGACGTAAAGATCCCTCCGATCATCGGGGCCGCAATACGGCGCATGACGTCCGACCCCGCACCGCTCGACCACATGATCGGCACCAGGCCCATGAACATGACCCCTACGGTCATGACCTTCGGTCGAAGCCTTCTCACAGCCCCATGCTCTATCGCCCTCTTGAGATCGGACAAAGATTTCATTTTGCCCCTCGCCCTGAAGTCGGTGTACGCCAGGTCGAGGTAGAGGAGCATGAAGACCCCCGTCTCCGCATCCACCCCTAGTAGGGCGATAAGACCCACCCATACCGCAATGCTGAGGTTGTATCCGAGGATGGCGAGGAACCATATGGCACCTATCGCTGAAAAAGGGACCGCGATGAGTATGATGAGCGTCTTTGCGATCGATTTCGTGTTAGCATAAAGGAGCAGAAAGACCAGAAAAAGTGTTATCGGCACGACGAGCCAGAGACGCTCGACGACTCTTTGCAGATACTCATACTGGCCGCTCCAGATGAGGCTATATCCCGCCGGGAGTCTTATTCTCTCTCCGACGACCCGTTTCGCCTCCTCAACGTAACTCCCCAGATCCCGCCCCGAAACGTCGACATAAACCCGCCCGGCCTTGAATCCCTCCTCATCATTTATCATCGGCGGACCGGTGTGGATTTCGATGTCGGCCAGCTGCGCCAGCGGGACCTGCGCCCCGGCCGGAGTGGGCACGAGGACACGGCTCAGTTTCGCAACGTCGTCCCTCAGTTCCCGGGCGTAACGGACGCTGATCGGATAACGCTCCCGCCCCTCGATCGTCGTCGATATGGTTTTTCCCCCTATCGCCGTCTCGATGATGTCGTTGACGTCGTTTATGCTCAGTTCGTAACGGGCCGCTTCTTCCCGTCTTACCTGAAAGTCGAGATAGTAGCCGCCCGTCACCCTCTCGAAGAACGCGCTCCGCGTCCCCTCAACCGACTGTAGAGTTTTCTCAAGCTCAACCCCGATTTTTTCAATCTGTCCGAGGTCCTCGCCCAATACTTTGATGCCGACAGGCGTCCTCACGCCGGTCGTGATCATGTCGATCCGGGTTCGTATGGGAAAGAGCCACGCGTTCGCAAATGCCGGGATCTGAACGGCGCGATCCATCTCCGCGACGAGCTCGTCCCACGTCATGCGCCTCTCCTCAGGCCAGACCATCCGCAGGGGTTTTTTCAAGAATTCCGGGGCCCATGACGAGTACCACCGTTCCCGGCGTATCGTCCGCCATTCCCCTTCGGGCTTCAGCATCACGGTCGTTTCCACCATGCTCAACGGGGCGGGATCTGTGGCGGTCTCCGCCTTTCCGATTTTTCCGAAGACCGAGGAAACTTCGGGAAACTGCTTGATGAGCCTGTCCTGCAGCTCAAGGTACTTGCCCGCCTCCGTCACCGATATCCCCGGAAGAGTTATCGGCATGTAGAGGATCGTCCCCTCGTTCAACGGCGGCATGAACTCCGACCCGAGATTGTAAAAGACGGGCACCGTCGCCAGGACGGCCGCAGTCGCCAGCGAGATGACGAGCCACTTGTGATCGAGCACGAATTCCACAATGGGACGATAGACGCGCATCAAAGGCCGGCTGACCGGATGAGTTTCCTCGCTGTGGATTTTTCCCACGAGCAGTGCGTTGGCTATCCGGCTGACAAAGAGCGGCCGGAAGGTAAACCTCTCCGTCCTCATGAGTAAGACCCGTACGGCCGGATCGAGCGTGATGGCCAGGAAGGCCGCAATGGCCATGGAAAAGTTTTTCGTGAAGGCGAGCGGCTTGAAGAGCCGCCCCTCCTGATACTGAAGGGCGAAGATGGGAAGGAACGAGACCGCGATGACCAGCAGCGAGAAGAAACTTGGCCCCCCGACCTCCTTCACCGCATCGACGATGACCCTCAGGGCGTTCCCGGGACGCCCTTCCGATTCCCACTGCTCGAGCTTCTTGTGTGTCTGTTCGACGACGACGATTGCCGCGTCCACCATCGCCCCGATCGCAATCGCTATCCCCCCGAGCGACATGATGTTCGCCGTCGCTCCCGTGGCATACATCGGGATGAATGACAAAATCACGGCGATCGGAATCGTGAGGATCGGAATGATGGCGCTCGGGAAATGCCACAGGAATATGAGGATCACGATGCTCACGATGATGAGCTCCTCGATGAGCGTTCTCGTGAGAGTGTCGATGGAGCGACGGATGAGGTCCGAACGGTCGTATGTCGTCACGACCTCGACCCCCTCCGGAAGCGACGATTTCGTTTCGGAAAGTTTCTCCTTGACCCGGTTGATCACATCCATGACGTTTTGCCCGAACCGGACGACGACGATCCCGCCTGTGACCTCCCCCTCGCCGTTGAGTTCCGATATGCCCCGCCTCATGTCGGGGCCCAACTCGACAGAGGCGATGTTTTTTACGAGCACCGGCGTCCCCATCCCGTCCGATCCCACGGCGAGGTTTTCGATGTCGCGCAGGGAAGAGACATATCCCCGCCCCCGTACGACGTATTCTTTCCCGCTGAATTCCACCACGCGGCCCCCCACCTCATTGTTGCTGCCGCGGATGACGTCGATGACCTTGTTGAGCGGGACTTTGTAGGCCAGCAGTTTCGCCGGGTCGACATTCACCTGGTACTGCTTCACAAATCCCCCGATGGGCGCCACTTCGGCAACCCCCGGCACGCTCGAGAGCCAGTACCGCATGAACCAATCGTTGAACGACCGGAGCTCGGCAAGATTATGTTTCCCCGTTTTGTCGGTGATGGCATATTCAAACGCCCACCCGACCCCTGTCGCATCAGGCCCCAGGGAAGGAGTCACCCCTTCGGGGAGCTTTCCCGCAAGCTTGCTCATGTACTCCAGGACCCGGCTCCGCCCCCAGTAGATATCGGTTCCCTCGTCGAAGATCACCGTGACGTACGAGAACCCGTAATCCGAAACCCCCCGCACGACGCTCACATGAGGCGCTGCGAGCATCGACGAAACGATCGGATATGTGATCTGAGCCTCCACTATGTCCGGGCTGCGCCCGGGCCATTCCGTGTAAATTATTACCTGCGGGTCGGAAAGGTCGGGGATGGCGTCCAGGGGCATATGGCCCATCGCCCAGACTCCGAGCAGCACAAGGGTCAGGACAACCGTAATGACCAGGCCGCGATGCGCCGCGCTGTACTCAATCAGTTTGTTGATCATGGCGTCCTCACCGAATCCATCTGATCGAAAACCCCCATGAGACGGCTCTCCGAATCAAGGAGGAAATTCGCCGCCGTGACGACCCGCTCTCCTTCCTTCACTCCGCCGGAGAGGGAAAAAAACTCGTCCGTCTCTCCGGAAACGCTCACGGACCGCGGCTCGAAGTAACCGCCCCCGCGATCGACGAAAACGTACTTCCGGGTGCCGGTGTTCAGAACGGCCTCCCGCGGGACCGAAAGCCTTTTTCCGAGATTGGTCCTGATTCTGACCGTGACAAACATGTCCGGTTTGACTGAATTCCCGGGGTTCGGAAACTCCAGCCTGACTCGCTGCGCCCGCGTGGCAGGGTCGAGGAAGGGCAATATGTAGATGATTTTTCCCGAAAGTTTGGTGCCTCCGTAGGGGAACTCGATGTCCGCCTGCTGCCCCACTTTCACGAACGGGAGCTCGTATTCATACACATCCGCGTAGACCCAGACCGTCGAGAGATCGGCGATTTTGTAAAGGGCAGCCCCGGGCTCGATCCTCATACCCTTCAGCGCGGTTTTTTCAGTCACGTAACCCGAGATCGGCGAACGGATCGTGACATATGTCATCGGCTCGCCGGTTTGTTCGAGTTTTTCCACTTCCTGATCGCCGAGTTGCCAGAGCCGGAGCCTTTCCCGTGAAATTTTCAGAAGCGACGAATCCTGCGCGGCAGTCCAGCTCGATTCCTGCACGCCACTGCGGGCGAGGAGATACTCCTGCTCGGCGCTCACGAGCTCGGGGCTGTACACTGTGAAAAGCGGCTCTCCTTTTGTGACATGTTTTCCGATGAAATCGACGAAGAGGTCATGGATCCAGCCGCCGGTACGAAGGGTCACAAGCGCGATCCTTGGCTCGGCATAGTCAACCCGCCCTACCGCGCGTATGGTAGCTGCAAGGGGGCGAAACTCCACCGCCTCGGTTTTCACCCCGATCAGCTGCTGCTTCTCGGGACTGACAAAAATCCGGCCGGTGTTCGGTGAGCCCTTCCTCACGGGGATAAGCTTCATCGAGCATATGGGGCAGTTGCCAGGCTTGTCCTTCCGGATCTGCGGATGCATCGCGCATGTGTAGTACTCGATCTCCGATGTATCGGCGCTTCCCTCGTAGACCGGGACAAGCTCCATCCCCATCGGCGATTTTCCGGGCTTGTCGCTCCTGTACCCCGGCATCATGGGATCCGTCCAGTAAAGGATTTTCTGATTCCGATCGGCCGGGCTTTTGTACAGTATGACCCCGGCAACCGCTACGATCAGTATAGTGCCGGCAATTGCAATGAACTTTTTCATAAAACTCTCCGTTATTGGGGCGCCAGTATATTATGCGTCCCTATGGTTTGCTCCAGATCCGCCAGGGTCTGCTCATAACTCAGACGGGCCATGAAATAGTCTTTCGTCAGATCGATGAGAGTCCGGTACGAATCGATGAGGACGAGGAAATCCCCCTTGCCCGCCCGGTAAGTCGCCTCACCCGCCTCAAGCGCCTGACGGGCCCGCGGGAGGATTGAACCGCGATACCCATCGAGCTGCCTTCTGCCTGACTCCGCCTTGTAATAAAGATCCTTGACCGACGATCTGACCATGGCGCGTGATGAGCTGTAGGCGGCCTCAGCCCTCATGATCGCGGCGTTCGCCTCATCCACGCGCCCGTTAGCTTTCCCGAGAGACCAAGGCGCGAACGGAAGCGTCAACCCTACCCGAAATCTCCACCCCTGGAAGCCGGTCGTGGGTATGAACGCCCGTTCGAGACTGAGGTTGACGTCGGGCAGAAATTCCTGCTTTGCCAGGGAAAGAGCCGCTCGGTTCTCGTCAATGCTCAAAGAATCATGCTGCAGCATCGAACGGTTTTCCATGGCGAATTGCAAAAGGGAATCGAGGGGAGCCAGCCGGGAAATTTCCTCCGGTATGACGGCAATCCCAAGAGTGTCCTTTTCCTGACGGTTGAGGAGCGCCATGATCATCGCCCTTGTGCTTGACTCCCGCTGGCGGAATGAGATCTTGTCGTTCGTCAGTTTCCTGATCTCGACGTCAGCCTTCAGGACGTCCTGCTGCGCCGCGTCCCCTACTCTGTATCTCGTCTGAGCGATGACGGAGAATTGCCCGAGAAGACGCTCGTTATCCCGAAGGAGTACAAGGTTTTGCTGCACGAACCACAGTTCGAAGAATGCTTTTTTCAATCGGGCCACGACCTCGTTAATTTTTTCCAGATGGTCATGATGGGCGTGAGCCGCCTGGATCTCCGCCAGAGCCCCCTGCGCGGCGAGCTTCGTGGGGAAACGCACCGCCTGCGATAGCTCAATGTTCGTGTAAACCCCGTCGCTCCAGTCCTCCCTCATGTACCTGATCTGCGGGTCGTCGAATGCCCGGGCCTGAGGAACCCGGGCCTCCATGACGTCCATCTGCGCCCTGGCTGCCTGGAGATCAGGGTTGTTCATCAAAGCCTCGGCGACGAGAAACTGAAGGTCGAACGGTTCCGGTAACGTGAGGGTGTCAACCTGGGCCCGCACGTCTATCAATGGAGATAGGACAAGGGCGATGGTTAAGATTTTGCAAAAACCGCCGGGGGGACCGGGAATGCGCCCCGGAATTCCCGTGGTGCGAACAGTTGCTGACATAAAGTCCTCAAATTTCAAAAAGTCGCAATGAATGCGATCGTTTGAACTGGAAAAAATGAATTACGGCTCGGTGACGCGAGCCTTCAGGTTAACCGGGAGAGGGGCTTAAATCAGGAGGACTGAGGTGGAGACGATCATCCGGACGAGCGGGGGAGAGTGCCCTTCCAGTAAGATCCGGGTCGTCGAGAGTTCCCTGTCGGGTTGGCACGTGACAGCAGCCGTGAGCGGAATGGAGATGAATTCAACCGACTGGTCGCTCTTTAGCTGCGCGCCGACGGAAGTGCTCGCCTCGATATGACGGGATGCACAACATCGCGCGTGCAGTGTGAACGATACCTCCCCCGATGGAGCCTGATTCTGACAGGCTTCCATCATCGACCCCGAGCAAGGTGAACCATTCATGAGATCCCGCAAACAGTATCTGACGTCAGTCGACCAGCCTGACTGCGAAACGATGAGAGCCAGGAGGAGCCCGATGGTTGATATGTCTCTAAATCTTTTCATGTCCCTGCACGTGAGTAGTACGCAACCCGCATAGTGAATGTTGCGAACCAAGTAAAATTAGTATTCCTGCCGACCAAAGTCAACCGCCCCTCCTCGTAAGCGTCCAAATAACGGTTGCCGTTTTTGGCCTTTTTGGATTATTCTCTAATC
>CAYPFY010000010.1:0-139635 GCA_964410105.1 uncultured Chlorobiaceae bacterium
ATTTCTACCCGGAGGTAGCAATCAAATATTTACACACCTTTTGAAGATAACTCTGTTCACGCTGGTTTCAAGGTAGTCAATTAGGCTTTCTTGGCACATATAGTGAACAATCTCACGGGGAGTGTAATATGTTCCAAGTCCCTTCCGCCTGTTTTCCTCAATGAGATTCTCAAACACTTTCCCGAGCATCTCGGGATCGATTGCGACTTCTTTTTCGAGCGGCTCAGCTTCGTTCACCGTGAAGTTGTACCGGTCAAAGACATCAAGAACACCCGTGCCTGCCACGCCCTCTTCAATGAAATCGTTGTTAGTGAAAAATTTGTTCGCTAGAAGGATATCAGTCCTGCCCCAATCATAGTCGGCGAGTGGCTCAAATAGTCCGCCATTCAAGAATGGTATCCGGCATTTAAAGCGACCATCCCACGCCTCGTGCCCACGGTCTGTAGCAAGCGTATCGTAAAAAAGCGGTTCAAGAATGTCATTAAAAAAATTATCGTACTTCCCGTACTCCCCCTTGCAGAGCTTCCTGAGAAAATCACGCGGTCCGGTTCCCCATTCTTTGCCCTTCTCAACGCCAAGCCACCCTTTCTTTTGGAGAAAGTATAGGAACACGATCTGTCCCATCAATTTCTTGGCGAAGTCAACCGTATTGACATCCTTTGATTTGAATTCCTCACGAATAGCTTTTTCCTTCTCGACCAATTTTGCAAGCGCTTTGTTGATCTGTTCGAACAACTCGGCATACTTTGTGAAGAATTCTTTTGTAACAGATTCAACACTGAATGCCTCCTCAATATCTGCAAGGGCGGGGTCGGTCTCGGTGTCCTCAAGAAGGGTGAGAAAACGAGATTGTGCCGTGTGAGAGCTTTCACCCTCACCCACGAGGTAGGAGAAACGACGAGCAGGTGTCAGACGAGTCTCTACACCGACCTTACCCGACTCTTCTCTTACGGTCGCATAATCCATTTTCACGTAGGAGAACCGCCACTGTTGTTCCGTCGGGGAGACAAACGCCACCAGAGAAGCCTCTTTTTCGTCACGCGTTTTCAGATGATCTGCTACGAAGTTCCGGATGGCGGTGCGAGCACGTTCTAGCTTTGATTCTTTTGTGAGATGAACAATAAGAACGTCTAGCTTTTCTTTCCCCGGTGATGTGTACGTTCCAAGTCGCTCGTAGTGTTGAACGTGAGGTTTGAATGCGTCCTTAACATACTGGTTGTTCCACACTTGTGCCTTTGATTCGTCTATGTGGTTCAGTACGTTGATGGCAAAAGTACGGAAGTGCGTCTTATCAAACGCACGTGTAAACGTACTCTTGATAAGATCTCGTGCCTGATCGCGATTCATTTATTTTCCAGCAGGTAAGATGAAAGAATAACCTCTCTCGGGCTCAGTGCGTGTCCGTGCTGTTGCGCTCGAGTTGTTTGGAAGAACAATGGAGAAATGTCGCGACGTAGTATCCCCAATACCTTCAACGCATCGATTTCTTTCTTTAGTGCCTCCGCTACTTTTTTTGTTGTTGGCCGGGGAAGTGCACCATCTGTGAGGAGCTGGATCACTTTCTGAATGTAAAGCTCGTCGTCGTCGGTGTATCCGTGGTACAAGCGAACCTCTTTCGCTTTGAGTCTCTTCAAGATATACGCATCGTTCGCGCTCCCCCTGTGCTTTGGAATAGCATCGTCAATCTCGGTACTCGTCGCTAATTCAAATGCCAGTCTGTTCTTCTCAAGCAGAGCGTAAAATTCTCGTGGGATGGTTTGCCGCGCCTCTGATGTGTCTGTTGGTTTCAGTGCTTTTGCTGCCGCAAAAAAGTCGAGCTCTGTGGGGGTATCGGTTCCACCCGGCGCAATGAAAAATTTATCAAGACGCCCTTGCCTGAAATAAGTAAGCAGAGATGGAAACTGTTTGCCAAGACCCGCGGGCCAAATTGAAACGACCTTCGTCGATCGTGCCTTCTTAGGCAGGCGTTTGATGCGCGTAAAGAGCTCGGGTTGTTTGTCGCGCACCTCACGAATCTCAGTCAGGTATTCCAGTTCGCTTTCCTCCTCTTCGTCTTCGCCGGTGATTGTCTTCTTTGACGTGAGTTTTGCAAATAGATCGTGCGATTTTATTTCTTCCCCCTCGGTCAGAAGGCGGGCATCCGCACCCAACATTTCGATGAACGCATGAATCTTTGCCTCGGCTGCTTCTTTGAGCTTGATGATATCGTTGCTTTCCTCTGTTGGGAAGAAATTGTATGTATGAATCGTATCGAATGCTGTATCGACCCGGTTCACACGGCCTACGCGTTGAATGAGGCGTGTCGGGTTCCACGGAATATCATAATTCACAACGACGTTGGATCGATGGAGGTTAACGCCTTCAGATAGCACTTCCGTTGCAACAAGGATCCGATAATCATCTTTGGGTTGATAGGCTCTCGCATCGAAATTAGAAATAACTTGTTTCCGGATCGAGTCGTCCGAGCTTCCGGTGAATAGCAAAACAGCCGGCGTAATCTCGTCTTTGATTCGTTCAGCCAAATACTCCGCAGTCTCTTTTGACTCGGTGAAAATAATGATTTTGTTTTTCTTCAGCCGGGCTTCGCGTCGAAGAACTGTGCCAAAAGAATCCCATTTGGGGTCACGTTTAACGCCCTTCCAGAGCTCGTGAATTGTATGAAGGATTTTCAAGTCCGCCTCGAGCTCCTTGATGAAATCCTTATTGAAATCCTTTGAGTCGAATCGTTCAGCTTTGTCCGCTTCGATCAAGCGATCGATACCTTCCTGGTCATCGGTTTCCAGTAGATCAAAAATCTTGCCTATATGTTTCTTGCTAATATAAACGTGACCCTTGCGGTACTCTTCAATCACACGCTTGTAAGTCCAAATGAACCGATCAAGGCTCAAACGGAAAGCATGAAAGCTGCTCTCAAGCCGTTTGATGAGCAGAATCTTCATGAATTTTGCTAAGTTGCGTTGGCTTTGAATTTCGCGTTCCTCGCGCTTCCCCTCGTAGTAAGTAAGCGGTTTGTAACGAGCATATTTGAATTCCAGTGTCACGAGGCGCACCGTCTCGTTGAAGATATCGTTCTCGTGCTTACTGAACTTGTAGAAGAGCGGTTCTGGATCCGCCACTTCCGGAAATTTTAGTCCCTGCTTTGAGAGATCTTCCCCGTAATATTTTGTGATCTCATTGCGAGTCCTGCGAATCATCAGATGCTTAAGAACTTGCTCGCGTGTAGCTTTAGCATTTGATTGAACCGTTCCGAAATACTCTTCACGGTTCTGCTGCCGATCAAGGCCATTGAGGTTCTTGTGAAGCCGCGAGAAAAATGACTCGAGGTTTCGCACGTTTGGGATTGTGCTATTCTTGCCGTTTTGAAACAACTTGACCTGACTTAGAATATCGAACGGTGTGTTGTTGAGCGGCGTCGCTGAAACCAAGATTACGCGCTTGCCTCTGCAAATTTGGGCAAGCATTTCATAGGTTTGGTTTGTTTCGGTCCGGAATCTATGCGACTCGTCTATGAAGACGTTTGAGTATTTAGAAACGTCTCGCTCAAGGAGATCCTCAAGTTTTCCGATTGACTCGAAGTCCGTATGGGGTACGCGAAAGTCACCGAACACGTTGGGCCATGAGCCGCGGTTGTGTTTGTCGAGCAGGTGTGGAGGTGCAATGACGAGTGAGCGGCCATCTAGTTGTTGTGCCAACAACGCGGCCATGTATGTTTTGCCAAGTCCAACTACATCGGACAGGAATAGTCCCCCATATTCTTGCAACACCTTCCGCGCACTGAGGACCGCTTCTTCCTGATACTTGAGTCTCTTAAAACCTTCTGGTACATAGATGTCTTCAAGCTCACTTGGTCGGTTCAGTTCATCGCGGAAATACTCGTACAGGAACTTCAGATATAGTTCAAGTGGTGTGAAGTGTGCGAAGGGAGATCGATTGATTACGGTTTCTTCGTATGGCTTCGATACATCAACTGCTGTCGCCCACAACTCGTTAAATTTCGCAATAGCAAACTCATAATCCGCACGACTCTTCAACTCGACATTGAATTCAAGGTTGTCCTGCAGCCCTGCCTGTGTGAGATTACTTGATCCGGTTATGACCCGTCCTTTATCCCGGTCCCCCTCGGCAAAGGTCATTATGTATACCTTCGCGTGGAGGTTTTCTTCGGGATGGGCTTTGATCTCTAACTTCCCCGATCGAACCCACTCAATGAACTTATGCACTCCCATCTCAACGTCGAGACTGTCTGGAGCTTTCTCGAGTTCTTCTAGCGCGGCCGTCGCAATCTGCTCTTTGGTCGATGCATGAGAATGTAGCTTCAGTTCTGTCTGTTCCCTCGCTCGCCGAAGAAGCTCGTATGCCGTGCGGTCGGTCTTCAAACCCACCAGGATTCGTATTTTCTCAACCTTCTCCAGAGCCGGATAAAGCTTGTAGAAGCCACTGATGAAGAAGTATCCGACCAGACAATCGAAGAGGCGTGTATCGTCCGTCAGTAACGCTCCAAAACGATCCCGGAGAGTCTTACCCGCCTGGTTCGTGAGAAAGGTTAGATCAGAGGACATCGAAATTCAATCTTGGTTTCTGTCATATCGCTGTGCCAAATTTTCCACCTACAGTTTTTGTTCCCTTGACTTTCTCCTGATACACTGCTATATTCAAAGCGTTCAATGTTAATCAATTGAATTGAAATAATCAACTGTCGTCAACCTTACAACTTTCAATGATTGGTTATGCCCACAAAAACTATGGTTAATCGACTCCCGCTCACAAAGGCGCGTGTTAACCTCGGCGCCCTCATCAGGCGCGTCCATAACAACAAGGAGCACTTCATTCTCGAAAAGGACGGTATTCCTGTTGCTGCTCTTCTGGACGTGGACGAGTACGAAGACTATCTCGACTCGCAAGACCCCGATCTCAAAGAGCAGATCAAAGAAGGACACGAAGAGTACCGCCAGGGCAAGCTCACTGAGGATATCGATACCTTCCTTACGAAGCTCAAGGCGAAACCCAAGAAGCGCTCGACCAAGTGACCGTCCTGCGCTATGCCTGAAGTCTTCCGCCTCCTCCCATCATCACGCTTCAAGCGTGACTTCGAAGAGATATACAAACGAAACGCTGCTATCGTCCGTCAGATCGAGCCGATTAAGATAATCTTATCCCACGATCCTTACAACCGTAGCCGCCGCTACGACATTAAGAAGCTCAAGGACGTTTCGCAGGGTGAGGGTCAGTATCGCATTCGGTCCGGCAAGTACCGCCTCCGCTACGACATCACCGGCGATGACGTTGTTCTCTACTCATTCAAATATCGCAAGGAGGCATACTGAAGCATGAGCCCCTTTTTCAACTCCTATGGCAACAACCATCGTTTTCGCAAATTAAAAAACCTGAAATAGTCTACGATAGAAGGATTGCTCGAGATCAGCACTAGTAGGCCGGACAGAAGGTCCAACCCCAAGCTGTTCCGAGATGAACTATGATCAGTTAGATGGATTTCGCTTATCTGGAGAAAAAAACCAAATTGTGGATAGCATGGAAAGTAATCAATGCCGAGCCCAATGAGTCCAATGCTTCGTTCGAATGAGAAAATCCCCCGAGGTGAAAACGCACACTATAGAAGTAGCGTTTTATGAGCTTGTGGGTCTACCGCGTTGCAATTGGTGATACCGCCAACTAACTCCTCCCCCACGAGTAATTCATCCCTTCACAGAACGGCTCGCGGATCTTACTCAATTCCCGAATAATTGTCAACAAGTATCCAGGATGGGTACTGGCTCAGTTTGTCGTGAAGCATTTTGATATCACAAAGGGTGGCTGGCATCACTTTACCTTGGTTTTATCCCTAGAGTTGCTTTCTACTCTCCCGATCTTACCCGCAGTCTCCCTACCTCCTCGATTACATCGCCGATGTTCTAAATGACCCGCGTGACTGCGCATACCAAACTTTGCACCAGCGTCTGGGACTGATGCTTAATTTGCCAACCATCACGATTTTGCGGTTATTTCAGCAGCTGCTAACAGCTGTGCTAACGCGTGACAATCTGTGTCAGTTGAAATTCGGGAGGGCGCTTATCGCAGAGAATAAAGTCTCATCCCTGATATGAGTATATATGTCGGTCGTTCGAACCGAAGTATGGCCGGCGATACGACGTATATACTCCTGGGGGACCCCTTTATTGGCCAGGAAGGATACGCCCGTGTGGCGAAGTGAATGAAAATGGATCGTGTCGTCGAGTTCTGCCCGCCGCACATATTTTTTGAATTTATGCGAGACCGATGAGCCGATTAACCCGGCACCGAGAGAGTTCGCGAACACGAGCCTCGACTTTCGACGTCGTTCGCTGAGAAAGGTGAACACCCACTCATTCATGGGGACATGGCGGCTTCGTCCTCCCTTTACCCGGAATTCCTTCTTGTTTTTCACATGTATCATCCGTGAGCGTAAATCGATGTCATCCCACTCGAGGTGCACAAGCTCGCCAAGCCGCAACATCGTGTAAGCTGCAAATATCACCAGATTCCTGAACTCCGTGTCATCGATCATGAGTAGAAGTCTCTGAAAGTCGGGCTCGGAGAGTGAGGCCCCTTCTTTTTCCGGGACTCGAACCAGTTTCATTCCCGCAAATGGATTTTCCTGTATAAATTTCAGCCGAAGTGCTTCATTGAAAGCTGCCCGAAGAGTTCTGAGATCAATGTTTACGGTTACCCCAGAAACTTCCCGCGATCTTAACGCTTTGAACCGTTCAACGTCGATGGGGAGATACGAGCCCATCGCTTCGTCGCCACAAAGGCGGATGAAGGTTTTTAGAGCGCCCACATAAATGGCAATAGTTCCCTCTTGAAAGTTCAGGCGGGCAATCTCCTGGAAGTCCTTCAAAAAATGCGAAAGTCTGTATACGGTGTTCCGCTCAACTTCCCGGGACAGACATTCGTACGAGTTTCGTGCCTGATCCAAATCCCGCGATTTGAGGCTGCGCCAGACACGTTTGCCCTTAGAGGAATAAACCCCATAATATACGCCATTAGATCGTCTGAGAAGGCACCCCATTAATGTTCCGGAATCGCGCATTGATGTGTCGGCATTGCACGTGTCATCTCTTCAGTCCAAACCCGGTGGGCGTCTCCGTAGCTTCCAGCGTCCGCCTCATCGTGGTAGGAATACTTTGCCTCATGAAATTCTCCGCCCCCTGATAACTCGATTGTGCCGCCCTGGATTCATTGACTCTGCTCGTCCGGAATGGTCGGCCCATCTGTTTGTGGCGGGATGAGAATAACAGGGAATGGTTTGTCCGTCTCCGGTAGCGAATCATTAATCACCTGAGCCGGTTTGCCAAACCTATATTCGAGAAGAATCTTAATCGCGTTCGGATCAGGCTTTTCTGTGTAGATTGTCACTCGACCCCCTTTCCTGGCAGCAACCCGGACCCCTCGGGCGAGTTCGCCAAGTTTTGAAACGATCTCATGCATGTCGATGCAGCTATCGATAATTTCCTTGATAGCCTGAGTGCTTTTGTTGGGTCTTCCTTTCCGCGACCCGCCGCCCGTTTTTCTTCCCTTAGCCATCTCACTTCATCTCATTTTGCGACCCGAACCTTCATAGCCGGACCCCAGAAGGCGATTCTGGGGCAATCACCAGACGTTGGGATTGCTTCGAATCTTGACTATTCCCGAGCACCCCACTCCTTCTGTTGGTCATTGGAGAATGCGCTGGCAGCATCTTAAGCCGATCGGAAGTGGTGTCACCTCTTTGACCGGCGGTCAAATTTCCATCGATTGCGTTTGAACTCTCGGCGCGTTTCGTCTTCAACATCGCTCCGAACGCCCATTGAGAGTAGCTGTTTGCGTTCAGACGCGGCGCGCTGATTTTCTTCCAGGTGGTGACGCAGGTTCATGGTCTTTCTCCATCTCCGCGCTTCCTTGATTCTCTCCTCCCTTGATTTAAGATGCTTTCCCATTTCATCAGTCTCCACAAGTCCTTCTGTACTGATCGGTTTCTAGTTACCCCAGAGGGATGCGAGCGCACTATACCCGCGGCTCGACGTTCGAGCCATTAGCCCAGGGAGCGTCCAAACCTATTCGGTTTTCGTTCTCAAAATGTCACCCCGTCGGGAAGCTCACGCCTTTTATTGCCAACCAGGTTTTGACTGGGGCCTTCGTTCAGTCCAGAAAACACGAGAGTACCTTTCGCCCTGTGCGACATTTACTCTCTCCCGATTGACACCCGTCTCTTGCGAGAAAGGCCGCGGGTGCGAAGACCCATCCTTAACGGAAATCTGGATCTTCTGTTGTCTCATCCTACTAGCCGAATAAGATGTTCATAGTGCATTACCCCATGCCCGTGACGAAGGCATTCAAGACTTTTCTGTGACCCGTGATCCTTGCGCAGCTTGAATGGTCAGATTAGAATTAATTGATCTCATAGAAATAAAAATCCCCACCGTTAAATTACCTGACGGAAGGGATGCCCGCAACAACAAAAACTGTATTATGAGAGTCTAGTCATTGCGCTGCCAAGAGTTCAAGTTTTCTCATTTTTCTTAACTGCTTCCATTTCGGTTTATTCCACAGGTCCCTGCGCCTCGCGTGGATATCGGAATTCCTCAAGAAAAGGCGCTTCCTGCCGTTCATGATATTCAGGATACGCAAAATGTGCCGATCTCGACCTTTGTTTATTCCAAATTCCTTGAAGAGTTCGTCAAGTTTAATAATGCTAAAATCAATAAGATCACCCTTGGTAGTGCGTCCGTGACGCCAGAAAATCAAATCATCTCTATAGGATTCATAGTCAGGAAATCGTGCGCCTTCTTGCTCAAATGCCTTTTGCCACCAAAGATCGGCATAGAATCCCGGCAACAAGGAGGCCTCACCAAGATCCTCATTCTTAAGTAGCTCTTTTAGCTCACCTGCAATGCGGATAGCGAGGGGTTCTGTCAAGAACGGTCTTAGCACTCTGAAGCAATCAAGGATATCCGCCACCATAGCCGAACGCTTGAATCCTATCGGTGTGAGAGTTCCATCGGCGGTTCTGACGATCGGGGTGACCTCGACCATGTGTTTCAACTCGGCCCTCACTTGTGAAGACCTCTTCTTTAACGCGTAAACAACACGAAATGCTTCCGCGCCAGGAGAAATATTTCGATCCACCTCCTGATGAGGCTGCCACATCAAGAATAGTGTCTCGAGCAACGCCTCTTGGGGAAGTGTCAGACCGTGGTGTCTATCGAGAGTGGCCACCATTCGCTGAAAGCGAGATATGGCTTTCTGGCTATCGGAGTCGGGTTTGCGCGAGCTCGATTTAGTCCGGCTTCTTGAGGATCCCAAATCGTAGTAAGCGCGCAGACTCCTTTCTTGCTGCTCCGCCTGAGTTCGTTCTTCAGCAGACTTGCGAGAATTATTTGCTGCTTTTGCCAGCCGCCGGATTCGGGCGAGAAGTCTCCGATTCTGTCTCTCGTGGAACTTTTTGTAAGCCTCGTTCTGTTTGCGGGCACCCCTTATTCTTGGAAGCTCATTGAGGCATTCCTTGTAGAGTTTCTCAAAAATTGAAGAGATGTGCATGTTGATTGAAGCTCAGGTATGAGCACTGAAGGGTCTTAACTGCACATAATGAAACCTGGCAAACAGAATGCACGCCGATCACCAGACCATGCTCTTTCGACACAGGTAATACCATAGTCGAGTCCTAGTCGCCTTTCTCGATAATCCATCATCCAGAAAAGAGGATGTAAGCTCAAAGAATCGAGTTTATGTTGACAAATGGTTCGGCTCTGAGACTGTCGAATGGTGAACGCTGAATTCCAGAGTGCTTGGCTTTCGATCTCATCTTCACGGCTCGAGCGCCATAAGGTGTTCAGTCTGTTGAAAAGGGGGATTTTTTTGCAATGGACCGTGCTGCTATTTGTAACGCGATGCTGGAGGTAGATACCGTCTGGATTCACCACTTGGTGTTAAGCCTAGTGATACTCGACCTCGCGACGCAAATTTCTTTTTTTGCCCCGAGTAGGGGTATCGCGGAGATCTCAGGAACTCCAGTGGAATACCTATAATCGCCTGAATCCCGATCTCAGTGGTTCTTTAGACTCTAAGGGAAACCACGTGTGAGGGTTCAATTGCACAGAACTAGGGGAGCAGAATAGCGCTATATTGCCCACGAAGTAGGATGCCGTTAGATCCTCTAGGTTGTACGCGTACCAAGCGCTTCCGAATGGATTTAGGCCTGGAGCATCTTCCCAGAATCTTAGAAACAATTTTTCACCCAACGAAATGAGATTAATTGCTCTCATCCTAACTCCGCCAGTCTTCTCGACAAGTAAATCAAAAACTCGCTCTTGATCCTCGATTTCAGACTCGTAGGCAAATATCCCCGCTATGAAATTCTTGATTACGCGAAATCTTGGGTGGTTCGCTCTCGACCAACCTCTGTTGATGACATCCGATGCCAGTAGCATATTGTCTATGGCCTCGCCGAGCTTAGCAATCGTAGCTGTGCTCTTCACCTCGATAATGCCCTTGACTGCATCCGGGGTTAAGAATACAAGATCTCCATCCCTAAAAATGATTGGAGCATCCTTATCGAATATCAGGACGTCTATCTGCTTTGAACATGTCTGTGCGTTAATGACAAATCCTCTACCAATATCGACGGACGAAGGAAGATGTCTTCGCAAGACATTTCTCAGGACGGATTCCTTCCATTCACCGTCAGTCTGCCAGTGGGGATCCTCCATTAGGGTGCGAATCCTGTCCCGTAGAGAGTTCATTTCTCTGCTTAGGGATTTATGATATTGTATCATATCCATGCGAATACTCCGATTTAGAAGGCCCT
This sequence comes from uncultured Chlorobiaceae bacterium, assembly GCA_964410105.1. Taxonomy (GTDB): domain Bacteria; phylum Bacteroidota; class Ignavibacteria; order UBA10030; family SZUA-254; genus CAYPFY01. The sequence continues at coordinate 10,820 of CAYPFY010000010.1, forward strand.
AACATCGTTCTCCAGCACGTTACCAGGATAGGAATGACTAGTAATATACAAAACTGCATGTCTTGCAGCTAACTGTCCTCGAGACCTATCAGGCTCTTCAAGTTCAAGAGCAGGAAATATAATCTCTCAGGAAACACTAGGGTGTTCCGGTCATCTGAAAGGGTTCTCAACCATGAGCGAGGAATCAATCCCTCATCTCCGTCACCTTCGCACCGGTCCCGGATGCGGTTGGGATGCCGCTGGCTGCGACCAAGCTTTTCGGCTGCCCCGACGCAGCCTAGTTCGCCTTCCACCGCGCGACTAAGAACCCCTAGACGTTCTGGTTCCATTGGAATCATTGCCAATATCGCTCAGTTCGTGCCCGTACTGTCTGGTATCTGACGTATGAGCCGTTTTGGCTGGCAAAGGGAGTGGGATCATAAGATGCTAAAAACCTAACACATCTAAAGAGCAATTACACTACGACTAGTAGCAGAGAGTCAAGCTCTTGACCTTTTATTTTCGATTCTTTATATTGGGCTGAGGTTAAACTCATTTACACTTTCCTACGTCAGGGGGCGCGGTTAACTTGCTACTCATTCTTTAGAGCTCTAGTGATCGTGGGGCGGCTTTGCCGAGAGGAGTTCGGTCATGGGAGACACGTCGGACAAGAATCTGGGGATTTCGTTTGCTTTACTACGCATTGTCCAAATTCGTCGGAAATCAGTCGGATAGGATGGTGCAGTGGTGTATCTTTTGACGGAACACGATCGTCGGTTTGCATTGATAGGATCGCCAACGATCTGAGTGCCGTTCCAAAATTAGGTAAGGCTAGTCCATGGATCAATTCGAAAGACTGGCATTTGGAGGATCAGACTACATCCAAGCAAATGACGTCCCTACTCGCTTAGATCGAATCGATTCATCAAATCTCCATTTTTTAATGCGGAACAGATCAGGAATTCGGGTAACGCAGCGTCCCCTTGTTTTCGGTTGGCCCGCAGCCATCCTTGTTGGAGTCATCTTGGCCTGCCTAGGTTGTCATCAGGAAGGTAATCCATACGATGTACCTCCCAAACCAGTTGAGATCACTTCGATTGTAGATGAAAACGGAAATGATCTTGGTAGGTTTCTCACGATCGGAGAGTACGCTAAGATAAACTATCGGTGGACTTCAGATCAATTTGAACCAACGACTCCATTGTGGTACCTTATGAATAAGGATCATACATATACCTATGGAGTTCCTGAAGGAGTGAAAATCGCCGTAAATATATCGGACAGCCATAAGGAAGGCTACTTAGTCTGGAATGGCAGAATCTCCCCATATAGTCAGTATAAATCCCATAATCCCGATCCAGGTGCTTATGACATCCAAATTATCCTTGGTGATCTCGGTAGCGACTATTTTTATGTCAAATTGAGCCCGAGCTCGTGGGACGTGGATAACGATGGAATAAGCGACGCGACCGAACAAGAAAACAATAGCTCAACAACACCCGGGGGTCAGAATCCGATTATTGATCTCAATGGTACCGCTCAGTACGGGTGGTACAACTACACATCGTGGAATTTCCCACCGCTAATTCCTGAGACGACGCCTGGTGGCAACATTGAATACGTGAATCGCACTTCGCATGACTATTCAATCGCGCAGGGCACGGCCGCACAAGGCACATTATATAACGGGGTGCGACTTCCGTACAACGGCACAGGCTATTGGCATTACACAGGTTGTGATATACAGGGGACTGATAATTGGGCGACCCTGCCACTAATCAATCTTATTGAAGCGGTTGGCAGAGTTTGGCACGCGCGTTATCAAAACGGGCTTGATCCATATCCGAATATTACAGCGACTGATTTGAGCCATGCGAATGGAGGGCCTTGGCTTGGTACGAGTCCATCATGTCGCGGCCATCACCAGCATCAGAACGGAACCGAGGTTGACATAAGATTGGTTAGGACGACTAACAACACGGATCCGGTTGTCTACACAGATCAGAATGGGAATTATAGCCGTTCTAGGACGCAACAGCTAATCGATATATTCTATGAACTTAGTCCTCTAGTCGCTGTGCTCAACAATGACAGGAACCTTGTCAACGTCCAGCCTAGTGAGGGCCACGACGACCATTTACACTTCTGGATCCCTGATCCAGATGGAATAGGAAATTAATCACATTGGAGGAGGAGCTATGAAATTCATCAAAGTTCTACTTGTCGTGCTCCTTGTGGACCCGGTTTGGCTCCATAGCCAGGAAGTCGTTGCCACTACTCTCGAGCCAACATACGGAAAGACTCTTTTTCTATGGTCCCCTTCTTCGACCAAAAAGATCTACGAACGGGCCGGGTGGATATTCAACAACTCACAGATCCACAATTCGCCGGACGGCAAATACTTTGCAGCGTTGTTGACAGAGCCCGAATTCAGGAAAACAAGCAATGGCCTTTTTTTCTTGAACCATGAACTTCTCGTCTTTTCAAGGACTGGCGAGGTGACTCTTTCGAGACCTCGAGTGCAAGCATATGATTGGTCGCCCGATGGCCATAAATTGGCTTGTATTATCGGGACAGATTACGAAGGTGAGGGTTTCGGGCCAGAATCGCTTATTGTCATTCGTATCGACGGCAGAACTGAATTATCTCGCAAATCCGAGAGCGACGAGGACATCTCGTGGGCGAACCACGACTCCATGATATATACGACCGATATGGTGCATGTTTTCAGGGTCAATCCAAGAACGGGTGCTCGATCTGCGACGAAGTATAAGGGCATCTTTTTCTCACCCAATGGAAAATACTACTATAGCGCGAATTATGAAGGAGGGACATTCGGTGTTTACGAACGCACGACTAATAAGGAGGTTACTCCTTCTGGATATTACGATATGCCTTCTGTCGGCTATATTCGCTGGCTGCCCGGGGGAAGCTCTCTAGTGTTCGGCATAGGACTGCGCGAGAAAAAGGTCTACAATTGTGAATTGAAGAAAGTGACTCAGACAGTTGAAGGCCAGATCTTGGGATACGATCGTTTGGGCCGATCATTCATGATACTCAAGGATAAAAAGTATTATCCCGGTGCTGCCGAGGGAAAAGTAGAGATGCTGAGGGTCCAGCAATAGTGATTCCCAGCCGTCCTGCCGGTATTTTGAGGAGAGAAAAATGAAATTGTCCAAATTTAGGCCTCCGCGCTGGCTCGAGATGCTAAGCAGATCTGTCAGTCCCCACCTTTTCAAGGGTGGGATGCTGATCTTTGCCGTAGCCCTCAAAACATTTTCTCAGCTGCAGCCAATAATTCCGCTGGCCCCCCTACCCAATGACAGAGAGCAGATTCAGTGGACAATTGAAAACTTCGCAAGAGCCTTTACACGCAAAGATATAAATGCAGTCTCGGGAATGATGACAAGCCTTCCAAATGTCGCCACTAGAAAGCCTATCGAGTCAATCGCAGATCAACAAATTGTTTCGCTGGAGCCGGGTGCAATGCGCTTGGCAGAACGAGCAGCAACCGTTCATTGCAGATTCTTGAACTGTTTCGGGGCAGAAGTGTTTGAATCCGAGGTTTCGTTGGAAAAAGTGGGGTCTGATTGGTTCCTGAAAGAGACCCCTGAACTAATCGATGCAATTCAATCCATTGTCGGAGCTTCCGATCTTCGCCCGAAGGCCCTCAACTCAAGTGGACCGGGCGGCCTCGGGAGACATGAGAGCCTCACTGCAGCAACTGTGAGATTGATACCCGAGATGTATGCTCCTATCCCTCACCCTCTGACTCCCACAACCGATGATCCGAGGTGTTTCGTCTTGAACTGGGCTTACACAATCACGAAGATCAACCGACAGCTCTTTGGATCGGGCGCGAGGCTTTCGTTGGGTGGTATCTTTAGAGGGGGAGATGAAGCCCAAGCGGTTGCGTTTGCCGTCGACCCTTCGTGGAACCGAATCATATTTGGCCAAGGTGGTAACAACGGGTGGTTGAAGTCCTTTGGAGACCACCAAAATGAATTAGGGTTGGCGCACCCGGGAGGAATGTCTATCGATTTACATGACACGATCTACATCGCGGACTCTGATAATGGGCGGATTGTGAAGATTTGGTATGATTTCAACAATCACGCTATGGGATGGTGGACAACGCTCAATGTCCCCGGGCTCATTCATCCGGTGGATCTAGCGATCGATCAAGTGGGGTATTTTAGCAATCCGTCCGATCCCACGGCTCCTGCTAATGACCACATCTGGATCGCCGACGATTTTGGTGGAAGGCTCGTCGACATTCGCCGGAACGGGTCTATCGTCCAAACTATCACAAACTATGTTGTGCCGGGTGGAGCTGGATACCTCCTCCGGCACCCATCAAAGGTTCAGACACAGGAAAATAACAGGATTGCACTTATTGACCGGGATCGAAACGCATTTGTTCTTGCCTTGCCTCCCGCGACGGGCAGCACAACAGCTCAAGCACTCAACTCGACCGAGTTCGATGCGACCACAAGTTCCCTGAGCTCCATCGGTCAGGATGCTAATGGGGAATGGTTGGTGGCCGACACCAAAATGGGGATGTATCATCACTTCACGGAGGATGGACAGTATATCGGATCAATAAACGGCGTCACGGGCTCTACAAGCGCATTTAGTTCCCCGGTTACGGCTGCCAAATCTCCATGGGCCCAGATTGGTGCAAGCCCCGCGCGGAGTCTGTATGTTTACACTGGCGATAAATGGGGTCCCGCCACCGGTCTCCGGGCCTTTCTTCCAGGGTCTAACGCGGTCGATTTGAGTGTCACTGATGACGGTTATACAGGCTCATGTAATCTCAACGTAAATTTTTTGCTTACAAACAAATCTCATGTCACCGCGGAATACATCAATTCGGACACTGGCTATCCCTACGGAACCTTTTTCTCGGGTGTTCTTAAAGCGGGCCGTCAAACACTCCAATTCAGCAAGTATCTTCTGGAGGGGAGCAAGCAGTATAAGGTCAGATTGACAGTTACTCCATATTACTACGATCTCTATCCGATGCCGGGATTAAGCCATTCGGCGACCACTCTTTCTTTCTCAAGACCTGACTATTCCATGTCCCCGGGGTCTTTTTCAGCGAACATAACACCGGGAAGCCAAGGGAATTGTTTCCAATCCTACGGATCGCCCAGCTGGACAGCCAACCCGTCGTGCCCGGGCGGAAGATACCGTTATGAATGGCATAGGTGTCTGTCAAATTGCGCAGCTGGAAACTGGGGGGATGTCGTCGGGACGGGCCAGACATATTCCTTCAATTATTGGGGCGGCTATTCGGATTATGGCCTCAACACGTACTTTACTCTAAAGTGCACCGTTACCAATGACGTTCCGGGCGGACCTTCGTATGACACCTATTTTCAGAATTGTGCTCCCCCACCTCCTCCCAGCTGTCCGTTCGTCTACACGTGGGATGGTTCCCAATTCAGGGAGGACAACAACATCTTGCCCCAGAGTGAGTACCCTGAGAATGCAGGGATTGATGTAACGGATTACTACCGTCTCCTTAAGCCTCTGCAGGCGTCAAACGGTTCATATATATTGCACATCCGGGAATTCGAGCGTGAACGGTCGTCGTTCGACCAGTTCCGACTTCTCGCCGTTGATCATCCACCGTCAACGAAGGTCGACGTGGCCCCTTCCACCGGAGATATCTACGAATACATTACTCCCTATGGTCTTAGAAGAGCCAGGCTTCGGGGAGACGATATAACCGGAAAACTGTCAGCGATGGATAGTAACTCGGTGACAGTTAATGCGGGTGATACGCTGCGTATCTCCATTGACGTACCGATCAAACAAAACGCTTCCACGATCATGCAAACTTCGGGCGGCGGTGAAGGTGGGGGGGATGGCGTACCGAAGGTATACAAAATCGCCTACGCAACAACTGTCTCGTCACTGAATAGTTCCGAGGAAGGCACATTTAGCTTTCGCCAACGTCCGACGCTTGTGTTCACGCCGATGACACTCGACAGCGCAAACTCGGTCAATCTGGTCTGGACCAGGAAGGCTCGTCTGGATTATTTCAATTATGGAGTGACGGTTCCAAGCCACTCGAAGCCCAAGGAGCTTTCACTGACTTCGGCCAGGCATTCCGTGGCTGGAGATGTCACTATGAAGCTCGGCAGCTCCGACAGTGTTTACGCTTCGCTTAACCCCGGGGAGTATATTGAACTGAAATTCGACGCAATTGCTCCTCCTCCCGGAAATTTGAAGAGGACATTCATATTAGTATCAAGAGGCAAATACTCAAGGATAAGCGATTCCACCATCAGCTACCCCAAAGCCGGAAATGTAACAGAAATTGTGGAGTACAAGCTGAACCCCACGTATCCAAATCCGTTTAACCCTGTCACTCATATCGCGTACCAGATGCCTGCGGATGCCCACACAACTGTGGCGATATATGATATGGTAGGAAGGGAAGTAACTCGACTCGTTGATGGCTGGTTGGCAAAGGGAAGCTACTCGGCTGAATGGAACGCGGGAGACGCTGCGAGTGGCGTGTACATTTGCCGCTTCCTCGTTACGAGCGAGTATGGGAGGATTCTGTACAGTGACACAAAAAAGCTGGTGGTCATCAAATAATTTCAACCCACCAAACTAACTGGCTATCGAAAAACAGAAGTGAAGGGGTACTCAAGAACCGGGCCTCTTGTGGGATGGCCCGCCCTTAACCCTTTCGAAGAAATTAGGAATCTAGCGTCGGCGATCGTATCCTGAAACTCCCCGTCCCCCCTATCCCCTCTATCCCCCAGGGAAAAGCTTTTACGTCCGGTATGAGGCTAACTCGGCCACTAGTTCAAGGCAGGGATCCTTATCCTTGCCACGCTTTCATGAAGTTCGCCTGATGCCAGGTGTGAATAGACTTCGGTGATTTTTACGCTGGAATGCCCCAATAGCTTCTGTACCTCGTAAATACTGACACCCTCCTGCACGAGCCAGGTTGCGAAGGTGTGTCTAAGGCTGTGAAAGTGTAGTTCCTCATTGAGCTCTGCCTTTAGAATGCTTGCCTTGAACTTGTGTGTGAGACTTGTCTCTTGAATTCTCTTTCCGCGGTTGGAAAAGACGAATTCTCCGGCCGCATTTGAAAACCTTTTCATGAGGATTGTTACCACATCCTGATTCATCGGCACGGATCGTCTCTTTCCATGCTTGGTCTTGAAATCAGCACTACTCTGAATGTAGATCAGATTTCTCTGAAAATCCACATCTTTCCAAAGCATGTTAAGTAATTCGGCACGTCTTAGGCCGGTATACACCGCAACAGTGATCAAATCCTTGAACCACTGTTCCGAAATCACCGATAAGAGTTGCCTGAACTCTGCTTTTGTCAGATAGGTCGGCTGCTGCTCCGGAATCCGGATTAATGGCACGTTCTTGAAGGGGTTTTCAGCCAAGTGTTTCCAACGGACTGCAGTATAGAATGCAGCTCTGAGTGTACGGAGCTCGATATTCATCGTGACAGGAGAAAGCGTTTTCAGCCGTTCGGTCTTGTAAATGTCGATGTGCTTGGGAGTAACAGCGCTTAAGTGAAGATCACCGATTATTGAGACGAAACTGGCAAGGGTCTGCCTGTAAATGCCGATCGTACCTGAGGAAAAGTTTGTCGTGGCGGAAGCCAGGAAATCCTCGGCGAACTCAGAAAGCAGCACCCTCTTAGCTGGTTGAGCGGTGAGTTTATCGAACTTTAAGAGGACATTTATTGCAAGATTCCTTTGCCTCTTCCCGGTGCTTTTCCACCTCCGTTTGCCGTCGACGGAATAGGCAATGTAGAAGACCCCGTTGGAACGCTGAAAAAGACTTGGCATGACTAACCTCCTTCGCTGTTAGCAAAGAGGTTAGCACTGGAAGGATTTTTGACCTAGGTTAGCAGATAATGCGAGTTTACCGCCGCTTAGAAGGCTGATGCTCTATCCAGTTGAGCTACGGGCCCTTGACTGCAAGTAAACAATTTCTGTTCCTCGTAAGCTCCATCCCCCGAGAACTCCTTTAAACATCCCCGGAGGCATGATTTACTTGCGCGATCGTTCGAAGATACAAAGAATCGCAAAAATCTTCAACTATTAAAAGAATAGTCAAAGTTTATTTCATGCGACCTGACCCGCCTTTCATGGGCGACCAAAATCTCTAGCACATAGGAGGGTGGCAGATAGTTAGGGGAAGACACCACGCAGCAGCGGCGAGGCAATAATCCGTGCGCATCACGTCTTCGCATCCCAAACAGAGAATGAGTAAACCGGGTAAACGGGTGAGGATTGCGATACGATTTGAGGCCCTGAGCAGAACCCAGCTCGTTTATCGACACCTCCCTACCGCACAGACTTTTTTTCTCGACACAGATAATTTGCATTCGGTCGATCACCGTGATTCATGTTGATAAGTAGGTCAGGCCTTATTCCGGCGGCTCGTTTTGCTTCCAAATGGTTGTCGAGAATTTTTTGGAGAGTGCCGCGGCCGACATATCAACAAAAATTTTTTCGAAGTCGCTCATTTTTTCCTTGACATTCGCAATTGGATGAACTATCTTCTTGCGGGGATTTGTAAGAGCTCGTTGCGTCATACCACGTCGGACCGGTGATCGAATCGAGCCCGGCCTCATTTCTTAAGCTTGTTGCCTTTGTTACTGAGTTTCCGCGGGAGTAAACTCTCGCCCGTGGAATTTTATCGCCGCGGAAGGGTGGTTCCGGTGTGTGATATGTCGTACCCTTTTCCGTGGATGAATGTCACACAATCATAACGGAGGATTAGCCGCAGACAAACAATCGCTCATCCGGGGCTCACTGATTCGTCCGAGGGACGAGAGAGCAGAAAGTAACGCAGAATTAAACGGAGCGGGTGCCTATGTGGCTGTTCAAAATCCGCTCCCGGCATCATACCCAATCACTCATCCAAACAGGAGGTTTTTCATGAAAGCAATCACAGTGTTCATTGTATCGCTCGTACTCGTCCTTTCCCTTAGTTCCGGTGCGAATGCCAGGGTCGCCAGCAGCACGAGCATTCCCATTTCAATCGTGGTGTTCGTCCCCTGCGCGAATGGCGGAGCAGGCGAACTCGTGACATTAAGTGGGAACCTTCACGTCGTTTTTAACTTCGAGATCAACGGAAACAACGTGAGTGGAAAGGAACACTACCAGCCGCAGGATCTGACCGGGGTCGGATCGGTAACGGGCGATAAGTACCAGGCAACCGGTGTAACTCAGGGCGATTTCAAAGCCTCCCTTCAGAACGGTCAGTTCCAAACGGACTTCGTCAATAATTTCCGCATAATCGGTCAGGGTCCGGGAAACAATTTCGTCGTTCATGAGAACGATCATATTACGGTCAATGCTGACGGAACGGTCACCTCAGTGCATTCAAACACAACGGCCGACTGCAAGTAATTCCGCGAAACGTCTCTCTGTACGATCGTCGACAACCCCGGCCGGAAACGGCTGGGGTTTCTGTTATAAGGGCGGACATTCATCCTGCCAGGTCTACGCCCTCGCGTGCAAGGGTCAATTGAGGTTCTCGGGTCGGGTTGTCTGAGGATTCCGGTAGCCGGCTGTAAACGGAGGATCTGCTTCACTACGGGGGTGACAAGGGGGGGTGGTCCCATCTCTCAAGATTCTGCGGTGGTAAGCGATTGTGGTGAATAGATCCCGCGGGGGGCATGACGGAGCGCGCATCATTGTTTGCTTTTCCTGGCCAATCGTGGTATATTAATGCGATTTTTTGAGAGGATTGCCGGATGCCGAAAAAACTGAAACTCTTGCTTGTCGACGATGAAGATTCGCTTCGTCTTCTGGTGCGAGACGAACTCGAAAACAACGGTTTTGATGTCGTCGAGGCCGAGAACGGCGAGAAGGCGGTCGAACTCTTCGACGGCGGCCATTTCGATATCGTTGTCCTCGATATCCGGATGCCGGGGATGGACGGGCTTGAAGTTTTAAAGACGATCCGCGCCACCAACAGCACAGCGAAAGTCATCATCCTCACGGGCGTCGATGAGCTGAAGATCGCCCGCGACAGCCTAGCGCTCGGCGCCAACGATTTTCTCACCAAGCCGTACGACTTCACCACGCTTAAAATATGCATCGACCGCGTGCTGAAGGAATAATCGGCCCCCAGGCACCCCCTCCGGTAAAAATTCCCGGAATGATTGGAGTTCCAGCGTAAAAGCTGTATATTGAATCTGTGATTTAGGGGAAAAACCCGAAAAAATTCTCCCCGTCCGAGACTGCGCGCCACACCGTTGATCATGTCTGGGTAGATGGCGAAATTGGCAGACGCGTTGGACTTAGGATCCAATGGAGCAATCCATGGGGGTTCGAATCCCCCTCTACCCACGCGAGATTCACAAAACCCCTCGGCGCTACCCGGTCACGAAAAATTCTATGGAAGTATCCATCACTGACATCAGCGAGGTTGAAAAGCAGATTCAGATCCACGCGAGCGCCGCGGAGCTCGCCCCGCATTTCGAGGAAGCATACAGACGGTATCAGAAGAAAATCGAGCTCAAAGGCTTCCGGCGCGGCAAGGTGCCGCTCGACATTCTGAAGAAGCTCCATGGCGAAAGCATCGAGCAGGAATCGCTCGATTCCATCGCCGAGGATGTTTACCGCGAAGTCGTTAAAGAACGGGACATCCGCCCCATCGGCGAACCGGTCCTCACAGATATTGACTATAAGCGAGGAGAGGCTCTCTCCTTCACCATAAAATACGAAGTGAAGCCGGAAATCGAGCTTAAGGATTACAAGGGCATCCCTCTCGAGAAGATTATCCACCGCGTGACCGATGCCGAGCTGGAGCAGGAGATCCTTCGCCTGAGAAAGGCGAACACCAGGCTGGAGGAGGCGCTCATGGCGGTGGACCCCGAGCACGTCGTCACGGCCGACATCCAGCAGCTCGATGAAACCGGTTCCCCCCTCATCGGAAAGAAAACCACGAACGCCACGTTCTACCTGGCCGACGAGGAGCTATTCCCTGAAATAAAAGATGGCCTGAAGGACGCCGCGGTCGGGCAGACGAAGCGCGTGAAAATCCAGAGAGAGCAGAACGGAAAAAAAACCTCAGAGCAGATCGAGCTGCTGGTCCGCAGGGTTCAGAAGGCAAATCTCCCCGTGTTCGACGACGAATTCATCAAGAAAATCACAAAAGAGAAACACTCGACGGTCGGAGAATTCCGGCAAAGCCTCCGAAAGGATCTGGAAGCGTACTGGGCAGAGCGGTCCGATCGAAAGCTGGTCGACAGCATGATCGGGGAGATCGTCCGTCGCCATCAGGTGAAAGTCCCCGAAACCATCGTGAAGGCGGTCCTCGATTCCTTCATCGAGGATGTCAAGAGCCGGTATCCGGGGAAGAAATTCCCACCGGAGATCAGCGAGGACACCCTTCGTCAGAACAGCCGCGGCTATGCCGTCTTTCAGGCGACCTGGTATCTCATCCGGGAACGGATCATCAAGGCCGAAGGTTTGAAGGTTGACACTGAGGACATGAGGATGCTGGCGGAATCCGAGGCCCTCAGGCTCGGGATCGACAAGGACAGGCTCCTCACCTATTATGAATCCTCGCCCCCGGTGAAGGAACGAATCGTGTCTGATAAGCTGATAGAGTTTTTGAAGCGCCAGCAACTTATCGCCGAAAGAGTTACGGAAGAATTTTTTGAATAACGGAAGGAAATCCATGGACAAACTGCACAGCCAGCTCGTCCCCATGGTCGTTGAACAGACCGGGAGGGGCGAGCGCGCCTACGATATTTTTTCACGGCTTCTCAAAGAACGGATCGTTTTTCTCGGGACTCCGGTTGACGACGTGACTGCGAGCCTGGTCATCGCCCAGCTCCTGCATCTCGAATCCGAAGATCCGGACAAGGACATCCACCTCTACATCAACAGTCCCGGCGGAGGAGTCTATGCCGGCATGGCCATTTACGATACCATGCAGTACATCCGTCCCGACATCCACACAATCTGCGTCGGGATGTCGGCGAGCATCGCGGCCATACTGCTCGCCGGGGGAACGAGGGGGAAGCGGACCGCCCTTCCGAACTCCCGGATCATGATTCACCAGCCCTGGGGGGGCGTGCAGGGGACCGCCTCCGACATCAGCATCCAGGCCGAGGAGATTCTCAAGATAAAGAAGCGGATAAATGAGATCCTCGCCGGGCATTGCAGTAAGAGCGTCGACCAGGTTGAAAAGGACACGGACCGGGACAACTACATGACCTCTGAAGAAGCAAGGGCCTACGGCATCATCGACAATATACTCGTCAAGAAAGCCCGGACGGAGCAAAAGAAGGATAAATAGATGCCTCAGAAAACAAAATCGGACGAGGTGATAAGGTGCTCCTTCTGCGGTCGCTCGGCGGACCAGGTACAGAGCATCATAGCGGGGCCGGAGGCATATATTTGCGATGCCTGCATAGCCAGTTCCGTTGATATTCTGCGGAACAACCTCGCGGCGGTGTCAGCCAAGCACCCCCCCTCGCGGACATCACTCCCGCCGATCGAGATCAAGAAGGCGCTCGACAATTACGTGATCGGGCAGGAATCGGCAAAAAAAATCCTCGCCGTCGCGGTTTACAACCATTATAAGCGGGTCGACTCCAAGTCCGGCCCTCGAAACCTGGACGATGTGGAGATTGAAAAGAGTAATATCCTCCTGCTGGGGCCCACAGGGACGGGGAAAACGCTGCTCGCGCAGACCCTCGCGAGGATTCTCGCTGTCCCGTTCGCCATCGCAGACGCCACCACCCTCACCGAGGCGGGTTATGTCGGAGACGATGTGGAAACCGTCCTCGTCCACCTCCTGCAAAACGCTGACTATAGCGTCGAGCGCGCCGAACGAGGAATCGTCTATATCGACGAGGTCGACAAAATAGCCCGCAAGTCGGACAGCGCCTCGATAACCCGCGATGTTTCGGGGGAGGGCGTACAGCAGGCGCTGCTGAAGATTCTTGAAGGTACCATCGCGGGTGTCCCGCCCAAGGGTGGCCGCAAGCATCCGGAGCAAAGCCTGATCAACATCAACACCCGCAACATCCTCTTCATCTGCGGGGGAGCGTTCGTCGGGCTTGAAAAAATCATCGCCCATCGCGTGAGTCAGAACCAGGTTGGGTTCGGAGCCAACATCAAGGGGAGAAAGGAACATTCGGTCGACGAATTCATCCCGCTCGTCGAACCGGACGATCTGTTGAAGTACGGCATGATTCCGGAATTTGTAGGACGTCTGCCGGTCGTGGCGACGCTCCATTCGCTTGACGAGACGGCTCTCCTCAACATCCTCACCGAGCCGAAGAACGCCCTCGTGAAGCAATATCAAAAATTGCTTCGGATGGAGGGGGTGGATCTCCAGTTTGAACCGGATGCCCTTAAGGCGATCGTTCAGAAGGCGACGGAGCGGGGAACCGGGGCGAGGGCCCTCCGTTCCATCATGGAAGAGACAATGATGGACATCATGTATACGATCCCCTCCCGTCAGAACGTGACAAAGTGCCTCATCACGCGGGAGACGATCACGAAGAATAAGGAGCCGAACTACCTGGTGAAGGAACGCCGGGCATCGGCCTAATAAATCCCTCTCTCGCTTCCCTGTTTTGTGACCTTGACGTCCTGGAGCTGCGGGGCTTTCAGCCGGATTTCGAACTGATAGTGCCGGTACGCGCCGGTCGGAACCCACGAAAAGTTCATGAACCAGCAGTGAAGGTCGCGGCTCACGTTGATCGAGGGAACGACGACCTGGCGGTTTGTGATATCGTAACCTCCCCCCCCTGAAATCTTCCAGTTTTCGGTGAGATTGAACTCCAGATTTCCTCGGACGCTGGAGGCGCGTGACTTCTGGCCGGGAACTTTGTCCTCAGAATAATCCCACGAGAGCGACAATCTCCAGGGAATGCTGAAATCCGGTTCCTCCTCTCGAAAAATCCCTCCATAGGGGGCGGCCGCCGTCTCCCGAGCCGAGGAAGTATCGGCGGCAGAGGATTTCCGGGAATGTCTTTCGCCTGAAAGGGAGGTTGAGAGGGCGATGCTGAAATTGGTGAGCCGGGCAAGCCGGCCCTCTTCGTTGATGAGAAACTTGTTGACGCGGTTAAAAACTCCGGGAAGAGGCTCCTCAAGTTTATAGAGATCGAAACCGGCGCCGCCCCCTATATCGAGCGCATTTCCGATTCCGGTACGATAGCTCAGGCCGATCGGCGAAAAATTGAGGCTGTCGGCCGAAAAATTATAGCTTATCCCGGCCCCGAGATTAAGCAGAGTGATTTTCGTCGGCTCCTTTCCCTCTTCCTTCTGGATACCCTTCATTTCGAAGACGTTTCCCACGTTCAGTCCCATCACCATCTGTCTGGGGGCCAGATTCTCGCCGACCACCTGTTTGGAGTACGTGAACGAGAGGTTCGGGGTAAGCGTATGCCGGATCGCGGCGATGCCGAGAATCCCCGGTTGGACGATCCCGTACACCTTCGTGCTGGCTGAAATGCCCGAGGAGAAGAAGCCCGAGCGTTGAGTCTGGCGATCCTCGGTCCGGATGAAAGTGCTGTCGGATGGATTCTGTGCCGGGATATCGTTATCGAAGAATATTCGTTGATCCGAGTAGCTCACCGAAGGGGAGATGGTAAAATATCCAAGCTTCGGGGAGATATTCATGCTGACGCCCTGATTGAGAACCCGGCTCCGGTCGAATTCGAAATCCTGAATCGATGAAAGGGTGTCGAGCGGAGTGGCCCTGGCTCTCACCGTCCTCTTCAGTTTGTTCCTGTTGTTGTCGAAGCGCGCGGTGTAATTTACGCCGATCATTTCATACCAGGAAAGGTCCGACTCCTCCCCCTTTCTTCCGAACCGGAACGGGTAGCTCTGGCTGTGATTAAAACTGACCGAGGGAAGGATCTCGTAGAGACTTCCGTCGATGAGATTCTGCCGCCGTGAAATATTTATCGCCATGCTGTTCGGCGAGCCCTCCCATGATTTTGAGATCGTCGCGTTCGAAGTGATATCCTGCTGAAGCGCCTGATTCAGGTCGATCGTGTTGCGGAATGAATTGTTGCTCGCAAACGTGAAATTCGCGTCGAATCGGGTGGTGGGATTCAATTCCTGGTGATGGTTGATCGAAAGCGAATACGACTCATCGACCGAGTGGGAAGGATCAGAGGACTCTCCTTCCATCAGTTTCCGGTATTGCCCCGAGATTCCGCCGGAGAGATAGTACCGGAGGGAGTAACGGTAATCGGACGAAGCGGCCCAGCTCCCCTTCGTGTAGAGGTCTGTTTTCAGATTGATATCCATGTAATCCGAGATCGCCCAGTAATAGCCGAGATGCCTCAGGAGGCGTCCGTGAGTTGGATCCTCTGCGATCGCCGGTGCGATGATACCCGACCGCCGCCCCCCGTGGCTGGGAAAGACTCCGAGTGGAAGCCAGAAGAGGGGGACCCCTGCGATGTAAAGGTATACCGGTTCGGCGATCACCTTGTCGCCCGGCGTCACCTTCATCTTCGGGCTCCCGAAGTAATAGTGCGGTTCGGGAGCGTCGCAGGTTGTATACCGTCCGTCGGCGATGAAGAGCACATCGTCTCCAATTTTCTTGATCCTATCGCCGCGGTAGTATCCCTGATCGATCTTCGTGTTCGCTATATTCAGCCTCCCTTTTTTTGACCTAAAATTGTAGCCCAGCTCCTTGCTATGGTATTCCTCGGGACCGTCTTTCATGATCGGGGTCCCCCGCTCCCCCCTTCCGGAGGTATCGGAGGT
Organism: uncultured Chlorobiaceae bacterium; assembly: GCA_964410105.1. GTDB lineage: Bacteria > Bacteroidota > Ignavibacteria > UBA10030 > SZUA-254 > CAYPFY01. The sequence goes on from CAYPFY010000010.1 coordinate 26,545, forward strand.
ATCGGGAACGCCGAAGGCCGACATGGTGGCATCATTCCAGTTGATAGTGATCCGTTCCGCCTGGAGATCCATCTTCTGGTAACGGATATTGCCTTTGCTGTAAAGGGACATCGACCTGGCGGGAATGGAGTAGATGATCGAATCCGCGCTGGAATAATTGACAACCGTATCGATTCCCTGCACGGAGCCGCTCGAATCCGGGGCGGCTAGAGAATCGCGGCTCGCCCCCCCGGCCGCTGCGGCGGTCGTATCGGGACGGGGTCTATCCTGGGCGGTTGAGAGAGAGAAAAAAACGAGGAGCACGAGTGCAGCCGTACACAGCCGGCGGGGCATGGATCGTCAGAGGACCAGGCTTGCGGCGCCGATTATTCCGGCCGGATTGCCGAGCTTCGCCCTCAGGATCCTGATGCCGGCCCGGTGGGGGGTGAGAACGCGCTCCCTGGTGCTCGACTCGATCTTATCGAACACGAACTGCGGCGCGGCCGATACGCCGCCGCCTATGACGACGACGCGCAGATCAACCGTATTCAGCACGGAGGCGAGCGCGCACCCGAGAAGCTCCCCCGCTTCTTCGAGAATACCGATAGCCTCCTCGTCTCCCTGTTCGGCTGCAAGGGAAATAACAGAAGGCTCGATCTTGTCGAGATTTCCCCCGACAAGCTCCTTGATTTTTGAGCGCGGCCGGTCGGGGGGACTGGATTCGAGAATCTCCTTTGTCCTCTGGGAAAGATAGCGCTGGCCGATATATGCCTCGATGCAGCCCAGGCTTCCGCAATTGCAACGGCGTCCATTATAGTCGATTGAGACATGGCCGACCTCCCCGGCTCCGCCGTAGGGCCCGCGGTAAATCTTGCGGTCCAGGATGATTCCGCCGCCCACGCCTGTCCCCCAGATAACGAACAGAAAATCCTTGTGGTCCACCCCGGACCCGTACTTCGCTTCGGCGATCGCGGCGCAATTCGCATCATTCTCGATGAAAACGGGGAGGGGAATCACTTTGCGGATCGCCTTCGCGACCTGAACATCGTTCCAGTTCGAGAAATTGGGCGGATTATGCACCGCCCCGTCGTGGACGGTCACGACGCCGGGGGATCCGATTCCGATGCCGAAGCAATCGACCGGCTTTCGCCGGGCGAGCAGCTGCCGGACGGCTTCGCCGATCTGCTTGAGGACGGTAGCGGGGCCCTTGTTCGCCAGGGTCTCCACCGAGACCTGCTCCAGTATCTTCCCTTCCGGTGTGACGGCCCCTGCCTTGATGGTAGTTGCCCCCATGTCGACGCCAAGGGCAAATGTTTTTTTCATCGTTGCTTTTTTTTCCACAGCAGGTTCAGTCGTTCGCGGATCGCCTTCTCGGCCCCGATATCCGCCGGGCGATAATAGGTTTTCCCCTCCAGATTGTCGGGGAGGTACTGCTGCTCCACGAAATGCCCATCAAAACTGTGGCTGTACTTGTAGTCCGCGCCGTAATGAAGCTCCTCCATGAGCTTGGTGGGAGCATTGCGGAGGTGAAGGGGGACGCTTTCGTTCTTCATGCGTTTGACATCCCCCGTCGCCTCCCCTATGGCGACGGTTGATGCGTTGCTCTTGGGAGCTGAGGCAAGATAGGTTGCTGTCTGGGCAAGGATGAGGCGAGACTCCGGCATCCCCACATAATCGACCGCCGTGAAGCAGCTTGTGGCGAGGGGAAGCGCAAGAGGATCGGCGTTCCCGATATCCTCGGAGGCGAGGATAATCATCCTCCGTGCGATGAACTTAGGATCCTCTCCCCCTTCCAGCATCCGGGCAAGCCAATAGACCGAAGCGTCGGGGTCGCTCCCGCGGACGCTCTTGATGAACGCGGAAATGACGTTATAGTGCTCTTCGCCGCCGTCGTCATACCGTATGTTCTTGCGCTGGAAGGCCCTTTCGATCGCATCGGCCGTAACAATTCGTTCGCCGTTCGGACCCGGCTTCACGAGCCGGAGCGCGGTTTCCAGGCCGTTGAGCACTATCCGCGCATCCCCGCCGGCCAGGAGCATCAGCTGTTCACGCTCTTTTCGTCCTATGGAACCAGCCATTCCCTTCAGGATGGGATCGTCCGTAAGCGCGCGGTCGATGACGCGGTTGAGCTCCTCCGATCCTAGGGGCTCGAGAACGTAGACGAAACAACGGGAAAGCAGCGGAGGAATAACTTCAAACGACGGGTTTTCGGTCGTAGCTCCGATGAGCGTTATGACGCCCTCTTCGACGCTATGGAGAAGAGCATCCTGCTGGGCCTTGTTAAATCGGTGGATTTCGTCGATGAAGAGAACCGTCCGCTTCTGGAGTTTCGAGCGGTTGGCGGCTGCCCGCTCGAGAATTTTGCGGACATCCTGGACGCCTGAGGAGACGGCGTTCAGCTGAAAAAACTCGGCCTTCGTGTGCGCGGCGACGATCCGCGCGATTGTCGTCTTCCCGCATCCCGGCGGGCCCCAGAAAATCATTGAAGGGAGCTGATCGCTTTCGATGAGAAGCCGCAGGGGCCTGTCTTTGCCGAGGAGATGCTTCTGCCCGACGACATCGTCAAGAGATGCGGGTCGGATCCGCTCTGCCAGAGGGGCCGGAGGGCTACTCCCTTTCTTCGTATTACCTTCCGGGAACAGTTCCATTTGCTCGCTGTACAGTCACCTCGCGGGCGCGCGTGACGATCCGGCTATCACTTCCCCTTCTTCACCCTGTAGACGGTTTCGCCTTCACGGATCATGCCGTACTTTTCCCGTGCAACCTTTTCGATCGCCCTGGGGTCACTATCGAGCGCTTTCGATTCCGCCTGCAACTGGACCTGCTCCTGTTCGGCCTGGCGGATTTTTTCCTCCATCTGGCGCTTCTGAGATTCGAGATTGAGCCGCTGCAGAATCCCCTTATTGCTGAAGGTCACGAACCCGAGAGCCGGCACGACGATGATAATCGTGAGAAGAGTGTTGCGCTTCTTGAACAGACGTTTGAACCATCCTGTAACCTTCGGGCGTGCGCCTCGGTAGTATTGGCTGTCCATGGCCCACAATGTACGAGAATTTGGCGGAATTTCAAATCACCTGACCGGGCCTCAGGGGACATTCAGGTGAAGGTTTTCTTTCAGGAGATAGATCATCGTGATGTTGAAGGTCGTCGTCGAGCACCAGGCGATGAGGCTGGATATGAATCCTTTGAGGTTATGCCATTGGAACAGGGTAGAGAGCCCGAAGCCAACAAACGTGATATAGAGAACGGAGAAAACATTCACCGAGTTCAGCACCATGAACCCCAGCGAACCGTGTGCACTCCCGGCGGCGGGATCGAGGCCCAGGGGAACGGCGAGAACTGCGGAGTGAGCAGCGCGAGGAAAGACTGCGGCCGCCAGCTGACCCAGCACGTTGAACGCTTCGGAGTGAATTTCGAGCGAGAGGATATGGCTGAAGCGTGCCGCTTCCCTGATGGTCCACAGTCGGCTCAGAAAGAATAAAACCAGTGCGGTGGAATACCACCCGACGATGAGCCTCACGGGCAGGAACATCGACCGGACAAAAAGTTCGTCGTCAAATCGTTTTGCAAGGTCGAGTTTATCGGCTGCGGTCGCCGTGGGGGGAATCTGTGCGAGCGCAAGACGGACGGTGACGGGGTGAACCGATATCATGGCGGCGACAGAGAGGAGAGCGAGCGCTGCGAAAGCGACCAGCCACACGGGCTTCCGGCGGATGCGCTCGACGGCATCGCGCGGATTGACGAACATGGAGGCAAGGATCCGCATGCTCAGAGCCAGGTGAGGTTTTTCTTACGGACTTTGTCCGAGACGAGGTCGACGAAGAGCTCCTCGAGCGATTCGTACCTCCGGTCGGCAATCGCCCCGAGGGCGCGGGTACGGATCTCCGACGTCTTGCATTCCAGAAGGATTTTTCCCTGGTGTATAATTGCGACGTCGCTGCAGAATCGCTCGACCGTATCGAGCACGTGGGAGGTGATCAGTATCGTCGTTCCCCTCGAGGCCATCATGCTGAGCGTCTCCTTGATCGAGCTGGCCGCCACGGCGTCGATTCCCTCCAGGGGCTCATCGAGAAGGATGAGGCGCGGACCGTGGACGATAGCGGCAGCAAGGGAGATTTTTTTCTTCATCCCCGTGGATAATGTTGCGATCGGCGAGTCGCATTTTTCCTGGAGATCGAAGAATTCCAAGAGCTCCGCGATCCGGCTTCCTCTCTCCCCGGCCGGTATCGCATACATCGTCGCCACGAACAGGAGGTATTCCTTCGGGGTCATCCAGTCAAAGTAGAGGGGCTCGTCGAGCACGAATCCGATATCGCGTTTATAACCCTCATCATGGTCTTCGATCGGCTTCCCGAACAGGCGAACTTCCCCTGATGTCCTGCGGGAGAGTCCGGCGACGATTTTTATCGTCGTCGTCTTTCCCGCTCCGTTGAGACCGATGAATCCGAAGATTGCTCCCGCGGGGATCGTGAACGAAAGGCCGTCAAGAGCTCGGACTCCGTTATCGTACTCCTTGACGAGATGTGAAAATTGAAGGACTGCTAGTGCGTCATCCATAAAGGATTGATCTTTATGAGGCCTGCGGTCCGCGGGATCGACGATCTATGCCAGAATGTGATGGCTCCGGCCATGAAGACGAGCAGGAGGGCCGGGAAATGCATCAGTGAGACCAGGATGTAATACGGGATCGAGAGGATGGCGAGGTGGACAAGGTGCCAGACCGCGTCGACCGCGTCGGCGATCCGGAATCCCGTTTCGCGTCGCGGCTCTTTGATCGATTGCGAATTCCCGAGGCAGAGCATCGGAGGCAGGATGCTCGCAAGATAGAGCGCGGCGTCTCCTGCCGCCGACGGGCGAATTTTTTCGGGCGAAAAGTAGAATAGCGCCATTGAGCAGGTGATCATCAAAAGACATACAAGCCCCAGGGTCGCAAGATTTTTTGCCAGAATTACCTCGCTCCAAGAAACGGGCAAGACTGCCATCGCCTCCGGCTCAATGGGCCTGCGGAAGAAAATATTGTTGAACTGCGGCTCAAGACCGATCAGGACGACAAATATGACAGGGGCAAACGGCGAGCCCACCGGATAGATCCATGCCATCAGGTACACCCCAGCGAGGAGGAGCGGAAACAGGTGAAAGGCTCGCCGGTGGCGGAAGAAATCCCTGATCTCCATAGAAAAAAGAAACCATCGTCGCCCTTCGAAGAGTCCGCCCGGCCCGGCTTGTCGAATCATGCGATCTTCCGCCCCAGAGCGATCGCTGCCATGCCTGTCGCTACCAGCAGCCCACAGCTCAGGAAACACCTCGATAGATCGCCGGTTTCGGCACCTGCCATCGCGTTCACCGAGAAGGATAGTATCGGAACGGAGCTGAGAAGGGCGGCCTGACCGAAAACAACGGACAGGATAAGGGCCGCCGTTATCCCCAGAATTACGACGACTCCGAGGCTCGTCATTGGGAGCGAGGATCGTGTAATCCACAGACTCAGGATACCGATGATCAGCTCCGCATCCGCAATCAGCAGAAAGGTCGCGGCAACGGCAGCGGTCGAGAGGGGCCACGACGGAAAGCGGAGGACGATCATGAAAAAAAGCGCCGTGGACCACAGGGCGATGCTCGCCGGACGCCGAATGCTCCCCCAGACGGTGAACAGTATTCGGCTCAGAGGAGTTGTCGGGAAGATCGTGGTTTTTCGAATGATATCACCCCCCCGGACGAGGAACGACAGCTCCGCGAGCACGACGAGGGAGACTTCTATAAAAAGAAAAAGTGCCAGGAAGCTTCCGCCGCGATCTTTCCTGATGTACTGATCCATGTAGCCGCAGAAGATCATATTGAGAACCGCGAGAAGGGGGGGATGCATCCTCATCCGGGCCTCTCCGCCCTGGCTCTGGCGATCGACGGCGAGGAGTTCAGTTGCGATCTGTAGTGAAGAGTCCACAGGGGGAGGCGCCAGGTCAGGGCCGTTTCCAGGGATCGGCGGGGAAACGCCAATCGATCGGAAGCTCGATCCACTCACCGGTGAGAGTGGCGAAGCCGACGGGCGCGTGCTCGAGGGAATACTCGATCTGAAGCTTCATCTTCACGTACGCCAGCACCGCGCTCAATCCGTCTAATCGGCAGACATTGTGGAGCACCTCGGCATACCCCCGCCGCTGGAATGATCGCAGCGTCTCCTGGCGCTCAAAGTACTCGGGAGGCGCGAGCCTGTTGATGTTTTTTTCGATAATCTGCGATTCGGATTGAAGGCTGTCGAGAAAATACCCGGGTGTGAGATCCTGTGAGCGTGAATTACCGGCACAGATGAGGGCGAGCAACACGATCGGGAAAGCGACCGTGCCTCCCGGAGTCGGGCGGGAGAATGTTGGTGTGTTTGATTTCAGGGGAAACCCTTTGGGTTTTACCATTTGGGGCCCCTGTAGTCAGAGGCCGGCATCCTCCGCGTTCGGCTCACGTCTCTGCCTCTTGGGTATTGGGATCCTCGGCAATGAACGTCAGCTGCATCGCCGGCGCAGAAGCGCCACCCCCTCTCGGGGATCTATATCCCGAGTTCCCCTCAGGGTGAAGGTCATGCACGGAACCAGTCTGTCTTGGGTTTAAAGGTCGTCCGGAGCGATGCTTTCGCCCTGTGTCTTTCACGGGCGAGATCGATCAGCCGGTCGAGCAGCTCCGGGTAGGGAATCCCTGATGCTTCCCACAGCTTGGGGTACATGCTGATCGACGTGAAGCCGGGAATGGTATTAATTTCGTTGAGAAAAATCTTCCCTTTCGGAGCGAGGAAATCGACCCTGGCCATTCCAGAGCAGTCGATGGCCTTGAAGGAGCGCACCGCCATATCCTGAATCTCCCTGACAGTTTTCTTGGAAAACTTTGCGGGGATGATCGCTGTCGATTTCCCGTCGACGTACTTGGCGTCATAGTCGTAAAATTCGTTCGAGGAAATGATTTCTCCCGGCAGGGAGGCGATTGGGTGGTCATTTCCGAGGACGCTCACCTCGATCTCCCGTGCCCGTTCTACCCCCTTCTCAACAAGAATTTTCCTGTCATAGTTTTTTGCGAGGTCGATCGCGGCGAGCAATTCCCTCCGGTCGTGCGCCTTCGAAATCCCGACGCTCGATCCGGAGTTTGCAGGCTTGACGAAGCACGGGTATTTCAAATGCCGTTCGATGAGAGCAACAAGTCTGCGCGGCTTCTCGAGAAACTCTGTGGAGAGGAACCAGAGGTAGGGGACGACCCGTATCCCGGCCTGCTCGCACAATTGCTTGGTCACAACTTTATCCATTCCGACCGAGGAGCCGAGGACCCCGGCGCCCACATAGGGTATGCCGGCGAGTTCGAAGAGCCCCTGGACGGTGCCATCCTCCCCGAACGTGCCGTGAAGGACGGGGAACAGCACGTCAATCTGCTGAGAAACTTCGGCGGGGCCGGAGAACTGTACGAGGCTCTTCCTCGAAGGCTCCGGGATGAGAGTTTTTTCCGGCTGACCATCAAGGTCTTTTCCCGATTTAAGCAGCCTGACCGCCTCGGGGGAGCTCAGCCATTTCCCCTCGGGGGTTATTCCGATGGGGATCACTTCGTACTTCGACTTGTCGAGGGCGTTGATGATAGACGCGGCGGAGACGAGCGAAACCTCATGTTCGGCGGAGCGTCCTCCGAAGACGACGCCGACCCGGATCTTAGAGGGCATTGCGCCAGGCCGCCTCGGCACCGCGGCGGAGAGGTTGTGGGGAAGCGCTCATTTCGGCTGGATCATGGTTCTGACGATTTCACGGATTTCGGCATCAGACGGCTCGCACGCGGACTTTATGTCCTTGCCGTAGGCCTGTTTGCTTATTGCCCTCAGCCCCTCGACCTCAGCCCTGCTGAGGATCGTTTCACCGCCGAGCATCCGTGCGACAAAGGTGATATGTGCCGCGTGTTCCACCTTCTCCATCTTAAAGTAGGCGTCCCACAGATCGGCGCCGTATGTCACCACCCCGTGGTTCGCAAGAAGAATCGCATCGGAATTGTGAACGTAGGGGGAGAGGGATCGAGCGACGCCGCCGGTGGATGGGGTTGCATACTCTGCAAGGGGGATAGCGCCGAGCCCGACGATGACCTCGGGGAAGACGCAGCGGTCGAGCGCGAGGCGGGCCGATGCAAAACCCGTGGCGTACGTGGGATGGGCATGCACCACCGACCTGACGTCGGGCCGCTGTGAATAAATGTAGAGGTGCATCCCGATCTCGGTCGACGGTTTCGCGGCAGTCGAGACGGGGGATCCGTCGGAATCAACCTCGACAAGATCGGCGGCCGTGACCGCCCCTTTATTCACCGAGGAGCGCGTCGTAAGAAATTTCCCGTTTTCCAGGCGTGCGCTCACATTCCCGTCGGTGGCCGTCACAAATCCTTTTTCGTACAGGCGGTGACAGATCGTCACGAGGGCGTCCAGCTGGGTTTCCGTCATCACGAGATTACGCTCATGAGTTCATCGATGACCGCATACTTTTGGAACGGGGGCATCATGTAGACGCCCGACACGCATGGTTTCGCCTCGCGGATGAAGTCCATGGCAAGCCGTACACCGGTCTTGGCCCCTTCCTTCCCGGCGTTTCTCATCAGCTCCCGGAATTTTTCCGGTATCCGCATGCCGGGGACCTCGTTATGGAGGAAATCCGCATGCTTATAGCTCCTCAGGGGGATGATCCCGAGCATCAAGGGCACCTTGAGATGACCGATCCGTTTCAGGAAAGTTTCCAGGGTCTTCATCTCAAAGAGGGGTTGCGTAAAAAGGATCCGGGCGCCGGCCGCCACTTTCTTCTCGGTCTTTTCTATTTCATAATCGAGATTATCGGCCGAGGGGTTGGCGGCGCATGCGATGAAGAAGGATGTGGGCGTGCCGATTGAATTCCCCATGATATCCGTCCCATGGTTCATCGAATTGACAGCGCGGATCAAGCCCGTCGAGTCCACGTCGTACACGGAGTGAGCGTGGGGATAGTCCCCGATGCCGGCGGGATCGCCCGTGATGCAGAGGACATTCCTCAACCCGAGGAGGTTTGCCCCGAGGAGTTCTGCCTGCAGGCCGATGAGGTTCCGGTCCCGCGTGGCGAGGTGCATCATGGGCTCGATGCCGACGCGCTGTTGTATCTGGTAAGAAATCGCCAGGGCGCTCATCCGGAGCCGCGCACGTGCGCCGTCCGTTATATTAACCGCGTCGATCTTCCGTTCGTAGCAGAACTGGGCTCCTTCAAGGACAGCCGTCATATCCAGCCCGCGCGGGATATCGAGTTCGACGGTTGTCATGAATTTCTTCCCCACATTCCGAGCAAACTTGGACCAGCGCGACGGTTCGACGTAATACTGGGGTTCCGGTTCTGCCCGTGGCGCTTCGCCAGTTTTCGCTGTGATTTTCGGGGCGGGCCTGCCGACCTTCAATCCCCGGACAGCTTCGGCGATAGCCCGGATGTGGGCGGGGGTGGATCCGCAGCAGGCGCCGACGAGAGTGACGCCGGACTCAACGAGTTCGCGTGCGTAAGCGGCGAGGTAATCCGGGGTTGTGTGATAGATCGAGCGGCCGTTGAGAAGTGTGGGGATCCCGGCTGCGGGTTGCGCAGAGAGGATCACCCCGTCTTTATATGCGTTCCTGATGATGGTGAACATTCGCTGGGGGCCGACGGTGCAATTGGCGCCGACCACATCCGCGCCCTGTTCGATAAGGTGTTCGATCACTTCGATAGGAAATGAGCCGCTCAGAATCGCCCCGTCCTCCGCAAATGCCTTCTGCGCGACGATGGGGAGGTCGGTCAATTCCTTTGCCGCACCGAGCGCCTCATCGAGTTCCTGGACGCTGACAAAAGTCTCGAGCATGATGAGATCGACGCCCGCTCCTGCGAGAAGTTCAATCTGCTCCGCGAAGGCATCGCGTGCTTTCTGGCGGGAAATCTTCCCGATCGGCTCAAGAAGCATTCCGGTGGGGCCCACCGCGCCTGCCACATACGCCTTCCCGTCGGCGGCGCTCCGGGCGATTTCCACCCCCCGCAGGTTGATGTCGCGAAGTTTATCCTCCAGGTGGAATTGAGAGAGGCGTAACCGGTTGGCCGAGAACGTATTCGTCTCGATAATCTCCGAGCCGGCGGCGACATATTCCCGGTGAAGCCGGGCGATGATGTCGGGGTTCTTGAGATTCTGAATCTCGTGGGGAAGCTCTTCGTACTCGTAGAGGTCCAGGAGCGTGCCCATCGCCCCGTCGCACACGATCGGCCCGTCCTTTATACGTTCTCGGAATGGTTTCATGGAAAAAAATCCCGCCCTCCATCCATCTCCTTCGGGGAGCGCGGGATCATTATACCAATTCGAGGAGTGAAATCCAAACTATTTCAGGTACTTGCCGATCGCTTCCTCGAACTCAGTGCGGGTTTTTTCTCCCACGAGCATTTCCACCATGGAACCCCGCCGGTCGAATATGAACGAGGTCGGGAGCGCGCCGCTCCAGTTCTCATTCATTCCGGCGATGAACTCATCGTCGGTGCTGCCGGCGATGATGTAGCTGGGAAAGTCGATCCCGAGACGCCGGAGCTCTGGTTTCACGCCATCATTAAGAATATCGGGGTCATCGGCCGAGACAAGAACGAGGGTGAAACCCCTGGGCCCAAGCTTTTTCTTGAGCGCCAGGATGGAGGGCATCTCCTCCTTGCACCATTTGCACCAAGTGGCCCACACGTTCACAAGGACGACCTTGCCCGAGTCCCGTCCGATCAGCTCCTTGAGCTCCCGAACGGTGATCGGATTGACGATCGTCCCTCCCTTCGCCCGGAGAACTGGGAGGGCAAAGGCCGCAAGAAGCAGGAGACACAAAAGTTTCGGTCTCATTCAGTCCGTGCCGACGCGTTTTATAGAGCAGCCGAACGCGTGGGTTGTGGTCGCGGACGGGGTTTTCCCTTCGAGAAGCTTATCGAGAGCTCCGGCGAGGTCGCTCGACGTCACTTTTGCTGGGTTCCGGCTATCGTCGATCCGCCCGTGATAAAGCAGTTTTCCTGACGAATTCAGGACGAAGACCTCAGGGGTGACCTGGGCGGCGTACTGGTCGGCGATCTTGTTGTTTACGTCCTTGACGACGGGGAACTTGAACTCATGATCCTTGGCATGTCCGGCGATGGCCTTGACGTCCTCAGCCTTGTTTGCGTTTATCCCGATGAAAGCAATCCCCTTGGATGAATAGGCATCATAGAGCTTCTTCATCCTCTCATTGTAGCCGTTCGACACGGGGCACTCCGTCGAAATGAACATCAGGACGGTGTATTTGTTATCCTTCAGCACCCCTTTCAGGTCGATATCCTTGCCGTCGTAGTTCTTCAGGGCGAACATCGGCGCGTTTTCTCCCACCGGAAGCGGTTTCATTTCCCCCGCAAATGCTCCGACGGCAAGGATGAGTGACAGAATGACGGCGAGCTTCATAAGAAATCTCCTCTTGTTATGTGATTGAACTTTTGGTCCGGGCGCACGTTTTCGCCCAGGTTTCAGCGATCTGGACGGCGTTTGTGGCCGCCCCTTTCCTTAGATTGTCGGAGACTATCCAAAGGTTTAAACCGTTGGGAACAGTCTCGTCCCGCCGGATTCGTCCGACGAACACTTCGTCCCTGTCCTTTGACCAGATCGGCATGGGATAGATGTCCTGGAGGATATCATCCTGAATACAAACACCTGGAGCAGCCCGAAGAGTTTCCACGACGTCCTCAAGCCTAAATTCTCTCTCAAATTCGATATTGACCGACTCGCTGTGCCCGCCATAAACAGGCACACGAACGCACGTCGCCGTCACCCGGAGAGAATCGTCCCCCATTATTTTTCGGGTCTCATTGACCATTTTGAGCTCTTCCCGCGAATACCCTCCTTCGAAGAAAACGTCCACCTGCGGAAGTACGTTATACGCGATCGGGTGGGGGAATTTTTTCTCGCCCGCAGTCTTGCCTGTCACTTCCGCCTCAAGCTGGTTTACGCCCCGTTTCCCTGCCCCGGTCACGGACTGATAGGTCGAGACGACCACCCTTCTGATCTTCCACTTCTCATGGAGGGGCTTCAGTGTGACAACCATCTGTATCGTCGAGCAGTTCGGGTTTGCGATGATGCCCGAGTTCTTCTTGATGTCATGCGGGTTCACTTCCGGCACGACGAGGGGGACGCCGGGATCCAATCGGAAGGCGCTGCTGTTATCGATCACGATCGCCCCTGCGCGGGCGGCGACCGGTGCAAAATCCCGGCTCACCGTCGCTCCCGCCGAAAAGAGGGCGACGTCGATATCGCGGAAACTCTCCGCCGTGAGCACGGCGACGGCATGTTCCTTCCCCTGAAATTTTATTTTCTTCCCGGCCGATTTCGCCGAGGCCAGGGGCAGCAGCCGGGCGACGGGAAACGACCGTTCCTCGAGAACTTCGAGCACCTTGCCTCCCACGAGCCCGGTGGCGCCGACTACGGCAACATTGAATTCCTGAGCTGTCACAGTTGACCCAGAGTTTCGCGGGGCGTGACGAGCTGGAAGGCCCTTCCATCCACGATGACTTCGGGGGGGCGGGGCCTCCCGTTGTAGCGGGAGGAGAGCACATAGCCATAAGCTCCGGCGCAGAGAACCGCTGCGTGTTCGCCGCGCTCGAGCCGCGGCATCGCTCGATCCAGAGCGAAGAAATCTCCGGTCTCGCAGAGCGGCCCGACGACATCCACCGTTTCCCGGGGAACATCCTGCAGCCGGAGAGGAACGATCTGGTGATACGACTGGTAGAGGCTCGGCCTTATGAGGTCATTCATCCCTGCGTCGACGATGATAAAGGTCTTTTCATTTGAACTCTTTCTATATAACACTTTCGTGATCAAAATTCCAGCGTGGGCTACGATTGACCGTCCGGGTTGGATGACGATGGAGCATTCCGCCTCAGCGAGCACCGGCAGGACTGCTCCGAGCATATTCACGGTCGTGAGGTCCGCCTCCGGGGTTCGGGGCTCCGAAGGAAGGAACGGGTGGGAGACGTAATTCCTGTACTGAACTCCGAACCCTCCTCCGAAGTTCACCTCTTTCACCTGCACGCCCTCCCCTCTCATCTCCCGGACACACTGAACGATGGCCCGGGCGGCTTCGACGAAGGTTTGAGTCGAGGTGATCTGCGACCCGATGTGGCTGTGGATCCCCCGAAAGCTCACCCCCGGCATCGAGCCTATGCGCCGGGCGATATTCTTGGCCGAGCCCACGTCGACCCCGAACTTGTTGTGTTTCCGGCCGGTCGTGATGTAGGGATGGGTTTCAGACAGAATATCAAAATTGACCCGGAGGAGGATCCGGGCTTCCGCGCCCAGCTTATGCGCGATGCCGCTGATGACCGAAAGCTCCTCCTCTGATTCAACGTTCAGCGAAAGGACGTTTGCCCGGAGCGCCGATTCGATCTCGTCATCCCTTTTCCCCACCCCGCTGAATGTCACCCTTGCAGGGGGAAATCCAGCGCTGAGCGCGAGCGACAACTCACCGACCGATCCGACATCGGCGCCTATCCCCTCCTGGGCCAGAATTCCGAGTATGGCGCGGTTGGCATTTGCCTTCACCGCATAACAGGAGAGATGCTCCGTCGATCCGAAGGCCTTTTCGATCCACCGGCAGTGTTCGATAACCGATCTCTTGCTGTAAACATAAAGGGGGGTTCCATACTTTTCCGCAGCGGCGCGAAGATCAACCTCCTCGCACCACAAATCGTTTCCCCGGTAATGAAAAGCTTCCATTCGGAGCCCCTGATCAGACGAAATGACGGACGACGGTATGGATCGGACCGGTAAGAAAGTCGATAACGGCGGAAAGCATCCGCGCAAATGGCCCCCATTGAAGCAGGAGCATGATGAGAAAAATACCGTAAAACCCGACCCGCCTGTACGTCAGGCTCGCGGCCGGGGGGAGAAGCGACGCGACGACATGGGATCCGTCGAGCGGAGGGATCGGAATCATGTTGAAAACCGCAAGGAGAACGTTGAGCGAGATGCCCCCTGAAAACATTTTCATCAGGAAACGGAGCCCGCGATCGTGCAGCGATTGCGGCGTGCCCGCCGGCAGATTCGCCACGCCGATGACGAGAAGGGCGCAGACGAGCGCCATGACCAGATTCGAGGCCGGGCCGGCGATGGAGACAAGAATGTCGTCCCTCCTCACGCGTGAAAAATAGGCAGCGTTGACCGGCACTGGTTTCGCCCACGCGATGAACACCTGTCCGGCGGAGAGGAGGGAGAAAAGAGGTATGATGACCGACCCGATCGGATCGATGTGGGGGATGGGATTCAACGTAAGGCGTCCCTGGTCCCGCGCGGTCGGATCCCCGAGCCAGAGAGCCACGCATCCATGGGCGAGCTCATGGATCACGACCGAAAAAAGCAGGATGGGGAGAATCGAGACTGCATCGAACATAGGAGAGAGGTTTCTAGCCCGGAAAGGACCGGATCAAGCGACTTCCTCGCCGGGGAGCGATTTGCTCGCGGGGTTAACGAAGCGAAAGTGTCTGGAGGTATCGACGGCGAAGTTTTTTGCCGAGTACATGCCGCTGGGGTCGATGAAATACTGTCCCTTGAACTCGCGGCGGACTATTCGTTCAAGCATGTCGATGAAAAGATCAACGTCCCCGGCCGTGTTATAACAGCCAAAACTTGCCCGGACCATCCCCGGGAGGACCGGGTTGTCGCACCGTGAGGCGCGCGTTTTCTTCTCTTCCTCCGCCGATACTCCGAGGAGCGACCGGATATACGGCTGGGCGCAGAAATTGCCGTTCCTCACGCCTATTCCCCCTTCCATGCTAAGGATCGTAGCGACGAGGGCATGATCGAAGCCGTCGACCGTAAAGGGGAGGACTCCGACCTTCCGTTCGAGCTCTTCGGTCGGCCCGTAAAGGCGAACGCCGGGGAGCTTCTTCATCCGGCCAACGGCGTATCGGAGGAGTTCCTGTTCATGCCGGGCGATCGCGTCCATCCCTATTCTCCGCAGCACAGTGAGCGCCTCGGCCAGGGCGACGGCGCCGACAACATTCGGGCTGCCCGCTTCCTCTTTCTGGGGCGCAGCGCCCCACTCGACATCCTCGAGGCCGACAAAGGAGACCGTCCCTCCGCCCACGAGGTCGGGCGCCCCGGAGGCGAAGAATTGTGCCGGGCCGATCAGTACGCCGATACCGAAGGGAGCATAAACCTTGTGGGCCGAGTACGCGATGAAATCTATATGCCGCGGGTCGGCGGCCGGGAGGATCGAGATGGGCCGGTGCGGGGCAAGCTGTGCCGCATCAACGAAAACCTTTGCGCCGGCCGCGTGCGCCCACTCGGCGATATCGTGGATGGGGCTGCAGATCCCGGTCACGTTCGATGCGCCGCTGACAGCGACGAGCTTCACCTTGCCTGCGTGTGCACGCAGCGCATCGCGGAGCGAATCGAGGTCCGTGCCGCCATCGGGAAGCGTCGCAATATGGTGGACACGGCAGTACTTTCGCCAGGGAAGATCGTTGGAGTGATGTTCCATCCTGGTGGAGACGACCAGATCGTCGGGGCCGAAGCTCATGCGGTTGGCGAGCTTGTTCACGGCCTCGGTCGTATTCTTGACGAAAACGGCGACATTCTCTGCCATATCCGCGCCGACGAATTCGCCCGCGATCCGGTGCGTCTCTTCGTAGACCCGGGTGGCGACCACGGCCTTGAGCCCGATGCCGCGGTGGACGCCCGAATACCAGGGCAGAAAATCTTCCACCGCCCTGAGAACGCTTCGAAAAGTCGGAGTGCTTGCGGCGTTATCGAGGAACACGTAGGGTCGCTCGGTCCCGTCGAGGAGGGGTACGTTTGAATCGATGCCGACCACTTCCGACCGGAGGTCTGAAAGGTTCATCGTATCGCGCCTGGTATCATGCATGATCGTCAGCTCCGCGTAATGAGATTATCCCCGCGGGTGAAACGTTTTGTGGACTTCCTTCAAATACTCACGGTCGATGTGAGTGTAAATCTGGGTTGTGGAGATGTCGGAATGCCCCAGCATTTCCTGAACCGCCCTCAGATCCGCGCCCCCTTCCAGAAGATGGGTGGCGAAGGAATGTCTCAGGGTGTGCGGATGTACCCGCTTCGCAATTCCCGACTTTTGAGTACAGGCGCGGACCAGTTTCCAGAGGGACATTCGGGACATCGGCCTTCCCCTTGCGTTCAGGAAGAGGATATCGAGCCCGTTTTTCTTCCGGGATAAGCGTGAACGTGTCTCGCTGAGGTACCTGCCTATCCACTCCAGGGCAGACCGGCCGATGGGAACCAGCCGTTCCTTGGAGCCTTTGCCGAGGACACGGACGATCCCCTCATTCGGATTCACCATGGATTGCCTGAGGGTTGAAAGTTCCGAGACGCGCATTCCGGTCGCGTAGAGCGTCTCGAGGATGGCCCTGTCCCGTATCCCCAGGGGGCGCGACGTATCCGGTTGATCCAGGATCGTCGAAACTTCGCCCGGACTCAGCACATCCGGAAGGAGACACGTCCGGCGGGGCGGATCGATGCCCTGCGTCGGATCGATGGTTGTAATGCCTTCACTCACTAGGAATTTATGAAACATTTTCACCGATGACAAATTCCGGGCGATGCTCGCGGCCGATAGGCCGAGGCTCTTGAGGAGCCCAATGAATTCGGAGATATGCTCCTGGCGAACGCGGGACGGGGAGAGGACTCCCTTCCTCTCCAGGAATTCGAGGTAACGGACGAGATCGAGTTTATAGGACGAAGCCGTGTTGCGGGAGGCGTTTTTCTCGAGCGTGAGAAAATGGAGGTAGGACGTCAGCAACTCTTTCATGAGCGCTAGGCGCTTTCCGCCTCGGCGCGGGGCTCGTTTCCGGGGGCAGGGGATCTCTCATGTCCGGCTGCGTCCGCGGGCGCCGAAGCCGGAACACTCTGTTCGGCGGGGGCCGCCGGGGTTGGCGGGGAGAGCTGCGGCGCGGCGCCGAGCTCTTCGGCCTGCCGTTGTTCCGGGTAGACGATCCGCTGATGGTGTATGCCGAGCAGGATTTTCAGGAAAGCATCCCTGATTCGCGTCAGATCCCTCAGCGTCAGCTCGCATTCATCCAGCTCCCCTTCGACGAACCGGTGTTTTATCATATTCTCGATGGATTGCTCCAGGCGCTCGGGCGTGAGTTCAGTGAGTGCCCGTGTGGAAGCCTCCACCGAGTCTGCGAGCATGACGATGGCCGTTTCGCGTGACTGGGGTCTCGGTCCGGGATAGCGAAAATCAGATTCATTGATACTCTCCTTCCCCGCCTTCTTCGAAGCCTGCTTCACCGCCTTATCATAGAAAAATGATATGCGGGTCGTCCCGTGGTGTTGCGGGATAAAGGCGATGATGCTTTCGGGAAGAGAATACTGCCTGGCCAGCTCGACGCCCTCCTTGACGTGAGATTGGATGATGAGGGCGCTCATCCGGGGGCGGAGCCGGCCGTGCCGGCTCTGCGTGCCCACCTGATTTTCAACAAAATATTCCGGCTTCAATATCTTGCCCACGTCATGGAAGTACGCCCCCGCCTTTGCGAGGATCGTGTTTGCCCCGATGGCCTCGGCCGCCGCTTCTGCCAGGCTCCCTATCGTCATGCTGTGATGAAATGTTCCCGGCGCCTCTGCGGAGAGCCTCTGGAGCAGGGGGTGGTTCGAGTCTGTGAGTTCCGCCAGGGTCAGGTCCGTCGTTATCTTAAAGGTCCTCTCGAACAGGATGAGCAGGCCGTAGGTGAGAACGGGTGAAAAGACGGCGTTCGCCGCGGCAAAGGCAAGCATGGTGAAGATCGTCCTGAATCCTTCAAACTGTTCGAGCGAGAAGGCCGTCATCGCGATGGCGTATCCCGAGAAAATGAAGACCATCGACCGGAAGATCTGGGTGCGATTGCGTATGTCGCGCACGGTATAGGCTCCGAGGGCTCCCGCCACGACGGAGGTCAGCCCGATCGCATAATCATTTCCGCGAAGGCCGGCGATGAGGAATGCAAGCATGACCGTCCCGTGGAAGGCGACCCGCGAATCGAAGATGATCGTCAGGAGCATGGAGGCGGCCGGGACGAGGATGAGATACTGTGCCGGAACGGCGAGATCGACCGCAAGCGAGAGATAGGCGAAAAACGACTCCATCAGGAATATCAGGGCGATGAGCAGCAGCTTCTCGTTGTCGCCAAATATTCTTTTCCGGAAGAGGAGCAGATAAATCGTAAAGAGGCCGAGGATGAGCGAGACGTGGAACAGGATCCCCAGCCTGTGCTTCCACTCATCGGACGCCGTTCCTCTTTCGGCCTTGGCCCTGACATAAGAGTCGAGTTTCAGCTTCAGCGAGTCCGTTATCAGATCGTTTTTTCTGATGATGCGGTCGTTCTCCTGGACGTAGCCGGCGGTCCGGGGGACGTTGTCCTGTGCGATATCGATAGAGGTCGTCGTCGCGCCGCGGTCAAACAGGACGTTAGGCCTGACGAGGATCCGGCTGAGCCTGAGCGCGAGGTCTCCCAGGGCATCGGCCGAAAGGGTTGCCACAATCGCTGTCGACAGCTGTGAACTGGCTTCATCCTGGTCGACGAGCTGATCTAATCCGAGGATGTTTTCGAGCGCCCCCCTCCGGAGGGCGAGCTGCTGACGTGAAAGTTTGGACTTGGGCTGGTCAATGATGCCCTTCCGGTAGAGCCGGTCCAGGAGCTCGGAGGCGGATTTAGAAACCCTGGAGAGCGTTCGAGGCGTGGCGACCTTGCCGAGGATTTCCCAATCCGCGTCCGAGGGAGTCAGGGGAAGGCGCCCCGCGCGTTCCGAAAATGCTGCCGAATCGGATCTCCGGCCGGTCACATCCATCCGCGACCGGGCAGCGGCCGCCTCCCCGATTACCTGGAAAAGAGACCGGCAGGCGCTGAGTTGCATGCGGGCGACATCGTCGCGTCGCTCGAAGACAGGATAGACAGATCGGACGGCTTCCTGGCGTTCCTTTTCATACTGGCGGAGTTCTTTATAAACCGGGAATGAGAAAGCCGCGGTGAGATCGTTATCGGCCCATACCATCCCGGGGCGATAATTGAACTCGACCGTTTCCGCGTGGGGAAACATGAGAACTTCGAGGGCGACGATCCCGATGCCGAGGAGCAGCTTGTAAAACGGATGCGTACGAAGCGCTTCGCGGGTAGTAAGTCCGGCCAGGGCTCCGCGTTTATTTTCTTCCTCCGTCTGCATCGTCGCAACAAATATCTGAAGAAGTTGACAGAGAATCAAGGACACGGGTGACCGCCGGGACATGGCCGGTCCGCGTGCATGTACGGTTCCCTGTCGTCGTGCTCCGGGGGAAGAAACGCCGTGTCAGGGGGCAGTTTGAATTTTGCATCGGGGGGGCTATATTTCACACACTGAGTTGACCGCATGATTTCCCCAGAACAAAAATGGACTATGTCAGACTGGGTCGTTCGGGACTGAGAGTCTCCCGGCTCTGTTTGGGCGCGATGAGCTACGGCTCTCCGGAGTGGAGGCCCTGGGTCCTCGATGAGTCACGATCCCGCCCTATTCTCAAGCATGCTTTCGACCAGGGAATAAATTTCTTTGACACTGCGGACATGTATTCCCTCGGAAAAAGCGAGGAAGTTCTCGGAAAGGCCATCGCGGATTACGGCCGGCGCGATGAGGTCGTTATTGCGACAAAAGTCTTCTTTCGCATGGGGCCGGGCCCCAACGACCAGGGGCTGTCCCGAAAGCACATCATGGACGCGGTGGATGCCTCCCTGCGACGCCTGGGAACGGATTACATTGACATTTACCAGGTTCACAGGTGGGATTACCACACACCGATCGACGAAACCATGGAAGCGCTCAACGATGTCGTCCGGGCCGGGAAGGCGCGCTACATCGGAGCTTCCAGCATGTTGTGCTTCCAGTTCGTCACGGCCCAGCACACGGCAGAAAAGAATGGGTGGACGAAGTTCATTACCATGCAAAATCATTACAACCTCATCTACCGGGAGGAGGAGAGGGAAATGATTCCATACTGCCGTCAGGAGGGAATAGCCCTCATACCATGGAGCCCGCTCGCCCGGGGTTTTCTGACGGGAAGCAGGAAAAGAAACATGGCGCAGGAAACTGAGAGGGGTAAGCACGACGACTACGCGAGGGCGCTCTATTTCCAGGAGGCGGATTTTCAGGTCGTCGACCGCGTGATCCAGGTAGCGGCACGGCGCGGAGCCAAGCCGGCTCACGTTGCGATGGCATGGTTGTTACGACAGTACGGGGTGGCTGCTCCGATATTCGGGGCCACGAAGGCGGAGTATATCGATGACGCCATCGCCTCGCTCGGGCTTACGCTGGACGGAGAGGAATGTAAAATGCTCGAGGAGGCTTACATTCCGCACAAGGTTTTGGGGATAAGCGAATTCAGGCGCTGAGTTGGTGGAACCGATGTTTTAGCTGCCGGGCGGGATTCCCGGCAAAATCGCCTCGCGTGCAAGCAAATGCATTCTGGTCATCATCGCTCTATGCCCGGCGGGGGGGGCCGGGGTCGATGCTCTTGAATCAGAGTTTTTACTGCCGTATCTTGCCATTGTCTTGACTTTTGGGGAGCAGTGGCCGAAAACGCACACAGCACCCGCGCCGTTAGGTTCTCATCTTCATCGCGCACCTTTCACGCCGGCACAAGCATCGATGACAGCTTCTCCGAATTCCACGAGCCCTTTGCGAAATGACACTTCAGCGATTGCACACATACGAGAGAAGCCAGCTGTGGAATTCTCAATGCGGTTCAGAACTGCATATTGAGCGAGGAAAGGTATCAGAGCTATATGAAATTGAAGAAGGAATCGGCATTCAATGAGATGTCGTACGTGGAGAGACGCAAGAAGGATAAACAGTTCGGGCGAATGATCAACACAGCCATGAAGCAGCTCAGGAAGCGGAACCCGCGGGGGTGAAGCTAGAAACACGGAGCGTGCGAGCCCGCCAGGTTACAGACTTCGGTTCCAAAGGAGGTGCACGATGAACTCGACAATGATCCACCAGGCAATGTTCGGACTTCTGCTGGCCAGCATCGCAGTTGCCCTTTTCCTACCATTCGCCGGTTGCAAGGAAGAGACCTCAACAACTATCACGGGTGCTTCCTCCACCAGTTCAAGCCTCATTGACCCTTCAATCAAACCGCTCGTTCTTTACACGTATCCTGCGGATCGCGCCGTGGGCCCCTTTCCCAGTCTCTACGCCCCCGGCGCCAATCAATCCAATCCGTTCTTCTATGTTCAGTTCAACAAGCTCATGGCTGAAAGAAGTTATCTCCCGCCATGTTATGAGTGTCTCGGGTTCGATTATCCGGTGGCATTCGAGGCACGGGCCGGTGAACCTTCAACGATCTTGTACTTTGACATCTATCGACCATACAGCTATCATCGAAGCAGGTATGAAGTCGGGAGAGTGTATACATTCTTACTTGATTCAAATGTGCAGGACGTCAACGGAAACCGGCTATCGAGACCCTATGCATTTTCATTCACACCGGAACCTTATTTTAGAGTGACTTCGACGACCCCCGCCAATGGCGGCATGTTTCAAAATGCAAACGCATATTTCGAGATGATCTTTAACAGTGTTGTCGACTCGACCATTCTGAGCCATGTACAGATATCTCCCAACGTCGCTGGTCAGTGGACCAGGGATCATGATTCGCTTGGCTTCTTGTTTACTCCTTCGACGTATTTCAGACCTTCCACGGATTACACAATCGGAATTGACGGAGGTGCAAGCGATCTATATGGCCATTCAGTTAATGTTCCGTACACCACGAGAGTGAGTACGATGCCCATGAAGGTGCAATCGGCGGACGTCCTGCCATACTCCGAGCGTTTGAACGGGGCCGCCATGTCATCTTTTATTTCCATCACATTCAGCTTTCCAGTCGATTCGCTTTCCGTCCCAGCCGCCATCACAATTACGCCGGCTACTCCGATCACTCTTGTTGGTGGTCAGATGGCCCGGTTCTTTGCGACAAATGATTTCGCGCCTTCGACTGACTACCATGTGAGTATCTCCACCGGTCTTCGGGCATTTGACGGGACACACCTTTCTGCGCCCTATGCATTTTCCTTCAGAACTGATCGCTTCCGCTTCTTGTTCGGCACGTACGATGTCTATGGGAGAATTGAGATGTTCTTTTCCGGAAGAATTAACATGTCGAGCCTCCAGGCGGCATTTTCCATTACGCCGCAGTTGTCGGGGTATTTCACAGGCGATGATTCCCCGGCGACCTCGCAGAACGGCGCCGAATATTGGTTCAATCCATCACCACCGCTCCAAAGAGGGGTTCTCTATAAGGTGCGCCTGGATGCGAATTTGACCTCCATCGGCGGCTTTCAGCTGGCACAGCCCGATAGTTTTCAATTCGGATTTTAGCAGCCTCAGGTGGCAATATTCTTTTCCGAATTGGCCCGATCAAGATCTTCGACAAGAGCGAGATCTTCGATACGCTGCTCGAAGCACAGATCCTCATCGAACAATGGCGGAGAGAAAACAACACGCGAAGACCACACAGTTCACGCGGACACCTCCCTGCTCAGGCTAACCAACTTGACTTGGGCAGGGACAAATATGAGATTCAAGTTGGCACACCGTGAGGGGGCGGGTCACTTCCGGCAGCATCGCTTGTATCCATAAAGATCTACGACGTCCTGGGGCGTGAAGTAGAAACACTTGTCAACGAACGACAATCGGCGGGCAATCATGTGGCCCGGTTCAACGGGGAATACCTGCCGAGCGCCATCTACTTCTACCGTCTGCAAGCCGGGAAGTTCAGCGAGACGAACAAGATGATGGTGGTTATGTGATGGTTGCGGTTGAAACTAGTTTGACTTTTCTGTAACGTTGCGTTGGGGAGAATCGCGTTCCGAATTAACCGAATGCAAACACTAGCCTATCCCTCTTTCTGCGCCTGCGCGATTGTTTGAATGGAGTGTCAAGAATGAGAGCCAAAGTACTTCTCAGCGTCATGTTCCTTGTCCTCATCGGCAGCTGCAAGAACGACAACAAGATAGTCGATCCAACTGCAGGGAATCATGCTCCGGTGATACTATCGACGACAGTATTTCCTGATACACTGATTGCTTCAGACTCGGCAATTGTAGTGGTCAATGCAATGGATCCCGACGCGGACACGCTCGTTTACGAATGGATTACGGACGGAAGATTGGATCTCAAAGGGGCCATCTGGTCGAACCGTAGTGAACTCTACAACCTCCACGAGAATTTTTGTGTCGTTTATCCCAAGGCAGTCAACGACGTTCCGCTCGACACGGCTTGGATAAGATGCTATGTGCGAGACAGAAAAGGACAGAGCGATAATCAGGTGCTGTATTTTGTGGTTCGACAATGATCTCTGGAATGATTATTGTGAATCGTGATGCAGTGGGGTGCCAACATTCATTTGAACTTGCGGATATCCACGCCGGCAAATTAACCGGGGACAGGTCAAGGTCATGATGAAAGGGTTCATCTTTTTGTTGCTTCTCATATTGATCGGGGTTGGATGTCGACCACAGGCCGAAGTGCGAGTGGCGGTGGTACCTGTGCCTATCCAGCAATCCGAGTACGAGATCTATCGATTCGTTATTGACAGCCTTGATAATGGTGCAAGATACGAGGTGGTCGAAGTCGTAGATAGCACCATTTCAATCTGAGACACTACCCATCCGCGGTCGGGCTATGATGCCATTAAAACAATTTAGGGGAGGATTACCATGAGCAGAGCGTTCTTCAGAGAGAGCGACGGGCAGTGGCTCGAGGACGTTATTCCTACATTGAGCGCGCTGGTCGTCTACCTTACACGAGAAAACAACGGCATAAGAGTCGTCGAAGAGAGGCGGACAATCGACACAGATGGCCGGGAGGTCTACCATATGAGCAACGGCCTCTCCTACGTGAAGAATCCGCAGGGGAAATGGAGCATAGCGAAGGACGAACAATCGTGACCGAACAGGTAGCCCTGGATACATCCGGGCAACACCGGGAATAGTCCGGGATCCGCCGGGATCCGGCTGCGGCGGCAACGGTTCAGGGGAAGGCAAGAGGAGCGGCGCGAATCTGCCAAAAAGAACGACCTTCGGGAATGTCGATTCGACGATCCCTCGAACGACTATTTGATGAAACATCACATTCATCAACCAAAGAGGAGAGACAGTCATGAGATTCATGGTGATAGTACCGGCAAATGCGGATTCCGAGGCAGGCGTACTGCCTGACGCGAAGATTCTCGCAGAAATGGGAAAATTCAATGAAGAAATGGTGAAGGCGGGCGTCATGCTTGCGGGGGAAGGGCTGCAGGCGACGTCGAAGGGGTCCCGGCTCACGTTCTCCAAAGGGAAGGTGTCCGTCACCGACGGTCCGTTCGCCGAATCAAAGGAACTGATCGCCGGATTCTGGCTCATACAGACGAAATCAAAGCAGGAGGCGATTGATTGGATGAAACGTGCCCCCTTCGGCGACGGGACGCGTCTCGAAATCCGTCAGCTTTTCGAGACAGCCGACTTTGCGCCGAGCGATCCGACCGGCGAGATCAGGGCGCACGAAGATCGTCTGCGGAGCAAGATTGGTGCAAAGCATTAGTCTCCCTTGCCGGAGAGGCTTGGGGCAACTTTACGATCAAAAGACTATATTGGTGGGCGGCGCGAAAAAGCGCATGGGGAGGGCTTCGGTCGGAGCAAATCCGGTACAACGGACATTTAAAGGAGAACGGTGATGAGTCGAGCACGAGTACTGGTCGGCACCCACAAGGGCGCATTCATTCTCACGTCAGACGGCAAACGCGACCGCTGGACGGTGGAGGGCCCTCTGTTTGCCGGCTGGGAGATTTACCACGTCAAGGGATCCCCGGCGGATCCAAACCGCATCTACGCGTCGCAGACAAGCGGCTGGTTTGGACAAATCATCCAGCGCTCAAGCGATGGGGGAAAAACGTGGGAACAGCCCGGCACGAAACCTGGCGAGCCGACGACGACCCCGGAAGGCATGCCCATGGGAGAAAGCAATAAATTCGTGTACGATGCCTCGCCCGGGACCGGCAAGCCGCTCGGGACTCACAAGTGGTATGACGGCACGGCTCACCCCTGGGAGTTCAAGCGGGTCTGGCATCTGGAACCCTCGCTGAGCGATCCCGACACGGTGTACGCCGGCGTTGAGGATGCGGCAATCTTTCGAACGACCGACGGCGCCCAGTCCTGGCATGAGCTGCCCGGATTGCGGGGCCACGGATCGGGCAACTATTGGCAGCCCGGAGCGGGCGGGATGGGGCTGCACACCATACTACTCGACAAGAAGAATAACGGCCGCATGTACGTTGCCATATCGGCCGCCGGCGCTTTCCGGACGGATGACGCCGGGAAGACCTGGCGACCGATCAACAAGGGGCTTCAGTCGCCGTACGTTCTTCCGGATCCCGATGCGGCGGTCGGGCATTGTGTGCACCGGATCGCGATGCACAGCGCCAAACCGAACGTCCTCTACATGCAGAAGCACTGGGATGTTCTCCGGAGCGACGACGCCGGAGACCAGTGGCATGAGGTCAGCGGTAACCTTCCGACCGATTTCGGTTTCGTGATCGACGTTCACGCCCATGAACCGGAGACGATATATGTCGTTCCTATAAAAAGCGACTCGGAGCATTATCCGCCGGACGGAAAACTGCGCGTTTACCGCAGCCGCACCGGCGGAAACGAGTGGGAACCCCTTTCGAACGGCCTGCCGCAGAGCAACTGTTACGTGAACGTGCTGCGCGATGCGATGGCCGTTGACACTCTCGAACCCTGTGGGATTTACTTCGGGACGACCGGCGGACAGGTCTATTGCTCATCCGACTCCGGGAATCACTGGGCTCCGATTGTCAGGGATTTGCCTGCGGTGCTCTCGGTGGAGGTCCAGGCGATCCCATGATCCGGGTCGAGCTTCCGCACCATCTGAGGACGCTTGCGCATGTGGGGGCGGAAGTGCAGCTAGAGGTCAGTGGGCCGGTGACGGTCCATTCGATTCTCGATGCTCTCGAGGCGCGCTATCCGATGCTCCGTGGAACGATCCGGGACCACGGAACCCTGAAGAGGAGACCGTTCCTGAGATTCTTTGCCTGCGAGGAAGATTTTTCACTTGAAGGACCCGATACGCCTCTTCCGGAGAAGATCGCCTCGGGGTCCGAGCCGTTCCTTATCATCGGGGCGATCGCGGGCGGATGATGCCCTCCCGGGCGTGACATCGCTCATCAGCGGAGGGCGCTCACAGGTCACTTACTTTCGGGATAGCGGGAACTCGGCAACATCCTGTGATCACTCCGCCACCTTTTCCCATCCCACTTTCGACAGATGAGTATAGATGATGGTTGCCGCGGCGGCAGCTACTATGAAAAACAGTCCTGCCGACCGGTAATCGCCGAGAATCAGTTTGCCGATTCCGAAGAGCACGTCATACACCAGGACGACGCCCGCCACCCAGTCCACCGCGAGCTTTCCATAGCCTGAATCCTGCCTGACGTCCGGCACCTGACGAGCAACCGGTTTCCACCATCCCCCGGGATGTATGCGGCGGAAAAACGTGGTGAGCGTATCCATGGTGGACGGTTTCGTCATCATGGTGACGGCGAGCCACGCGACGGTCGTGACGCCGACGATGAAGAAGAGCGACTCGGGAAACTGGATGTCGGTGTAGAATTTGACATAACCGTATGCGATGAAGGGCGCGATCATCGCGGAAATTTCCGACCAGGCATTGATTCTCCACCAGTACCAGCGGAGGATAAGGACGAGGCCGAGCCCCGCGCCCGCTTCTATGATGAAGGACCAGGCCCCCGAGATCGTATTCATCCCCAGGGTGACGAGCAGAGAGAGGACCATCATGAGTCCGGTTGCGATCCGTGAGGCTGCAACGTAGTGCTTCTCCGTCGCGTTCTTCCTCCAGAAGCGCCGGTAAAAATCGTTCATGATATAGGAGGTCCCCCAGTTGAGCTGGGATGAGACGGTCGACATATACGCGGCGAAGAAAGAGGCGACGAGGAGGCCCTTCAATCCGGCGGGGAGGTAATCCCGCATGGCGAGCACATACCCGAGCCTTTTTTCATCGGGGCCGAGCTGAGGATAGAGGATGAGCGAGGCGAGGCCGACGACGATCCATGGCCAGGGTCTCACGCAGTAGTGAGCGATGGTGAACCAGAGAGTGGCGAAGACGGAATGCTTCTCATCCTTCGCCGACATGATGCGCTGGGCGACATATCCGCCGCCGCCCGGTTCGGCGCCCGGATACCACGCGGCCCACCACTGGATCCCGATGAAGGCGAAAAAGGCCGGGATGCTGAGGGCAAGGGCTGTGGCGGCTCCCCCGGTCGAGTTGCCGAGGAGAGGCGTGAACGAGAGGGACGACGAGGGAAGCTTCTCTATGAGTCCGGACATTCCGCCGATCTGCGGCAGGCCGAGGACGACGAAGGCGAGAACGATGCAGCCGAACATGGCGAGCGCGAACTGGAAGGCGTCCGTCACGGCGACTCCCCACAATCCGGAAATTGCCGAGTACCCGGCCGTGATGATCATCGAAAGGGCAACATAGATCATCACCTGGTCGTGGGGTATTCCGAACATCCCTTCCAGGATGGAAGCCATGGCCAGGTTCACCCAGCCGAGGATGACCGCATTGATGAAGACGCCGAGGTAAAGCGCGCGGAAACCTCTCAGGAATGCCGCCGGCTTGCCGGAGTAGCGGAGCTCGGCGAACTCAACGTCCGTCATGATGCCTGCCCGCCGCCAGAGGCGTGCAAAGAAAAACACGGTGAGCATGCCGCCGAAGACAAAATTCCACCAGAGCCAGTTACCGGCGATGCCGTTCTTTGCGACCAGTTCCGTCACCGCCAGGGGCGTATCGGCGGCAAACGTCGTCGCCACCATCGACGTCCCGGCCAGCCACCAGGGCAGATTTCGGCCCGAAAGAAAAAACTCCTGCATGCTCGACCCCGCGCGTTTCGCATACATAACCCCCACACAGAGGGAGAGGATGAAATAGAGGAGGACGATGACCCAATCGAGGAGATGCATATTAGCTCCGTGATATGGTGTTTTCTGCTTGTTGGGGGCGGGGAGTCAGGGACGCGCTCAGATTTCCGGCCGCCAGAGTGGCCGCGCACCCGATGAGCGTATGCCAGGTGAACGCCACATGTGTCCATGAGATCACGGAGATCATCGTGGCGAGTCCGGCAAGCAGGCCGACGACCGCGTCCCGTTCCGTGACCTTCGCGGATGCCATCCCGAGCAGAAACGTCCCCAGGAGCCCGCCGTAGGTGAAGGAGGCGATCTGCAGGCCGAGTTCCACCACCGGATTGGTCGTGTCGGCAAAAAGCATTGCGCCGCCGGTGAGAATGATTCCCCACACCAGCGTGAAGAGGCGTGACAGGCGTAGCTCCCTTCCGGGATTGGTCTCGCCGGTCTGGCTCGCCCTGAACAGATCGAGGTATGTTGAGGAAGCCAGCGAGCTTATTGAGGACGAGAGGCTTCCCATGGCCGAGGCGAGCACGCCGGAGATCAGCAATCCGGCGAGCCCGGTCGGCAGATTCTCAACGATGAATTTCGGGAAAATCTCGTCAGACGAATGCAGTCCGAGCTGCTGGAAAGGAACGCCCCGATAGAAGGCAAAGAGGCAGACCCCCAGCAGCAGGAAGAATGCAAACTGGACCACGATGAACGCGGCGTCGAGCATGAGGGCTCGCTGGCTGTCCCGCGCGCTCTTGCATCCGAGGAGGCGCTGGACGAGCAGTTGGTCGGTGCCGTGCGAAGCCATCGTCAGAAAGGTGCCACCGAGGAGGCCCCCCAGGAGGGTATAAGGGGAACTGAAGAATTCAGAAAAACTGCTCCCCCAGTGGAGGTTAAAAATCTCGAACTTATTAACCCCTGAGGCCCCGGAGAAAAGGATGACGTCGCTCCAGCCCCCGGGGAGCCGGCCGATGATGAGGACGAGCGAGGCGACTGCGCCGCTCAGGTAAATGAAGAGCTGGACGACGTCCATCGCAACCACCGCCTTGAGTCCTCCGAGGTAGGTATAGATGAGCGTGCAGCCCCCGATAACCAGGATGCTTACGGGGTAACTCATTCCGGTGATGAGATGGACGGGTATCGCCGTCGCAAACAGCCGCACGCCCGAGGCCAGAACGCGGGTCGTGATGAAAATGGTCGAACTTAGTTTGCGGAGTTTCAATCCGAAGCGTTTGCCAAGGAAATCATAGGCGGTTTCGATCTCGCCCCTGTAGTAGGCCGGAATGAAGAGAGCGCTGACGATGATCCGCCCGATGAAATAGCCGATGGCGACCTGGAGAAAGTGCATCTCGCTCTTATAGGCAAGGCCCGGAATGCTGATGAAGGTGAGCGTGCTCGTTTCGCTCGCCACGATGGAAAAGCCGACGGACCACCAGGACATGCTTTTCCCGCCGAGGAAATAGTCTATCGTTGTTTTCTGCTTCCGGGAGATGATGGCGCCGGCGAGGGTGACGCCGAGGAGATAGAGGATGACGATGAGGTAGTCGGGGGCGCCGAACCCCATTACGATCTCACCGACTCTGATCGCAACGGGATGGGGAGGTCACGCGTTCCGAGCGTCTTCAACCTTATCGTTGATCGTGAAAATGCGGTCGAGCTGCGAGATTTTCATGAGATCGAGGACTTTCTTGTTGACACGGACAAGCGAGACCGAGCCGCCATGCTCACGCATGGCCCGGTCGGCGATGAGGAGGGCGCTCAGGCCGCTGCTGTCGCAGAACTGAACCTCGGTCATATCAATGATCAGCTTGCTGCAGACCTTCGGCTTGCACAGCACGAGGAATTCCGCCTTGAGCTCAGGGCTGATTGTCGCATCGAGCTTGCGCCCGCGCAATCTGAGGACCGTCGACTTTCCGTTTTTCTTCACCTCATATTTCATAAAATCTCCCGCCGGCCTTTCTCAGAACATCGAAAGACATGTTGCCAGCTGTCTGTAGAGAATCTGCGGCGTCTGGTGCTTGTCGAACTTCAGCTGCACGTTGAAAAAAGCATCGGCGGTATCATGCGCGAACCCGACGCGCACATAGGCGCGCGACGCTCTGCAAATATACGCAGTATGCAGGACGAAGTCAAGATTGACATCGATCGCAACATCATAGTGGCGGTGGAGAACGCGCTTCAGGAAATTCTTTTTCGGGAGCGAGAACCTGCTGATATCCGACGGATCGATGCGGATGACCTCGCAGTTGGGAAAGTCGGCAAGCGAGGTCGACCGGGTGCTCGTGTGTATGATAGTCAGCTGCAGATCCTCCCTCTTGGCGCGTATAGGTCTCAGCGCATCGCTCGCCATGACGGCATCCTCATAGCGCGTGGGGAGCGTGATGAGGACATGGCGGGCGCTGCGGAAGAAATCGGTCATCAGCTGGACGTCGCCGCCGCTTGTCCTGAACTGGAATTTCGCGAGCTGGAGCCCCATGTAGGCGAGGGCCGATTCAATCACCGGATTATTTCCTCCTCCCGTTCACGGCGTCGAGCAATTTGGCCTCGTCCCAGAGCTCGATCCCGAGTTTTTTAGCCCTTTCGAGCTTTGAGCCGGCATCCTCCCCGACGATGAGGATGCTCACCGATTTTGAGATGCTCCCGGCGACCCTTCCCCCCCGCTCCTCGATGAGGGTCTTTGCCTCCTCGCGCGTCAGCGAGGGGAGAGTACCGGTCAGAACGAACGTTTTACCGCTTAACGGTCCCCCCTTCTTGGTGCGAACTGCTTTCAGCTGCAGGCCGGCTTTTCGCAGGCGTTCGATCATGCCCCTGTTACGGGCGTCGCCGAAGAAGCGCACGATGCTGTCTGCGATGCGGGGGCCTATCTCGTGAACAGACTCCAGCTCGGGGGCGGAAGCGCCCGTGAGATCGTCGATCGTGGGAAAATTCTCGGCAAGGATCGGGGCAATTCCAGATCCGACATGGCGGATCCCGAGAGCGTAGAGAACCCTGTGGTAGGGCTGACGCGTGCTTTTTTCAATGCCGTCGAGAAGATTTTGAGTGGATTTCTCTCCCCGCCGCTCTAGAGCGACGAGCTTATCCCGTCGTGATGAAAGAGTGTAGAGATCAGCCACATTCGAAACGAAGCGGTTGAGGACAAGCTGATCGACGACCGCTTCACCCAATCCTTCTATGTCCATCGCGCCCCGGGAAGCCCAGTGTTCGATTCTGCCGCGGACCTGCAGGGGGCACTCGAAATTCTCGCAATAATAATTAACCTCGCCTTCAGGCTGGACCAGGCTGGTGCCGCACTCGGGGCATTTTTTCGGGAACCTGAACTTTTTCGTCTTTTTCGGCCTTCCCGCCTTCACCACCGCGCTCACCTTAGGGATGACGTCTCCTCCCCTCTCGACAACCACCAGATCCCCTGCCCTTATATCCAGCTCTCTGATGTAATCCTCGTTGTAGAGCGAGGCCCGGCTCACCGTCGTCCCGCCGATGAAGACCGGATCAAGGTCGGCCACGGGAGTGATGGTCCCGAGCCGCCCGACCTGCACGCGTATCTCCCTGAGACGGGTCTCCGCCTTGCGCGATTCGAACTTGCAGGCAATCGCCCATCGGGGGCTTTTTGCTATCTGGCCGAGCCTCTCCTGCTGCGCCGCGAGGTCTACTTTCACCACCACCCCGTCGATATCGAATGGGAGCGATTCTCTCTTTTTCTCCCAATCCTTCCAGTGCGCGAGGACTTCGTCTATAGTCCCGCACCGCCGCGCGTGCGCATCGACCGGGACACCCATGGCCCGCAGCGCCTTCAGGTTCTCAAAATGGCTTTTCATTTCCTTCCGGTCGGAGCGAAGGGCGTATCCGTAGAACCGGAGAGGGCGGGAGGCGACGATCTTCGGATCCTGGAGCTTGAGCGTCCCCGCGGCGGAGTTGCGCGGGTTGATAAAGGTTTTTTCCCCCGCCTGCTCCCGTTCCTCATTCATCTTCCTGAAATCCTCACGGTTCATGATGACCTCGCCGCGCACCTCGCAATTCTTCAGCGCCTCGTCCCGTGTATTCAGCCTGAGGGGGATGGAACGGATGGTCTTCACATTCGGGGTGATGTCGTCCCCCCGGGTCCCGTCCCCGCGGGTCGCCCCCCGCGCAAGGACGCCGTCCCGGTAAATCAGGCTGAGCGACACCCCGTCAAACTTCAGCTCGCACACATAGGCAAGCTTTTCGCCCGGCGTGAGGAGCGACCTCACCCGGCGATCGAAATCCCGGATATCCTCTTCCGAATAGGTGTTTGCGAGGCTCAGCATCGGGATCTCATGAGTGACGGTGGGAAAAATCTTTGTCGGCTCACCTCCAACCCGCTGCGTGGGCGAGTCGGGCGTCGCCAGGCGGGGGTAGAGTGCTTCAAGGGACGTAAGTTCCCGCATCAGCGCATCGTACCGCTCGTCCGAGATCTCCGGCTGGGAAAGGGCATAGTATTGGTAATCATGGTGGCGAATCTCCCGGCGGAGGGCCTCGATGCGCCTGCCGGCGCTCTGTTCAGTGCCCGGCATCGGGGGGTACTTTGCTGTCGGCCGCCTGGAGCCGCTGGAGAGTCACCTGGGATATGGCATAGTCCTTCAGGGGTCTCTTCGCCTTTCCGAGCAAGCCCAATGCCTTGCCGTTCAGAGTGAAATTGATGCGGGCTCCGTCGCCGAGGGAGACGAGGAAATTCTTCTTCGCCTTCCATCTCATGCGAAAAGAAGGGGGGAAAGTATATTCTGTGGTCCGGACGCCGTCGGTCACCATGCGCACCCAAACGCTCTCGCTCGCCACCCCCTCGAGGGAGAGGCTATCGGGGAGCGGCTGGGGGATTGACGCCGTTGCGGAGCCGGGCGGCGCTGATGGCGGATTTGCCTGGACCGCCGGCGCGACCGATGCCTTTTCCTTCGACTCTGTGACGGCCGACTCCTTGTCTCCCGAGCGATCTCTGCGGATGAAGAAAATCGAGGCCGCGAAGCCGAGGGAAATCAATACAAGGAGGATGACGAGTATCTTCCCTGTCGGGCGGGTCTCGGGCTCATCCGGCTCGGCTCTGCCGGACGGCTGGGGATCCCCGAAAGCCTTGCTCGGGCGTGGCGTCGCCGGCTCCATCCGCAGGGTGCCCCCCGCGCGGGGCTTCTCCGGCGCCGCGTCGTCGCCCGATTGCTGAGGCTCGGGAGGTGCCAGAGTTTTGAGGAGCGCCGCCGGATCGAGGCCGAGTTCCTGGGCGAATGCCTTGATGAAAGCGTGGACGTAGGTTGGCGGCAGCTTCGGCATGATATCATGCTCGAGGTCTTCAAGGAATTTTCGGTTGATGCGGGTGGTTTGTGAAATCTCATCGAGGGAACGCCCTTGTGACTCCCGTGAGGAGCGCAATTGTTCGCCGAGGGATTTCATCGTGTTAAGGCTGAACGGGATGGGGGGATGATGCGTCGCATCGTCGGAAAAAAGGTACTAAGAACGGCTCTGAAATCCAAATCATGCAAGCCCCCGTTACGATCCGTCGAGTATGGATCGTATTTTTTCGGCGATGTCGCTGAGCTCGTACGGCTTCTGGATGAATCCGTCGATCTCGGTCGCGAACTTTCCATCATCGAGCATCGACGCGCTGTAGCCGCTGCAGACCAGAACCTTGAGCTCCGGGAACAGCTCCTTTATCCTGTCGAACGCTGCGCGGCCCCCCAGACGCGGCATGTTCAGATCGAGGATGACGAGATCGTAGGGAATGGACGTTTCGGCAAGTCGTTCGATCGCCTCGCGCCCGTTCCGGGCTATATCGGCCCGGTAGCCGAGATCGGCCAGAATGTCGGCGCCCACTTCGCCGACCGCGGATTCGTCCTCGATGAGTAGAATCCGTTCGGATCCTCCGACCACGGGTTCAGAACCCTTCCGCGGACGTGACTCAGGCGGCGAATATTCTTCCGCCCTCGGCAGGAGGACGGTGAAAACAGTTCCGCTATTGACCTCGCTCGACACGCTGATATGGCCGTTATGGCTCCCGATGACTCCGTAGACGACCGAAAGGCCGAGGCCCGTCCCCTTCCCCTGCTCCTTTGTCGTGAAGAAGGGCTCATAGATCCGGTTGATGTGCTCAAGGGGAATGCCCAGTCCCGAATCGGTGAACGAAACCTCGACAAACTCGCCGGTGATCCCGCGGGTGAGCTCACGTGCTTCCTCCTGGCCGACCGAGACGCCGGATGAGCGGATCACAAGGATCCCGCCGTCGGGCATCGCGTCCCGGGCATTGAGGCAGAGATTGAGAAACGCCTGTTGCAGCTGGCCTTCATCTGCTTCGGTCATAAGAGGCACGGGCGCAAGCTCCCGCTTGATGTGAATAGAGCGCGGGCAGGTCACCTCGAACAGCCGGAGGGTCTGTTCGATGGCCGAATTCACGTCGATCCGCTCGACATGGGGATTGCTCTTGCGGGCAAATGTCAGGAGCTGCCGTGTCACGGCCGCGCCTCGACGGGACGTGGTCTCGATGAGATCGACGTACTTGAGCCACCTCTGATCCTCGTCCATCCTCCGCCTCATGATTGACGCCGAGCTCAGGATGGCCGTAAGAATGTTGTTGAAGTCGTGAGCGATTCCCCCCGCAAGGTTGCCGATGCTGTCGATTTTCTGGGCCTGAAGGATTTTCTCTTCGAGCCGCTTCTTCTCGGTGATGTCGCGCAGAACCATCCTGGCGGCGCGCGGCACCCCGTCTGAGTCCCGGATGAGAGAGGTATTCACGCTCACATCGATGAGCGTGCCATCGTTGCGGACGATCTGTTCCTCAAACCCCCCCAGCTCCTGATCAAACTGGAATATTTTCTCGAGATTCTCACGCACCTGGCGGTGCTGGGAGGGCGGATAAAGATTCAGCACGGGCCTGCCGACGATTTGCTGCTTCGGGATACCGAGCAGGCGGCTTTCTGTGGCGTTGCAGCTGAGGACGACCCCGTCGCGGTCCACCGTATGGTACATGTCGGGGGAATGATCATAGAGATCGGCATACAATTGTTCCGACCGGAGAACCTGCTCGAAGAGCGAGGCGTTGCTGAGCGCCGCGCTGATCTGGTGGCCGAATGCCTGGATGACTGCGATCCTCTTCGCCTCGAAGGTCCTCGGGTCCTTGCTTCCGATGACGAGGACTCCGGCAAACGCATCCTGGCGCATGAGGGGTATGGACGCGAGGACCTTCAAACCCTCCGCCGCAAAGGACGGCGATGTGCTCTGGGCGACCACCGGGTCATCGGTCCGGTGGACGCCGGGGTCCTTGATCCAGGACAATCTCGGGTCGGCGGCTGTGGATCCGTCGGGAAAGAGCGGGCCGGAAGAACGGTGTTGATCACGGAGAGTGAGGGATTCTTCCTGAAGGTAGATCCAGCCTGCGTCGGCATGCTTGAGCTCCATG
Organism: uncultured Chlorobiaceae bacterium; assembly: GCA_964410105.1. GTDB lineage: Bacteria > Bacteroidota > Ignavibacteria > UBA10030 > SZUA-254 > CAYPFY01. The sequence goes on from CAYPFY010000010.1 coordinate 61,891, forward strand.
ACCTTGACCAGGGCGGAATGAAGGACGGTGTTGAGCTCCACGGATCGATTGACCGCGTCGGTGATGGTATTGAGTTCGAGGAGTTCCCTCCGCTGTTTTTCCAGGGATCTGCCGTACTTCAGGGAGAAATAGACGCTGACATATCCGATGACGCCGACGGTGATGACGCTGATGAAGTCGAGCGTCCCAAGATTCTGGCGCAGGCTCATGCGTGCAAGGACGATCGTCACCATCGCCACGACGACTGCCGTCGAGGCGACGACCTGGGCCTGCTCGACGAGGCCCATCGAGGCGAAGAACGACCGGATCCTCTGTATGACACCCTTCATCGCTTCGACTCCTTCGGCCGGAATTTAAAAAGAAAAGGAGAGAGTATCAAAGGCGCGGAGGTTCCCTCCGGAAGAGTCGGTTTATCCTCTTTTCCCGGAGGTGCGACGGTGGTTGGCCCTTCTCCCGCTCTCGCCGCTGACCTCATCAATGGTATTGAAACCCGAGGGTCACGGAAAAGCCAGAGGGGTCCACGACGAACCGGTTTCCTCCCATCTCATCGTTACTGGAGGTGGCGAGATAGACTCGGGGTTCAACGAAGATTTTATTGACAAGAATCCTCGCGAAAGCCGCTCCGAAAACATTTCCCCCGTTCTTCGAATCCGAGGCACTCGTCAGCGATCCTCCCAGGAGACTCCCCGACTGCGTCGTATAGGTCGCGCTGTAAAAATAGAAATAATAACCTCCCCCGATGCCGACATAAAAACGGCTGTCCGCGTCGGGGAAGTCGAGGAGTTTGTACGCGACGTTCACATGAATCGGAATCAGGAACAATTGCTGTTGCGAAACACCGGGGGCGGGGTTACCGTTGGGCTGAGGGTTCTGGAACACGCCGACGCTCTGCTTCGGGTATAGTTCTACGGCTCCGCTGATGAAGAAATTATACCGAACGAACTCCGTGATTCCATCCAGCCCGACGATGAGCCCGTTATTGAGCGCTTCCGAGGGGTGGTAGTAACCGAATTTGCCGCTGTAGTACTGGAGAGTGTTCGGATGCTGGTCATCGGTCCCACCCGCCAGGACGATCGTAGGAACAACACAGAGGGCTAATAGTATTCTCATTTGATCCCCATAGTCTGAACGCCTAAAATATAAAGAAGCCTCCCTGCAGGGTCAAGCACACCTGTGACCCGTTAGCGGTTTGAGGAAACTCACACTCCGGGCGGGAAATGGGGGATTTCGGCGGTTGCGGAGGGAGTAAGCCCGCCTGGTGCGAATACCTTCTATCGTTTGAGCCCGTCGCGCGGGGGGGCCGCGAGTGAGTTTCCCGCGGCTCCTCTACAGAGTACTCACCGTCAGATGTGAATGGAGCTGCCGGTAGTAATAATTAAAGGCTTTGCGGGGGTCCGGATCCCATCGGAGGAGCGAGTACTCTCGCAAGGGATGAGGAAGCGTAACCTTAATGATCTGGCAGGAAGTCTCGGTACCCTGTGAAATCTCCACGCGGATGTCGGACCCGCCGGGACGCTGTCCGGTCGCCAGGTTGTGCCACGGAAGGGGATCATTCCCGCGGACCATGAGTGAGGATTGCGCCGGCGTCGAGACGAGGAGCGTTGAGTCGTCGAGTTTCTGTTCCACGATTCCCGCCGCCATATCGGAGGTGGCCGGCATGATTGTCAGGACAGTGGCATCGAGTGACGGGTCATGGAGCTGGACGCTGAGCTGATCCCGCGCGAACTGCGCCTCAAGCCAATCGCCCGGCAGATTGAGGAGCAGGATCCTGTTTCCGTGAGGCACGGGTGAGGCTGCCAGCTGACGCCCCATCACCTGGGGCTGGCGGGGCACGACGGAGAGAATTTCGTTCTTGCGCGCGAGGGAGTATGCCTGGTGGCCCGTCCAGAGGAGGATCGCTGCGATTGCCGAGTACCGGGTCAGCCTCCCCTCCGGGCGCGACACGAGGAGGCAGGCCATGCCCGCGACGGCGAACGTTGGCAGGAACATATATCGCTCGCTGTTGTAGACGATCGACGTCGGGATCCAGGTGAAAACCGCGACGAGGAGGAAAATCCAATACTTTTTCTCTCTCCAGAGCAGTGCCGATGAGAGGGCGAGCATACCGGCGACGAGGAGAATGCCGGCGGGCCCCGAGTGGGCGCGAAGCTGTTCCGGGTTTTCGAAGGGAACGGATTCGACGGCAAAGAGCAGGTTGGAGCTATAACTTTTGAGCTGGCCCCAGACATGGGCCGGGAAGTCCGGGCTTCCCGGCGTGACGAAGTAGGGGAATGGATAGTGGCTTCCGGCGGTCATCACCGCCCGAATCCACAGAATGGCCCCGCCGGCGACGACGTAGGCGCCGTAAAGCATTCCCTCGGAGCGGATGAGAGAGCGGACCGGGCGTTTTTCGACCCATGCATCATTGAGAAAGACGATGAGGGGAAGCACGAGGGTCACCTCCTTCGTGAACGCCGCAAGGACGAAACAGGGAATTCCGAGCCACCTCAGCGCTCGGCCTCTTGAGGCAAGATGGATCAGGAGCCCGGCGAGCATGAATAAGGCGGCGAGCGAATCTGTTCGGCCGGCCACATACCACATCACCTCTCCGTGCGCATAGAAAGATGCGAAAAGGGCGCTCGCGACCGCGAGCCCGGGGCCGGGGCCCATCCATCGGTAGAATATCAGGCAAGCCAGAAGAACGCAGCCAAGGTAGATGACCCCGTTCGTCATCAGCAATCCTCCTTCGAGGTTTTCGCCGTAGAACGAGGCGTCCGCCCAGTAACTCAGGACGACTGTCGGACGGAAAAAGCGAACCTTTTCATTCAGGTTGACCCACCAGAGGTGGTCCCAGTGATTCTCGACAGTGGAGGCAGTCAGAAAATTCCTGGAAAAATCCTGGTTGAGAAGCTGGACCTGGTGGAGGTATCGGTAGTCGTCCGGTTCCAGCTGGGGATTCCTGAGAATCGCATGGAAGGTGAGCCAGACGAGTACTGTCGAAGTGACGATCGAAAAGGCAAGCCACATACTGCGGGAGGGACTCCCGGCCCGGGAGGGCTTCTGCATGGATTTCACGCGGGGATCATGTGAAATGCTCCGGGCACAGGCAGAGCCGGGGCGGTCTACGCCCAGCCCTCCTTCGCCAGGGCATCATGGAGTTCGTCAGGATGGTGACGGCAGTGGTATTCGATCTTGCTTGAATCTTCGTGGGCCTCGCCGTATGTCCACCCTTTCATCATCAGATTTCTTTCATGGAGCTCGTGGAGGAGCACGTAAGGTCGTTCCAGTTCCTCGAGATCGTTGTCGATCCACACCTCCCCCGACGGCACAAATTCATAGACGTGGTCATGCCCTCCCTCCGTGAAATCGATGTCGAACACGCTGCGAACCAGACGGCCGTCGACGATCCAGACGGAGACTCCTGATTCCAGCTTCTTCCAAAGATTCTTGTGAACCTGCTTCGGATCGGGAAGATTTCCGTCTCTGGCCAGCCTGCCGATATCGCCCGCCCTCCTCCTTTCAGCCTTTTCAACCTTATCGGCAGCCTCAAGGGCCTGGTCGTAGGGAATCCCGCGGGCCATAAGCTTGTGTTCCACCAGGAGGTGATCGATGAAAAACCTTTGCTCATCCTCCTTCGCCTCCCGGTCGAGCCAGAACTCGTTTTCAGGAATACACTCGAAGGCATAGTGCTGGCCGTAATTTGTGAACTCCTCGTCCAGATGCGTTCGGACGTAGGAGCCATCCACCGTCCAAATGGTAATCGGGCCTCTCTCTCCCGCTTTCTTCAGGTACGGTGGCTTCAGGCTCGATGTCATCGAGTGATATACATTGGACGGAAAGTAGGAATAAACCCGTGCACTGTCAAACCGGGCGGCTCGCGGGTGGAGGACGCACGGCCCGGATTTCAGAACGCCGGAGGAATTCCTGAAGTCTATGTTAGGATTGGGGGCTCTGGAATAATCGGGCGCGATCACGACGTGCGGATGCCAGGCCCCCCCGGAGCCGTGCGACGCGGAAAATATCAAAAAGATATCGGGCGCGCTTCATGAGAAACTCCGTTGGCAGGGTGTGCAGGATCTTTGAAGATTCGTCGGAACGGCGGGATTTGAACCCGCGACCCCTTGCACCCCAAGCAAGTGCGCTAGCCGGGCTGCGCCACGTTCCGATTTCTTTCAGGTGTTGACTAAGATACGAAAGAGATGCGTGGGATTCAACACGCTCCTAGATCATCGCCGAGACGATATTGATGCTCAGGGCGAGGATGATCGTGTTGAAGCCGAACGAAAGGACGCCGTGCACCAGCGCAATCCGTCTCAGGCGTCGGGACGCGATCTGCGTATCGGACACCTGGCAGGTCATGCCGATGACATAGGAGAAATAAACAAAATCGAGATAATCCGGATCCTCCTTTCCCGGAAACAGGAGCCCGCCGGACCATCCCCCCTCCCGGCCCGGGCCGTAATAGATATGCGCGTAACGGAGACCGAATGATGTGTGCGTAAGGAGCCAGGATGAGACGACGGCAATGATCGAGAGCGCGATGTGGGGCAAGCGTTCCGCATCCGGCAGATTTTTAGATGGTCCAAGGACCAGCCCGACGGCCAGGAGCGCGACGGTCGAGGCCGTTACAAGGAGGAGGAACAGAAAGGTGAGGCTTGAATCCTGCATCTTCACGGTTTTTCGGACGATCGAGGGCTTCGCTTGGACGATGGTTATCCAGGCGAGGATGAGATAGAGGGCCGCGCCGGCATCCCATGTGACAACCAACCGAGTCGCGAGGACCAGTCCCCCCGACGCAAGGAATGCGATCGCCGAGACCGCCAGCGACCACATGAGACGGTGATGCGCATCGAGGTGGACGACCATCTCTGCAGCTTTGTTCCTCGTCATGGGAGAAATTTTATGCTCTTCACCGGATGGAGCTCCCATGCCGTGCCGGTCAGTTTTTTCACGCCATGCTGTCCGTCGTAGAACCCGAGCCCCTGAACGACGCAATGGAGCGGTTGGGCGAGGTCCTGATCGAAGGGGCTGCCGCTCTTCTTCATCGCATCGAGGACGGCCTTCTTCGCATCACAATTCTCCTCGGTCACTTCGACTTCCCCAACGGGGTCCTGTGGATTCTTCCCGCCGATGATGATGTGGTAGTCGCAGTCAATCTCTTTGATGACCTTATGGATCCAGCCCTCGAGAGTGTAGATCGAATCCTCGGGAGTTTTCTTCAGCCGCCCGGCCTCCGGATCGATCTCGTTGTGGGCGCGGGCCGCGTATTTGTCCTGCCACTCGCGGAGTCTCGCCGGGCCGATGCGCCGTTTTTTTGCGTGATATCGGGAAAAGTCGGTTTCCGTCTTCGCCGCCAGACGGTAGGGATGTGTCCCCCGTTTCGGCTGGCAGCTGCAGGGATCATCCCCGGGCGGAGATGGCGCCGCGGACAGAAAGACGAGAACGAGGAGGCTAACCATGGGGGCGGGTCCGGGAGCCCACAGCCGGGGGCGAGTATTTTTTCCCGCGCTCATCTTTTCCCTGGGAAGAGGCGATCCGATTCCAGACTGAATCGTCGATCACCTCGTTCACCCCGAGGCCCATGGGACGGTAGTAGGGATAGATCCAGGGCAAATTCGCATAAAGGCCGAGGGCGAACTCGCCCAGTGAATCGTGCATCGGAGCGAGGAAGGCGTCGCTTTCCGTGGCGACGTCGGCGCTGAACTGGAGTCCGCATTCTGCAGCCCGGTTCTGCATCCAGTGCAAGGAAATATCGGGGAGGGCACAATGAGGGTAGCCGCCTCCGACATCTCCGTGAGAGCCGGGGAAAAAACGTTGTTCCACCCTCTGCCCTTCGCCCGGGGTTTTTGCGGCGGACCACATCGTGGCGGCAAAGTCAGGGCGGTGCTCATCCATCGCGACCGCATGGAAGGCGTTATCGACCATGCGGCTGAGCTCCGTATCGTGCCAGCGGTAGAAATCCTTGCTGAACCAGACGCCATGCGCGGGGATGCCGAGGGCGCCCACAGTATCCCAGACGCCCAGGAATTTCACCCTGATATCGGGCCAGCTGAAAGTGTCCTTGAAGGCGGACGCTTCGCGTCCGTCGGGTTCCCATTCCTTCTCACGGTAGATGCGGTAAGCTTCCTTGGCAAAAGCCTCTTCGGGAGTCCGGGGAATCCCGCATTTGCGCATCAGGCCGACGAGGCTCCGGGCCGTATAAGCCCCGCGGCTGAAGCCGAAGATGAAGATTTCATCCCCCGGCTCATACTGCTCGGAGAGCCAAAGATAGCCATCCTTGATATTCCGGGATATGCCGTAGCCGAATGCCCCCCCTCGGAGTTTCTCGCCGAGCTTGACTCCGACGCCCTGGTGGTAGTAGGTGATTTGCCGGACGGGCGAGGCTTGAGTCCCGGCGGCGACGGCCCTCCGGCCGAGCGTTCCGCGAAAGCTTTTCTCCGATCGCGTCATGGCGTACAACCGTGAAACGTTTGTTTCGCTCGAGCGCGTATTCCAGGTTCCGTCGAAGAAGAGAACCAGTTTCCTACCCATGGCCCGCTAAGAAAGCAAAACCCATAAAACCTGCGTTTTACGGGTTGGGATAATCCGGAGCCTCTGCAGCCTTGCAGAGCCGACCGTGACGGATCCGGGAGTCAAAAAACGTCGCGTCAGGTCAGCCTTACGAGAAGATCCTCAAGAAACTTCTTTATTTCGACCATATCATTCCGGAGCCGGTTCTCGGTTGATTTCGGCTGGGCTTCGACCGGGGCCGGCTCAGTCATAAGCTCGAGCTGCTCGCCCCCCTCGCCGTCCGGAACATATGTTTGAAGCACCTGTTTCGCGCCTTCGATCGTATAGCGTTCCTCGCGCAGGAGCTTCTTGATATACAGGATCAGCTTGATATCGCGATTGGTATAAATCCTGTTTCCCGCCCGATTCTTTGCGGGCTGCAGCTGTTCGAATTCCGACTCCCAGTATCTGAGCACATACTGCTCGAGATCGGTAATCTTGCTCACCTCGCTGATCGAGTAGTAAAGTTTCTTAATGCCGAGCTGTTTCATAGAATTCCCTTCAAATGTCTCAAACGTAAGGATTTTCCCGTCGAAACGCAATTACTTTTCAATGACGGCGAAGGCGACGACGACGTTTTCCGAATGGGAAATGGAGACCAGGATCCGGCTCCCGGCCAGGATTTCCTTAATATGGCCGTAGAGAACGACCGACGGCTTCCCGGACGGATCGTTTTCCACCTCGACGTCTTTCCATCGAAAGCCGCCGCTCCACCCCGTTGCGAGAGCCTTGGCGACCGCCTCCTTGACGGCAAACCGGGCGGCGATATGCGGCAGGGGATCCCTTTTCGACCGGGCATAGAGTAATTCCCGGCGGGTGAAAATTTTCTGGAGGAACCTGTCTCCCCATGCCCCGACCGCCTCCTGGAGCCGGCCCAGTTCGACGACGTCCACCCCGATCCCTTCAATCATGGGAGCGGCCGTTGGCTTTTTCCAGTATTTCCAGAAGATCCCTGACGTCGCCGATTTCGTGATCCGCGTGAGTCTCGACGGTGCCGAACGTGTCTCCGTACCGTGCGAAGACCGTTTTCATCCCGAGGTTTGACGCCCCGATCATGTCCCTCTCGGCCCAGTCGCCGACCATGAGGGCCTCTTCGGGCCTGACTCCGAGAAGCTCGAGGGCTTTACGGAAGGGTCCTGGATTCGGCTTGCGCTGCTTCGTGTCATCGAACGTCACGACGGCGTGGAAGATATGGTGAAAGTTGAGATAGCAGAGCCTGAGCCACGCCTCCCGGGCCGGAGCATCGGACACGACGGCGAGGCGGATCCCCCGTTTCAAAAGCTCCATGAGCGTCATATAGACATGGGGGTAAGGGACGAGGGCGGCCTCGCGGGCGCGGCGGTAGGAGATGATGCCCGCGGAGAGGATCTTGTAATCCACTTTCTTGAAGACATCATAGAGCAGCTCGTCGAACACATTCTGGAACTCGATCCCCCTTTCCTTGTAGATCGCTCCGATACGTGCTTTTATCTCTTCGGAGGAAAGGTTGAGCCCCGCGTCGATCATAGCCTGGACGGCCGCGTCGATCGCGCGGCTCTTCATCGCCATGAAGTCGACGAGCGTGTTGTCGAGATCAAAGACCACCGCCCGGATCATCGGGGCTGCTGCGGTTTGGAGACTTTTGCCACTTCGTCTTCGATATAGGCCCGGAGGCCGGGCTTAACGAAGATCGTCTCCAGCCCGCCGTATTCGCCGAGAGCCTGTGCCAGGGCCGACGCTTTGCGCGCGTCCGGAAGGCGCTTGTTGACGACAAGGATCTTCTGATCTTTCACGATGCAGTAACCTCCCTCGAAGTCCCCCTTTTCGTACCGGATGGTAAGCTGAAGCTGTCGGGCCAGCTCTTCGAGCTCGCCGATGAGTTGAAGTTCGTTCACGCCCGCCGGGATTCATTCCTCATTTCGGTGAAAAATAACGAATTCCGGTCAGAAAATCAACCCGCTTTTCCGTGGACTCGCCGGCGGTCCGACGACGGGGGAAGTGCCGTGGGAGCGAGGAGGCGGATCTGTTTTTGAACCGAGGCGGCCTGGACAGGCCGGTGGCGCTCTTCGTAATCGCGCGCGATGAACATCAGCGCGTCGATGTTCCGGGGGTTCTCACGGAGCGCCAGCTCAGCCTCATCGAAGGCCTCCGACTTCAACTCGATCTTCCTGTAAATCCCGGCCGCGCTCAGGTGCAGCCTGGATCGGTCGGAGGGGGTTCCGGGATTTTTGAGCGAATCCCCGATGGCCAGGATCCCGTGGAAGGAGACGACGATCGGATTGGTGCGGTCCATCAGGTCCAGCAGCAAAAGGCAGGCTCGTGCCCTCGAAGTATCCCCGAGTTGGAGATTGTAGTGGAAAGACCAGAGGAGGCCGACAAAATAATTTGTATCGGCAGATAACGATGAGTTCATTATCTGAGCGGCCTTCCACCAGGTGCCGAGGCTCCAGTAAATGGACGCGGCCTTGTACGACTGCACGGCGACCCCTTCCTCGTATTTCAGCCGTTTTGCGTCGCTGAGCTGATTCATCGCCTTCAAAAACGTATTTGCCGGATCGAGATACGAGCCGGCCTGCGCAGTTTCATACAGGCGCTGACGGAGCTCCGTCGCCCGGGACGAATCTCCGAGGATGCTGCTCGTGACGAGGGCATAGTAGATGATCTCCGGCTGTGAGGGAGCGATCGAGAGCGAGCCGAGGAAATGCTGATGCGCCGTCGCGTAGTTTCCGACGGAGAATTCCTTCCATCCCCGGTGCAGCTCGCCGCTTGCGTCGCCGAGCGTGTCAGGGGGCGCCGGGTCGGGAGCGGCGGAAGGTTCGCGAAGCGCAGGGTGGATACGAAGGAGGAAAAGATCTCTTGCGGCGAAAACCGGCTCAAAGCGGAATCGTCTGGACCCCATCATGAGCGCTTCATAGACCTTGATCCGTCCCCACCGGCGGGGCGCCACGATGTAATGTGCGTCGTTATCGCGCAACGAGCGCTCGAACTCACTGAGGGTGATCCCCTTGTCGAGGATCAGCACCTTCCGGTTGCCGACGACGGTCGAGAGTTGCTTATACGGGCTGATGATCACCGCCTCCTCCTCCACGTTTTGGCGAATCCAGGCGCCCATCGAGGGCCAGGGACGATCATAGAGAGACGTGTAGAGCGCCGACTCGTCAGAGGTTCGGACCTCCTCCTGAGCCTCCTCACGGTTGGCGCGGATCATCTCGAACTCGCTCATGAGATTCGGCAGCATCGAAAGAAGGACGATCGCGAGCGCGAAGCGCCGGGCGTCCGGTGAAAATCTTGTCATGAGCCAGTCCGATCCCCGCAAGAGGTAGAGAGCGAGAAGCGGAACAAGCGGGACAAGGAATCGGATGTCATTGATCGGATAGAGCAGGACCGCCCCGCAATAGACCAGGAAATAGAGCGTCCGGAACCGGGACCGAAGGTCGAGGAAGAATCCGATGATGACCAGAACGCCCGTTGCAAGTGCAAGAACCGTTCCTGTGCCGGAGAAGAGTCTCTCGAGCGCCGCAGAGACGGAGGAGGGGGTAAAGAACAGGTGGCCGAAGTGTCCGGAGTACATGGGGTAAAAAACGAGACTCGATAACTGTGAGGCGTACGATCGCAGGGCGAGCCAGAGGCGAAGGGCGAACTCATTCATGAGCGAGACATCCCCGCCGGTGATGAGTTTCCTGAAGAGAAGAGAGACGTTACCCCCGGCATACTCCGAAGAAGTGCTGACGTAGACATTGTTCCTGACGTACCATATCGCCATCAGCGAACCGGCAGCGGCGAGGAGCAGCGCCGCCCTCTTAAAATTCCGCGTCCAGAGCAGGGAGAGCGTCGCTGCGATCAGAAGCCCCGCGCCCACCTCTCTCACCATTGCGGCGAAGACCACCGCCAGGAGGAGAAGGCTGAACCGTTTCCAGTCAGGCGCCTGATCTTCGGCGAGGTAAAAGGCGGCGAGAATCGCCGCGATGAACGGGGAATCCGAGAGCACCTCCGTGGAGTAGAGCCAGAAAAGGGGATTCGCTGCCAGAATGATCGCCCCCGCAAGGGCCCATTTTTTGCCCCGGACCCTTTCGATCCACATGTAGCAGAGGATCACGGCGGCGACCCCCCAGAGAAGAGTCCATGCCTTCACGGCCGCGACCGAGTAAGGCGCGAAAAACTCTATCGGAGCTATCAGTACCGGATAGAGGGGCGCGTGGACGACGTAGGGATCCGGCTCAGGGAGCGTATTATCGACGAACCCCTTTCCATGCGCAAGTGAGTTTCCCCAGATAAGGTACCGGCTGCTATCCGGGGTATAGAGGGAAAGTTCATTGAGCCGGAGCGCGCCGGCGGCAAGGAAAATGAGGCATACAGCGATGAGGCCGCGATGCTCTTTCATCGAGAATGTCAAACCGGATCGGCCCCCCCGGGGGGGACGAGCCGCAGCGGCTGAAAGATCGTGACTGCGATGCCTGCATAGTACGAGAGCGCGGCGATCAGCGGGACTCCGGACAGAGCCGCAAGGCGGTGTATGAAGAGCTTTCGGAATTCGACGAGGTCGTTCGATCCGATATGATCGAGTATCCAGATTTTCGTATCGAGGACCATGAGGTATATCTCGACCGGGGTAAACATGTAAAAGAGGATAGCAGCCATCACCAGCCATCCCTGTTGCTTCAGGCTCAGGTGCGTCGTGCGGAGGAACATGATCCCGGCTATCCAGAGGATGACGTACGACACGTCGACGGGCAGGGAGCTCTGGGCGATCAGACCGTAGACGGCGCGCTCGACATACGGGTGTATATTCGGCTTGAAATCCAGCGTGCCCATCTCGAGGAGATCGAACCCTACCATCGCCCGGACGCTGCTTCCGCCGAGCCAGGTGATCGCGCAGAGGGCGACGGCACACAGCGAGATTTTCTCTAGACGCCGCATAAAGGCGGGGATAACCTAAAGAATTCCCGGGAGAGTTGCAAGGTCTCCTTGTCGCACGAGGGCTACGATTCCATTGAAAAATTCTTCAGCCAGCTGAGTTCGCCGAGGAGGGCAAGAAAATCCTCGATGCTTCGCTCCGGTGGAAGAGGAAATTCTGTTTTTTGCGGGCTTCCCCCGAGGAGCCTTGAGATGAGGCCGGCACAACCCCTGAGGTTCGCGGAGAACTCCTCGGCGAGCTTGGCGGTCTCCTCCGATGTCCCGGCCCGGCGCAACAGGGCGGATGATTTCGTCAAAAACTTCGCGCGGAAAGCAAGCTCGTCGAGGATCTGCTTCAGTGAGGGGGTAGTAGCGGAGTCGATCAGGAGCGCGATTTCATCCCTATGGGCGAAGCGGCGGCCGGCGAATCGTTCAACCTCGGAGAGGTACGATTCCGTTTCCGGGCGGAGGGGGACCATTCAGCACGGCAGCAGGATGGAGAATGTCGATCCGCTCCCGACCTGGCTTGTCACGCTCACCCGCCCCCCGTGGGCTTCCGTCACATGCTTGACGAGGGCCAGGCCCAGACCCGAGCCCTTCTCGTTCACGAGAGGCACATTGTGGGCCTGAAAGAATTTGCTGAAAAGCTTGGCGAGATCCGCTTCGGGGATGCCGACGCCGGAATCCCGCACGTCAATCTGAACGCATCCGCGTCCGTCCTTGCCGACCGAGCTGCAGTCGTCCGACTTCGTGATTGTGACGGCTATCTTTCCGCTGTCGGGAGTGTACTTCAGGGCATTGGAGAAGAGGTTGCTGAAAACCTGGCTCATGCGGTCCTTGTCGATCATGAGGGGAGGGATCTGGTCGGAGGTGAAGGAGACCTCGATCTGGCGGGTCTGGCCGATCAGCTGGGCTTCCTGAACAAGCGGGTTCAGCAGGTCGACGAGGCTGGCATTCTCGTAATTGAATATCATCAGCCCTGCCTCCATCTTTGCGATGTCGAGGAAAGAATTGATGAATCGGTTGATCCTGTTCGTGGCCTGGTGTATCATGCCGACGGCGTCCCTTTGCCTCTGATTGAGTGCCGGGCCCTCCTTGGTATGAATGATCGAGTAGCACCCGGCCTTGATCACCTGGAGGGGGGTCCTCATCTCATGAGAAATCTCCGACATGAGGGCCATCCGCATCTCATCAAGTTTTTTCAGCTTATCGCTCATGGAATTGAAGGCGATCGTCAGATCGGCGATTTCGTCATGGGAGGTGACCGGGACGGTCTCGTAGACGGCCTGGCTCACTTTTTCCGTACCCGCCTTGAGCGCCTGGATGGGGCGGGTGACGGTGCGGGCGACATAGAGGCCGACGACCGCGCTGATGAGAAGCGCGAGAGCCAGGATGAAATATCCCGTCGTGATCGCAACCGGGCGCTGCCGGTCAAATTTATCGTACGACTTGATCAGGTGGCCGAGATAGGCGTCCGTGACCGCATGGAGGGCCGAGGTGAGGGAATCGCCCGACGCCTTTCGGGACTGGAAAGATGCGAGCGCATCGTAGCCGGGGTTCGCCTTGAGCCGCGTGATATCGGACCTCAGCAGCTCGTCGAACCTCGAGAAGCGCCCCGCGATCTCCCGGACGATCGAGGAATCCTCGTTATCCTTCGTCAGTTCGACCAGCGTGTCGATGGATGAAAGGAACTGCGACCGGGTCAGAAGAAGTTTTTGCTCGTCATTGTCTTTGCGCCCTTCGAGATAGCGGCGTGCGGCGTCGTTCTCGATCTTCCAGAGCGTTTCCATGTAAAGTGAGTGGGGGGTGACGCGAGCCTCCGGTTTGTTCTCGGCCCCGAGGGGCCGGAGCTGAAGCAGCGTCGTCGTTGCAAGGCCGATCATGATGAGGATGACGACGGTGAAGCCGGCGATGATCTTGGTGAAGAGGGGAAACCGGGCTCTCGGTATGCGCGCGGGGACCGTCAAGTCATCACTCGTTTCATCGGAAACAGTTTCCCCCCTTTTTTGGGAGGGGGGATTAATGCGGTCTCAAGATAGCCGGGAATTGCGACAAAGTCAAATAAACCCAGGACTATATACTTCACAAACGTGGCGAAAGGAGGATAGATTCGTGGCGAAAGCGGCTCAGTTCGCGCGCTACTTCTTAGGAGGATTTTCCGCGATTCTTCGGAGAGCTTCCTCGAAACTCATATCGAGGACGAGAGGCTTCTCGTATTTGGTCGCGCGTCGCTTCTTGGGACGACGTTTCTTAGGTTTGGGCTTGGCCATTCTAATTATCGTAGGTGATTTGAATGCTTATCGTATCATTCTTTAGATCCTCAAAATGAACATTAATCGTTCCCCACGCGTTCGGTACTATCATGGAACATGAAGTATCGGATGGACGCGAGGATTGAATATCGTGAGTATCTATATAAACATACATAGAATGTGGTGAATGAGAAGATGATTGTAAGTAAAGCCGTCGCAGCATGTTTTTAGGCGCAACATAGAGAATAAATCCAAGCACACCCACTACGGCGACATCAAATTTAACCGACAATAGTTGTGGCATTGATCGTTCTTTTGGAACAGTAATTCTAAGTAAGCCATCCGGTGATGAATATTTTTCAACGCTATTTTGGCGCAAACGTTTTGTTGTTGATGACTTCACTGAGGACGAAGAAGAATCTCGGCCTTGGGGGATGTTCAAAGGAAATTTTCTGGCGTCAGAAACCGCGAGTTTTTCTTGTTGTTTGCCATTCTCCTGATATTGTATGTACATGTGGAGCGAAACAGCTGAAACCGTGAGGGCGATCGCGACAATAAGGTACATTTTTGCAAGACCGCGATGATTCGGGACCATAAAACTGGACAAGCCAAAGGAAATGACAGAAAGCGCGCCAAGAATATATTCAAGGACCGAGATGTTCATCTATCTCGCTCAGAATTTATTCTTATGATGATTACGGGAATTTTCATCGGTTTATCGTGGGGATTCTTGCTCTGGTGGAAATAATTATTTCAAGATCAATTGCTTATAGGTCATTCGTCCCCCTGCAAATTCAAGCATGGACGCGAAACGCTGTGCATCAGTTTCTTTCTTGGAGTTCATGCGGAACTCGCATTCATCAACGTACTTGTCAAGGTGCTTCGGGCTCATCCAGTGATACGTGCCGTGATATACTCGCTTGAAGAGAGCCCAAAAGGATTCGATGCCGTTAGTATGAACCCTTCCGCGCACATATTCTTTCTTCGAGTGATTCACGCTCTCGTGCTTATAGACTTTGGGCAACGCGCCGTAGGAGTGAGCATCATCCGTGAAAATCTCAGAACCCGGAGCAATGTTCTCAGCAATCGGGCCTTCAAAGGAGCGTCGCTTCCAACTTTTAAGGGTCTCGGCGCGAACGTCTCCACCGCGTTGCTTCATTCCGAGAAGTATGGTCTTGCCTTGGGTAGCATGGCCTTGACCCATTCCGTGACGTTTGCCGCCGATCCACGTCTCGTCGATCTCGACCGTGCCGGAAAGTTTCTCGAACGTCCGCGTGCGAACGGCATAGCGGATTCTGTGGAGCATGAACCAAGCGGTTTTCTGCGTCACGCCAATGTCCTTGCTGAGTTGGACGCTCGAAATCCCCTTCTTCCGGCTCGTGAGCAGATAGATTGCGAGGAACCACTTGCGCAAGGGAAGAGCCGAGTCCTCGAATATCGTCCCGACGCGAACGGTAAACTGCTTCTTGCAATCCTTGCACCAATACAGCTTGCCGCTCTTGAATTTCGAGGTTTCTTGAGAGCCGCAATTCGGGCAGGAAATGTGCCCATTCCAGCGAATTTGCTCAAAAAAATCTCGGCACGCCTGTTCATTCGGGAATTTAGCGTCAAAATCACCCAAATTGGTCAATTTCGTCGTTTCTGGTACAATATTGGTGCTTTTCATGGTAAGCTCTGTTTGTGTACTACCTAAATATACAAAACAAATTGGCATTTGTCAAGTATATAATTCGCAATAAACCGCCTCTCCGGAGCGATAAAATGGGGGCCCCGCGGTGCGGACGGCTCGAGGGGGTGCTCGGACGGGCCAGGAATCCGCCGAGGGGGGGAACCAAGGGGATTATCCCTCTGTTCCTACGCGTAACATCAGGGAGTTTTATGGCGATCGCGCGGTGGGGAGCTTTTTTCCTCCTCTTTTTCTGGGGGAGTTGTAAAAACACCGGCACGGGTACCGATCAGAACTCGGCCGGGGGTGGATCCGGCGGTTTGACGGCAAACCCTCCGAGCGTCCGGCTCATCGTGAATACAATCACCAAAGTCTCCATCATCGGCTCGTCCCGGCCCGACACAATCATCTCCCCTCCCAACTCTTCGGTCGCCACGGCAACGCTCAGCGATACGGTCCTCACGATCCACGCAGGCGCGTCGGCAGGCGCGACCTCGGTGGGAGTGGGCGACAGTCACTCGCCGCGGCTCACCGTCACCGTCGATATTACAGTCGCTACCTCCGCCGCATCCCTCTTTCTGCTGCGCTGAACCTGCGCCAGTTGCAAGAGATCATTCGAATCTGTACATTCAAGTCCCATTCATTCGGAAGGATAGCACATGCGACTACTCCTTGTTGTCCTCGTTCTGATCACGGTCGAATGCGGAGCGGCGCTTCCCCGTTTTGCTCTCATGACGGGAAGCAAGTGCGGCTCGTGCCACGTCAATCCCGCTGGCGGGCAGATGCGGAATGATTTCGGAATCGGTTTCAGTCAGGACAAATTGCCGCTTGAGGCGCTGAAGGATTCGGAATTCAATTTCAGCCACAAGCTTAATGACAATATCTCCGTCGGCGCGGACTACCGCGGCCAGATAATCTACGATTTCAGCACTTCGCCCGATTATACGAACCCTATCGTGGATCCGGTGACGCAGCAGACGACATTTCCTTCGACGACAGGCAAGTCGACGTTCCATGCGATGACGGCATCCATCTATGGCACGGTGAGCCTGTCGAAGAAACTGACTTTTTACTTCAAGCAGGATTTGCTCCATCCCCGCTATGAGAATCTCGGAGGCCCGGAAGTCTTCCTCCTGGCCAAAGTTCTCCCCGGCGGGTTCTACGTGAAGGGAGGGGAGTTTCTGCCCGATTACGGCTGGAGGATTGACGACCACACCTCCTATATACGGGGAGGGGATCTGGCTTACCTGCCAGGGCTTCCGGTTCAGGAGGGACTCATCTTTCATCCCAATTACAAAGATGTCGGCTTGGAGGTGGGCGGATACGCAGGGAGCCTCCTGATGACGGCGGGGCTCTTCAACGGAAGCGGGAACACCGTATCTCTCAACTTTACTCAGGACAAGGCGTACGTCGGGAGGCTGGAGCAAATGGGAACGATTTCCACAATGAACTACCGGCTGGGCGTCTCGGGCTACGGCTTCAGGAGCTATAAGATGGGGGGAGTGAATGCGGGGGTGGGGACCGACGATTTTACGATCCTCGGAGAAATGGACTGGACCCACGGCGCGATCAATGTCACCATGCGAAGCGTCCCGGTTAATGAGCACGTCAATACGATGGCGGCGTATGCTGAACTTGATATCAGGGCGATGCAGGGTCTCTGGCTTACGGGAAAGTTCGACATGTTCGATCCCTTGCAGGGCGTTTCAGACGACGACTCGAGCGCGGTAACAAATTCCGTGAAAAGGCTGACTTTCGGGCTGGAACTCTTCCCCTGGTCATTTATCGAAGTTCGCCCCCAGTACCGCCTGAATATCGAAACGCCGAGCGTCTCCAATGATCAGCTTCTCGTACAAATGCACGTCTGGTACTAACCTGAAAGGTCAGAAATGAACAGCCGAACAGCAGCCCTGGCGGGAACAATCCTCCTTGCAGCGATTCTCGCCGGATTCACGCATCAGAAGGGAAAGAAAGAGTCAAACGGAAAACAGAAAGATGTTTCCTACAAGAAAACCGTCGCCCCGATATTCAAGAAATACTGTCTGCCGTGCCACACGGAAGACAATATGAATCCGAGCGAGCTCTATCTGGATAGTTACGACGATATCATGAAAGGGGGGAAACATGGCATCCCGATCCGTGCGGGAAAACCCGACTCGAGCTTCATCGTCCAGAAACTGGGACCGAAGCCCCCGTTTGGCGATCCGATGCCGTACAAATTCAAGCGTCCCTTCCCGGAGGACACCCTCGCGATACTAGCGAAATGGATCGAGCAGGGAGCAAAGAACAATTGACCACGGGCTGGAGTCAGAGTCCACGGGCGACTCTGACTCCCTGTCTCAGTTAAAACTCCTCAAAATCTGCCCTCTTCGAGGGACCCGCGACTCTCATCCACCGGTGACCCGCCACTTGAAACCCGCATTTCCCCCGATAAAGTTACGTTAAATTAGCTGGAAGGCCTTGATTTATTGACACTTGCGGCTAAATCGTGAGGCATGTGCCCCCTGGCATTGACAAATCTTCGGAATCTTTTTATGCTTTAAGTAGGTATTTAGGAGAGAGTGGGATATGTACTACAATACCCGGGCACAATTCACCCGGAACGACGTCCAGTTCATCGCGGACGCTCTGGGTTCTAGTCAGGAGGATCGATCGGCGATACTCCGGATGGCGGAAGACCCTTCAGCCAGGGCCACGCTTCTCCACGAGAAGCGTCTTTTCGAATCCTCATTGAGAACCCCTCCTGCGCTTCTCTCGATATCCCCTCATCTCTTTTTCTACATATTCGTCTACCGGGCGCTCGACTACAAGCATATTGCCGATGACGATGTCGCCGACTACGTGGCGGGAATTTGCGTGGAATTCCGCGGCAGCCAGCCCCTCTGGCAGGTAGGATCGACGGAGGGAGGCAAGATGGTGTATATGGTGGATTTGCTCAGAATGCTGGGAGACCTGGACAAGCCGCAGCAGTACTTTCTTAAAAGATACATCGGAAATGTATCCCTCTTCCTCACCGGATTTTTCCCTGATTTCATCTTCCAGCGAAGCCAGAACGTGGGGGCGCCTCCGATGGAGTATTACGAGCGCGTGGGGAGAGCCCAGTTTGAGAGTGCTGCGGGCGATTCGGGAGCTTACGACGCCGATGCCGCCCCCGTGCTCAATGTCCTTGCCGAACAATTTGTGGAAGTCCGATCGGCGATCAACATATTCACCGACGCCTATCTCAATCTCGAATCGAAGAATTCCCTGAACAGAATACAGCGGCAGGCTGCGACGCTTGACGAGGACGATTTTCGCAGAACGTTAGAACTCTGAGGCCCCGCGCGCGCGTGTGTGCGCGCGAGGGGAGTCAGGGGAGGAGTTTGGCCCGGATGAACTCCCGGTTCATTCGCGCGATATGGGAGACTGAGATTTCCTTGGGGCATTCCGCCTCGCACGCGTACGTGTTGGAGCAATTCCCGAAACCCTCTTCGTCCATTCTCCCGACCATACGCAGAACCCGGTCGGCCCGCTCGGCCTGACCCTGGGGCAGCAACGCGAGCTGTGATACCTTGGCGCTGACGAAGAGCATTGCGGAGGCATTCTTGCAGGCGGCAACGCACGCCCCGCAGCCGATGCAGGCTGCGGCGTCGAACGCCTCGTCGGCGGCCGCTTTCGGAACCGGGATGGCATTTCCGTCGGGAACGCCGCCGGTGTCGACCGACACGTAGCCTCCGGCCTGAATGATGCGGTCGAATGCGGAGCGGTCCACGACGAGATCCTTGATCACGGGGAAAGGCCGGGCCCTCCAGGGTTCGATGAGGATTGTGTCCCCGTCCCTGAACGACCTCATGTAGAGCTGGCAGGTCGCAATGCCTCTCAGCGGGCCGTGGGCCCGTCCGTTGATCACCATGCCGCAGCTGCCGCAGATCCCTTCCCGGCAATCATGGTCGAAGGCGATGGTATCCTCCCCCCTCTTCGCCAGCGACATATTCACCGTGTCGAGCATTTCGAGAAAAGACATCTCGGCGGTGATATGTTCGGCCCGGTACTCGACAAATTTCCCGCCGGCATCGCGGTTCGCCTGCCTCCAGACTTTCAGTGTAAAATTCATCGCACGTTATTTATAGCTTCGTTGGGTTGGCTTGACATACTCGAACGAGAGAGGTTCCTTGTTGAGCTCTGGCGGATCTCCGCCCCGATACTCCCAGGCGGCCACGTAGCTGAACTTCTCGTCATTCCGGCGGGCTTCCCCCTCGGGCGTCTGGTATTCTTCCCTGAAATGGCCGCCGCACGATTCTTCGCGGCCCAGGGCGTCCCGGGCGATGAGCTCGGCAAGATCGATGAAGTCCGCCACCCGCCCGGCCTTTTCGATTTCGGCATTCAGGGATCGTGCGTCGCCGGGGATTCTCACATCCTTCCAGAATTCTTCCCTGAGTCCGGGAACGAGCGAAAGGGCTTTGGCGAGGCCCGCCGAGTTTCGGGCCATGCCGCAGAGATCCCACATGAGCTTGCCGAGCCTCTTGTGGAACTCGTCGACCGTGGTCCGGCCCTGGACGGAGAGGAGTTTTCGTGTGAAATCGTCGACTCCGCGTCCAGCCTCCTTGAACGGGGGAGCGTCCGGTGAAACCGCCGCGAATTTCGTCGAAGCGAGATAATCCCCGATCGTATAGGGGATGATGAAGTACCCGTCGGCCAGCCCCTGCATCAGCGCGCTCGCGCCCAGGCGGTTGGCGCCGTGATCGGAGAAGTTCGCCTCTCCGAGCACGAAGAGGCCGGGGATGGTGCTCATGAGATTATAGTCGACCCACAGGCCGCCCATGGTGTAATGGACCGCGGGATAGATGCGCATCGGCGAGTCGTACGCATTCTCGGATGTGATCTCCTCGTACATGTCGAAAAGATTGCCGTATTTCTCCTCGACCCACTCCTTGCCGTTCCTGCGGATCGTGTCGGTGAAATCAAGGAAGACGGCCAGGCCGGTGGGGCCGACCCCGTGTCCCTTATCGCACATCTCCTTGGCGCGGCGCGACGCGACGTCCCTCGGAACGAGATTGCCGAACGACGGATACAATCTTTCCAGATAATAATCCCTTTCACCGTCCGGGATCTGCCGCGGATCGCGCTTATCTCCGGGTTTCGCGGGAACCCAGATGCGTCCGTCGTTCCTCAGGCTTTCGCTCATCAGGGTCAGTTTCGATTGCGAATCGCTTGCCACGGGGATGCACGTCGGGTGGATCTGCGTAAAACAGGGATTGGCAAAGAACGCTCCCTTCTTATAGGCCCTCCAGATCGCGGTGGCGTTCGAAGCTTTGGCATTCGTGGATAGGTAATAGACATTCCCGTAACCCCCGGTGGCGAGCACGACGGCATCGGCAACGTACGACTCCACCGAGCCGTCGACCAGGTTTCGGGCAACGAGGCCCCGGGCTCTGCCGTCGACGAGAACCAGGTCGAGCATTTCCCGCCGGGGAAGAAAAGTCACCCGTCCGCGGTCGATCTCTTTAGAGAGGGCCCCATAGGCGCCGAGGAGGAGCTGCTGGCCCGTCTGGCCCCGGGCGTAGAACGTGCGGGCGACCTGTGCGCCGCCGAACGAGCGGTTGTCGAGGAGGCCTCCATATTCCCGGGCGAAAGGCACTCCCTGTGCGACGCACTGGTCGATGATATTGTTGCTCACCTGGGCGAGGCGGTAGACATTCGCCTCCCGAGCGCGGTAATCCCCCCCTTTCACCGTATCGTGGAAGAGCCGCCAGATGCTGTCGCCGTCGTTCTTGTAATTTTTCGGGGCATTGATCCCCCCCTGGGCCGCGATGCTATGCGCCCTCCGGGGAGACTCGTGGTAGCAAAGAGAGGTGACGTTGTATCCGAGCTCCGCCAGGGAGGCGGCGGCTGAGGCGCCTGCGAGTCCGGTTCCGACCACAATGATCCGGTATTTTCGCTTGTTCGCGGGATTGACCAGTTTTAGCGAGAACTTGTGAGCATCCCACTTCTTCTCGATCGGCCCGTCCGGGATCCTGGAGTTCAGCGTCATCGTCCGGTCCCTCAGCGAAGAAAGAGAAAATAGACGGGCATCGCGGCGAACCCGAGCGGGATGAGGAGCCAGAAAATCACACCGATCCCTTCGACGAGCGCCGTGAACTTTCCGCTCTTTAGGCCGAACGTCTGGAAGGCCGACTGGAATCCGTGACGGAGGTGGAACCCCAGGAGGAACATTGCCAGAACGTAGAAGGCGCTATAGGCGGGGTCTGAGAAAACCTGCTTGACAAGGAGGAACATCGAGAAATGCTGGCCCGCCTCAAACCGTGAGGTGTACCAGAAGGTTTTCATGTGGATGACGAGAAAAATGAAGACGATGCTTCCGGTGAGGAACATCGTTCGGGACGAGATGCTGCTCGTCTCCGAGGCCCGGTTTCGTGAATAACCCTGGGGGCGGGCCCTGCGGTTGCTCAGCCAGAGGTATGTGCCCATTGCGATGTGCCCGACGAAGATCGCGTAGAGTATATACTCGATGATACGGATCAGCGTGAAGCTCGGGAGGGTATCGGCATACTCATCGAAAGCCGCGCCGCCGTCCTGTTTGAAAAGAAGCAGATTGCCTCCCACGTGAACGACCAGATAGACGCAGAGGCACAGGCCCGTCACTCCGACGATGATTTTTTTTCCGATAGACGATCGGCACAGCGTGATCAGAAAGCCCATAAGCAGGGGAAGGAATCGTCGATAGCGGCGGGCGTAGTCATGGAACGGCTGCAAGGTATGAAAAGAGCGAGAAAGAATCAAACTGCCTCGCCCTGAAGTCGCGGGAGTCCGGGACGGCGAATCTCCCGCTCAGCTCATGATGCTCTCGCCGATGAATCTCTTTATCGAAATGGCGCTCCCGAAAACCCCCAGGCAGATTCCGGCAATGACGATGAGATAATAAAACGAGCCGTCGATCCGGAGAAAGTCTGCCAGCTCCGGCGAAACAAGATTGGCGGCAAAGGTCAGCGCGTAGTAGATGATCCCCATCGCGATCAGGCCCCCCAGAGATCCCTGCAGGACTCCCTCGATGATGAACGGGGCCCGGATGAATGCCCGTGAGGCCCCGACGAGTTTCATCGTTTCGACGGCCTTTCTCTTCGCATAGATCATGAGGCGAATCGTATTGGAGACGAGAAAGATGGCGGAAAATCCTATGAGAAGGCCGAGCCCGAGGCCGATCGCGTCGATTACACGGGCTTGTTTGTCGATGAGCTCGAGAAGTTCCCTCCGGTACACCACCTTGTCAACCCCTTTGATCGCCTTCACCGCGTTCTGGACGGAGGCCGCCTTCTCGGATGTGCGGAAATCGTCTTTGAGGAAGATTTTGAACGATGCGGGCAGGGGGTTGAAATTCAGGACCGCGTTGACGTCCTCGCCGAATTCTTCTTTGAAAATCTTGGCGGCCTCGTCCTTGGAAATGAACTGGATCCGATCCACGCCCGGTATGGCGACAAGAAGACGGCGGATTTCCTCCCCCCGGCCTTTGGGGAGCGGGTCATCGAGGAAAGCCTCCATGTCGATCCGCTGACGGATGGCTTGGACGATCCTGGATGTATTTGTCGAGACGACGTAATAGATGCCCAGAAGAAGGAGGGACAGAGTGATCGTGACGACGGAGCCGAGAGTGGCGAGCTTTGCCCGCCGGAAGCCGGTGATCGCTTCTTTAAGGACATAGAGGGCGCTCATGATGCCAGGGTCTTCCCCCGGGGATAGGAGCCCAGAATTTTGAGAAAAGTTGTGATTTCCCTTAGGTGGTCGACGGCGTGGATGCACGCTTCCTCCCTCAGGCTGCCGTCAAAATCCAGATAAAAAAGATATTCCCAGGGTTTTCCCGCCAGGGGTCGCGATTCGATCTTGAAAAGGTTGATGTCGCGGAGGGTAAAGATGCTGAGGGCCTTGGTGAGGGATCCGGGGACATTCTTGAGCGAGAAGATCACGGAGGTCTTCGCATGTCGCCTCGCGATCGTCTGGCGCGGGGACAGTATAAGAAACCGCGTAAAATTCCTGTGATCGCTCTCGATGCGGGTCCGGAGGGTTTTCAGGCGGTAAAAGCGCGCCGCTTCCATGCTCGCGATTGCCGCGGCGTCGGTCCGCCCGGTATCCCTGATCATTTTTGCCGCTCCGGCGGTATCATAGAATGCGACGATATCCACATTTTTCATCCGGGCGAGAAACGTCTCACACTGGCCGAGGGCCTGGGGGTGAGAATAGACCGTCCGGACCATTTTGAGCGACACGCCGGGGTTGACGAGGAGCGCGTGGACGACCCTCAGGATAATCTCGCCCGAGATGTGGAGATCAAATTTTTTCAGGAGATCGTAGTTCTGATGGATGCTCCCGTAGAGGGAATTCTCGATCGGGACGATTCCATAGGATGCGCGCCCGGACTTCACGGCGGCGAAGACATCGGGGAACGTTTTTGCGGGAACGGGGTGAATTCGTGAAAAATGCCCCCGGGCCGCCTGCTCGCTGAATGCGCCGTACTCTCCCTGGAATGCAACCCTCGGTCCCGCCATTCAGAAATTCGACTCGTCGCGCCAGAAGATGATTTTCCACGGGTCCGCCGTCGTCGGCCTCTCAAACGTGAGGTTCGCATACCCGTCGGCCCGTTCGATATCGCTCGGATTGAACGTCACCGTGAGGTTGAAGCCCCGGATGACGGTCCGCCGGGTCTCGCCGCTATCGGAGGATATCTCGTTGTTCCATATCAGCGTGAGCGACTGCACGCTCTGGAAAAGGCCGTAGGTGGCCCTCATCTCATCATCCCTCCCCCAAGTGACGTCGACGCCGTGGTCGTAGTCACGGAAGCTGAACGTAAAATCAGGCGCGATGATCGATCCGTAGAGCGTGGTGTCTTTGAAGGAGTATGCATTCCGGAGCGTACAGAGAACATTGTCGATTTGCGTGAGATCGGAGCAGACGGCGAGGGCGGACGACGTATCGAGCCGGGGCGCAAACGGGTTAAGGCAGCTGATGCCGGCCGCGGACAGGATGATGCACGCAAGGAGCGCTTTCATCGCGGCCGTTCAAAAATGCGCTTTCAGGTAACTCCACGTGGAATCGGTCACCGTCCGGGTGTCTTCCCACCTGGTGATCGACCAGCCGTGCTGGCCGTCGGTCTGCATGAAAAGGTGCATGTACCCCCGGAATTCTTTCGGCAGCGCGGGCTGTGAGTGGGGATAGAAAAGAATGTAGTCCATGGTATATTCGGTCGCGGAGGCGCCCTGGTTGAGCTGCTGCTGATTCAGAAAGGTGAGGAGCGGCGAACCGTTGACCGGAGCCCCGAGGTTCAGGAAGTATCTCCGCTCATCTTCGAGGGTCCAGTTGCGGAAAATGCCCTGGAAGTCGCCCGAAGCGGAGAACGTGAAGGGCGGCGCGCCGGAAACGGTCGTATCGACGAAGCACCTCATATAATTATCCGTGCTGTGCTGCTGGACGGAGGACCGCAGGTTATCGAGGACGATTTCGGGAGTATCGGGGGGAGTTCTCGCAGAGCCTGACTGTGTCGGGGCCTGGGGTTCGCGCGTCTGGAAAAGATCGCACCCCTGGAGCGACAGCACGCAGAGCGCGGAGAGCACAATGCGGCTCACACCGCGACCCGACCTTCCAGGGCACGCGTCAGCGTAGCCTCATCGGCGAACTCCAGGTCGCCTCCGACCGGGATGCCGCGTGCCAGGCGGGTCGTCTTTACGCCGAGGGGTTTCAGCAACCGGGTCAGATAGATCGTGGTCGCCTCCCCGTCCATATCGGGATTCAGGGCGAGGATGATCTCTTCGACGCGCAAGGGGGCGATCCGGGCGAGCAGCTCCTTGATTTTAAGGTCGTCGGGACCGATGCCTTCCAGGGGGGAGAGCGAACCGCCGAGGACGTGATAGAGTCCCCGGTACTCGTTCGTCTTTTCAAGGGCGATGATGTCATTCTGCTCCTCGACGACGCATATCACGCGACTATCCCGCCGGGGATTGCTGCAGATCGCGCACGGGTCGGTATCGGCGAAATTCCAGCAGGAGGAGCAGTACCGCATCTTCTCCTTCACATTGAGGAGAGCCCTGGCCATTTTCTCAACCTCCTCCTTGGGGAGTTTGAGGATATAGAGGGCGATGCGCTGGGCAGATTTGCGCCCGATGCCGGGAAGTTGGGAAAACTCTTCGATCAGTTCGTTGAGAGTGGAGGAGGTCAACAACATTCAGAATCCTGGAAGATTGAGGCCCGGAACATTGGGGAGAAGACCGGCGGTCGCCTTGTTCATCTCATCCTGTGCCATTTTTTGTGAATCTTCGATCGCCTTGTTGACCGCTGCCACTATGAGATCTTCGAGCATTTCAGGGTCTGCCGGTGAAATCACCTCTTTCTCAATCCGAATACTCGTGATCTGGCCTTTGCCGTTGGCGGTCACCTTCACCATGCCGCCGCCCGATTCGGCGCTTACGGTTTTCGCCTCCAGCTCTGCCTGGACTCGGGCCATCTGTTCCTGCATTTTTTGCACCTGTTTCATCATGCCCTGCATGTTCGGCATCCCCACTTTCATAAAAGCCTCGCTCTCGTTGGAGTTTTTTTCAATATATCTTTTTCCACCTGTAAAACCAAACCTTCGGCCGGAAATGGAATGATTCGCCCGGGTTGAACGTTGAGCTTTAAGGAGGAGGGGTGAATACCCCGAATTCTTGACTTTCTGCGCAAAATGCGTTAACTTTGGGTCGAATCCCCGTGAATTTCTGCAGACCGAGAGGAATTTTATAGCGTGAGCGCGCGCGGTGTGAAGCATGCCGAGGGCGACGACAGAAAACATCAGCTCGAGCTGAAACGCGGCGGCAACATCCCCGCTCATATTGCCGTCATCATGGACGGCAATGGCCGATGGGCCAAAAAGCGGGGGCTTCCCCGTATCGCGGGCCACAGCGAAGGGGTTGAGTCGGTCCGGGACATCGTCGAAGCATGCGGCCAGCTCGGCGTCGAATACCTGACGCTTTACGCATTTTCGACGGAAAACTGGAAGAGGCCCCGCGAGGAGGTGTCGATGCTCATGCGGCTCCTCATGAGGGCGCTGCGAGACGAAACTGACCGGCTTTACGAGAACAACGTCCGGGTTCACACGATCGGGGATACGGCCTCGTTGCCGCGGGAGGTGCGGGATGAGCTATCCGACGCCATTGAAAAGACAAAGGAGAACACGGGCCTGAACCTGCTACTCGCGCTCAGCTACAGCGGGCGATGGGACCTGACGCGTGCCATCGCGTCCATCGTGCGGGACGTCGAGCGGGGAGTTCTCAGATCCGGGGATCTGACGGACCAGGTCGTTTCATCGTACCTGTCGACGAAGGACGTGCCGGATCCGGACCTTCTGGTGCGCACGAGCGGGGAGTTTCGGATCAGCAATTTCCTCCTCTGGCAGCTTGCCTATTCCGAGATATTCATCAGCCCCGCGTGCTGGCCCGATTTTCGCCGTGCCGATCTCTACGACGCCATAGCCGACTACCAGCGCCGGGAGCGCCGCTTCGGGATGGTGAGCGAGCAGGTATCTCCGCTCAGGCGCAAGGCAGGCGCGGCCCGGCGGCTTCTCAAACATGTTTCTGGGTTATAGCACATTGCGTCATCTCCCGGCGGTACTTTCCTTCGCGGTTCTTTTCTCTGCATACCCATCTCACGCCCAGAAACGGGCGGAGGCGGAGACTTTTCAGGTCCTGGGCATTTCAGTTGAAGGCAACAATCCCAAGACCGGCACGGAAAGCTCGGCCATAATCGCCAATTCAGGCTTGAAGGTGGGAGACCAGATTCCGATACCCGGGGATCAGACCCGCCAGGCGGTGCTGCGGCTCTGGGCGCTGCGGATTTTTTCCGACATCCAGCTTCTCATCGAAAACAAGGTCGACCATGGGGTCTATCTTGTCATCAAGGTGGTGGAATATCCCCGCCTGGATCACGTCGAGATCCACGGCGCGAGCGACGTGGGCGAGGACGATGTCACAAAAAAGATAAATTTTGTCAAGGGCCAGATCATCGCCCCCGCCGACCTCTCAAAAGCTGCGAGGACCGTCGAGCATCTCTATGAAGAGGAGGGGCATCTCCTGGCAAAGGTCAAGACCGAGACACTGCCGCCCGATTCGAGCGGACGGGTTGTCGTGAAATTCGCGATCGACGAGGGGCCGAGCGTGACAATCGACAGGGTCCGCTTTCAGGGAAACACGGCCTACTCCGAAGACGATCTGAAGGGGCAGTTTGACGAGACGCACGAGAAGACGTGGTGGCATTTCTGGTCGCACCCGAAATTTGAGAAGAAGAAGTTCGAGGCCGACAAGCAGAAGTTGATCAAATTCTTCAGAAAAAACGGATACCTGGATGCTGAGGTCTTGGCTGATTCGACCTGGTACGGCGAAGACAAGAAACACATCTCAGTCCTGGTGACCGTTCACGAGGGGGCCCAGTACAAGATCCGGGACATCCACTGGTCGGGAAACTCGGTCTACACGTCCCAGGTGCTCAACGAGCGTCTCGGATTCGCCCGGGGGATGGTGTATGACGAGGAGCGATTCGAGCAAAACCTCCGGGGCAATCAGGACCAGTCCGACGTCGCCTCGCTTTACCTGGACAACGGCTATCTGAAGTTCAATCTTGAACCCTCGGTCGAGAGGGTCGCCGCGGACAGCGTGGATGTCGCGATTCAGGTTTACGAGCGCAACCAGTTCAGGATCGGCCATGTCGACATCCGGGGGAACCGGAAGACGCACGACAACGTGATTCGCCGTGAGCTCTTCACCCGTCCCGGGGATTTCTTCAGCCGGGCGAATATCTACAGAAGCCTGAGACAGCTTTCGCAGCTCAACTATTTCAACCCGGAAAAACTCCGCCCCGACACGCGGCTCGTCGATGAAGAGACCGTGGATCTGATCTACGAGGTCGAGGAAAAGTCAAGCGACAACGTCAATGCCTCCGTCGGCTATAGCGGCGCATTCGGGGTCACGGGCGCGCTCGGTTTCACGATCAATAATTTTTCTCTGAAAGAGCCGCTCGAGGGGGGCGCGGGGCAGATCCTCAACTTCGACTGGCAGTTCGGCGAAGGGGCGCGGTTCCGCACATTTTCCCTTGGCTTCACGGAGCCGTGGCTCTATGACCATCCGACGACGCTCGGCATCAACCTCTACGACACCCGCCAGGTTTTTATCGCCGACTATCAGCAGACCGGCGTTTCGCTCCGCGTCGGCCGCAGGCTGACATGGCCTGATAACTATTTCCGGGCCGACTGGACGGTCCGGTTCCAGAGGAATGACGTCCATGACAATGGCGGGATACAGATCTATGATCTCGGCCGTTCGACGCAGGTCAGCGTGACGCAGTCGATCTCCCGTAACAGCACCGACAGCCCGATCTTCCCCACCCAGGGTTCGAACGTCGGCCTCTCCATGGAACTCTCCGGGGGACCGGTCCTGCCCGGAAACGTCAATTACCACAAGTGGCTGTTTAACACCGACTGGTATACGCCTCTCTTCGGAACGGGGAGGCTGGTGCTCTACACCTCGTCCTCGCTCGGCTATGTGGACGGAATCGGGAGCGATCCGAAGATCCCGTTCATCGAGTATTTTTTTATGGGAGGAACGGGGGTCGGTTACGCGTCGACGACCCCGCTCCGGGGCTATGAGGACCGGGCCGTAGGTCCGCTCGATAATCTGGGACGTGAACTTGGGGGGAGAGTCCTGAACAAGGAGACTTCGGAGCTCAGGCTGGCGGTGACTCTCAGCCCGATCCCGATCTATTTCCTGGGTTTTGCGGAGGCAGGGAATGTGTACAGCGATTTCAGCCATGCGGATTTCTTCGACCTCAAGCGGTCGTATGGGTTCGGCGCCCGGCTCCTGATCCAGCCGATCGGGATGATCGGATTCGATTATGGCTACGGTGCTGACGACGTCTTCCCGAAGGACGGGAAGCCGGATGGCTGGCACTTTCATTTCCAGTTCGGCAGAGGTTTTTAGCAACCATATCTTTAACAATCGACGAGGTAAACGTGAAGCGCAATGCATCTGGCATGCTCATCGGTCTATTCTTGCTTGCCGCCGCGCCCGGGGCCACTCCGGCCCAGAGCCCGAAGATCGGTTATGTGAATTCCGCAAAAATACTCTCGGAATACCCCGAGGCCATTGAGGCGAACAAGAAGCTCGACGTGATGGGGAAGAGACTGCA
This sequence comes from uncultured Chlorobiaceae bacterium, assembly GCA_964410105.1. GTDB lineage: Bacteria > Bacteroidota > Ignavibacteria > UBA10030 > SZUA-254 > CAYPFY01. The sequence goes on from CAYPFY010000010.1 coordinate 91,381, forward strand.
GGCTGAGCTCGAAAGGATGACGAAGGATTTCCAGGCGGCCTACGAGGAGTATCAGAAGAAGGAGTCCCTGCTGAAAGACGAGGAAAAACGGAGCCGTCAGACGGATCTGACCGACCGTCAACAGAAGATCCTCCAGTACCGGCAGGAAAAATTCGGCAACGACGGCGAGCTGGCGGCTGCGACCGACTCCCTCCTCCGCCCGATCAAGCAGAAAGTGATGAAAGTGATCGGGGAGGTGGCCAAAAACCAGCATGTTCAGTTCATGTTCGACCGGAACGAGCAGATCATCGTCCTGCTTTACGGAGAACCAAAATTCGACTACACGAATCTGGTCATCGACTGGCTGAAACGAGGGGAGGGAGGTCGCTGAATGGAGCCAAAAATCATACGGACGATAGCGCTTCTCGCTGCAGCCGCCGTGTTCCTCGCCGGAGAAACCGGGCTCGCGCAGGCGCGGATCGGCTGGGTCAATTCCCAGGCGATCATGGACAAGCTCCCCGAGGCCCAGGACGCCCAGAAGCAGATCGACAATTTTGTCGCGGACTGGCAGAGCGAGCTCGCGAAGATGCAGAACGAATGGCAGAAAAAGTACGAGGAATATGATAAGAAGAAGCTCATCCTCACCGACGAGCTCCGGTCCCAGTCGGAGAAGGACCTGCAGGACCTGGAGAGGAAGACCGCCGACTTCCGGAACAAGAAATTCGGACAGAACGGCGAACTCTTCACCAAGCAGAATGAGCTCATGAAGCCGGTTCAGAACAAGGTTTTCAAGGTCATCCAGGACATCGCAAAGGAGGAGAACTACGACTATGTGTTCGATAAAAGCGGCGACATCCTGCTGATGTATACCAACGACAAGTACGACCTCACGGCGAAAGTTTTTGAGCGCCTCCAAACCTTCGGGAAGTGATGCGGCTTTCGGAAATTGCAGGAATCGTCGGGGGGGAGATCTCGGGAAGCGCTGAGGTGGAGATCGGGGGCGTTGCGAAGATTGAGGAAGCGGGAGGCGGCGAGATCACCTTCCTGGCCAACCCCAAGTACAGGAAGCATCTGGCCACGACCGGGGCGTCCGCCGTGCTTGTCGCCCGCGGGGCGGATATAGGCGAACTTTCGGGCCGTCCGTCGCCGATCAGCGTGATCCGTGTGGATGACCCCTACAGGGCCTTCCTCAAACTGCTCGATCGTTTTCACCCCCCGCCTGAACCCCTCGATCCGGGGGTTCACCGGACGGCGATTGTGGGCCCCGGGGCGCGGATCGGCGAAGGCGCGGCCATCGGAGCGTATGCCGTGATCGGCGCGGGATGTTCGGTGGGCCCGGGCGTCTCGATTCATGCCGGGACGGTCCTGGGACGAGAAGTCGAAATCGGGGCCGCGTCGGTGCTTCACGCCAATGTCACGGTGCAGGATGGCTGCAAGATCGGCCTCCGGGTGATCATTCATCCCGGCGCGGTGATCGGAAGCGACGGGTTCGGTTTCGCTCCCCGCGAAGACGGCTCCTATGAAAAAATTCCCCAGCGCGGCATCGTGGTCATCGAGGATGACGTCGAGATCGGGGCAAACTGTACGATCGACCGGGCGACGCTCGGCCAGACCCTTATCCGGCGGGGCACGAAGCTGGATAACCTCATTCACGTCGCGCACAATGTGGCGATCGGGGAACATACCGTCATCGCCGCGCAGACAGGCATCTCGGGGAGCACGAAGGTCGGGAACCACTGCGCCATCGCCGGGCAGGTGGGGCTCAGCGGGCACATCGAAATAGCCGATCACACGACCATCGGCGCGCAATCCGGGGTTCCGAAGTCGATCCTCGAACCGGGCAAGAGTTATGTCGGTTATCCTGTCCGCGAGAGCCGGCGCACGTGGAGGATTGAGGCAATACTCGATCAGCTCCCCGCGCTTCTCGAAGAAATCCGGTCGTTCGGCCGGAGACTCAAAGACCTGGAAGACAAAAAATCTCACCAGTAGAGGCTTTATGCTCGTTCAACAGCGTACGATAAAGCAGCCCGCGAAAATTTCCGGGATAGGGCTCCACACCGGGGTTTCCACGACGTTGACGTTTCGTCCCGCTCCCATCAACTACGGAATACGGTTCCGTCGGACCGATATCCCCGGAGAGCCGGAAATCCCCGCCCTCGTCGACTTCGTGGTTGAGGTGGCACGCGGGACAACGCTTCGCATCGGGGAGGCGACGGTCCACACGGTCGAGCACGTGCTGGCCGCATGCGTCGGGCTGCAGATCGATAACATCATCATCGAACTGAACAACATCGAGCCGCCAATCTGCGACGGCAGCTCGAAGCCGTTCGTCGACGCGCTCACAGGAGCCGACTTCGAGGTCCAGGATGCCCCGAAGGATTACCTGATCATCGACCAGCCCGTGCGCTACACGGACGAGGCCCGAGGCGTTGACATCGTCGCGCTTCCGACCGACGATTACCGGCTCACGGTGATGATCGATTACCAGAACCCCGCCCTGGGAAGCCAGCACACGGGGCTCTTCAATCTCGAGAAGGAATTTATTCCGGAATTTTCCTCCTCCCGAACGTTTTGTTTCATTCATGAGGTGGAGACCCTCTACAAGCAGGGGCTCATCAAGGGGGGAAATCTGGACAACGCCATCGTGATCCTCGATCAGGACACGGGGCCGGAGCAGCTGGAAACGATCACGTCGCGCTTCGGCATCAGCAGATCGCTCCTCATTGGGAGGAACGGGATCCTCAACAATAGGGAGCTCCGGTTCAAGAACGAACCTGCGCGGCACAAGCTCCTTGATCTCATGGGGGACCTCGCTCTCATAGGAGTGCCGATCAAGGCGCAGATCCTCGCCGCCCGGCCCGGGCACGCGAGCAACGTGGAGTTTGCCCGGAAGGTGCGGAAACTCTACCAGCAAAAGTCTCTCGTCAAGAAATATCAGTTCGAAAAGAAGGAGGGGGTCGTCTTCGACACGAATGCGCTGCTGAAGATCCTCCCCCACCGTTATCCGTTTCTCCTCGTGGACAAGATCGTCGATTTCAAACTCGACGAGATGATCGTCGGGCTGAAAAATGTCACTGCCGATGAGTGGTTTTTCCAGGGTCATTTCCCGGGAAGGCCGGTGATGCCAGGAGTGCTCATCATCGAGTCGATGGCGCAGGCGGGCGGGATCCTGCTCCTGAACGGGCTGGAGAATCCCGAGGGAAAGCTCGCCGTCTTCACGTCGATCACCAATGCAAAATTCCGGCGGCAGGTTGTTCCCGGGGACCAGCTCATCCTCGAGGTGCGGATGAAGGCCCGCCGCTCAAAGATCGCCCAGCTCGAAGGCAAGGCATTTGTTGACGGCGAGCTCGCCGCCGAATCGGAACTGAGCGCCGCCATCATCGACCGGGACAGCATCAACGGGAAAAAGTGATGGCCCCGTCGATCGATCCCCGGGCCTGCGTCTCCGCCAAGGCCCAGCTCGGGGACAACATCACCGTCGGGGCCAACAGCATCATCGAAGACGATGTCGTTATCGGGAGCGGCACGACGATCGGGTCCAACGTTCTCATCTGCGGCGGCGCCCGGGTCGGGAAGGAATGCCGCATCCATCACGGCGCTGTCCTGGCCAGCATACCGCAAGACCTGAAATTCCATGGTGAGCTTTCCCTCCTTGAAATCGGGGATCACACCGTCATCCGCGAATATGCCACCCTCAACCGGGGCACATCGAGCAGCGGGAAAACGGTCATCGGCAACCATTGTTTCCTGATGGCCTATTCCCATGTGGCTCATGATTGTCTGGTAGGAAATCACGTGATCCTCGCGAATGCGGTCAACATGGGGGGGCATTGTGTCATCGACGATCATGCCGTCGTGGGGGGGATCGTGGCCATTCACCAGTTTTCTCGAATCGGGCGCCACTCGATGATCGGCGGAGGGTTCCGGGTTACGAAAGACGTCCCCCCCTACATCCTGGCGGGCTCCGAGCCCCTGGCCTTCACCGGGCTCAATATCGTCGGTCTCAAACGGCGGAGTTTTCCGAACCAGGTCATCGACAACCTCGAAAAGGCCTACCAGCTCATCTACGGCACCGGCCTGAATGTCTCCCAGGCTCTGCTAAAAATCAAAACGGACCTCCCCCCCACCGATGAGGTCCGGCATGTCGTCGAATTCATAGAGAAAAGCAAGCGCGGGATCGTCTGGAGCCGCCGATGACATGGAAATTCCTGAACACCGGCCGTCATCCCGGGAAGTACAACATGGAATTCGACGAGGCGCTCGCCCGGGGCGCGGCGGACCTGCCCGTCATGAGGGTTTATGGCTGGTCCCCGCCCGCCATCTCCCTCGGGTTCAACCAGGCTCTTGGCGATTTCGACATCCCGGCTCTGGGGCGGTCCGGCATCGACATCGTGCGCCGGCCGACCGGCGGAAAAGCGATCTTCCATGACCATGAGCTCACCTATAGCGTAGCGATTTCGGCCGGGGCGGGACCGAGGGCGATCTATCGGCTGATACACGAGGGATTGCTGCGGGGGCTCATGCGGCTGGGCATCAGTGCGGAACTCTCGGAATGCGACGCTCCGTTCAGGGAGCTTCGCCGTGAACCTGCTTCAATTCCCTGTTTCTCGTTTTCGGCCAGAAGCGAGATCCAGTACAGAGGGAGAAAGCTTGTCGGCAGCGCACAGCGACGCTACGGCCCGGTCGTCCTCCAGCACGGCTCCATACTCCTGGGACCTCAGCACCGGAGGATCGGGGAATTCCTTTCGCCGGCATTGCGGTCCTCGCGCGAGTCGATCGAGCGCCGCCTCGAATCAAGGACGGCCGATGCGGAGGAAATCCTCGGCAGGGGCATCTCCTATGATGAGGCCGCCGAGTCGATCCTTGGCGGGTTCGAAGAATTTCTCACGATGAAAGAGGCTTGCGGAATTTTATGAAAAAAGAGCCCGGAAAACCCCGCGTCGTGACGACCAAGACGGTCACGACAATGAAGCAGACGGGAGAGAAAATCACGATGTTGACCGCCTACGATTTTCTGGTCGCGAAATATCTCGATCAGGTGGGGATCGACATCATCCTTGTGGGCGATTCCCTCGGAAATGTCGTGCACGGATATGCGACGACCCTCCCGGTGACGGTCGACGACATGATATACCACGCGAAGGCTGTAAAACGCGCCGTAAGGAATGCCCTCATCGTCGTCGACATGCCCTTCATGTCGTTCCAGTCCAGCACGGACGACGCTATCCGGAATGCGGGGAGAATCATGAAGGAGGTTGGAGTCGGGGCGGTGAAGCTCGAGGGGGGCTCCTACATCGCAGAGATCGTGAAGCACCTGGTCAAAATCGGGATCCCGGTCATGGGCCATCTCGGGCTCACGCCCCAGGCGATCAACAAATTCGGCACCTACGAGGTGAGGGCGCAGACAAAGGAAGAGGGGGACGAGCTTCTTCATGACGCCAAGGTGCTCGCCGAGGCCGGGGTTTTTGCGATCGTTCTGGAGAAAATCCCCTCGGACCTTGCGAAACGGGTAACGAAGGCGGTCCGGGTGCCGACGATAGGCATCGGGGCAGGGCCTCACTGCGACGGCCAGGTGCTTGTCGTCTACGACATGCTCGGACTGACGGAAGAGTTCAAACCACGGTTCGTCCGCCGCTATGCGGAGCTCGCCGAGACGATGCGCACGGCGTTCCGGAGTTATATCTCCGACGTCCGGACCGGCCGGTTCCCGACCGGCAAAGAAAGCTACTAGCGATGGCCGGGACAATCCGGGCGCTCGTCTGCAACGATGACGGGATCGACGCACCCGGGATTCTGGCGCTGGCGACCGAGATGAAGAAACTCGGGAGCGTCACAGTCGTGGCTCCCGATAAACAGCGGAGCGCCGTCGGACACGCCATCACCATGAATTACCCGCTGAGGGTTACGAAGTTTTTCCGGGCGGGGAAATTCTTCGGGTATGCCGTGAACGGCACCCCGGCAGATTGCGTGAAACTTGCAATGCGGACCCTGCTGAAAAAGAGGCCCGATATCCTCGTCTCCGGCGTCAACCACGGCTCGAACACGTCGATCAATATCATCTATTCCGGAACGGTATCCGCAGCGACCGAGGGGACCATACTGGGGATACCCTCGCTGGCGATTTCACTCACGACGCGCGATAAACCCGACTTCCGGTTCGCCGCAAAATTTGCCCGGAAGCTGGCGAAGGGCGTCCTCCAGCACGGGCTTCCTCCCGATACCCTTCTTAACGTGAACATCCCTCCGGTGCGGGAAAAGGACATCCGCGGGGTAAGGGTGACGCGGCAGGGTAAAACACGCTGGGATGATACCTTCGACGTCCGCCGGGATCCGAACGACAATGAGTATTACTGGCTTACCGGCAAACTGGAGGTGATCGACACGGCGGGAGATACAGACCAGATCGCCATCATGAAAAACTACGTTTCGGTGACCCCCATCCAGTACGACCTCACGGATTACGCCATGCTCCCGGCGCTCTCGCGCTGGAAGCTCAATTCCCTCCTATCCCGGAGCTCACCCCGAGCCTGACAGGCGGCGCCCTTAGGGCAGGAACTTCCCCTTTCTGACACACCTCGTTCCTTCGTGACGGAGGATTTCCCTTGGGGTGATTGCGAGAATTGACACACCCTGCCGCGAGGAATCAGCTCGTCTTGACGATAAACATGACGACTATCCCCGAGAGAGTGGCGAACTGAAGGATTTTCGCGTACCCGATATTCCACTGCTTGATGAAATGCCAGATGAACGCGAGCACGTACATCGCCGCGGCAAGGATGAGAGTGAGCCCGAGGGATTGGGCATAGTCGAGATGGGGGCCGAAGTATCGGATGAAGCTCCATTCGTACGTGTAGCCGTAGACAATGAGGAGATGGACGGTGTACACGATGAGAGATTCCTGGCCGAACAGCATGAGAGGCGACCAGGAAGTCTTTGCCCGCCAGATCAGCCACAGGAACATCGTCACAAGTCCCAGGCGGAGGAAGAAGAACTCCGGGCTTGCCCTCCAGAAATCGTGTCGGGGATAAAGAGTGACCGGCTGGAACTCGGCGAGGAGCGATAGCGCCATACAGCACACCGAGAATACCAGGAGCCGTTTCATGAACACTCCTTCCTTCCCTTGAGCTCTCATGCGCAGGTAGAGAAAGCAGACGACTGTCCCGCTCGTGAGGAACGCCGTCCAGGGAAAGAGGGGAAATTGCGATTTGAATTGCGTCGTGAGATAGGGCCTGAACCACACCGGCAGGCCAGAGTAGTCCATTTCGCGGATGATCGGGGAGGCAAAGACGATTGCCGCCGTGGACAGGGCGGCGATCCAGAGGAAATACTGTTCCTTCCGGACTATGACGGCGATGAGCGTTAGAAAGAGCAGTGAAACGACGATCGTCTGGAGGATGTCGACCTGGAAGAACGGGATCCATGCGTTCCCGTCGGCCAGCTCACGCAACCGGGACAGGGAAAAGAAAGGGAGATGAAGCGAATACCCGACTGCGGCGATAAAGAGCAGCCTGGCAACGGAGCGCCAGAGCGGCATCCTCAGATCGACGTAATCATCCCACTTTTTCTGAAGCGAGATGGCCATCCCCATGCCCGCGCAGAAAAGAAACGAGGGGGCCACGAGACCGTTGACGAAGGTGAGTAATTTGAAGAACGACTCGTCTTTGATCTCAGGGCAGAGGAGGGCATTCACCACATGAGTTTCGATCATCACGAGGACGGCCCATCCTCTCAGCACATCGATGAATCCCAACCTTGAGGAGGGCGACGGAGTCGGGGTTGCAGTTTCCACGAAATCTTGTTCCGTTTCAGGATACGACGATTGTCAGGCACGGAAATTATGGGAATTTGCCTGAAAAGTCAAGCCCCCTTTTTACGGCTTGTATCAGCGGAAAGTAGGCGCCACCATCGTCGGTCGGGATAAGAAGAATGAGCCAGGAATGATCAGACGGAAGAGGGTGTTATCTTGGCACGAAGAGCTGAGGCCATCGTTCGCCCAGTAGGGAGGGTTGATCGACGGGTCGCCTACCCTAATGGGTCAATCCCGCGTGCCCCGGCTCTCGCAAAGCGGAGGGGGCGACCAAACCCATGTTAGAACCAGCGTGAGAGTTATCGCATCAGTGCGAGGGGAAAGCTCAGCTTGATTTGCTTATCAAACCCGTCAATAATAAGGAACATGTTAGCTGATCCTCTCAGGAAATGAGTGTCTCCTTTTCGCAACTGAAATTTCGCAAAGACCGTTTCATCGAGCGTGAGATTATCGCGTTTTCGCCCCCAAACAAATTGTGCAGGGAGCGTCTCCCCGCGATCGTTCCGCAGAACTATATTTTTGTCAAGCCGGGTAATATCTGGCGAAAAACAATCGGTGTATGGCATGAGAGGGACGGTTACGTAACTTATCTGACCGTTTGGGGTCACCACCGCAACTTGTTTGAGCTTGTTACACGGCCACTGCGTATTATTTATTGCGATCAAGAACTGGACCACATCGATCTGAACCGGTTCACGAAAAAAATTCCCCCGAGCATCGACTAGCTTGCCATTGTGCTCCCAGTCGATATACATCCCCGCGGCGTCTGCCATCAGGGTATCAGTATTCGCACGAAACGATTCCTCAGACCAGTGAGCCACACCCTGTGCCGAGCGTTGGATGGCCAGGATCACCGATGGATAGTAAGGAATGGCGATAACTTTCACTCTCGCCTCTTGGTCGAAGTGATTAAATGCTGCGGGAATCGCAATTACTGAAAAACAATCTTGACTAGACCACTCAGCGGGGCGATGGGAGAGGATCTCTTCATACAAGGCTTGGTCAGACCCGAAACAGCCGGGAAAAAATAGGGCGGAAGCAATGAGAGAGGCTATGAGATCTATCGCTACAAGTGCCCGGCTGGTGTTGAAGCTGGAGAGACAAAGCGCTCCTTTTCTCATCCCCATCCGACCTGAGAAGAGCAACCGCATATGAGAGAGCCCGCAGCCTGGCAGATCGGGACTCGGGGGGGATTCAATATATGTCCGCTGGGGCACATGATAGGCTGGCAACCGATGGATCAAAACTGAATCTCCCGCCGCGTCTCTGTCTCATTTCGAGAGAATCATTTTCCTGACGCGGGTGAAAGACGGGGTCACAAGCTCGTAGAAATAGGTCCCCGATGGAAGGCTTGACGCGTTCACGAGAATCTGGTAGCTGCCGGGCTGGTAGGCTCCATCGATCGGCCTCGAAACTGCCCGACCGAGGAGATCGTAAATCGTCAATCTCACCCGCGCGGCGGAAGGGAGGGAGAAGTCAATACGTGTCGTCGGATTGAAGGGGTTCGGGTAATTCTGGGCCAGGGAGAAATCCCGCGTCCTGCCGGACTCCTGGACGCCGACCGGTCCGGTATAGGTGAAATGAAACGTGTCGGCGCTCGATACTTCGGTAAACTCATCCCGGATCATGACAAACCAGGAGTAGACCCCGGTATGAGGCAGTATGTCCCGGAGGGACGGTGTGAGGGAAGAATCTGCGGCCCGGAGGGACGTGTCGATCCCTGCTCCGGCGATATGGATCTCGTAGTAGTGGGGATCCACGGATGGATCGGTCGCCCGTTGCCACAGAAACGTCGTCGATGCGTTCACAACAGACTGATCGGCCGGCCCGAGAAGCGATGATCTGACGCGAGGTTTCAGAGAATCGAACGAGCAGAGATAGAGCCCGGTCTGCATATCGGAACCGATCCATCGTCCCGAAAAGAAGTAGGGGTAGACGCCCCAGCAACCGGCATACCCGCCGCTTGGACCAGGGTATGTATCATACGAACCTGCCTCAAACGGATTGTAGGGGTCATGCACGTCGACTACTCTCATCCCGGCCGTGTAGTGGGCGATATAGGCATAGTAACCCCTTCCGTGAACATTGTGAATATTGCTTGTCGGTTCGGCGACCCATTCCGCCACCTTGACCGAGTTCGGAAGACTGTCGAGCGCCCAGATCTTCAGATCATGGGGGGTGCTTCCGATCTCATCGCATGTCAGCGCAAACTTTCCGTCAATCGTCGCCCACGCGTTATGCGTCCCGCTTCCGCTGTAGACGATCACACCCATTGTGGCAGGCACGTTTTTCTTCTGTATGTTGACGACATAGAGTCCGCCCCCCGGATAAATCGCGGATGCGTAGAGCGTATCGTTCCGCACGTATGAATCATGGATGTATTGCGGTTCGAAGGTGCCTGCGAACTCAGGGCTTGTCGGGTCGTTATGGAGCGAGAATATGACACACCCTCCCGGCGGCCAGTTCGCGCTACCGTTGCAGTAAAGATATCCATCGGCAAGGGTCACTGTATGGGACCGGACGTTATTTTTGCCCGAATCGGGCGGAGTCGTCGACACGTAGATAAAACTCCTGACAAGGACCGCAGTATCGGGAAGCCCGGAAAGATCGATGATCTGAACTCCGCTGCCTCCTTCGGAGACGGCGTATGCGTACTGTTTATACGTCTTAAACTCGCGGTAGGCATAGGGAGCCGTCGGACCGGGGATGAACTGCACCTCACGGATGGGGGAGACATTCAGGTCGATGATGGACGTGCCGGTTGCCGTTGCGATGAGCGCGAACTCCTTCCCCGTAGGCGAGACCCATCCCCAGCAGCTCGAGTACGACGTCCCCTGGCCCGAGACCCCATGGGGCTGGTCCAGGTGGTCGAGGAGAGTCACGCCGTTCCTCTGGCCGCGGCTTCCTTGAGAAAGGAATGAGATGGCGAGTGCTGAAAAGACGAGGGGGACTTTGAGCAGTTGGCGCACCGGGGGGAGAGGGGGAATCATGATTAAAATATCGCTATTAGAAATACCCTTCGCAACAGCGAAAACCCGGCCCTACGGCGTTTTGCGCCGGGCTACTGAGTGCTGAAGCGGTTCAGAAATTCCCTCTCGGCGAGCGTGAGGCTATGAACTCCCGAGGCGCTGATCTTGTCAAGAATACGGTCAAGTTCTTCACGGTTGACCTCGTGAAGGCTCCCGCGATCGATCGTCTTCCACTTTTCGACATCCGCGGGTGTAGCGTCCGGGGGAGTGAACTGCTGAAACTCTGCTGAGCGCGATCTGCCGGCGATCCACTTTACATAAAGATAGCCGCCCAGGAATCCCCCCAAATGGGCGAAGTGGGCGGTGCCGTCCGACGACCCGCCAAATCCGCCAAACAGGGAGAGGAGGGTCATGATCCCGACAAGAATCCGCGCCTGAACCGGGAAAATGCCGTAGATGAAAACCAGTGAGGTGGGCCAGTAATACGCGAACCCAAGCATGACGCCATAGACGGCGCCCGAAGCGCCCAGGATGGCCGTATGGGGTGTAATGACGAGGGAGAGCAATGCCCCGGTGATGCCGCTGATGAAGTAAAGCCAGAGAAAGCGTTCGCCTCCAAGCTCGATCTCGAGCCGGGGGCCAAAGAAATAGAGACCCAGCATGTTGAAGAAGATGTGCCCCAGCCCTGCGTGGAGGAACATGTAGGTGACGAGGGTCCAGGGTCTCAGCAGAACAAGCGACGGGACGAAAACCAGTTTTTCAACGAGTGCGGGAGAGGAATATGTCAGAAGGAACATCGCCCCGTTGGCGATGATAAGACGGGTCACCCAAGGGGTCATTTAATCCCGCCGCGGCTGAAAATTTGCATGGCCGCAATGTAGCTCAATCCGCAGGGAATTCCAAACGAATAGGGAGTGCGCAGGACAACATTGGGCGGATTTGGGAAATATCCCGCGCTCGCAGGGGGAGGCCGCTACCGGACGACCATCATTTTCCTGGTAGAGACGAAACCGCCGGCTCTTAGGCGATAGAAGTAGACTCCGCTCGAAACGTGATCGGCTCTCCACTGTGCGTCATACGTCCCTGCGGGCACGGATCCCTCCGCGAGAGTTGCCAGCTCTCGGCCCAGGAGATCATAGATTCTCAATGAGATGACTGCATCCGTCGGGACGGAATATCGGATTACCGTCGTGGGATTGAACGGATTGGGGAAATTTTGCTCAAGAGCATAATCCCGGGGCGTATTGCCAATCCAGAGCCCCCCTGTGTGAGTCTGGAGAATGGCGCCGTCGGTTCCAACGATCGTTGCCGAAAGCGGGTCATGAATGACACAGCCCAGGAGCGAGAAGAGTGTCCCGGAAGCTTGAGCGGACCAGGTGTAGCCGGCATCCGACGATTTGAGAACAATCCCTCCATCCCCGACGATGACACCCTGTCTCCCTAGATACGAAATGCCGTTGAGGGATCCGTTCGTCCCCGCATCTTTTACATCCCACGAGATTCCCCCGTCTGACGATTGTACGAGTGTACCCGACCGTGAGACCGCCGTAATCGTTTCGCCAGCGAGTGCAACGCTGAGAAGGGCGGCTGTAGTTCCCACATTCGACGGCTGAAACCATAAGCGGCCTCCGTCAGAAGAAACAAGAACCACGCCGAGATCGCCGACCACCACGACATGATCCGCGCTACCGTAAGCAACTGCATTGAGATTTGATGAAACAGCCCCCGATTCATCGAACCAGTTCAACCCTCCGTCGGTCGTCCGGAGCAGAGCGCCGGCTGCGCCGACGCAGATGCCATGATAGGAGTCTGAAAAAGCCGTTCCAGACAAACGGCTTCTCGTGCCGCTGACCTGAGCTGCCCAGTGAAGTCCGCCATCGGTCGTGTGTATAATGGTTCCATATCCGCCGACGGCGGTTGCGGTGTCTGCACGTGGAAAGGAGACTCCAACCAGAGGAATGCCCGCGGACTCTAGGAGGGTGCCGTGAAGTTGCGGGGTCCAATTCACCCCGCCGTCAGAAGTATAGAGAACTATTCCGCTATCTCCGACGGCCATGCCATGAAGGGCATCTTCGAAAGAAATTGACCGGAGATCACGGAGGGTGACTGTACCGGGGAATTCCGACCAGACATTTCCGCCATCGGACGTCTGAAAAAAGGTAGGAACAGAGCGAAAGTACGGGTAATGGATTAGAATATCATACCCCGACAGCGCAAAACCCCGTAATGGCGAGGCCATTGCTCCTGAAAAGAGGATGGTGCGCGTGCTTACGCGCCCCTGGGTCCAGGTCGATCCCGTGTCGGACGAACGATAGAAACCACCACTTTCGCCGAACGCACACACAGCAGAGGGACCTATGAATGAAAGCTTTACGATGTTTTCACCAAGCGATCCGAGGCGAGACCAGGTTGATCCGCCGTTTGTCGTCCGGAGGAGCAGTCCGCCCGAACCACCCGCGATCCCCAGGTGCCGATCGGCGAACGAGACTGTCCGGAGGGAGGTCCCGGACGAACCGTGAGTTCCGAGCGGAAGCGGTACAGAGACCCAGGAATCTCCCCTGTTTGATGTTCGCAGAATCTCGCCATGCCGCGTGACATCGAAGCCGACAGCCACAGCAGTCGATGCGTCCAAGGAGCGAATCCCGCTGATCGTGATATCCGGTGAGGAAAACTGTTGGGTCCACACATTGCCGCCATCCGACGTGTGATGAATCGAACCATAGTCGCCGAACTCAAGGCTCCCGCTGCCCGAGACGAATCCGTTGCTCCGATCCGAGAAGGAGACCGATGAAAGATTGGCGGCTGTTCCGCTTTGACCAGGCACCCAGTGTTTGCCTCCGTCGGAAGAGACGAGTATCGCCCCATTCTCCCCGACCACGACGAACTTTTCATCGTCGATCAGACTGACTGCGGCGAGCGTTTGTGTCGTCCCTGTGGCCTCGGACAGGATAGTCCAGCTCGAGCCATTATCCGTTGAGGTCATGACCGTCCCCGCTTCGCCGGCCGCGATGCCCTTTCCATTCAGGAACGCGATATCCCGCAGATAATTCCCTTGTGGGAGGGGATTCAACCAGCGCCAGCCAGATCTGAAGGCATTGCGGATCCCCTTGCCAAAACCGAATACCGAGTGGGGCGACCCGGAAGCATTATCATGTATGGTTATTAGTGACCCCTGTTGGCCCACGGCTGAGGGTGAGAAGATGATCGCGAATTCCCGGGATCCGAATGGGGGGATTTCAGATGATTCGGGGAACATGGTGAAATCGTTGGATTGCGACTCGATTCTGGAAATTACCATCGGCGATGCCCCGTAGTTCCGGATCGTCAATGCAGAGCGCCGAACCGTTCCGACGACAACCTGTCCAAAGTAGGTATAGGCGGGGAGAGCCGAAAAAAGAGGTTCCGAGCGACCCCCCGTGCTCGTCTCGAGTATGGTGCCGTTGTCGCCCACAATAAGCCCGTGGAGTGAATCTGTGAACAGAACTCGGTTGAGATTACTGGAAGTCCCGCTCGGTTGCCGCACCCAGTGAAGGCCAGCGTCATCGGTCCTGAGGACGATTCCGCTGTCCCCGACTGCCCACCCTGCGCCCCCCGGGAAACCAGGAGTATTGCCTGGGAAAAATACGCCTCGGAGAGTCACACTTGGCGTGTTGACGACGACGTTCCAGATTGTCCCGTCATCAGTAGTCCGGAGGATCATCCCTTTCTCGCCGACGATGAAACCGGTTGCGTAAGTGTCGATCCCCTGGGGGAACGAAATCCCATAATAGTTAGACGTGCGCCTTGTGATGGGTGGAGTTTGTCTGGACCACCGGTGAGCGATGTCCCCCTTCAGAATTGTTCCGCTATCGCCAACCAAATAGATAGAATTAAGATTGCGGACGCAGGAATTCTTCAGATTCATCGTTGTTCCGGAATTTACATACGAGAAGGTCGCACCCGAATTGGTTGATTGATAGATTAGTCCGAGATCCCCGATCAGGAGGACAATCCGTCCAGAGGGTGGAGCAGCGTAAACATCCCACCACGCGAGCGACGCCGGGTTCCCGGGGTCGGACACAACGGTGGAAAAATTTCCCAGAGAGTCCCGAAAGAATTTCATGGTCAGATTGCCCTCCCCGACGGCGTAACCGCCGTCAGGTGCGAAAAACGAACAGGCATACAGGCTCAGCGCGGGCGAATCACGGACAACCTTCCATGTTGACCCGGCGTCTGACGAGCGAAGCACAGTCCCATGCGCACCCACGGCATAACGAAGCTCGCCTGTAGAGTCAGACTCGGCCGCCAGGCCGTATAAGCTCTGAATCGTCCCGCTTGGGACCGCCCGCCACCCGGTTTGAGAACAAGCCCGGCCGATCCCGAAAAGGACGAGGACAACGAGAAATCGTTTGATCATCCGATGATGCTCATTTCAGAAGGAAAAGTTTCTTCGTCTGAACGAAATTCGTTGCTCTCCCCTCACTCGTGACAGCGAGGCGGTAAAAATAAACTCCGCTCGAGAGCGGCCCGGCGTCCCACCGAACATCATAGGATCCCGCGGGTTTCAGATCCCGGACCAGGAAGGCGACATTTCGGCCGAGAAGGTCATAGACCGCCAGCTCGATCATGCCCGGGTGAGCCAGATCAAATTTAATGTGAGTCGATGGATTGAAGGGGTTCGGATACGCATCGTAGAGCCGGAACTCGCCGGGGATGGACAATGCATCGCCGGACGCGATGGTTGGAAATTCATGAAATTCGTTGAGAACATTCGTCAGCAGAGATCGGGCGCTTGAAGAGTCGAGATAATACAGCGGGAAGCTCATGTATAACGCATGGACGGATGAATCGCGTGCACGGAGTCCGACCGGTTTTCCCTCTGCAAGGGAATCGAGCGGGTCCGAACGATACGTATACACGACCTGGGCGGGGAGCGCGCTCGGAAAACGCTCGATGAAATCGAGACCATTTCCCGTTAAAGCCAGAACCCTCGATGAATCTATCCTCACGTCGGGAAAACCCTCCATACCATAGGCGCCGGCGAAGTTCGCTGCCGGGCTTACCTCATCGAGAAGGGAGATTCCGAAGTAATCGGCCAGAAACGGGTACCAGCCCGATGGCGAAGACGTGGGCATCCGTCTTCCCATCACGAGCAGCTTTCCTCCTCCGAGGAGGTATCCCTTAAGCCCCAATGGATAATATTGGGGAATTGTAAACGAATACTCGCCCTCCTGAAGCCAGAGTACTGTCGAATAGGAAGATAAATAATCAACATCCGGCTGTCGGTCGATTTTATACTGGTGAGCCCTGTCATGGGGGTATCCTGAAATGGCCTGCTCGTAGTATAAGTCCGACAACGCTGTCGGCGGCACCAACATGAGAATCCCCTGATGGCGCGCCGTTGTCCTTTCGGAGATCAGGGTAGAATGGTCGCTCACGGCATCGGTCGTGTCGACCGCCTCGACATAGTAGGTGTATGACCGACTCCCTCCCCCAACGGAATCGACATAGTCGGATTTTTTCCAGATGGACGAGTTGAGCTTCACGGTGGTCGACGAATCACTCCTGTAGACGTTATACCCCTTCAAATCTCCCTCGGGGTTAGGAGTCCACGCCAGGTGGAGAAGAGAGTTTCCCGGACCTATGACGAATCCTGACGGCGCCGCCGGAGGCTTTAGTCTTCCCTTGACTTCAACGGAGGGAACGCTTTCATAACCCTGGCGCCCAAGAGCGGAAATTTTGTACGAATATACGCGATTCCCCCACACGGCGGTATCCACGAAGCTCGAGTCGCTGATGGGAGCGGGATTCAACTTCCGGAATAACGAGTCGTCCGATGTTCTCCGGTACACATTATATCCGGAAACATAGCCGTCGGTGCTCATGGTCCAGCGTATGAGGATGTCTACCTGACGGCCCGTGGCACTCAAAGCGGGGGGAGCATCGGGAAAGACGGTGGTCTCATCCGACAGGGCGCTGCGATTCCCTCGCGTGTCGACCGCCCGGACTGCGAAGTACCTTCCGGACGAACTCGGAAAGGAAACGGACGTCGACATCGTCGTCACCGAATCAGTGTATCGTCGGGAAGAATCGCCGCGATAAACGATATACGAGGCGACATTGCCCCACGGGGATCGTTCGAGGGGCGGCCATGACACGACCAACGGCCCTGATCCTCCAGGATCCCGGAGGTGCGCATCCGGCATGATGAATCCACGGCGCTCGTAAATCCGGTGAGCGCGGCGTGCATTATTGAGCATATCGTGAATCGTGCGGCCGGCAACGTAGGCATAAACTTGTCGCAATGTATCCCCCGGTGAAATCACGGGATATGGCCCCGCACTCACGAAGAGCCTCGTATCAGAGAGTCTGAGGGAATCCTGGTTCGGCCTTATCAGTTCCATGGGAAATGCAGCACCGCTCAAAAGCGAATACAAACCGGTGTCACCCACAACCGGCGGGTCGCTGCCGTAGTCGAGCCAGCGGAAAATGAATTTCAAAGAATCAATCGGACGGCCAAGATCGAGAACGGTGATCCCAAGGGGGGTCGAGCCGGTGTCGATGGGATTACTGATATAGGCCGTCCTCGTCGCGGAATCATACGCAGCGTAATTGTGCTGATAGTACCTGGTGATATCGACCGGTCCCACATCCATGTCGGCGAAGTAGGCTCCATAGGCATCCCGGATTACATAACGTCCCGTGTCAACGTAGTCATACTCCAGAAACGTCAAGGCATCGGCGCTCGGATATTTCCAGGCAAACGACTTCTGGATAAGCTCAACCCCCATGGGGACGTGGCCTGGTATAAATGGGCTGCTAAAGATGTCACTTGCTGTGCAGGAGAGGTCCCTATCCGATATCGACCCAAAATCTTCGTCGACATGCGGCTCACCGTGATCGGGAACCCCGTTTCGTTCGGTATAGAAATCCTTGTCGGATTTCAGGGGATACATACCAGCGGCATTTGGGTGGCATTTATCGGTGGACGCAGGCTCATAATTATCCTGGGCAGGGTCCGGGTTTGAGAGGGAATCATACGGGGTCCCGTCGCAGCTTGCTTCGAGTGAGTCCGGCAGCCCGTCCTCACCGACGTCGTCTGTGACTGGGTTCCAGTCGCCGTCATTGTCGAGACCGTCCAGAGGATCCTCGTCCACGCGAAGGTCTCCGTCATCATCGACACCGGCTCTATTGGTGGAGGCGTTGTGGTTGTAGTAGAATCCGGACCACCCATAGTCGTCAAACGGAGGATTGCCGACGGCCGTCCTCCAGAAATGTGCGCGCCGGAAGTGCCTCACTTCCGGAAGGAACTCTCCTCCGTTCGACAGATTGAATCCCTCATCGACTCTCCGGACGCCGTTGGCGATGCCCGCGAGCATGGGTCCACCGCCAAAGAGGTGCTCAACGTTTGAGCCGGCGGGATAGTCGAGTCCGACGTGGGGTTCCAGCGGAATCTGAGATCCCGCAGATGCATCCCAGGCGGAAAGCCCTGCGGCCATCTGGTTGCTCAGCCAAACCCGAAGGTTAAACCCCTGTATTTCACGCACCACGAAAGAGAGGGCAGAGCCAGTCAGCTTGGAGGCGTTTCTAGGGGAAGGCTTGTTTTCTCGCGATTCAAGCCGGAGTGGTAAGAAGCAAAGCAGACATGAGAGGATGAGGAGTTTCGAACGAATCATCCTGTTCCACCCTTGCTCGTTTTTGACTAAAACCGCCGCGAGCTCACCGCGCCGACAATTGACGGATCAGCCGGGGTCTGCGATCATTCGATCTCATCGTACGAGCATCATCTTTCGAATCTCGGAAAAATCTCCCGCGCGCATTTTGTAGAAATATACTCCGCTCGCCAAACCTCCCGCATCCCACGTCACCCTGAAAGTCCCCGGGGCTTTTGTGTCTTCGAGAAGGCTCGCAACCTCGCGACCCAGCACGTCATAGACCTTCAGCGAAACGGGTCCCTGTTTTGCGACCTGAAACTCGAACGATGTCGTCGGGTTGAACGGGTTCGGATAATTCTGCGAGAGGGAGAAGTGTGAAGGGAGAGTATGGCCTATCTCCCTGATGTCGAGAACGATGGGGTCGGCGCCGCCGGCCTCGGTATACCGCGCGCCGAATTCCTGGAGGTAAAGATTGGCGATGCGGTTATTCTGGATGATGAGAGTATTCTCGTCGTTGGAATTCTCGGCGCTGCTCGACCAGTTATGCGAGCCGGTGATGAGCCATTGAGTCCCCCCGGTCTGCGCGCCGTCGATCACGGCATACTTATGGTGGAGCAGTCCCGTGCTAAAACCCTTGAGGTGAATATCGGTGCCGGCGGACTGCAGATAGGCGAATTGATTCCCTGTATCGGTATTATTGTCGAGAACAACGCGCACCTTCCTTCCCCTATTCTTCAGAGCGAGGAGCGTGTCGGCCAGATCCTTCCGGGTAAAGGTGAGCAGCGCGACGCAGACCGAGCCCTGAGCCCGCGAGAGCGCCGAGGCAATCTTTGAGGTCGTGCGGTCGCTCGGGGAGAAATAGGACTCAACCGGGTGGCCGTTGATGATGAACTTATGGGGGGTGATATTCACTTTCCTGGCGCCGAAGCGGGTCGTCGACGCATTGGGCGTGAGAGTCGTGCTACCCCACATCTCGTTGAATTCAACTGAATATGCGCCGGCCAGCGACACATCCTGGATTTCGATGGAATTCTGATGATCGCTGTTGGTCCCCGGGTCGCTCGGATTCCAGGAACCGGTCCAGACCCATACGCTCTCGGGGGCACCGCCGTGGTAGTCGATGACGGCGAACTTGTTGTGCATCAAGCCGACGCCGCCATTTGTGGCGTCGAACTGGTCGGAGATCACGGGCACGCCGCTGTTGGACAGGGTGATGAAGGGCGCGTTGGAGCTGTTATCCTGCTCGCAGACCACCCTCACCTGGACCCCCCTGTTTTTTGCCGCGACGAGCGCGCTCGCAACGGCCGCCCCGGGCGAGCTGCTCAGGTTATAGAAAGCGGCATCGATGGAATAGCGGGCCGCATTGATGCGCGCAATAAGCCTGTTCGTGAGATCCTGGTTTCCGAGAGCTGCCTCTCCGGAAGAGAGGGCAGTATTGACATCGAAATTAAAGTAAACATTCATCTGGCCGGTCGAGCCGACGGGCGACACTGTGCTCACGACGAGATTGGCTGCGAAACTCGTATCGGTCCCGCTCGAGGAGAATGCCCGGACATTGTAGATTGTCCCCGGGTCGAGTCCGGCGAGATCGATCGAATGGCTCGTCGCGGGAGAGTCCGTAGGGCTGACGATCCCGAGTTCGTACGCTGTAGTCTTCCCGAGCCAGAGCCTCGTTGTGCCGGGGTTGAGCGTCGTCCAGCTGATCGTCATCGACGTTCTGTCAAGATTGCTTTCGGTCGGGAATGACGAAATGACTGGCCCGGATGAGAGGATATCAGAGGTCGATCGGGGCATGACCTGATATCCGCCGATATAGGGGGAAGCATTCTTGAATTGCGACACGACGCCGATGACATCGAACGAGCTCTGGGGCGCGGGGGCGTTGGCAAAATTTACCCCGTTATCCACGCGCACATCCACCTGTCCCGATGCATCGTTGAGCCGGTAGTTCGTGCCCGATCCGGAAACCGCCCATGTCGCGATGGGCGATCCTGTCATATCGGTCACCGTGACGCCATTCATCCGGATGAGCAAGCCTTCGTACTGTTCAACACCTCCTGCGCCGTCGGCTGCGACCTCGCCCGCCGTCACAATGAGGGGATCGACCTGGTTCCCGCTGCTGACGATCGAGTGGACGACGGGATTGACGATCTCCGAAAGCCCGTTGAAAGGCTGAACCAGGCCGGAGACGAGCACTTCATCACCCACCTGGACTGCCGTCGAGAAGGACGAGCCAAAGATTGCGAAGCCCGCGGAATTATCCTGGATATAGGAGGGTCCTCCGAATTCGTTGGCGACGGTCACGACACCTCTGACAGTAACGAGCTGATTGACTTTGAGCGGGACTCCGTTGGCGTCGTTCTCTTTGACGACGGCGATCGCAAGAGGCGAGCCGTAGATGAAGACGGCCGGCTGCACAGCGATCGGATAGACGGAATCAGCGGACGCGCCGGTTCGGACATTAAATGTGAAATTGGCCGTCGAGTCGGCCGGAGTGAGATTAGTGAACTGCGCATGCAGCGTGTCCCCCTGGACGAGGGTCATGTTCGAAACATTGATCGTATCGCCCGCGATCGAGCCCACGGGCGACCCGCCTCCGGAGAGGAGGAGATCGGCGGCGGAATCAGTCCAGCTCCACGTTGCGGGAATGATCACGCGCGCATTCCGGATCGTGTCCGATGGCGCGCCCGCGATGTTGACGATGAGCGAATGGCTGGCGCCGCCGGAGAGAGTTGAAGGTGTGAAGGAAGCCGAGCCTTTTCCCACCCCTCCCCCGCCTGAGGTGGCATCCGTCTCCTGCCCAGCGCTGACGAGCCAGGGGCCGGGGAAGCTCTCGAAGCGGGTTCCATCGTCATTAAATGTTACAAGCGAATCTATCAGCCCGGCAGGGACGGCAATCTTGAAGCCGCCAGCGCTGTAGGAATAACCCTCGGTGACCGCGTTGTCCTCAGTTCTATAGGTGCCGACCGAGGCGCCGCCGGCATAGGCGACTATCCCCTTGTTAACTGACGAGCTCGACGTACGGACAAGCCAGCCTCCGTTCCCGGCTCCTGTCATATTGAGCACCGAAAAATTTACGGCCGCCGTCGTGAGCCTGGTTGTTGTCGCGCCGACCTTCGCGGCCCTTACCGAACCGCTTGTTCCGAGGGCATCGTTGTGTTTGGCATAGATCCATCCCGACCAATTCCCGCTTCCGTCGATAGTGGCGACAGGCTGGTTTGCGCTCGAGAAGGTTGTCGTGTTGCTCCACACTCCGGTGGCGCTCCACATAAATTCATTGTTGGTGCTTGAATAGACTTTTAAATAGGCTTGCCCGTTGGCATTGGCCGTCCAGCCCGTAATCTGAACGAAAACCGAGTAGGGGAAGCCGGTCGTTCCCGATCCGCCTGCCCCCGCGATCGACGTAGGGATTCTCACTGCGGTGATCGAACCCTGGGCCAGGGCTAAGGCGGAGACAAGAAGAAGGAGCGTAAGAATAGCAAGAGTTTTCATTCAAAAATCCTTTTCGATGTGCGACGACGACAATGATTGGAGGCTTCAGCGGGCAAGAGGGAGCAACTTCTCGTGAATGGTAATGCTGGAGCCAGTATAATCTAAGAAATTCCGATCGAATTCCAAGGGCAAATTTATTCGCTTTACTTGATAAACAGAGGGTTTTTCAGTATACTGGGGAGTCACTCAGGGCGTCGATCACCCGGTATGTTTTCATTCTCTGCGCGCACCGCGGGCAAGGTCTTGTTCACACTGCTCCTGTGCGCCCTCCCCGTTTCAGCACTTGGCCAGGCAAGCTGCGCGATCACGTGGGAGAATCCCATTCGCCTCTCCTTCGACTCCGTGCTCTCGGTCTCGCCCAAACTTGCCACAAGCGGCGACACGATCCACGTCATCTGGTATGGTATCGATACAATCGGGGGAATCTCCCATTCCGGTGTCGAATATGCCCGGAGCACGGATGGCGGGGTTTCTTTTTCGGGGGCTTTGACGATCGCATCAGGGTTCGATGCGTTCAATCGGGGCGTGATAGCCTGCTCCGGGAGTATCGTCTGCGTCGCCTACGACGGGGTTGCCGGCCCGGACGTAGGGACGGTTCTTGTCCGAAGCACGGACGCGGGGCAGACCTGGGATTCTCCGCGCTTGCTGCGGGCGAATTCAGACCCCCATTTAATGAGCGCGCTCGATACCTCGTTTTACATACAGTTTGCCGACCAGGCGACGAACAAATTCGGAACTCTCGGAAGCGGCGACGGGGGGCAAACGTGGACCGTACGTTCAACGAATGCTCCGCTTCTGAGCGGAATTCAGGCGGCAGCCGACGGATTGCACGGAGTAGGTGAATACGGGTTCGGGAGCCACCCCGAGTCCGGCCATTATGTGAGTTACGACCGGGGGGGCGTCTGGTTTGGTCCCGATCCTGTCTCCCGGGAGGACGGGGTTTCCTCCACTCTGCCGCAACTTTCTGTGAGCGAGGATGCAACGATTTTCGTCGTCTGGAACGATACGGGCGCGGTGAAGATGCGTCGGAGCGCGGGATTCAACGAGGACGACGAATTGATCTGGGATCCGGAACTTGCGCTCTCGGAATCAGAGGGGGCAATTTTCTCTGAAATCGCAGCGGCAGGTCCGTTTGTCTGCGTGGCCTGGGACGTTAGTTTCGGCGGCAGGGCCGGGCTCCGGTTCCGTCCGAGCAACGACCGCGGCGAATCGTTTTGCCCCGCTGATACCCCCTCGGTGACCGATAAGGCGACGGAGCCTTCGCTCAGGTTTTCCGGGCACCGGGCGCACCTGGCCTGGGCAGAGGACGTGGCCGGGAGCGGGGAGGTTTTCTACCGGAACGGCTTGCTCAAGGAAGATCCGCGGCCCAAGTCGACGGCGCTCTATCAGAATTACCCGAACCCTTTCAACGGAGAAACGCACATCCGGTACGACCTTGAGGCTCCGTCCCATGTCTCCCTGCAGATTTATAACACGCTGGGTCAGCGCGTTCTCACCCTTGTCGATGAGTACCAGAATGCCGCGAAGTATGAAAGGGTATTGCCGGCGAACTCCCTCCCCTCGGGGGTCTACTTCTACCGGCTCAGGACCAGCTTCCTGAGCGACGTCAAAAAACTCATTATCGTGCGGTAAGTTATTTCATCCGCTCGATGGTACTGATCTCTCTTAAGAGATCCTTCTTCGTAAACCGCGACTTGCTCATGATCGTTGAGATGAACCCCTGCATCTGCTCCTTCGTATCCTCATCGACCTCCATCGAGGTGAGGATGATGATGGGAGTGGAGCGCGTCGCGGGGTTTTGTTTCAGCTGGTAGGCCACATTGAACCCGGAGATATCGGGCATGATGAGGTCGAGAATAATCAGATCGGGGGATTCGGTCCCGGCGAGGCGCACCCCCTCCTTTCCGTTCATCGTCTTCAGCACCTCATAACCTTCGGCCTCGAGCATTACCTGAATGAGCTCGGCGGCGGTCCGGTCATCATCAATGATGAGCACCTTGGGGTGTTGTTTCTGGGAATGCAGTTTGAGCGGAATGCGCTTCAGGGCGGTGATGAGATCGTCTTTATTGACCGGCTTGACGAAATAATCCACCGCGCCCATACTGAATCCCAGCTTCTTCTCGTCCGTGATGGAGATAATGATAATGGGGATGGACTTGCAGATCGGATGCCGCTTCAGTTCTTTCATCACCTGCCATCCGTCCTTCACCGGCATGATCATGTCGAGGGTGATGACATTGGGCTTTATTCTCTTGGCCCGTTCAAGCCCCTCGGCGCCGTCGCGGGCGATTTCCGTCCTGTAGCCCGCCTCCTGCAGGTACATCTGGATTAGCTGGCCGGCCTGCGGATTGTCTTCAATTATGAGGATGAGAGGTTTATTACCGTCGGGCAATGTGGCGGGCTGTTCCCCCACGATCCGAAGAAGCTGATCGGCGGATTCGATAACCTCCCCTGCCACCACCATCGGGATGCGGAAACGGAACGTGCTCCCCTTGCCCCATTCACTCTCAACCTTGATATGTCCCCCGTGGAGTTCTACCAGGCGCTTGGTGATGACGAGGCCGAGCCCGGTTCCCTCCTTCGGTCCCTTCGCATTATTCCCCTGCTGGAAAGCCTGGAAGAGCCGGCTCAAATCTTCCGGTTTGATGCCGATCCCCTGATCTTCGACGATGACTTCGATTTCATTCACAAACCGGCGGATGGCGACTGTCACCTTCCCGCCGGGATTACTGTATTTGACCGCATTCGAGACGAGATTAACGAGTATCTGCTTGAACCGGGTCTGATCCACGACGAGCTGATCGATCTCGGGAGCGACCTCGAAGCTGAGGTTGATATTTTTCTGCTGGAGCGCGGCCTGCATGACCCGCTGGATGCTGTCGGTGAAGTACGCGACCGGGTATGCCTCCACGTGGAGCTCCATTTTCCCCGCCTCGATCTTTGAGAGATCGAGAATGTCGTTGATGAGCCCCTGCAGGTGTTTTCCGCTCTCGTTGATGTTTTTCATGAAATCGCTGGTCCTGTCGGGGGGGAGATTCTTCAGGTCCGAGGTGAGGATCTCCGAAAAGCCGACGATCGCATTCAGCGGGGCGCGGAGCTCATGGCTAAAGGTCGCGAGAAATCTTTTGAGCGTTTCGTTGGCATCGTCCGTCCGCTTCTTCTCGTTCTCCAGTTCGATATTCTTGATCGTCACCTCATCCATGAGCCTCTTACGGCTCATGCCGATTGCGAGCTCATTGGCGATGATCGAGAGCAGTTTCAGGTCTTCCTGCACAAAGGACTCGACTTTGGGGGAGAGGATCTCGAGCACGCCCTGGACCTCGTTCTGGACCATCAGCGGAATCGAGATGAGCGTCTTCAGCTTGAGAGAATCGGTTTCGTTCAGGAAATAAGCGGCTATGGAACTCCGGGCGAGCTCGTCTGTGACCACAACTTTGCGCTCCATGGCCGTTTTCACGGCGATGGTCTCCGTCTTCTCGTCGACGATCTGATGTTCGACTTCGGGGTCGACCCTGACATCCACGAGGGAGGGGGCCATCAGGTGGAGAAGCGAGGAGCGTTGATCATAGCGGTATATGCAGACGAATTTCGAGGGTATCTCCATGAAAGCGGCTATCCGTTCGCCGGCGCTAAGACACAGATCGTCGAGATGCGGAGCAATATTGATCACGTGCGAGACTTCCATGAGCATCTCTTTCTGACGCTCCTGCCTTTTCTGCTCCGTGATATCCTGGAAGAAGACCGAGATCCCGCTGTCGGTCGGATAGATGCGAATGTCGTACCAGGCCTCGAAGCGCTCGTCACGGTACGAAGTGACAAAACTCTGGAAGACTTTCTTCTCCATCGCGAGCCGGTATTTCTCCCCCAGCTCGGCATCTTTGGCATTCGGGAAGATTTCGAAGACGTTTTTGGTAAGAACCTGCTCCCGCTTCAGCCCAGTTCCTTCTTCCGCCGCACGGTTCCAATATGTAAAGCGAAAGTCACTGTCAAGCGCAAAGAATCCGCCTGATATACCTTCGAGAATTTCTACATATTTGTTGGAGGAATCCATGACCTGCCTTTTTGTTGGAATTCAAAGGGCGACGATAAACAGATTGAGGTTACGTAATTTATCAATAAGATGCAAGCACTTTTTTGCAAAAAGCTTGAGATAACAGTTTTAATCCCTTATGAAATAAGGTGCCCAAAGTTATCCACCGGTTGTGAACAGGGGACACCTGAAAAACCAACGTTTTGGGGGAGTTTTTTGGGAATTATCAACAGACCCATCGACGGGTGAGGGGGGGATTACCCCTTCATTACCGCCAGGGGGACCAGTCGTGCCACCGTGCGTGCCAGCCCCGCACCCTGGACAACATCGACGACCTTACCGACGTCCTTATAGGCGTCCGGCTTTTCCTCCGTAAGACCCGAAGAACTTTCACCACGAACAATTATGCCCTTTTCTTTAAGCTCCGCGAGAAGCTCACGGGGCGATGTTTCTTTTTTTGCTTGGGTCCGGCTTTTTGATCTCCCGGCTCCGTGGCAGCAAGAGCCGAATGTTTCATTCATCGCCTGGTCGGTACCGACAAGGACATAGGAGCATGTCCCCATGCTTCCGGGGATAAGGACAGGCTGGCCCGTCACGCGCACTTCAGGGGGAAGGGCGGGGTGGTTTTTGGGAAAAGCCCGGGTGGCTCCTTTACGGTGGACGAGCACCCTTCGGTTCACGCCATCAACCAGATGATCTTCCGTTTTCGCGATATTGTGGCATACATCGTCCACCAGGTTGAGGTCATCGGTCCCCGCCACTTTCCCGAAATCCCTCCGTACCCAGTGGGTGATTATCTGTCTGTTGCCGAATCGGAAATTCGCCGCGGCGGCCATACCCCTCAGGTATTTCTGTCCTTCATCGGATTTCACGGGGACGCAGGCGAGCTGACGGTCAATCACAGAAATTTTGTGCCGTTTCATTCCCTCCTGCATCAGGTCGAGATAATCGGTACAGACCTGGTGGCCGAGACCCCGCGAGCCGCTGTGCAGAAGGACGACGACCTGGTCGAGATGAAGGCCGAATGAGGAGGCGGTCTCGTGATCATAAATATCAGAGACTCTCTGGATTTCGAGAAAATGATTCCCCGACCCGAGGGTGCCGAGCTGGTGGAGCCCCCTCTCCTTTGCCCTCGGGCTTACGGCGGATGGATCGGCACCGAAAATCGCCCCGCAGTCCTCGATCCGGTTGAGATCTGTCTGAAATCCGTAGCCGCGGCGTACCGCCCAGGCTGCGCCCTCGCCAAGAATCTCTTCCAGGTCAGAATGGGAGATTTCAAGCAGACCCTTCCGGCCGGCTCCGCAGGGAATGTCCTCGAAGAGTTTTCCCAGGAGTTCTTGCAGATTCGGGCGTATCTCCTTCACGGTCAGGGGGGAGGTCAGGAGCCTGACCCCGCAGTTGATGTCGAATCCGACTCCGCCCGCCGAGACGACCCCCTCGTCGGGATCCGATGCCGCCACACCACCGATGCAGAACCCATATCCCTGGTGGGCATCGGGCATAGCCAGGGAGCGTCCCACCAGACCGGGAAGGGTTGCCACATTGGCGATCTGATCCACGGTCTGGTCCCTGGCGATCTGGCGGAAAAGCTCATCGTCAGCAAACACCAGTCCTTCGACACGCATCCCCTTCTTGTGAGTTTTGGGCAGGATCACTCTATATTTGTCTTTCCTTGTCATCAGACGTCGAAGAAAACCCGGACGGTCGCTCCCTTCGGGGCGGAGGTGATGGCCAGCTGGTGGTAGGTAACGGCCTTAATCACAAGCTTCGGGCGGCTGGCGGAGATCGGACCGCCATGAAGCGTCGCACGGAGCGATTTCCCGTTCATACTCCCGATCGAAATTTTCGAGGGGATGAATCCCTGGGCATCGCAGAGGTAGAGAATTTCGGATAGCCAGCGGACGAGAAGTTGCGGCTGATCGGACGCGGAAAGGCTGATCGTGCGAACGGCGGAGGCGCGGGCCCGCATCCTGCCGAAGGAAAGCTCGACGAGACCCCGTGCGGCCTGCTCGAAGGCTTCGGCGAGCGTATTTCCTCTTGCCTCGATCCCGACATCCGCCGGGTGATCCAGGACCTCATAGCCCGCTTTCATAGCGAACAGCGCGCCCTCAGAGCGGAGGGCCGACGGAGAAGTACAGAAGGAGCGGTCCGACTGTGAGGGGGGAGTTCGGCAGATCCTGCTGAAAATAAAAGCTCTTCCCCATCCCGACCGAGGCCTGGCCGATGGGCGTATCGAGGGCGATCTCCAGACCGATGCCATGGCGGAAGCGATTCAGTTTCAGTTCCTGAGGCACGAGGGAAATTGTGCCGAGGTCGTAGCGGGCTTTCAGGTACGTTTCGAAGAGCAATCTGAACGGGAACGAGAACCTATACTCCATATTCACGAGAAAAATCTGACGCCCGCGGCTGTCGTCCTCCCGAAGCCCGGTAAATGAATTAAACCCGCCCAGGCTGAATTGCTCAGCCAGGGGGAGAGTCTGGTCGGCGAAGCCGACGGTGACCTTCGGATGGAGGGTATGGCGCGGGAGAAATGTATGGTACGACTCATAGGAGACCCCGATCTTACCGAACTGAGCCTCGCTCCCGAAGCTCTTCAGGGCGGCTTCATAGGCCACGGAGAGCTGCATCCCTTCGGTGGGAAATGAGAACTTATCCTCGGTGTCGATGATGCTCTGGAGCCTGAGCCCTACGTAGCGGTATTGCTCCGGAGTGAACCCTGCGCCAGACAATGCGTCGATCGTGTGGTGTTCCCACCGTAGCTCCGCCGTGATGTCGCCGAGGCGCTTGAAATTGCTCCCGAAAGTGATCGAGGCCCCGGTCTTCGTCTGGCGGTATCTCCCCTGCTCTATACGGTCCCAGTGCTCGCTGGTGAGGGAGGGATCGTCCTGGTAGGTGAAAACATCCCGCGACGAGACATAGCCTCTCAGGTTGAACGTCAGATAGGTATTGAATATACGGTTAATGGTATACTCCGCCCTCAGCCCCCGGTCCCGGTAGCCGTACCGGAGGACGACCCCGAGGTCCTCCCACGCCCCCCGAAAATTCGCATCTCGGACGTCGATTGTGCTGACGAGCCCGTGCTCGTCGTCGGCATGGAAGCCGAGCCGGAGCAGTTCCGAGCTCTTCTCTTTCACTTTAAGGAAGACGACCGGCTGGTTCGCCGAGTAGCGGACATCGAGGAGGACATAGTCAAACAGGCCGGTGCTCTTGATATTGACAATCCCCTGAGACGCCTTGTCGATACTAAAGACCTCCCCCTCGTCGAGCGGAAATTCCCGGCGGATGATGTAGTCGCGCGTCTTCTCATTCCCTTCGTACCGGATCTGTGAAATCCGCCCCTCGTTGATGAAAAAGCTGCAGCTCCCGGAGTCGCGATCCACCCTGAGGGATTCGACGCGCGCCAGGGAGTATCCCTTCTTGCGGTAAAGGGCCAAGACGTTTTCCATTGCGGACTGGATGCCCGAGGGACTGGCGTCCGTCCCGGCCAGGCCTTCGAGCGCCTGGCGGACGTCCCCGCTCGAGACGAGGGCATTGCCGGAAAACGCAATTTTATCGATCGGATGGTTCTTCCGCGCGTGCCAGGTGATCTCGACGGGGCTCCCGACCTCGCGCACCACGGCGGAGAGCTCGGAATACTCACCCGTGAGAGCGGCTTCATTCAGATATCGGCGGACTCTGCTCGGGGAGAGGGAATCATGGAGGGCGTCCGCCGCAAGTTCCGCCCGCAGGGAATCGGGAGGGGGGTCGCCCTCGAAGCGGAGAATGACATCGTGGTACGTTTCACCGTCGAGGGTTTTGGGCGTGTGAGCGTCGATCGCCCCCAGGATGGAGGGTACGCTCGCCTCGGCGACACGTTCGCCCGTCCCGATGAGCGTGTCGATCCGCGAAAAATCGGAGGCGATGCGGCTCACGCTTTCCGGGGTGATGACCACGTCGGCCAGCTTCAGCTGCTGACGGTTCGATTCCTGCATCATGATGGTCATGATCTGGTCGGCGATTTCCCAGGGGAGGCCCAGCTGGCCCAGGCTCCGCATGGAGCTCGTCGAATTGACCACGATGACGATATCGCATCCCAAGGACCGGGCCACATCGGCCGGGATATTCGATGTCAGCCCGCCGTCGACCATGACGAGAGAATCCTTCTGGACCGGCGAATAGAGGAGAGGGACGGTGACGCTTGCCCTCATGGCCTCGGCGAGCGACCCGCGGTCAAGGAGGATCCTCCGTCCTGAGATCAGGTCTGTGGCTGTCGCCCTGAAAGGCACTTTCAGATCGTCAAATGTCGGGATGGGGTGATACAGCGATTGCAGCGTCAGATAGGAAAAGAAATTTGAGAGCCTCTGTCCGCCCGATATGGAGGAGGGGATAATCGGTTCCAGACCCTCGAATCGAATGAGCAGATACCCTTCCTGGAGCGCCTGTTTCTGTCCGACAAAGAGATCTGTCCGTTTCGTCTCCTCGGAGAAGGAGAGAAGATCGCTCCAGTTCGTGTGGAGCGCGATGTCCTCGAGCTGTGCAGTGGAGTATCCGGCGGCGTAGAGCCCCCCGACAACGCTCCCGAGGCTGTTTCCGACGATGAGATCGATCGGGATATGGTGTCGTTCCAGGACGCGGAGAACTCCGATCTGCGCAAGGCCCCTCGCTCCGCCGCCGCTCAGGACGAGGCCTATCTTGGGCCGAGTTGAGTCACGGGCCGGATGGCCGTGTATGCCGTGAATCCAGGCGGGCATAACGCTGGGGCGGATCGTGACAACTTTTTTCTGGGGATACGCCGGCGACGTGAAGACCAGGAGAGCGAGCAATGTGTAGACTGCCGTATACACTCGGATTATGTGCAGACTCTGAAAAGTATGGATTTTCGCATGGAGAATCAAGAATTCCTACCGCCGGCGGCAGTCATCCCACCACCGGGCGATGAGGTGACCGAGATTTTCTCTGAATGACGCTTCGTCGAATTTTTCCGCATGAGCCCTCATCCTCCCGGGGTCGAACGACGTCCCCCGGAAGGTCTGCAATGCGTGGCGCAGGCTCGATGCAGACTGCTCCGCAAAAAGGATCCCCGTTATGCCATCGAGCACGGTTTCCCGTACTCCTCCCTTCCCGTAGGCGATCACCGGCTTGCCGCACGCCATCGCTTCGACCGGCGCGATGCCGAAATCCTCTTCCCCCGGAAGTATCAATGCCCGGCAGCGCCGGAGGTACCGCGTGACCTCCGCGTCCGGCACGTATCCCACAAATTCCACATTCGATGTGGCTGCGGCTTTCAGCCTTCTTTCCTCCGACCCCGTGCCGATGACGATCAGCCGCTCCTTGAGCGTGCTGAAGGCCTCCACGGCGATATCGATCCGCTTGTAGGGCACGAGGGCAGAAAGGACAAGGTAGTAGCCGTCGTTCTCATCCGAGAGCGAAAACCGGCCGGTGTCGACCGGAGGGTAGAGAACTTCCGAGTCCCGGGAGTATATCCGTGAGATCCGTTCCTGGACATAGCGCGAGTTGGCGATGAAGCGATCGACCGTCCGTGAAGTCCGGACGTCCCACCGCTGCAGAAAATCGCGGAGGAAAAACATGGCTGCCCGGACCGGGACCGGCGACCTTCCCGGGCCGAAATACTGTTCGTACTGATCCCAGATATACCTCATGGGAGTATGGCAGTAACAAATATGGAGGCAGCCGTTCCTCGGCCGGATTCCCTTGGCAGAGGAAGAGCTGCTCGAGATGACAAGATCGAAGCCCCGCAGGTCGAACGAGCCGAACGCGGCCGGAAACAGAGGAAGATAGTACTGATAACGCGTCTCAGCCCGGGGGAGGTGCTGGACGAACGAGGGAACGATCTTCATCCGTTCGATGGGGGGGGACGCGGAGCCCGCGCGGTGGACGAGAGTGAAAAGCGTCGCCGCGGGAAACATCTCGCACAAAACCTCGAGGACGCGTTCGCCACCCCGCATGCTGACGAGCCAGTCATGGACGATCGCGATATTTTTCGGCTCTTCCATGGGAGAATATACGAAGATTGTCTTTTGAAATCCGGGGTTGCTTCACTCTTCCGTGCTTCCTATATTTGGGGACTCCGATCATGGCCCCAGTCCGACTTTTCGAATGACGTTCTTCGCCGCGCTGCTCACCGCGTTCATCGTCTTCCTGCTCTCGGCCACGCTCGTCCTCTTCATCATCGGCCCGACGCTTCTCTTGAAGCCCCGGCGGCGCACGGCTGATTTCTACCTCCAGCTCGGAAGGCCGGTATCCCCCTCCGATGTCGGCCTCTCGTACGAAGAAATCAATGTCATCGTCGACACCGATATCAAGCTCAACAGCTGGCTCATCCGCGCGGGGGGGCCGTCTCCGCGGGGGACGATCATCTACCTGCATGGAGTCGCGGACTGCAAGATCGACGGGATCAGGTTTGCGAAGCTCATGCACGACAATTCCTATAACGTTTTCCTCTACGACTCACGCGGCCACGGGAACAGCGGGGGATCCTATTGCACGTACGGTTACTACGAGAAGCATGACGTCATCCGCGTGATCGACTACCTGCTGGAGAGGACCGATATCCGGCCCGGCTCATTCGGCCTGTTCGGCACGTCGATGGGGGCTGCCGTTGCCCTGCAGGCCGCTGCGATCGACAGACGGATCTCCGCCGTGGTTTCTGAAAACTCGTTTTCCACCCTCCGGACAATTTTTGACGATTACCAAAGACGGATGATCAAATTGCCGTTCCATTACCTGCGGAACATGGTCATCGTGAGATCGGAGTTCGAGGCGAATTTCAAGGCGAGCGAGGTTTCTCCCGTCGACGCGGTCCGGCAGATCCACATACCTCTCCTCTTCATCTATGGAACGGACGACCGCCGGATCAATTACCGTTACTCCATTCTCCTTCATAAAGACGCGAACGACCCGAAAGACATCCTGGCCATCGAGGGGGCCTCGCACACCGACATATGGGACGTGGCGGGCGAAAAGTACGAGCGGAAGCTCACGGATTTTTTCAGGAAAAACCTATGATCCTCCTTGCCCTCCTGCTCCTTTCGGGACGCGGAGCTGACCAGAATTTTTCTGAGGATCGGGCCATGCGGGATCTCCGCCATCTCTGCGTCGAGATCGGCCCGCGCCCGATGGGGTCTCCTGCCGAACAGGAGGCGCTCAGATTCGCCGCGGAGGAATTCCGAAAGTCAGGCTGCGATACGGCCTACATCATGCCGATGGTGATGACCGCTTCGGCGAATACAACGAGCGGCGTCGCCGTCGGGATCAAGCGGGGGCGTACCGGCCGAATGATCGTTTTCGGGGGGCACATCGATTCCGAGGGGCCCGAGGTGCCGGGGGCTGACGATGACGGTTCGGGGGCGGTGACCGTGCTGGAGCTTGCCCGGGTATTCGGGAAAAAGAGATCCGAATCGACGCTCGTTTTCTGCTGCTTCGGGGGCGAGGAGCAGGGGCTGAAAGGTTCCCGGCATTTTGTCGCCTCCTTTCCCGATATCGACAGCGTGGGCTTCATGATACAGCTCGACATGGCGAACGGGCTCAGAGTCCTGGACATGGACCCGGACGCCAGAGTCTGGAGCGCACCGGCATGGCTCGTGCGAGGGGCTGTGGAGGAGTACCGGAAGCTGGGATACGACAATCTCCGGTATCCGACCCATTTTTTTTCCCTCAACTATTCTTCATCGCTGGGAGCGAGTTCCGACCATGAGTCGTTCCTGGATGCGGGCATCCCGGCGATCGATTTCTCCTCCGACGTTGGAAAACCGATTCACACGCCCCGCGACAACATCCAAAACTTCGAACCGGGCGGCATCCGGCGCTCGGGCCTCCTTGCCGAGAGGATTGTAGAGCGCTTCGACGGAAAAATTCCGGGCCGCGACCTCGAGCGTTACTGGCTCTATATCATCGGAGGCGTTCCTCTTACGATCCCGATATGGGGGCTGAAGGTTTTTCTCGTGATCGCGGTTGCGATGGCTGCGGTGGCATGCATCGCGGTAGGATTACGCCGCGCGCAGCCAAGCCCCCCTCCGGGCGTCCGGGGATGGTCTTTTGTGAAAATGCTGGCGTTCGCAGTCATGATAGTCTCCTGCGGATGGTTTTCAGCCGATCTGGTCGGTTTGATTCGGGGCCTTCGGCACCCCTGGTACACATCGATCGACCTCTTCATCCTCCAGGCGGTTCTCGGTGCTCTTATCGGCGCCTGGCTTATTGTGAGAAGCGAAGGGCTGAAACTATCTCTTTCCCCCTTTCGTCACGCCCTCTTTTGCCTCATCCCGCTCATGGTTATGACCCTTTGTGCGGCATTGATCAACATCAAAGTGGCCGTTGACCCCGCTGCGTCGCTGATTCTCCTCAGCGCGTCGCTGATCGTGCGGTCGAGCGTTGTTCGCGGCGCGTTTCTCATCCTCTCCCCTCTTCCGGTCTTCCGGCTCGTTATCTCAGAGTGGCGGGACTTTCTCTTCCGCGCCTTCGGGAATATCAACACCGAGGGGATCATCCGGTGGTCAGCCTATAACGGAAGCATGATCGTCTTCTTCACTCTCCTTCTCCTCCCCTTCTGTTTTGGTGCCGTGGCCGTTGTGCTCGACAGCGGGCGGGAGCAAACGGTCGTATCCAGCCTCCGCTCGAGAGTCCTCGTGGGGGCGTTCCTCCTGGCATTCGTCACGCTGACAGCCTACCTCTCGACGGTACCGGTCTACACCAGTCTCTGGTACCGGGACGTCCGGATCAATGAGCGCTACGACATGGATTCAGGGAAGGGTGAACTGGCGTTCAGAAGTGCGGAGTTTCTGTCTGGAAAAGTCCGCCATAACACCGATACGACCCTTCCGGGGCGCTCGATCATGGCGACAATACCGCCGGGAAAATTCGACCCGAGCTGGGTTCACGTGGCACGAAGGGAGAGCGTCACCTCCTCCCGGGGGGACGATATCGACTACGAGGTCTCGCTCCGCGTCGACGCCTTCCGGAGACCCCTGAGCGTCACTTATGCGATCGAGGGAAAGACCCTGAAGAATTTCGACAGCGAGTGGAGATTTACCACAAGCGGAACCGGCTCTTCCCTGCGCTGGTTTTCGTACCCGGACTCGGAGCTTGTCATCCCGGTAAAATTCTCGCTTCCGCGGGGAGACAGCGCGCGGGAGAATCTGGACATCGTCTTCGACACTCTCAACTACCCGGTCAGATACGAGGGGGAGCTGACGTACACCATTCCGCGCACGACCTTTTCAACATCGCACGTCTACCGGCGCTGATATACTAGAGGTGAGCCCCTTCCCGGCGCTGGAGCTTCATTTCTTCGCCCGGAGTTTTCCGAGGATAGAGAGCATATCCTCCGGAATCTCCGAATCGAACGAGAGATGCTCGCGCGTGGCAGGGTGGACGAATCCGATCGTCTTGGCATGGAGGGCCTGCCGGTGAATCCTCGAGAGAAACTCATGAACTTCCCTTTTCGATTCCGATCCGCCCCAGGCGATCCGGCGCCCGCCGTAGGTAGGGTCGCCGAACACCGGGTGTCCGACATGGTGGAGGTGAACGCGTATCTGGTGGGTCCTTCCGGTCCTGAGCGTGAGCCGGAGGAGCGAGAGGTAGTCGAAATTCTCCAAAACCTCATACTCCGTGCGAGCCGATTTTCCGGTTTCCGTCACGGCGATCTTTTTCCTGTCAGATTTGCTGCGGCCCACGGGAGCGGAGATGAACCCGCTCCGTTTCTCGAACAGGCCCCAGACGATGGCCCAGTATTCCCGGGAAACAGTCCGTTCGGAGAATTGCCGTGCGAGCCTGGCGTGCGTGGCGTCATCTTTCGCGACGACCATAAGACCCGAGGTATCCTTGTCGAGCCGGTGAACTATGCCGGGCCGGGTCGGCTCATTGAGCGTGGAGAGTTTTCTGCTGTGGTGGAGGAGGGCGTTGACGAGAGTGCCCGTATAGTTGCCGTAGGCGGGGTGGGTCACCATGCCGGCCGGCTTATTGAGGACGATGAGGCAGTCGTCCTCGAACAGGATATCAAGCGGAATGTCTTCCGGAAGCACCTCGGACGGCGGCGGACCCGGGATGGTCACCGAAATGACTTCGCCGGGAGAGATTTTGTGGCTGGAACGGGCGCGCTTTCCGTCGATCAGGACGAGGCCTGCTTCGATCGCCTGCTGAACTTTTGACCGGGTGGCATTTTCGACATGGTGGGTGAGGAAAACGTCGAGCCGTTCACGAACCTTTCCGGGAGGCACGCGGATTTCGAACTCTCGGGCGGGCACAAGTGTCAGCCTGCGGGGGGGTCTGGGGGGGTCGTCTCGGGCGACATGGCCGGAACGACCGACGACGGGCCGCTGGAGTCCACGGCGGGGAGTGAGGACTCGCTCTGGGCGGTTCTCCGGTGTGCGAAAAGCATGAGGATCACCCCGCAGCTCACCGAGGCATCGGCCACGTTGAAGACGGGCCAGCGGGAGAGATGGTAGCCCAGGAAGTTGATATTGAAGAAATCCGCGTCGATGAAGTCGACGACCTTGCCGTAGAACATCGCGCCCTCGTTGAAAAGGACCCCATAGAAGACGCGGTCGATGAGATTGCCGACCGCCCCACCGAGGATGAGGGCGAGCGAGACGCGGAAAACGAGATTTTCATTTCGCGCCTTATACAGGTAGAACAGGATGCCGGCGCTGGCGATGATGGAAAAAATGGAAAAAAACAACTTGCCCCCGATATCGATCCCGAAAGCCATTCCGGGGTTTTCGATATAGGTGAGGCGGAGATAATCGCCAAAAATGGGCCGGCTGCTGCCAAGGCGCAGGCCCGCCAGGTGGATTCCGAGGAACGGGATACTCACTCCCTTGACGATCAGCTTTGTTATCTGGTCGGCGAGGACGATGAACGCGCTCAGATTCAGGATTCTCATTCGATTTCCGGGCGAGAGGCTATTTTTGAGTGCGCAGTTTGCACTGCAGGCATTGCTGGGCGTGGGGCACTGCCTCGAGGCGCTCCTTCTCGATCAGTTTTTCGCACGTGATACAGCGGCCGTAGTCTCCCTTCTCAATCCTCACAAGCGCATCCTCGAGGTAATTGAGGAATTTCCCTTCGCGGGATGCGAAGAGGAACGTTTTTTCCCGCTCCATAGCGTCGGTCCCCTGCTCCATGTGCGTCGAATACATGGAATTCTCGCTCGCATACTCGCCTGTCGTCGTATCCATCATCGTGTCCCGGAGCGTTTCGAGCTCCTCGAGGATCTCCTTCTTCTTTTCTAGAATGATCCCCTTGAAATGGTCAAGCTCCTGCTTGCTGTAGTGCTGTTTCTTAGACGGGGCCTTGGGGGCCTCGGGCTTCGCCATCTTCGCCTTCACCGGAGGCTTCATCTTCAGCGATGTGGCCTTCCGCATCTTCGATTTCTCCTTCAGCAGCTTCAGAGTTTTTTCGGCGGCAGCCGACGCCTTTTTTGATTTCGCCATTGACTCTATCCTTCTCTGTTATTGAACACCGTTGTCACTCATGCCTGTTCCCCCCCGGCATGTTACTTACCATTCATCCTCACCCGTTCGATGCTGATCGAACAGTTCAGGCCGTTTATATCCCAGGCGGATCCGCCTTCCCCCCGGGAGATTTCGACGGCGAGCGTCTCGCCCTTTATGTACTGCTCCTGGGACTTCACCGCCGCCGCGAGCTTCTCGTCGGAGGAGAATGTAATCCTTATCCGGTCGGTCACGTCGAAGCCCGCGTCCTTACGCATATTCTGTATCCTGTTGACGAACTCCCGCGCGAGGCCCTCGGAAATGAGCTCATCGCCGAGCGACGTATCGAGAGCGACCGTCAGCGTGCCGTCCGATTCGACGACCCACCCCTTTATATCGTGGTGAAAAATCTCGACATCCTCCCGTCCGATCTCCACCTGTTCGCCTCCTCCGGCCGGCGTCAGGAGAAGCCTTCCGTCCCGTTCCAGCGCGTGGATTTCCCGGGGGGTGAAGCCCTTGATGGCTTGCGCGACCGCCTGAACCGATTTACCGAACTTCGGCCCGATTTTTTTGAAGTTCGGCTTCGCCGATTTATGGACTATCTCGGAATCATCGGTGACGAAGAGGATGCTCTTTACGTTGATTTCATCGAGGATCACTCCCTCCATCCTGCTGATCTCCTCCCTTTCGCCGTTTGCCCTCACGGGAATGATCAGCTTCGAGAGAGGCTGCCGGACCTTGATATTGGCCTTGTTTCTGATTGCCCGGACAAGCGAGGCGATTCGCTGGGCCTTCTCCATCCTTGATTCAAGGGGCCGGTCTATTGCGGAGGGATCGGGGGCGGGCAGAGATGCGAGATGAACCGACTCCGGCATTTCCACAGAAACTCCTCCGGCGAGGTTGCGATAGAGCTCGTCGGACATGAACGGAGCGAAGGGCGCCATGAGCTCGGTAACCGTCACGAGGCAGCGATAGAGAGTCTGGTAGGCGGAAAGCTTGTCGGCGCCGGGATCGTTTTTCCAGAAGCGCCTCCGGTTCCGACGCACATACCAGTTGGACAGCTGATCGATGGTGAAATCGCTCACCGCCCGGGCGGCCCGGGTGACATCGTACGATTCCATGGCATCGAGATATACTGCCACAAGGGAATTGAGGGCGGAGATGATCCAGCGGTCTATCTCCGGCCGGCTCGCGAGTGGGACATCGGCCTCCGCGAACGCGAAGCCGTCGATATTCGCATAAAGGCTGAAAAAGGCATATGTGTTGAGCAGCGTCCCGAGGAATTTTCGCTGAACTTCGAGGAGTCCCGACTCGTCGAACAGAGTGGGCCGCCAGGGAGGGCTGGTAGCGACAAGATACCAGCGCGTGGCATCGGCCCCGTATTTCCTCAAAACCTCAAAGGGATCGACGGTGTTTCCCTTGGACTTGGACATCTTCTGTCCGTTCTTGTCGAGGATCAGCTCATTGACAATGACATTTTTGTATGCCGGCCGGTCGAAGAGGTATGTGCTCAGGGAATGGAGAGAATAGAACCATCCCCGGGTCTGATCGATCCCCTCGCAGATGTAGTCGGCCGGGTGGGCCCGGAGCTCGTCGATCATCCCCTTATTTTCAAAAGGATAGTGCCACTGGGCGAATTGCATGGCGCCGGAATCGTACCAGACGTCGATCAGTTCGGGCACGCGTCTCATCGTGCCAGCGCAGGAGGCGCACGGGAAGGTGACTGCGTCAACAAAGGGCTTGTGGAGATCGAGCGGTTCGGCGATGCCCGAGCCCTGGCGGTATTCCTCGATGCTCCCGACGCACTTTTTCCCGCCGCATTTCTCGCATACCCAGATCGGGAGCGGCGTACCCCAGAACCGGTCCCGGGAGAGCGACCAGTCTTTGTTCTCCTCAAGCCAGTTGCCGAATCGGCCTTCCCCGACTTCCGCCGGATGCCAGCCGATCTGTTTGTTCAGCTCCACCATTTTCCGCGAGTATTTGGTCGTGGCGATATACCACGAGTCCCGCGCGTAGTAGAGGAGGGGAGATTCGCACCTCCAGCAATGGGGATAGGTATGGGTTATCGTCTCTTTTTTATAGAGCAGATGGCGTTCCTTGAGGTTCCGGATGATGTCGGGATCGGCATCCTTGACAAATTTTCCTGCGAAATCCTTCACCTCGGCGCCGAACTCCCCGCTCTTATTGACCGGATGAATCGTCGGGAGGCCGTATTTCTTCGAAATCTGGTAATCGTCCTCCCCGTACGCCGGGGCCATGTGGACGATGCCGGAGCCGTCCTCTGTCGTCACAAAATCAGCTTCGACGACGTAGAAAGCTTTCCCGGTGACCGGGTGATAGGAGAAAAGCCTCTCGTACTCCATGCCCGCGAGTGTCCTTCCCTTGAATTTCGACTCGACCGCGACCTCTCCGTCCAGGACGCTGAGCCGGGCTTCTGCCAGGATCAGGGTTTCACCCCGGTGGCGGACGCGCACGTAATCGACCTTCGGATGGACGGCGAGGCCGACATTCGAGATCAGCGTCCAGGGAGTTGTGGTCCAGACCAGGAAGTATGCATCCTCCCCCTTCACCTTCATTTTCACATAAACGCTCGGATCTCTGACGTCCTGGTATCCGAGCGAAACCTCATGGGAGGAGAGCGGGGTTTCGCACCGGGGGCAGTAGGGCTGGATCTTGTATCCCCGGTAGATCATATCTTTGTCGAAATACTTCTTCAGCGACCACCAGACGGATTCGATATAAAAATTCTCGAATGTGATATAGGGATTTCCCATATCCACCCAGTAGCCCATCCGTTCGGTGAGTTCTTCCCACTCGGTTTTATACTTCCAGACCGATTTCTTGCATTCCTCGTTGAACTTTGCCACCCCGAATCTGACGATCTGGTCCTTGTGCTTGAAGCCGAGCGATTTTTCCACTTCGATCTCCACCGGCAGGCCGTGAGTATCCCAGCCCGCTTTGCGGTGGACCTGGAACCCGCGCATCGTCTTATACCGGCAGACCAGATCCTTCAGGGTCCTGCTCATCACGTGGTGGATGCCGGGGCGACCGTTCGCCGTCGGGGGCCCCTCGAAGAAGGTGAACGCCGGCCTCCCTTCCCTGCTTGCGATGCTTTTCTCGAAAATATGAGACTCTTTCCAGAATTTCAGCGTGGAAAGTTCCCGTTCCGAGTAATCTCTCTTATCTGTCAGCTCTGCAAACATCCGGTCATTTGCCCCTGAGGAATGAGATGAGCCAGAGAACGAGGCTGAGGACGATGCTCACGATCAGGCTCGTGGCCAGAGGGAAATAAAAATGAAAATTGTCTTTTTTGACGCTGAAATCTCCGGGCAGTCTTCCGAGGAACGGGATTTTATCGGCGAGCATGAGCGCGACCCCCGTTCCGGCGATAAGAAGGCCGAGGACGAGCAGGAGTTTACCGAGCGGGGCTGTCAAGCGGGCAGCCTCCTTACGATTTCTTTCATGATACGGGTCAGCTTCGGCTCCGCTTTGCTTGCGACGGCGATAACCTCTTCGACGGTCACAGGCGAGAGAGTATCGGGAAAGCACTCATCGGTGATGATGGAGACTCCGAAGCATTTCATGCCCATATGGATGGCGACGATATTCTCAGGAACGGTCGACATCCCGACGGCGTCCGCGCCGATGCTCCGCAGGAAGCGGTATTCGGAGCGCGTCTCGAGATTGGGGCCCTGGACCGCGACGAAAACACCTTCGCGGATATCGATCCGAAGTTCGGCGGCCGCTTCCCGCGCTGTCCTGATGAGGGAGCGGTCATACGGTTCCGACATATCAGGGAACCGGGGTCCCAGGTCGTCGTCATTGGGGCCGATCAGGGGGTTGTCCCCCTGGAGATTGATGTGATCGGTGATGATCATCAGGTCCCCTTTCCGGAATTCCGGGTTCATCCCGCCCGCCGCGTTCGAAATCAGCAGCGTCGAGACGCCGAGCCCCATTTTCCCGGACATCACCCTCACCGGGAAGGTTACCTGCTGCATCGAGTACCCCTCGTAGTAGTGAAAGCGTCCCTGCATGGCGACGACTTTCCTGCCGGCGAGAGTTCCGAAAATCAGTTTTCCGTGATGCGACTCGACGGTGGAGACGGGGAAGTGCGGGATCTCGTCATAATCGAGGACGACCTCCTTGCGGATTTCCTTCACAAGTCCGCCGAGGCCCGTCCCGAGGATGATCCCTATCTCGGGCCGCATTCTGGTGTGGCCGCGGATATAGGAGACCGCCTCATGGATCTGATCGCGGAGGGCCGTCGGTCGGGACGTTTTGCCCCGGCCGTTCCCGTAGTCTCCCCGGGAGGCGGGGGAAAACCTTGACACCTTTTCACT
Organism: uncultured Chlorobiaceae bacterium; assembly: GCA_964410105.1. GTDB lineage: Bacteria > Bacteroidota > Ignavibacteria > UBA10030 > SZUA-254 > CAYPFY01. The sequence goes on from CAYPFY010000010.1 coordinate 133,055, forward strand.
CTTCATCGGACGTCTTTTTCAGTCGTTTCCCGAAAAGCCCGGTCCCTATGCGGACCATCGTCGCACCCTCCTCGATTGCCACCTCGAAGTCATTGGTCATGCCCATGGACAGGTGTGTGAGATCGATCCCGTCGCGCCGGACATTGTCGGCGATCTGGCGAAGCATCTGAAACGCGGGGCGTGATGCTTCGGGATCCGGGGCGAGGGGTCCGATGGTCATCAGTCCGAGGACGCGCAGATTGGGAAGGGCTGCGAGCCGGGTCACCGTGGCGCCGGCATTGAGGGGGCTGATGCCGAATTTGCTCTGCTCCCCCGACGTGTTCACTTCGACGAGGATATCGGCCGTCCTGTGGTGCTCTCCTGCCCTCATGGCGAGCTGTTCGCCGAGGTGGACGGAATCGACGGCATGGATCGCATGGATCCAGTGGATGATGTTTTTCACCTTATTTGACTGCAAATGGCCAACAAAATGCCACCGGATCCGCTCATCGGGGACTGCGCTCCGCTTGAGGAGGAGTTCCTGGACATAATTCTCGCCGATATCGGTGACGCCGGCGGCGACGGCCTCGCGGACGAAATCCGCCGGAAAAGTCTTCGAAACCGCGATCAGCCGTATCTCATCCGGATTTCTGCCGGACCTGGAGCATGCCTGGGCGATCCGGTTTCTGATATGTTCGACATTTTCACCGATCATCCGGACCTAGAACCGTTAATATACTCCAATTTTGTACAAAAATCAAAGAAATTATCCCGACTGTCTCCTGCATCACTTGACTTCCGTTTTATTTTTTGTATATATTTCATCAGCGACCTCAAGGATCCTGATGAACGATTTCGACTACGAAAACTTCGAGGAAGACCCCGACGATGAGAAGGGAAAGGATCACTTTGAGGAGGAGATCAAGAAGTTTGCTGAACGCCTGAAAGACGGGGGGGGCGGCTCCACCAATATCGAGGCTCTGGAGGAGATCGTCAATTACTATTTCGAGAACGAAAAGTACGAGGAGGCTCTCCACTTCATCAATCTGCTCGTCGACTACATCCCTTTCAGCGCCGACACCTGGCAGCGGAAGGGGACAATTCTGAACAATCTCCAGAGGCATCAGGAGGCGCTCGAATGTTTCGACCGGGCGCTCGGGCTCAACCCGGTCGATGTGGAGCTGATCGTCAGCCGCGGGTATACCCTCGACACGCTTGGCCGGTATGAGGAGGCTGTGGCCTGTTTTGACCGCGCCCTGGAGCTCGACGGCTCCAACGAGGGGGCCCTGTTCAGCAAGGCGCTCACCTTCGAGCGGATGGACCGGTTCGAGGATGCCGCCCAGATACTGAAATTCATCATCGACGGCAATCCCGGCCACAAGGAGGCTCATTACGAACTCGGGTTCTGTTACGACTGTCTCGACAAGATGGAACTCGCCCTCGCTTCCTACGACCGGCACATCGATCTCGACCCTTTCAATCCCCACGCATGGTACAACCGGGGCATCGTGTTGAACCGCAAGTCGGAGTATTCCAGGGCGATCGAAAGCTACGAGATGGCCCTTGCGATCAAGGAAGACTTTGGCGCCGCCTGGTATAACAAGGGAAATGCGTTTGCAAACATGGGGCGTCTGTACGACGCCGTCGACTGTTACAAGCAGGCTCTCCGGATCGACGAGCACGACGTCCCCGCCTGGCACAACATCGGCAACGCCTACGAAGAGCTCGGCATGTACAAGGAGGCTATCAAGTGTTTCACGCGGGCGATCCGGTACGATCCGAAACACTACGAATCATTCTACGGCCGGGGAAGCTGTTACGATTCCCTCGAGCAATACCGAAAGGCTTATAACGATTACAACGCCGCCCTTGCGCTCTGCAAGAATTACCCTGAGCTCTGGTATGCGAAAGCCGATGCGGCGTACAATCTCGGCAAGTGGCGCGAGGCTCTTTACAGTTACAAGATGGCGGTAAAATTCGACCCTACGAACACCGAGGCCTGGTTCGACCTTGGAGAGACCCTGCTCGAGTACGGATATTTCAAGGAGTCGCTCAAGGCTTTCAACAAGTGCATAGAGCTCCAGCCGAAGTGGGCCGATCCCTATTACAGCCGGGCCAAGGTCCTGTTCCTGATGCGTAAGACATTCGATGCTCTGGAATCGCTCAAAACGTCGTTCCGCCTCGACCCCGAGAAGAAAAAGGTTTTTGAAACCGAATTCCCGGGAGTCCGCTCGATCAAGGAATTCACCAGTCTTCTTGAAAAGTAGCCTCCCCTCAGCGGCCCCGGAGCGGGGCACCTCCGCTCTCTCCCCATGACAGAAGACATTCAGAAAAAATACCGCCGCCTTCAGGCTATCCTCCGTGAAATGGGAAGCGTCGTGATCGGATATTCCGGCGGCGTCGACAGCACCCTTCTCGTGAAGGTCGCCGTTGCCTGCCTGGGAGACCGCGCTCTGGCTGTGATCGGAAAGTCGGAGACATATCCTGCCCGGGAATACGAGGAGGCGATGAGTCTGGCCCGTGAGATGGGCGCGCGGACGATCGAGGTGCTGACCGAAGAGACCGATGATCTGAAATTCAGGGAAAACCCGGCCAACAGGTGTTACTTTTGCAAGACCGAGCTTTTCTCAAAGCTCCGGTCAGTTGCCTCCGAACGCGGGATACCGTGGATCGCTGACGGCACCATCACGGACGACATGAAGGACTTTCGCCCGGGGAGGAAGGCGATGCAGGAACAGGGGGTGCGCTCTCCGCTTCTGGAAGCCGGGATGAGCAAGGCGGACGTGAGGGCCGTTTCGAAGGAACTGGGCCTGAGGACGTGGGACAAGGGATCGTTCGCGTGCCTCTCCTCGCGCTTTCCGTACGGCTTCGGCATCACGAAGCCGGCCCTTTCCATGATCGATGCCGCGGAAAACCTTTTCCGCGATCTGGGTTTCCGGAGTTTCAGGGTGCGGCATCATGATGAGAAAACCGCAAGAATCGAGGTGGGGAAGGACGAGATCTCGCGGCTGCTCGATCCTGGAGTTCGCGAGTCGATCACAACCCATCTCAAAGGCCTCGGATTTACCTATATCACGCTCGACCTGGAGGGATACCGCACGGGGTCAATGAATGAGATTCTCAGCGAGACCGTGAAAAATGCCTCCGCGGGCAATGCCTGAGTACTCCTCTCTCCTTTTTAACTTTCCTCACCGATCAGGTGTCTAACCGGGGACGATTCCCCTCAGAATTTCGTTCAAAGAATTAGCGGTATTGCATTTCCGCGGCTGGTTGAGTACTTTGGATAAGGCGACGATATGAAGAGGCTTATTCTCGTTAGCGTGCTCCTCGGCTCGGCGGTCACAGGCGCCGTGGCCCAGCAGACAACTTTTGGGAAGAACAAAGTCCAGTATAAGACGTTTGAGTGGTATTATCTGCAGTCGAACCACTTCGACGTCTACTTCAGCGCCGGGGGGGAGTATATCGCGCAGTTCACGGCCGAAGCTGCCGAGTCATCCTACATCTCGATAAGCCGCTCCTTCCGGTATCAGATCACGAACCGCATTCCCATCGTCGTCTACAGCTCGCACAACGACTTCCAGCAGACGAATGTTGTGAATTCCTATCTCGAAGAGGGCATCGGGGGGGTGACCGAGCTCTTCAAGAACCGGGTCGTCCTTCCCTTCGAGGGAGACTACAAGAAATTCCGGCATGTGATCCATCACGAGCTCGTCCACGCCGTCATCAACGACATGTTTTACGGCGGCTCGATCCAGTCGATCATCACAAACAACATCACGCTCCAGCTCCCATTGTGGTTCAATGAAGGGCTCGCCGAGTACGAAGCGCTGCAGTGGGACACGAATTCGGACATGTTTTTGCGGGATGCCACGGTCCACGAGTATCTCCCCCCGATCCAGAACCTGGGCGGCTACTTCGCCTACAGGGGCGGGCAATCGGTGTGGAACTATATCGCGATGAAATACGGGGACCAGAAGATCGCGGAGATTCTCTCCCGCATCCGGGGTTCCCGCAGCGTCGACCAGGGGTTTCGTGCGGCCATCGGGCTGAGCGTCGAGGAGCTATCGGAGCGGTGGCAGAAGGAGCAAAAGGTTCTCTACTGGCCTGACATCGCCAAGAGGCAGGAACCATCAGATTATGCCAAGAAGCTCACCGATCATACCAAGGACGGGAGTTTCTACAATACGAGCCCGGCGATTTCGCCCGCGGGGGACCGCATCGCGTTCATATCGAACCGCGACGATTACTTCGACGTGTTCCTCATGAATGCGATCGACGGCTCGGTCCAGGACAAGCTCATCAGCGGTCAGCGGACGGCCGATTTCGAAGAGCTGCATCTCCTCACACCCGGGATGGGATGGTCTCCGGACGGGCGGCAGCTGGCCCTGGCGACGAAAAGCGGGTCGCAGGACGCCATCTTCATCATCGACGTGAATTCCGGGAAGGAGCAGAAGCTCGAGTTCGGGCTTGATGCCATCTACTCCGTCGACTGGTCTCCGGGCGATTCAGCCCGCGGGGGGCGGGGAAAACTGGCCTTCGTCGGAAGCAGGGAAGGCCGCTCCGACATTTACGTTTACGATCTCGAGACGAAGCAGCTCGATAATCTGACGAACGATTATTTCAGCGATGCCGATCCCTCCTGGGGGCCGGACGGAAGGACGATCTATTTCTCCTCCGACCGGACGACCTACATGAATCCCCCGGCGGCGCCGGCCAACTTCAAGATGCAAAAATACGATTTCCATCAGATGGATCTTTACTCCGTCGACCTCACGACGCGGAGGATCAAGAAACTGGCAAATCTTCCGAATTCCGACGAGACCTCGCCGACGCCGGCTCCCGACGGCAAGCACCTCCTTTTCATCTCCGACATGAACGGGATCAATAACATCTACGTGATGGATCTCGACAGCGGCACATACTATGCCCAGACCAACTCCCTGAGCGGGGTGTACCAGCTTTCGCTCTCCCGTGACGGAAGCAAGATGGTCTTCAGTTCGCTCAACAACGCCGGATTCGATCTCTTCCTCATGCGCAACCCGCTCGACCGGGGCGACAGGAAGGCGGCTGCGCTCGAGCCGACCGAATATTACAAGCGGCTCGCCGCCCTCAGGGGTCCCGACACCTCGGCCGGCGGGGGACGGAAAGACAGCATTCACATCTCAAGCGATGTCATCGTCAAAACGTCCCGGCTCGACTCCGCGAACATCTATAATAATGACGTGAAGATCGATCTCAGGAATTTTGTCTTCAACGATGCCTTCAAGGAGCGGGGAGAACCCAAGGCTGATACGGCAAAGCCGATCACCGTCACCAACAACGTCGATGAGAACGGAAACTACAAGATCAACAAGTACAAACTCAATTTTTCGCCCGATATCGTCTACGGCAACGCGGGGTACAACACGTTCTATGGGGTGGAGGGCTCGACGATCATGGCTTTCAGCGACATGCTCGGCAACCACCAGATATACATTCTGACGAACCTCCTTTTTGATCTCAAGAACAGCGATTACGCCCTCGCCTACTTCTACCTGCCGAAGAGGCTGGATCTCGGGATCCAGGGATTTCACAGCGCGCGGTTTCTCCTCCTCTCGAACCCGGACGCGACCTCAGACACGCTTTACCGGTTCAGGAATTACGGCGTGACGGGCATGGCGCTGTATCCCTTCGATAAGTACAACCGGTTCGACTTCTCGCTCTCCTGGTTCAATGTCACGCGGGATAATCTCGACGACTCGTTCGCGCCGACGCAGCGGCGGAGCCTGATCGTGCCGTCGGTGAGCTACGTCCACGATAACAGCCTCTGGGGCCTGATCGCTCCGGCCAACGGCGAGAGGTTCAATCTCACCCTGATGGCCAGCCCCAAACTCGGGGATGAGTCGCTCGGCTTTTACACGGTGACGGCGGATTACAGGAATTATTACCGGCTGTGGCGCAACTACACCTTCGCCCTGAGGCTCGCCGGCGGGGGAAGCTTTGGCGAGGACCCGCAGCGCTTCATCATCGGCGGGGTTGACAACTGGATCAACCGCCAGTTCGAGAACAACAGAATCCCGGTCGATCAGGCCGAGGATTTCGTGTTCCTGACATCGGGGATTCCGCTTCGGGGCTACAATTACAACGCCCGCATGGGGACAAAGTACGCCCTCGTCAATCTCGAATTCCGTTTTCCTTTCTTCGGGTATTTCAGCGCGGGGCCGCTGCCGGTCTTCTTCCAGAGTCTGAGCGGGGCATTCTTCCTCGACATGGGAAGCGCCTGGACCAAGGGGAGGGATTACAAGGGGATCGACAGGGATACGTCGGGAAACATTTACATGCGGGACCTCCTGGCGGGGACAGGCTATGGCGTCCGGATGATCTTTCTCGGATTCCTGCTGAAACTGGATGTCGCCTGGGCGTTCAATCTTCGCGAGGTATCGACGCCCAAGTACTACTTCTCGGTGGGCGCCGATATTTAGAGAGGGAGGAAAACCGTGAAAGTGCTTCCCTTCGAGGGCTCGCTTTCAACCTCGATGCGTCCCTTGTGCAGCTCCGCGATCCATTTGGCGATAGAGAGCCCCAGCCCGCTTCCCCCCATCTCCCGTGAACGGGCCTTGTCC
>CAYPFY010000011.1:0-121741 GCA_964410105.1 uncultured Chlorobiaceae bacterium
TTCGAGGGCGGTGCTGTCGCCGAAAAACGTATCCACGCTCGGGTCATGATTGGAATAAGGAATCTCATTGACGATGAACGTCTCCTCGTTGATCAGCTTCATGTAATAGTCGATGTGGATCTTATAATTGGCGACGGTTATAAGATCGTTGATTCCGAAAAGCGGTCGATTGATATTCGTTTGGAACGCATCGCAGATGAGCCTTCCATGTCCGTCCGTCAGAAAGTTTCCCCCATCCATGATGGATGTGCTGACGAAAGGTTTCGCGAGAAACTGACTGATGGTCGTGTCGAGATCTCGTCCTGCCATGGAGGGAGATTCAACTCCGTTCCGGTATATGGTGTAGGGGCCCCAGTCGCGTATCCACACTTTTTCGACGTCATCAGAAAGGGCGGGGTAGAAAATTATGTGGAGATGCGGGGACGGCGCGATGCCGAGCGCGGCGAGAGTATCGGCCACATGGTAATCACTGTAGAGGTAGGGACCGTACTTACCGGTATGAGAAGTATCGTCAAGGACATAGACCTCTACACCCGCGTTGAGAGCCTCGCGGACGAGGGTCGACTGGGTCGAGAGAGTGCCGTTGTAACGCCCGGTCCAGTAATTCGTCCAGCCTTCGGTCTGCACTGCATTGAAGATTTTGTAGTATTCCTTCTCATCCCAACGGATGACCACGCCTTGCGCCTCTTCGAACTCGGCGGCCGTGCGCGGATTAGTAATGCTCTGCGAATACGCTGATGATAAGCAAAGGAGAGAGCTCAGGTAGGATAATACCAGAGTCTCTTGGAGTCGGGAGACCATATTTTTCCGCTTCAGCACGGACTTTCTCTTTACTAGGCGTTGTGAACGCCCCACAAGGCGAAGAATATGGCAGAATATACCGGGGAGCCAAGACGGCGGGGAGCCGTTCGGGCTTTCGTAACAAGTGGGGTAAATAGGGATTACTCGAGTATGATCGCGAGAAAGGGCAACATTCGCAAGCCACTGGGTCACAAAACGAGTAAAATGAGCCGGAGCAGTTACTTGGTCAGCGGGTGTTGTTCAAAACGCAGCGTATTCAATGGTTACAGCTGGTGATATGGATCACACCCCCGTGCCTTCCAGAGATCAAACTCGCTGATTGACTTCGTTCATATCCCTCGATTCACATCTTCCCCCGAACTCTGCGGAACTTGATCAGACAAGAAAACCTTTCGGCGAGAACCGAGGTGGTGCATTCCTTTTGTCTCTGAACTCTCTTCGCTCGGGCCTTAATTCCTTGACAAATTGCACTGAAATTTATATTTTTCAGAGAGTTCCGATGAGGTTTTTGTTGAAAACTGCGGTGAGATCGCAAATCTGATGACCGAAGACGACCCGAAAGAGAAGAATCCGGAAGGAGAGCCAATACCGCCTCCCGAGGGCGAGGGACAAACACCCGCCGTGAGCGATATCGACATTCTCAGCTCCAAGGTGGCAGAACTCGAAAACAGCCTCACGCAATATAAGAACCAGCTCCTGAGAAAGGCGGCCGAGTTCGAGAACTATAAAAAGCGGACGGAGGCCGATTATGCCTCGCTCGTGAAATTCGCAAACGAGGATCTGATTCTGAAACTTCTGCCTGTTATCGACGACCTCGAGCGATCGTTGAAGGCGCGCAAGGAGTCGACGAGAGCCTCGGGAGAGAACGAGAGCGTGTTCATTCAGGGACTCGAGTTGATCTATACAAAATTCCGCAAGATACTCGACTCCCAGGGATTACAGCACTTCGACGTGGTGGGAACAGCGTTCGACCCCCATCTTCACGATGCGCTCATGCAGGTTCCGCGATCCGATTTTCCCCCCCACACGGTGATCGAAGAGATCGAGAAAGGATTCACGCTCCATGGCAAAGTCATACGTCACGCTAAAGTGGTCGTCTCGGCCGACTCCGTCGGCGTGGAACGCCCGGATGACAAGCGGAACGGCGAGTCCGATGAAACCGGCCGATGAACGTGACTGAACCACTCGCATGCTAGCTTAATGGGGAAAAGAGACTACTACGATATACTGGAAGTTTCGCGGACGGCGAACCCGGATGAGATAAAGAAGGCGTACCGTAAGGCAGCCCTGAAATATCATCCCGATCGCAATCCCAATAACAAGGAGGCTGAAGAAAAATTCAAGGAGGCCGCCGAGGCTTACGAGGTCCTGAGCGATACCGAGAAACGGCGGCGATACGACCAATTTGGTCACGAAGGAATGCGACCGGGCTCCGACTACCATGGCTACACCAACATCAATGACATTTTTTCGAGTTTCAACGATATATTCGGATCAGGCTTCGGCGGCGGCATCTTCGAGGAAGTCTTTGCAGGAGGCAAAGCGCGTTCACGGGGGCGGTCCCATACGGGCACGCCCGGGTCCGACCTCAAGATTCGCCTTCCCCTGACGCTGGAAGAAATCGCTTCCGGGGTGGAAAAGAAGTTGAAGGTCAAGAGGTGGAAGACGTGCGAAACATGCGATGGCACCGGCGCCCGCTCAAGTGCTTCGAGAATCTCATGCCCTGTCTGCGGCGGAACAGGCGAAGTTCGCCAGGTGTCGCGCTCCGTGTTCGGACAGTTCGTCAATATCACGACATGCTCCAATTGTAACGGGGAGGGCCGCATAATCAAGGATCGCTGTCCGACATGCGGAGGAGAGGGGCGCGTGCAGGGAGAGACGACGATCAAGGTCAATGTCCCGCCTGGGGTTTCGGAGGGCAACTATATTCCCCTTCGAGGCCAGGGCAATGCCGGACAACGGGGGGGCCCCCCCGGCGATCTCCTCGTCATCATCGAGGAAGAGCCCCACACGCTCTTCACCCGGAACGGAGACGATGTCATCCTTGACGTCCTTGTGCCATTCACCGATGCCGCACTCGGGACTGAGCTTGAAATCCCGACCCTGAACGGGCGAGCCCGGCTCAAAATTGAAGCGGGCACTCAGTCTGGCAAAATCCTCCGAATGCGGGACAGGGGAATTCCAGGGCTCAATGGGGGAGGCCGCGGCGACCAGCTCGTCCGGGTGAACGTCTGGATTCCGACCCGCCTTTCAAAGGAGGATAAAGAGCACCTGAAAACGATTGCCAAGAGCGAGAATATCAAGCCACGGGAGGGAGATCGGTCCGCACATTCCGACAAGAGTTATTTTGAGAGACTGAAGGACAATCTCTAGTCGATGCGTCTTTTCGAGAAGTTTAACCGGACGTTTGGGTTCACCAGGACGGAGAGCCGGGTTGTGCTCTTTCTCGTCGTCTCGTTTATCTTCGGGATCGGGGTGAAAACTCTCCGTTCCGGGAGCGGACCTCCTGTCGCCTTCGATTATACAGCGTCCGATTCGGAATTTGCGGCACTCTCGTCCGCAATCGATACCTCCCCGCCCGCTCCGTGGCCGGCCCGGAATCTGATGCCGCGTTTTCCGGGCGACTCCGCCCGGGCTCATGCAGACAAGGATCATCCGCTGGATCTCAATATGGCATCAAAGGCCGAGCTCATCGCTCTCCCGGGTATCGGAGAAGTCACTGCCGAAAAGATCATTCTCTACCGGAAGGATCACGGAAAATTCTCTTCCGTCGATGAACTCTCGAGGATCAAAGGGATCGGGCCCAAGAAACTTGAGCGCCTCCGGCCCCTCTGCAGGGTGGAGAAGTAAGGCCATGGGAAGAGAATATGTGGCCGGACTGAGTGCAGCAGAAGGGCGAGCCCAGCTTGCCGTTTTCGAAAAGCGTGAAGGGGAATTCCGTCTTCTCCATCTCCAGGAGGACGAGCGCCGGGATGAAACGCCGCTATGGTTTCTCCGCGGCCTGACCGACCCCCAGGTCCGAATTGTGAAAAAAGTCTCCCGCGTGTCGGTGGCCCTTGAAGAGAGTTCGCTCTTCCTGCACTCGTTTCCGATTGACACTTCACTGACCCGGTCAGAACAGGACGAGCACGTCGCATGGGAGCTGGGCAATGTACGCCCTGGATTTGATGCCAGCGCCCACGTTTGTGACCTCCATTTTCTCCGCACGCAGGCTCGCGATCAATTGGCGGACGTTCTCGTTGTCTCCATCCCGAGATCGCTCATCTCCGGAATCCAGGATGCGGTTCACGATCGGAAAATTCAGCTGACGGGGATCGATACCCAGTTCTTTGGATTCGAATCGTCGCTCCTGATGAATTACCCCGAGGTAAAGGAGAAAACGGTTGCCCTCGTCCGCGCATCAGCGGACCATACCGAACTCGGCTGGGAGTTTCACGGACGCCTGATCGGGTACGAGAGGGCGCTCCCCCCTAAGCCTGATGCCGTCGTCGAGAAGATCCGCGCACAGCTGCCGGAGCTTCCTATCTCGGATATCTACTGCTGTGGAGCTTCCCTGTCGCCTGAATTCAGGGATACGCTGGCCGAATCTCTCGGGCTCCCGGTCACGCTCGTGAATCCCTTCCGCCGCTCGGTCGATGTCTCGCCGTGTGAGCCTTTTGACCGATTTTCAGGGAAAGTGCACCACCTTGCCCCCTGTGCGGGGATCGCGCTCCGTCGGCGGTGAGGATCATTACGGGAAAATACAAGGGGAGAAGAATATCCTCGATCGATGGCCCGCAGATCCGCCCGGCGACAGACAGGGTGAAGGGCTCGATATTCAACATGCTGCAAAACCGGCTCAGCCTCTCAGGCGCCCGCGTCCTTGATCTCTTCGCAGGCAGCGGCAGCCTGGGGCTCGAAGCCCTGAGCCGCGGCGCCCTGCTTGCGGTGTTCGTCGACGATTCGCCGGCCGCGCTCGAGGCCATTGAGTCGAATGCCGGGCTCCTTGGCTGCTCGGACGATTGCACCCTCGTCCAGAGCGATGCAGAAGCCTTCATCGCCAGGAGCGGGGAGACATTCCAACTCATCTTTGCCGACCCGCCCTACCAGTACGAGAGGATGGGAGAGATCCCGCAAATGATTTTTGGCCACAAGTTGCTCGCCAGCGGCGGATTCCTTATCATTGAGCATGCAAAGCAGACACGATTTCAGACCTCCTCCGAGTTCCGGCTGAGCGAGCGAAGGGAATTCGGGAACACCCATATCAGCTTTTTCACGTATCCGTCGCAGTCTCAGGCGCCCATCCCATGAAGATCGCTCTCTATCCGGGAACGTTCGACCCCATCACTTTCGGGCATCTCGACGTCATCGAGCGTGCAAGCGAAATATTCTCGAAAGTGATTGTCACGGTCGCACGCAGCAGCAGCACAAAGACGCCGCTTTTTACATCCGCTGAGCGGGTCCGAATGATCCGTGAAGCCATCAAGCCCTATCGAAATGTCTCCGTGGAGAGCTTCGACGGCCTTCTCGTCTCTTTTGCACGGAGGAAGAAGGCCTCGGCGGTCGTGCGGGGGCTTCGGGCGGTGTCGGATTTCGAGTACGAGTTTCAGATGGCCCTCACGAATCGAAAGCTCGACTCCGGAATCGCCACCGTCTTTCTCATGCCGCACGAAAAGTACACCTACCTGAACTCGAGCATCGTGAGGGAGATCGCGTTGCTTGGAGGGGACGTCGCGGAATTTGTGCCCCCGGCCGTCCAGAGGGAACTGCGGAAGAAGATGCGCGGTCTCGACCGGAAATGAAATCGCTCTCCCTTAAAGTCCAGCAGCTGGAAGAATCCCAGACTCTCGCCCTGACCCAGATCGCACGCACCATGCGCGAATCGGGCGCCGATGTGGTAAATCTCACCGCGGGAGAGCCCGATTTCCCGACTCCGCCTCACGTCAAGATGGCCGCCATCCAGGCGATCGATGAGAATTTTACTCACTACACGGCCAACCAGGGAATCCCGGAGCTGATTGGGGAAATTGTGAAAAAATTCGAGCGCGACAATGACCTGCACTTCGAGCCGTCCCAGATCCTTGTTTCGACAGGGGCGAAACACTCAATTTATAATGCGCTTCAGGCGATCTGCAACCGGGGGGACGAAGTTATCATCCCGTCGCCGTACTGGGTGAGTTATCCTGAAATGGTGAAGCTTGTGGACGCGACCCCTGTGGTCGTGCCCACAGACCAGAGTTCGCGGTTCAAGCTCACCGCCCGGCAGCTCAGACAGGCCACCCATTCGAAAACGAAGGCCCTTATCCTGAATTCCCCCTCAAACCCGACCGGGAGCGTCTACTCTCAGGGGGAGACGGAGGAACTCGCTGAGGTGGTCGCGGACAGCGGAATCTATGTCATCTCGGATGAGATTTATGAGAAAGTCATCTACGGGGCGAAACATTTCAGCATCGGGAGCATCAAGAAGATCAAGGACCAGGTCATCACCGTGAACGGGGTCTCGAAGGCCTATGCGATGACGGGATGGCGTATCGGGTTTCTCGGCGCGCCTGCCGGGATCGCTCAGGCGGCAGCAAAGGTACAGAGCCAGGTGACATCCAACGCCACATCGATCGCTCAGCGGGCCGCCGCTGCCGCGCTCAGAGCGCCGTGCTCCGATGTCGATATCATGGTGAAGGAATTCCTCAAACGCCGGGATTTTCTCATCTCTGAATTGTCGAAAATTCCCGGGTTCGATGTGCTGAACCCCCAAGGCGCATTTTACCTCTTTCCCTCGGTCAGTTCGTTCGTCGGGAAGCGCGCGAACGGAAAGCTCATCAAGGATGATGTTGATCTCTGCCATTACTTTCTCGACGAAGAGCAGCTGGCCCTCGTGCCCGGTAGCTCCTTCGGCACACGGAATCACGTGCGGATATCTTTTGCGGCGTCGATGAAGGAACTTGAGAAGGCGCTTGCCCGGCTTAAGCGGGGATTCGGAAAACTTGCGGGAGGATTTTGAGAACGATGTGCCTGATCGCCGGAGAATGCAACCATGGTCGATAATCACCCTCGCTCGAAAGGAGAAAATGCCCACATACCATTACAAATGTAAAGAGTGTGGGCATGAATTCGAGGAGCTTCAGAAAATATCTGAAAGCCCTCTCAGGGATTGCCCCTCGTGCAAGAAACCAGCATTGGTCCGGATCATCGGAGGAGGGGCGGGTCTGCTGTTCAAAGGCAGCGGATTTTATCTCACCGATTACAAGAAACCCCCGAAGTCCCCCGACTCCCCATCCCCCGAGACAAAGAAGTCCGAGACAAAGAAGTCCGATCCAAAGCCGGACTCTCCGAAGTCTTCGGATGCATCTTCACCTCCTCCACCAGAGAAGCCCAAAACCCCACCCAAAAAAGATTGACTGCGTCGTATTGCTACCGGGGGAATCCCCTCGTTGGCGCAACGCCGACTTAAGGCATAAGGATCGTTTTCCCTCCCGCAAGGGGGTTTCGGCAAGATTCTGGTGACACGGTACGATCCCCGGCATTTCTATCCCAATAGTGTGGACTGAGAGGAATGGGATTATCCTGATCTAACGATTCTATTATGAACAGATTGCCGAGAATGGTCTCACAGCCTTGAAGCCACGACGATCACGGATTTCATGGTCTCAAGCTCGGTTCCCGCCGCGGTTCGGGCCTCAAACACGAGAATGTAAATTCCCATCCTCACCCGCCGCCTCTCATCGGTGAACCCATCCCAGATAATTTCACCATGAGATCCGCTCGGTCCACCCTCAATGAGCGTGCGGATCAGTCTCCCGGTCGCGTCGAAGATGCGGGCGCGAACGAATGCGGCGGATGAGGCCAAATTGTACTGTATTATGCATGCGTCGTCCGTTCCGTCCCAATCAGGCGAGAAGGGATTTGGAGCCGCCGAGAGGGATCCCCGCAGCGGTACAACAAGCTCAAATAGTGAATTCTGCCGCCCCGGCGTTCCCCCGGCGGGAGCCGCGCTCGTGCTCCAGTTTCCGGCGCCGTTGCTTTCGATGTAAGGGTTGATGCGTTCGAGCGAACGCCCCCGGGGGTCGTCAACTTCGGCATTGTGCCAGCTCGGCAGGTAGTGGAGGCTGTCGATCGCCCTTCCCGTGAGATCGAGGAGGAATATATCATCCCCCTCGTTATTCAGGCTGAGGCCCGACCGCCGTATGATGACGTGCGTTGGATTTTGGCTGAGATAAGGATACTCGACAAAGAGAGACGAATCGGATGCGACCACGAGGTATTCATGGGGCCCGATCGTGTGTCTTTGCCTGCTCAGGGTGTGCGAAGTGGCACCGGCCGCGGTGTCGCGCCCGTCCGCCATTTTCCAGTCGCGGATGTCGACCGGGAAATCCGACAGATTGAATAATTCGATGTATTCCGATCTTCCGGGGAGGGGATCGTACATTATTTCGTTGATGACGAGCGTGCGGGGCGGGAAACCCGAATTCAGTAAGCCGAATGCTTCATTGTCCGACGGGCGCATGTCACCCGAAAATTCGACCGTCCCGATGATCAGCTTTCGTCCTCCGGAGAGATTCCCAGGGCTGAACTGAACAACCAGGGTATCCCGCGGCAGGAGCGTATCTTTGATGACTTTGCCGTCAATGAGCTCGCCCGGGCCGGGGAGGGAATCTTCATTAGCGTCAGCATAAAAGTTGGCGGAGAACCCGCTCACTGGCCTCCGGCCCGTGTTCCGGACCGTAAGATCAACCTGTTGCGGATCGGCCGGGTCTGGCATAATCCTTACTGCCTGCAGATCGAGTTCGAGCGGCGTTCGGTAATTCTGCCTCCCGGGCGTACTTCCGGATGAATCCCCGCTCGGGGCCCAGTTTGACGAATCGGTCGATGAGCCTTCCGGTTCGATCCGCTCGAGGGAGCGCCCGTCGTGACCGCCCCCCCAGGAAGGGCTGTAGCGGGTGCTGTCTGTGACCGCGCCGCGGGGGTCGATGATCACTGCGGCATCGCCCGAGTTATTGAATAAAAATGTCGGCATCGCAACCGACTGAACCATCTTTCCGGAGAAATAGGAATGCGCCGATCGGAAGAGCGCCGTATCTTTTGTGATGACGATGTAGCCCCCGCGCACCAATGGCGCCGTCGCAGCCGAGATCGTATAACGGCTTTCCGTATTCCTGTTGCTGATCCTCCAGCTCCTCAAATCGACGGTTTCGCGGAAACTGTTGAAAAGCTCCAGCCATTCCGGTTCCCCCGCTTTCGGAGCGTACATGATTTCGTTGATGATAAGGGAATTTTTCGGCAATCCGACCTGCAGTTTTTCGACTACGAGATCGTTCCCAGGATTTTGGTCTTCCGCGAGCGACGTTTTTGCCATGACAATCATGACCCCGTAGGTGAGATCCCGGAGGAGGGCGTCGACCTCGACGGTGTCGCCCGGAAAGAGATCTCGCTGGACCACGGGAGCTGAAAATCGTTCTCCGGGGTCGGGGAGCGAATCGCCGTTCCGGTCGACATAAAACTCTACGTCGAAATTTCTGATCTCGTCTCGGCCGTCATTTTCAACGGTCGCCCTGACGTATGTCGAATCTCCGGCTGCCGGAAACCGGGGCAGGAAGATAATCCGTCTGATACCGATATCAAACCAGGCTCTGGCCGTAACGGCGATGTCGTCAAACCTAAGAGTTCCGGTCGAACCTGTGCCATTCCCTACGACCCGCCAGCGGAAGCGTACGCCGCGCTGATCGTTCAACGACGCAGGGAGTTTCAGTCTGCGCGCGACGTAAGCGGTGTTTCCGGGGTTTCGCAGCGTATCGCCGACTCGGAGCGGAAACGTCGCTCCCCCATCGAGAGAGATCTCGACGAGAACCCCCGAGTTGTGCGTGCCCGAACGCCGCTCGTAGAAAAGGAGGCTGTCTGCCTCCTTCCCCACGAATTCAATCGACGGGGAGACGAGGGCCTGAGCAATGGTCGCGTTTGTGCTGAGGACGGCGTTCGAATCGGAGCGTGGCACGGAGGCAGTCGTCGTGAAATCTCCCCCCGGCAGCCGGTTGGCGGTCGTTTGCCAGCCCGCCGGAAGCGAGGGAGGCACGGCAATGTCGAAGTCTTCAAGAAAAATCCTCTGGGCCGTGCAGCGGGCCGTGATGAGAAAGGTAAGAACGATGATGAAACGCATGATTGCCTCCCTGCAGTGATTTTACGAAGGGCCTAGCTGTTTTTTTCCCTCCAGATTTCTATGAGGTTCAGAAGAACCTGCACTGATCTATCCATCCCGCGGACCGAAACCCATTCGAGTTTTCCGTGGAAATTGTCTCCTCCGGTGAAAATGTTGGGGCAGGGAAGGCCCATGGCGCTCAGGTCTGATCCGTCGGTTCCTCCCCGCACGGGCACAACCGCCGGGCTCACCCCAGCCCTCCGGCAGGCCTCAACAGCATAGTCGACAACGAAGGGCACGCTGTCGAGGACTGTCTTCATGTTGCTGTATCCGGGCGTGAACGTTAGATCGATGGACGTCCCGGGGAAAAGGCGCACGGTCGAGTCGCGGATTGACGCGAGAAGGGCGCGCTCGGCGTCGAGTTTTTCGAAATTCCGGAGAATGACCGTCAGGCGCGATTCTTCTACGCCGAGCGAGCCGCGGTCCGGATGGATGAAGCCCTCCCGCTTCTCGGTCATCTCCGGCTTCATCCTCTCCGGAATTTCTCGCAAAAACTCCGCCGCCGCGTACATCGAGTTAACCATTATTCCCTTGGCAGTCCCGGGATGCGTGTTCTTGCCGCGGAAGGTGATTGTCGCCGTCTCCGCATTCCACGATTCCTCGTTGATCTCTCCCGTCGGCCCCCCATCGACCGTGTAGGCGTACCGGGCGCCAAATTTTTTCAGATTGAAAAGGGCGATACCCGTCCCCGTCTCTTCGTCCGGAGTGAAAGCGATTGCGACCGTGCCGTGCTTGATCGCAGGATCCCTCACCATGACTTGCAGCGCAGTCATGATCTCCGCTATGCCTGCCTTGTCATCCGCGCCGAGCAGAGTCCGCCCGTCGGCGGTGATCAGATCGCTCCCGATGGCGTCCTTCAGATGCGGGTTCCTGCTGACGCTCAGCCGCCGCGTCGTATCGTTGGGAAGTATTATCTCCTCTCCCTGATAATCCCGGTGGAGAACGGGATTCACCCCGGCTCCCGACACTTCCGGCGATGTGTCCATATGCGAGATAAGGCCGATGACCGGTATCTTTATCGCCTGGTCTTCCGGAAGATTGCTGCGAAGGGTCGCATACACGAAACAGTGCTCATCGACCGCCGCGTCCGATAGACCCAGATCCTTCAGCTCCGCGACGAGAAGACGGGCAAGGGTGAATTGTTTGTCGGTGCTGGGCGTCCCGTCGGCATCCTCCCTCGACTGGGTGTCGATCTTCGCGTACCGGAGAAACCGGGAGACGACGGTCTCGTCGGGCGGCGCCCCGCGTGCGAAAACGGAAAGCAGCAGGGCCGCCACAATCCCCGGACTCATCGGGACGGGTACTCCTCTAGTCTTTGGCCCTCATGGAATCCCATACGGTATACGCGATCAGGAGCCCGAACATGAGCATCCCGATGATCTCAGCGCCGTGCGATTCGGCCCAGCCGGTGAGAAACAGGTTTGCGTAGCCGATCGGCTTTTGCTGATCGACGAATTTCAAAAAGGCATGCAAGACGCCGAGGAGCGATCCCCCGGCGATGAATCCGGAGGCAATCAGCGTTCCCCGTGAAAGCCGGGCGTTGTTGACCTTCGGGTCGGTCGACCGGCTCGTCACCCACCATGCGACCAATCCTCCGAAGACAAGCGGGGTGTTCAGCTCCTGCGGGATGTACATGCCCAGGGCGAAGGCAAGCGGGGGTATCTTCACCATCGTGAGGATGAGCGCGATCACCGCCCCGGCGGCGTAGAGCAGCCACGGAGCTGCAACATTAGACATGAGCGGCTGGATGACGGCGGCCATGGCGTTTGCCTGGGGTGCCACCATCGCCTGAGGCCCCTTGAACCCGTAGGTCTGGTTGAGCACGTAAATGACTCCTCCGACGGTCGCCGCCGAGATGAGCACGCCCAGGAACTTCCAGGATTCCTGCTTCCTCGGCGTCGAGCCGAGCCAGTAGCCGATCTTCAAATCTGTGATGAACCCGCCGGCGACCGAAAGCGCCGTACAGACCACGCCGCCGATGATGAGCGCGCTCACCATTCCTGCCGGCCCGGAAAGCCCGATGCTCGTCAGGACGACCGATGAGAGGATGAGCGTCATCAGAGTCATGCCGGATACTGGGTTCGTCCCGACGATCGCCGTGGCGTTGGCTGCGACCGTCGTGAAAAGGAATGACACGACAAGGACGATGAGAAGCCCGACCACCGCGTGGGAGAAGCTGGAGACGACCGTCCCGTAGAAGAACGCAAAAATGAGGAGCGATGTGAGCAGAATGAAGGTCGCGACGTATACCATCCGGAGATCTGTTTGCCACCTGATCTCGCCGTCGCTGCCTGCCGACCGTTTTCCGAAAATCTCTCCGGCCGCAAGCTTGAACGCCCCGGCGATGACTTTCGATGACCGGATGATGCCGATGATGCCCGCCATGGCGATTCCCCCGATCCCGATCTGACGCACATAGCTGCGGAAAATCTCTTCCGCGCTCATCTGGGCGATCAGCTTTGTCGCCGTCGCACCGAGCGGCGCAGCCAGCCCGGAGCCGACATAGTTGAAGAGCGGCACGAGCACGAACCAGGAGAGGAACGAGCCCGCGGCGATGATGGCCGAGTATTTTACACCGATGATATACCCGAGCCCGAACACCATTGCCGAGACATCAACCTTCCCCACCATCTTGACCTTCGTCGCCAGCGCTTCACCATAGGAAAACATCCGGGACGTGATGACTTCTGCCCAGAGCCCGAAGGCGCTGAAGAGGTAGTCGAAAAGCCCTCCGATGATCCCCGCAACGACGAGGACCCCGGCCTGTTTTCCTCCCTTCTCCCCCGCAAGGAGAATCTCGGTGGTGGCTGTCGCCTCGGGGAAGGGGAGCGTCCCATGCATGTCTTTCACAAAGTATTTCCGGAACGGTATGAGGAAGAGGATGCCAAGAAATCCCCCCATACACGATGCCATAAAGACTTTGAAAAAACTTGCGGGAAGATCGAGGATGTAGAGGGCCGGGATGGTGAAAATTGCCCCGGCAACGATGACGCCGGAGCAGGCGCCGATCGACTGTATGATGACGTTCTGCCCGAGGGCGTTCGGCTTCTTGGCTATCGCCGAGAGGCCGACGGCAAGAATGGCGATCGGGATAGCTGCCTCAAATACCTGGCCGATTTTCAGTCCCGAGTACGCCGCCGCCGCCGAAAAGAGGACCGCCATGACCATCCCCCACGCGACGGACCACCCGGTGACTTCCGGATAATGGCGCGTGGGCTCCATGACAGGTGTGTATGATTCGCCCTCCTTTAGCTCCTTATAGGCGTTCTCCGGGAGGCCGTTCGTCGTGGCCGAGACTTGCATGTCCTAGCTCCTGTTATTGTGTTATCGAGTGATGCCTAATTACACAAAAATTCTTGTGGGATTCAACTAACGATTCGTCGTCAGAAGCCGGCCGGATTTGACCGCAGGATTCTGCCCCGAAGCTCCGGGGGACCATACCGCAGGCTGCGGGATTTGATGGTGGATTATGTTACGGGTGTGCCCGGCCCTTCGTCTCCTCCCCGCGGGCATATCCCCCCTTGCCTCCCTGCTGGAATCCGTATTACCGGGATTTCTCGACCCAGACCCTGACAAGGTTCAGGCAGGTCTCGACCGATTTCTCCATTCCCCAGACCGATGCCCACTCGGTCTTCCCGTGATAGTTCTGACCCCCCGTGAAAATGTTCGGGCAGGGGAGACCCATGGCTGTGAGCTTCGATCCGTCTGTTCCCCCGCGGATGGGCACCCACTTCGGCTCCATCCCGGAACGTTTCGTCGCCTCCCACATGCATTCGGTGATACGGGGATCTTTCAGAACCCCCTCTTTCATGTTCCGATATGTCTCCTTCACTTCCAGCTCGATCCGTGCCCTCGGATGGAGGGGCTGAACCTCGGCGATGATAGACTTCAGCTTTTTTTCCAGGAGGTCGAGACCGGATGTATCAAAATCTCTCAACAGGATATTGAGCACGGTCTTCTCTTCCTCTCCTTTCAGGGTATGCGGGTGAATGTAGGGCTCATACCCCTCGGTGGTCTCCGGCGACATGTCTTTAGGCATGCGAGCGATGACGTCGGCCATGCAGCGGAGGGAGTTGACCATGATGTTTTTTGCCGAGCCGGGATGGATGTTCCGGCCATGGACCGTGATGACGGCGCTGTTGGCGCTGAATGTTTCCTTGTTGAGCTCCCCCGGAGTGTCGCCGTCGACGGTGTATGCGACGTCAGCCCCTAGTTTCTTGATGTCGAGATATTTCGTTCCGGCGCCGACCTCTTCATCCGGCGTGAAACAGATCCTGATGGCGCCGTGCGGTATTTTGGAGTCATTCAGGAGCGTCTGAGCCGTGGTCATTATGATGGCGAGCCCCGCCTTATCATCGGCCCCGAGGAGGGTCGTGCCGTCGGTTGTGACGATCTTTTTGCCGATGTTCCTTTTCAGCTCGGGGTTTTCGCTTACCCGGAGCACGATCGAAGGATCGCCCGGAAGCACAACATCTCCCCCCTTGTATTCGATCACCTGCGGTTTTACGTTCGTTCCGCTGGCCGAGGGGGAGGTGTCCACGTGCGAGATGAATCCGATGGTCGGGACCGGGGACTTTCCCTTCTCAGGAGGAGCCGGGAGGTTGGAGGGAATCGTCGCCATCACATAACCGTTCTTGTCGATCGATACGTCCGAAGCCCCGATCTCCTTCAGCTCTTTGACCAGCAGGTTGAGGAGGTCAAACTGTTTGGCAGTGCTGGGATAGGTTTGTGAATTTTCGTCCGATTGCGTGTCGATTTTCACGTAGCGGAGCAACCGGTCGAGGACTGTCTCTTTCATTCCTTCTTCCTTCGAGTGAGCGTAGAAAAATCCGGGAGGTGGCCCCATTGTATGAATTTTCAGGACCAGATGCAAGGGTACTTGTTTGGGGGCGTAAATTTTCGTATGTTTTTTACGTCAAAACCTGGCCCCGGGCATCCTTCGGGGCTTATCTCGCAACCACACTGAATGGCCAGCCGATTTCCCATAACTCCATGGGCGATTCTCCTTCTGCTGCTCGGGCCGGGTAAACCCGCCGGCGCACAGACTGTGATCGATTCCCTCGGGACCTTCCTCGCCCGCGGATACTCCATGGTGAGGACAGGCACGCCCGGCGCCGAAAAATACTTTGAGCAGGCCATTGCCATCGATCCCTCCAATGCTATGGTGCACAAGCAGCTGGGATACCTTTACCATAGCGGCGGAAGGGACGAGCTGGCGGTCCAGCAGTTCTCGGCCGCCGATAGCCTTCAGCCTTCGGATACGACAAAACTTCAGATCGCCTACTGGCTTTCCGCTTTAAACCGCGGGCGGGAGGCGAAGCTGCTTTATCAGCGGCTCGCGGCGAGTCCAAGCCCCGATATCAGGGACGCCGCCCAGGCGGAACTGGACGCGCTCTCACCGGCCGAGGCGGGATGGTGGACACGGATCTATGCTTCCCCGTACTACGACACGCGGTGGGAAACTTCCTTTTACCAGGCGTCGCTCCAGCGCGGCGCGTATCTCACCGACGATCACATCATGAGCGCCTATGGCTTCGCAGACGTTTCGGGGGATGCGCGATCGAGCGGAGGCCTCGCGCCCTCTCTCTTCTCCGACAACGCCCTTATCCTGGGTCTCGGGCTGAAGGTTAAACCATTCACCGGGTTCCAGGCGAGCGTCCAGCAGGGCGTGGCATTCGATCTCATCGACCGGGCGAACCGTTCGGCCGTGAGGGGCGATTTTCGCGCCGCGGCGGTCTATGGGAACGGGATCTATGCCCCCTTCACCCTTCATTCCGACTTCCGCTCCCCGATGGCCCCCATCGCGGATCTCTATTCCTCGGTCGGGTACTATTCGCGGTTCGATAACACGATCGCCTACCTCCAGGCAAAGGGCGGACTCCGCGTGCTGGAAGTGTGGAGGACGGTTGCCGACGCATACCTGAAGGGGGGCCTTGTCCGCGACACCCAGAAGGAGTACTACAACAACATCATCGAGGGCGCCCTCGGCGCGCGCTTCGTCCCGAACATCTCCTGGGGCCTTTACCTCATCGGAGAATACCATCGGGGATATTACCTGGATGCGGGAGACCCTGCGCCCCCCTACGACCGGTACTACAACAGCTTCCGCCTCTTCATCATCTTCGACCAGACCTTCTGACCTATGCTTGACTGGCTCGTCGAGTTTTTCAGGGGATCGTATCCGTCGCTCTACATCGCCACGTTCGTCGTGGCTTCCTTTCTCCTTCTGAGCGGATTCGACGACGTCTTCGTCGACATCTACTACTGGCTGCACCATCTGTTCATGCGGAAAAAGTTTAACAAGGTGCGCTACGATTCGCCCGAAACCATCGCCAGGGCGCCCGAAAAGCCGATCGCCATATTCGTGCCTGCCTGGCACGAGTATGAAATCATCGACAAGATGCTCATCAACGCCTGCCGGACGGTGCAATACCAGAACTATGACATGTTTGTCGGGGTCTATCCGAACGACCCGGAAACCATCATGAAGGTGGAGGAGATCAGCAAGCGCTTTCCCAACATTCACGCCGTCATCTCAAGCAATCCGGGTCCGACGACAAAGGCTGATAATCTCAATCAGATCCATGAGGGGATGCTCCGCTGGGAAAACAAGACCGGCGTGAGATACGATATCATCGTCATGCACGACGCCGAAGACGTGATCCACCCGATGTCTCTCAAAATCCACAATGCGCTGATCCCGGATTACGACATGGTGCAGATGCCGGTGTTCCCCCTCTATACGAATCATGCGAACCTGGTCCACTGGACCTATTGCGATGAATTTGCCGAATACCACACGAAAGACCTCTTCGTCCGCCAGCATTTCAGCGGGTTCGTCCCTTCGGCCGGCGTCGGTACGGCGTTCAACCGCTGGATCATCGAATTTGTCGGCACCTCGTATGCCAGGAACATCTTCAGGGCCGCGTCGCTCACCGAAGACTATGACCTCGCGCTTCGCCTCGCCCTCGGAAAGGCGAATCTTCTCTTCGCCTACAAGCCGTTCGGGATCAACTGCGCGACGAGAGGGTTCTTCCCCCACTCGATGAAGGCGTCCATCCGGCAGAAAAGCCGATGGGTGACCGGGATATGCCTTCAATCCTGGAAGTCGGTCGGTTGGCGCGGCGACGCAAAGTTCCGGTTCGTTCTTTACCGGGACCGGAAAGCGATCTTGGCCAATGCCATCAACTTCTTTGCCTATGTCGTCATCTCGTACCTCATCGTGTACGAGTCGATACGATTCGGCCTGGCCGCCTATGCTCAGCTTCCCCCTATAGTGGTGAAAGGGACCGTCCTCTGGTACCTCGTCGTGATCGACAGTGCCCTCATGGTCTGGCGCTGCGCGCATCGTTTCATCACCGTGCGCCGCGTTTACGGCGTCTGGGCGGCGGTCCTGAGCATCGTCCGGCTCCCCATCTCCAATATCATTAATTTCAGTGCGACAGGCCGCGCTCTGTTCTTTTTCATAAAATCTCTCCTCGGCAAGCAGGAGCTGAAATGGGAAAAAACGATACACCATTTTCCTACCGCAGCAGAGCACGCACACCAGTAGCAATCACACTTTTAACCAAGGAATATTATGAAAACCCGTATCCTGTATGTCGACGATGAGGAAAATCTCAGGCTCCTCGTCCGGGACCAGCTTCAGGCAGAAGGATTCTCCGTGGAAACGGCGGACGACGGCGATACCTGCGTCGAATCTCTCAAGAAGGGGAAGTTTGATGTCGTGCTGCTCGATATCCGGATGCCCCGGATGAGCGGCATCGAAGTCCTGAAATACATCAGGGAACATAAGCTTGAGGGCCGCATCATCATGCTGACGGCGGTCGACGATCTCTCCGTCGCCCTTGAAGCGGTGAAGAACGGGGCGAACGATTACCTCACAAAACCGTACGATCTGGACAGCCTCCTGTCGGCGATCCGCCGCGTGACCGCCTGAAATCCCCCCGGGCGATTTCAGCACGTTGCTCGAGGCCAAGTCCTGCGCAACGGGAATCTTTCAAACCCCGCCAGGTCCGGAAGGAAGCAACGGTAGAAAGTCAATCCCGTGTGACGCAGGGAAGCTTGGCCTCTTCTTTTCCACCCCCCCCACGTGGGGGAGGGTGTTCAAGAGATTCTTGCAATCCGGCACAAATTTTATTATTTTAAATCAGGTTGGTTCGAATTTCCCGTAAAAATGGGAGTAATCACGAGTTTTTCTTCATGTTAATCCATTTCGCAACAGGTCTCTGGTCAACGATCTTGAGCCTCGAACAGCTAAGATTTTTTTCTCCTTTAGGGAATCAGCTCATTTCGTTCCAAGACTTCGCCCCGGCACCGAACCGCGGGCGTCGTTGCAGTAGTGCCCTAAACATTTTATTGAACCCCCAATCGCTGCGTCAGAAGATACGGCCGCCGATTGCGGGTTCGGAGGAACGAAATTTTGAGAAAAGAAATCATCATCAACACCGCCGGCGACGAAACACGCATCGCGATAACGGAGGATAAGCGCCTAGCCGAGCTCTACGTCGAAACCCCAGAAAAAGAAAGGATGGTCGGCGACATCCACATGGGGAAGGTTGCAAAAGTAATGCCGGGCATCAGGGCGGCATTCATCGATCTCGGACTTAAGCAAGACGCCTTTCTTCACTTTTCTGACATCGGAAGTACCTTCGGCGATTACGCCTCGCTCGTCGACGACGACTCAGACGTCGATCTCGACGACGATTCCGACGAAGAAGAATCCCCTCAGCCTCCACCCCCCCCGGACGACCAAACTGCACAAGTCCAGATAGCGCCGAAACCGGCCCCGAGCCAGGTCCAGCCTCCCCCACCGCGGCGGGGCGGCGGACGGGATAACGGTCGCCATATCCCCACCCCCGATCTGAAACGGGGCCAGGATATCATCGTTCAGGTCACCAAGGAGCCTGTCGGCAAGAAGGGGGTGCGCGTCACCTCCGAGGTATCACTCCCGGGCCGTTTCCTCGTCCTCCTTCCCTTCGACGGGAAGGTCGGGGTCTCAAAGAAGGTGACGAATTTTAAGGAGAAGCGACGCCTCCGCAGGATCGTCCGGAGCATGCTTCCCGAAGGCTTCGGGGTCATCATCCGCACGGTCGCCCAGGAACAGGAGGAGGCTGTCCTGAAACAGGATCTCGAGAGTCTCATACAGACGTGGCGGGATATCGAAAAAAACATCAAGACCGAGCAGGCCCCCGCCCTCCTCTACAAGGACATGGCGACAACTTCGAGCGTCATCCGGGATCTCTTCACCGATTCGATCGAACGGGTGGTGACTGATTCCAAGAAGCTTTTTAAGGAGATCCGCACCTATGTCAAGCAGGTCTCCCCTCAACTCGTCGACAAGATCGAGCTCTATACCCGGCGAGAGCCCGTCTTCGACTTCTACGGGATCGAGAAGGAGATCGCCACAGCCCTCAGCCGCAAGGTATGGCTGAAGAGCGGCGGATATATCATCATCGAGCAGACCGAGGCCATGCTCGTCGTCGATGTGAACAGCGGGCGCTACGCCGCCAAGCGCGAGCAGGAGCTGAATTCCCTCCGCACCAACCTCGAGGCCGCCCGTGAAGTCTGCCGCCAGCTCCGGCTCCGGGACAACGGCGGCATCATCGTGGTCGATTTCATCGATCTTGAGGATGAACGGAACAAGAAAAAAGTTTATGACGAGCTCCGGAAGGAATTTCGGAGGGACAGGGCCAAGGTGACCGTGCTCCCCATGACGGATATCGGCCTGGTGCAGATCACACGCCAGCGCATCCGCCAGAATATCCTGCACAGTTTCAGCGAGCCCTGCCCGGTCTGCGGCGGCGGAGGCCTCATTCAGTCGAAGCCGAGCATCGTCAATCAGATTGAAAGGTGGATCCAAAGGTTCAAGGGCGAGCTGCGCGAGTTCAGGCTCGAGCTCACCGTCCATCCGTCGCTGGCCGCCTACCTCAAGGAAGGCACGATCAGCCGGCTCACGAAACTGAAATTCAAGTATTTTCTCCGCATCAGGCTCGTGGAAGATCCCAAGGTCCCCATCGCCGAATTCCGGTTCTTTTCGGTGAAGCAGGATAAGGATATCACAGAACAATTCAGCCAGTGACGCAACAATGAAGATTTTCATTGACACGGCCAGTCTCAACGAAATCAAGGAGGCCGCCAGCATGGGCATCCTCGACGGAGTCACCACGAACCCGAGCCTCGTTTCGAAGGAAGGGAGGAATTTCAAGGAGCTCCTCCGGGAGATTTGCGATGTCGTGAAGGGAGATATCAGCGCCGAGGTCGTCTCCACCGAGCTCGAGGGGATGCTGCGGGAAGGGAGGGAGCTCGCCAAAATCCATGACAATATCGTCGTCAAAGTCCCTCTCATAAAGGAAGGGCTCAAGGCGGTCAGGTGCTTCAAGTCCGAAGGCATCCGGACCAACGTGACCCTCTGCTTCTCGCCTAATCAGGCCCTGCTTGCCGCGAAAGCGGGAGCCTACATAGTCAGCCCGTTCGTCGGACGCCTCGACGACATAAGCTCCGATGGCATGAGCCTTATCGAGCAGATCCTCACCATTTACCGGAACTACGGATTTGACACTCAGGTGCTCGTCGCAAGCATCCGCCACCCGATGCATGTGGTCCAGGCCGCTCTGATGGGCGCCCATATCGGCACGATGCCGTTCGCGGTGATCACGGCGCTCATCAAGCATCCCCTGACCGACATCGGGCTTGAAAGATTCCTCTCCGACTGGAAAAAACTGAAAAGCTGAGCGACAGGCGTGAAGAGAACGGCGTTTTACGCAATTCATCAGAAGCTCGGGGCGAAGATCGTCGAATTCGGCGGGTACGAGATGCCCGTGCAGTACTCGAGCATCATCGAAGAACATAAAACTGTCCGCAACGCCGTGGGACTCTTCGATGTCTCCCACATGGGGGAGTTCGAAATCCGGGGGCGCGATATGCTCCCCCTCGTCCAGAGGATGACGACGAACGACGCCTCCCGCCTTTCTTCAGGCAAGGTACAGTATTCCGCCATGTGCTACCCCGACGGCGGCATCGTGGATGATTTGCTCGTCTATCACCTTGGCGACCGGTTCATGCTGGTCGTGAATGCATCGAACATTGCCAAGGATTTCGACTGGATCACGTCGAATATCGGTTCCCTGGATGTCTCCGTCGAGGACAGAAGCGACCGTACCTCGCTCCTCGCCGTCCAGGGTCCCCGGTCCCTCGAGACGCTCCAGAAGCTCACCGACGCCGATCTTTCTTCTCTTCCCTACTATTCTTTCGTCCGCGCCAGGGTCGCCGGCACAGACATGATCGTGTCCCGGACCGGATACACCGGCGAACTCGGATTTGAGGTCTATTTTGCCGCCCCCGAAGATGCCCAAAAGGTGTGGGACGCCATCATGGCCTCTGGCGAAGAATTTGGAATCCGGCCCGTGGGCCTGGGCGCCCGCGATACTCTGCGGCTCGAAATGGGTTACTGTCTCTATGGTAACGACATCGATCAGACGACAAACCCGATCGAAGCGGGGCTCGGCTGGATCACGAAATTGTCGAAGGGGGAATTTCTGGGTCGCGAAAATCTCCTGAGAGTGAAGGAGGAAGGAGCCAAGCGGAAACTGGTGGGTTTTGTGATGGAGGAAAACGCGTTCCCGCGGCATGGTTACGAGATCCGCCTCAATGGCGATTCGCTCGGATCGGTCACGAGCGGTACCGTATCCCCGGTTCTCGAGCGGGGGATAGGCATGGGCTATGTCAGCGCGCCCGCCGCACTCCCCGGCGGGCGGATCGGCGTTCTCATCCGGGGCCGAGAAGCCCGGGGCGAAATCGTTCCCCTCCCGTTCATAAAGAAGTGAGGCGGGGATGGGAAAGATAAACATTGACGTTCACTTCACCCCGGTCTATCTTGATGAGATGCAGCTCAAGGACCGGAATATCGTCGTCATCGACGTCCTCCGGGCCAGCACGACGATTGCGACGGCGCTCCACAACGGCGCGCGCGAGATCATCCCGGTGAGCAGCATCGAGAACGCCGTGAAGATCTCCGGGAATCTCTTCGGGGACGTCACGCTCCGGGCCGGAGAACGAAACGCACGCATGATCGAGGGATTCAACCTCGGGAATTCTCCCCGGGAGTATTCCGAGGAAATCGTCAAGGGTAAATCCATCATCTTCGTGACGACGAACGGGTCCGCGGCGATCGTCAAGGGGAAACACGCCCGGCATCTGGTCGTGGCCGGATTTGTGAACATGCTCCCTGTGGTCACTTTCCTCAACCAGCTCCAGGCCGATGTGACGATCATCTGCGCGGGGAAGGAGAACCGGTTCTGCATCGAGGATGCGGTCTGCGCCGGCAGGCTCATCAATGAGCTCGAGAGGGTCAGGGGGGAGGAGATGACGCTCGATGACGGAGGGCTCGCCGCCTCCGTGCTCGACCGGTATTATGGCACAAACCTTCTCTGGATGCTGGAAAACTGCGATCATGGAAAATATCTCGCCGAGATCGGTTATGCCGACGACCTCCAGGCATGCGCCGTACTCAACCAGCTCGATATCGTCCCGACGCTTTATGGGAACGTCATCCGCGCTCCGAAAAAAACGTGAATTAGCCGGGACCGGAGCATGAAGGCGAAAGTCAGGAAGAATCCCGGACGCCGCCGCCGGATCTTTGCCACCATCGTCATGGCCGCGGGCTTGCTGTCGCTCCTGAGCATTGCGAGCTATTCGACTCAGGATGAAATAGTCCTCGATAAACTCTCCATCCTCGACATCGTCCGCCTCCCCTTCAATGAGCATGCGAAGGCGCTTGCCTCCGAGCTCCAGAACCGGCTCGGAATTGCGGGGGCATTTCTGGCGAATTTCTTCATCAACGACACGATCGGGTATGCCTCCTTCCTGATACCGTGCCTTATGATCATCTGGGGGTGGGCTCTCTTCCGGCGAAAAAGGCCTCTCGGCCGGGAGCCGCTTATTACCAATTACGCCATTACCCTCGGCCTGCTCTTCGCCGCGGCAGCAGGCACAGCCAACCTCCTCTTCGGCAATATCGACAAGGAATGGAGCGGGGTCATCGGCGCATTTCTCGCCGACGTCGGATCCCGTATCGCGGGGACCATCGGCGCCTCGATCCTCATTCTCACGGCTTTCATCATCACCGGAATTTTCGCGGCGGATATGAACTTCCGTCGCTCGCTCAGCCGTTTCTCTTCTGCCTGGTCATGGATCAGACACCGCCGGGGAGCCGCCCCGGTCCCGCCGGAACCGGAGGAAGCGGTATTGATCAGGAAGCCGGATGAAGAGGTCGCCGACGTCATCCCGTCGCTTCCCGAGCTCGCCCCTCCCGACGAGGAAGAGTCTCCGCCCGATGCCGTCGCCGCAGCAACCCCCTCGCCGGAGGAGGATGAAGAGATCAGCTACGAGCTTCCGTCGATTGATTTGCTCGATCCGGCGCGCCAGGCCGATGCGATCCCCGAAGAAGAGCTGAAAGCCAACGCCGAGCTCGTGCGCGCCAAGCTTGCGAATTTCTCCGTCGAGATCGAAAGCGTGAGCGTGAGCCCGGGCCCGGTGGTCACATTATACGAACTGGTGCCGGCGTCAAGCGTGAAAATCAGCCGCATCGTCAGCCTCGCCGACGACCTCGCCCTCGCCCTCGCCGCCAAGGGTATCCGGATAATGGCCCCGATACCGGGCAAAAGCGCCGTGGGCGTCGAAATCCCGAACCGGAACCCCTCGATCGTCCATATACGGAGCGTCCTCAATTCTCCCAGATTCCGGGAGACCAGTTCCACGCTCCCGATCGCCCTCGGGAAATCGATTTCAGGGGACATCTACATGGACGATCTGGCGAAAATGCCCCATCTTCTGATCGCAGGATCTACCGGCTCCGGCAAAAGCATCGGGATCAATACGATCCTCGCCGGCCTTCTCTACCGGCTCCATCCGTCCGACGTGAAGTTCATCATCATCGATCCCAAAAAGATCGAACTCGCGCAGTATGCGAAGCTCAAGCATCACTACCTGGCAATCTCCCCCGACCTCGACCAGGAGATCATCACCGTGCCGGAAAACGCCGTCAGTGTGCTCAAAAGCGTCGAGCTTGAAATGGAGAATCGCTATGACCGCCTCGCCTCCGCCGGGGTGAGAAATATCCAGGACTATAACGAGCGACTGGCGTCCGGGCGCCTTAAGAATTCCGAGTCGGTCGTCCACCGCAAGATGCCGTACCTTGTGGTCGTGATCGACGAACTGGCGGATCTCATGATGACGGCGGCCCGGGAAGTCGAAGAGCCCATCGCCCGTCTCGCCCAGCTGGCCCGCGCCGTGGGCGTCCATCTCGTGCTTGCCACGCAGCGCCCCTCCGTCGATGTCATCACGGGAGTGATCAAGGCGAACTTTGCCGCCCGGATCGCGTACCAGGTGGCGACGAAAACGGACTCGAGAACAATCCTCGATATGAACGGGGCGGAACAGCTGCTCGGCGCAGGCGACATGCTCTACCTCCCGGCAGGGACGTCGAAACCAATTCGCATTCAAAATGCGTTTATTTCAACAGATGAGGTCGAACGCATCACGGACCACGTGGCGGGACAGCCCGGATATCAGAGACCGTTTATGCTCCCCTCGGTGGTCGAACAGCGACACAAAGGGGGGGCCGGGGCCGGAGACGCCCGGGATGAATTCTTCGAGGAGGCAGCCCGTATCATCGTCCGCCATCAGCAGGGCTCCGTTTCCCTTCTTCAGCGCCGGCTCAAGGTCGGATACTCCCGGGCCGCCAGGCTCGTCGACGAGCTGGAATCGGCCGGGATCGTGGGCCCATTCGACGGAAGCAAGGCGCGACTCGTGCTCATCGAGAATGACGAGCAGCTCGACCGTGTCCTCGATACGCTCGGGTGAGATGCGAGTGATCCTCCGGTCGCTGATCATGCTCTCCCTTCTCTCAGCGCCGTGCCTCCGGGCAGGAGGAGGCGGCGGCGACGACGCGGAGTCCCTCGTTTCGAAAATCCAGAAGAAATACGACTCGGCCAAAAACGCCACCATCACTTTCACGGAGAGCATACAGTTCGGGGCAACGAAGATCGAGCAGAATTTCAGAGGAACTCTCGTCGTGAGGAAGGGGAACAAGTATCGCGTGGAGATGGAGCGGCAAACCGTCGTCACCGACGGGAAATCCATCTGGTCGTTCAACAAGACGACCAATCAGCTCTTCGTCGATCGGTACGAGGAAGATCCGAGGACGATCTCCCCCGATAAAGTGCTCGTCAGTCTCCCGGACCGCTATACGCCCGCCATTCTCGGGAAGGAAATTCTGGGGAAGAAGGAAACGACGATCGTCAAGCTCCTCCCCAGAGAAGAGGACTCGCATATAAGGGGAATCAAGGTCTGGGTCGACACCGACCAGTGGATCATGCGCAAGGTGCAGGTGGTCGACGCCAGCGATAATCAGTATACCTACACTGCCGATGAAACGACATTCGATACCGGCGTTCCCGACTCCCTGTTCTCGTTTTCCCCTCCCCCCGGTGCCTCCGTGATCGATTTGCGCTGAACCGTGAAGACAGCGCTGAAATACCTCTTCAGCATCGCGCTGACTCTCGTCTTTCTCTATTTCGCTTTCAAAGGGACCGACCCTGTCAGCCTCTGGGCCATACTCTCAGGTGCGAATTACTGGTGGGCGCTCGCGATGATCCCCCCCCTGTTCGCGAGCCACCTTTTCAGGGCGTGGCGCTGGGAATACCTCCTGCGGCCGATAAAAAAGGATTTGAAGTTCCGAAACCTCTTCTCCGCCATGATCGTCGGATATATGCTGAATAACGTCCTCCCCCGGGCCGGCGAGATCGCCCGCCCCTATGCGATCGGAAAGCTGGAAGGGGTCTCGCGGAGCGCCGCATTCGGCACCGTGCTGATGGAGAGAATCTTCGACCTGCTATCATTCATGGTCATGATCGCCCTGATCCCGGTTTTCTACACCGGGCCGCTCCTCCAAAAATTTCCCTGGTTCGAAGAGACGGGGATCTGGATCACCGCCGTCACCCTCGCCCTCCTGGGCGCGATGGCCTTCCTCATGATCCGGCGGGATATTGTCTCCCGCTGCCTCGGCCTGTTCGCCCGGTTTCTCCCGCCCCGGCGCGCCGCCTTCGTCGAGCGCATCACGCATTCGTTCCTGGACGGGTTCCTTTTCCTGAAAGATTTCCGGAGCTACGCGATGATCACGCTCCTCAGCATCCTCGTCTGGGCCTTCTATATCGTCATGATGTACATTCCGTTCCTCGCCTTCGGTCTCACCGAACGCCCCGGCCTCGGATGGGATTCCGCCCTGGTGATTCAGGCCATTTCGAGCATCGGATTCATGCTCCCGACGCCCGGCGCAACCGGATCCTATCACTACTTCGTCATTCAATCCATGACGAAGCTCTACGGGGTGGGCGGAGAGACCGCCCGCAGCTACGCGACCGTCACGCATGCCGTCGGTTTCCTCGCCACCATGGTTGTCGGGATATTCTACTTCATGAAGGATAAGCTGCACCTGACGGAATTCTCGCACGGCGATAGTCCCCCGTCCGGACAACCGATGGAGGAAGAGACCTCGAATGCGTGAGCGAACAAAACTCGCGGCGGCGATCCTCCTCGGGCTGTGGGCTGCTCCCGCCCTGTCGCAGCCGGACTCCGTTTCCTTCCCCCCGAGAACGTATCGCGGAATCACGGCAGGTCTCGGCGTGAGCCTCGTCAATAACACCGACATCGTCGACTTCGTGAGCTTCCAGTCGGGCGGAACGAGGCAGGACGACTTTACAGCCGCGGGCGAATTCTTCGGCGCCGCCGAAATCCAGCTCTCGGAAGAGTGGGGGCTTAAGCTCGAGTATTCGTATCTCGTCAAATCCTATAATATCCCGCGGGCATATCTTCCCGACGCCGTCTTTTCCTATTCCGTCCATATGCCCACGGCCGTCATGCACCGCGTGATACCCGGCAACGGGTATTACCTGAAATTCGGCGGCGGAGGCGGATATCACATAGCCCATTTCACCGAGGATTTTTCGTCGGCATCGAAGACCCTCTCCGCCAGGGGCCTCGGGCTGAAGTTCGAGGCCGAAGGGAACACCGCCTTCGACGAGCATCTCTATGCCGATATCAGCCTCGACGTGCGGGACGACATCCTGGGGGAGCTCAAGGATTTTTCAGGAAATCCCGAGGTGAACCTGTCGAGTCAGAAGCCTCTGAAAATGAATTTCTTCAGCATCGGAGTGAAATTCGGGCTAAGTTATTTGTTCTGACAAATTATCCAATCACAAAATTCCGGAGATCTCATGAAAACCGCTCGCGCCATTCTCATTGTTCTTAGCATCATTCTGGCCGCTGCAGCAGCGCTCTCTCAGATGAAACAGAAACCGCAGAAGCGGCCTCTCCCCGCGCCGGGGAAGGGTAATCCCGTCGTCGTCATGAAGACATCCCTGGGCGATATCAGGATCGAACTCTTCCAGGACAAGGCACCGGTCACGGTGAAGAATTTTCTCGCCTATGTCGATGAAAAATTCTATGACAGCACCGTTTTCCACCGTGTGATCAAGACCTTCATGATCCAGGGAGGCGGTTTTGCCGCCACAGATCCCCCCCGGCAGAAAAGGACGAAGGATCCTATTATCAATGAGTCCACGAACGGGGTGTCGAACGACTCGGGCACGATCGCCATGGCCAGGACGCCGGACCCGAACAGCGCCACCTCCCAGTTCTTCATCAACGTCGTCAACAACAAGAACCTTAACCGAGGGGCGATGGATCCCAACGGCTATGCCGTGTTCGGTCGCGTCGTCGGGGGCATGGATGTTGTCGATAAGATCAAAAACGTCACGACGGGCCAGGCCCCCTTGCGCTCCCTCGCCGGAGATCAGGAGATCGAAGACCGGCAACCCGACGTCCCCGTGACCAAGGTCGTCATCGTCTCGGTCCGCCGCGAAGCGAAGAAGTAGCCAGTGGCCCGAGCAAAAGCCAAAGGGCCGACGTTCGCGCAGCTGGAGGCTCAGTTCCGGCAGAAGAATTTCTCCCCGCTTTACCTTTTTTACGGCGAGGAGGATTTCCTCATCGACCGCTCGATCGACTCGCTCATCGCCCAAGCGCTCGATCCCGGAGCGAAGGACTTCAATCTTGACGTCATTCACGGCGGCGGGACCGACGCCGGCACGGTCCGCTCTACGATCTCGCAACTGCCGATGATGTCGGACCGGCGTCTTGTGCTGGTCAAGGAGTTCGACAGGCTCACACAAAAGGACCTCCTCCTCCCGGTAGTCGAATCGCCGGTCCCCTCGACCATCGCCGTCTTTGTCTCCGCGAGGCCAGATTTCCGGATGAAAGTGTATCGCGCTCT
This sequence comes from uncultured Chlorobiaceae bacterium, assembly GCA_964410105.1. Classification (GTDB taxonomy): domain Bacteria; phylum Bacteroidota; class Ignavibacteria; order UBA10030; family SZUA-254; genus CAYPFY01. Next base: position 28,296 of record CAYPFY010000011.1, read on the forward strand.
CGAGTCCAACGGCACCGTCGCCGAGTTTCGTCCATTGTATGAAAGCGAGATCCCCTCGTGGATCATCGCCCGGGTGGGATCCCAGGGGAAGATCATTTCGCAGGAGGCAGCCCAGCTCATGCGCTCCTGTGTCGGAAGCTCGCTCCGGGAGATTCAGAACGAGATCGAGAAGCTCTTCATCTACGTCGGTTCCAAGACGGAGATCGGGGTCGGAGACGTCACGAGCGTCGTCGGGATGTCGAAGCAGTATAACGTCTTCGAACTCCAAAAAGTTGTGGGAAAGAAGGAGCTCGGCCTCTCGCTCGAGATTCTCGACAGGATGATCGATGCGGGCGATTCCCCCCTCGGGATGATCGTGATGCTGACGCGGTATTTTGAAAAACTCTGGCTTTTGAGGGAGATGGCCGCCCCAGACGACCAGGCAATCGCCTCGGCCCTGGGCGTCAGCCCTTATTTTGCACGAGAATATCGGGACGCCGCCCGCAACTTTTCCGGAAGCCAGATTGAAGACTGCTTTTCGGCCCTCGTCCAGGCTGACGAAGCCCTCAAGTCGTCGGGCAACGCGAAGGTGACTCTCACTCTGATGCTCTACCGGATCGTCAACGGCGCCCCCGTTGAACTCGGCGCCTGATTGCCGAAAAAACCATGGCAGGAACATTCGATCAGCGAGCCTCGTTTAAGGGAGTGTCCGAACGTCAGGCGGAGTCGGACGAGGAGCTTATTGCCGCATATCAGCAGGGAAGGGACGATGCGTTCACGATCCTGGTGGGGCGGTACAAGAATCAGCTGATGAATTTTGCATTCAGATACCTCGGAGACTACGACGAGGCCGACGACGTCGTGCAGGAGACTTTTGTGCGTGTCTTCCGCCACAAGGATTCCTATCAGCCCGTGGCGCGGTTCTCGACCTGGATCTATACGATCGCGTCCAACCTTGCCAAGACGGAGCTGAGGAAACGGCGTTCGTTGTTTTCCCTGGGCCGCCTCCGCCGACGGACGAAAGACGAGGAGGATCGCGAAATCCCGGATAACCGGTATGCGGCCGACGCCCTGGCCGAGCGTTCGGTGAAACAGGCGCTGATCCAGAAAGCCTTAAATTCGATCCACCCGAAATATCGCGAGGTGGTCGTCCTGTGCGATATTCAGGAGATGTCGTACGAGGAGATATGCGCTGTCACGGGGCTCAATATCGGCACTGTGAAATCCCGTCTCAATCGCGGCCGCGCGCGGCTGCGGGAAATTCTCAAGGATATTCTCGATGAGTGACGATCCGGCCGATCCGAACGAAGAGCGCCTCCGCTCAATGCTCAAGAAGCTGCCGAAGGTGGATGCCCCGCCTGATTTCGAGGCGAGGCTTCAGCGCCGGATCACATCCGCCCCTCCCAATGAAGGCAAGCGAGCGGTCTTCCGGGGATTCCGGGCCCCCGCAATCGCCTACACCGTCCTTGCGGCAGCCCTCATCGGGGCTCTCTGGTATTACGAATTCGTCACTCCGTCGTTCCAGCCGGAACCTCCATCGCAATCCGTTCCGTCGGCGAATGAGAGGAATGCGGCGCCACCAGAGAATCGCCCGGCGCAACAGAACCAGGCTGAAGAGCCGAGCCCGAAGGATGCCGACGTCCAGCGGCAGAGCGGGCCGGTACGTCAGGCGGTTCCTCGAAAGCCCCCAGAGGCGGGAGCCCGCACCGCGATCCGCCCGCAGCAGCCGTCGCGCGAGGAATCTGAAAACGCCAAACTTATGAAAGAAACCCCTCAGGTGGACAAAAAATCCGCGCAGCCCGCGGTTTCTGCTCCGTCGATCGCACCGGAGGCCGCGGCCCGCACCGCGATCCACCCGCCGCAGCCGACGCGTGACGAATTTAATCGAACCAAACCCACGAGAGGAAGCCCTGGCCTGGAGAAAAAATCCGCGGAGCCGGCGGTTTCTACCCCGTCAATGGCCCCGGAGGCCGCTCCCGCGGTCAAATCATTCGAGAGGGGGCTGGTCCAACCGCAGGAACGGAACATGAAGTCGGTTGCCAATTCGAGCGCCAAAGCGGATTCCGCACGGATCGACAGTCTCATGCGCCATTCGCTCGAGCGACACCTCAAGATGCGCAAGATAAAACCGAATGATTGACTCGGGGGGCACGCCGGTTGTTCGGGTGCTCCTCGGCCTTTTGTTCGGTTCTCTGGCCGGTTATCTCTCCTACCGCGCAAAACTTCTTACAGGCCGCGGCGCGGTCGCCGCAGCCGCTCTCGGCTCCCTCATCCTCTCGGCAGGAGGCGCGCAATGGGCACTACCCCTTCTCGGTTTTTTCATCCCCTCCAGCCTGATTTCGCGTTTCAGCGAGAGCCGCCGCCCGGACATCTCACGGCTCCCGTCGAAAAACTCGCGACGCGACGCTATTCAGGTGCTCTGTAACGGAGGTCCCGGCGGCGCGCTTGCCATCCTCTGGATTTTCATGAAAACGGAGACGATCTATCTCGCGTATCTCGGCGCCTTGGCCGCAGCGGCAGCCGACACCTGGGCGACAGAGGTTGGGACTCTTTCCTCCTCGCGGCCTGTGCTTGTCTCGACTTTTCGAGCCGCGGAGAGAGGCACATCCGGGGCGATCTCTTTCTCAGGGACAATGGGGGGATTGGTCGGCGCTGCCACGGTATGCCTGTCTGCAGTTCCCTGGATCGACGGTCCCCTGGCTCCTTTGTCCCTCGTTCTGATGGCGGGGATGGCGGGGATGCTCGTCGACAGCGCCCTTGGGGCCACGGTGCAAGCTTCCTATGCCTGCCCGGAATGTGGAAAGAGGACGGAAGTTGAGACCCACTGTGGTGTACAGACTTCTCTTGCAGGAGGGGTGCCATGGATGAGCAACGATAGTGTGAATGTCTTTTGCTCGATGACGGGAGGGTTGGCCGTGTTCATCGTTCGCTCGATCATCTAGCGATCCCCGCCGATTCGGCCGGACGGAGCCGTATTCGGGCACCTTCCCTTGCGATTTTCCTGCCGAGGAGTCGTGCATTCCACACAACCCGGTCTTGCGGATCAGAGCTTTTCTTCGTATATTTCAAGATTAAGATTCGGAGAATGACCATGAAGAACGGAATACATCCCGCATATAAGCGCTCAACCGTTTCCTGTGTTTGCGGCAATAGCTTTGAAACCCGCTCCACAGCCGGCAATCTCAAAGTCGAAATCTGCTCGAAATGCCACCCCTTTTTCACCGGCAAACAGAAACTTGTCGACTCTGCGGGACGCGTGGAACGGTTCAATAAGAAGTACTCGAAGAAGACCCAGGAAGCATCCGCGGCGACGGCCTGAGACGACCTACTTCCGATCTGACGGAAAACGGAATTTCGGCCATTCGAAATTCCGTTTTTTGCTCCGGCCATGCAATTCTGCATCTTCGAAGATAACGCCCACAAAAATTTCTCGCCGCTGGTCTCTTTTCGGCCGGTGTTCGACCTCCGCTCGGGCTGCCTATCGCTGCGTGAGAGAATTCAGAGCTTCCTTCCCCGCCGAAACGTCTCCCTTCTATGCCGTGACTCCCTGACCCGGGTGCTCGGTGAGCAAAACCTTGGTTCTCAGGTCAATGTGCCCCTGCCGGAGGAGGATACGTGGTTCATCAACGGCAGGCTCCTGGCCGACGAGAATCTGCTGGAAATTCTGCATAAAAACAGTGCCGAGAAGGTTTATCGGATCGCAGGGGAGCCCGCACTCGGGTTCGTCAGCGGCCCGCGTGTTCGACGGGTGTCGGCATCCCTCGAGGCTTTGGAGACTTTTCCCTCCGTGAATATCGAGGGCCGAATGGCGCGGTTCCCGTGGGATCTGGTTCATAACGCTGCTGAAGAAATTTCGCGGCACTTCCGGATTCTGAAGAAAAAGGCTCCCCGTAGCTCCGCTTCCCGTCATCCCGGGGCACATCTCGTCAACAGGTCCGGCATCCTGCTCGGCAGGGGTTCTGTTCTCAAGCCGGGCGCCGTCATCGATGCGGAGAAAGGCCCGGTCATCCTCGGCAATAATGTCACCGTCATGTCCAACGCCGTCATCGTCGGGCCGGCCTTCATCGGAGAGGGGACCGTCGTGAAAGTCGGCGCCAAGATCTATCCCGGGAGCTCCATCGGCCCCCGGTGCAAGGTGGGCGGAGAGATCGAGTCTTCCCTCATCCAGTCATTCTCGAATAAACAGCATGACGGTTTTCTGGGACATTCGTACCTCGGGAGCTGGGTGAACATCGGGGCGGATACGAACACAAGCGACCTCAAGAACACCTACGGGACGGTCCGCGTGATGGTCAACGGCCTCATGGTCGATACGGGGCATATGTTCGTCGGACTGACGATGGGAGACCACTCGAAGTCGGGCATCAATGTCATGTTCGATACGGGCACGGTCGTGGGAGTTTCATGCAACATTTACGGCGCGACCCTCCCGCCGAAATTTCTCCCTTCGTTCAGCTGGGGGGGAGAGGGCAAGTTCACCGAGTACGACCTGGGGAAAAGCATAGAGACCGCGCGCCGTGTCATGCTCAGAAGAGACGTGACCATGGGCCCGGCGTATGAAGAACTCTTCCGTGCAGTCCACGCGTCGACGGGCGCCGAGCGGCGCCTGGCGGGGGTTTCGTGACGACGGAAACTGCCGACATCCCGACTCTCTACCAGGGACCCCGGGGCACCGCTATTAAAATCCTTAACCGCGTCGAAAGGACCGACTCCTACCTCGACAAGCTGCTTGATTCGGAGCTCCGGTCCAAGGAAATCCCGGATGCTGACAAGAATCTCCTTGCCGAGCTGGTCCATGGCGTCACACGATGGCAGGGCCGCCTCGACTGGATCCTCAACGGCTTCACCCACGGCAATTTCATGAAATCGGAGGTCAACCTCCGCAATACGATGCGGGTCGCCCTCTACCAGATCCTCTTTCTCGGCAACATACCGCAATATGCGGCGGTCAATGAGGCGGTGGAGTTCGCAAAGCGTCTTCGCGGGGACAGGTATGCGGGTCTGGTGAATGGCGTTCTGCGGAACATCATCCGGAGCATCGACGTCATCCACTATCCGAAGGAAGAAGAAGACCCGGTCCAGTTCCTCTCCGTCTACTACTCCCACCCCCACTGGCTCGTGAAGCGGTGGCATGAGAGATTTGAGAGGGGGGAGCTCGAGAAACTGCTCACGGCCAACAATGAAGTTCCCGGGCTGACGCTTCGCATCAACAAACTGAAAGTGTCGCCCGCCGAGTTTCTCTCCATTCTCGACAAAAATAAGATTCCCTATCAGGGCTCGTCCTTCATCGACCATTTCATCAAGGTGAAAAGCCTTTCCGGCATTTCTCAGATGAATATCTTCCAGGCAGGTTTCTTCTCGATACAGGACGAGAGCGCCGCCCTCCCGGTCCTGCTCCTCGACCCGAAGCCGGGAGATCGCGTCATCGATCTGTGCGCGGCGCCCGGCGGAAAGACTACCTTCATCGCGGAACTGATGCAGAATCAGGGGGAAATCCTGGCCGTGGACAAGTACGAGACCAAGCTCAATCTTATCAAAATGAGCTGCGACCGGCTCGGGATCACCATCGTTCGCCCGGAGGTCGCCGACTCCACGATGCTGACGGCCGATCCTGCCGATAAGATCCTCGTCGATGCTCCTTGCTCGGGGTTCGGGGCCCTGAGGAAGAAACCCGATATCAAATGGAAAAGGGAGCCGGAAGATATACCGCGCCTGGCAAAAGCCCAGCTCAGCCTGCTCGACAATGGAGCCCGTTTGCTCCGCCCCGGGGGAACGATGGTCTATAGCACCTGCACGACCGAACCCGAGGAAAATCAGCTGGTCGTAAGCGAGTTTCTCAAAATCCACCCCGAATTCTCTCGGGAAGACGCTGCCCGGTTCGTGAATAAGGCGGTCGTCGAAAGCGATGGGTCCGTCGCCACGTTCCCGCACCGGCACCACGTTGACGGCTCATTCGCCGTCCGGCTCGTCAAATCCCCCGCCGCATGAACGCCGTCGTGAAGCAGAGGCCGGAAGTCTACAAGGCCTGGCCAAAGGGGCTGCACCTGGTTGAGAAACAAACGCCGGGGGTGAGAAAATCGAATGATGTCAGGCTCAAGGTGATCGCAGGAGGCATCTGCGGGACGGATGTGGGAATCTACAATTCTAAGGATTCGCTCAAACAGAGCATGTCCTCGCTGAAAACGCCCGATGTAACGATCGGGCATGAATTCTGCGGGAGCATCGCCGACGCGGGCCCCAAGGGCCTGGTCCGCATGGCAGGACGCCTGATCGAATCGGCCGCGCACGACCCTCTCGCGCGGTCGTTCGTGAAAAAACGTTCAGCGGAGCGCGTCGCGAAGGATCCCGCGCTCCTCCGATTTCTCGGCGAAAACTTCATCGCCACGGCCGAGATGCATATAAGCTGCGGGGTCTGTGCGCAGTGCCGGCTCGGGGAGTTCCACGTCTGCACGAACACGATCATCCGGGGGCTCCATGGAGATGGAGCCTTTGCCGACTATGTCGTCCTTCCGGCGGAGAACATTTTGCTGTTCCGGCGGGGGGAGATACCGGAGGAGATCGTCGCCTTCATGGATGCGATCGGGAACGCGACGCATACGGTTCAGTCGCTCTCGAAAGTTGAGGGGAAGTCCGTCGCGGTGCTGGGGGCGGGCGTGATCGGACTCATGTCGGTGGCGATTGCCAAGGGTGCGGGTGCGAAGAGGATTCTTGTCACAGATGCTTCCCATGGCGAAAATACACACGATAAGCTGCTCAGCCGCCGGTTTAAAGTCGCGCGGGCTCTGGGGGCCGACGAATGTTTCGATGTTTCCATCCCCGAGGAAAAGCAAGGCTTCTATTCTGCTGCGAAGTCCCAGAATCACGGAGCCGGCGTCGACGCCGTGCTCGAAATGTCGGGGAGCTATCACGCCTACCAGGACGCGTTTCAGGTCCTCCGGATGGGAGGGGAGATGGCCCTCCTCGGACTCACCAGCGGCACGATGCCGATAGACTTTTCCCGCAATGTCATCTTTCCCGGCATCACGATTCATGGCGTCATCGGCCGGAGGATATGGTCCACCTGGGATATGATGACAAAACTCCTGAAGTCGGGACTGTCGCGCCGCTTTCTCGCGGCGGGGTTCGTCACGCATCAATTCCCGCTCGCAGACTTCGAAAAGGGTTTCCACGCCATCACAAGCGGCGACGCCCTGAAAGTGCTCCTGCGCCCCTGAACAGTGACAATCCCGAAAGGCCGCCTATGATCAATGCCATGGATCTGATCAACGAAGAACTCAAGAGACTCGAGGAGTCGAAGACCTACAAGATAGAATCCCCCCTTGAAGGCCCGCAGGACGGCGAGGTGCTGGTCCGCGGGAAAAAGGTGGTCATGCTTGCCTCGAACAATTATCTCGGCCTCTCGAATCATCCCGCCGTCAAGAAGGCTGCGATCGAGGGGATAAGGGAGTATGGCTACGGGGTGGCATCCGTCCGCTTCCTCTGCGGCACGCAGGACATCCATCTCAAGCTCGAAAGGAAGATCTCCCGATTCGTGGGCTGCGAAGAGACGATACTCTTCTCCTCGTGCTTCTCAGCGAACGAGGGATTCTTCGCCTCGCTCGTCAACGAAAAGCTCGGCGTGGAGAATCACCGCGACGTTATCTACAGCGATCGTCTGAATCACGCGAGCATCATCGACGGTCAGCGCCTGTGCAGGCCGGAACTTGTCGATAAGAAGATCTATGAGCATGCCAGTCCGTCCGACCTCGAACGAGTGCTCGCCGCGGACGAGAAGACTCCCTACCGTTTCCGCATCATCGCGACGGACGGGGTCTTCAGCATGGAGGGGGATCTCGCGCCTCTCGACAGGCTGGCGCCGCTGGCCCGAAAATTCAACGCGCTCCTCTTCGTCGATGATTCCCACGCCATCGGGGTCTGCGGGAAGACCGGGAGAGGGACGCCGCAAGCCGCCGGGACCTTTGGCCAGATCGACATCATTTCGGGCACGCTCGGCAAGGCGATCGGAGGGGCGGCCGGCGGCTTCGTGAGCGGGAAGAAGGAGCTCGTCGGATACCTTCGTCAGAAATCACGCCCGTACACATTCTCCAACTCCCTCCCTCCCTCGATCATATTCGGGGCCATGGCAGCCTTCGACCTGCTTTCGCGCGACCCGTCGCTCGTCAGGCGATTACAGGACAATACGGCGTATTTCAGACGGAAGATCAGCGCTCTCGGGTTCCGGATCCTTGACGGGACACACCCTATCGTCCCGATCATGCTCGGGGAGGCCGCGGTTGCGCAGGAGATGAGCTCCGCGCTTCTCAGGGCCGGCGTCTATATCAAAGGGCTCTGGTTCCCGGTGGTCCCGAAGGGGGAGGCGAGGCTGCGCGCGCAGATCTCGGCAGCGCTCACCAGGACACAGATAGACCGCGCCCTCGACGCCTTCGAGACCGTGGGCAAGAGGATGAAGATAATTTGAGAATTTTCACCATTTTTTATACACTTGATTGTGGATCCCAATGAAACCGCTTACTGAACCAAATGTTCTCGAGGCGCTCCGGCTGGTCAAAGACCCGGATCTCCACAAAGACATCGTCTCGCTGAATTTCGTAAAAGGGCTGACGATAAACGGAGGGTCGGTGAAGTTCACGATAGAACTCACCACCCCCTCGTGCCCGGTCAAGGATGAGTTGAAGCGCGACGCCGAGCAGGCGATCCGGACCCAGATCGCGGGGGTGTCGGCGGTCGAGATCGAGATGACCTCGAATGTTCGCGTGAACAGGCAGCCTGTGAATCTGCTCCCCGGCGTCAAGAACACCATTGCCGTGGCGAGCGGAAAAGGGGGAGTCGGGAAGTCGACGGTCGCCGCGAATCTCGCAGTCTCCCTGAGCCTCGATGGGGCGAAAGTCGGCCTCCTCGACGCGGATATCTACGGCCCCAGTATCCCCCTGATGATGGGGATAACCGGCCGCCCTCAGCTTGCGGGGCAGAAACTCGTCCCGCTCGAGGCGCATGGAGTCAAGGTGATGTCGATCGGATTCTTGGTCGATCCTATGCAGGCGGTCATCTGGCGCGGTCCGATGGTGAGCGGGGCGGTGAAGCAGTTCATGTCGGATGTCGACTGGGGCGAGCTCGATTACCTCATCTTCGATCTACCACCGGGAACGGGCGACATTCATCTGACCCTCGTCCAATCGATCCCTCTTTCGGGGGCCGTGGTCGTCACCACCCCGCAGGATATATCGCTCGCCGATGCGCGGAAGGCTCATAAAATGTTCGAGAAAGTCAACGTCCCCGTCCTCGGCATCATCGAGAATATGAGTTACTACGTCTGCAGCCATTGCGGGCACAGGGAGGACATCTTTGACACGGGGGGCGGAATGAGGGCAGCCGAAGAATTGGGCTCGCCGTTTCTCGGCGCAATCCCCCTTTATACGCCGGTCCGCATCGGAGGAGATCTCGGGAGGCCTATCGTGACGATGGAGCCCGATTCAGAGCAGGCCCGCACGATCCGTCAGATAACCCGGCTGATGGCGGCGAGGATAAGCATCAATGCGTTCACGGGCGCGGCGAAACCCCAAATCGAAATCAGCCTGGATGCGCAATGAGCGAATCCTCCCTGCGTCAGCGGATAGAGCAGGCCCTTGAAGAATGCCGCCCTTTCCTTCAGAAGGATGGCGGGGATGTCGAGCTCGTCAGCGCGCAGGCGGATGGGATAGTGGAACTGCGCTTCCATGGAACCTGCATCATCTGCCCGATGTCGCGGATGACGCTGCGGGCAGGGCTTGAACGGATGATTCTGAAGCGAGTCCCGGAAGTCAAACGCGTGGAACAGGTGAAGTGATCAGGACGCCCCGGACAGACGCCCCTGCTTGATCTGGATGATCCGGCTCCCGGATTTTCGGATCAGATCCTGATTGTGGCTCGCCAGAATCACGGCCGTCCCCTTCGCGTTGATTGACTTCAGGAGGTTGAGAATATCATCGGAAGTACCGGAATCGAGGTTGGCCGTCGGCTCATCTGCCAGGATGAGCATCGGATGGTTGACCAGTGCCCGGGCGACGACGACCCGCTGCTGCTCTCCTCCCGAAAGCTCCGAAGGCATGCTCTTTCCCTTGTGACTTAGTCCGACATCAGAAAGCACCGCTGCCGTCCTCTTCCTTACCTCATCCCTCCGCACCCCGGTGACTTCGAGGGCAAATCTCACGTTCTCATAGACGTTTCGGTCCTCCAGGAGCTTGAAATCCTGGAAGACGATTCCGAGTTTTCTCCGCAGCTTCGGGATATCCCTCCGTGTAATGGCCGATGCGTCGTAGTCTCCGACGTAAAGCTCTCCCTCGTCGGGAAGCACGTCAAAATAGATGAGCCGCAGCAGGGTGGTCTTGCCGGCCCCGGTCTCGCCGATCAGGGAGACAAACTCGCCGGCCTTGACGTGCAGATTTATCCGCGAAAGGACGGTGCGGCTGCCGAAGGAGACCGAGACGTTGTTCAGGATAACCACGAATTCACCCCCGGCGCAGACGTTGATGGATTATGGAAACAGCCAGTTTGACGGCCGATGACATGCTCCCGGAATCAGCGCGTCCCTTCCCCGCAATATCGAACGCTGTGCCGTGATCAGGGGACGTCCGGACGATCGGGAGGCCTGCGGTGTAATTCACCCCCGTCTCGAATCCCTGCATCTTCAGGGGAATAAGTCCCTGATCATGGTACATCGCGAGCACGCCGTCGTAGTCCAGGTGAGCGCGGGAGCCGAAAAACCCGTCGGCCGGAAATGGGCCGTCGACCCGGATTCCGCGCCTCGCCCTCCGGACTGCCGGGCCGAGGACTCTCCTCTCTTCCTCTCCTATTAAACCGTTTTCCCCGGCGTGAGGGTTGAGTCCCAGCAGAGCGATACGGGGCCGGACAATCCCAAAATCCCTCCGCAGGGCCGCGCTGAGGGTTGTAAGTTTTTCCAGGATTCCAGCGATCGTCAGGGCCTGAGAGACCTTCCTGAGCGGAATATGAACCGTGGCAAGCCCGACCCTGAACGATCCCGAAACAAGTATCATCATGAATTTTTTCACCCCCGCCCGGGCTGAGATGATTTCCGTCTGTCCCGGGGACCGGTATCCACCGGCAGTCATCGCCTGCTTCGATACCGGGGATGTCACCAGGCCGTCTGCCTCGCCCCGGAGACACATGTGAAGAGCCCTCTCGAGCGATCTGCCGGCGAGAGCCCCCGCCGAAGGCGATACGCGCCCCGGAAAAACTTCTGCATCCCCCGGAATCCCGATCACAGGGATTGAGCCGCGGGAGATTGCTGCCGGAATGCCCGGGATCTCCGACATCGTGAGGGATAAACCAAGCCTTCGCGCGTAGAACTCATACACGCCCAGGGATCCGACCAGGACGGGGGAGCAAATCGCCCGTATCGGCCGCGAGAGGATGGTCTTGAGCGCGACCTCCGGTCCGATCCCATTAGGATCCCCGAGCGTTATCGCAATGACCGGTTTGGCCCTGCGGACCATGGCGCGTCAGAAATCTTCCGTCGATGTGAGCTTATAATCTCCCCTCTTGCTCTGGTCGGTGAAGATGAGGCGCTTGTGCAGGTTTGGATAGACCCAGATTTCGCGGGGACTGGAAGACGGGATGAGCTCTCTTTTCATGGATTCGGGAGGCCCGTACAATATATATGCCTTCCCCCGGTCGCTCTTCATGCCGTTCTGCTGCATCAGCGTCCCGAAAGCCTGGGATGCATGGTCGACGCGCCGGTAGTACTCCTCCATCACCTCGTTCTTCGCCGTCCCGGGGGTTTTGTCGCGCCGTTCCCAGAATGAGTCAAACATCAGCTGCTGGCTGCGGGGATCGGCGTCCTTCATGTGATCGTATTCCGACTCCGAGGCAATATACCGGAGAGCGTCGATGGCGGTCGCCAGGGAACGGAGCGAGAGCGGTTTGTCGAACCACCGGGCGTGGAAACTGTCGGTGATTGTTCGAACGCTGTCTCCGGCGACGGCCCGAATTCTGAGTTCATAGAGGCCTTCTCGCAGCGTGTCCCCCCGGAAATGAAGCAGAAGCGATAACGGGACTCCCGCTCCGTCGCGGTTCTCCCGGTGGTACAACGCCTCGGTGTCGCTCCCCGTCACCTGGAGTACGGGTCCCCGCGCCGCGGTCGCCTGAACCCACGCCGCCGTATCGGGCGGGAGATCACGGCCCTCGTGCGCCGTCAAACGGTAACTGACTCGGAGGTCTTCGCCCGAGATTATCTCGGCATAGACGTCAAAATCTCTGCCGAACGGAATGTCTCCGCCGTAATTCAGGGCTAAAATGTCCCGTGTGGAATCGGGAGCCAGTTTGAGGGGTCCCAGGATCTGAAAGGCGAGGGGATCCATGACGCTGATTTTTTTCTCGTTTCTGTAAGTCCGGTTCGATTCGCCATCCGCGACTTCAAGGAGTACAGAGTATTGACCCGGAGGCAGGGTGAAGGACGTCATTCCCTGGATTGCTTGTGACCCCGTGTCGGGGAAGACGCGCCGTGTGTGCTCATGGCCGGCGCTTCCGCGGGCTGCATCGACGACATCGACGGTTATTTCGGCACGAGCTATGAGGGGTAATCCGCTTCCCTCCGGGTTTTTTACAAAAACGAAAACGTCACGGGGGAGGCGGTAAAGGACATCGACCCTTTGTTTGCCCGGAAGGGGAGAGCTGAAACTGTGAACCTCAAAAAATATCTGGGACACGGGCGCGGACCGTTCCTCACGCTGAGCCGCGACGGGGAAGGGAGACGCCAGGAGGGCGACCAAGGCCAGAGGGAGATTTCTGAAGGTCCGGGATATCATCGTTTCGCGAGAAAAACCGGCCACCGCTTACCAGTGCCTGAGGAGATCGATCAGGAGGCGCACGCCTACCCCGGAGCCCCCTTTCGGAGCATAGGGGAGGCCCTCTTCGAGAGTTGCAGGCCCGGCGATGTCGAGATGCGCCCAGCTGTAGGCGCCGGTGAATTTCTTGAGGAAAAGAGCGGCCGTTATGGCTCCGCCCCACCGTCCCCCGGTGTTCTTGACATCGGCGACATCGCTCTTGATTTGTTTCTCATATTCCTCGAACATCGGCAGCTGCCAGACCCGTTCATACGTGCGTTCCCCGGCGGATTTGATCTTCGACATGATCTCTTCGTCGTTCCCCATCAGGCCGGTCGCGTGGTGCCCCAGAGCCACAACGCACGCCCCGGTCAGCGTGGCGAGATCGATCACCGCCTTCGGTTTATACTCGGACGCGTAGCCGAGAGCGTCCGCGAGGATCAGCCGGCCTTCGGCGTCCGTGTTATCAACCTCTGATGTCTTCCCGCCATAATGCGTGATAATGTCTCCGGGCCTCATGGCGGATCCTCCCAGAAGGTTTTCCGTGGCGGGGATCAGCCCGACGATATGGAGGGGAATCTTAAGTCGTGACGCGGCCTCGAGCGTCCCGATGACGGCGGCGCCGCCGCTCATATCCATTTTCATCTCGCCCATCCCCGCCGAGGGCTTGATGGAGATCCCGCCGGCGTCGAACGTAACTCCCTTTCCCACGAGGACGATCGTGTCGAGGCCGCGGCGGCCCGAATTATGTTCGAGGATTATGAATCTCGGGGGGCGCGTGCTTCCCTCGCTCACGGCCGAGAGCCCGCCGAACCCCGCGCGCGAGATCCTTTGCTTGTCCCAGGCGTTCACCCGGTATCCGTGCCGGGCGCCCGAGCGGCGCGCTGCCTCGGCCAGAGTTTCTGGATAGATTTCGTTGCCGGGTGCGTTGGCGAGATCCCGCGCCAGGAACACCGCCTCGCACACGATCCGAACTTCCCCCAAAATCCTGCGGACAGATCGCTCCGAGTCACTATCCGTGACGAGTGTGATCCCGCGGAGCTTGGGCGTCCGGTCCTTTTTCTCGGTCCTGTACTTGTCATAAGAATATTGTGAAAGAAACGCTCCCTCCGCGATCGCAGAGGCGGTATCTTCCGCGGGCTTTTGAGGGAGGAGAAACGCAAGGTGTTCGGCATGGGATGCAGCCGCGGCACGCGCTGCTACACCGGCAGCACGCCGGTAGACCTCATGCGTGGGCTTTTCACCGACCCCGACGAGCCACAGCCGGGGCGCCGCAAGGGCTCCGTCAGTGAAGAGCGGAAGGATCTCCTCCCGCTTTCCCGAGAATTTTTGAAGATCAACCGCTCTGTCGAGCCGCCTTCCCAGCCAGCGGCGAAGCGTTCCGATGTCCTGCGTGAATGACGAGCGCTCCTGTCCGATGAAGAGCGCTACTCCGTCCGCTTTCACCTGTCGCAGAGTGGATCGGCTTGAGTTAAGTTTCATGGTTCTTCCTTTGACGTGCAAAATCGTTCAGCCCGGGCGATGACGCTCGCGACGACTTCCTCCAAGATCCGGTCTCGAAGTCGCGCTCCGGCGGCGTTGAGATGGCCGTTGCCGCCGAATTCCTTGGCGAGCTCATTGATGGGGATATCTCCCTTGGACCGGAAACTCACCTTCACCCCGTCCTTCAGCTCGTTGAACAGCAGGCCCACGACGACGCCCTTGATGCTCATCGGGTAGCTGGTGAAGTTATCCGTGTCCACCTCGTTCGTACCGGTGTCGCGGAACATTTTCTGCGTGCAGGCGATATAGGCGAGCCTGCCGTCATAGGCCGTCGTCATCGATTCGAGCGCCTCTCCCAGAAGTCTCAGCCGGTTCGAGCTCCATTGCTCGTAAACATTGGCAAAGGACTCTGTCGGGTCGGCGCCGCAGTCGAGGAGATCAGCCGCGATGCGATGGATCTCGCTGTCTGTGCGGGGGTAGCGAAAGGATCCGGTATCGGTCATGATTGCCGTGTAGAGCGGGATGGCGATTTCCCTCGAAATCCGGACGTCGCCAGCCAGGAGGAGCCGGTATACCATTTCACCCGTCGAGGTCGCATCATCATCGACTAAATATCTGTCGGCGAAGCTATCCGGCTCACGGTGATGATCGATGACGATCTTAACGGCCCCGCTTTCCCTCACCCATTTTTCCAGGGAGCGCAGCCGCTCGGGCTGATTGGTGTCGAGGATGACGATCACCTCAGCGGCCCTGATGGCATCGGAATCTTTTACCGGGGAGAATATGACGATCTCGCGGCCTGCGTCCATCCACAGGTAATTCTCTGGCGTCTGGCTGTGGTTGATGATCCTGGCTGATTTTCCCATCAGCCTCAGCGCCCGGGCGAGAGCAAGCTCCGATCCCAACCCATCGCCGTCCGGATTCACATGGGTCGTGAGCACGAAATTCGTGTGGGAACGAATGACGGCCAGGATCTCGTCGACGCTCGAAATCATGGGGAACTAAAAGGGCGAGAATCGCTTCTCGCCCGTCTGATCGGGGAGTATCCGGGCCGCCGCGTCACGACGCTACTGGATGCTCCAGGTCTCTCCATGATTGAGGAGCTTTTCGAGATTCCCCTCCCCCTGCTTTGCGATCGCCTGCTGGATCTGCCGCGACATTTCGGTCTCGTACAACGGCCGCTGGACCGCATACACCACGCCCACCGGCCGGGGCAGTTCCGGGAGGCTCGACATCCTTGCAAGGATGAACGAGAGCATCGTGTCCCTCTCGTTGTGCACGATGAGGTCATTCACCGAGTGGGATCCGTCGCTGAGCGACACGACGCGAGGCGTGAAGCCTTCGAGCTTCAGCCCCTTGTCTTTCTCCCTGCCGAAGATCATCGGTTTCCCGTGCTCGATGAACACGACGTTGTCGTCCTTTGTCTCCTTCTCGGTGAACGTGAAAAACGCCCCGTCGTTGAAGACGTTGCAGTTCTGGTAAATCTCGACGAACGCTGTCCCCTTGTGTTCCGCCGCCCGCCGGATGACCGATTGCAGGTGCTTCGGATCCCGGTCGAGCGTCCGCGCGACAAACGATGCCTCGGCCCCGAGGGCGACGAGGAGCGGGCTGAAGGGATGGTCCACCGACCCGAAGGGGGTCGATTTTGTGACCTTTCCGAACTCGGACGTGGGGGAGTATTGTCCCTTTGTCAATCCGTAGATCTGATTATTGAAAAGGAGTATTTTCAGGTCGATGTTGCGCCGGCACGCATGGATGAGGTGGTTGCCGCCGATGCTCAGTCCGTCCCCGTCTCCCGTGGCGACCCAGACCGTGAGGTCGGGGCGGGCGACCTTCAGCCCCGTCGCAATGGCGGGGGCGCGTCCGTGGATCCCGTGAAACCCGTACGTATCCATGTAGTAGGGAAAGCGGCTGGAGCAGCCGATTCCCGAGACGAAGACCAAATTGTGCTTGGGGATATTGAGCTCGGGCATGACCCGCTGCACCTGGGCGAGGATCGAATAATCCCCGCACCCGGGACACCAGCGGACGTCCTGATCAGACTGAAAATCCTTGGCCGTCGGTTTGACCTGGGGGGTCTTCGGCGCATCCTTCAACGTTTCTTCAACGAGATTCATACTTTTCCTCTCATCAGTTCATCAATCTTTTTCTCGATCTCGACCGACTTGAACGGCAGCCCCTGGACCTTATTGAGGGAGACCGCAGGGACGAGGTATTTTGAGCGGATCAGCCTCGACAGCTGGCCGAGGTTCAGTTCCGGTATGAGAATTTGCTTGAAACTGTACAAAACTTCGCCGAGGTTTCTCGGGAACGGGTTGATGTATTTCAGGTGAAGGTGAGAGACCGACTTTCCCTCGCGTCGTTTTGCCTCGACGGCTGTCCTGATGGCACCATATGTCCCGCCCCACCCGAGTACGAGCAATTCGCCCTTCGCATCCCCCTCCGGGCTCACGACGGGGATGTCGTCGGCGATCCGATCGACCTTGGACTGCCTCATACGCACCATGAACTCGTGGTTTTCCGGGTCGTAGCTGACGTTGCCGGTGATGTGCTGTTTTTCGAGCCCGCCGATGCGGTGTTCGAGTCCGGGCGTCCCCGGGATCGCCCAGGGGCGGGCGAGCGTCTTGTCATCCCGCGAGTAGGGCTGAAAACCCTCGGGGTCGGTCCGGAACGTAGGCGAGATGTCGGGAAGCTGCGACACCTGCGGTATGAGCCAGGGTTCGGCGCCGTTCGCCAGATAACCGTCGGTGAGCAGGATGACGGGAGTCATGTACTTTATCGCAATGCGGACAGCCTCAAAAGCCATCATGAAACAGTCGGCAGGTGTGCACGCCGCGATGACGGGGATCGGCGCTTCGCTGTTTCTACCATAGACGGCCTGGAGGAGATCAGCCTGTTCCGTTTTCGTCGGAAGCCCTGTGCTCGGCCCGCCCCTCTGGACGTCGATGACTACAAGCGGCAATTCAAGCATGACCGCAAGCCCCATGGCCTCCCCCTTGAGGGCCATTCCCGGTCCGCTCGTCGTCGTGGCCCCGATCGAACCCCCGTAGGCGGCGCCGATCGCCGAGGTGATGCCGGCGATCTCATCCTCGGCCTGGAAGGTTTTCACACGGAAATTCTTGTGGCGGGAAAGTTCGTGGAGGATGTCGCTGGCCGGGGTGATCGGATAGCTGCCGAGGAACAGATCGAGCCCCGATTTGACCGATGCGGCGATCAATCCCCATGCGACCGCCTCGTTGCCGGTGACGCTGCGGTATTTGCCGGGCAACAGGGCGGCAGGCTTCACCTCATAGCGCGCGGCGAAGATCTCTGTGGTCTCGCCGAACGCATATCCGGCCTTGAGCACCCGGGTGTTCGCCTCGATGATTTCGGGGGTTTTCCGGAATTTCTCCTGTATCCACTTGATGGTGGGCTCCATCGGACGCGAAAACATCCAGTACATCATGCCCAGGGCGAAGAAATTCTTGCTCCGGTCGATGACCTTGTTCGAAAGCCCGAGCTCTTCCAGCGCGTTGTGCGTGAGTTTCGTGATGTCGACGGCGTGGAGCTGGAATCTTTTGAGGGAATCGTCATCAAGGGGGTTCCTGTCGTAGCCGGCGAGCTTCAGGTTTTTCTCATTGAAGCCGTCGCTGTTGGCGATAATGATCCCCCCGTCGCGCAGGCTCCGCAGGTTTACCTTCAGCGCGGCCGGATTCATGGCGACGAGCACGTCGCAAATGTCACCGGGGGTGTTGATCTCGGTTGAACCGAAGTGAATCTGGAATCCGCTCACACCGAACAGGGTGCCCGCAGGTGCGCGGATCTCGGCCGGGTAGTCGGGGAGAGTGCTGAGATCATTTCCCAGAAGCGCGGTCGTGCTTGTGAACTGCATTCCCGTCAGTTGCATGCCGTCGCCGGAGTCTCCGGCGAAACGGATCGTCACTTCATCAAGGTTTTTGAGTGTCTTGCTCATAAGGGGTTTGGTTTATTATCCTATTTCACCGAGGAAGGGAAACCATTTCGAGAGGTAGCCGGAGAGAATCGTCAGGGAGTTGGTGAATATCAATGCCCCGACGGCGATGAGCATGATTCCTCCTACCAGTTCGACGGTGTGAAAATACCGTTTGAACCTGTCGAACACCGAATAAAAGGCGCTGATGCTCACTCCCGTGAGGATGAAGGGGATCCCCAGTCCGAGCGAGTATGACGTGAGAAGGATGACCCCCTTGCCGATAGTATCCTGCTGGCTCGCGATTGTGAGGATCGCGGCAAGGATCGGTCCGATGCACGGAGTCCAGCCGAAGGCGAAGGCGAGGCCCACAAGGAATGAGCCGAAGTATCCAAGCTTTTTCCCTGCCGAATGAAAGCGTTTCTCGTAATTGAGGAACGGAATTCTGTAAAATCCCGCCATGTGGATCCCGAAAAGGACGATGACCACCCCGGCGACCTTGCCGATCACGTTGATCTGCTCGTGAAGGAATTTTCCCACCACCGTGGCGGAGGCGCCCAGGGCTATGAAGACGAGGCTGAAGCCGAGGACGAAAAAAAGGGAGTTTCCGAGTATCTTATTGCGGAGGAGGGACCGCCCTCCGGAATCCTGCATCTCGTCGAACGTAAGGCCCGAGATGAACGAAAGGTAACCGGGAACGATGGGAAGAACGCAAGGGGAGACGAACGAGAGTAACCCGAACCCGAATGCTGTCAGAATCCCGACATTTTCCAAATCATATCCTCAGAGTCTACCCTCGAAAAATACCACTTTTTCAGCTAAAAAGCTATTCCCTCACGACCCAGACCTTGACGGTCCCGGTGACGCTCGCGTGTAGTCTTACGCCGATGGAGTATATCCCCAGCGCCTTGATCGGCTCCTCAAGGTTGATGATACGCTTGTCCATGGTGATCCCCTTCTCTTTGAGGGCATCGGCAATCATCTGGGAGGTGACGGAGCCGAAGAGCTTCTCATCCTCCCCCACCTTGACTTTCAGGGTTATCGAAAGCTTGCCCAGCTCCGTCGCCAGCTTCTCGGCGTGGCGCAACTCCTTATTCTGGCGTTCAGAGAGCTGTTTCTTCTCCTCCTCCAGCGTCCGCAGATTCCCGCCGGTGGCGACATAGCCGATTTTCCGCGGTATGAGGTAATTTCGCGCGTAGC
The DNA here is from genome assembly GCA_964410105.1 of uncultured Chlorobiaceae bacterium. GTDB lineage: Bacteria > Bacteroidota > Ignavibacteria > UBA10030 > SZUA-254 > CAYPFY01. The sequence continues at coordinate 47,703 of CAYPFY010000011.1, forward strand.
CGTCTTTCACCTCGACGATATCGCCGATCTTTCCCAGCTTATCGTGGTCCTGGCGCAGTATGATCTTCATGAAAAAACTCCTACCGGATGGTTTCTGAGACAAAGGGGATCAGGGCCAGGTGACGGGCCCTTTTTATGGCCTGAACGAGCTGCCTCTGGTGCCTCGCGCATGTGCCGGTGATGCGCTTGGGGATGATCTTCCCCTGTTCCGACACGAATCGGATGAGCCGTTTCTCGTCCTTGTAGTCGATATAAATGTCCTTGCTGTCGCAGAACCGGCAGGTCCTGCGCTTCCTGATTTGCTGGTCTTGTTTCGCCATACGTCTCATGATCCTTGTGAATGGGGTTGCTCTTTGAGTAATTGCGATTCCTCGCTGGTGAGGAATTTGTCGAACGAGTCGTCCTCCACCGTCGAGGGCTCATCGTCATGGTGGTGGGCCGGAGTGCCGGGGACCGCCGCGGCCGAGACGTGCGGAGCGCCCGCAGCCATCTGTTCGGGCGTCACGGTCCGCTTGTTCAGGAACTGTATGCGCCGCGCCTTGATCTCGACAATATTCCGACTCACGCCGTCGTCGTTTTTGAAGACGTGGCTCTGGAGTTCCCCGTCGATGAGGACGGCGCTCCCTTTCTTCAGGCGGTTCGTGCAACTGTCGGCGAGCCGGTTCCAGGCGACCACGCCGACGTAGCAGACTTCCTCCTGCCACTGGTTATTGGCGTCCCGGTACTTCCGGTTGGATGCGATCGAGAAGTTCACGACCGGCGTCCCGTTCGTCGTCTGGCGGAAGACCGGGTCGCGGGTGAGATTGCCCGCGATCGCCACGCTGTTCAGTTCAGGCATTTTCAAGTCGGCCATTTCCGCTCCTTAAGATTGTGTATGTTTGGGAGACTGAGACGACCCGCCGGCGGCGGCGGCATCGTCATCGAACAGCGGTTCCCTCTGCTTCGGGGCCTCCGGCTGGATCTGTGCGGAGGGTTGAGGCGGGGGAGTAGGGGGTGCCGGAGTAGGAGGAGGAGGCTGCGCTGCGGCGGCGGTCGCCTGCTGCTGCTGGCGGGCCTTCATCGCTTTCTTATCAACCTGAATCGTGAGGAACCGGAGGATGTTTTCATCCAGCGTGTAGGTCCGCTCGAGCTGCGCATTCACCCCTCCCTCATCAAGGTATTCGATATTGACGTAGCAGCCGTTATTCTTTTTCTGGATCGGGTAGGCGAGCCGCTTTCTCCCCCAGCGGTAGGTGGCGGTTATTTCCCCGCCATTCCGCGTGATCACCTCGGCGATATGACCGATTGCCGATTCAATCTGAGAATCCTCCAGAGAGGCGTTCAGGATAAAAGTTGTCTCATAAAGACGCTTTGACTTCATAGATGATCCCTTCGGACGTGGTGATGATGGCCCCGGAATAATCGTGTTTCGAACTCCGGGACAGGGTTTACTCTTTTCGACGGCTGAGACGGCTCGAGGCCGAATCCAGACCGACTGTGACGATCGAGAACGCTGCGTCGCGGGCCGCAAGGACCGCATCCCGGACCGTCTCTCTCTCCTCATCGTCGAAAGGGGAGAGGACGAATTCGACGGCCCCGCTTCGTGTCTCTTTTCCGATCCCGATGCGGAGCCTTGGAAAATCCTCGGTCTGCATATGGTAGATGATCGAGGAGAGTCCGTTGTGTCCCCCGGAACTTCCCCGACGCCTTATCCTTATCGTTCCGAGCGGCAGATGAAAATCGTCGAGAACGACGACCAGATCTTCCATTCGCGGACTGTATTTCTCAAAAACGTCACGGACCGCGAGACCCGAATTGTTCATGTAGGTCAGCGGCTTGACGAGGAGGAAATCGCTCTCTCCGTGCGTGGCGCGGGCCTCGAGATAGTCGCCGCTCCCGGCCTCAAACACGATCCGGAGCTTCTCGGCAATCGCGTCAACGACCTCGAATCCGATATTATGCCGCGTCCCGTCGTATTCCGAACCGGGATTGCCAAGCCCCACGATGATGTACACTCGCGGACCCGGCTGAAATACTTATTTCTTTTCTTCCTTGGCCGAAGGAGCGGCCTTCGGAGCAGCCTTCGCTGGCGCCTCCCCCTTCTTCTCCGCTGCGCCGGGAGCAGCCGCCGCGGCCGGAGCTTCCCCCTCCTCGGGCTTCTTTCCTTTACCGATGACCTCGGGCTCGACCGTCTCTTCGGCCGCCACAATCCCGGGCTCCGGCTCCTTCTCGATCGTCGGGGGAACGACCCCCACGATCGAGCTATTCTCGTTCTCAAGGATGGTGATGTTCTCGAGCTTAAGATCCCGGACGTGGACGAACTGGTTGATCTTCAGCTCGTCGATCTTCACCTCGATATGCTCCGGGATATACTTCGGGAGGCAGGATATCCTGAGCCTGTGGATCACCTGCTGTATGATGCCCCCGTCCCTGACCCCGACCGGCGTCCCCGCCGCGATGGTGACCGGGATTTCTACGCTGATCTCCTCGTCCGCCCGCACGCCCTGCAGGTCGAAGTGAATCGGCCTGTCGGTGACGGGGTCCAGCTGGACGTCGCGCAGAATGCAGCTGCGCCCGCTCCCGTCGTTCAATTTGAGATTGATTATGTGCGTCTCGGAGCTCGAGATCAACGGCGCGAGGCTCCTTTCCGGCAGCTGGAGGGTAATCGTGGGCTCGCCGTGGATGTAATAAATTCCCGGCACATTTCCCAGGCGACGAATCGACCGTGAACGTTTCCCGACCTGCGTCCTTATTTCCGCTTCCAGAGTTATTTCCCGCATACGCTATCCTTTATCGACATCGAACAATGAACTGATGGACTGATTCTTGAATCCCCGCTCGATCGCTTCCCCGAACAGATCCGAGACGCTCAATACCTCTACGTTCGAGAGATTGGCCACATCCCAACCGACCATGATCGTGTCGGTCACATATATTTTTGACACTTCGGCCGCCGCGATACGCGCCACAGCCTTGCCTGAGAGAAGCGGATGAGTGCAGGCGCCGAATATCTCGTTCGCCCCGGCCTTTTTCAATGCCTCGACCGCATTGCAAAAAGTCCCGCCCGTATCGATGAGATCATCGACGATCAGGATGTTCCGTCCCTCGGGCTTCCCGATGATGTTCATGACCTCGACCTGGTTCGGGTTCGGGCGACGTTTGTCGATCAGGATGAGATCGGCATCCAGACGCTTGGCGAATGCCCGTGCCATCTTGATGCCCCCCACATCGGGCGAGACGACGGTCAGATCAGGGATCTTCATCTTGGAAAAGAACGATATATACACCGCCGACGAGTAGAGATGGTCGACCGGTATATCAAAAAAACCCTGGATCTGCGGGGCGTGAAGATCCATCGTGATAACCCTGTCGGCCCCTGCCGTCGCAATGAGATTGGCGACGAGCTTCGCCGTGATCGATACCCTCGGCTGATCCTTGCGATCCTGCCGTGCGTAACCGAAGTACGGAATGACTGCGGTCACCTTCCTGGCCGACGCTCGCCGGGCGGCATCGACCATTATGAGAAGTTCGAGCAGGTTGTCCGCCGGCGGATTCGTCGACTGGATGATGAAAACATCGCTTCCTCGGATGTTCTCATTGTACTTGACCCAGATCTCTCCGTCGCTGAAATTGCGGACTTCGCATTTTCCTAAAGGTAAACCTATCCTGTCTGCAATTTTTTCAGCGAGGCACGGATTGGACCGGCCGGAGAAAAGTTTTAGATCGGGCATGCAGAAATTTGAAACAGGACAGTTGGAAAAGCCTTAAAAACCCGCAGTTTTCAGCCTGCTTTAGGACGTTCAATATAAACAAAATATTGCCCTATTGCAACCTGAAATCCGGGATTTTGCGTCCATGACAATTGCAACGATCCCCGTTGAGCCTCACCCCCCCCGGCGATGCGGATCTTAGCGCCCTCGAGGAACCGCGGCGCCCCCCCCGGACGGGGGAAGGGATTCACACAGTCACTGTTCCCCACACCACGCCGGGCCGGAAGGCAGAGTGTCCTTATCGCAGGAGAACCATTTTCTTCACCTGCCTGTACTGGGCATGGTTTGCTTCGGATGTCGCCACGAGCTCATAAAAGTAAACCCCGGAAGCGAGCGACGCCGGCGTGAAGCTCAGCGAAAAAGTCCCCCCATCGTAAGGTTGATTGTCGGCGAGCAGGGCAACCTGCTGGCCCAGCAGATTGAAAACACGAAGGGTCACTCGGGACCTGACCGGGAGGTCGAACGAGAGCGTCGTCGACGGATTGAACGGGTTCGGGTAGTTCTGATGGAGCGAGAATTCTCTTGGAACTTCCGGTCCCTTATCTCCGCCGAGCGAAAGGAGGGTCACCGAGGGATCGGATATCGTCACGGAGCCGGTGCGCCCGCCCCCGGCAGCCGGGATGATCTTCGTCTTCGAAGCGGCATCCGCGAAATGAATTCCCCTGAGCCCCGGTTCGACCAGGTTCCATCCGATCGTGACCGGATAGGCGGAAGACTGGATCGTGAATGTCAGGTTGCCGGCCCCGAGTTCCTCCGCGAAGCTGTTTGATATGAACCGGGCGTCAAAGACCCCGGGCGGCGGCGGCGGAGGCAGCGAGAACAGATCGCTTCCCGAGTTGCGGAAGCCCGACGTGCTGAAATACAGGGTTTGACTGCCGCCCTCCCTGTCGGTGATGGTGACTGAGTTCATGGCCGAGAAGTCGGCATCGTCCGATGCCTGAGCCTTCGGCAGTGCCGTGCTCGACGAGAGGACGAGCGTCCCTGCGCCGGACGATTTCACCCAGTAACCTTTGGAAGGCCTGAGGCTGTCTGTGAACGAGTAGGAGCCCGCGTATCCGAAATACCGGCTCACGACGGTGCCGGGAGGATTCTGGACGATTGCGGTTACCGCCACCGGATTTGAAATCCCGCCGATTAGGTTCCATCCGGTGTTCAGCTTCACCGTATCAAGAGCCCGCGTAACACCTTCGATTCCGATCGTCTTCGGCGTCGCGAACTTGATCCAGTAACCCCGCGCGTTCTTCATGGTATCGGCGATGTAGTACGCCGAGCCCGAGTAACCGAAGAGGTTCGAAATCGCCGCGGGGAAAACGGTTTTTTTCCGCGGAGGGAAAGACGGCGTGAGCGGATAGCACGTCATGTTCCATCCCTGGCTGTACTGATAGGTCGTGAGAGTCTTGTGGAGAATCCGCACCGTGGAAATCGAGGGATTTGTAATTGTGTAGCTGGACTGAACTCTCATGTTGATGTTGAACTGGGTTCCCCCGGTCGCGTCGTCCTGCAGAAACACCATGCTGTTGGGAAAATCCGTGCTCTTCCACTGGAGAGCCATCGGGTACCCCCCGGGGCCCGGCTGGATCGAAAGCCGGTAGATATTGTCGGGATTGTCCCCCCCCAGGACGGGAAGTATATCCACGTGAGTGCCCTGGGTCCCCGGGATGAGCCACCGTGCGTCAAATGTTCCCGAAGGGGGCGTCGGCCCGAGGGGGACCTCTCCGAGATCCGAATCAATGCTATCGGTTGCCTCCGGTGTCGCGCCCAGGCTCAGCTGCGCGGAGATCGCGCCGTGGTCGGTGACCGTGAGAGTATCGGTGAACTGCATCGGATGGAGAGGGAAGTAATCGATCCTGCCGATATACATGGTCGAAAACCTCGTCAGTGTGTCGAGGGAGATCGCGACGAGGTCGCTGTCCAGGAAATCCGACCGGCCGATGTTTTTAAGAATGCCGGAGGAGTCGCGGAAGAGCGAGAGCGTGTCGATCGACATCGCGGTCTCCCCCGGATCGTACCTCAGGGAGATCGACGCGCTGTAATTCGACCCTCCGCTCGGGATGACCTCGTATGTGCGCCGGACGAAGAGGGTGTCCGAGAGGTCGATGGGGAGGGTGTTCGGCCGGACCGTCATCGTCAGCCAGCCGGGCAGCGTCCCCTGCGACAAGAACCTGACATAGGTGACCGGGCTTTCGAAACGATAGAAGTCGGTCGAGGAGGGCTGGATCGCGCGGCGGATGCTGCCGGCGGTGACGATCCCCGGCCCCTGAAAGGCCTGAGCCTCGGAATTCTGGAGGATGAGGGTGTCGACCGGCCGTTGCGAAAGCGTTGAGAGAAGCGTGATCCCCTTCTCGATCGAGACATTGCCGAGGGTCTGGATGCTCGCCCCGTCGCCGATGAAGAGACTGTGGAAATTCCCGCGGACCTGTCCCTGGTTCCCCAGAATCACGGTCGAGGAAGCGGGCGTGAAGGATCCGGACGCGCTGACGAGGAAGCTCCCGCTTGCGATGATCTGCAGCGTGGAGCCAGGATCCAGGGAGAGAGCCCCGTCGACTGTGACGGAATTCTTGATGATGAGCTGAGCCAGGCCGCTCCCGACCTTCAGGGTCGCCCCGGGCGCGATACGCAGGGCGCCGATGTTAACCTGCTGAGTGGTCGCCGAGATCACCGGCCTCAAGGTCGTGGAGGGAATGTAGACGCTATCAAGCTTTTCCGGAGCTCCGACCGGATTCCAGTTGCCGGCCGATGTCCAGAGAGAATCAAGCGATCCTGTCCAGGTCCGCACGGGGAGCGGCGTCACGGCCGAACAGACCACAGTCCCTCCGGCGCCGACTGCATAGATTATCCCCCCGGAACGCCCGGGAATGAATTGAATGTCCCACAGCGTATTCTGAGTCGGGGTCATCTGGGTGACCCATGAGGATCCGCCGTCCGTCGTTTTCAAGACCGTCCCGTCGTCCACCGATACCCACCCGGTCGCCGAGGAGGAAAAGGTTACCCCGTAAAAGAAGCTGACCGGGCTGCTCGGTTCCTGGAACCAGGTTGTCCCGCCGTTCGTGGTCTTGAGGATGGTTCCGAAATCGCCGACCGCGCAGACGGAATTGGCATCGATCACCTCCAGGTCATTCAGCGTATGCGTCGTGTTGCTCGTCTGTTTCACCCACGCAGTTCCCCCGTTGGTGGTCTTCAGGATGGTTCCGCTGTATCCGACCGCCCAGCCCACGCTCGAATTAAGGAATCGGACCTTCGTCAGACTGTTGGTCGTGGGGTTGGTCTGCGCTACCCAGCTTCCCCCGTTTGTCGTTTTGAGAATTGTCCCGAAATCTCCCACAGCCCATCCCACTGTCGCGCTCACGAAATTGACCGAATACAACGACGGGCTCGAGTGTGAATTCTGCTCTACCCAGAGCGTTCCTCCCGTGGTGGTCTTCACGATGACTGCGCTGTCCCCCACGGCGTACCCCAGGCTGGGGGTGACCATGTAGACGCCGAAAAGAGTCTGGAACACGGGGCTCGGCTGGGATACCCAGGTGAGGCCGCCGTCATCCGTCTTTATGATCGTTCCCCCCTCACCCACGGCGAATCCGTCCGTGGTCGAAACGAAGAATACGCCGTCGAGCGTGTTCTTCACGCCGCTCGACTGCAAGGCCCACGTGGTGCCTCCATCCGTCGTGGCAACCATGATCCCAAGATCTCCCACCCCCCACCCGACGCTGGAGGAAACGAATCTCATCCCGAAAAGGTCGTTGTAGGTGCCGCTGTTCTGAGGGAACCAGGATGTCCCTCCGTTCGTGGTCTTGACCAGAGTCCCGTATGATCCGAATGCCCACCCGATGAGCGACGTCGTAAACTGAACTCCAAACAGGCTCAAATCGGTGCCGCTCGACTGAGGTGTCCACGATGTGCCCCCATTGGCGGTCTTCAGAATCACTCCCGCGGAGCCGACGGCATAGCCGATGAAAGACGACACGAATTGTATGCCATAGAGCGTCTGTGTCGTGCCGCTGGTGCGGGGGCTCCACGACGTCCCGCCATTGGTCGTCGCCAGGAGCGTGCCGTTACCCCCCACCGCGAAGCCGGTCGTGGCACTGATAAAATTCATTCCATAGAGAGTCACCGTTACGTGAGTCGACTCGGCCACCCATGTCGTCCCGCCGTTTGTTGTTTTGAGCATCGTCCCCTCGGTCCCTGCGGCCCAGCCGGTTGTGGCCGAGACAAAATTTACGGCGAAGAGATCCTTTATGGTCGGCGTGGTCTGCGGATACCATGACTCGCCCCCGTCCGTTGTTTTCAAGATCACACCGAACTCTCCCACGGTCCATCCCGTGGTCCCGCTGATGAACTGCGTCGCCAGAAACTGATCGGTGATCCCCCCGATTTCGGCCTCAACCTGCCACGTTCTCCCACCGTTCTTGGTACGGACGACGGTGCCAAACGCACCGACAGCCACCGCCGTGTCCTGACTCACCGCCCAGATCCCGTTGAGAACATTCCCCTGGGGGGTGGGATTCACCCACTGCCAGGGGGTCTGTTGACCCTGGAGGGCGAGCGGAACGAAGAACAGGGCGATCAAAGAAGCTCTTTTCATAGGGGTCATCCTATCGTTATTTGAGGAGAATCATTTTTTTCGTCAGCGAACGAGGACTCCGTCCGTCCAACGGCCTCGCCTCCATGCGATAGACATAGACTCCTCCCGCCAATGCCGATCCGTCCACCTCGGCGCTGTATCGCCCGGCCGCGAATTCCCGTTCCTGAACGATTTTTTCGACTGTGCGGCCGAGTATATCAAACATGTCGATTCGGACGCGGGACCGGACCGGAACGTCGAACCGAATGACGGTCGACGGATTGAACGGATTGGGATAATTCTGGCTCAGGGCGAAGGCGGCCGGCTCGTCGCTGCCCACGCCGAGGATGAGAGATGTCATCCGGGGATCGACCAGCTCCATCGAGCCCCGTTCCTCCAGGCTTCGGGACTCCCCGCTCCACGGCACCGAGAGCGTGAACGGCCGGGCGATGCTCCATGAGATTCTCATCGGAAACGCTCCCTGAAGAAGTATGGTGGCTGGTGTTCCCGGAGAAACCCGTTCCGCAAAAGTCCCTGATTGAAACCGGGCATCGAACGCATCCGGCGGCGGCACGGGGGGCAGCCCTGATGCGAGATCGCCTGGAGTTCCCCGCTCGAAGAAGAGCTTCGTCGAACGCCCCCCCGCATCCGTCACGGAGAGGGTATCGGCAAGCGCGCGCCCGGCCGGCTTCAGCTCCGATGCGATCGCGTAGGGGGAAAGTATTGCCGTGGCCGGTCCCTTGAGCCAGAACGCCTCTCCCGGCTTCAGGGTTTTGGCGCCCTCTAGCAGTGAGTAGCTGCCCCTGAAGATGAAGGCGTTCGAAGGGGCGAGGATATGCGATCGTGTCAGCGGGAGACTGACTGAGCTGAGGAGCGACCACCCGCCGGGGATGTCAATCGTGTCCTCGACGACCGGTGCCCCCTTGAACGCGACCACCTCGCCCGTGTCCTTGATCCAGTAACCCTTCCTGTTCTCCAGGGTATCCTTGATCTTATACACCCCCTCGTAGGCGAAAGCATGAGAGCTCGCCCCGGGGAAGAGCTCGGATTTGAGGACGTGGTACGCCGCAACGGGCAGCGAGACAAGGTTCCATCCGCGCGTCAATGTATCGCTGATCGTGTCGGTGGACGTGTGCACAATTTCAACCGAATGGACGGAAGAGTCCGTCACGGTGAAACCGGTGTCGGCCCACATGTTCTCAATAAATTTCGAACCGTGCGTCTCCCCGTCTCGAATGTGCCACCCCCCGGGGAGAAAGCCCCTCGGATTCCAGCTGAAGGAGAACGGATAACCGCCGGACCCGGCCTGGAGCTCGGCCGTGAAGACATTGGGCGGAGAAACACTGGTGACGATGTCTCTCAAATCGGTCTTCGTGCCGTTCGTCGCAGAGATATTCCACCGCACATCGAAAGTCCCGGAGGGAGGCCTGGGCCCGAGTTCCTCCTCGATTCCCGCATCAAGCCCGTCGGTTGCCGAGGGGCTTTCGCCGAAAACAAGTTCGTCCGACCCCGTCCCGCCGTCACTCACCCTCAGACCTGAGAGCTGGAGCGCGGAACGGTAGGCGAGCACTCGGATATCGTCGAGATACCATCCGTCACGCTGGTCGGCGGCGTCGGAGACGACACGGAAACGCACGTGGACGACCGGCTGACCGAGGAATCCGGAGAGATCGACCTCATCTTCCACCCAGTCCAGACCCGGAGTGTAACCGTCGTACCCCCAGTCGAGCCCCGACTGCGCCCCGTGCGCCGAGGTCGGATGGGATAAGGGTGATTGAAGTACCGTCCATACGGTCCCTCCATCGCTGGAAGCTTCCACAACACCGAAGTCCCACCTCGGTTGGATCGCCCACTTCGTCCAGTAACGGAGGACGCAATAACCGTACCCGGTGAGATCCAGCCCTGAGAGCGTCGTGAGAGAATTGGAAGTGGAGGCAGCGTAGGTCCCGGCCGGGCTGTCGGTGAACGCCCAGGGGGCAGAATGCGCGTCGGATGTGATGCCCCAACCGGTGTTCCAGTTAGAGATCCCGCCGTTCCCGCTGTCCGAAAGGAGTATATCTGGATCGCCCACTGCAACCTTTTCCGTATCGCAATAAAAATACCCGCCCGGCGTCGTGACGGTGATATAAACGGAGATGGGGAGTCCTACTCCCCCGTAGGGGAGGACATGGCCCCCGAAGTAAATCTCCTGGTCTGTCCGGGGTATAAATGAAGGAATCAAGGCCGACGAGGTATCGAAGACTACCGTCGGCGATGCCGAAGAAACTGCGACATGCACGTTGGATATATCTCCGAGGCCTTTATTTCTCAAAACGGTTTTCACCGAAAAGTGACCGCCGGGCAAGAGCGTGCCGGCATCGAAGCGTTTGACCACCGTGTAGTCTCCCGCCACGTAGGAGTAGTATATATTGGCTTTGAGATTCTGCTGGGCGAGAGGAAGGATTTGGTCCGTAGAGGGCCAGAATGAGGATCCAACTTCCGGAGTCATCGCGAAGACGGGGGGTTTGGAAAAATCTCCGTAGAGGTAATCGTCGGAATTCCCACGGGTGGAATACCCCACCGTTTGCAGATCCCGCCCCGAGTTATACCTGTTCTCCGCTACCATGTCAAATGCAAACTCCCGGAAGGTGAGGGAATCGTCCGACTCCTGCCCAAGATATCCGAAGGGGAATATGAGGTAATTGCCATAAGTATGGTAATTGAGACAGGTCTTGAACGAATGCGAGCCGACAAAGTCTGCGATCGTTTGAGTCTCGGGTTCCGAGAATAGGTTCGTCCCTCTGTACGTATCGCTCCCGGGACTGGTGCTCGAACCGCCGTTGGGAGCATTCCAGCTCTCGTATGGTCCGTAGTTCCTGTTGAGGTCCACTCCGTAAGTGCCCCCTCCGTTATTCCGCCGATTTTTCCGCCAGAATCCCCCTCCCGTTGGATTTGTGGTCTCATTGTAGACATAGCCGTCCGGATTGACCACCGGGATGAACCACATCTGCCTATTATTGACAAGGTAGGTCGCCGTCAGATCGCTGCCGTAATTCTCAAGCAGCCACCACATGTAGTAGATCACCGTCATCATTCCTTCAGGCTCGCGGGCGTGGTGCAGACCCGTGTAGAGAACCTCGGGCTCCCCGGCTTCCTCGGCATCCGGATTGTCGGAAATCTTCACGGCCCAGATCCCGCGGCCTTCCACCGAACTCCCGATACTCTGCCGGGCCCGGACCAGATCCGGATAGAGTAACTTCATGGAGTCGAGCTGGGCGAGCACCTCCGTAAAGGTGTAATATCCTCCCATGCTTCCGTAGCCGAAACCGAGCGCATTAGCCGGGACGGGCGAGAGTTTCCCGGCAGACTCAGATGCAAGATCCGCCTGGAGGACCTCGTAGGTCATTCCTGATCTGGCCAGAGCGCGTAATTCCGTCGGCCCCGCGATGAACTCCATCGGGCCTCCGACCCGCCCGGAGGATCCCTCAAAATCAATCCCGCTGCTCCAGATTCGCTGAAGCGTGCTTCTGTCAGGCACCGTAATACGGATGCGCGCATATCGCTCGGGAGCGTCCGCGACGACAAGCGTGGAAAAAGCGCAGAGAGCCAGGACGAAGGAAAGAATCCTCATTCGTGTGGATGTCCCCGATTGAGAAGTGTTGGCGCGAGTCCGGAAATCAATTCAATATAAAGATTGTCTCCCTGAATCTCAAGGGTTTTCTCAAAGGAAACCGATTTTCATGCAAAATTTCGCAAAGGGAGTCGAATTGTCGTCAAAATCTTGACAACCTGACGCTGTTTTTGTATTTTAATCCAGATGGACCCGCCGATCCGGACACCGTTTTCGCTGGACAATGGATCGGGGGGACGTATCTACGGCGAAATGCGGCACATGCCGGGCAGGGAATACGAGCCCGCCGTCATTGTGTGCCATAGCTTCATGGCTTTCAAGGACTGGGGTTTTTTTCCGTACGTCGGGACACGGCTCGCACAGGCAGGGTTCGTCTCAATAACCTTCAATTTCTCGCTCAACGGCGTAGCCGGAGAAGGTCGCAGGATCACCGACCTCGCAGCGTTCGCCCGCAATACTTTCAGCCAGGAGCTCCTCGATCTCGAGCTCCTCGTCGGGGCCGTGTCGGAGGAAACGCTCGGTCCCGGGACGATCGACCGGGGAAGAATAGCGCTCCTGGGCCACTCGCGAGGGGGTGGCATCGCCATCGTTCACGCATCGCGGGATGCACGCGTGAAGTCTCTGGTGACCTGGTCCGCCATCTCCACATTCGATCGGTGGAGCCAGCATCAGAAAGAGCTCTGGAAAGTCCGCGGATATCATCCGCTGGGGAAAGACGTGCATACCCCTCTGCGGCTGGGGCCGGGAATTCTTGACGATCTTTCGAACCGGCCGCAGGAACTGGATATCATCAGCGCCGCGTCGCGGATCCGGGTCCCGTGGCTCATCATCCATGGGAACTCGGATGTGATCGTCCCGCCGGAAGAGGCTCGAAGACTGTTCCAATCCTCCGGGCGTGCGGCCACCGAGATGGTCATGCTCGATGCAGCGGGGCATCTTTATGATGCCCCCTCAGAGGGGGATGAGTATCCGAGTCTGGATCCGATCATCCGGACGACAACAGAATGGCTTCATCGTCATTGAAAGGAGAAAACATGGAACGGAGCGTGACTCTGAACGCAAGAAAAATGGTTGCCATCCAGCTTTTATGGATCGTCGGCTTTGCGGCGCTGACAGCGATCGGCGCAAGGATTGAGGTTCCTCACCAGCCTGTCCCTTATACCCTCCAGACATTTGTGGTGCTGCTCTCGGGCGCGGTTCTGGGAAGAAGGAACGGAGCCCTGAGCCAGGCGCTTTATCTCCTGGCAGGCGCGGTAGGGATGCCGGTATTTTCAGGGGCCTCGTTCGGTCTGGCCCGCATCATCGGCCCGACAGGCGGGTATCTGCTGGCCTTTCCGCTCGCGGCATTTTGCGTCGGCCTGATCTCGGCGGGGGGAAGATCCTTTTTCCGAATAGCCGGGGGCATGGTTGCCGGCTCGGTCGTCATTTTTCTGCTCGGGACAGTCCAGCTCTATCTCGTCTTTTATCACGAGTGGCAGGATGCTTTCGGCAACGGCTTCCTCATCTTCTCCTGGTGGGATTGCGCCAAGATCATCGCCGCCGCCGTGATCGCCTCCACGATGCATCGGGTGAGTCCGCGCTTGCTTCCGTGATGGGTCAGAAAGCGGAAATATGGGATGAATTCCGGTGGGAGGAGTTCATGCGGGAGAAGGATAAACGGGCCGAACGGTACATGGAGTTTTTCTACCGGAACACTCCCCATCTTTCGGGCGAATTCTGCTGGTTCGTCGTACCGGGTTTCGGGCGGGATCCCGCGGAGGACGACGCGGGCCAGGCGTGGGATAGCGCAGACGCATCAGACGAGGCCGATGAGGTCGAAGTTCTGGATGCCTACCGGTATTCAAGGACCTTTGCGGAGGGAGCGCTCCGGATCGTCGAGCTTCTCCCGGAGACGGCGCGGGATTCGGCAGCCGTCGATTTTCTCTCCAACGTCATGATCATCCCTGCGGCGATCGCCGCAGGCAGCCTGATCGGAAATGACCTCGACGAACTGGGCGGAAACATCGCCTGCTGCAAGAGGGCTCTGGCCTCAGCCAACCTCGCCATCGGGGCCCTTCGCGAGATGAAGGAAAAACAGATCGTGGGCGGTTCCACCTACGCCTCTCTTGTCCGCGATGCCGTGGAGGTCCGCGACCTCATCGCCATTCATATCCTGGACCTGCGCGAGAAATTCAGGCTCGGCGTCTGATATCCCCTCGATTCCCCTCAGGTAAAAGCTCCCCCCCGGATCACCACCGCCGGCCGGCATCCGGTCAGGCTCATCCCGATTAAGGACGCATCGGCGCGGCTCCCCCCCCGTGATCAGCCGGCGGCGGAGACGTCGAAGACGCGGACGGACCAGGCCAGAGTGCTTCCCCTGTAGATTTCACGCCCCCCTCGTTGCCGAATCAGGTCCAGCATCGCTCCCCAGTCGTGCCAGTAAGGGTGAAAGGAGCACCGAAAGAGCCTGCCGAGGATCATGGCCGACCGGAAGAAGAACGCCTGATGATTGCGAGGAAAGGAGAGCGCGAAAACCTCGCGGCACTTCCGGAGGGACGCATCGAGCAAGCCGGGGAGATCCTCATAGCAGCAGACGACCTTGTCGAGGAGCACAATGTCGGCTGGAGGGACCGAATCCGCCAGCAGGGCGACATCTCCCTGCAGATAACGGGTGCGTCCGTCAAGACCGCGCTCACGCGCAAGCCCCCGCGCCGCTGAAAGCATTCCTTCCGACATGTCTACCCCCGATGCGGATGAAGCGCCCTTTTCCAGGAGCGAAATGTGGAGTCCGCCGACGCCGCACCCGATGTCGAGGATCGATTTTCCGTCCACGGGCTCCGTCGTGATACCGTGGAAGAGGAGGCGCTGTTCCTTCGCAAGGCCCTTCTTCCGGAATTTCTTCACGTATCGCGCCGACTGGCGCGAAAAAAACCTCCCGGTTCCCTCCGATGTACACCGACATGAGGCGATCGTCATGGAGCCCTTACAGCTCCCGGCCGGCGCGGATTTCCATGATCCTGTCGATGAAATAGTTCCGGTCACGTCCGGCGGAGTGGCAGAACGCGATGAGGGAGGCGGAGCCCTCGGCGCTTTGAATAAACTCCCTCGGAGTCACGATCTCCGCGGTTATCTCGGAGCCCGAGAGATACTTGATATGAAGCGCCCCGCCGGCGGCGAGGGCGCTCCGGACGAGTCTTACGCGGTGATCGCGCAGGAGCTTCGGGAGGTCGGTGCGCCGGAGATCTTCAAGGAGCGGGTGGTCGTGCGCCCGTAAGATTCCGGCAAACAGGGAAAAAATCTTGGCCGTCACCATCGCATCATCCAGCGCGCGGTGTTTCACGCCGTCCGAGACTCCGAGGATCCTCGCGACGGCGTCCTGCGGGTAACGGGGGAGGCCGGGCAAGACCTGCCGCGCGAGAGCGAGGACGTCGACGACGGGATTTTCCGGGAAAACTTCTCCCGCAAGCCGGAATTCGCTCCGAAGGAAGGCGAGGTCGAACGGGGCGTTATACGCGACGATCGCACAGTCGGCCGCGAGCTGCGCGAGCCGCCCGGCGAGCTCAGGAAACAGTGGGGCTCCCACGAGCATCGCAGGGGAAATGCCGTTCACCGCGTAGGCACCCGCTGAGACCGGGCGACGGGGATCGACGAGGGATCCGAACGTCTCGACGACCGCTCCGCCGCGTAGTTTCACGGCCCCGACTTCGCACACTCTGTCGCCCGACTCGGCAGAAAGCCCCGTCGTCTCGACATCGACGATCAGGAAGTCCGCGTCGTTCGTATGATCGTATCTGCCGGCCACATTCAACGCCGAGGCTAGGTTTTCACCGAGAGGAATTCATTCCACACCTTGAAGAGCGCCGAGGTCGCCATCACGTCGCGGAGGCAATAATCGGCGATCTCGCGTGTGCGCCCCGCCGCGAACAGGGGCCCGACATCCGGCCCTGCAATGCCCTCGGATTTCGGGCTCCGGATTCCGAACGCCTTGCAATAAAAGTCGAGCGTGAACTTGCGCGTCGCCCCGTAGAATGTCAGCTGGTCCATCAGGTCGCAATGCTCGGTCGTCGCGTAGCGGTAAGGCATGAGATTGCGCGTCGGTGGGATCCGGAGGATGGCCGAACGGAGCAGGATGAAAGGGCAGTCGAACGATCGGCCGTTGAATGTGATGAAACGGTCGTACTGGCGGATCGTTTCCCAGAATGCCTTCAGCATCGAGGCCTCATCGCCGCTCGAGTACTCAACCGAATCGGAGACGAACCGCTCTTTCACGTCGGATTGATACAGCACCTTGCCTCCCATCGTGTCTGGGTTCACCATGGCGATCGCCACAACGCGGGCCGTGAGCGCATGAAGGCTGAGTTTCTGAAGTTCGGCATCCCTTTCCTCGTCCGTCTCCGCATTGCGGAGCAGGTACTCTCTCTGGGCATCGTCGAACGATCCGAGCGGCATCGCGACCGTCTCGACGTCGAAGACGACCGAGCTCATACTGCGGGGCCAGGGAGGAGTTTTCGGACCACGGAGGAGACGACGCTCCACTCGAATCCCCGGCGAAGCAAATAATCTGAAAGCTTTCGGGCGAGTTTCTGATCGGGGGAGGGCTTGCGGGAGCGCCGCAATCGTTCGAGCAGGGCGGATGCGGCCGCAAAAGCGAGGGCGCCTTCGTCCCGCTGGCTGCCGCCGTCGATCGCCTCCTCGATCAGAGGCTGCGGGATCCCCTTTTTCCGGAGCTGGACAGAGAGGAACCGTCGCCCCGCGGGCCGTTTGAGCTGCAGATCATGGACGAGCGCGTGAGCGAAACTCTTGTCGTCAAGGCAGCCGATATCCCTCAGATGGGAAACCACCCGCTCGATCGAGCGGGGCGAGAACTCATCCTCCCTGAGCCTCGAGCGCAGTTCGTGCTCGCTCCGCATCCGGAAGCGGAGGAGCCGGAAGGCCTTCTGCCGTGCGAGGTTCACCTCTTCGTCCGAGGTGATAGCGCGGAGCGTGCGATTGTCGATACGCCCCCCCTCGCGCAGACCGTACTTCTTTCGCACCCCTTCCTGAACCTGAAATGCAAACGTGCCGTCGAGGTAAATATTGACCCGGTCGGGATGCCTCTTCTGCCTCTCGATTCCGGTGACGACCATCGTCGGAAGACTAGACTTTCACGGGCTTCCTGGTTGACTCCCCGCGGGGAGCGGACTGCGCCTGCGGGGCCGCGCCGCCGGAAGCCGCGGAACTCTCGGACTTTCCATGCCGCGCCTGGCCGTTCTCTTCGATGAGGCCCAGCTTCTTGCGGAGGCTGTGGTCGATCTCCCTGGCAATCTTGTCGTTCTCCTGGAGGAATTTCTTCACCGCGTCGCGGCCCTGGCCGATCCGGTCGTTATTGTAGGCGAACCACGACCCGCTCTTGGTGATGATGTTCTGCTCGACCGCCGTGTCGATCAGATCTCCCAGCTTCGAGATACCTTCGTTATAGAGAATGTCGAACTGGGCCTCCTTGAACGGGGGCGCAACCTTATTCTTCACGACCTTGACCTTCACGCGGTTCCCGACAACGTTCTGCCCGTCCTTGATGGCCTCGATGCGGCGGATGTCGAGACGGAGCGACGCGTAGAATTTGAGGGCGTTCCCGCCGGTCGTTGTCTCCGGATTTCCGAACATGATCCCGATTTTCTGGCGGAGCTGATTGGTGAACATGACGGACGTTTTCGATTTGCTTATGGCGGCCGTCAGCTTGCGGAGGGCCTGGGACATGAGCCTCGCCTGGACCCCCATGGTGGGATCGCCCATCTCGCCTTCGATTTCCGCGCGGGGCGTCAGGGCCGCCACCGAGTCGATCACGATCACGTCGAGGGCGCCGCTGCGGACCAGGGTCTCGACGATCTCGAGAGCCTGCTCGCCGTACTCCGGCTGGGAAAGCATGAGGTTGTTGACGTCCACGCCCAGCTTCCTGGCGTACCCGATGTCAAGGGCGTGTTCGGTATCGATGAAGGCCGCAATGCCGTGCCGGCGCTGGGCCTCGGCGATCACATGGAGGCAGATTGTGGTCTTGCCCGAGGATTCGGGGCCGAAAATCTCCACGACGCGGCCGCGCGGTATCCCGCCGATGCCGATCGCCGCATCGAGCGAAATCGCTCCGGTCGAGATGAAGTCGATCTTTGTGATGGGGCCTTCGTCCAGCTTCATGATAGCCCCCTTGCCGTGCTGCTTCTCGATCTGCTCCACGGCAATCCGGAGCGCCTGCAACCGGGATTCCCTCGTCGTCTCTTCTGGCATAAAATCTCCTGGAAAATTTAGATTTTTTTGAATCGCGTGAGCAGATCCGATACGACCGACTTCATCTGCTCGGAATCGAACGGCTTTTCGACATAATCGTCCGCCCCCAGCTCCCGCGCCGTCTTTCGGGCGTCGAAATCGTCAAGGTTCGACATGAACACGTACGGGATCGCCTTGAGTTTCGGATCCTTCTTCACTTTCTCGAACAGGTCAAAGCCGTTCATGATCGGCATCCGGACGTCGCTGAGGATGAGATCGGGAAGCTGCTTCTTCATCTTGCGGAGCGCCGCCTCCCCGCTTTCCGCCGTGATGACCTTGAAGGTCGCGCCCTTCACCGCGATCCGGATCGCATCCAGCCACGGTTTTTCGTCGTCGATGAATAGCACTGTGTCCTGTCTGCCGCGAGTTTTCGCCCGCATTGCTCCCGACTCCTTCAATGGAAGTGGATAAAGTGTAATCTCGAATAGACCCCCCCTTCATGTGTTAACGTGCTCTTCATGACGAAGATTCCGTCGACGAGCGAAGAGCGCGGCTCAAAGGTACACTTTTCCCCTATCGGAGTCAAGTGATGAAAGTCTCTTACCCTGCCGAGGGTGACGTGCGGATGGAACGGCCGGTCCTCGACGGCGAAGCCGAGAGGAAGCAGGGCTGAGTCGATCTTCGTCTTGAGCTCCAGGAGCTTCCCTCCCGGATCAGAGCAGCCGATCCAGAGAACCCGCGGGCGGCCCGCAGGGGGAAAGACTCCGAGCGATTCGTAGATTACCTCGAATGGTGAAACGCCTTCCCCCGACGACGCGCGCTCGACGGCCGCGATGACGCCGGGGAGCGCCCGCGGGTCCACATCCCCCAGAAACTTAAGCGTCGCGTGGAACTGGTCAGGACGCTCCCACTTCACACCGGCCCCGAAGGGTTTCAGCTGTTGCTGCAGCTCCGCCATTTTCACGGCGACCTCCGGAGGGGGAGAGATGGAGATGAATGTCCGGACCCCCATTATTCCAGGCCCAGGATTCTTCGCCTCAGGAGGTCAAGACACGCCTGCACGCCCCTCTCCTTCACCCTGCGCCGGTCGTTGCCGAAATTGGCCTGGCGCGCGAATGTCGTGTTTTCGTCGGAAAACCCGATCCAGACCAATCCGACCGGCTTTTCCGGCGTCCCCCCCGAAGGGCCCGCGATGCCCGTCGTCGAGATCCCGATCGATGCGCCAGCCACATGCCGGACGGACGAGGCCATCGCCTCGGCGACCTCTCGGCTCACCGCCCCGTGACGCTTTAGGATCGCCGGGGAGATTTTGAGAAGGCCCGTCTTCGTCTCATCGCTGTATGCGACGATCCCCAGGAGAAACGAACGGGAGATTCCCGGGACATCCGTGAGTTTGTCGGCCAAGAGCCCCCCGGTGCAGGACTCGGCGACGGCCAGCGTCAGATTCCGCTCCGAGAGAATCCTTCCCACCACGGCTTCGAGCTCCTCGGCGTCGGCGCCGTAAATGTATTTTTCAGCCCGCGCCCGGACCCGCGACTCGATCGTCTTTATCTCCTCGCCGCAGGCGGCCTCTTCCCCGCCCGAGACCGAGATCCGGAGGCGCACGCCGGATGCCGACGGGAGGAAGGCAAGCTTTCCTGACCCAAGGAGCTTTGAGAGGTCCCCGAGGAGATCGCCGAGCGCGGATTCCGCAATCCCGGTCGTGTTCAACGTGCGGTGGAGGATGAAATTTTTCTGGGATTTCCGGAAGTGGGGGACGAGGAAATCGAGCACCATCCCCTCCATCTCGTGCGGCACGCCGGGGAGAAGGATCAGCGCGCGGCCCTCCCGTTCAAGGAGCTGACCCGGAGCCGTTCCCTGCCGGTTCGGGATGATGCGGGCTCCTTCGAGGACCATGGTCTGATCCTCGGCGGCGCGCGACCAGGGGCGCCCGCGGGCGGCAAAGAGGTCCTCGATCGAGCGCCGCGCCTCGTCGCTTGAGGCGAGGCCGACTCCCAAAAACTCCGATGCGGCCCGTCTGGTGATGTCGTCGTGAGTCGGGCCAAGCCCTCCCGTCACGATTACGACCTCGTGGCTTGAAAACTCCGCCTTCAGCGTTTCCACGATATCCACGATCTCGTCGGCTACGGTGACCACCCTCCGGATATCGACCCCGACCCTGTTAAGGGCCCCGGCGATGAAGGCCGCGTTGGTGTTGACCACCTGGCCGATTAGGAGCTCGTCTCCTACCGAGATGATGGCGCCCTTCATTTCTTACCCCAGGCCGAGGGAGGCGGGAGCAAGCGCGAGGAGGAGACGCACGGCGCAATTTGCATAAATCCCGGCGATCACATCGTCAAGCATGATCCCCCATCCTCCTTTTAACGACTCGGCCGCACGGGCCGGCTGCGGCTTGATGATGTCGAAGAGCCGGAAGAGCAGAAATGCGGCCGCCATGATGATGAGAGATTTTCTCAGGGCGAGAAGAGACACCCACATGCCTACGATCTCGTCGATGACGACGATTGGGGGGTCCTCGCCGTATTTTTTCTCCACCCTGCCGGCGGCGAGCGCGCCGATGACGAGCGTGGCGAAGATGAGCGGGGCGAGGATGAGGGTTCGGTCGAGCCCCGCTATCCAGTAGAGAAGGGCGCCGACCGCGCTGCCCGCCGTTCCCGGGGCAAGCGGGGCGTATCCCGCAAAAAACCCTGTGGCGACGAGCCGCGTCGCCAGAGGAATATCATCCTGCCGCCCTGATGTGCCGGGCATAGACTGTCTTGAGAAGTTTCCGGTTGTCGAACAGATACATGATACCCGTCCCGATGGTTGAGAGGGTGACGAGGAGCATCATGCCGAAGAGAACCCGCGAGTCCATGAGGGTCGCCAGGACGCTCTCGAAGTCGCGCCGGATTACGGGGATCGCCCCGGCTATATAGACGATCAGAATGTAGTAGATGACGAGGAATTCGCCGAATGTCTTCGCCTGGGCCGTCCGGGAAGTGATGACCGGCTCATTCTTCCACTCGGCATAGCTCCTGAGCCCCGTGATGATGAAGTCCCTGACGACGATGATCCAGACCATCCACGCCGGCACGAGCTTCAGGTAGACGAAAGAGAAGAGGGCCGCCGCGGACAGTATCTTGTCGGCCAAGGGATCGAGAAATTTGCCCCACTGGGAAACGTAACCGTACCGTCGCGCCACCCAGCCGTCATACCAGTCGGTGAGGGCCGCCACGATGTAGACCACCAGGGAAATCTGCTTCCAGAACGGCGAGTCGGAAAGCAGAAGGAAGACGAACGCGGGAGTGAGAATGATGCGGAGGACGGTGAGCGAATTAGGGATCGACATTCCAAGACGGATTTTGCGAAAATCAAAAAGCCCATCAGGTGGGATGGGCGGCGTGCGGAACTCTGCTTGACCCCTCTCAGGCGGCCTTCGAAACCCTTCCCTGCTTGATGCAGGAGGCGCAAACTCTCATCCGCCGGGATCTCCCGTCAACCTCCGCCCTCACGCTCCGCAGGTTCGGGAGCCATCGCCGACGGGTCTTATTGTGGGCGTGGCTGATGTTATTGCCGTAGAGGGGCTTCTTCCCGCACACTGCACAGATTTTAGCCATGATTTATCATTCTCCTGGAACCGTCAAATATACGAAATAGACCCATCCTGTGCAAGCCTAGCGGAACCAGAACCTGCCGCCCAGGCCGCCGTTGAACTCCGCCTCGGTCGACGGAGTCAGATCCAGCACCGGCGCAAGCTCAAGGAAAATATCGAAGGGCGCGTTCCGCCAGAGATAATCGAGCCCGACCACCATCCGTACTCCCAGGCGTGCGTCTTCATTCCTCCCGGTCTTGAGCCTTCCGCCGATGCCGTAATAGAGGGCGACAGGCTCTTCCGTCTTGAAAACGTCGAAGGAATGCAGCAGATAATCCGCGTGGAGATGGAACGAGCCCTCGGGATGAAAAGACCAGGCGAGCCCCGCATCGATGGCGCTCCCTTCCGAGAGCCATCCCTTCACGCTGAGCCCGGTCGGCTCTCCAAGGATGATGCCCGCGCCGAACCCCTTCTGCTGGGCGACGCCGAACGGGGAGAGCGCGGCGAAGGCGATGACGATCAGAGTTATTCTCATGTTCTTCCTCCGCTCATGACGCGCGTAGCGCATTGACGATGTTCAATCGGGAAGCGCGGACCGCCGGCAGGAAGCCCCCGGCGATACCCATGCCGACCGAGAATACCATCGTCCAGAAAATGATCGACGGGGAGAGGGTGAAACCGAACGCCAGTTCCGAAAAGGTTCCGAAGTTGACCGTGGAAATCCTCACGAACGACATCACAGAGGCGAGGATGATGCCCCCGATGCCCCCCACCACAGAAAGCAGGACCGCTTCCACCAGAAATGCCGCCAGAATGCTTCGTCGACGGAAACCCAGGGATCGGAGCGTTCCGATCTCCACGGTGCGGTTGGCGATCGCGCCGTACATCGTGATCATCGCCCCGATCATCGCTCCGATGCTGAATATGAATGTCACGATGAGCCCCAGGACGTAGATGAATTCGGCCATGAGCTGGGATTGCTCCCGGTAATATTGCTTCTCCTTTTTGAGTTCGACGTACTGCGTCCGCGGATCGTCCGCAATTCGCGCCTTGACGCTGTCGAAGTTTTCGGCGGCGTTCAGCCGGAACGTGATCGAGGAAAAGACGGGGCGGCCGAACGCCGGCATGAATTCTTCAACATCTCCCCAGATCTCCGACTCGAAGGCGCTTTTATCCGATGCGAAATGGCCGACGATCGTCCACTGCTCGCCTCCGAAGCTCATCTGCTTGCCGACCTCGCAGTCATTGAACCGGGCGGCTATGTTCGTCCCGACGATGATCTCGTTCGTCCCGAACCGGAACGGACGCCCCTCGGTCATCTTCACCTGGTGCCGGAGGCCGAATGCGGCGGGAGAGACGCCCCGCACGGAGACGTTCCCCATGTCGTTCGTTTCTTTCTTGTGGAGATTGATGACGACGACGACCTCCGTCGAGGCGAGAGGCTGCCCGGAAACGGCGACCTCCGGACGGATTTTTATAATGTTCGCCGCCTCGCGCCCTATCTGGCTCACGAGCTCGGAGTTCGCCGACTTGCGCAGGACGACGACGTTCCCTTCGGTCCCGGTTTCGACCAGCGTTTCCGTCACGCCGTTGGCCAGCATCAGGATGGCGGCGAAGACGAAGACCACGAGAGATACGCCGCCGAGCGCCAGGAGGGTCGTCACCTTCCTGGTCCAGAGGCTCTTGCGAATGTAGAGCAGCAGATGCCTCGCCAGCAGGAGGGCGATCGTGAAGATGCCGAGGGCACAGAGTCCGAAGAATATCTTGACCCCCGCCATCATCCCACCTGCCTGAGACCGTCCACGATCCTGAGACGGAGGACGCGCATGGCCGGGAAGAGGGCCGCCGCGACTCCTGAGCCGAGGGCGGCCGCCCCGGCAAGGATCATCGTGAGTTGCTCGACGTTGAATACGGGGAAAAATGTAGGGAACATTTTTGCAAATGCCCCGGCGACCGGGAATGTCAGGGCCAGACCCAGCATGCCCCCGATCGATGCGATCAAGAGCGATTCGCCCCCTATGAGGATGACGATGTGACGGGTCGAGAACCCGAGGGCCCGCATCACGGCATATTCCCTCGTCCGCTCACGCGCGGACATCACCATGGTATTCGCCAGGACCAGCAGGATGATGCCGATGATCACGAACGAGACCACCTTCAACGATGTGATGATGGCGCTCGACATGGAGACGAAGCTCTGCTGGAACTCCTTCTCGGTTTCGGTCTTGGTCTGGGCGCGGGAATTCGAGAAAAGGTCGTCCACCGCCCTGGAAACTTTCGGGATGTCCCCGGAGTTTTTCACCTTGAGGATATACCAGCCGACATTTCCGTCGCGCCCCGGTTCGCTCTGCCTGACCTGTTCGTCGAGATACTTCCACTGAAAGAGCATCTGGGTCTCGTCCACGGAGGCATCACGCCCCCGGTATATCCCCCTCACGATGAACTCCCATTTCCCGGGGTAAATGTCCCCCTCGACGGGGATGATGTCGCCCCTCTTGAAATTCAGCTCCCGGGAGATTTTTTCCCCCACGATACAGGCCCTCCTTTCCCCCTGGAAAGCCTTGAAATCTTCCGGCGAGAGGAGGAATTCCGGGTACGTGTCGAAGTAGGTTTCGGGGTCTATGGCCATCCGGGGGAAAAAATTCTTCCAGTCGGAGGCGTCCCGGTAGATGCCTCCGAACCAGTTCGCAAACGACACCTCCTCAACCCCCGGGATCCTCGATATCTGATCGCGGTAAGTGTAGGGGAGCGGGAAGATGAACGATACCGAATGACGGGTGATCATCCGGTTCGCGGCCGAGGCTTCCACTCCGGCGTACCAGGCCGTCACGATCGTGCGCATGAACCCGAAGGACATCACGGCGATGGAGATGCCGGCGACGGTCAGAAATGTCCGCAGCCTGTGGCGGAGAGCGTTTTTCAGTATGAGCCTTACAATCTTCATCGGATCAGGAAAGCTCTCCCTTGTCCAGGTGCCGGATCGTGTGCGCCCGATCGGCAGCCCTCGGGTCGTGGGTGACCATGACGATCGTCTTGCGAAATTCCGTGTTGAGCCGGTTCATGAGCTGCATGATCTCCTCGGCGGAGACTTTGTCGAGATCGCCCGTCGGTTCGTCAGCGACGAGAAGCGAAGGGTCGGAGACGATCGCCCGTGCGATGGCGACCCGCTGTTCCTGCCCCCCCGAAAGTTGTTTCGGGTAATGCTTGATCCGGTCCTTCAATCCGACGACTTCCAGCGCGAACTCAGCCCGCTCCTTCCTCTCTTTCTTGGATAACTTTGCGAGCAGGAGGGGGAGCTCCACATTCTCAAAGGCGGTCAGAACGGGCATCAGGTTATAAAACTGGAAGACGAACCCGACCGTTCTCGAGCGCCACTCTGCAAGCCCCGTCTCGCTCAGGCCGGAAAGATCGGTCGATCCGACGGAGATCGAGCCCGATGTCGGCCGGTCTATCCCCGCGATAAGATTCAGAAGCGTCGTCTTGCCTGAGCCCGACGGCCCCATCAATGCCAGGAACTCTCCCTCCGGGATTTCAAAGGAAATATTCTTCAGGACCGGGATCTCAAAGGAATCCCGCCAGTACGATTTCGTGATAGTGCGGACATCCACCAGCGTCATAACTTGATCCTATTGTTTCAGTTTTACCCTGGCCCCGGAATGAAGGCCCGACGAAGGATGGATCACCACCCTGTCTCCGGGCGAGAGCCCCGATTTCACTTCGACGAGCCTTCCGACCGGATCTCCTGTGACCACCCCTCCTTCTCGGACCTCATCGCCGCGGACGATGAAAGCGATCTTCTTCCCGTCCCTTACCACTACTGCCGCCGGGTCGACGGCAAGGACCGCCCCCCGCGTATCCATGACCTTACCGAGGAACCTGACCTTTGCCTCCATTTCCGGCAACACCCTTCCGTCGATCCTGGCGAAGCGGACTTTTGTGAGGACGGTCGCCTTGGCCCGGTCGGCCGTCGGAACAATTTTGTCCACAACCCCCGGATAGCCGCTCTCCGGATACGCGTTGAGGGTAATCTGGCACGCCTGACCGAGCGCGATCCTTTCGATATTCGATTCGGAAACGTCGGCTTCCACTTTGAGAGAGCCCATGTCGGCCATAGTCACCACAGCGACCCGCGAGCTCGCCCCGGCGGCAAACGGGGCGACCACTTCGCCGACATCCGCATTTTTGGTGAGGATCGTGCCGTCGAACGGAGCCCGGATCCTCGTGTTCTCCACCTGGACCTCGGCCGACCTCACGGCAGCGGCGCGGGAATCGATCAAGGCCACGACGCGATCGAACCTCGATTTCGCCGCGTCGTATTCGGATTGTGAGATGAGCCGCCCCGCGAGCAGCTTTTCCGCCCGATCGAGAGAGCTCCGGGCGTCGTCCCGGTCAGCCCTCGCGGCGGCGAGATCGGCCTTCGCCTGGGCGAGAGCGGCCTCAACATCCGCGCTTTCGATCCGGGCGATGATGTCTCCCCGCCGGACGCGGTCCCCTTCCGAAAAGCCGAGATAGACGATACGGCCGGTCGCCTTCGACGCGACCGCCGCCTTTCGCTGCGCGACGACATACCCGCTCGCGGTCAGAAGGGAACTGGCCTCTTCCGGCGACACCATCGAGGCCGTGACGACGTCGACGATCTCCTCGGCGCCGAGCGAGTTGCGGAGGAAAAAAGCCAGGGAGAGAAGGAGCAGAGCTGCCCCCGTCCCGATGATCAGCCCGAGGCCCGGCCGGCGGCGAGGCTTCTCCCCGGAAGGAGGGACCCGCTCTTCAGAGCGCGGGATCCGCAATCGTGAGAGATCATACTGCTCTGTGGGCATGGTGCGACGGGCTTCCTGTGGCTGAGCCGAAGATAAAGAAATCTCGACCGGTTTCCAAATCAGTTTTTGAGGAATTCCGTGAATCTGAGCCAGCGCGAGGTGTCCCGGTTCGGCTTCAGGTAGTATGATTGGAAGTAGAGAAAATCGCTTTCCACCTTCTCCCTCGGCATCGTGTCCATGGAGGCGAGATAGGAGTCGAGGTAGGCAGGCATGTTCACGAACCTCACCTCAGGATGACGCGCGAGCCGGTTCATGATGGAATCGTCATACACGAGAATCCGTCCCAGGATGTTCTCAAAGACGATCGCATTGATGACTGTGTGCCCGGGGGGAGGGGGTGGCAGGGGCCCGATATAAAATTGAACGTTTCGCCGGATGAGATACTCTGTTGTCGGCGTCTTTTCGTGCCCGGGCCGCCCCCGGTTCGCAATCGACTGGTGAGCCACGGCCGTGTCGGTCAGCCCCCCGCTCGACTCGATGGCATAGTAAGGGTCGGCGTAGTAGATGAGTTTCAGCTGACCGGCCCAGAAAGAAACCCTCACGGGCAGATCGTCGAAATACTTCCGGAGGGTGGCGCCGTCCATCTGGGCGCGGCGCAGAGCCTCTCTCGTGAAATAGCGGGGCTCGTCGGCAACGTATCCGACGAGGAGGTCTTTGCCGTACTGGTCGTACCGCAGAATCACGGCCGCGATGAGGAGCCCCGCGACGAGCGGTGAATTCCCGAATGCTTCCGCAAGCAAGATCTCGATCCCGAGAAAAATCATCGGGGTGACGGCGATAAAAAAGCGGGCGAACATGAAGTCCCCCCCGATACGGATCACGAATGCCGTGTAGGAGGCGACGAAGAGCGCACAGAGCAACAACGCCCTCGTGCGCGGCGGCGGGTCGCCGCCCGCGCCCCGGAACGAGGCTTTGCCTTTTATGGCCAGGCCCACGCCCGCGGCCAGGAGCCCGAGCCCGAAAACGTAATAAGTCTTGAAATAGAGAAGCGCGTAGAAAAAACCCTCCGAATAGTAGGGGAGGGCGATCGATTTTGCGTAAAAAGTGTTCGGGAAGAAAAAACCGTAGTAGCCCGATCGCCAAACCCAGTACGGGACGAAGACGACGACGACAGGAAGGAGGAACCCTGCGAGAGCCCGGGCGGAGCGTACAAGATTTCCGTCGCGGACTCCGTTGATGAGGACCAGGTAGACGCACGAGGCGGCCAGGAATATGACGCCGTCCGGGCGCGTCATCATCGCCACGACGAAGATGAATCCCGCCCCCAGGTGCCGTCCCTCCGGACGGAGGAGCAGCGCGGCGAAGCCCGCCGAGACGAGAAAGGCAAACATCCCGGTCTCCATCCCGCTCGTCGCATGGGCGTTAAAATCGCGGTGCACGCTGAGCGCGATCGAACTCAACGGGAGAACGATCCCTCTCCCGGAGAGCCTGAACCGCCAGCTTAACAACCCGCAGAGAAGGATGGTGGCGCCGTGGAAGACTATCCCGAGCGAAGTCGAAAAGTTTACGGGATCGATGCCCAGCTTCATCCCCAGCGCTATCAACATCGTCCAGCTAAAGTTGGTAAATCCCTCCACACGTTCCCCCGCGTTGTAGACGAGCCCCAAGCCGTTCACGAGGTTTTTCGCGTACCGGAAGGAAACATAGCAATCGTCATTGATGTACCAGAGAGAAACAGCGTGCTGGATCCCGACAATCGCGGCCGCAATGACAAGACCCCAGAAAATGACTCTGTCCCTCCTGGAGGATAGCAGTGCGGATTCAGGTGTGATGGGCTCGTTCATCCGGATTATTTATGTCGCTGACCGCGAGGCATCATGGTGTCCTCCGTTGAAAAGCAACTTCAACGAGACAGGTGACCGGCGGGTCGGCAATGACGACGGAGGGCGACGATGCCTGATGTGAGCGCCATCAAACATACCGGTTTTACGATTCATTTCAAAGGCCAAGGCCCTTGAAAATCTGGGGGAGTTTTCGCTTATTTATGCTGTGGAAATACTCGGAATCGAGACGTCATGCGATGAGACCTCCGCGGCGGTCCTTCGCGACGGAATGCTGCGATCGCTTGTCATCTCCTCGCAGCTCGTTCATCGTGAGTTCGGCGGCGTCGTTCCCGAGCTTGCCTCCCGCGCGCACCTGCGCCTCATCGTCCCCGCCGTCCAGGAGGCCCTCCGGAAGGCGGAAATCTCAAAAGACGAGATCGACGGCATCGGCGTCACCTACGGCCCGGGGCTCATGGGGGCCCTGATGGTCGGAGTGAACTTTGCGAAAGCCCTCGCCTACGGGCTCAACGTCCCCTTCGTCGGCGTGAACCACATGGAGGCGCATGTCTATTCGAATTTCATTGACGAACCCAAACCCTCATACCCGTTCCTCTGCCTGACGGTCTCAGGCGGCCATACCCAGCTTGTCGCGGTGACAGCCCCGCTCACAATGAGCGTGCTCGGCGAAACTCTCGACGACGCGGCAGGGGAGGCCTATGACAAGGTCGCCAAGATGCTCGGCCTCGGTTTTCCCGGCGGCCCCGCGATCGATGTTCTCGCCCGGGGCGGAGACCCCGACTTCGTCCGTTTTCCCCGCTCATACCCCGACGAGGAGAATTTCAGCTTCAGCGGCATCAAGACCGCAGTCCTTTACTGGCTGAGGGACAACCCCGAGAAAATTCAGCCGCATCGTGCGGATCTCTGCGCGAGCTTCCAGCGGGCCGTGATCGAGGTGCTTGCGACACGCACCCTCGGCGCGGCGCGCCGGCTCGGGATCAGGAATGTCGCCCTCGCCGGAGGAGTTTCGGCCAATTCCGAGCTGAGGCGTACTATGGGAGACCTCGCCGTACGGGAGGGATTCCGGCTTTTTGTCCCGAAGCTTGAGTACTGCACCGACAACGCCGCCATGATCGCCCTCGTCGCCTGGCTGAAGATTCAACGGGGAGAGACATGCAGCCATGGCCTCAACCCCGTTCCCAATCTCTCCCTGTGACGCCCTCCATGCTTCGACGATCCCTCATCGTGCTGCTCGTGGCCGCCTTCCTCACCCTGGCGGGAGCCTACGCCATTTTCTGGGCCCCGAATTCGTTCGACGGAGACCGCTTCATCACCGTTTCGAAGGGGGAGACTTTCAGGCAGGTGCTCGATTCTCTGGACAATGCCGGGGTCATCCACAGCCGGTTGCTCGTCGACCTGGCCGGGAGGCTCTCCGACTATACGACCCGAATGCAGGTGGGTAAATACCGGTTCAAGAGCGGGATGTCCAACCTCGAGCTGCTCCGAGATATCCGATATGGGATAACGACGGAACTGATCCTCGTGACGATACCCGAAGGCCTGCGCCCTTCCCGGCAGGCGCACATTTTGGCCAAACATCTCGGAATCGATTCCGCCCGGTTCGTCAAGCTCATCACCGACTCGGCCCTGACGCGGGACCTCGGCATCGGGTCGAGTTCGCTCATCGGCTATCTCATGCCCGCCACCTATAAGCTCTACTGGCAATGCGACGAGGAGGAGATCGTCAGGGACATGCTCCGCGAATTCTGGCACGTCTATGACACCTCACTGTTGCGGGAGACGCGGGAGCGCGGCATGACCGTGGATGAAATACTCACCATGGCCTCCATAATAGAGATGGAGACGTCGATCGACTCCGAACGGGCGGTCATCGCCGGAGTCTATTATAACCGTCTCCACAAGGGGATGCGGCTTCAGGCCGATCCCACGGTCCAGTTCATCATCACCGACGGCCCTCGCGCCCTGTCGAGAAGCGACCTGGCTATGGAATCTCCCTACAATACCTACCGCCACGAAGGGCTTCCCCCCGGCCCGATCAGTAGCCCCGGAAGGGCATCCATCCTCGCAGCGCTGAACCCCTTGAGCCACAAGTATCTTTTCTTCGTCGCCACCGGCTTTGGAGGACATACATTTTCCAAAACCTTTCAGCAACATTTGCGGGCGATCAGGAACTACCACCGGGTCCGGGAGGAACAACAGGCTGCAAAAGACACCGGCTAGACTCCCTCCGGTTATTCTCTTCCCCCTCCGCCTTGGCATTTCGTGCTGACGCAAAAATCTGTATATTGGCGTACCACAATCGCGAATTCGCCGGAATGATCATCCAGCGCGTCATCATGCCCGCCATGATGATGACGGCCTCCCTTTTCTGTGCGGGCCAGATCGCCCCCTCAGGCGGTCCGCCCGATACCACCCCGCCGGAAATCCTTTCGTCCTACCCCGAGCCGCGGACCATCAATTTCCGCGATCACAAGCTGGCCCTCTCTTTCAGCAAGTACGTCGACCGCCGCTCGGTCGAAGAGTCGATTTTTGTCTCCCCCTCCCTCGGCCCCCTCACGTTCGACTGGGGCTCGACGGATGTCGAGATTTCCTTCGCCGATTCGCTCCGGCCGGATGCCACCTATATTCTGACGCTCGGGACCGACCTGCGCGATACGCGCAATAACCATCTGACGAAATCCTTCTCCCTGCCCTTCTCCGCCGGAGACCGGATCGACAGCTGCTCCCTGGGAGGCTCCGTCGACGACAAGGAAAGAGGGGGGGTCATGATCTTCGGGTACCTGCTGAACGGACGGAACCCCGACACGCTCAGCCCGGCGAGGGCGAAGCCGGACTATATCACTCAGACCGGAAAAGACGGCTCTTTCACGCTTCCCTATCTCGCCTTCGGCACCTATCGGATCCTTGCCGTCCGCGATGAGTATAAAAACCTTCTCTATGATCCGGAAAAGGATTTCTATGGAATCTTCGGGCCTGATATTACGCTGGCGCCCGGCAAGGCCGCTCTCACAGGCTTTCAGTGCCGGCTTGCGAGCGAGGATACATCGGCTCCCTTCATTTCGAGCGCCAGAGCTCTCGACCGCTCGCACGTGCTTTTAAAATTCAACGAGGCGATCGATGCCCGTTCGGTCGGCGGCGTGGAAATCCGGGACACCGCGAGCGGGTCCCCGCTCGGGATCCTCGATCTCTCCTTTGCCGAGCCTCCCGCGCTCGAGGCAACGCTGGTGACGGCAGAGCAGAAGGCGTCGGCCCCGTACCGTCTGACCGTGGGGAGGGCACGTGATCTCTCCGGGAATCTGATCCGATCCCCGCAGAACACCGGGGATTTCAGCGGGATCCCCGACCCGGATACGTCGCGGCCACAATTCACCCTCTCGGCAGGTCGCTCCATCCCCCTCGACGACACATTCCACATAAAATTCAGCGAGCCGGTTGTGAAAGAGTCTTTTGAGCGCGGATTCAGCCTCAGACCGGACAGCGCGCCAGGCCGCATCCAGGGAAAGTTCGTCTGGTGGTTTTCCCGGGCCGTCTCGTTCGTTCCGGAGCGGCTCCTTGCGGCAGGGTCTGATTATCGGATCACGATCAGACCCGATTCGGTGATCGATTTTTCAGGCAACCATGGACGGGATTCCCTGGCCGTAATACGGTTTCACACGGTGGACGAAGGATCATTGAGTTCGCTCTCCGGGGACATCGCGGACGAAAGCACGACGGACGCACGGGGAAGGTTCTTTGTCACGGCGCGGAATCTTGCGGAGTCGGAGAGTAGGACGATCATCCTCGGGGGGGCGGGAAAATTTGCGTTCAGCGACTTGAAGGAAGGCAGGTATGTTCTCACGGCCTTCCGGGACCGTGACGGAAACGGCGCGTATTCATACGGAAAACCGTTCCCCTTCATGACCGCGGAGCGTTTTCTGGTCTATCCCGATACGCTGACGCTGAGGGCACGCTGGCCCCTCGAAGGGGTCAGCCTGCACCTTCGCTAACGCTTCTGGTCGAAGGGTTTCTCCGGGACGATAAATGTTTCGGGGAGCTTGGGAGGAGGGTTCTTGATGACGTTGTCGGGCACCGTCCAGGCATCCTTGAACCCGAGGCCCGCAAGCCTTTTCAGCAAGACGCCCGCAGAAGCGCGATCCAGGAAGTTTCCGACGCGGACCTTGTAGTAGGGGGCATCATAGACCGTGTAGACCCATTCGGAGGGGAGGAGGTGGTTCAGAGTGTCCCTCGTTCCCGACGCTTCCTCGATATTCTGAGTCAGAAGCACCTGAAGCCGGAATCCGGGGATGGTTTCGGGGACGGCCAGGGTAATGAGGGCCGTCGCCCCGATTGTATCGTGCCTGAGGCTCAGATCCTCGTGGAGCAGGGGGCCGATGTCCGGGTCGAAATCTGCCGGGCGGAACATCCGCTCATAGCGCGCGAGAAAATCGCTCACCGCGGGCTCCTGCATCTGGACGAACCGGGGTGATCCGGCACATCCCAGGCAGAGGAGGACGCCGAGCCATGGCTTATTTCCCAGGATTCTCCACCACCCAGGCATCCTTGTACTCCGTCGGATATTTTTGCGCCATCTCGTCGCGGAAACGACGTGCGTCGTCCTTCGACATGAAATCCCCGATCACGACTTTGAAAAGATTGTCCTTGTCCTGGAACATGTATATTTTTTGCGAAAACCGCTCCTTGGCGAGCGAGACGATTTTTTCAGCGTTGTCCGAGAGCCGGTAGGCGCCGATCTGCACCGAACACTTGCCCGTCGGCATCTCAGAGGTGGAGTAATGCGAATCGTACTGGGGGGCAGGTGTGTTCTGCTTGTCGACGGTGACCGTGTCCACCTTCTCCCCGGCCTTCGGAAGCCCGGCCGCCGGGGGTGGAGGGGGCAGCTCTTCCTTCTTCGAATCCTTCGAGGAGGAGCATCCGCACAGGAGCACCCCGGAGAAGATAAGCGCGCGGATCGCATACGGATGGATTGTCATACTTCCCTCCAATTGTTGAGCGTTAATACCCCTTGACACCTGCGCCGTCGCCCGTGACGATCTTGACGCTGGCGCTGGCCCCGATCCGGTCGGCGCCGCTCGCCACCATGGCAAGCGCTTCCTCCCGGGTTCTGACTCCTCCCGATGCTTTGACCCCCATGGCCGTGCCCACCACCCTCCTCATGAGGGCGATGTCCCCGACCGTGGCTCCCCCCTTGGCAAATCCCGTGGATGTTTTTACGAAATCGGCCCCTGCTCGTTTTGCCAGGACGCACGCCTTGACCTTCTCCTCGTCGGTCAGAAGGACCGTCTCCAGGATGACCTTCACCAGAGCGCCGTACCTCCGGCCCGTTGTCACGACGGCGAAGATGTCGTTTTCGACGTAGTCGTATTCCCCCGACTTCAGCATTCCCACATTGAGGACCATGTCGATCTCCTTGGCGCCGTCCCGGAGAGCGTGCTCCGCCTCGAACGCCTTGGCCGGCGTCGACGTTGCGCCAAGCGGGAACCCGATCACGGTGCAGACCCGCACCGACGTGTCCCGAAGCTCCCGTGCACACAAGGGCACGTAGGAAGGATTGATGCAGACGCTGGCGAAAGAGTATTTTTTTGCCTCGGCACACAGTTTCACGACTTCCTCCCTCGTCGCATCGGGCTTCAGAAGGGTGTGATCAATCAGGCGGGCCAGCTCCGACTCAATGCCGCCGGCGGCATCGATCCCGATTCCCGCCGTGACACGGGCGGCCCCGTTCTGAACGATGTTCCGGACTCCCTCTCTGTTATGGATGACGCAGAGCAGGTCGCTGCAGCTACCGTCGGCGCAGCACGCGCCCGTCGGTCCCGAAACGGCAGAACGGACAAGCCGGTCGATTTCCTTCTGATTCACCGCAAAGTCCTTAAAATCATAGCTAATATAGTCTATTTTATTCCTAAGATACAAGTCACCGTGTGAGTCCCGGGGGTTTCGGCCCGGGATCTGTGTGCGCAAACGGCCTTGGAACTCACTCGTTTTTTCCTTATTCTTGATAAGTGAAATTCCCACGATCGATCATGCGCCCAAGGCTCGCCCTTATGATCCTTTTCCTGCAGGGGCCCCTTCTCGCACAGGGCACGAGCACGTATGATTTTCTGCGGAACGATGTCGGCGCCCGGGCCGCGGCCCTCGGTGGAAGCTTTGTCACCTCAACCGACGATCCCAATCTCATCTTCTATAATCCTGCCGGACTTGCGACCCTCACAGCCCGGCGGCTTTCGGTCGGTTTTTTCAAGCATCTGCTGGATGTCAACGCCGGATCGGTGAGCTTCGGTACCGAAATCCCCCGGTTCGGATTTGTCGGCGCTGGGATCGATTACATCAATTACGGCGAGTTCAAGAGGACGGGGGACGAGGGCCAGGATCTCGGCACGTTCAGCGCCGGCGATCTGGCCGTGAGCGCCGCGTACGCCGGTGAATTACAAGAAAACCTCACCTACGGTCTGGGGGTGAAGTTCATTTACTCTTCCATCGCCGAGGCCCGATCGGCCGCGGCCGCCGTCGACTTCGGCCTCCAGTACACGGCCATCCCCAACCGGCTTCTCCTCGGGGCAAGCGTCCTCTCGCTCGGCACCCAGATCGACCCGTATGTCACAACCAGGGAAATTCTGCCCCTGGATGTTAAAATCTGGGCCTCCCTTTACCCGGAGCAATCCCCCGCCACCATCATGATCAACCTCCACAAGCTCAACGAGTACGAGGATAATATCGGCAAGAGGCTACGGCAGTTCTCAGTCGGAGTCGAGTTCACCGCCAGCCCGAATGTGCTCCTCCGGCTCGGTTATAACAATGAGCAGCGGCAGGAGCTGAAAATCGGCCAGAGCGCCGGGCTCGCCGGATTCTCCCTCGGCGGGGGGATCCTGACCGGTTCGTACACAATCGATTATGGATTCACGTCGTACGGCAAGATCGGCTCGGTCCACCGCATAAGCGTCGGCTTTTAAAACCCCTCAAGCAGAACCTTTCCCGCGTAGAACATCAGCATTCCCCCGAAAACGATGAGGGGAGTGACCCTGTTGCCCGATCTGTTGATCTCGGGGATGAGGTCGCTCGCGCCGACGTATGTGGCGGCGCCCGCCGAGAAGGAGAATGCAAAACCGACCGCACGCGAATCGATCCTGGCGAGGAAGAATACGATGAGAATCCCCAGCATCGTCGCCCCGCCTACCGAAACTGAGGCAAGAAACGCATTGCGTCTCCTGTGGCTTGCCGCCAGCATGATGGAGGCGACGGTGAGGCCCTCCGGGAGCTTGTGCAGCAGAATTGCAGCGAAGATCAGGAGGCCGATCCGGAAATCGTACTGCATTCCCGCCGAGATCGAGACCCCGTCGAACAGGGCATGGATGGCGAGACCGCCGAAGGCAGAAAGGCTCGCGGTCTTTGAGATCATGACGTCGGTGTGTGTCTCCTCCCCGAAGTGAAGATGGCCGACGATGGTGTGCTCGAAGAAGTGGAGAAGCCCGAAGCCGAGGAT
The DNA here is from genome assembly GCA_964410105.1 of uncultured Chlorobiaceae bacterium. Lineage (GTDB taxonomy): Bacteria > Bacteroidota > Ignavibacteria > UBA10030 > SZUA-254 > CAYPFY01. The sequence goes on from CAYPFY010000011.1 coordinate 83,482, forward strand.
GATCGAGACCGATGCGCCCTGAGCCCCCAGAAGCTGAAAGCTCGCCGGCATCAGCTCCATAAAAACGAGCGCCAGAAGGAATCCCGCGCCAAGGGCAAGCAGATACTCCTGCACCTTCCGCGGCCAGTCTTTTTTCAGGATGATCAGCGTCCCGCCCAGGATCTCGGCGCCCGCAGCTATAAGGCCGAACAGGATGACCGTCAGCATCAGGATTTTCTGTAGGGGGCGCTCAGGTACTGTTCCGCCTGCTTGTGCGCATCCAGAAAATCCTTCATCTTCAGAACCTTGTTGTACTGGGAGATGGCGAGCTCCCGCTTCCCCTGGATGTCATAGATCATCCCGATGCGGAGGTTTGTGAGCGTCATGAAGCCCGAAAGCTCCTTCACGTCAAGGGAGCGGGAGAGCTCGTCCGCGCGGTAAAAATACGCGAGTGCCTTTTCGTAGCGTGTCGACTGCATCTCGGAGAGCCCCAGGTAGTAATTCGCCTCCCGCTCCGATCCCAGATCGTACCCGGGTTGCTTCTCGCCGGATTTGGAGATGACCTCCGTGAAGACGGCGCGCATCTCTTCCCAGTTGCCCAGGGCAGCGTTGCAGCGGCCGACATAACGGTGAAAGACAGCGTTGTGGGGGTATTCGGAGTGAAGCTTCAGGGCGAGCGTGAGCGCATCGCCATACCGCTTCTCGATATTCTGCAGGGCCAGCATGAGGAAATAGGTTGCTTCGGTCCCGGCATAGCGCGCCTTCTCGGACGCCGCCCGCAATTGCTCGAGCCCCTTGGACCGGTCTCCCCTGGGGAAAAAAAGCATCAGCGGCTTGACGAACGGATAGAGGTCGGGGACGACCGCCGCGTAATAGTTGTAAATCCCCACGCCGAGGAGAATGTCGTCATTGCCGGGAGCAAGCTCATATGCCTTGCGCACCACGGGCAATGCCTCCCGCCCCGCATTCGCCGCCTTGATCCAGTCTTCGCGCAACCCGTGGAGCCTCCCCTGAAAGCCGAGCGCGCCTCCCTTGAAGAATAGTGCCGCGACATCGCTCCCGTCCCGGTCAAGGCGCTTGTCGCACAGATCAATCACCCGATCAAGCTGGGCGAGGAAACGGTCATCCAGAGACCGGTTGTCGATGTCGGTGAGGATCTTCCACCAGTCGACCATCGAAAGGAAAAAATGCCCCGCCGGATGTTCGGGCTGCCCCCTGGCCACTTTCTGGAATTCCCCCCGGGCGCTGTCGAAGGAGAGATCATACACGTACCGGATGCCCCGTGAAATATGCCCCTCGGCCTCCGCATCCCCGATCCACTGCGCGCCGGTAGGGAGAGGGAGGAGGAGTAAGCAGAGGGCCGTCCACACGCTCGGGGAGCAGCTTCGGGCCATCAGGGAAAAACGGACCGGCTCTTTCGGGATTTACATTCTGATCGGGACCGGGCGTGTCGGCTCACTTAAGATCCCCGTTATTTGCGGCATCCTTCAGCTTGTCGTTCGCGAATATCGCAATTTCCACGCGACGGTTCTGCGCCCTGCCGGAGGCTGTCGCATTGGAGGCCACCGGCTGGGTCTCGCCGTATCCGATGCTCGTGAACCGGGGGCCGGCCACCCCGAGACCCTTCGCATGATTGGCGACGGCCTCGGCTCGCCGCTCCGAAAGTTTCTGGTTGTACTCGGCCGTGCCCGTCGAATCGGTGTGCCCTTCGACCAGGATATTCGTGTCCGGATATTTGTTGAGGATAGTGGCAAGCTTGCCGATGTTTTCCTTCGCCTGTGGCTGGAGCTCGGACTTGTTCGTCTCGAACAGAATCCCGGAATCAAATGTAATCTTGATCCCCTCGCCGACCCGCTCGATCCTCGCCCCCGCGAGGTCCCTTTTCATCTCCTCGGCCTGGCGGTCCATATAGTTGCCGATGAGAGCGCCGGCGGTCCCGCCGATCGCCGCGCCGATGATGGCGCCGGCCGCGGTGTTGCCCGCCTGCTTTCCGATGATCCCCCCGATGATGCCCCCGGCGGCCGCGCCGATCGCCCCGCCCTTGACCGTCCTGCTCGCTCCGCATCCCATGAAGGCGATCGAGAGCGCTAACGTGAGGATGAGCAAAAGATTCATCGTTCTCATAGAATTCCCCTTTCCTATTGGCCCCGAACCGGATTGCCCTCTGCGCGGGGCGTGGTTTTTTTTAGAAGATAGTCACAAAGCCGGTCACTCGCAATTCTTTCCTGCCGCATCGAATCGCGGTCGCGGACGGTGACCGTCTGGTTCTCGAGCGTCTCGGAGTCAACCGTGATGCAGAAAGGGGTTCCGATCTCATCCTGCCGCCGGTAGCGGCGCCCCACAGCGCCGCTGTCGTCATAGAATATCCTCAGGCGCCGTCGCAGATCGTCCTCAATTTTCCTCGCGATCTCCGGCATCCCGTCCCGGTTGACGAGCGGGAAGACCGCCGCCTTCACCGGAGCAAGGTCGGGGTGAAATTTCATGACGACCCTTAATTCCTTTCCCCCCTCGGCCGTCGGCGCCTCTTCCTCCGCGTAGGCATTCACCAGGAAAGCCATAAAGGAGCGGCTCGCCCCTGCCGATGTCTCGATGATGTAGGGGATGAATTTCTCCTTGGACGCCTCATCAAAATACTTCATGTTCTTTCCCGAAAACTCCTCGTGACGGGAAAGGTCGTAATCGGTCCGGTTGTGGATTCCCTCTATCTCCCCCCACCCGAAAGGGAACTTGAATTCGATGTCATAAGCATCCTTGGCATAGTGAGCCAGCTTGCCCGGCTCATGCCGGTGCCAGCGGAGATTTTCCTGAGGGATCCCGAGCGAGAGGAACCAGGCGAACCGTTGTTCGCGCCAGTACTCGAAATGCCCCACGTCGGTGCCCGGCCTGCAAAAAAACTGCATCTCCATCTGCTCGAATTCCCGCGTGCGGAAGAGGAAATTCTTCGTGTTGATCTCGTTCCTGAAAGCTTTTCCGATCTGGGCGATGCCGAAGGGGAGCTTCTGCCGGGCGGCTGACTGGACGTTCAGAAAATTGACGAAAATTCCCTGCGCGGTCTCCGGCCTCAGATATACGACGCTCCCGGAATCCTCGACCGGGCCGACGAACGTCTTGAACATGAGGTTGAACTTCCGGGCCTCGGTGAACGTACCCCTGTTGCCGCAGTTCGGACAGCTCATGGCCGCCAGAATCGCGCCGGGCGAGCCCTCGGCAAGGGTCTGAAATTCCTTGAGAACCGCCTCGTCTCTCTGCTGCCCCTTGAAGCGCTCCGGATCGAGCTCCCTCAGAATCTCCTTCTGCTTCTTGGCCGACACCTCCTCGAAGAGGATGTCGAGGCGGTACCGGGACTTGCACTGTCTGCAGTCGACCATGGGATCGGTGAAATTCTCGACATGACCCGAGGCTTCCCAGGTGCGCGGGTGCATGAGGATGGCGGCGTCGATCCCCTCGATGTTCTGGCGGAATGTCATCTCCCTCCACCAGCATTCCTTGATGTTTTTCAGCAATTCGACCCCGAGCGGACCGTAATCCCATGCCCCGTTAAGGCCTCCGTAAATCTCCGACGACTGGAACACGAACCCCCTCCGCTTGCAGAGGGAAACGAGCTTCTCCATCACCTGCGAATCTGGCATAGTCTCCTTTATGATGAGTGCATGGACGGTGTCACGTAAGAGCTAAGGCTCCCTTACACTTTCGTCTGTTTTTCCTTCGGCGCCCGCCGGAGAGCCGGGTTCTGCTTCAGCACGATGGTCTCGACGAGGAAACCCTCGAGCTCGATGTGAATGGTGACGGTCCCCTCCGTCAGATTCTCCGACGCCACCGCCCGGCCGTCAAATCTCCGCGCCATCGCATTGAGCGCGGCGTTCATCTGCACCGGCTGCACGCTCGCCGGTATCATGACCCGGCGTTCCGTCCTCGTGAGGCGTGAGTTGGGAATGGGGAACGCCTGCTTCCGGGTCCATTGCTTCTCGATCATGAAGCGGGCGAGTATGGAGTCGATCTCACGGTCGACGGCACCTGCCCGGATGGCCACGCTCCCCTCGGCGGCCTCCGGATGCGGGGCGAAAAAGCCCCGGCTGACCATGAATAACGCCAGCGCCGCGCCCGCCAGGACAAGCGATGCCGCGACACGCCTGAGAATCCCCTTGTCAGCGATCGGCATTTCCCAGCCCTGTGAACCGGGGTTTTCGTTTCTCGATGAAAGCCCGCGTTCCTTCCCGGAAATCGGCCGTGCGGCAGCATTCGCCGAAAAGCCCCGCCTCCACCTTCAGCCCCTCGCTCAAGGGGAGCTCCATGGTCGCGTTCACCGCCTTGATCGCCATCCGGACGGCGAGCTGACCCCTGGCGAGAATCGCCCGTGCCGTCGCCCGGGCAGAGTCGGAGAGCTCCCGGGCCGGGACTACCCTGTTCACCAAGCCGATGCGAAATGCCTCCGCGGCAGTGATCTGATTTCCGGTCAGAATCACTTCCATCGCTCGCCCCGCACCGATGATCCGCGCCAGCCGCTGAGTGCCGCCGTAACCCGGTATGATGCCGAGCGCAACCTCCGGCTGTCCGAAGACGGCGTCTTCCGATGCGATGCGGATGTGGCAGGCGAGCGCCAGCTCGCACCCCCCTCCGAGTGCATATCCGTTCACGGCTGCAATGACCGGTTTCCCCAGGTGCTGCACGTTGTCGAAGAGCGCCTGGCCCGAGGAGGCGAATGCCTTGCCTGACTCCGCGTCGAGGGAAGTGAGTTCACCTATGTCCGTTCCCGCCGCAAAAGCCTTCCCCGCCCCCGTCACGATCACCGCATCAATTGCGGCGTCGGCCCTGACCGCCTCAAATGCTTTTTTCATCTCCTCCTTGATCTCCCGATCCAGGGCATTCAGTTTCGCCGGGCGATTGATCGTGAGCGTCGCGATGCGATCTTCAACCGAGACGAGGAGAACGCGTTCCGTCATGGTCTTTATTTCCTCCGTGATTTCTTTACGTCCATCGATCGGACGAATGAGCTGAAGAGTGAAACGACGTCGTCGTAGTTTTTCCTGGAAATCCGGCCCGCCTGGCGGGAGAGCCGGGCGGCTTCGATGCCGGCGACGGCATAGAGGGGGAGGAACTCCGGCGACCGTTCGACGAGCGCCCGCAAATGGATCCCGACCGTCGCCAGATCGCCGCGGACGATGGGCCCGGTCAGGACCGAGGGCGCGGACTCGCGCACGACGTTGGCCATTGTGGCCGACATCAAGGGGCCGAACACATCTGTCCAGCCCGCCGAAAGCTTCCGAGAGAGCTCGGCGATCACGTTGAGAAAAACGGCGAAGTAATTTGAGGCGAATACGCATGCGACGTGGTACAGAGGCTTCATCTCCTCCGGGACCACAAGGCTCTTTCCGCCCAAATTCCCAACGATCTCCCGCGCGGCCGTGATGCCCCTCGGGGTTCCCTCGATTCCGTAGTAAATCCCCGCAAGTTTTACCGCTCTCTTCCCCTCGGGAAAGGTCTGGACCGGGTGGATCGAGGCGACCGCGGCTCCCTTCTGCTCGAGCCGCCGGAGGACACGCGCCGGGTGAACGCCGGAGGAGTGCGCGGCAAAAAGTTTTCCGAATCGCAGCCCTTTTACCCGGGCAAGGCCCTGCGCCGTTTCCTCCAGCGCGTCGTCGGGGACCGCGATCAGGACGAATTCCGTTTGTGGATCTATCCCCGCAATCTCGGTCGAGACGCGGGGACACCTGACCCTGCGCGCGAGGGCGATCGCCGGGCGCCCCGTCCGGCTGACGATGCTTGCCACCGGATAACCGGCTGCGCTGAGCGACAGGGCGAAGGCCGTCCCCACTCTCCCTGCGCCGATGAGGGAAAACTTCGGTTTGCGGGTCGCCATCAATTGGTCCGGGTAATGGACGCCGCCAGGTATCCGACGACCTGCGAATGATCGCCCGTCACATCACCGGAATTGCAATGGTGGAGGATCTCGACGCGATCGGCCCCGAGGAGTTTTGAGGCAACCATCACGGCCACCGTGGGACCTCCCCCGCAGGCCTCGGTCACCTCGTCTTCCAGATGCTCCATCAGGCGCTCGGGATCGAATGCCCGGACGTCTCCGATGAACACCTGGTCAAGCTGCTCCGCCTCTCCGTACGGGTGGTAATGGGAGAGGTCGGAGCTCGCGATGAGAACAGCGTTCTTCCCCTTAAGGATCTCGGAGAGTTTTTTCCCGAGGTGGAAGCAGTATTCAGGGCGCTGATCGCCCATGACGATCGGGAGGAAGCGGATTTTTCCTATGGCCCGCTGGAGGAATGGCAGGTGAACTTCAACCGCATGCTCATCGCCGTGGCCCCGGACCGACGCGCTTATCACGGTGTCGTTCCTGAGGAGCTCGTCCCTCAGGGCTCTGTCGACGGAGACGTCCCCCAGCGGAGTCCTGTAACCTTCGCCGCTGAAGACGGAGATGCCGTCGAAATACTCCCGGTGGCTCGGCGAGGCGATGACGACCGAATCAGGGGGCGACGTCAGCTGTCCGTATGCTCGGGCGGCCGTCGGGCCGGAGTACATATACCCGGCGTGCGGGGCGATGATGGCGACGAGATGGCCGGGACCCGCTCGCGGCGATCCCGCCTGATCGAGCATGCGGTCGACGTCGCGCGAGAGGAGGGAACTCCGGGATGGATAAAATGTACCGGCCACGGCCGGCGGTCGGATGCCCGGTGTCGTCATGCGTTCGCAGCTTTAGGCAAATCCTTCATGGTGTGTCGGGGCATCCTGGTGGATGACTTCCGCGGTGAAAATATGCACGCGGGCGTCAGGGTGGCGCCACATCGAGGCCGGAAGCCCCGCCTTTCGCGTCGCCTGCATAATGAACATCTCCCTGTCCCAGCCGTGCTCCACGGCGACCTGAGGGAGCAGCAACCCCCTGCAATTCCCGAGCTCCACGACCAGACCGTGCTTGCCCACCTCAATTTCTCCGATGTCCGTGATCCGCCGTAACGGGGAGAGGACGGAGATTTCAATGGCCAGCCCCGGAATCTCGTTAGCACAGACCGGATCGAAACGAAAATCTTCGGTCGCCGCCTTCGCCGCCGCTTCCCGCACCGTCTCATAGAGGGATTTCACGGCGTCCACATATCCGATGCACCCCCTCAACTCACCATCTGCTCTGAGCGTGACGAATGCCCCCGACGGGTGGCGGAGAGGTGCCGGGAGAGTCTTGCGGATTTCCTGGCGCGCTCCCGATACGGCCGCAATGATCGACCCGCGAGCAGCGTCAAAAATTATTTCTCTCTCTGCTTCGGAAAACATTGAGGGGGTCTCAGACAATGGTAATGAATATCCGCCTGATTTTCAAGGTCTTGCTTCTCAGAGACATCTTTACTAAATTTTCCTCGAATGGGAACGGGAGACGTACAATCCGCTCGGGATCAATGCCCCTGATGTCAAGCATATCGGGAGTCCGCGGCATCGTGGGAGAAAGCCTCACTCCGGAGATCGTCCTTGACTATTCCCGCGCCTTCGCCGAGTACACCTCGTCAGGCCGGATCGTCGTCGGCAGAGATGGCCGCATCACGGGGAATTTTCTGGAAAACATCGTCTGCGGCGTGCTCGCCTCCGCGGGGTGCGACGTCGTCTCCCTCGGCGTCGTTCCCACCCCGACGGTCGCCATAGCGGTCGAAAAAGCCGGTGCCGCAGGAGGGATCTCCATTACTGCCAGCCACAATCCGATAGAATGGAACGGACTGAAGTTCCTGGGGCCGTCGGGCATGTTCCTCAACGCCGAAGAGAACGCAAAACTCCGGGGGCTCCTCCGGTCCCCTCCCGCCGAAGGACGTTCCACGTCACGGGCACGGTGGGATCGCATCGGAAAGCTCACGCACGACGACTCATTCATCCGCCGGCACGTCGAGATGGTCCTCGGCCTCCCTTTCCTCGACATCGGCATCATCCGGAAGAGAAAATTCCGGGTCGTCGCCGATTGCATCAACGCGGCCGGAGGGAGGATCGTGCCATTGCTGCTTCGTGAACTCGGGTGCGAGGTCATCCCGCTCAACGGCGAGGTGGACGGAGTTTTCCGCCGTCCTCCGGAGCCGCTCCCTGAGAATCTCGGCGAACTCTCCGAGCGCGTAAGACGGGAGAAAGCAGACCTCGGCCTCGCCGTCGATCCCGATGTGGATCGGCTTGCGTTCATCACCGAGAAGGGCGAACCCTTCGGGGAAGAATACACGGTCACCTCCGCCGTCAGGTTCATCCTCGACCATGAAGGCAGGGACGGGGGCCGGGCTCGCCCGGCGGCCGTTGTCGTCAATCTCTCCACAACCCGGGCCATCGACGATATCGCCCGGAGTAAGGGAGCGCGGGTCTTCCGGACGCCTGTGGGGGAAATCAATGTCGCTCAGCGGATGAAGGAGATCAGCGCGGTCATCGGCGGCGAGGGGAGCGGGGGAGTCATTCTCCCGGCAGTCCACTTCGGCCGCGATGCAATTGTCGGGATCGCCCTTTCCCTGCAGCAGCTTGCGGAATCCGGCGGGACGATGTCCGCCCTTAAGGCATCCTTTCCCCAGTATTCGATTGTGAAGAGGACGGCGCAACTCACATCACGGTCGGGGGATCCGTTCGCAAGGATCGCGTCGAAACATTCCGAGGGGACGATCAACACCGAGGATGGCCTTAAGCTCGATTTTGCCGATTCGTGGGTCCATCTGAGGAAATCGAACACCGAGCCGATCATCCGGATCATTGCCGAAGCGCCTAACGAGCCCCGCGCCCTCGAACTTGCCCTGAAATTTCAGGAGGAGATCCTCGGATGACTCTCTGCAAAGTCATCGGCACGCTCGTTGCGACACAGAAAAACGAGCAGCTCAAGGATAAGAAACTCCTCGTCGTCCAGCCCATCGATCTCGCGGGGAAGGCGATCGGAAAGGATCTTATCGCGCTCGATTCCGTCGACGCGGGCCAGGGCGACACCGTGCTCGTGATCCAGGAGGGTCAGGGGGCCGCCCAGATATTCGGAAACAAAAAAATCCCGGTCCATTCCGTCGTCGTCGCCGTCGTGGACGGCCTCGACGTCGTGGACGGCCTCGACGTCGCAGAGAACTGAGGCGCTTTTTCAAAAAAGGGGGGAGGCATGTTATCAGCCCGGGATCTGCTCGTTCTCTCGCGCGTTCCATCGCTGGGGCCCAATAGGCTGCGCGCGCTCGCATCACTCGGCGAGTATGCTTTCCGGGCGAGAGCGTCGGACCTTTCGTCGCTCGATGGCTTTCGCTCCAGCCATGTCTCATCGGTCGTAAAATTCCTCAGAGGCCCGGCCCACGCTCGGGCTGTGCGGTTTGCCGAATGGCAGCTCTCCCGCATGAACTCGGCCGGGGCTCAGCTGGTCACCTACTGGGACAGTCGCTACCCCCGCGCTCTCAGGACGATCTACGATCCTCCGGCCTATCTCTTCGTCAAGGGGGAATTACGATCCGGCGATTTTCTCTCCCTTGCCGTGGTGGGGACAAGGAAGCCGTCAGGGTATGGCGTAGAGATGGCCCGGAAATTCGCCGCCGAATGCGCCGATCTCGGCATCAGTGTCGTGAGCGGCCTCGCGCGGGGGATCGACACCGCAGCCCACCAGGGCTCTCTCCACTCGGGGGGACGGACCATCGCCGTCGTCGGGTCGGGGCTCGACGTCCATTATCCGCCGGAGAATGAAAGCCTCTCGGACCGTATTGCCCGCTCCGGTGCCGTCCTGAGCGAATACGACATGGGGGCGGGCCCGGAGGCAAAGAATTTCCCGCGGCGGAACCGCCTCATCAGCGGCCTCGCCCTCGGCACCCTCGTCATTGAGAGCGATATCACCGGGGGAGCGATGATCACGGCGCGGCTCGCTCTGGAGCAGAACCGCGAGGTCTTCGCCCTGCCCGGAAGCGTCGGCGCCGCCCGGAGCCGCGGCTGCCACGCGCTGATCAAGTCGGGTAAGGCGAAGCTCGTCGAGACCATGGCCGATCTCCTTGAAGAGTTTTCAGGTCAGCTGAGGCCGCTCCTCGGAAGGAAGGGGAACTCCGGGAGCTGATCGGGCACTCCCCGGGTGCGCAGCAAGGGCGTGCTCTGTCTCATGAGCGTCTCTTGAACCGGCAGAAATCCCCCGTGAGCTGCCGGAATTCCAAAACGTGTGAGAACGGTTCGCCCTCCATTTCCCTCTTTGTTGAAACTTTCGTATTTTGTAGCATGTTTGTCATCGGCCAGGCCGCAATTGAGGATGACGTGGCAACGGAGAACTTCGCCTGCGATCTTCCCCGGTGCAAGGGCGCCTGCTGTACGATTCCCGGAGGCCGCGGCGCTCCGCTCCAGGACCATGAGAAAACCGCGGTCGAAAGCGCTCTGCCCGCCGCAAGGAAGTACCTCAGCGAGGAGCATCTGCGCTCAATCGAGCAGGGGGGCGTCGTCGAGGGGGATCCGGGCAATTACTCGACACAATGTATCGACGGCCGGCAGTGCGTGTTCGTCTTTTTCGAGGAGGGCGTCGCCCGCTGCTCAATAGAGAAGGCGTACATCGCCGGCGAAACGCCTTTCAGGAAACCGCTCTCATGCCATCTCTTCCCCATCCGCGTCTCCCGGATCTCCGGCTCGGCCGATCTGCTTCGCTACGAGAGGCTCGCCGAGTGCCGCCCGGGAATTGCCAGGGGAAATGCCGAAAAAATCCCCCTTTCACGCTTCCTCAAGGATGCGTTCGTGCGGGCATACGGGGAAACGTGGTATGAGATGTTAGATTCCCGACGCTAGCCGTGCTCAATCTCTCCCAGCGACAATCTCTGCAGATGAAGCTGACACCCCAGCAGGTGCAGTATCTTCAGCTTCTGCAGCTCCCCGTGCTCGCCCTCGAGCAGCGGATCAAGGCCGAACTCGAGATGAACCCCCTGCTCGAGGAGGCGGAAGAGCCGGCCGAAGAAGCTACCGAAATTTCCGAAACGCCCGAATCGGCTGAGCCCGCGACGGCTGAGGAGGAGGGATATACGTTCGAAGATTTCATGAACGATGAGCTCGACGGCCACAAGACCCCGCGCAACACCAACGATGAGGAGGATCGGGAAGAATTTCCCCAGCCCGCCGAGCAGACGGTCGCGCAGAGGCTCATCGACCAGATCCATCTCCTCGACATCAGCCCTGAGGAAAAGATTCTTTCCGAGGAGATCATCGGAAATATCGACGAGGATGGGTATCTCCGGCGGGACCTTACGCTCATAGTCCAGGACCTGAATCTTGCGCAGAATCTCTCGATCACGGCGGAACGAGCGGAAGAAATTCTGGCCTTGATCCAGCACCTCGATCCCCCGGGCATCGCCGCACGGTCCCTCCAGGAGTGCCTCACGGTCCAGCTGGAAGTGGGCGAATCGAGCCCGCAGCTCCGCGAGAAGGCCCTGAAGATCCTGCGCGACCATTTTGACGACTTCACCATGAAACATTACAACGAGCTCGCGCGTTGCCTCGGGATCGACACGAGCCAGCTCAAGCCGGTCATCGAGCTGATCCAGAAGCTCAATCCGAAGCCGGGGGAGGGGCAGTTCTCCGCCCAGCAGAACTACATCGTCCCCGATTTCAACGTCGAGAGAGATGACGGCGATTTCATCATCACCCTGAACGACCGGAACGTTCCCCCTCTCCGGATCAACCGCGGGTACAAGGAGCTGATGTCCCGGAGGAACAAGAACGGCGCAGCCGACGGCGTCAAGGATTTCATCCGGAAGAGGTTCGAGGCCGCCAAGTGGTTCATCGCTTCGATCAACCAGCGTCGCGAGACCATGATGAAAGTCATGAGGGCGATCGTCGAGAAACAGCGGGCATTCTTCGAGACGGGCGAAAACCTGCGCCCCATGATTTACAAGGATATCGCGGAAATAATCGGGATGGATATTTCGACGATCAGCCGGGTCGTCAACGGCAAATATGTCCAGACGGAATACGGCGTCTTCGAGCTGCGCCATTTCTTCAGCGACAAGCTCACCACCTCGACCGGCGAGGAGGTCTCCAATAAAGAAGTCAAGAAAAGCATCAGGGAGATGATCGACAAGGAAGATTCGAACAGACCCTTGTCGGACGACCGCATCGCGGAGGTGCTGAATTCAGAGGGGCTCCACATCGCCCGCCGGACCGTCGCCAAATACCGCGAGGCGATGAAAATCCCGGTCGCCCGGCTCCGCCGCAAGATATAGCCGCCATGCCCGAAATCATTCATTCCACGACAGTCATCGGGCTCTCGCATAACGGCGAAACCGTCATCGGAGGCGACGGCCAGGTCACGGTCGGAAATGCCGTGATGAAACAAGGCGCCCGGAAGGTCCGGAAAATATACGAAGGGACCGTTCTCGCGGGCTTCGCGGGGGCCGCGGCGGACGCGTTCACCCTCTTCGAACGGTTTGAAAACGAACTCCAGCACTATCACGGGAATCTCCTCCGGGCCGCGGTCGAGCTCGCCAAGCACTGGCGGACCGACAAATACCTCCGCCAGCTCGAGGCCCTCCTGGCGGTCCTCGACAAAACCCAGGCGCTCGTGATTTCCGGGACGGGCGAAATTATCGAGCCGGATGACGGCATCGTCGCCATCGGCTCCGGCGGGAACTACGCGCTCACGGCCGCCCGCATGCTGAAAAAGCACACGAACCTCCCGGCGTCGGAGATCGTGCGTCAGTCCCTGGAAGCGGCCGCCGATATCTGCATCTTCACCAACAAGCAGATCACCATCGAAAAGCTTTCATGACCCCCATATCCTCATGAACAGAAAACTCAGGAAGGAAGCCTTTAAGGAGCTGACCCCGCGGGAGATCGTCCGGGAGCTCGACCGTTTCATCATCGGCCAGCAGGCCGCGAAGAAATCGGTTTCAATCGCGATCCGCAACAGGTGGCGACGGCTGCAGACCCCCGAGAACCTCCGGGAGGAGATAATGCCGAATAACATCATCCTCATCGGCCCGACCGGCGTGGGGAAAACCGAGATCGCCCGACGCCTCGCCAAACTCGTCCAGGCCCCCTTCATCAAGGTGGAGGCCTCGAAGTTCACCGAGGTCGGATACGTGGGCCGCGACGTGGAGTCGATGGTCCGCGATCTCGCAGAGTTCGCCGTGACCATGCTCAAAGGGGAAAAAATCGCCGAGGTGCAGGAGAGGGCCAATAAGCTGACCGAGGACAGGATCCTCGACATCCTCGTTCCTCCGATGAAGAGACGTCAGACCCTGGAATCGGTGGGGCCGGGCGAGGAGTACTTCGACCCGGACGAGAACAAGGCTACCCGGGAAAAGTTCCGTGAAAAACTCCGCTCGGGCGAGCTGGAGGAAAGGACCGTCGAAATCGACGTGAGCTCCCCCCAGGTGCCCGCCATGCAGGTCTTCGGGCCGATCAATATCGAGGAGATGGGGGTCAATCTTCAGGAGATGTTCGGCAACATGATGCCGAAACGGACCAAGCGGAGGAAGATGACCGTCGCCGAGGCGCGCAGCATCCTCAGCCAGGAGGAGGTCGGGAAGCTGATCGACACCGACAGCGTCGTCAAAGAGGCGATCGACCGCGTGCAAAATTCCGGGATCGTGTTCCTCGACGAGATCGATAAGATCGCAGGAGAACGGGGCGGCCACCACTCCGGCCCGGATGTCTCACGGGAGGGAGTGCAGCGCGATCTGCTTCCGATCGTGGAGGGGACCGCCGTCATGACGAAATACGGGGTCGTAAAGACGGATCATATACTCTTCATCGCCTCGGGCGCCTTTCACGTGTCGAAGCCCTCCGATCTCATCCCCGAGCTGCAGGGAAGATTCCCGATCCGCGTCGAGCTCGACAGCCTCAACGAGGAGGATTTTGTCAAAATCCTGACCCTGCCTCAGAATGCGCTCATCAAGCAGTACTGTGCTCTCCTGGAGACAGACGGAGTGAGGCTCGAGTTTTCGCCGGAAGGGATCCGCGAAATCGCCCGGACGGCTACGCAAGTGAACGAACAGGTGGAAAACATCGGCGCGCGGCGGCTCCATACGATCCTCACAACGCTTCTGGAAGAGATTCTGTTCGAAGCGCCAGAAAAGTTTTCCGGGAAAACTATCGTCGTGACGCGGGAGCTGGTCGAGGAAAAACTGTCGACGATCGTAAAGAATAAGGACCTGAGCCGGTACGTCCTCTAGCGGGTCTTATCCATGCCTGAGACCGGGGGCTGGAAGCCGAAGCCTCCGTGCGGGGGCTCTCCCTGGATCTTTATCTCGCCGAAAACCTTCTCGAACTTTTCGATGTTGTCCTTGAGGGCCCCGAGGAGGAGCTTCGCGTGCTGGGGAGTGGTGATGATCCGGGCGAGCACTTTCGCCTTGGGAATGCCCGGGAGGACGCGTGTGAAATCGACGACGAATTCCGCGGCGGAGTGAGTGATGATGGCGAGGTTTGAATAAATCCCCTCGGCTTCCTTCTCCCCGAGCTCGATATTGATCTGTTGCTGCGGTTGTGGTTGCTGCACGGCCTTTACCCTGGTTTTAACACCGTTAACGTCTCTCCCCTTACAGCGGGACTCTATTTCTTCCGAAGGTCCTCCGCCTTCTTCTGAGCTTCTTTCGCCTCCTTGAGCATATTCGCATTGGCGTACGCCGTGACGAGGAAATCCCAGATCTTCGGGTCGTTCGGCTTCAGTTCGCTCAGGCGCTCGAAATAGCCCGCGGCCTTCTTGAAATGCTCGATCGACGCCTTGTCAGCGCCTTTCTTGGAATCGGAGGCCATCGCACGCTGTTTGAGGCTGTCGGCGATTTTGACATGCGCCACCGCGATGTTCTGGAGCGCGACGTCGTATTTGGGGTCGCTCTCGAGGGCTTTTTCAAAATGCGCGATCGCTTCCTTCAGGCTGTCAGTCTGCATCAGCAGCACCCCGAGATTGTACTGGTATACCTTATTGCCCGGATCCTTGGCGACGGCCTCGTAAATGAAAGGTTTTGCCTCGGCGGATCGGCTCAGCCGGACGTACAGGTCTATCATCGTCCGCAGGAGCTCTTCGTTTGCCGGATCGCTCTTGCGCTCCTCGGCGATGGCAGCGATGGCGCTGTTGTAATCGGCCGTGGCGGCGTCCTTGTTCCCTTTATCCTCTGCCGCCTGGCCCCGCTGCAGGTAGGCATTGATCATGGCAGACTGCATCTCCGGCGTGGCTTTCTTTGCCATCCCCGCCTTGAGGGTCGAGATTTCATCGTCGTACCTGCCATTCGCATGATAGGCGAAGGCGAGGTTTTGATAGGTGATGGCGCTGTCGGGGTTCACCAGGAGGGCGATCTTGTATTGTTCGACGGCCTGGTCGCGGTAGATCATAGCGCTGTCTTTCGAAGCATTCACGCTTTTATTATAGAGGGTTACTCCTCCGTTGAGAGCGCTGCCCCAGACATACTTCTTGTGATCGAAGATAAGTTTCTCGTAATCCTTTCCCGCTTTCAGAGAATTGTCGAATGCATCCATCATTCCCTTGTAATTCCCCATGTTCATTCGGGTCTGGCCGAGCAGGAACCAGGCCTCGGAATTGCCGGGATTCTTGGTGACCTCACGCTGCAACGCGGTTTCCGCCTGAGCCCAGTCCGACCGCTGGATGTAAAGTTTCGCGCTCGTCACATCCGATGAGCCGCATTGAAATCCCGAGACCAGGCAGCCGCACAGAATCACAGCCGCGACGATCATGTATTGTTTCATGGAAATTCCTCTGAAATGTCTTGGGACGCCCCGAAAAATGCCGAAGCAATATAAGGAACGGGACTTCAAGAATCAACCGCAAGGAGCTTCCGGTGGTGTTACAGTTTGAACGGGGAAAATAAAAAAACCCGCTTTTAGCATATCTCACGTCAGAGGGGGTGTCTGATCTCAAGACTAAAAGCGGGTAAATCCTGATTGACTAATTCCTAAGCCTCTTGTTTCACCTCAGTATTTCGTTGAATTGGTTGCTGTTCGTCAACTAACTTTACAAAGTTAACGGGGTCGAGCATATATGGCTTTAGACCAGACTTAGCATATAAAGAAGCAATTTGTTCTCGAATAAATGGGAAGATTATCGCTGGGCAATTAATAAATGCAAATTTTTTCTTCTCATCAGGACTTGCGTTCTCAGTCTTAAAAATGCCAACCATCCTGACTTTGGCCTCCGCTTGAATCTGATCCTTATAGCGAACCTCAGAGTTTACTATCAAATCAGAAAATATGGTGTCTTCTTCATCTTTCACCTCGCCCGCGTGAACCTCCATTGTCGCACCAAAAATTTCTGCTCCATCAATGGTAACATTGGGCGATCTCTTGAAATTAGATTCAAGCAGAAAAATAGAACGAATCTTCAATGTTGATGGAGCTGCTGTCATATAGCCTTAGAGAGTTCTTGTAATTTATTTTTATCATAAATCAAAATATCACCCATATCGCTCGTTGGAACGTTGGGTGTTTTCAAATCGATTACTATCAGTTCCCCCCCGGATGCATATGTTACATCCGTCAATTTTCGTGAAATAAACTGATTGCCAATATCATAAATATTGGGGATATCATAAACAGTTGTTTTCATCGGCTTATATTTTACTTCCAATTTTTGACCCAACGCCCATCCAATATCAAATAGCTTTCTAATTGTTAAATTTTGATCGCCCTTAAGTAACTTGGTAATATATGCACTACTGCATTTCAATTTCTTCGCCATTTGTGAGTTGGAAACATTTTTCTGTTCCATAATCTCAAGCATTTGTTCCATTACGTCAAACTGAAGACCCTCAAAGTGATAATCGGGGTCTTTTTCGTGTTGATGAAGACGACTGGCAAGTTTTTCTTTGTAGTTCATGACTATCATTCAAAGTCCATTATTTGATCTTATTTTCTTCTACTTCTAAATATACTTTGTGTGCTCTTTTCCACTCGGCTTTCGGAATTCTATCAACTTGTTTAGACTGCTTGGAGTAACCGTGCGTCAGAACAAGAGTTTTCTTGGGTGCATTAGGTAAAAAGAAGCATGCTATTCTTGCCCTACCCGCCTTAAATGCGTAAATAGGCGATCCCTCATTTCTAAATCTTTGCTTATTAAGTATTTCACCGCGAGATGCAAATTCTTCTATGCATCTATCAATTTTATTTTTTTCCTGACGATCAAGTTTGGAAATAAATATGTCGGCAGGCGCCCTATTGTGTTGATCTATAAATACCAAGATGTCGGCCTTAGTATTCTGATCGCCGAGGTATTTTTCCAATCTTGAAGGCAATTTAACCTATAAGTTAATGAAAGTCAAGGACGTTTTTAAATTTGATGTTTTCGAGCACGTGTTTGCGAATCATTTTCATTGTTTTGTTTCTTCCGATTTGGTAGCTTTCCCCTTTCTGGACTTCCCCTTCGAGACAAAAATCATATAGCGTCGATCCGGTAAAATATCAAAATGTTTATTTTTCAATAGCGTTAACCGAACCCACTTCTCATCTTTTGCCGGAAACCCACCCTTATTTAGATTCTCTATAATTTCACTAAATAGCATCGTACCCCCAGCGCGCTCTAGAATTATTCTGGCGGCTTTTGCGAGTGGGCGATTGTAGAATTCTCCCGTCCTCACAGAAATTCCACCACCAGGATCTTCCTGCTTAGGTTTGAGCGGAATGATTGTTTTGGGTGTTTCCTCGAATTCTTCAGAAGAATCCTCATACTTAGCGGATTCACCCTCGTCAATTAGTAACTGGTTTACAATTAACTTATACTTATTGACCTCCTTTTGGAGGGGTTCGATCTGGGCACGCAATCCCTGAATCTTTAATTCGTATTTTTCTATAACCGTCTTGGTTTGTTCGTCCATACGATAATCTTTCCTATGTGTAGTATTCAACTTCTTCCGCAAGATACAAACACTGATTGAGAAAAGCAATATGAAAAAAAGATAAAAAAGAATATTATTCCTTTTCTATATAACATTCTATGAACCAATGAGTTATGCCCGTCTAATAGTGTCAACGGGGACGATAGCGGGCACATCGCGCTTGCTTTTTCCCGTGACAACCAGTACAGTGAACCAATGGTGATAAACGTCAAAAATAAGAATCGGTGGCTCCATTTGGGAAAGGGGGTGATGGCAATGCGATATAGAGACCGCATAAGACGAAAACGCCTACTCTGATTTGACGAGATCAGGGTAGGCGCTTCATAGTAACGTCAGATCGTGTGGCGGTTGATACTTTAGCCGGTTGAAGCCGTTCCACGCTTAAAAGGGGGGGTTGCAAGTGCGGAAACAGCTACAAACCCTATTCAAACACACGCTGGTTGAGAGTGCATGAATGAGCCAAGACAAATATACGCTGCTTCCATGCCAAAATCAAGATGCGTAGA
Source organism: uncultured Chlorobiaceae bacterium (assembly GCA_964410105.1). Lineage (GTDB taxonomy): Bacteria > Bacteroidota > Ignavibacteria > UBA10030 > SZUA-254 > CAYPFY01. The sequence continues at coordinate 101,744 of CAYPFY010000011.1, forward strand.
TGAGTACCCTTTCCATTGACAAAAAATCACTGATTCTCTCCCTTCTGACTGAAGGTCAATCCATTCGGGCTAGCGCAAGTATTTCTGACGTTAGTCTCGTCAGCGTTCTCAAATTGTTGCTCGAAGCAGGGTAAAAAGCAAAAGTTATTCACGACTCCCTTATTATGAATATCAAGGATGGATATATGCAATGCGATGAACAATGGCAATATGTTTATTGCAAGTATAAACGCGTTCGTCCAGAGGACGAGCTCGAAAGGGGGGATTTCTACACCCTCCTTGCGATGGATTCCGACACCAAACTTGCGATCTGCTACCGCGTGGGGATATGTACCGCACGTCTTACCACCTCCTTTGTGATGGAATTCTCAGCACGCGTTATGACTCGCTTCCAGTTAAGCACAGACTCTTTTGTCCCGTACAAAAGATGCTGTTGACTGTGTATTTGGCGACCACATTGCCTATGCTCAAATCCATAAGGAATACCGTGAAGAAACGAAAGAAGAGGCTCGTAAATACAGTCCTGGCAAGATAATACGGGTGACAAAGACTCCGATCACAGGAAATCCTAACCCGAAACGCATCTCGACTTCCCACATCAAACGCTTGAACTTATCTACACGAACGCATTGTCGTCGTTACACGCGATTGTCGTTCGGATTCTCAAAGAGTTTACAGCATCACGAAGCGGCAACGGCATTGCATTTCTTCGCATACAATCTCATCAGGATTCACAAGACTTGACGGATAATCCCCGCAATGGAAGCTAATGTGACGACAAAGATGTGGGATTGGGTAGAATTATTAACGTGAAACAACGAACGGATAGCGGCCTAATAAGAGGAAGGAAAAACCATGAACCAGAATTATCAGTCTAAGGGGAATGATGAGATCTATTCATGCTTAAATTCTATTTTTGAGACAACCGCAAATGGTTTGCGTGGAATACAACAACTTCTCATTGTCCTTATTGTTATCGAACTGGTACGCATTATTTTTAAATAACGTTCAAACTGTAACACCACCGATCTTCCCCGTGGAGCAACTGCGTTGACTTTCAGCCGCATTTTTGGTATAGTGTGGTCGACCGCATGGTCTTCCCATCACGATGAAGAATTGCGAATTTTGCCGGATTATCGGGGGCGAATCATCGGCCGAGACCCTCTACGCAAACCGGCATTCCGTTGCGATCCTCGACATAAACCCGATTCATTTCGGCCATGTTCTGGTCATCCCTCGGACGCACAGCGAAACATTCCTCGATGTGCCGGAGGAGGAACTCCACGACCTCATCCTGGCGACCAAAGTCGTCTCGCAGGCGATCGTGGATTTGCTCAAACCCCAGGGATTCAACATTTTTTCCAATAACGGGAAGGCCGCAGGCCAGTCCGTTCTCCACGTCCATTTCCATGTTACCCCCCGCTACGACCACGATAACATCCAGTTCGTGCTGAAGCTGAAAAAATACACCGCAGGGGAGATGACCGACTACGGCGAACGGATGAGGCGGCAGATCCAGCATAACCTCGTCCACGCACAGTAGGCCCGCCATGTCACCTGAACGCATCACCCTCAAAGGGGGAAAACTCATTGTCCCCGATCATCCTGTCATCCCCTTCATCGAAGGCGACGGCACGGGGCCCGATATCTGGCGCGCCTCGGTGCGGGTCTTCAACGCTGCGGTCGAGAAGGCATACCGCGGCAAGCGCTCCATCGCCTGGAAAGAGGTTCTGGCCGGGGGTAAGTCTTTCGAGAAATCAGGGACTTGGCTCCCGGATGAAACCGTGGATGCGTTTCGTGAATACCTCGTCGGCATCAAGGGGCCACTCACCACGCCGGTGGGAGGGGGGATCCGGTCGCTGAACGTCGCGCTCCGGCAGCTGCTCGATCTCTACGTTTGCCTCCGGCCCGTGCAGTATTTTTCAGGCGTCCCTTCGCCCGTGAAATCCCCGGAAAAGGTCAACATGGTGATTTTCCGCGAAAACACGGAAGATATTTATGCGGGCATTGAGTTCGTCCCGGGGACCGAGGAGGCTCAAAAGGTGCTTGATTATCTTGCCCGTGAATTTCCGGAGAAATTCAAGAAAATCCGTTTCGGCACCGCCGGGGCGGCCCGCGAATGGTCCCAGAATATCGGCTGCCCTGAAACCTCGCTCCAGGTCGGCATGGGACTCAAGCCCGTCTCCCAGCAGGGGACGGACCGGCTTGTCCGGGCTGCTATAAACTACGCAATCGAACGGTCGAGAAAATCAGTTACGCTGGTCCACAAGGGAAATATTATGAAGTATACCGAGGGAAAATTCCGGGACTGGGGATATGCCGTGGCTGAAGCGGAGTTCCCCGCAAAAGTCTATACGTGGGCAGAGTGGGAGCGCTGCAAAAAAGAGAAGGGGGAGCAGGCGGCGAACGCGGAGCAGGCCGCAGCCCTGAAATCAGGGAGAATTCTGATTAAAGACGCGATCGCCGATATCACGCTGCAGCAGGTTCTCACGCGCCCCGACGAGTTCGATATCATCGCCACGCTGAACCTCAACGGGGATTACCTGAGCGACGCTCTTGCAGCCCAGGTCGGAGGGATCGGCATTGCGCCCGGAGGAAATATCAATTATGTCACCGGCCATGCCGTCTTTGAGGCCACCCACGGCACCGCCCCGAAATATGCCAACCTCGACAAAGTGAATCCGGGCTCCGTCATCCTCAGCGGTGAGATGATGCTCCGTTACATGGGTTGGGTCGAGGCCGCCGACCTCATCCTCAAGGGGCTCACCGACACGATTGCATCCAAAGTGGTTACCTACGACTTCGCCCGGCTCATGGAAGGCGCAAAAGAGGTAAAATGCTCGGAGTTCGGTTCGTCCATCATCCGCTCGATGTCTAACGCGCGATGACGAGCTTCCGTACTCCGGCCGCGCCCCCTGCCGCGCTGAGCCGGCAGAAATAGACCCCGCTCGGCGAACTCTCCGCATGCCAGACGACGGAGTGCTCCCCCTCGTCCTGGACCTCATCGACAAGCCGCGAAACCCTTTCGCCGAGAAGGGTGAAGATCTCGACGACAACTCTGGTCCGCGCGCCGATCGAGTAGCGTATTGTCGTCGCCGGGTTGAACGGGTTAGGATAGTTCTGGAGCAGCCGGCAGGCAAGAGGCTTCGCCGCCCCCGAAGCAGGGATCCTGAGCGCGAGGTGTCCCGGCTCGGACGCTATGGTCAGGAAACCCTCCCCGGCGATGGGAATCTCCCGCCCGTCGATCGAAAGCGACGCCGATGGAATCTCTCTGATATCCCACTTCACCGTTACGGGAAAGCGTGAAACTTTTATGGCAAACTCTTCTCCCCCGTGAAATTCTTCAAAACATCTCCCCGAAACGTACCGGACGTCGAAGAAAGATTCGCCGGGAGCTGACGGCGGAAGCTCATAGTACGAAGGATCAGGACACTCTCCGGCCCGGGCGAAAAAGAGGGTTCCAGAAACACCCCCATCGCCGGCAATCGTCAGCCGATCCCCGGGGGGATCTGAGGCGGGGGCCCCCTTACGGAGTGCGGCGTTTGAGCCCGGAGCGAGGATGAGTTTCCCCGCGGCCCCGGCCTTGACCCAATAACCCCTCTTCGGACGGAGCGAATCAGCGATATGATAGCCGAAGAAATAATTGTAGTAGGGGGATCGAATGTTGTTCGCGGGGATCTGCGCCACAGACCCGGCCGGAATTTTTTCGCCGATCGATCCGATCATATTCCAACCCTGATTGACGTCGATCGTGTCCGAGCCGAGACTGTCGCCGGGAAGGGTGAAGTCCTGGGGCTCGGCGAATTTCAGCCAGTAACCCCTGCCGGGCTGCAGCGACTCTGCGGTCGCGTACGTGTGGGAAAACTCGAATGCCCTCGAACCGGCGGTCGGGAAGAGGGTGGTTTTCCGCGGATCGGTCGGGCGGACATTGAGCGAGATGAGGTTCCATCCGCCCTGGATGTCGGGGTTCACAAGGATGGTGAAGGCGGAACTTGAATCGGCGAATCCCCCGCCTGATGTGATCCGTATGCGGCCGGTTGTCGTCGCGATCTCCGGGACCGCCCAGGAATAGCTGCGCGAGGAGGCATCCACCCCGCTCGCGATGGTCTCCCACGACCCGCCGCCATCCGATGAGAATTCCAGCGTCACGCTCGCAATGAATTTTTCCGTCCACCCGATCTGCATCGGGATCCCCGAGGAGAAGACCTGGCCCCCGGCAGGACGCACCAGGGCGAGCTGGGGCACGCGTAGCAGCGGCCGCTGAAAAATTCCGTTCCCGAAAGTGGCCGCCCTCAGCGTTCCCCCTGATTCCGACACCACAACGTCGAGCACCATAGCTGGGGGCATGCCCGCATTGAAATTCTCCCAGGATGTCCCTCCGTCGGAGGAATGGTACACTCCCAGGTCGGATCCCACATATACATCCTGCGGGCTCTCGGGATCTACCGCCACGGCCTGGAGCGGCATGTCGGGGAGGCCTCCAGAGATCGCAGCCCAGGTCAGACCCGCATCGGTGGATTTGAACAGATGTTCCGTCCCGTAGCCCGAAAAGGTCAGATAGGCGATCGCGCTGTTGGTTGGGTCGAATTGCAGATAGGTCGGGTATCGGTGCGGTAGCCCGTTGCTTACCTTTGTCCACGACATACCGCCGTTCACCGAGCGGAATACGTCAAAAACAGGGGTCACTCCCAGCCGGCCATCCCCGGTTCCGGCAAGAATCGTGTCCGGGCTTCCCCACGAGACGCCAATACAGGAGATATTGGTGCCGTTGAGCGTCGATGCCCCGTTGGAAGAAAACCATGAGGTCCCGCCGTTAGTCGTTTTGTAGACATTCTTGCTCCCCGCATAAAGGACGGACGGACTCGAGGGGGAGAGGACGAAGGGAGACAAAAAATTATAGTCATACTGTGAGGGGGGGAGGCCGGCGAGGATGTCGTGGAAGCTTGCCCCGCCGTCGGTCGATCTCAGGATGTCTCCCCACTGCGATTCGGCGTACTGAATGCTTTTGTTGGTCGGGTTGATCGCACACCAGCCCCCGTCCGCGCCGTAAACCTGAAACCACGAACTGCTCCCGGAATAGGCGAGGGTCCCGTTGTCCTGCAGGCCGCCCAGTGAGGTCACCGAATCGGACTGATACACGGCAAATCCGGGGTAAAACTGAGTCGTGCAGTAGTTGTTGTTGAGATTGATGAAGCTCGTCCCTCCGTCGGTCGACTTCCAGATCCCGCCGTCCGATCCGACGTATATCGTCCTCGAATCGGTCGGATCGAAGGCGATCGCGTGGTGATCCACATGGACGGAGCCCGATCCGGTAAGGGGGCCAAGGTTCCCCCCGCCGTTGGTGGACCGGTCGATGGTGAAGCCGGAACAGTAAACGGTATCGGGGTGATCCGGGTCCACGGCTACGACGTTGTTGTACCACCCCTGTGTCCCGACATAGGGGGCCGAAGAGACCATGGACCAGGTCCCGCCCGCATCGGTCGACTTGAAGAGCCCCGTCGTCTCATAGGACACCGAGTTGGACACGCCGGCGTAGACAACCGGAGGGTTTTGTGTCGAAATGGCCAGCGCTGTTCTGCCAAACTCGATCGTTGGAAGTCCCCCGCCCAGCAGGGTCCAGCTCGAACCGGCGTTGGTTGTCCGGTAAACCCCGGGGTTGGGCGAAGAATCCGAATTCCCGTGCGACGAATAAAGGATGGAGGTGTCGGCGGGATTGATGACCAGGTCCATGGCCATAAGAACGGGATTCGAGAGCGACCAGCTCGCGCCTGCGTCGGTAGTCTTAAACACACCCTCGCTCGTCGCTGCGTAAAGCGTCGAGCTTTTCAGGGGATTGATAATCAGACGCTCGATCGCCGTGATCTGAGGAAACGTGTAGGTCAAACCTGTCTGATACCACGACGTCCCCGCGTCGGTCGATTTCAACACTCCCATTCCGTAAGATGCCCGCGCACCGACGACTCCCAGGAGCGGCCTCTGGTAGAGGCTTATCTCGCCGGTCCCGATGTACATGGTCGCAGGGGCGGCGGGGTCGATGACGATGGCACTCACCGAGATCGTGTTGAACCCGGTATTAACGTGGCTCCAGGCGTTCAGGCCCTGGCCCCCGGTGGTGCTTTTCCACAATCCGCCGCTCGCGGCTCCGGCCCAGACGGTAGTCGGGGTAGCGGGGTTCACCGCGATGGCAAGCGTTCTCCCGCCGATGTTTGTAGGCCCGAGGGATTTCCAGGACGAGGTCGCTGCCGATTTTTCCTTGCGCATCCTGAGGCTGCGGGCGGATGCTTTCTCAAATGCCCCCTGCGGTATCCTGTCGCCGGGCAGGGCGCGTTGCGCGTACCACCATTCAAAACTGTGGAGCGCGTCGCTTTCCCCGCGCGGCCGGCGGCCCTCCGCAGGAGCCCGCCTGAGGGTTTCACAGAATGTCGCCGCAACAATCACGGCTGCCGCTATGGCAAGGAAGACTCTCATCGGGAAAGTGGTGACTAATGTGTAATATATTTTTTCAGGGGGGTAAAGTCAATACGATTCCTTGCAATAGTCTGCGGTTTTTAATACTTTTCGGGGAGTTAATGTCGTTTCTGGCGCAATGTCGAACCCCAATCCGTCCGTCCAGGTCCACGAGGAAGAAAATGTCGAGGTCGTCCTTCAATCGCCGACAAAGGTTATTCTGTTTAATGATGAAGTCCATACGTTTGACGAGGTGATCGGTCAGATAATCAAGGCGACAGGGTGCGACCAGCCTCGCGCCGAGGCGCTCACCTGGGAGGTGCACAGCGCGGGGAAAGCCTGCGTCTTTGAGGGAGATCTCACGCGGTGCGTCGAAGTGAGCCATGTTCTCGAAGAAATCGAGCTCATGACCCAGATCGAGGTGTAGGCGTGGTTTCCGAGGAGGTCCGCCGTCAATTCCTGAAGTTTTTCGAAGACCGGGGGCATCGCATAGTCCCCAGCGCCCCGGTCATTCCTCACGACGATCCCACACTCCTTTTCACCAACGCCGGCATGAATCAATTCAAGGATGTCTTCCTGGGAACGGGGAAGAGGGATTATATCCGCGCCGCCGATACGCAGAAATGCATCCGGGTGAGCGGAAAACACAACGATCTTGAGGAGGTAGGACGGGACACCTACCATCACACTTTTTTTGAAATGCTGGGGAACTGGTCGTTTGGCGATTACTACAAAAAAGAGGCGATCGGGTGGGCATGGGAACTGCTGACAGGGGTCTGGGGGATCGAAAAGAGACGCCTCTATGCCACCGTCTATGAAACGGACGACGAAGCCGAACAGCTCTGGAGGAAAGTGACCGACATCCCGCAGGATCACGTTCTCCGGTTCGGGAAGAAAGACAATTTTTGGGAGATGGGGGAGACGGGCCCGTGTGGTCCCTGCTCCGAAATCCATATCGATCTGACCCCCGACCGCTCGGGGAAGGGTCTCGTCAACTCGGGCGATCCCCGCGTGATGGAGATCTGGAACCTGGTCTTCATCCAGTATGACCGGGACTCTAACGGAACGCTTACGCCTCTTCCCTCGAAACATGTCGATACGGGCATGGGTTTTGAACGGATCTGCGCCATCCTCCAGAAGAAAAGCTCGAACTACGACACGGACGTCTTCACTCCCATCATCTCGAAGATCTCCGATCTGACGGGAGTCGAGTACAGGGCGAGAATTCAGAGTGAAACGGACGTCGCCCTCAGGGTCATCGCCGATCATATCCGCATGCTTTCTTTTTCGATCGCCGACGGTGCGATGCCCTCGAACGAAGGCCGCGGATATGTGGTCCGCCGTATCCTCAGGCGCGCGGCCAGGTTCGGCCGCACCCTCGGGATGAAGGAACCCTTCATCTTTCGCGTCGCCGCTGCGGTCGCGGATTCCATGGGGCGCCAGTTTCCTGAAGTCGTGGAACGTCAGGCGCATGTCGAACGCGTCATCCGGGGCGAGGAGGAAAGCTTCAATGCCACGATCGACCGGGGTCTGGAGATTTTTACCTCGGTCCTCCGTCAGGTCGGTAGCTCGAAGATTTTTCCGGGCGAGGACGCATTCAAACTCTACGACACGTATGGATTCCCGCTTGATCTCACGGAGATGATGGCGGCCGAAAAGGGGCTGGAGGTGGATCTCGCAAGATTCACAGAGCTCATGAGGAACCAGAGGGAGCGTTCACAGGCCGGGTCGAAATCGCATGCCGCTCTTGGCCCGATTACCGTAACGCGGGAGGGTCAGTCCGAGGCGGACGGGCTGACAGCTACTGATGAGGCGATGAGGAGGTTCGATTTCGATTATCGGGAACTCGATGTAGTGACGGAGATTGAACAATCTGATTTTCTCGTGGCCACGCAGCAGGGACAAAGGCGGGGATTGCTGCTTTCCAAGACCACCTTCTACGCCGAAAGCGGGGGACAGGTGAGCGACACGGGCGAGCTGATCTTCAGCTCTCCAGCGGGAGAAATAGTGAAAGTTCAGGTCGAAGATCTCGTGAAGAAACAGAACCGGATTCTCCACATTGTGAGCGAGCCTCCGCGGTTCGCCGATATGAAGGGCTGGCCGGTCCGTACGCACATCGATCACGAGCGCCGCATGAATATCATGCGCAACCATACCGCCACCCATATCGTTCATGAGGCGTTGCGCCGGGTGCTGGGAACCCATCTCCGCCAACATGGATCTCTCGTCGATGACCGCCATCTCCGATTCGATTTCAACCATTTTGAGAAAATCAGCCCGGATCAGCTCCGGAAGATCGAGGACATGGTCAACGAAAAGATTACGCAGCGTATCACGGTCCACGCGCTCAACGACGCTGAGGAATGGGTGACTATCGACGAGGCGAGAAGGAAGTATCCGGGAATCAAGATGTTCTTCGGCGAGAAGTATGGCAACCGGGTGCGCGTCGTTGAGATCGACCCTGCGTTCTCTGTGGAACTGTGCGGAGGCACGCACGTCGGTGAGACCGGCGAACTCGGCCTTTTCAAGATTATTTCCGAGTCGAGCGTGGCGAGCGGAGTCCGCCGGATCGAGGCGGTGACCGGTCCGGGGCTGGATGAGTACATCCGAAGGAGAATCGAGGCGGCAAAGTCTCTCGACAGCCAGATTGAAAAACTTCTTATAGAAAAGCAGGAGCTGGAAAGGCAGCTCGGACGCCCCGGTTCGACCTCCCGGGCGGAAGAAGCCCTCCCTCCAGCGGTGGTCACGCTGGACGGGGTTCGAAACGTTGAAGCGGGATTCTCGAGGCGCGAAGCCGCTCTCGAGGAGGTCTCCCGCTCACTGGCCGACCTCCGGAAGGAGCTGAGCGGCAGGCGGGTGAAAGCCGCCGGCTCACTGATCGACGACATCATTGACCGCGGCGTCCCCCTCAACGGGTTCAGGGTCGCCTCCGGAAAGATCGACGTGGGGAATGCGGAGGAGCTCAAAAGCCTGGCCGACGAGCTTCGGGTCAAAATTTCCTCAGGCGTCGGCGTCCTGGGTGCGGTCGTCGACGATAAGGTCGCCCTGGTCTGCGTCGTGACAGACGATCTGATCCGTGAGAGGAAGCTCATGGCCGGAAAGATCGTGGGCGAGCTTGCGAAACGCCTCGGCGGCGGCGGAGGCGGCCGTCCCCACCTGGCCACTGCCGGGGGAAAAGATGTGTCGAAGCTCGACGAGACGCTCGCCCAGGCTCCATCAATCATCCAAGCAATGCTGAAAGGTTAACCCCCCATGACGCTCACCCCTGTTGCTCGTGAAAAATACATTCAGGATCAGCTGAACGAGAGCGCCGAGACCAAAAGAAAGATGTTCGGCGCCTGCTCACGGGAAATCCTGAAGGCCGTCGATGCTATCATCGGCGCGTACACAAACAGCGGAAAGGTCCTTCTGTGCGGGAACGGAGGAAGCGCCGCCGATTCCCAGCATATCGCCACCGAACTTGTCGTCCGGATGACGAAGCAGGACCGTCCGGCCCTCCCGGCGATCGCCCTCACGACCGATACGTCGCTCCTCACAGCGGGAGGCAACGACATCGGGTTCGAAAATATTTTTGCGAGGCAGGTCGAGGCGCTCGGCCGCAAGGGGGACGTCCTCATCGCGATCAGCACGAGCGGACGGTCCGAGAATGTGAACCGCGCCATACAGCTTGCAAAAAAAAGGGGCATGACGGTCGTCGGCTTCCTCGGGAAGGAGGGGGGCACGTCAAAAGGCCTCGTTGATATACCCATCATCATCCCATCCAACGACACGCAGAGAATTCAAGAGGGACATATCACGGTGGCCCATATCATCTGCGGGATCGTTGAAAATGAAATGTTCGGATAATCTCGCCCCGATCGATGGCGAGGCGTAACGACTTTCTCATCCCAGCCCTCGGGGTCGTCTTCGACTCCCTTGCGATCGAGTGCGCCTTCCTGGCGGCTTACTGGCTCCGCTTCAAGACGTCGCTTCTGACTTTCCTGCCGCTCGCCGAGAGCACTCCCCCGCTCGGTGCCTATCTCTACGGATCACTGGTCATCATCCCGATCTGGCTCCTACTGTTTAATTCCCGGAGGATGTACGGAGCCCGCCGGAACGTCGGACCGGCGGACGAGTTCTTCGGCGTCGTCAGGCTCGTTACGCTCGGGATGCTCGTCGTCATGAGCGGAGCGTTTTTCTACCGCGCGTTCTCCTACTCCCGCGTCGTCTTCGGGCTCCTGTGGCTTTTTTCCATCGTGCTGATCTCGGCCGGGCGCGCCTTTCTCTACCGCATCGAGAAAAAAATGTATAAGGGTGGGCGAGGACTGAGGAACGCGGTGATCGTCGGCAACAATGCCGGCGCCAACCAGGTTTACTCCCATCTTCATAACCATCCCCTGCTCGGCTATACGTTCATCGGCTATTTCGCGGACCGCTCATCTCCGGCCTCCGAGCCCCTCGGCTCATCGCTCCTCCTGGGCCGGATGGACGACCTTCAGCTCGAGCTGGTCCGCCTGAAGGTCGAGCTCGTTCTGGTGGCGGTCGGCGCCGACGAGCACCAGCGCCTCTCCGACATTGTGCGGGAGTGCGAGGGTCTTAATGTCGAATTCATGATGGTGCCCGATTTCCTTGAAATGATGACGAGCAAGATGGCGGTCACCGAGATCGAGGGGATCCCCTTCGTCCGCCTCAAGGGCGTGGCGATCACTCCGTGGGGTAGAATATTGAAGCGATCGCTCGACCTCATCTTCTCCGGTGCCCTCCTCACGCTGCTTCTCCCGGTGATGCTGGTCGTTGCCCTTGCCATCAAGCTCGGGTCGGCCGGCCCGGTTCTCTTCGTGCAGGAGAGGATCGGGATTGACGGGATTCCATTCAGGATGCTCAAATTCCGCTCGATGGTCGAGGGAGCGGAAAAACAGGATCACCGCTCAGGCCTCGGGCTCCCGAACGATCCGCGCCGCACCGCTGTCGGGAAATTCCTCCGACGGACAAGCCTGGATGAGTTTCCGCAACTCCTCAATGTGCTGAAAGGGGAGATGAGCCTTGTCGGGCCCCGCCCGGAACGGCCGTACTACGTCGACCGTTTCAAGACAATTGTGCCGAAATACCTGGACAGACAGCGGGTGAAGACGGGGATGACCGGCTGGGCGCAGGTCAACGGTTTAAGGGGGGATTCATCCCTGGAGGAGAGGATAAAATATGACCTCTATTATATTGAGAACTGGTCATTCGGGCTCGACCTCAGGATTTTGCTCAGAACGCTGCGGGCTTTGATCGAATGAACGGCGCTCGAGGATGATCACACTCCTGGTTTTTGCTGCTCACACCATCGCCGCCGTGGCGTTGTATACGAAAAGATGGCAGGAGGCCGACTGGAAGGAAGGGCTACTCGCCGTGGGGTTCCTCCTCCTGGTTTTCTCGGTCGGCTGGTCCATCTCGACCTTCCTCCTCAAACTCTTCGTGAACGAGCGGGGGTTTGCCCCCTGGCTCGACCGGGATACACTGTCTCTCCTTTTGCTGACGCTGATGGAGACGCTGTTTTTCTCCGTTCAGCTCCGGCGCAAAAAGAGGCTTATCTAAGATTCCAGAAATCTCCTGGCCCCCCCTTTATGCCCTATTTTTCTCCGTGCCGGCGCGGCGCGGCCTCCATCCCGCGACGGATCATGGTCACGTAAGGCCCCTTCCAGCTTCTTTCGAAGATTTCTCGTAGCGTGGACGCAATCTTCCGGTTCCAGACTACCGCTCCAACGTTTCTCGTCGCGTAGAAATAGCTTTTCTCCCAGTTGGCTGTGCCGAGCCAGCACGCCGAGCTGTCGATGACCAGGAATTTGCAATGTTCAACCCGCGCGTAGGGGATGTATCCGCCGGACCACTCTGGAATGGCGCTGAACTTGATCTCAATCCCCGGGCCCGCGGCTAGGTTTTCAAGAGAGTCGATCGTCGGGTGACCGATCGACCAGTCCGATACAATCATATGGACTCTTACTCCGCGCGAGCCGGCCCGGCGCAGGGCGTCGTTCAAGACAGGGTAATACTCCCTTCCGCCCGGAGAGTAGGTGAGAAACTGGCAAAAAACATCCCGGGACGCTGCGTCGATGAGCGAGACGATGTTTTTTTCATCCCAGGAGGATGAGTCGATGATCAGACCCTTCGGGCTCATCGTGGGGCGGAAAACTACCGTGTCACCGGTCGGTTCCGTGATCCGGTAAGGCGCCGGGTACGACCGCCGGTGCAGCGCGGCGGGGATGAACGAGGGATCGTTCTTCTCGGCAAGCTGCCAGTCAAGATCAAAGATGTCCTCGTACATCCCTGCCGCCTCAGGATGGTTGATCCGAAGCCCGAGCTCGTGGATGTGGACCAGCGACCTCCAGTCAAAATTCTGGCTCCCGAGGAATATCTCGGTCCCATCGACGATGAAAAACTTTGCATGCTGTACTCCTCCCGACAGTTTTGCAAAATCCACGATCCTCACCTCGATGTTGGGAGTCTTTCCAAACATCCCCAGCGGCTCCGGGTAGGTCTTGTGCATGCGTGCGTCGGCAATGATCCGGACCTTCACGCCGCGGGCCGCGGCGCCCAGAAGCGCCGCGATCACGTCATCGAGGGATTCGCCCTTCTGCGCCGAGAGGTAAAACTCTTCCACGTCAAGCGTTTTCCGGGCCCGCCCGATCATCTCCACCCAGACGTCGCGGGTATTCCGTATCGTCGGAAAATCCAGCCCCGCTTCCAGGGGCGTGCTTTCGACGATCTCGAAGTCCGGATATCCTGATTGCCCGAAGAGCGTCAGGGGCAAGAGGAGTAAGACGAACCACAGCGTCGCGACCAACCGGGACACGGCTACCGTCCCCTCCATTCGGGCTTCCTCTTCTCGCCAAACGCCTTCATCCCTTCTTTCTGATCGTCGGTTGCAAAGAGCAGGTAGAAATTGCGGCGCTCGTATTCCAGCCCCCCCTCAATGGTCGTATCGAAGGATTTTAACACCGCTTCCTTGGCGAGCCTCACGGCGACCGGAGGTTTGGACGCGATCTCCCGCGCCAGGTCCTTCGCCTCCTCAAGGTAAGCTTCGACCGGGACCACCTTGTTGACAAGCCCCCAGGTGAGTGCCTCCTGCGCGGTGATCATCCTTCCGGTGAGAATCATCTCCATCGCCTTGCACTTTCCGACCGCACGGGTCAGCCGTTGGGTTCCCCCCGCCCCGGGGATCACGCCGATATTGATCTCCGGCTGCCCGAACCGGGCGGTCTCCGATGCGATGATGATGTCGCACGCCATCGAGAGTTCGCATCCGCCCCCCAGGGCGAATCCGCTCACCGCCGCGATCAGGGGCTTCGTTATTTTCCGTATCCTGTCCCAGCGGGCGAACTGGTCGCGGATCAGCATCTCGATGGCCGATGCTTCGGCCATTTCCTTGATATCCGCACCGGCGGCGAAAGCCTTTTCATTGCCCGTGATGATCATGGCACGCACCTCCGGATCCCTGTCGTAGGCATGGAGATTCTCCACAAGCTCTTCCATGAGGGGGATATTCAGAGCATTGAGAACGTCAGGCCGGTTTAGGCGGAGAAGCCCGTAGCCTTCCTGCTTGCTCGCGAGGATGTATGTCTGTGGCATCAGGTATTCCTTATCTTATGTAGGCCATCTTTCTTGTTTGACGCGTGGTGCCCGATTCGAGCCGGTAAAAATAGACTCCCGCCGGGAGTTTCGCCGGATGAAAGGATATGGTGTATTCCCCGGGGCCCTTCCTCCCTTCGAAGAGTGTCAAGACCCTCGCTCCCTGCAGGTCGAAGACCGCGAGACGGAGCTGGCCGGTCTCGGATACCCTGAAGACGATTCGCGTATCGGAATTGAAAGGGTTTGGGTAATTCTGAAAAATTTCGGTGCGGCGCGGGATTTCCCCGCGATCGGGTCCCGCCGCGAGCGGCTCCAGGTGCGCCCGCCCCGAGGCCATCGCTACCGGGGACGACATGCCCCTCACCTGCCAGGCGGTCGAGAGTTTCTCGCCCCACTGATTCCAGTCGTACGTGTTAGCCGAGTTCTCCGTCCGGAGAAAATCGATGTATTCCTTGCCGATGGTCTGGTAACGGAGCGTCGCGCTGATGTCGGTGACCGAAGCGGGAAGTTTGTACGGCGTGTCATCCCAGAACTGGCCGTCCGCGTAGTTTGCCCCCACAGGCTGCGCGTGACGGAGGAGGAAGGTTTTTCGCAGATACCCGCGGGGCGGAATCCGGTTGTCGGATAGGACGCTGTCGTTGAGGATGAAGTGAAAAGAGGCCCCCGGGGGAAGCCCGCTTGCAGCCGCGGTGGTGTCAGTGAGCCCCCTGATGACCTCGTACACCTTAATGTCGGCATCACGGATGAGATTCCCATCCGTGTAACGCCCCGACCAGAAGAGGGTGTTGCCGGCGGAGTCCTGCCCGATCAGCTCGATCCACATCCGTCTTCCTTCCGGATATCCGGTCGGGAGTTTGTGGCCTGTGAGATTCGTTACCCGGACCGTTGCCGCCACCCCTACGGAATCCCGCGATGCCGTGACGGTGAGGCTGGCCGCCCGCTCGAGAGTGCTTTGGGCGCGAAGCGTCGAAATGCTGAGCGCCGCGGTGTCCGCGTCCGGCCAAAAATCCTGCAGAATCCCCGGGACGAATGTATTTCCCCCCGTAAAATCGTGCGCGGCGAGATTGGCGTGGAAAGAGCTCGGGTATGTGCAGGAATACCCGGCCGACGCCCGCATGTGGCACGACTGGCATGTGCCGGAATCTCCCTGCAGGGCGTACCAGCTCTCAGCCCATTCGCTATACGTCCGCTCGATGGCCCCGTACTCGTAAGGCGGCTGATGCGTTCGATCCTGGGCGTAGAAGGGATTGCTTACGTCGTGGCACACGCCGCAGAGGTCGCTCGACCGCTGAAAGGAATCGGCCACGGTCGCATGCGGGCCTATGAGGCTGCCGTACGGTCCCCGTTTCGGATAGGCGGAGCGCTGTACGGCGTGCATGCCGTTCCCGTAACCGGGGGGCAGGCCGACCATGGGGATCGATGTGTCAGGCCGGAGTGGATCTCCCGCCCGGTGGCAATAGTCGCACTGGACCCCGTCAAAATCGGTCCCCGAAAGAGAGCGTCCGGTGAAATCCTCCGAGTGGCCGGCGAGCCATCCGCTCGGGGAATGACAGCGGATGCAATATTCTCCCGATGTGGTGCGGTCCTTGTTCGCGACGGCCAGGGCCGCGTAAAAAACGGGATCACGGGCGGACTGGGCCATCATACTGCCGGACCAATCGCGGAAAACGGAGACCGGGTGATCCTGCGATTCCGAGTGGTGACATTGCTTGCAGACCGAGACCGCCTCGACCGGCTCGACCGTGCCGACCTGCGTGCCGGGGAAAAAGACAAGGGGGGATTCCCTGCCACGCGTGCCGTCAAAGCCGGAGGCAAGGAGTGTGATCGATCCGGCAAGCACTGTGCGACGATGGCGGTTCAGGAATTTTATCGGTTTCCTCAATGCCTCTGGGTCTTGCGCTTCCGGGAAGAAACCCCGTCGCCCCCCAGATTGATCGGGCGTTTTTCAACGAATGCGCGCACCCCCTCCTGAACTTCTTCTGACGAGGTGTGCACCGTCAACCAGTCACGCGCGTGGCCGATCGTCATGCCCCAGGAGAGATCTCTCCAGAAGTTCAACTGCTGTTTGGCGTACCGGAGGCATTCCGGAAGCTTGTCGGCCAGCTTCTGCGCGAGCTCCGAGACTGTATCATCGAGCTGTCGTCTCGGCACGACCCTCGTGAGGAGCCCCCATTCAAGAGCTTTGCGGGCGGGGACCTCCTCGCACAGCATGAGGATTTCCCGCGCACGTCGCTCACCGACGATCAACGGAAGCCACTGCGTTGCTCCCGCCGCCGGTACGCTCCCGCGGGCAACCCCGACATGCTTTATGAAAATATCGTCGGCAGCCACGGCCAGGTCGCACGACATCTGCAGCTCGTTTCCTCCCCCGACGACGATTCCGTTGAGGCGGGCAATGGTCGGCTTGCCGAGAGTGCGGAGTTTCTCAAACGTTTCCACAAAAACTCCCATCCATTTGTAAAAATCGCCCGGCCGGTCGGAAAAATCCTCGTGCCACTCTTTCATGTCCGCCCCGGTACAGAATGCACGGGTCCCTGTTCCGGTCAGGATGAGGACGCGGATTTTATCGTCCCACGCCGCATCCTCGAAAGCGGCGGAAAGCTCCCGGAGAGTATCATGGTTGAGGGCGTTCAGGACGTGCGGCCTGTTCAGCGTGACGGTCGCACGGAAGTCTTTCTTGTCGTACAGTATGTTATGGAATCGGAAGGAACGGGGCGGCTTCCCCGCGTATTTGCTCATGGCTCAAGATCTCCATAAAAAAGGGTGACCACGCCCGCGGCGAAAGACATCAGGTCCCGGCCCGCGGTTTTTCCCTCCGGAGATGCGTTGGCCGCGTTCATCGCCTCCGGCGAATCGTAATACATTTCGGCCATAAGATGATACTCGGTCCCTCCGATCGGGGATCCCTTGATCCTGGTGACCTCGAGCTTGCGCAGCCCGGGGGTCTTCCTGATGAGGGGAATGTGCACGTCGAAATAGTGGCGGTCGAAGAGCTCGGCGTCCTCGGGCCTGCGGTAAAGCGCGATCAGTTTGGTCATCGAATTCCCGGTTGAGTGTGGCTCCAATATACCCACGACCATCAAAAGAATCAACCCGGATTTTCCGGCAAGTTCCCGAGGTGCGAACGCCGCGAAAAAAATTCGCAGAGCATTCTCCCGTAAATATTTGGCGGGGGCGGTGCAGCGAGCGCCCGGGGCGAAAGATCGTGGAATATGCGCGGGAATTTTCTTACCTTCCCGGAATTCAACTGCCAAAAAAATGTCGGAACGGATCGGCTGGAAAAAACTTGAATACGCGACGGCCTCCGCGCTGGGGCTCGCCGCGTTTCTGCTCTATGCGGTCACGAGTTGTCGCACGGTGAATTTCATCGATAGCGGGGAACTTGCCTCGGTGAATTCAACGCTCGGGATCGCTCACCCGACGGGCTATCCCCTCTTTACGGAGATCGGCTGGATTTTTGCCCATCTTCCGCTCGGCCTGAGGGTCATCCAGAAACTGAATCTGATGGCGGCCTTCTTCTGCGCGGGAGGGATTTTCCTCTTTTTCCGCCTGATGCTTTTCCTCCTTTCGGAATTCCCCGGGCAGAAGAAACCGCAAGTTCTGACAAAGCGGGCCCTCTACCAGTATTTTCTCCCGGCCGCCTTCGGGACGCTTGTGCTGGCGGCGTCTGAAACATACTGGTCCACGGCGACCTCCATCGAAGTCTATCCCCTGCACGTTTTCCTGGTTCCGGTCGTCATGCTCCTTTTCTTGCGGAGCGTCAGTTCGGAGGGATCCGGTCGCGAGAGCCTGGCCTTCGCCTACGCGCTCGGACTGTCGTTCACCAACCACATGACGACGATTCTGCTGGCTCCGGCATTTCTCTGGCTCTTCTTCCGCCGGCACGGACGATCAGGTTTCCGGCGCATCGGCCGTCTCGTGCCCCCCTTCCTTCTGGGGCTTTCCGCCTACCTCTATCTGCCGATCCGGGCCCGCCAGGCCCCGGTCCTGAACTGGGGGAATCCGGCCGATCTCCAGCACTTCCTCTGGCACGTGAGCGGGAAAGTCTATCGGGTCTGGATCTTTTCGTCGATGGAGATCGCTCGGAAGCAACTCGCCTATTTCGTGAACTCCCTTCCCGACGAATTCGCCTACTTCCCCCTGATCCTGGCCCTCGTCGGATTCCTCTCTCTCATCGCGCGCTCGAGACAGCTTTGGGTGTTTACGCTCCTTTTGTTTGCCGGGTGCCTCGCGTACTCGATCAATTATGACATCAACGACATCGATTCCTATTTTCTCCTTGCCTATATCACGATCTCGATCTGGGCGGCGTTCGGCGCCGCCCGTATCGTGGCCATCATGGAGGGGGGAAAATACGGGGGCGTAGCATCGATCGGCATCCTTGCGTCGTCGATCGCGGTCGCAGCCTACAATTACGAGCGGGTTGATGAGAGCGACAACCGCATCGTCGAGGCGTATACGCGGGACATGCTGTCGCACATCGGCCCGAACGGGATCATCATTTCGTCGCAGTGGGACTACTTCGTGTCGGCGGCGTATTACCTGCAGCTGGTGGAAAACTTCCGGCCCGATGTTACGGTCGTCGACAAGGAGCTCATGCGGCGATCATGGTACTATCTGCAGCTCCGGCGCCGGGCGCCCTGGCTCGTCGATGCCTCGCGGCGGGAGCTCGACGCTTTCCTCGTCGAGCTTCAGAAATTTGAGCACGACGCCCCCTATAATCCTTCGCTCATCGAGTACCGCTACGGCGGAATGATCCGGAGCATCATCGAAAAGAATTTCCGGTCGCGCCCGGTTTACGTCACGCATGAGATCGGGGCGGACTATACATCCGGATACAATCTCGGCCCTGCAGGGCTCGCCTTCCGGGTCTATCCCGACTCGATCCGCCACGAGAGCCCGCCCGTGGATTTCCAGGTTCCTATCCCCCGGCACCGCGACAAATACGTGGACGGGATTGTTTCACTCTATGCGTATGCCTTCTATAATAATGCCCTTGCGGCCTTTTCGGAGGGCAAAAAAGGGGACGCGGGACGATACGTTTCGGAGGCCCTCATTTTAGAGCCAGGGATGAGGGAGGCGGCGGAACTGGCGAAACAGATACGGTGAAACCCAACAAATTGTTTGACTTTTCGGGGGGAAATGTTATATTACTAAGCTTTGGGTTTCACGGACCCACCTGGAAGAGCGGAAATGACCCGGTTTTTACGAAAAAACCCCGAAAAACTGGAGGGGAGGGGTTTCTTTTTCCATGCGTGGGAGTAAAGTGCCGATGTAGCTCAACGGTAGAGCAGCTGATTTGTAATCAGCTGGTTGGAGGTTCAAATCCTCTCATCGGCTCATGCTGGGCCCGCTCGGTATCGTTCGGAATGTTCCTCGGCACACGGGAAAATTGAGCCCGGTAGGTTGCGGGCAGGTAGCGAAGTGGTCAAACGCAACAGACTGTAAATCTGTCGGCTTCGGCCTTCGGAGGTTCAAATCCTTCCCTGCCCACGCAAAGATGAGCGACGATGGTCGACTCGGGGCAGCGGGCCGCCGGTGGTCCATGCGGGAGTAACTCAGTTGGTAGAGTCACAGCCTTCCAAGCTGTTGGTCGCGGGTTCGAGTCCCGTCTCCCGCTCTGACTCGAGGGGCCTTGCCGATGCTTGCGTAGCTCAGCTGGTAGAGCACATCCTTGGTAAGGATGAGGTCACCGGTTCAATCCCGGTCGCAAGCTCTCAAACGTCGCAGAGAAATTTCACAACGGTGAACCATGCGTGATATCATTACCCTCGAATGCACTGACTGTAAACGTCGGAACTACACGACGACAAAGAACAAGAAGAAGCAATCTGGCCGCGTTGAGTACAAGAAATTCTGTCCCTGGTGCAACAAACATACGCAGCACAAGGAGACGAAGTGATATGTCTACGTCAGTAGCTCAATTGGCTAGAGCAGCGGTCTCCAAAACCGCAGGTTGGG
>CAYPFY010000012.1:0-117470 GCA_964410105.1 uncultured Chlorobiaceae bacterium
TGTTAGGCACGCCGCCAGCGTTCGTCCTGAGCCAGGATCAAACTCTCCGTTGTAATTAATACAAATATCAACTTCGAGCCTGATCGTTGGCCATTCCCGTCAGAAATCGACGGGACTGGTTGAATATCTGCAGAGCTGACTTAGAGCTATGCACATCTATTTTCAAAGAACACTTGAGATAAAAATCCCGATCCGGGAGAAGTTCAGGGATCGGAATGGCCACGTGAGTGGGGAAGTAATATACGTACTTTTTTCCTTGATGTCAAGCCATATCCCCGGAAAAAAGTGCCCTCCCAAGTTCTTAGGACTGCGAACGAGGATCCCCCCCCGAAAGCAGACCGAATATCAGAACTCACGCGTTTCCGCTAGAACTGGAAAGAGGATCCCGTCGGGCGATCACCCAAGGCCCTTTTCAAGTATCCGATAAACTTCGAGGAGAGGCAACCCGCTAGACTGCGAGATTCTTTTGCATTCCTCAAATTCAGGAACCAGTTTCTCTCTACCGTCATGAACGACCGCCTTCACCTTCACCGTGCCAAATGCTGAATCTATGAGCCGCTCCTCTCTTTTGAGAATAATCCTACTGGCAGGGTGAAAGCGCACGCCGAGTGTGGTCGTTTCCGCGAATATCGTCCTTGCAGCTCCATCCAGCTTGGACTTATCTACCGTGACAGAGAGGACCACCCCTGGGCGTCCCTTTTTCATCACGACTGGGACGAGATAGGCGTCCCTCGCCCCCTGGGACAATAGCTTCTCCATGACAACAGGATAAACCTCGGGGTTCATATCATCGATCGTTGTTTCTATGACGACGATCTCCTCCTGTTGATCCTCGGCGTCGAGGGTACCGAGCATCACGCGCAAAAGGTTTGGCACTCCGGGGATTTCGGCTGTGCCGGCACCATACCCGATAGACTCTATCGTCATCCGTTCCGCCGAAAGGACGCCGCGAGAGAGAGTCTTAATGATCGCGGCACCCGTCGGCGTCGTTAGTTCAAAGGGGACATCGGTCAAGACGACGGGATAACTCTTGAGAATCTCGACCGCTGCCGGTGCGGGGATCGGGAGCTGTCCGTGAGCCGCCCCCACAAACCCGCCGCTCCCCAGTTTGACTGGCGATGAGTAAACCGCATCGACGCCCAATTTCTCGAGGCAGCACGCGACCCCCACGATATCAACGATGGAATCGAGGCCACCGACCTCATGAAATGCGACCTCGTCGATCGAGGAATTGTGGACAGACGCTTCGCCTCGTGCAAGCTCCGAGAATATGTTTTTTGCGGTACCTTTGACTCTTGTGCTCAGACTGCTTCGGTCGATGAGGGCAACGATATCACGGAGATGTCGGTGATGGGCCTGCTTCACCGAGACAATCACGTCAACCTTAGTCGCCTCGATTCCATGGCGCTGGACGTGAGATGCATCGATTTCCACACCTTCGAGGCGGAGACCCGAGATCGCGCGGCGGAGATCATCGACAGGAAGGCCGGCGCTCAGCAGAGCTCCCAAGGTCATATCTCCGCTCACTCCGGCGATCGTGTCAAAGTATGCTATTCTCATTTTGACGCTCCTTCTCGGAATTGTCAGAGAATTTTTTCAAAGTAGGCAATAAACCGCTCCGTCGCACCAGTGTTCCTGCGAACCAGCGCCAGAGCATTTGTTCCCAGCCTTCTCCGGAGAGCTTCGTCGGTGAGGAGCTCCTCGAGGTGGTTCGCGAATGTCCCCGAGTCATTTCCGGTAAGACCGCCTTCTGACTCAACCATCTCCACGGCTTCCTGGGAGTTTTGGTACTTCGGTCCGAACAGCACCGGGATCCCGTAGGCGGCGGGCTCGAGTACATTATGTACGCCGCCCCTGAAGCTGCCCCCGACAAATGCGAAATGGCCATATTGATAGACCACCATGAGAATGCCAACGCTATCGATGAGAATCATCCTTTCCGAACCATACTCATGGAGATCCGAAAACCGGATGCACCGCAGATCGCCGTCAAGCTGGCCTTCGATACGCTCCAGATTCTCAACGGTGGGTTCATGGGGAACGAGAATGACGATAAACTCCGGGTGGGATCGCATCACCGTCCGGCAGGCAGGGAGGATGATCTCCTCATCCTCCTTCCAGCTGCTGCCGATGACGAGAATCTTTCTATTCCTCAGGATTTGGGGATCGATGACGTGCTTGGTACGAGAATCAATGCTTCTCTGCCAGACCTGATCGTAGCGGGTGTCTCCGATCACGTCGATTGTCGGATGGACTAGGTGGAAGGATTCGTAGGCAGCGCGATCCATTGCGGAGACCGTAAGGATGTAGTCAATTCCGTTGAAAAGTTTTTGATAGAACTGTCGGGCGATGGGTAGTTTTCTCGATCTCATGCTTCCCAGCGTCGCATTCGCGATAAACGTTGGGATTCCCAGACTTTGGAGAGTCCAGAGATGGTTTGGCCACAGATCATACCGGACGATGACCGCCGCGGCCGGCCGAATAAGGTCGACAAACTTCCGGGCATTTCGAGCGCTGTCAACCGGGATATAGGTGATAATGCTTGCAAGTTTGTAGGACTGAGAATGTTCAAATCCGGAGGGTGAAAAAAAGGAAACGATAATCTGAAGCTCCGGTCTTCGCCTCTTCAACTCCGCGATGATCGGTTTAGCCTGTTCAAACTCTCCGAGAGACGATGAATGAAACCAGACCCTTATCCCGTCAGAGTTGAGCCCCGAAACCTTTATAGCCAGATCGTGGAAAAGCCGTTTTCGCGCCTTGATCCCGCGCCTAGCTTTCCGGTCGAAGATCCCCAACAACCTGAATCCCGCCCATCCAAGAGGGATGACGACCAGATTATAGAGCAGGCGCCAGAAGAGCATCACGCCTTCGAGACCGGCAGAATCCTATCGCCGAGACCGATGATCCCGCCCTCCAACACCCTGGCAAGCATCCCGCGGCGCCCTGCAAGACCCCGTGATAATCCGGGTCGGAGCTCATCCATTCGATGGCAGGGGGAGCAGGGCTTCGTGATTTCGAGCACGACCTCCCCTCCAATCCGCAGCTCATCGCCCCGCTGCATGCCGGCAAGCGAGATTCCGCTCGTTGTGATATTCTCCTTCACGTCGCCGGGTACAAGATCGAGCTGATCAAGCGTCTCGGACTCGATGAGTAGAATCTGTCGGGGACTATCCCTCAGCGCATGGGCATCGCCTTGGAGGCCGAGATTCACGATCGCGCACGCTTTCTGCACGGGCCGCATCGGCTTCCGGTAGCCCGGGCACAACTGAAGGGACACGACAGAACCGAACGGGCCGGGATCCAGAGTCGTCACTGCACAGTATCAGAGAAGTTGCAGTGCGGCATCGAGGACCTTGGAAGGACTGATATCATTCATGCATCGGAAATGTCCCTGGGGGCATCGGTGGCGCCCGATGTGGCTACAAGGGCGGCAGGGAAGTTCCGAATCCTCGACAACGATGTGCGTCGTGCCGTAGGGGAAGAACCCGAACTCGCGGACGGTGGAGCCGAAAATCGCCAGCACCTTGCGCTTGCGCGCTGCGGCAAGGTGCATCATTGCGGTATCGTTCGAAACGATGACATTGCATAGATCCATCGCAGCGGCTGTTTCAAGCAAGCCAAGCGCGCCCGCGAGGCTCTCAGCGACAGGAGATTCGAGCCGAGCGTTGATCATCTGTGCGATATCCCCACAGTACTCAGCTTCATCGCGGCTGCCGAAAATGAAAATCTTCGACCGGCGTCGTTGGGCTATTTGCGCACCCACCTCCACAAACCGGTCAGCGGGCCACCTCTTCGTGAAATGGCGCGCCCCCGGCCCAAGGCCGATAATGCTATCAAATCGATCGAGCTTATACTTCATCATCATCGTGGTGACGGACGAAATGGTCTGGTCGGGCACAAAGATTTCAAGCCCCTTGCCGTCGTTCTCGACTCCAAGTCGAGAGACCGATTCGATGTAGCGTTCCGAAACCGGGATGATCTCACGATAAAGGTTCACGTGAAATCGGATAAGCACGAACCTCCTTAGGGCACGTTTGTTCAGCACAGCGATGCGGCCCGCGCGTGATTTCATGCGCAGATAAAAGCTCCGGATGTTATTCTGGATATCAATCAGCAGATCATACTTCTCCCGTCGCACGATATCGCACAGCTTCATGAGATCGCCGGGAATTGAGATATGGTATTCGAGCAGCGTCGAGAGATACGGATTAAAACGCAGAATTTCCGCAAATTCGGATTTAATCAGAAAGTCAATCTGGGAAGTTGGATATTTCGCACGAAGGACTCGTATGAGGGGGGAGGCGAGGATGATATCGCCGATGGAACTGAATCGAACGATGAGAATTTTGCGTGGCTCACGCATGAGGTCCCATAAAACGTACTATTTTTTGGATGGAATTGCAAAATGCTCACATCAGGCTGATTGCAGCGACGGCGTGGATTGGACACGGAATCAGCGAATGCCGCACACGCCCCTGCCTCATCGGGATGAGCGAACAAAGCGGGCTCGTCTCTCGCGCAAGAACTGGCATGCGGGCGAGCCATCGGCAAGGAGCCTCAGTGGCGCTTGGAGGAGAACTGAAGTTCCAGCTCACCTTCGAAGGCGCTGCGCACCTCAGCATCAAAGAGAACAAAGCGGACATCGTGGAGATATGTAGAATCGAGGAGAAACTCGAGCGTCTCGGTGAGCATGATCTTGGCGCAGTGGAACACCGAGAACCCTCCAACTCCCGTCCCGAGGGCAGGGATGCTGATCGAAGTCAGTCGCAGGTCCTCGGCCAGCTTGAGCGAACTTAGCGTGGCAGTTTTTATCAATTCTGCGCTTGTACTAAGGTTCTGACCCATCACGGCGGCATGGATGACATATTTCGATTTTAGAGTTCCCGCACCCGTTGCGACAGCCCTCCCGACTTCGATCGGACCCAGCGAGATGGCCTCTTCCTCTATAACTCTCCCCCCTTTCCGTTTGATGGCGCCCGCGACACCCCCTCCCATCCAGAGGAGATTATTGGCGGCATTCACTATCGCATCTGTCGTCTCATCGGTTATATCGCCGTGGATGATCTCGACGGAGCCGTTCCGGACGGTGACACGCATAATCCTCAGGCCGGCAGGGAGATCCGGATAGTTGTTCCCCTTCCGCTCTCCGACTCAACCTCGATCGATCCTTTGTGGTCATCCACAATTTTCTTCACGATGGCCAATCCTAGCCCCGTTCCATGTTTCTTCCCCGATGTCGCGAAAGGCTGAAAGAGCTTTCCCCTCACGTCGGGGCGGATGCCCGGTCCCGTATCGGAAAACTCTATCACCGCCACATGGTCACGCGAGTATGTACGGATCGTCATCGTCCCCCCATCGGGCATGGCCTCCGCGGAGTTGCCCATAATATTATAGAATGCCCGAGAAAGCTTATCGGCGTCAGCGCGGATTGTTCCGTTGAACTGAAGATCCTTGCGGAGCCGGATCGCTCTGCGTGAAAACTCTGGTTCCATGAGAGTGATCTGGCCTTCAACCGTCGAGTTAAGATCGATCGTCCTGATGGTCAGAGCACCGACTCCGCGGGAGAAATCGAGTATTTCCTGTGTCATCGCCACGAAGCGATCTACCTCTCGAACCATTTGAGTCGCGAGGGTCGTCACTTCACGGTCCCGTGATTTCCCCTTGATGATTTGGGCGGAGAGGCGAACAATTCCCATGGGGTTCTTGATATCGTGGATTATTGAACTTGCCATACTTCCCACGGCGGACAGACGTTCGGATTGAATGGTGCGTTGAGCCAGCTGGGCATTCTCGATCGCGATCGACGCATGGGCAGAGAGCGCCTCGATGAAGGCCTCGTCCTCGGCAGAGAATACGCCTGCGGTTTTGTTCAGCAGCTGAAACACGCCGATGACAACGCCATCCCTGTTCCTCATAGGCATACAGAGAACGGATTTCGTGTGATATCCCGTGGACTGATCGATCTCGGGATTGAACCGGTCATCCCGATACGCATCGGATATGTTGATGGTTTGGTTGATGGCAGCGACAGTGCCTGCGAGGCCTTTGCCGACCGCAAGACGGATTTCAACCGTCGTGGTCCCCTGAAGGACCTTGGACCAGAGTTCGTGGGTGCGGGGATCGAGCAGGTAAAGGGTCCCCCGATCGGCGCCGACGCTGCGGATCGCGATCTCGAGTATGATCTCGAGCAGGCGGTCGATATCGATAGAGGAATTCACGGCCTTCGATGCTTCGACGAGGGTATGCATTTTCTCGAGCTGGCGGTGGAGTTCCAAAACGTTCGTTTCCTCGTGCTGCGCATACGTCAGATTGCTTGCCCTGAGTCGTCTGCTGAGAGTCCCGAGGAGGTTCCGAGTAAAAACGTGGTCTCCGAGTAGCATGGCGTGGAACTCGGGATGCTTGAGTGTCGCGAATGTACACTCTGATTCCGCTGTTGCTCGGGCTGATCGGCGAAGCCCATCTATCATATCCAGCTCACCGAAGAAGCTCCCCTCATGAAGGATCCCCAGGGTCAACTGTTTACCGCCGTGGATGGCGTTGGAGATAACGACATCACCGGAGAGAATCAGGAACAGGCGATCGCCGCTGTCTCCCTGCTCGAAAATCATATCCCCTGATTGATACTTCACCACGTCGAGCGACCCGGAAAGTTGCCGGAGGGAGGCGTGATCGATCCCGGTGAGCAGGGAATTCGCGCGGAGCTTTTCCAACAATGGCTGCTCGGAGAGCATGGGGAAAAAATAGGGAAAGCATGAGTGAGAATCAAGGTGAAGTGCTGACCGTAATTCCTTGTTTCCCTTGCGAATGAGGCTTAAATGCAACAAAGCGGGCAGGGATTCGTATCTAACCTGTGGAAAGCATGAATTCACATAGAACGTATTCATGGCGAGGCGCGATCGCGTGGAGTCTCACAGTCCTCCTCGGGAGCGGCATTGCCGCGCGGGCGGGTGAGAGGGCTATCATTCAGCTGAGGGATTTATCTCAAGAGGAGGTGAAAAGCGGAGGATTCACCCTTCCAGAAGATGCGCGGGTTCACATCACCGCAGTGGGAACAGGCGAAGGAGATCTCCCCCTCTCAAGCAGCGGAATGTTTGCATACGGCTGGATCATCAATGCTGACACCAGGGAAACGGTGTGGAAAATGACGCGTGAAAATACAAGCAGAGAAAAGGGAGACAGAAAATTCGACGGCACAATCGCACTGCGAAAAGGCAGTTATGAAGTCTATTTTGCAGCACGCGGCTACGGAGATCACTCTGGTTTTTCCAATTTCAATTTCGACGGCCGGAAAAAGGATTGGGGCGGAGATAAGGCTAAGAAAAAGGGATTCCTTCAGTGGCTCGAGGAGATTTTCGGAGGGGGCATTTCAAAAGACTGGAAGGACCGTGCAAGACTCTGGGGCATCGATATAGCGATCGGTGATCCCTCGGGGGTTATACCGATGTTCAGTCCACCGAAGCCGTTTTCGAATGTGCTTTTCCAGGCCACTCGGCTGGGTGAAAACGAACACGTACGCCAGCGGTTTTCGCTGGAGAAACCGACGGCGGTTCGAATTTACGCTTTGGGCGAGCGCGAGTTCGGGGGAGATCTTGCGGATTACGGATGGATCGTTGATGCGAAGACGCGAAGGCGTGTCTGGGAGATGGTGGGAAGCAAGGCTCATCCGGCTGGCGGCGCCGACAAAAACCTTAAGGTGGACGAAATCGTTGAATTTCCCGCGGGAGAATTCGTCCTCTATTACATTACTGACGATTCCCATTCCTTCATCGATTGGAATGCCCCTCCTCCGGAAGATCCCCTCAATTACGGTGTCACGTTATTGGCAGGGGACAGGAGCGGAAAGGGAAACTTCAAGCTATCCTCAAATTCAAAGGAAGATCAGAACGTCATCGCGCAATTAATCGAAGTGGGAAACGATGAGATGCGTTCGGCGAACTTTGTGCTGAAGGCGGGCGCAACCGTCCGTGTCTACGCCCTTGGGGAACGCTCGAATTCACGCCATCAGATGTCAGATTTTGGATGGATAATCAACTCCCAGACGCGCGATAAAGTATGGATGATGGATCTCGATCGCACCGAGCATGCGGGGGGAGCTGACAAAAACCGCATGATCGATGAAACCGTCAATCTTTCGAAGGGCTCATACACGGTATTCTACCAGTCGGACGATTCTCATGCGTACAATACCTGGAACGCGGCGCCTCCGTTCGACCCCGAGCACTGGGGCATCACCGTGACGGGGGAGGGGGGAAACTTCGAAATGGGAATTGTGGAAAAGAACTCGTCCCCCACTCCGCGCAACCTCATCACCCAGATCGTCCGTGTGGGGAACGGCGCAAATCTGGTCCAGCCATTCACCCTTGACAAGCCGACCCACATCCGCGTCTATGCGCTCGGCGAGGGCCAGAACCACGAGATGTATGACTATGGATGGATTGAAAACACCTCCGGAGGGGTAGTTTGGGAGATGACATATTCGATGACCTTCCATGCCGGTGGAGGAAGAAAGAATAGGATGGTTTCGACCACAATCGTCCTGGACAAGGGGAAGTACACCCTCCATTACGTCTCCGACGACTCGCACTCATTTAACCACTGGAACGCGGATCCGCCGGATGACCCGACAATGTGGGGCATCACTCTGCTCAGAGAGGAATAGAGAGATCCTAGCAGCCCGGATTTTGGGTCCCATGCCTGACAGATTGCTTTTCTAGGCAACTATTTCTACATTCGCGCACACACCATTCCTGGCGGAGAATCTGATGGGCTCCATTGACCGACGAAAATTCCTGAAGGCGGCGGCGCTCGCCGGAGCGGCCGCGGTATCGCACCGTGGACTGGCGTCGACGAGTACCCCATCCTTCTCTGCCAAGCCGGTTGCTATCTCGAGTGCAAACGGAACGAAAGCACTTGACAGAGCGATGTCCATGATCAGCGGGGGATCTGACGCGCTCGACGCAGTCATCGCGGGCGTCAATATTGTCGAAGACGATCCGAACGACAATTCCGTCGGCTACGGGGGTCTCCCGAACGAGGAAGGCGTCGTCGAACTCGATGCTGCGGTCATGCACGGACCGAGTTATCGGGCTGGGGCGGTCGCTTCGCTCCGGAACATCAAGAACCCTTCTCAAGTCGCTCGGGTCGTCATGGAGCGCTCGGATCATGTGCTTTTGGTGGGAGAGGGGGCCCTCAGATTTGCAAAGGCACACGGATTCACCGAGGAAAACCTCCTGACCGATCAGGCGCGAGAGGCATGGCTCAAGTGGAAGGAAAACCTCAGCAATGAGGACGACTGGCTTCCTCCGCATAAAATAGAAGATGACAATATCGGCCGGCTCATCGAATCCTACATGCGTCACTACGGGACGATACATTGCAGTGCACTGGACACGCGGGGAAATCTCTCCTGCGTCACCACAACCAGCGGTCTCGCGTACAAGATCCCTGGACGCGTCGGAGATTCCCCCATCATTGGTGCCGGGCTCTACTGCGACAATGAGGTGGGCTCGGCCGGGTCGACGGGGCGTGGCGAGGCGAACCTGCTCAATTGCAGCTCCGTCATGATCGTCGAATGGATGCGTCAGAGTAAATCTCCGGAGGAGGCATGTCTGCTTGCTTGCAAGAGGATAGCGGGGAGGTGTAAGGAAAGGCGGCTCAAGGATACCCAGGGAAGGTTTAAGTTCGACGTAAAATTCTATGCTATCAATAAACGGGGTGACTACGGCGGCGCGTCAATCTGGAGTGGCGCAAAGTACCTGATCCACGACGGTAGCGGGGTGAAAGTGCTGGATGCCGCATACCTTTACAGGCGGGCATGAATTTGGCTTAGAGAGACTGTTGCGCGTCAGAGGCCATTTTCGTATCATTCCTTAGGAGCAGTTGTCATTCTTTTCCGGCTGCCGGGATAGGATTTCGGCACATGCCAGTATCGACAGGTCCTGCGTAGATGGGTGGAGAGAGATACCCACTAATGATGGTGCAAAACGTATAATGGCAATCAACCAATCCCAGATTCGAGAAAGGCACTCGGAATTCGAACGGGAAGCTCTCCCGCATATGGATATTCTTTTCAACTATGCACTGAGGATGACCGGGAATCCGGACGATGCGAAAGACCTGGTTCAGGAGACATTCCTCAAGGCGTATCGGTTTTGGGATAAGTACGAGAAGGGAACGAATATCCGGGCATGGCTGTTTCGGATAATGAAGAATTCGTACATTAATCGTTATCGGAAGGAAACAAAAGAGCCCGAGACTGTTGACTACGACGAGATTCAGAATTTTTACAATTCCATACGATACGAGGCAAGCGATCAGAACGACCTCCAGGAAAAAATATTTGGGGGACTCTTAGAGGACGATGTTACGAAGGCGATGGAAACACTTCCAGAGGATTTCCGGACCGTGGTCATCCTCTGCGACATAGAAGATCTGAGTTATGAGGAGATTGCGGAATTTGTCGATTGCCCGGTAGGGACAGTTCGTTCGAGGCTCCATCGTGGCAGGAAGATGCTGAGGGCGAAGCTGTTTGAATACGCGAAAAAGCACGGATACGTAACCAAGTAACAGGTAGAGAATATTCGATAATTGTGAAGAGGTCGTAATCCCCACGTGAATTGCCAAGGTGTAATTGAGAGCGTCACGGCTGCCGTTGACGGAGTACTCCCGCGCGAAATCGCCCCCCAGTTCGAAGATCACATCGCTCACTGTCCGAGATGTCGGGCGGAATACGAGCTCGAGCGTGCGACTAAGGCACTAATCCGAATTCGCGTCCGTGCCTGTGCTGCGCCTTCCGACCTCCGGCAGCGAATTTCCGCCGCCCTTGAAAGCGAAAACCCTGTGGCAATTGGTCCGCAGCCCCTCCGGCGCAGGTTATTCACCTGGCCCGCGTGGCAGATGATGCTAGCCGCGGGAGGAGTCGCCATTACCGTTCTTCTGCTTTTCGCCATCACCCCAACCAAGTCCCACCATAACCACTCCCAGCCGGCTGATGGCAACATCATCCACCAGACATACAATAATTTTGATCGTATCCTGGACGGAAAGATCGTTCCGCAGGTTGCCTCCTCCGACCCTGCAGTTGTCGAAGCCTACATCCAGCCCAGGGTGAATTTTCATGTAAAAGTGCCGCGAATGAAGCGTTACACTCTCATGGGAGGCAATTCGAGTCTCTACCAGAACCGCGCGCTCGCGCACATCATGTACCGGAGCGGTCATGACTTCGTCTACCTTTATCAGGTGCGTTATGGTGACGTGCTCGAGGGAACGGCTCTCAATCTTCCGCCGGACGTGATCGCCGAGTTGAAGCGCACCGGATGGTATTTTGAGAATCACTCACCGGATTGTTCCCTTGCGATTTGGCTTGTCGACTCGAGCATTTGTTGCGCGATCGCTGACGTCAAGAAGGACGAGCTCCTCGCCTCTTTGCTCGGGAGCGAATAGCGCTGCATGCGGAGGATCCCCCTATTCACTTTCGTTCTGGCAGCTCTACTTCACTTTCAAGGCTGCTCGAAAAAAGAGAACTCGGGCGGAGCGAGGGAAGCACCTCCCGCGGCCCTCGTTGCGGAGGTCTCGTCAGTGACGGCACGGACAGGCAGGGCCCCTAACTTCTCCTGGAAGGATCGGGACGGCAGAGTGATGGACTTCGATGCCTTTCGAGGAAGAGTGACTCTCGTGAACTTTTGGGCGACATGGTGTGTCCCCTGTAAGCGAGAATTGCCGGACCTCGTCGCCCTCAGCAAGGAATTTGTCAGCACGGATATTCGGATCCTGGGCGTCTCGACCGACCGAGGTGCCAACGTCGTTCAGGAAGTGGGATCATTTATTCAGGAGCATGGGATCCCGTACCAGAACGTCGTATCGAACGAAGAGCTGGAGGATGCCTTTGGCAATATCAGGATGATACCGACCTCGTTCCTCATTGATCGCGATGGCAGGATCGCACAGACCTATGTCGGTCCGCGCTCGAAAGACTTCTTCAAACAGGCCATCGAGGCCCTGAGAAACTAGGCCTTCCCCTCTCCGCCCGACTGCATGACCGCTATCTCGACAATCGGCGAGTTTGGCCTGATTGAGCGGATCCGTCGTATCGTCGAAACCCGGGCTGGGCAGTAAAAGATCAGAGCCAATTGATCCACGGAATCAGGGATGATACCGCTGTGTTCCTGCCCCCCAGCCTCGGAAACCGTGCAGCTGTTGACCACTGACGCGCTCGTCGAAGGAATCCACTTCGATCTGAGCTTCACATCATTAAGACATGTCGGCTGGAAGGCACTGTTGTCCAGTTTCAGTGATATTGCCGCCATAGGGGGTCGCCCGTTAAATGCGACAATCTCCATACCCCAGAAAATATCCATCGAGATGATAGACATCAGCGACGGATTAGCCTCCGAAATACATCACCTGTGCCGCAGCTCGGGACTCGGGGCGGTGGTCTACGAACATAACCTGACGATGATTTCTGTTACTCAGGCGATTGCATCGGAGTTCAATGGACACTCTGTCGATTATGCGCTAGACGGGAGCGAGGAGTATGAGCTTCTCATCATCATAACCGACAAGGATTTTGAGGTGCTCGAGACTCTCCCTGGAGACACCTCCATCATCGGTCGAACGCAGCAACGGGAAGAGGGACTTGAGCTCGTCGGAGAAAACGGAGAGCACACAAGCCTTCGATCGACGGGGTGGAACCATTTCCCCCGGAGCTAATCCCCTGAACAGCGGAGGCTGCGTCGCCAAAATCCCTCCCCGCAGCTCCAAATGAATCGGATACGCGACTATTTAGGACTGCAGCATAACATCCTCATCATGCTCCTCGCCGTGCTCCTCGTCGGAATGGGAGAGGAAATCTGGTCCCGCTTCGTCCCAAAATATCTCGAAATGGTTGGAGCAACAACGTTGGCAATTGCGGCATATGGAACGCTCGAAGATCTCCTCGATGCAATCTATCAGTATCCGGGAGGTTTGATTGCCGATAGACTGGGGAGGAGACGATCTCTAGTCCTTTTCATCGCAATCTCCTTACTCGGGTACCTCCTTTACCTCGGAGGCGGATCGTGGAAATGGATCCTCGTTGGTACAATATTTGTGTCAGCTTGGGGAAGCCTCGGCTCACCTGCGATGTTCGCGATCATCGGGGACAACTTACCATCGGAGAGACGAGCGATCGGATTTGGGGTGCAATCCATTCTGAAGCGCATTCCAATGGCGATCGCCCCCGTGATAGGAGGGTGGCTCTTGACGTGGAATGGATTCGAAAAGGGGGTTCGCATAGGACTGGGTATCACAATCTTGCTGGCGATTCTGGCCATCTTCGCGGTTCTGCTATGGTATCGAGAAGACAAACCGGGGTTTTCGGGGAGCGCCAACTTGAAGGAAATCTGGAGATCGATGAATCCGGCGCTGAAGCGACTGCTACTTGCCGATTGTCTCGCTCGGTGGGCGGAAGGAATTCCAAGAGTTTTCATAGTCCTCTATGTCATGAACATTCTCCGGGCAGGTGCGATGCAATTTGGGTGGTTGTCATCGGCGCAGATGATTGCCGCGTTGATCGTCTACATCCCGATATCGAAATTATCCGACCGGGGGAATCGCAAACCATTCATTGCGCTGACGTTTGCCTTTTTTGCCCTTTATCCGCTTACCCTCGTCTCGGCGTCGAGTCTTGGTTGGATCTTCGTTGCTTTCATCGCAGGAGGATTGCGTGAAATCGGAGAGCCGGCCCGCAAGGCGATGATCGTTGACCTGGCCCATGACCGGGCCCGCGGCCATTCGGTGGGAGTGTACTACTTGATCAGGGGAATTGCCGTTTTTCCTGCATCCCTTCTGGGGGGGTGGTTATGGACCCTTGACTACCACCTTCCATTCTATGTCGCCTTTGCGATGGGGTTTGCGGGACTCACCTATTATGTCCTTTCCATACCATTTGCCGGGACAATCCTGCAGCGGGAAGATGAACCCTCGACCTGATTTCTGGACCTGCCGTGATTTTGGCTTTAATCCAAATTCACCCGGGTGTGGCAATCCTCTCTGGATCGGAGGCCTTTCCAGGAGAGACTGTTAGATCCATGATAATCCGATTCAGGCCTAGCATGGGCAAGGACCTGATCTGCGCCCCTGAGATCGTCGTCCCCCTCATTGAATATAACTCGGGAAAGTGGTATAGTGTGGTTACCTCCGACTCCGAAGAAACAGACCAAGATAAAACATTCTAGGAGTGCGCCATGCCTTCATCCCGCCGTCGATTCATCCGTCAGGTCGCCAATGGCGTCATCGGCACTTGGGCACTCAGTGCCGTACCTGAATCCTCCCGCGCCCGATACATCATCGCCAAGGATCAGGATATAGCCCATGACGATGAGCATTTCTGGAGAGTAGTGAGAGACCAGTTTCCCCTCTCGCGCGAGCGCATCTATCTCAATAATGGCACGATAGGCCCATCTCCTTATCCGGTGCTGGAATCCGTGAAACGATCACTTGAAGAAATTGACACTTCCGGTGACTACGGTGGCTGGGATACCGTGCGGCCAAAGCTGGCGAAATTCGTGAACGTCGCTGAGTCTGAAATTTCCTTGACACACAACGTCACCGAAGGCATAAATGTGGTGGCCGGCGGATTACCTCTTCGACAGGGCGACGAGGTAATTCTCACTACTCACGAACATGTCGGAAACGCGCTGCCATGGCTCAATCGTCGACGGATTGACGGCATCGTCCTCAAAGCATTGAAGCCCGCTCCAACGGCGGAGGAGAACCTTAATCGACTTAGTGATATGATCACCAAACGCACGCGCGCGATCGCGATCCCGCACATCACATGCACCGTCGGGCAGATCTTCCCTGCAAAGGAGATCGCGAAGCTCGGCCACGACAAAGGCCTCTGGGTATTTTTTGATGGTGCTCATGGTCCCGGTATGACCTCGCTTGATCTGAAGGAAATGGGATGTGACTTTTATGCTACCTGCTGCCACAAATGGATGTGCGGTCCGAAGGGCACGGGATTTTTATACGTCCGGCAGGAACTCCTCGACGTCTTGCAGGCCCGTTGGGTTGGAGGGTATTCTGACTCCGGATGGGACATGACGACAGACCCACCGGAATTTAAAGGATATGTCCCGACGGCACATCGATATGATTTTGCGACCCAAAACGCCTCGATCTATATTGGCCTTGGAGCTGCGATCGACTTTCTCTATCACATCGGAATGGACAACATCGTCCGGAGAGGATCATCGCTTGCGGCCCATCTTCAGAGAGAACTTCTCAAACTAGGCGACAGGATTGAAATGCTCACTCCCACCGAAGACCGTTCGCGGGGGTTTGTGGTCGGATTCCGCCTGAAAAACATGCCGTACGACAAATTTGGTGAGCACGCGTCGAAAAAGGGATTTCGCATACGCCTAGTGGCGGAGGGACACTTGAACTCTATCAGGATTTCGAGTCACATATATAATTCCTATGAGGAGATCGATAAGTTCCTCGAAATTGTCCGGGAGGTAGCCTGACCTCAAGGGGCGAGACGCTTGATGGTCCATTTGGCCCCCTTCAGACGCTCATAAACGATGCGATCATGGAGCCGAGCCTCCCGCGCGTGCCAGAATTCGATCCGGCAAGGGATCACGCGGTATCCTCCCCAGAATGAAGGTCGGGGTATTTGATCGCCAGCGAGTTTCGTTTCACAAGCAGCACTTAGCCGTTCCAGCTCTTCCCGTGAAGAAAGATAAGCTCCCTGGGGCGAGGCCCAAGCGCTGACCTGGCTGTCACGCGGGCGCGAGCGAAAATACGCATCCGAATCCTGCTCGGCAACACGCTCCACAGACCCCTCAATCCTCACCTGAATCTCGAGAGCTTGCCAGTGGAAAACAAGCGCGGCCCGCGGATTCTTATCCAGCTCCTTCCCCTTCCGGCTTTGATAGTTCGTATAGAACACGAACCCCTTCCTGTCGGCGTGTTTCAGCAACACCATGCGTGCTGATGGCGCACCATCGGATGAAACGGTCGCGAGCGTCATAGCATTATGCAGCGGGACGTTCACCTCTGCAATTTGGAACCACCGTTCAAATTCTGTAAAGGGGTCGGGATCGACAGTCCGCTCGTCAATCGCACGATTCATTCGAATTAAATCCTGAATTGTGGAAGGTAAAGCCACCGTGAACCAATATAAAAATTTGGGTGCTCGAACTCAACGCCTGGCACCTGAGTCGCCGGCGTCAGGGATTGCGGAAAATGACTTATCTCACGATATTTCGTATCATGCATTCATGGAAGACCAGACGACCGGCAGTTACATATGTGCCTATTGCGGTGAAGAGAACGAGACCATAATCGATCCATTCGGTGGACCGCCGCGAACCTACACGGAGGACTGTGCTGTCTGCTGCCGCCCCAATGTATTAAAGATCACGTTCCTTTCCGGAGGAGGCGTCCATATCGAGGCTGAATTTGAAGGATAGTCTCGGATTTCCGAGGCGCCGCTCAAAGTGGGCATGCGAGGCGGGTGATACAACCCACGGGAGGTGATAGTAGCCACAACTCCTCACGTACGGATTTGCTTGATTGCATCCAGACACCTGAGGATAAGAGCCGCATGAAAGTAAAATACCAGTTCCCGACCCTTACGCGCGAGCAGCGCATTCTGATAGAATACATCCTTGAAGGAGAAGTCGAGAAGCAGGGGTGGTATGCCGTCATTGCGCTCGAACTTTGGAAAACCGTAGGATTCATTTGCATTCAATAAAGGGACCATCCACGTGAAGTTCGTCGCATTTGCAGGCTTATTGTGCGGAATTGTCGCCGTCTCGATGGCGATGAAGAAGGCCAAACCGCATCCGAGCGTCCGTCCTCGAGAGAGCGAGAGCCTCTACGCTATCGACGAACTCCTCCAGGAACAAGAGTTCTGACCATCCTCCCTATTTTGTATCGAGGATAACGGGTAGGCCGTCTTTCCCGTTTCCAACGATAACCACTTTCGCGTTATTCGACTCCGCTATCTTCAGGGTTGCTTCGATTCCCTTCCAGCGCAACAAATTATCGCTGATCCCCTGAGTGACGATCTTCTGAAAATCTGAAATCCCCTGGGCTTCGATCCGCTTTCGCTCCGCCTCCTGTTTTTCCTTCGTGAGAATAAACTGCATCCTCTGGCTCTCCTGTTCGGCGCGAAGCTTTTCCTCAATGGCGGCGCTCAGACCCTGCGGAAGACCGACGCGGCGGAGCGGGGTTGACTCTATCGAAATCCCTCTCGGCTCCACGATCTTCTTGAGATCATTAAGAATCAGATTCTCGACGGCGCTGCGCTCTGCCGTATAAAGAGCTTTTGCCTCATACAAGGCGGTAACGCCGCGGCTCACCGACCGAAATTGCGGTTCGAGGAGCACAGATGAATAATTTTCACCGACAGATTTATAAACATCTGAAGCTTGCTCCGGATTTAGGTGAAACAGGACGCTGACTTCAATCTGAGTCGTGAGGCCTTCCCTGCTCGGGGTGTCCATGGTCTCCTTCATTTCCTGCGTCTGGATCGACATCTTGACGATCCTGGCGAGCGGGTTGATAAGGTTGATCCCTGAGTTCAGGGTCGCCGGCTGAACATTACCGAACACATCAACAACTCCGACATGACCAGCCGGGATAACAGCGAAGCACTCCGAAAGAGCCAATAGAGCCGAAAATGCCATAATCGATCCGCTCGCAAGCATAGCCGTTCGGAAAATAACATTCTTTTGCTGCACAACTTTCTTTCGTGCGGATGACCATGCCAGAAACGAAGCGATGCAAACGAGAAAGAAGAATATGAATAGCATAAAAATCTCCCTGTTGTTGAAATGGATGATAGCGTGACAAGGTAACGAAGTTCGTGGGCAGATGCAATGAATTGGCGGATATGGTAATTTCTCGCGATCTTTGCGCACCATGGCAACGATCGTTAAACCTCCCCGATTGCGTCGGGGGGATGTTATCGGCGTCTGCGCACCGGCAAGTTCAGCATCCGCGCGCGAGGATCTTGAATCGGGCGTTCGATATTTGGAGAAGATGGGATTCCGTGTACGCCTGGGAAGGAATGTTCATAGGAGGCGCGGCTATCTTGCGGGCTCTGACGCTGAACGGGCATCAGACATCAACGACTTCTTCTCCGACCGGACAGTCAAAGCCATATTTACAGTCCGGGGAGGTTATGGGTCAGGCCGGATCCTTTCCCTTCTTGATTACCCCCTCATGCGCCGTCATCCCAAAATATTCGTGGGGTACAGCGACATTACGGCTCTACATTTTGCAATGCTTGCAAGGGCCGGGCTCATCACATTCTCAGGTCCGATGGTGGCCGTGGAAATGAGCCAGGGCCTTGAAGGTCAGGTTGAGGCTCGTTTCTGGGAGAATTTGATGCACCCCCGCCCTCCGTTGGCAATGACGTCAGCCAGTCGGGGCACCACAGCCGCGGGAAAGAAACCTGTCAAGGGGCGGCTGCTGGGCGGGAATCTCACGCTCATCGCGACATTGCTCGGCACACCTTATTTCCCCAGAATCAGGGATCCGCTGATTCTCATTGAAGAGATTGACGAAAGACCATATCGTGTAAACAGAATGCTGCAGCAGTTGAAGCTTGCTGGCGTACTGGACCGGGCGGCCGGCATTGCTCTCGGAAGATTCATCGATTGCCGCCCGGAGAAGGGAAAGCCATCGCTCACCATCCAACAGGTTATCGAGGATACTTTTTCCGGGTATCGTTATCCGGTCCTCGCAGGGATTCCCTACGGGCACTTCAAGGAATCCCTTTCTTTTCCCATTGGTATCCGCGTAAAACTTGACACTGGGGCGGGACAAATAATCTTCCTTGAACCGGCAGTCGAATAGTTTCCTCCTGAGGCGCATTAATAATAGTTCATTTTACCCGGTTTTCATTGACTCTTCGGAGGAATATGTGTAACTTTGAGCGAAAAAATTCCTGGATACATGCTTGCCTGATGGGCTAAACATTGCAGTCTTCGCATCGGGGAAGGGATCGAACTTCAGATCATTGCTTGGCGCGATTGACTCAGGAACGATACCGAACACACGAATTGCCCTCCTTGTCAGCAACAATCCAAAGGCGGGTGCCCTTGAGACAGCTCGCGATAAGGGAATCCCGGTCCTCCGAATTAGTCTTGATCAATTCACGACAGAGGAGGAATACTGCTCCACTCTCATTGAAGCGCTTCGGAAGGACAGAGTTAACTTCATCGCGCTGGCGGGGTACATGAAGAAATTGAGCCCACGGCTCATCAGCAGGTACAGAAACCGAATCGTCAATATCCATCCGGCCCTCTTGCCGGCATTTGGAGGGCCGGGCATGTACGGCAAACACGTCCACGAAGCAGTTCTTGGAGCTGGGGCCACAGTCACCGGGGCGACGGTCCACTTCGTCGATGAGGACTACGACCATGGACCGATAATCCTACAGAGGAGCATCCCAGTACAGCCATCAGACACGCCTGAAACGCTTGCGGCACGAGTACTTACGCTGGAACACGACCTCTATCCGGAAGCGATCCGGCTCATCGCTGAAGGCAAGGTATTGGTTGATGCCCAGCACGTAACCATTATGAACTCAGGATGAATCTAATTACAATTAAGCGGGCGATTTTCAGCGTTTCCGACAAAACGGGGATAGTAGAATTTGCACGCCGGCTGGAAAAATGGGGAGTCGAGATCATCTCGACTGGGGGAACTTACCGAACATTGCGGGGTGCCGGTGTACAGGCGATCTCGGTGTCAGATGTGACTGGGTTTCCGGAAATACTCGACGGGAGGGTGAAGACGCTTCACCCAAAAATCCATGGAGCACTACTTGCGGCAACTGACAATCCGAATCATGCCCACCAGCTTGAGGAGTTGGGCATTCAACCCATCGATATGGTAGTCTCAAACCTCTATCCATTCGAGCGGACCATCACCGACAACGGCGTGGAGCTCGATCAAGCCATCGAGCAGATTGATATTGGAGGGCCGGCGATGTTGCGATCTGCGGCTAAGAATTTCAAGCATAAGCTTGTCATCGTGAACCCCCAACGATATCCTGTGGTAGCTGACCAAATGGATAAAAACGGTGGGGCTGTCGATGAAGCGACTCGATTTAACCTCGCGAAGGAAGTATTCCTGCACACAGCCCGCTACGACACGGTAATCCATGAGTATCTCGCCCGTCTCGTATCTGAGCGCAGCGAGCTACCGGATCTGTTTTCTCTTTCCCTCTTGAAATCCGCTGACTTGCGATACGGGGAGAATCCTCACCAGAGCGCCGCGCTGTACGGGAAATTCGGGGACTATTTTACCAAATTGCAC
Source organism: uncultured Chlorobiaceae bacterium (assembly GCA_964410105.1). GTDB lineage: Bacteria > Bacteroidota > Ignavibacteria > UBA10030 > SZUA-254 > CAYPFY01. Next base: position 20,314 of record CAYPFY010000012.1, read on the forward strand.
GGAAAGGATCTCTCCTACAATAATATCATCGACGTCCAGGCTGCTGCAGACCTCATCGATGAATTCTCAGAGCCTGTGGTGGCGATCATCAAGCACACGAACCCCTGCGGAGTCGGGAAGGGGAACACGCTTTCAGAGGCATATGAGAAGGCCCTGGCGACCGACAGGAAATCGGCGTTTGGTGGAATCGTCGGAACTAACCGACCGATGGAATTAAGCACAGCGCGCCTTATCGACGGCGTCTTCACCGAGATTATAATAGCGCCGGGATTCGACGATGAGGCATTGGCTTTCTTGCAGAAAAAGAAGGACCGTCGTCTCATCCGGCGCACACCCACGCCGCAGTCCCGGAAAGGTCTGGGAATAAAAAGAGTTGACGGGGGCGTGCTTCTTCAGACACTCGATGATACCACGGTACGCGAGCTGACCGTTGTCACGAAACGGCACCCTAACGACGAAGAGATGTCGGCAATGATTTTTGGGTGGAAGGTTGCCAAGCACGTGAAATCAAACGCCATTGTATATGCGCGCCCAGAACGAACGGTTGGAATAGGGGCAGGGCAGATGTCGCGATTTGATTCATCACGAGTAGCTGTGATGAAGGCGGCCGACGCAGGACTTGATCTACGCGGGACGGCTGTTGCCTCTGATGCATTCTTCCCATTTGCGGACGGCCTCCTTGAAGCGGTGAAGGCCGGCGCGACAGCGGTCATTCAGCCCGGTGGTTCGGTTCGCGATCAGGAAGTGATACGTGCTGCGGACGACAATAACATCTCCATGGTCTTCACGGGCATCCGACATTTTAACCATTGACACACACGAACAAACCTTTAAAATCAGCCCATGAGTTTTCTTTCGATGTTTTCTGCAGACCTCGCCGTTGACCTCGGAACAGCCAACACCCTCATACACATGAAGGGCAAGGGTATCGTTCTCAATGAGCCTTCCATTGTTGCGTTCGACCGCAATACGAAGCGAATCGTCGCTATTGGCAATGAAGCGCGCGAGATGTTGGGCAGAACGCACCGGGATATTCGAACCATCAGGCCGATGCGAGATGGAGTCATCGCTGATTTTGAAATCGCGGAAGGAATGCTGCGAGAGTTCATAAAGAAAGTACACTCGAACTGGCTGCCCAGCCGAAGGATCGTGGTCTGCGTGCCAAGCGGCGTGACGGAAGTGGAGAAACGGGCCGTACGCGATGCCGCAGAGCACGCGGGGGCAAAGGAAGTACACCTGATCGCAGAGCCGATGGCCGCGTCGATTGGGATCGGGCTCGATGTCGATGCGCCGGCCGGGAATATGATCGTGGACATAGGCGGGGGTACAACCGAAATTGCAGTGATTGCATTATCAGGCATTGTGAACGAAGAATCGGTCCGCATCGCTGGAGATGAGATGAACAATTCCATCATTCAATTCTTCAAGAAGAATCACAACATCCTCATAGGCGAACGCACTGCAGAAGCAATCAAATGCGAGGTCGGCTCGGCGATGCCGCTGAAGGAAGAGATCACCATTCAGGTGAAGGGTCGAGACCTCGTCAACGGAATACCTAAGACGACAGAAGCGAGTTCAGTTGAAATCCGTGAGTCATTGAACGAGCCGGTCCAACAAATTGTTGATGCGGTGAAACTCACCCTGGAGCGTACCCCACCTGAACTTTCGGCAGACATCCTTGATCGTGGGATCATGCTGTCGGGAGGGGGAGCCCTCTTGAAACAGCTCGACGAGCGATTGCGCCTGGAAACAAGCCTCCCGGTATACGTTGCAGAGGACCCTCTGACAGCAGTTGTTCGGGGCACGGGAAAAGTGCTCGAGCACTTGAACCATTACAGCAAAGTTCTCATCAAGAGCCGGAGGTATTAGGACGTCGGGTTGAGAGTAACCCACACGTGCGTGCCCTCTGCCCCCGATGCGGAGATTCATAAACATACTGGTATTCTTCAAAGAGTATGTCGTCCTAAGCATTTTCATCGTCATCTCGATCGTCCTCCTCGGTACCAACGATAACCGCCAGGTAAGATTCATCCGTTCCTATGCCGTTGGTCTGGTTGGAGCCATGCAGCACGCCCTTTCCGTAATTCCCAACGTGTTCGAGCTCAGGCACGAAAACGAAGTGCTTCGCCAGCTCAATGTCAACCTCTCCGATGAAGTCAACCGGCTCCGCGAGGCGCAGTTGGAGAATGTCCGACTTCGCAGCATGATCGGCCTTCGAGAGCAGCGGGCATTTAACTTGGTTCCGGCGGATGTTGTGGGAAAAAGCCTCCATCTGCTCCGGAACACGATTACTCTTGATGTTGGCGAGGCTGATGGCATCAAGACAGACATGCCGATGCTCGCAGAATCGGGTCTTGCTGGCAAGGTAATCGTGACGAGTCCCCATTATTCCATCGGCCAATTGCTGATCAATAAGGATTTCCGGGCGAGCGCGAAAATTGAACGAAGCCGTGTCGACGGGATTATAGTTTGGGACGGGGGCGACCATCTCCGGCTGACCAACGTTTCCAAGACCCAGGATGTCAAGGAAGGGGATATCGTCATGACTTCCGAATACAGCAATCTATTTCCGAGGAACATCAGAATCGGGACTGTGGCGCGAGTGGAAGAAAAGCCTGGTACGCTATTCAAGGACGTTGACGTCGCGCCCGGAGTCGATTTCTCGTCACTCGAGCAGGTATTCGTCGTTGCCGCTACGGCGGATAGCGAACGCGTCCAGCTGGAAAGAAGGGCGGTGCGAACAAAGTGATAGGCAGGTCTGTAAAATACCTCCTGCTATCGATCGTATTCATTGTCATTCAGACTCAACTGATGCGCCTCCTCAGCCTCGAAGGGATCACTCCCGATATTCTTACCATATGGATAGTTTATATCGCATTGAGAGAGGGACAGCTCCTAGCAACAGCGGGGGGCTTTGTTGTCGGATTGGCATTTGATCTTGCCACTGGCAGCTTCATTGGTCTCTCCGCTCTCTCGAAAACCGTGTGCGGATTCGTTGCGGGTTACTTCTATGGCGAAAATAAGGCCCAGATGATCCTGGGGAGCTATCGCTTCATCGTTATCGTGCTGATCGTTTCTCTCGTTCACAACACTCTTTACTTTGTAGTTTTCACCCAGGGAAGTGACATTGGTTTGCTGTACGCGATCTTCCAGATGGGGTTAGCAACGACATTCTACACCGCTGCGCTGACCCTGTTGCCGATGTTTGCATTCGCTCGACGGTTCCTCGCATGACAGAGCTTGATCGACAAACCTCTCGGAATTCGATATTCTACTTGGCGATTGGCGGCATTTTCTTGGTCTTCCTGATCCGTCTCTTGCAGCTCCAGTTTCTCTATCAAGACGTCTATGGAAAGAAATCAGAGGAGAACAGTATTCGGCCCATTGCCCGGGAACCTATCCGGGGACTCTTTTTTGACCGTCACGGAAATCTCCTCGTCGACAACAGGCCCTCCTACACGTTGACCGTTACCCCGTCCGAGTTTCGGCCGTCAACCATTGAATACCTTGCCGAGATCCTCCGGCTGGATACATCGTTTATCAAGGATAGGGTTAAGAAAGGCAAGCTTTACAACCGGTTCGCTCCGGTCAAAATAAAGCGGGACATCGATTTTCAAACCCTGTCGATCATAGAGGAAAATCGTGATAAGCTCCCTGGGGTTGATTATCAGATCGAGTCGAAGCGATTCTATCCCAGCAAGGCAAAGGGCACGCACCTTTTCGGTTATGCGAAGGAGGTATCGGACGCCCAAGTATTGGCGAAGCCGGAGGAATACCGTCCGGGGGACAACATCGGTGCCACGGGGCTTGAGGCGGAATATGAGGAACACCTGAGAGGTCACAAAGGTTACGAGTTTATAACCGTCAATGCCAAGGGCCAGATGCTGGGAGCATATAATGAAGGGAGGAGCGATATTCCTGTGAAGGAGGGCAATGATCTCTACCTTGCCATTGACGCTGGAGTGCAGGCTCTCGCGGAATCTCTCCTGGCCGAGCGGCGGGGGGCAGTTGTCGCCATAGACCCCGACGATGGGGGGGTAATTGCCCTGGCCAGCAAGCCCGACTATGACCTGATGGAATTCGGCAGCGTGACCCCCCCTGATGTTTGGAACGCTCTGAATACAGATCTAAGCAAGCCGCTTTTCAACAGAGCGACGCTTACGCGGTATCCCCCTGGTTCAACTTTCAAGATGATCCTCGCCGCTGCGGCGCTTGAGGAGGGAGTCATCACGGACGGCTGGCGAATCCAGTGCGCCGGCGGGTTCCGATACGGCAACAGGGTCTTCAAGGACCATCTCACCCACGGATCAACGAATGTGGTTGAATCGATACAGAGATCGTGCAATGTCTTTTATTACCAATTGATGTTGAAGACAGGACTTGAGCGTTGGACACGGTATGGGGAACAGTTTGGTTTTGGCGAAAAAACCGGGATCGACATCGGCGAAGAAACAGATGGCCTTCTTCCATCCGAGGAGTACTTTGATCGAGTCTACGGTAAAGGTCGGTGGACGCAGGGTTACCTGGTAAGCCTTGCGATAGGGCAAGGTGAGGTCGGGGTTTCTCCCCTTCAAATGGCATGTTATGCCGCTGCGCTGGGGAACAAGGGGACATATCGTCAACCCCACGTGGTGGAAAAAATCCGCGATAAGGAGACAGGACAGTTTCAGCTGGTCGACGGTGAAACGAGGAAGATAGAACTGTCAGCTCATGTTTGGGATTTGATTCACCAGGGAATGTATCGGTGCGTGAACGAGGCAGGTGGAACCGCTCTGAGTGCGCGAGTTCAGGGTATTTCGGTGGCGGGAAAGACGGGGACGGCACAGAATCCGCACGGGAAGGACCACGCCTGGTTCATAGGGTTCGCCCCTGTCGACCATCCCAAGATAGCGATTTGTGTTCTCGTCGAGAATGCGGGTTTTGGAGGAGTGATTTCCGCACCCATTGCAGCGATGTGCATTGAGCAATACCTTTACGGTCACCTCATCCGCGGCAAGCAGAATCTGGATGCGATCGCGCAGAAAGAGCAGATGTCTGATCATTGACTATGGGGAATTGGCTGAAGGAAAATACGGATTTCACGACGCTCGGCATCGTTGTGATCTTGCTCGGGATAGGCATACTCTCGGTCTACAGCGCAACGTATGATGCAGGAGCATCGTTATATTTCAATCGGCAGGTCATTTGGGCATGCATCGGACTCCTGCTGATGTTTTCGATCATGCTCCTCCCCTTCCGAACGATTCAGTTTCTCTCCTATCCGCTCTATGGGATTTCAATCATTATCCTCATGGTAATTCTTGTTGCCGGAAAGGTCGTTGCTGGCTCCAAGAGCTGGTTTGGGATCGGGGGTCTCGGATTGCAGCCATCCGAAGTGGTCAAAGTCACCACAATCCTTGCGCTTGCCTATTATCTCGCGCAGCGGCATGTAAACCTCAGCCGACTCAAACACATCTTTGTAACCTTTGGAATCGTCCTGCTCCCAGTCATCCTCATCGCCCTTCAGCCCGATTTGGGCACCGCTATCATCTATATCGGGATACTTGTCGTCGTCCTCTTTTGGGCAGGGGCATCAACATTTTTCATGCTTGCGTTGCTCGCGCCGCCCGCCGTCGTCATTGCAACGTTATTTGGAACTACGGCCTTCGTCTGCGTCGTTCTCTTCACTTTCATCGCCTTGGTGCTCCTAAGAGAAAATCGCCTCCTCTCGGCTTTTGTCTTCTCCGTGACAGTCCTGATGGCCGCCTCTGTCCAATTCATATTCGGCAAGCTTGCTCCACATCAGCAGAGGCGAATCCTAACATTTCTCAATCCCGATGCCGATCCTCTCGGTTCGGGTTACAACGTAATCCAATCAAAGATCGCCATAGGTTCCGGCGGACTCTTCGGAAAGGGATATCTCCAAGGGTCCCAGACGCAACTGAACTTCCTCCCCGCACAATGGACGGACTTCATCTATTGTGTTCCGAGCGAAGAATTCGGATTTCTGGGCGCATTCACGATTCTCCTCCTGCTCACGCTTCTCCTCATTCGAGGAGTGCAGATCGCCTCAATGGTGAGGAGCCGATATTCCAGCATCGTCGCAATTGGAGTCGTCGGAGCGCTGTCCGTGCACACCCTGATCAATATTGGAATGGCCATGGGAATCATGCCGGTTGTGGGCGTCCCCCTTCCCTTCATGAGTTACGGCGGATCAAACCTGCTCACGAATCTCATAATGGCTGGACTTTTGCTGAACATGTACGCCAATCGGAAAGAATACTAGCCTCCATTTTCGACCTGACAGCGCTAACCCATCGCGCAGTTTTCCCCTGAAGTAACGAATAACCCGCGCACCCGTAGTCGCCCGCCGCTCAGCCTCTCTCTTCTCCATCTACGAACGGAAGTGAATCCCTCACACCAAATGCCATGACCCCGCGAATCCTTATTTTATCAGCGCGATTCTCCGGACAGCAGAATAGATAACTTTTCCCCCGTCATCAGCCACCGAGATTCGCAAGAAATACAAACCGGTGGGCTGCTTGCTGCCGTCCCATGTCACCTCATAATAACCCGGGTCTCTCCACCGATTCTCTAGGAGACCAACATCCTCGCCGAGGAGGTTATAAATCACAATTGAAACAAATCCGGGAGCTTCCAATTGATAGTTTACCTTTGTCGAGGGATTGAAGGGATTGGGAAAACTCTCACACAGTTTTGTCTCAGTAGGAGCGTCCGGAGTTCCGGGGAGGGGAAGAGGGGATTGCTTCGTCAGCAGAGCTCCGTCGCCGGAGATCACGCAGACCTTGTTAGAGTAGGGGGAGGTTTGGTTAAAATTGTCAGTCGCGCTCACTGCGTAGTAGTACGCCGTTTGGGCCGCTTGCCCAGACGATTTCGACCACACCTTCACCGTAAAATCGACATATGACCTCTCTGATGACACGAATCGAGGATACAGGCGACCGGCACAATCCCCCTGATTGACGTCACACTGATACGAGGCGAGGGTGTAGATGACATTGGAACCTCCACTAGTCCAACTGAGGAGCGGGTGTTTCGGGTAGGTTCTGCCAAAATCAGAATAGGAGAGCGTCGGGGCAGACGGAGGCGGCGGGGCTGAATTCAGATCCTTCACCTGAAGAGAGAAGGGAGGACCGGAAGCCGACAGATCGATGAACGACCGCTCGTCCGAGGAACTAAGTGGAACGATGATATTGGGTGAAGTTCCCCCGGGATCGACCAGATACGAATTTCCCCAGCATCTTGAGCGGTATTGCGCACACATTATTCCCGAACTTGTTGACCAGAGCAGCGTAAGGTCGTCAGCCTTCAGACTGCTGTACCGATAGGCTGTCACAGATGGGGCGGATACACCTAGTCCGGCTCCGACGGTAACAGTTGGATTGAGAACAGTAGTAATACATTGCCCGCTTCTTTTCTGGACCCGAATCTCGCTCACCGGGCTGGAAGGATTCGAAGAATCTAGAAACTCCCAGGCTATCGTGACATTTGATGATCCGTCGATGGCAATGACGGGTTTGCTGTTGACCGCTGTTGGAGAGTTCCCCGCGATGGAATAGATGGTGTTATTGTCCCAGTTGATCTTCACGGCGTCGGGCGGCCACGGATCAGGATACAGTGTCCCCCGAATCAACTTGATGCCTCCATCTGGAGAAGGCCTGGGATCGGAATAGACCAGGTAGATAACATACTGCGGTTTGACAGCCGGCTGAAGATCGACGGCGATGGAAAGGGTCGAGGGGCTGGCCATCTTGTCAATGAACTTGGGATAAAGATTGTCGGTTGTCCATCGCCATACTCCCGTTGAATTGACAGTCTCACCCAACCCGACGCTAATCGATGCTCCGTTTCTCCATGCGGCTGCCAGGACGGCGGGGGTTGTGGAGCCTGAAGGTGACCATGCTCCAACGGGAAGCAACTCAAATCGAGTATCGAGATTCGGAATCAGGTCGACGACAATCGGTGCATTGATCCGATCGGGATAGAGGGTATGCTGGATGACGTGATCGCGGGTAGACAAGTTCACGCTCTCGTTGAATATATCCAGATATCGATTGTTAGGATTCTGAGCGAGGGACGGGTTGCGAGAAACATTTGGGTCATCCGGGCTTCCGCCGAGCCGTTCTTCCCTGATCCAATCCTTCAACGTCGGCTCCCAGGTCGAGACATAGGCACCGTTTCCGCTTTCGAAAACGAGGGCTCTCGTCGGTGCATAGGATATATTGGCGTCAGCAAGTTTATATTGTCCATTTGAAGACAGTGCACTTGTAGTTGAGGCAGCCATGTGCAGACCTTGCGCATGGAGAACGTCCGATGGCACACCCTCCTCGGTGCCGTTGAGAGCTGTGACCTGGTACGCGTACTTTTGCTGAAGGAGGGGCACGTAGTCGATAAAGGAAACAGAAGGGGTGACCGCGGCAAAACTCGGGCACGATTCGCCTGGCGAGGTACGGTAAACCTTGTACGAGGTCGCGCCTGCAACCGCATGCCAGCTAAGAGATATCGAGGAAGGGTCTTCTCTTGCAACGACGTTTGAGGGAGCTGCCAGGTTGCAGGTCATAGGGGTGGTCACCGAGAGTTCTGAGGAATAGGGCGAGTAACGATTTCCACTGAATGCTCGGATTCTATACGTATATGTCGTGGCGGGGTCGACACAGAAATCCGCGAATTGAACCGAATTGGGACCGAGGCTTGCAATCTCCTCATATGGGCCATTCGCCGTTTTTCTCTCAACCTTGAACCCCTGCTCAAACGCTGCTTCATCCGTAAAAGTAATTGTAACCTCTTTGAATGAGGGGTTGGATGCGGAAAGATTGCTCGGCCGTCCCAAATAGGGCCTGCCGAGGTTTTCCCGGAGCCATTGCATGATCTTGGACTTGCTGTCGCCCGTCAACTCGATATGTTTATGGGTTGACGTCTGCGCCAAAGTGTCATCAAACCAACTATTACCTCCGACGAGCGAACCGTCAGATATGCGAGAAAAGCCATCCAGGTCGAGAGCGCTTTCTGTCGGGGTATACCCTGGATTGAAGTATACGCGGAACCTCCATCCCCCGCCGGCCCTGAACAGCGCTCCTCCGAGGCCGTCGTCTACTATGTCCTTGAATCCCTGGGTGCTTAATCGTGTGAGATCCTCGGCAAATGTTGACCCGGGCCAGACATCTCGGTTCTCCACCGTGATGTGTCGGGTAAACTTCACCACCGGAATCGTTGCGATCGAGAGGATGCTAACATTCCCATAGATAGTGATAAGACCAAGATCATCACTCGTGGTTTTCCCAGGATAAATTGTGGTTCGGTTCCCATTGGAGATTGAGAAATTCCTGCTTTGACGCGGATATCCGTTGGTGTGCCCGACACTTGGATCCTCATTGTGGAGGGAGTTGAGAGCTGAATAGAATGAGGCATGCTCATTCTGAGATGCATCGTACAGATCCTTGTATAGCATCTGGCGCGCTGCCGGGGATTGAAGGACAGATTGCTGGGTGGAACTACCATTCTCTGTAATGACTCGCTGTATGCCCGAGTTGAGGTGAGCTCCTTGCTGGGGCGCATCGAAGGAGATAAAGGTATTCACATAGTGATAGATGAACTGCGAGGGATGAGCCTGGGGTGATTCATCTTCAGCCCACGCTAGCCCGTACCTAGCGATAACTCCCCCCATACTCACACCGACGACTTGGATGGCAGCCTCCTTGCCATGCAATTGATCATGGATGAATTTGCACGCGCCTAGGAAAACATCTTTATTGGAAACGATGTCACCGCCTCCGTTTGCCCAGTCCATAATAAAAACGTCAAATCCCCTGCTTCGAGCCTCCTCTATAAGATCAAATCCAACACTGTAATTAACCGCCGGGGTATTGCTGCTGTCGGGATCGAACCCTTCGACGAGAAATGTCGGCCGGTCTAGCCTTAAATCAGACCCGACCCAAAAGAAAAGCCTATTGCCTCGGCCATCTTGGAAGACGGATGTTGGCACGGGAACGGCAGTTATATCGTACTGCTTCTGACGGGAGTACACCTGCTGGCCCTGAGTTTCAAAGAATTCAATTTCAAACGTCAGCGTATAAATTCCCGGTTTTGAGAAATTCTTGACGACGGTCGCAAAAGCGTTCTCATGCTCATCTTCAAACCAGTCGCTCCACGTGACACCGTTACTGGCATCCATGTCATCATCCCATCGCACCCGCATGAACAAGCCGGGATTCGTCCATGGAGCATTGCGACCATAGAAACGAAAGGTAACATTCTGACCTACATAGACACCGCGAGTCGATGGGGCATAGTCATTGATATCCAGGTGACTAATAGGAAGATTCATCTTGAACTCGACGAGGATGTCGGGCGAAAACGCAACTGGGTTAGAACCAAAGCTCTGTGCCCGCATTGTCTCGACGAAAAGAACTAGGGGCAGAAGACAGCATACAAGTAAGCGGTGCATACAAACCTCCCTGATGAGATGTGGATGTTTAATGGTGGGTTATACTGAGAATCATGAGTTTCTCCATAACGAAATCATATACATAGATGTGAAAACTGTCATCAGTCCGGTCTTTTGCCTGGAAGATCAGTTTATTGCTATTGTTGTTCCACAGATACGAAAAAAAGTAAGCCTGGAGGTTCGTGGTAATCCTTCGGAGTCCAGTTCCGTCTCTCCTTACGATATAGACATCCTGTGTAATAGCCGAAGTCGCAATGGGTAGCGCCACCTGATTGCCATCTGGCGACCACTGCATTGTGCTCAGTTCAGATCCAGGAAAGAAAAGCCGATACGATGAGGGTTGGGCCGGTAGTTCGGTGCTATCAAGATTGAGTGAGTAGGCACCGGCATTGCCTTCCCCGCCCAGGCCCCAACTGAACACAATATCGTTGCGGCGAGGCGACGGGCGGGGAGCGACACTTGCTGTCCGGGAAGTGTCGATCGCGACGGGATTTGTGCCATCGGCATTCATGACAAAGACTTTCCCACCGTAATCAGTCATGATGCGGCCTGAGAGGAAAGCAATTCGACGGCCATCAGAAAGATAGGTGGCGTCCCTGTTACCGGACGATCCGTGTGTAAGCTGCACGAGCGCACCTGTTTGCACGTCTGCTCTGATAATCTGGTAATTCATCGCGCCGGAATCTTCCACAGCGCCATCGAAAAGGAGAAACCGGCTGTCGGGAGACCACCGCAAAAATTCCCAGTTGCCAAAGAATGGTGTCAAATCACGGGCGAGTGAGCCATCGGCTTCAACAATCCAGACGTGGGAGCAGCACCAAATCCGACCGGGCTCCGCGGCAAGGTAGGCAATACGCATTCCGTCCGGTGATAGTGTTGGAAAGATCTTCTCCAATGTATCCTCGAACACGGGCCGCGCTTCACCACCCCCTGAATCGACTGCGTAGATACCGTTCCCTTCACGATCCGGCGAACTACCGATCCCATAGAGTCTCGAACCGTCCCTGGACCAGAACGGATTCCGGATACTGAAGTGGGTATCCAGTGAATGGTCGAGAAGAGGCAGGATCGAAGAGGGTTGTTCGTCCTTACGGCAGAAAAGGCAACTTACAAAAGGGAAGAGAGTAAGCCAAACAGCGATCCGCCTCCCGCGTGTGTTCATGCTAAAGAGCCCCCCTACGAAATGCTTTCCTCCGTTATTATACTACAGCGAAATCAAAAAGTCAAGTCAAATCAATCCACAGAATATTTCCTCTCCGGCAAAAATCTCAAGGTGAAAAATCGTGGGCGGCGTCGCGGTCAAGCAACCATACGGTTTGAAGTTCTCCCTTCACCAACGCCCCTGGCAGAGAACAGCCCTCGGGGTCACGCACGATTGACCTTATAATCTTGCCCTTGCCTTCTCCGCTCACCAGAAAAAATATTCTCTTCGAGGAGTTTATCGCATCAAGGGTTAGGGTAATCCTCACCGGGGGCGGAACGGGCGAGCGGACAGGCATGACCCATCGGGTACGCTCGGAAAGTGCCGGAGAGCCCGGGAAAAGCGATGCCGTATGTCCATCGGATCCTAGCCCTAACAGTGTAAGATCGAAGCTGGGTGAGGCGCGTCCGAAATATTCTCGCAATGATGCCTCATAAGAATCAGCAGCCGATTCGGGCGTGGACATATCAGTCGGGATAGGATGAACATTGGACGGCGGGATGGGAACTTTTGCAAGCAGAGAATCCTGGACGGTTTTGTAATTACTTTGCGAATCTTCACTCGGGACGTAACGTTCATCTCCCCAGAATAGGTGAACCCTGTCCCAGGGGATCCGGTCACGATAACGTGAGGACAGTATTCCGTAGAGTTCCATTGGCGTGCGGCCGCCGGAAAGCGCGATCGCAAACGGGCCTCCGTGTCTGAGCGATTGGTCGATGAGAGCTGAGATCTTTTCGGCCGCTACTCTGCTCAACTCGTGGAGATCTGCAAAAACCTCTATTTGACCCTCTAACGCGCTATGAATACGCTTGCCTTTCACGAGGAGCACGCCACGGGAAACCCCTCCGACGCGGCGAATAGCTCGCGTATGATCATGGTAGCAGTACCTTCGATCGCCTGGCCTTCAACAGGTGAGAGAAGAATTGCAGGGGTCCCCAAATCGCGGCAAGAATAATCTATCGTTTCTTGATTGGATGTCCTCCGAACTTCTCCCGCATGGCGGAGAGCAATTTATCCGCGAAGGAATCTTGGGTACGGGAGCGAAGTCTCTCAAGGAGAGAGAGCGTGATAATCGGAGCGGGCACATCCAGGTCGATGGCCTCGCTGACCGTCCATCGTCCTTCTCCTGAGTCTGCAACAAAGGGTGCGATCTCGTCCAAGCTAGGATTTTCCTTGAGAGCTTGAGCTGTCAGGTCGAGAAGCCAGGACCGTATCACACTCCCCTGGCGCCAGATTTCGGCAACCCGGTACAGATCCAGCGAAAACTCATCTTTCTTCTTAAGGATTGCAAATCCCTCGGCATATGCTTGCATAAGCCCGTACTCAATTCCGTTATGAATCATCTTCACGAAATGGCCGGCTCCGTTTCTCCCGACATGTCCCCATCCATTAGACGGACCAGGTGCAAGGCATTCAAAGATCGGTCTCAGTCTTTCGACAACACTCTGTTCACCTCCCACCATCATGCTATAACCCTCTTTGAGTCCCCAGATACCGCCGCTTGTCCCCACGTCAACGAAATGGATATTTCGCTGCTTGAGACGGATTGCTCGCGCCATGGAATCCCTATAATATGAGTTCCCGCCATCGATGATCGTATCATCGCGCTGGATGAAGGTGAGGAGTGAATCTATAAGCTTATCAACAGGCTCTCCGGCAGGGACCATCATCCAGAGAACGCGCGGAGAATCCAGTTTGCCGACGAGATCTTCCAAGGATGCTGTCACGAGAACACCTCGTTCGGTCGCACGGCGAGCAGCCTCACCGCTCCGGTCATACGCTGTTACAGTATGACCTCCCAGAGTGAGACGCTCCGCCATATTGGCACCCATTCTCCCCAGTCCGATCATGCCAACTTTCATCCCCGTCGCTCCTCTCCGTATTGAAGACTCCTGAATTCATGGCTGCTGGCATTGTACCCTTCACTTCTTGGAGGGCAGCATTTGTCAGGCGACTCCCTTTGCCATTGGCCTTATAAACCTTGGTTACCGATTGATTTTCCCCGCCCAGGACTTATCCGTCGACTATGTCGACCAGCGGCTTGACACGACGCCCTTGGGCGAGTTGAACCGCAATCCCTTGCGCTCCGACCTCTCACCACCTCGGAGTAAAATGACGGCTTTAAATACAAGAACGAACTTGTGAAACACAATCCATCGCCGAACTTAGAGGGGTTGGGCAGCCCTTTTAAGTCCCCGCCAATTTCGATCGCGTGATCGTGCGCTCTGCAGCACGAACAACGTGATCGACCGTGAATCCAAAATTCTCAAGCGCAGACTCGGCAGGAGCGGACGCACCAAATGTCGTCATGCCGATGAACTCTCCGCGGGATCCGAGGTACCGATCCCAACCCATTCTCACTCCCGCCTCCACGGCAACTCTGGCACTGATGGCCGCCGGCAGGATGGAATCCTTATACTCCGGTGACTGTTGCTCAAAAAGCTCAAATGAAGGAATGCTGACCAGACGCGCGCTAATCCCTAGTGCGGTCAGCCGATCGTATGCCCTTACTGCGAGTGACACCTCGGACCCGGTGGCAAGCAGGAGGATTTGAGGATCCTCCGATCCGATCAGAATGTATGCGCCTCTGCAGAGATTTTCCGCGCTCGCATATTTCGTCTGATCGAGCACTGGTAACCTTTGGCGAGTAAGGGCGATGACCGTGGGGCCTGAGCGGTGCTCCAGGGCAAATTTCCATGCATATGCTGTCTCATAAAAGTCGGCGGGACGGAGAACAACGAGACCCGGGATGGCTCGCAGGGAGGCCAGATGCTCGACCGCCTGATGAGTTGGACCATCCTCGCCGAGACCGATGCTGTCGTGCGTATAAACAAATATCACAGGATAGCGTGAGAGAGCGGCAAGCCGGAGCGCGGGCCTCATATAATCGCTGAAGCAAAAAAAAGTGCCGCCATAGGGGATGAGCAGACCGCTGACAGCGATCCCGTTCATGATGGCCGCCATGCCGTGCTCACGGACGCCATACCGGATATAGCGCCCTAGGCGGTCGACCTTGCTGAAATCTCGAGCATCCCTGAACCTCGTATTATTCGAAGGAGTCAGATCTGCCGACCCTCCTAGCACAAGAGGCAACTTTGGCATGATAGCATCGAGTATCCTACCCTGGGCTTCTCGGGTAGCCATTGTGGTTGAAGGGTCAATCTTTGGAATAGCGTTAGCCCACACCTGTTCCCATTTTTCGGTAGGCTTCCCGTCGGCAGCATGGAGAAGCTCCTCAGCGAGGACCGGATACTCTTTGGCATAGCGTACAAAGAGCTCATTCCAATTTCCTTCACTCTCTTTCCCCTTGACGACTTCTTCCCTAAAATGGGCTAGCGCCTCCTCCGGCACATAGAATTTCTTCACAGGATCCCAGCCATAATTCTTCTTCGTGAGGGCGACTTCCTCCTCGCCAAGCGGGGAGCCATGTGCCTCCGGAGAATCCTGTTTATTTGGACTGCCGTATGCGATATGGGTACGGAGCTTAATCAAGGAAGGGCGGAAAGGTTCATTCTGAGCAGCAATGAGGGCTCTTTCGAACGAAGCCATATCGTTTCCCTCTCCTTCCGGGGTTTGAACGAACCATCCGTACGATTCGTACCTTTTGCCAACATCTTCGCTGAACGAAAGAGAGGTCTTACCATCAATTGTGATCCGATTGTCATCGTAAATGGCAATAAGATTATTCAGTCCAAGGTGGGCTCCCAAGGAGCACGACTCGGATGTAACTCCTTCCTGCATACACCCATCGCCGGCGACGACATAAATCTTGTAATCAACTAGGGGAAATCCGGGACGATTAAAGTACTCCGCAAGGTATTTTTCCGCAATCGCCATTCCGACGGCGCTCGAGATTCCCTGCCCGAGTGGACCAGTTGTCAGCTCCACCCCAGGGGTATGACCATATTCCGGATGTCCGGGCGTCTTACTCCCCCATTGGCGGAAGCTCTTAATGTCGTCTAGGGAAACGTCGTAACCTGTGAGGTGCAAGAGTGAGTAGAGCAGCATGCACCCGTGACCAGCGGAGAGCACGAATCGATCACGATTCATCCACCGCGGATCGCGGGGGTTGTGCTTCAAGTGTTTGGTCCACAGGATGTAGGCTGCGGGAGCCATGCCCATCGGCATACCGGGGTGTCCGGACTTAGCCTTCTGGACAGCATCCATGCTCAAACAGCGAATGGTATTGATGCAGAGCTCATCCAGTCTCGACAGCCCCGAACTTTCTAACGGTTCAATCCGGTGTTGACCTGTCTGTTGGGCGTCCTCGGCCATAATGAGAGATATATGTTCGTCTACCCATCGTATAACTTTTCCAGCCGCCACTTCAAATCACTCGTCAGCGCTGTATGGTCGTAAAATTCGATGCTCCATGTTTGGATTACTGACCATTGATCAACAAAATAACACTCAGGAATTTGAGGTCGCGTAACCAGCCAAGTTTTCTCCCGTTCTCCTCACCGCTCGCTGGCGAGTTTAGCTTCCGGATTATGCCCCGCTGAGAACAATTCCCACGCCTTAAAGAATCTAACGGACTGCCGAAAAAGCTCCCGTCCACAGGAGGCTTGTGATAAAATCCGGTCCACAATTCAATCACGAGAGGAGAAATAAAACAGTTCTTCCTCTTCACCGAATATCCCTGTCCGTGCGAGCGATTCCGCAGCCCTGAGAAAGTTGATCAGCCATTTCGGCGGCGCCATGCGAGTCGTCTGCTTTGAATATATCACGGGACATCTGACAATGCAAGTCTGATCAGTCAATGGGATCTTTCTTGGCTTTAGTGTATGGGCCATCAGCTCTTGGCGACTGCCAGAAAGGCAATATCGCTCACCTCCCCCTGTAAGAGTTATCCTCGCTGCGAAAAATCAATAAACGTGCTTGACATTCGCCGAAAATCCAATTATCATGGCATATAGACACCGGGGGCTTTCACTCACCTAAATTCCCGGAAAGTGGGCCGTGCGGGGCATCTACATCGTCCTTCAAACTGCCTCACTTCTTCTATTTTCACCTCTACTTCTTTGGGAGCAACCCGGCTCTAAACTCTGGTTCGATTGGGGCCGTGTCACACAAGGGAAGTACCTGCATTCGAGTGCGAATATGGATCGGGGACGGGTCAATCAGAGTCCACAATATCCTTGAGAGACATAATCACGACGCTGGCGGATTAGGCTGAGGAAGCGGAATACAAGTCGGTGTGGCCGATTGGAACGGGCTTCCGGGTTGGCTATCTTACCCGACCCAGGGCTGGGGATATAACGGTTATGATAAACCTGCGGTTTGTGTGATGACAGGGTCGCGAAGCCGTCAATGTATTTCTTCCACGACAGTCGATCCGTTATTCATTAAGAATACTCATCAGTTGGAGTCCACATGGAAGAACGAAATAGCCGTTCTGTAAGAGAAGTAGCAAGACCCAAGGAGAGCGTCCATTCAATGAGGTGGAAATTGCACTATCTGATACGGACGTCGTCCAGCCCAAGGTTTCGAATTGATATTGTCAGACAAATTTCACTCTTGCTTATCTTCTTCCTGATGATGGAGTGTTTCACACCTCCGCAAGCTCTTGGATCAAAGAACCAGAGAGGCTTCCCTCTCACCCTCGGAAACGTTCATGGAAGTCTTCTCAAGAGCGGCGTTCTCGGTAAGATGCCAAAAAAACAGCCGCTGTCGCCGCATGCGTTGGGACCTTCTCAGATCTTTGGCGAACCAGGTACCGCGAGTTGGGAATGGTTGAATCCGCTGCCGCAGGGCAACACGCTAGAGACCGTTCAGATGCTCGACTCTAATCATATAGTGGCTGTCGGGTATGGAGGAGTTCTCGTGCGAAGTTCTAATGGAGGAAAGAGTTGGGAGGTGACGTATCATGTGAACGGCTCTACACATCTGGCGGGACTTTATTTCCAGGACGCATACCGAGGAACAGCGGTCGGTTATCCCGGAATGATACTTCGCACTACTGACGGAGGCGTGACGTGGGCAAATCAGGAAAGCGGGATGAACAATATTCTCTATGGGGTCTCTTATGCGGATTCAAACCATGGTATTGCCGTTGGATATCCTGGAATAATTCTTCGAACGACGAACGCAGGCAATACATGGACCTCGATCACGAGTGGGACAGATGCACAGTTGCTGGCGGTCAGTTTTGTCGACACGAACCATGCGATTGCGGTGGGCCGTGATTTTACGCCATTCTGGCATGACAACATACTTCGCACAACAGACGGCGGCATCACCTGGTCGACACAGGCCTACGGTGCTCGCGGACTCTTTAATGTGTCGTTCACCGATACACTTACGGGAACGGCCGTCGGAACGGACGGTGTGATTATTCGCACTATCGACGGTGGGGCCTCCTGGACTGGCCAATCATCCTTAACCACCGACTGGATCTGGGGCGTCAAAATGCTCAATACCGACACTGGAACAGCAGTCGGAGATAATGGAACAATACTCCGGACGACTAATGGGGGTGTAACCTGGACGCCCCAGAGCAGCGGGACTTATACATACCTTCAGAGTGTTTCCTTTGCGACCCCGAGAATTGCAACAATCTCAGGAGGCGGAGGTATTATTCTCCGGACAACGGATAGCGGTACATCATGGTTCAAACAGACGATCGGTCCCACTGAATGGTTGTACAGCTCAGCGTTCCTTAATCCGGATACCGGTTTTGTGGTAGGAGACAGGGGAACGATTCTTCACACGACGAGTGGAGGCTTGGCCTGGGACGTTCAGTCGAGCGGCACGGTTAGTTTTCTCCTAGGCGTCTCATTTAGCAGTTCCGCAAGGGGAACCGCGGTCGGGGAAGTCGGCACTATTCTTCATACGACAGACGCGGGTGTAACATGGTCAGGCCAGACAAGCGGAACATCCAGTGACCTGTACGGAATTTCATTTGCGGCTTCTGATACAGGAACGACGGTGGGAATCGGTGGCACTATTCTTCATACAACTGACGCGGGTACGACATGGACACCTCAGACTAGCGGAACATCCAATGATCTTATGGGGGTTTTCTTCGCTACGGCCGATACGGGAACTGCTGTAGGACTAGGCGGGACCATTCTCAACACAACGGATGGGGGTGCGACATGGACGGCTCAGACTAGCGGAACTGGTGAAGATCTTTACGCAGTCCAGTTCATCAATACTCACATCGGAACAGTCGTGGGAACGAACGGAACCATCCTCCGAACGACAGATGGCGGGATGACGTGGGTGCCGCAGACGAGCGGAACAACCTCCGTGCTTCAAGCAGTCTCCTTCGTGGATGCAAACACGGGAATTGCCGGAGGGTATGACGGAACGACATTTTTGGGAACCGCCTGTGTGACGACCGATGGCGGGGCTCATTGGACAAACTGGCCAATTACTTCGGGAGTTATTCCATTCGGGATTTCAATGGCGACTTTTGATGTAAACAGCTTGATTGCATCTCATCTTGCCCGCCTGGCAAATACGTCATCGGGGGAAGTGGTGTACGCTGTTGGGCCCGGCGGTGCTATAATCTGCAGTGTCATTTCACCCCTGAAAGGAAAGACGTGGACGGGTGCGGTGGATTCTTCATGGAATAACGGCGGCAATTGGGCACCCGCAGGAGTCCCCACCAATATTGACAGCGTCGTCATTCCTCCGGCTGCTCGTCACCCGGTGATCTTTCAGAATCAGCCGCTCGCAATTGTTGGTTCTCTCACCATTCTGGCTTCGGGGCAGTTGACCATTACGGATTCAGTGGCACAGGTCACCGTAATAACCGATGTCGTAATTCATGGGACACTCGAAGTCCGGCCTCCAGCTTTGACAAATATTGTTGTCGGCGGCAATTGGATCGTGGGCTCTGGAGGTCCCGCTCAAAAGTATCTTCGTCCAGCAGGTGCTACCGTTAGCGGGGGATTCATTCCCGCTCAGTCGACGGTCTCTTTTAACGGAAAGGGGACGTTCGAGAGTGCTTTTTACAATGTTATTGTCGACACCAATTCCGAGATGACAGTTTCCAATAACGTGGTTGTTCAGCACCAGATGGTCGTCCTGAACGAGGTCAATTTACCCCTGGGAGATACAACGTTTATTCAGGATTCCGACCCCGGCGCCCTTAGCGGGTCAGGGAGAATCCGTGCGGGGACGATACTACGCTCGTTGAAACAAGGTTCAATCTCCGTATACAGATTTGAAAGTGCGAACACCTCAGTTCAGTTCGATGGCAACGGAACATATCCGTCGGCCATCGCGATGACCACACATCCAGACACTGCACCGGCAGATTTCAGCACACACTGGGCTATTGTTCCAAGCAGAGTCGATACGGCCACCAAGACGGTTTCTGCCGACAGTTTACGCCATTTCAGTAAATGGGCGATAGGGATTCCGCGGCCCCGCGTGCAAGTATTCGGAAAGGCCAGTTCGACTCTGGACTTGATACCGGTCATACGACGTGTATACGAGATCGCGCCGGAAGGCGGAGACGATTTTCAAGCACGCCTTGCCTTGCGGTATGACCCATCCGAAGTTCCGCTGGGTACCCCAGAAGACTCATTGGTTTTATTTAGGGCAAATTCCGTTCATTCAACGCCTCTGGTTAGCGGGTGGAATTTGCTCTCTGTACCATTAGCCATCAACGATTATCGCACATCCTCTTTATTCCCTGGGGCCTCATCCCATGCCTTCACGTACAATGGCCGTTATCAACCACAAGATACACTGCACAACGGCATTGGATTTTGGGTGAAATTCACCTCGCCCGAAACTGTTCTGTTTGTTGGGGAACAGATCTCTCGAGAAACTGTCAGTGTTAAGACAAACTGGAACATCATTGGGTCGATAACCGCGCCGGTAGCCGTATCGGCAATTGGGAGTGTTCCAGGCGGACTGATAAGTTCCAATTTTTTCAGCTACGATGGAAGCAATTATCAGATTGCAGATACAATTTCCCCGGGCAGAGGATACTGGGTTAAGGTGCACCAGAATGGCAGGCTGGTGTTATCCTCTTCAGGTGCAGTTCCGGCATCGAACCGGATAAAAATTGCTTACACGGCTGACTATCCCCCTTCACCACCTGACGGAGAAGTACACGAAGTCTTGGCCGAACTCCCCAAAAGTTTTGGGTTGGCACAGAACTATCCAAATCCCTTCAACCCGTCTACCATCATAAAGTATCAATTGCCAATAAACAATTATGTGACCCTGAGGGTTTACAATGTCTCAGGACAGATCGTTGCCACGCTTGTCGATGGGATGCAGGAGGCGGGATATAAATCTGTGGAATTCCACGCCGGCGATTTGCCAAGCGGTGTCTACTTCTACCGCCTCGTGGCAGGGACATATCAAAACACGAAACGATTGTTATTGATAAAATAGTAGGGAAATGCCGAAACCCCGTCTGTGAAACTTGAGGTTTTCCGTCGACCCACCGACAGCCTCGACATTCAATTCCTCGACAGAGTCACCAACGTCTGCCCGCCTGATAGTTCTCGTGAATCAGTCCAGCTTCATTCATATCGTCGGAACGAATACTTCATTGCCGCTCCACGGGCCCGGAGCTATGACTTCGATAAATCGAAAACCGAGAACTCCGCCTCGTGGAGATTTCACATGTTCACGCGAACCCCGCGTCCGTGAACTTGCCATTGATGTGGAACGTTCTTATTTTTGACATTGCCTTCACATTCTCATTCCACAGAATTCACGATCGCGCCAGTATGCGAAGAGGAAAAAACGGATTCGAAGTGCCTGCGGCAGAGCTCCGGTGGCGCTGTGATCCCAAAAAGCTTAAGATCAGGACGACAGACGATGTTCCGGGAAAGAAGGAGATCATAGGCCAGGCTCGTGCTCTGAGCGCATTGAGACTCGGGCTGGAAATGAAACACCCGGGATACAACGTCTTTGTGACAGGTTTCTCAGGCACGGGGCGCATGACAACAATAAAGCGCCTGCTTGCAGAGTTTCAGAACATAGAGATCCCCCTCAACGACCGCTGCTACGTTCACAACTTTAAGAATAACGATCAACCCATACTGATTACGCTTCCCGCACGTCAGGGAAGCAAGTTTCGTGACGATATGGACGCTCTTGTTCAGGACCTGATCAAGGATATCCCAGCTGCTTTTGACAGGAAGAGATTCAAGGACGAGAGAAAGCGACTGATGGAGTTATTCCAGGAGCGACAGCGCAGTGTGCTGAAGGACTTTGAAGGGAAGGTAAAAGAGCGAGGATTCGAAGTTATCCAGGTGCAAGTCGGATCCGTGATGAGACCTGATATTACGCCCATCATTGATGGACAACCCGCCAGTTTCGAGCAGCTTGATCAGTTTGTGAAGGAAGGGAAAATCACCAAGGATCAGGTCGAGAAGATGGCGGGGGACCGTCAAATACTGGAAAACCAGATGGAGCTGGTGATGCGGGAGATGAGGAACATCGAGCGAAAGGCCAAAGACTCCGTAAATGAACTCTCCGAAAGGTTCATCTTACCGGTCGTCAAGGAAGCGATTGACGGGATTCGGGAAAAGTATGACCACGAAAAGGTGCATAAATATCTCGACGAAGTGCAGGAAAGCATCATGGGGGACTTAACTAGGTTTAGACCTCCAGACGACAGTCCCACTCCGATTCCGGGAATGCCCCCGATGGCCCAGCCAGAGGAGGATCTTTTCCTGGAATTTCAGGTGAACGTGGTCTTGGACAATTCCGACACCAAGGGGGTACCAATCATCATCGAGACGAATCCCCGCTACAAGAACATTTTTGGCACTATTGAGCGCGAAGTCGACAGGAACGGAGTATGGCGTACAGATTTTACGCTTATAAAACCTGGAACGCTCTTGAGAGCCGATGGCGGGTATCTTGTGATAAACGCCCTAGATGCGCTGATCGAACAGGGCGTATGGCAGACGCTGAAACGGACGTTACGGAATGGACTCCTCGAGATACAACCCATCGAAACCGGCCTCTTTGGAGCGGCATCTGCCTTCAAGCCCGAGCCGATTGAGATCGACGTCAAGGTAGTCATGCTTGGTGATGCGTATATCTATTACCTCCTCTACGAGCAGGATGATGATTTCAAGAAGATTTTCAAGGTACGGGCAGATTTTGACACCGAGATGCCAAAGGGGAAGCCTCAAATTGAGAAGTATGTTCACTTCATAAAAATGATCTGTGAAGACGAACGGCTTAGCGCATTTGACAGTTCGGGAATTGCCGCCGTGGTCGAACACGGCGTGCGGCTGGCCGGTCATCAGGACAAACTCTCGACGAGGTTCAACATCATCGCAGACCTTGTCCGCGAATCGAACTACTGGGCAACCAAAGAAGGGAGCAATCTCGTAACAGAAAAATTTGTTCTTCGGGCGCTAGAAGAGCGATTAGAGCGTGTCGGACTGGCCGAGACAAAGATTAAGGAAATGATTTCCAATCATAGCATTATGATCGATACAGAGGGCTCCGTCGTCGGTCAAGTCAATGGCCTTTCCGTCATCGACATGCGAGAGTACATGTTTGGGATACCCTCTCGGATCACGGCAAAGACGTCTATCGGCCGTGAGGGAATAATCAACGTCGAGCGAGAGGCGGGAATGAGCGGACCTGCGCACAGCAAGGGAGTATTTATCATCAGTGGTTATTTACGCGGAATGTACGCACGTGAGAAACCGCTTGCAATGACCGCCAGTTTGACCTTCGAGCAGAACTATGGCGGTGTGGATGGCGACAGTGCCTCATCGACCGAAATCTATGCCATTCTCTCAAGCATTTCGAACGTGCCCCTCCGCCAGGACATCGCTGTCACAGGGTCAGTAAATCAGAGGGGAGAGATCCAGCCGATTGGAGGAGTAAATCAGAAGATTGAGGGGTTTTTTGATATATGCAAGGTACCAAAATTGACCGGCACACAGGGAGTCATCATCCCTCACCAGAACAAGCGGGATCTCATGCTACGTCACGATGTCATCGAGGCAGTCAGGGACGGAAAGTTTCACATTTGGGCGATCGAGACAGTCGACCAGGGGATTGAGATCCTCACCGGGCACCCAGCAGGAAAACGGGGAAGAGACGGAAGTTTCGAAAAGGGCTCGATTCATGAGCTCGTGGAGCAAACATTGAGTGGTTATGCAAGACATTGGAGGGAGCTGATAATTTGAAAAAACGAAAGAAACTTCGCCGAAGCGCGTATTTTGCAGGGGTGACCGGGGGACTGACAGCGATGGCGGTGGCTCTCGCGTTCGCCTGGGGTGCGACCGGACACAGGATCATTAACACGAACGCCGTAATGCACTTGCCGACCATAATAGGAAGACTAAAGGCAGACAGTCTGTTCTATGGGACACACGCAAGCGATGCGGACATCCGTCGGCGCAGCAGTGACACTTCATTTTATGGAGAGCCACCGAGACACTTCATCGATATCGATGACTACCCGGATTTTCACAATCTTCCTCGAAACCTGGACACGCTGATCGGACGCTATGGCTGGGACCGGGTGAAAAAGAACGGTATCAATCCCTGGGTAACCAAGTGGCTGGTGGATTCGCTGACCTTGCAGATCGCGCGCGGTGACTCGATGGTTAAGCAGACGATGAGCGATCTTGGACACTACGTAGGGGATGCTCACCAGCCGCTCCATTGCACCGCAAACTACGATGGTCAGTTTACCAATAATCGGGGCATTCACTCGCGATACGAGAGCTCAATGATTAATGCGTATCAAGACCAGATCACAATCCACCCTGACTCCGTCCATTTCATCAGTACGCCTCTGGATTACGCTTTCGACTACATCTATCGCTCCAACAGCTATGTCGATTCGGTCATGGCAGCGGATAATGCGGCAAAACAAGCCTCAGGGTGGACTGGGTCCGGGACGCCCCCCGCGAGCTACTACAGTGTGTTATGGGAGAGGACCGGCACCTTCACCATTGACCTCATCCAAAGTGCGACGGTAGACCTCGCAAGCCTCTGGTATACGGCCTATGTCAATGCCATGGGACTGAATCAAGTAGATGGCTCTGGTATGCGAGGACTCCCCGAAAAATTCGAACTGGATCAAAACTATCCAAACCCCTTCAATCCATCCACGGAAATTCGATTCCGTCTCCGGAAATCGGGCAACGTCATTGCCACCGTATATGACTTGCAGGGAAGAGAGGTTTCCTCCCTGGTCAATGGCCGGTTTGAGGCTGGCCTCCACGAAATTCCATGGACACCGTCGGGAATTGCGGGTGGAGCGTATATACTAAAGATGGAGGCGGGGGGCTCGGTTCAAGTCAGGAAATTGTTGCTCATCAAGTAGCGGCCTTGGACATTCTTGCCGTTTTCTGCACTGGGTGCAAGCAAGAGCCCTTGTCTCTTGAGACAGCGAAACACACGAAGTTCAGTTCAGGGAATTCTCTCTGAAAACGCGACGGCTGGACCATCGTGATACTTCCTTCAGCGCGGGATGCTTGAAGCGGACGGATTCATGATCCTTACGGACAACCAGATTCTTGCGGAAATAAAACGGGGAACGATCGTCATAAAGCCGTTTCGGCGCATCTATCTCGGTACCAATTCCTACGATGTCCACCTTGGACGTTGGCTCGCTGTATACTGCGACGAAATCCTTGATGCACGACTGCACAACCGGGTAACGCATTTTCAGATACCGGTCGAAGGCATCACGCTTGTCCCGAGCAAACTTTATCTTGGCGTAACACAGGAATACACCGAAACGCATCGGCATGTCCCCTTCCTCGAAGGAAAGAGTAGCATCGGCCGGCTGGGAATTGACATCCACGCGACTGCAGGGAAGGGCGACATCGGGTTTTGCAACACGTGGACGCTCGAAGTCTCGGTTCGGCAGCCGGTTCGCGTCTACCGGGGGATGCCGATCGGGCAACTGATCTATTTTGACGTTCATGGTGAGATTGGAACCCCCTACAACAAGAAAAGAAGCGCGAAATACCGGAAGCGCACGGTGAAGCCAGTAGAATCAATGATGTGGAAGAACTTCAAATCGTCGACCCGAAACAAGCAGCGCGGTTGACGATGAAGGACAGGGCGTTCGTTATATCGGGTGTGATGGATAGAGCGGGATGGGCCATTTGTCTCAGACCCCTTCGGCCGCTGCCACATCAGTCAATAGTCTCAAACGGACAGGTATGAATTTCGTAGAAAAACTTCGCAGGATACAACGCAAGAACAATTCCCTCCTTTGCATCGGTCTTGATACTGACCCTGCGGCCGTCCCAGAATCGCTTTACCGGTGGGGAGACCCCCAATACGAATTTAACCGGAGGATCATCGATGCGACAAAGGACCTTGTGTGTGCCTACAAGCTCAACATTGCTTTTTATGAGAGCGTCGGGGAGCATGGCTGGTACACGGTCCACCAAACGCTTGCACGTATCCCGGAGGAAATAGTCACCATCGGGGATGGAAAGCGAGGCGACATCTCAAATTCAGCCCAGCGGCAGGCTCACTTGCTTTGCGAAGACTGGGAATTCTCCGCTACAACGGTCAACCCCTACATGGGGAGCGACTCGGTCATGCCGTTCCTTCGTCGCGCTGATCAGTGCGCCTTCATTCTTACAATAACGTCGAACAGGGGGTCGAAAGATTTTCAGCGTCTTACGATAAAGGGGCGTCCGCTGTTTGAACACGTTGTCGTGGCTGCTCAGCGATGGAACGCGAAGAAAAATGTTGGGCTGGTTGTCGGGGCAACAGCACCCGCCGAATTGAAGCGGGTGCGCTCGATGGCTCCGACAATGCCAATTCTCATCCCGGGAATTGGGAAACAAAGAGGAAACCTTCAGTCGGCCGTGTGGAATGGTTGTGACAGTCAGGGTGAGCTCGCGATCATCAACGTCGGGCGGGGCATCATCTATGCTTCTCGCGATGATGATTTCGCAGAGCGGGCTCGCGAGGCAGCGATAGATTTCCGAGCTCGAATTAATCGCTATCGGGAGCGCTTCTTCACTCGCTGATTCTAGTCACGACTGGGAGAGATTCGCCTTCTGCTTAAGGACCAATGACCTTGTCAGGAGGTCGAGTCCACCCTGTGTCAGCTGGGCATCGGCAATAAGCACACAACAGGTCCTGATCCAATTCCGCGTGCCACGCTGCCTGTCCGCCCTTCAATGGGTCTTTTCCTCTCGGCTGAGCTGCTCGAAATATTTCCTAATGAGCTCCTCATAATCTCGTGAGTATTTTCCTTCCTTCACTTTAAGCAGCTCTTCACGCAGCCTGTCCCTCCCTTCCTGTGTCATCAAGTCTAATTCCGCCGGGCTTGAATGCTGAATCGCCTTCCCGATTTCAGCGATGCGCCGTTTTTCATAATCGCGTTCCCTCATCGAACGTTGGGAGTCTAGAAGGCGAGAAAGGATCCGATCCTGTTCCTTTAAAGTATTCGGGTTGACGTTTCCTTGTTGGAGGTCAGATACGACCTCCTGCATCTCCTGAGCGATGTGCGTGAGGTCACCAAGAAGTTTGCTGAAATCCGAACTATTTTTGGCTTCCTCCGACAGCTGCTTCAGGGATTTTTGTGCGGCGGCCTGCTCGCCTGCGAGCCTTTGATACTCGGCCTGTTGTTGTGGCGTCATCATCTGCCCTTGTCCCTGACCCATCCCCATAGCTTGTTCCGTACCGGTATTGATCCTGCCCTGCTGGCTTGCCATCTGACCGAGGCGGCCCATCAATCCTGCCATCCCCATGCCACCCTGGCCCCCCTCCATCATTCCGTTCAGTGCATCTCTCAGCAACATCGCTGTGCGGTTGAGGGAGGACATGGCCTGCATTTGCTTCGAGGAGGATCCATTGGGGTTTCTGTTTTCCATATTCTGTAACGCCTCCGACATCTCGCGCATGGCATTTCCGATTTCCCGGCCCATCTCGGGCGATACGGCAAACGATTTCTTGCCCAGCTCACCGAGCGAATTAGCTACATTCCCTACATCGTTTAAGAGATTACTCTGTTGATCGGCAGTCTTGGGAAATCGCTGGGAGTTCGGCTCAAGATTCTTTGTGACGTCCGAGAGCGCTTCCTGTCTCTCCGACAGCTCGATCAAGTCCTCGATCTGTTTCCGCATTTGGTTTATGATTTGTGCCGTCTGCCGTTCCTGCAGCGATTTTTGCACTTGCTTCAATTGTTCCCCAAACTCAGCCAGGCCTTCTTGGATTTCCTGCTGTTCCTCTAGCGCTTTCTGCGTGTTCCCCGATTCCATTTGCTGAGCTGATCTCGACATTTTCGATTTCATTTCCTTGTTAACAAGACCGGAGTCAGCCTTATTCATTGCCTCAGTCGGCATCTCCTGGGGAAATTCCTCCATTTGCTTCTTCAATTCCGACGTCTCTCGTTGAAGGGACTCCAGTGGGCCGAGCAGACCCTTCTGTTTCATCGCGAGCTCATTTCGTTTTCTCTCGTCACCAGGATCTATTCTTGAAGCATCCTGTTTCACGCCGGCCTGCTGCTGTCTTAAGTCATCGGCCCGTTTGACTAGTTCATCCAATTTCTGCTCGATATGTATTCGTTTTAGAAGCTGGATTGTCCTTTCCAGGGCGCTCCGAAACTGTTCTTGGGACAGCGTGAGTTGTTCCATTGCGCGCCTGAGTTCTTCGGGGGAAAGATTCTTCATCGACTCCTGCAACTTCCTGAGCGCTTCCTGGAGGTCGGGCGATTTGAGCTTTTCAATAAGTTCCTTTAGTTCTTCAAATTTCTGCTGGGTTTCCTTTGAGAGCACCGCATTATCGTGCATCTTCTTGACTGCTTCCTGGAGGTTTTGGGAAGCTTCATTGAGTTTATCCTTCATCGCTTCATATCGCTGGATCATGGCTTCGGCCTTCTGTTGCTGTTGCCAATCCATTCTGTTACGGCCACCCTTCATCTCACGTTGAATACTCTCGATATCCTTCCTAAGCTCCTCCGTTTCTTTAGCAACATCCTGAATGGACTCCACGGAGCGATCGTGCTTCTCGGTGATATCCGCGAATACTTCTTCGAGAGAAGGGACGCGTAACAGGTACGTTTCACTGCGACTCGATTTAGGTCCGCTCACGACATCATTATCATACACTTCGGCGCAGTAAGAAACGGCATCATCAGGAACGAGGTTCAACTTAGAAGGGTCCCAGCGGAAGGCGACCTCAGCCGGTGATTGATCCTTTTTCATCAGGGGAACGTCAAGAAAGGAAAACGCCTCGGAAGGCTTCTCATACTTCGACTGCGTTAAGCGATATGCCAGCCGAAGGCGTGAAAATCCGAAATCATCTCTTATTCGGATCACTAAATCCATTCTCATATCTCCAGTGAGATCCACGTTCCTGGCCGGAGAAAGAATCTCGGCTATCGGATACTCATCGGGAATAATCTTGATCGAATAGTCGACAGGATCAAGATTTACGAGACCGGATTCATCCGCAAGAAGTAGGTGGTACGTCGTGTTCTTCTGCACGCTAAAGGTGATCCCCGCGTGAGTGCCTCGCGCGGTAAGCGGGAGCTTCGTGCTGTCACCAAATTGTAGGCTGGCTGAGACGAGATCCTTGCTTGAGATCACCTGCAATACAACCCGCGAGCCCCGGTAGGCTACGATGTCACCGATGTTTTCATCCAGAGTCTTCGGGGGGATGCGAGTATAGGCAGGGGAAATGACTTTGATTTGCAGAGATCGGAGAAGGGGTCGGTCGAGGACAGTCACATTGAAGAGAGTGCTCTTCCGATCTGCGGACGCGACAAGGTACTCGGTGCTGGTCCTGATGTTATCGAGACTGGCGCGGAACAACCCATCACCGCCGGGGCTGACATTTTGTGATTCGAAGTTATCTTCTCCGGTAGCACGGCTGAGTAGAGTAAGAGTATGAACCCGATTGCCCCTCGTTCGCACTGTAACGTGGACACTCTGTCCGCGGACTATTTTTATATTTCCTGGCTCGACGTCGAATTCAGTCGCTGGAGCAGCACCGAAAGATTGGCCGTAATTGGCAATCCGGTATACGGAATTGATAAAGCTCGAGGGAGAGACGGCAAAAATGCAAACTGCCAAAGCAAGGAGATAAAGAACCTTCTTCCGGATCCATCGCAACCGACCATCACTCACGGATTCGCAGAAATCCAAGTCACGGATATCCCGGTAGAGGTCGTGAAAAGAGGCATCGACAAGCGTCACGGAGTAGTTTGTCGCAGGGCTTTGCCTGCCTCTGTACATTTGGAGGGCATCGAGCAAGCGATCGCGGATGGGGTAAAAATGCAAACCCACCTTCCGCGCAGTGGCATCATCATCCTCCACACCAAGCACCTTAACGAGCTTCAGGAGTGGCACTCCCATCCACCGAAGCATTGTCACCGAGACTCCGGCGCAGGCAAGAAAATAGATCAGTGCGCGACCGATGGGATCAAATGAAAAAATCTGTTCAAGGAGAATCCCGGCGAGGGAAACGGAGAGCAGGACAAGCGCGGAAATCAGCACGCCGAACAGGAGTGAAAGCCTGGCCTCCTTTCGGCGGACGCGCTGAAGGCGACTCACGATTTCCCTGTAAATACTGGCCGTGTCCACGTCTTTCAATGCCGTTCCTCTACAGTTCATCAATGCGTCAACGCCCAGACCACAATATTCGTTCCAAAGTGAAGTGCCTGTTCATGCGTCTCGGGCGAGTCGCCATGAACCTCTGGATCATTCCACCCATCACTCGGATTGGATTCGTAGGTATAATAAAGCACAAGTCTCCCTTTGTGAAACAACCCGAAGCCCTGAGGGGGTTTGCCGTCATGTTGATGGGTTTTCGGAGGGCCATTAGGAAATTCATAGTGAATATGATAGAGTCCGAAAGAAAAGGGTAGCTCTGTCAACTGTTGTTCCGGGAAGATTTTCTGAATTTCGCGTCGGAATGCTTTGTCCATTCCGTAGTCATCGTCAGCGTAGATGAATCCACCGTTTTCTAAATATGTTCGAATGTTTCTCCTCTCCAGGTCGGAGAAAACCATATTTCCATGTCCCGTGACAAAGATGAAGGGGTAAGTAAAAATCCTCGAGTCTGATGCCTCTACGAACTCGTACACTGGGTCGACATCGACGAGGGTGACTTGCCGGACGAACTTTAACAGATTGACCTCTTCCTGAGGATCATTATACCAGTCTCCTCCGCCAGAATACTTCAGTCGGGCGATCTTGAAGGCGCTGCTCACTCGTGTATTTTGCGCCTCGAGCGCGGGGTACGTGGAGATTACGAGGAGAATAACCACTGCTGCATTTGCTCTCACATAATAAAGTTATGAAAGCGACAAGGCAAAGGCAACTTACAAGGCGGGAGAGTCACGAGTAGCATGTCAGAAAGTGAGGGACAAATCGATATAAGCTCAGCGCACCCCCCCACGGGGTGCGCTGCTCTTAGAAGAGAACGCAGTCAAAACCGGCGGATCCCAGGTCAAGTCTATCGGTCTCAGTCCATGATTTTCCTGAGAAACGCGGGCTTCTCGGCATCGGCAGCACTCGTCGACCTGGGCTGTTCTGTCTCATCCGACTTAAATGGATTCAGCGTGATGTCGATGCCCTTTCGCATGAAAGCGGGCTCATCCAGCTTCTGCAAATCATGGAGGCCTGCCGGGATTCGGTCAATTACTTTTGCTATTGGTTTAGCGACGCGCACGGATCCAACCCCGCGTTTGTTAAATCCTGTCGCGATAACTGTTACCATCATCTCTTCACCGAGGTTTTCATCGATCACGGCGCCCATGATGACATTGGCTTCCTCGCCCGCTGCTTCATGGATCACACTGACTGCCTCATCCACTTCAACGAGTGACATCGTGGGTCCTCCGGTGACGTTAACAAGCACACCAAGTGCACCAGCTATCGATACTCCCTCAAGCAGGGGACTCGAGATAGCTGCATGAGCTGCTTCGATAGCACGATTCTCACCGGTAGAGAGCCCAGAACCCATGAGAGCATCTCCCATCTCGCGCATGATGGTTCGCACATCAGCAAAATCAACGTTGATGAGACCCGGCGTCGTGATGAGCTCAGAGATGCCGCGAGTCGCGTTATAAAGGACATCATTCGCCTTGTCAAAGGCTTCCTGGAGCGGAGTGTTGCGCTCCACAATCGAGAGTAGCTTTTGATTAGGGATCATGATAAGGGTATCTACCTGTTTTTTCATCTCATCGATTCCCGATTCCGCTTGGGCCATTCGCTTCTTGCCCTCGCACGTAAATGGCTTCGTGACGATTCCGACGACAAGGGCCCCGAGACTTTTCGCAATATTCGCAACTATA
Organism: uncultured Chlorobiaceae bacterium; assembly: GCA_964410105.1. GTDB lineage: Bacteria > Bacteroidota > Ignavibacteria > UBA10030 > SZUA-254 > CAYPFY01. Next base: position 52,189 of record CAYPFY010000012.1, read on the forward strand.
GGAGCCCCCCCGGTTCCCGTCCCTCCTCCCATCCCCGCAGTGACAAATACCATATCGCTTCCAGCAAGCGATCGTGCGATCTCGTCCCGATCCTCTTCGACGGCACGTTGTCCGATTGAGGGATCGGCTCCAGCCCCAAGGCCCCTAGTAAGGTTTTTACCAATCTGAACCTTATTGGGAGCCTTATTCCTTTCCAGCGCTTGGCTGTCTGTGTTTATCGCGAAGAAGTCGACGCCTTGCAGTCGTTTATCGATCATGCTTGTAACGGCGTTTCCACCGCCGCCGCCGACGCCCACAACACGGATCTTCGCACCGTGGTCGAAGTAACTATCGAGTTCGATCACTATCGTTTCTCCTTATAATGTGATATGATAGTATGATGGATTAGGTATTTTTCAATTTCGCTACAGCTCATCGAACCAGCTTTTCATTTTCCCAATGACTTTTTTGATCGAGCCGCTGCCATTCGACTTGCCGTTTCCGTCGAAAGCATGCTGCGCAACGTTTTTATGACGCAGTCCATGCAATACCAATCCGACGCAGGTTGCGTACATCGGGTTTTCGATCTCGCGAACCAGACCCGCGTTGAATCCACCGGGGATGCCGATTTTGACTGGCATCCCGAGAACCTCGCGCGCAAGCTCAGCGGCACCTTTGATAAGAGACCCGCCGCCTGTCAGGACCACCCCTGCCGACAGATGACGAGAGTATCCTGAGCGTTTGATTTCCATAGCAGCGATCTCGAAAATCTCCTCAATTCTTGGCTGAATAATCTGAGCAAGCAATCTTTTGTCGATTTCCAGAGGAGGGCGGCCGCCGATTCCAGGAATGGTGATTGGTTCGTCATCGACGACTCCTGGGAGATACGCGAAGCCGTGTTTACACTTAAGCTTTTCGGCCTGTTCTATGAGCACACCCAGGCCTTTCCGAATGTCATTTGTCACTTGGTTTCCGGCAAAGGGAATGACCGCTGTATGGCGAATCGTCCGATCTTCAAAAACTGCAAGATCCGTCGTCCCTCCACCCACGTCGAGAAGGGCGATCCCGACTTCCTTCTCCTCCTCATCGAGGACAGCGTAACTGGATGCGAGGGGTTCGAGTACGATATCACGAATGTGCAATCCGGCCCTTTGGACGCATTTATAGATATTCTGGGCGGCGGTCACTAGTCCGGTGATGATATGCACGTTGGCTTCAAGTCTGACACCTGACATACCGACTGGGTCGCAAACTCCATCCTGTCCGTCGATAATAAATTCCTGAGGAATGACATGGATAATTCTCCTGTCGGAGGGAAGAGCAACCCGCTTCGTATCCTCGATAAGGCGATTCACGTCGGCCTGGTTGATCTCGTTCTCCGGTCCGCTGATGGCAATTACTCCACGGCTTTGGAACGATTGGATGTGATCACCGGCTATCCCGACGATCACAGATTGAATTCTCACACCTGATCGAGACTCCGCTTCCCCGACGGCGCTCTGGATCGATCGGACGGTCTTATCGATATTGGTAACGACGCCTCTCGTCAATCCGTCTGAGGGGCTTCTTCCTATTCCCAGGACATTAAACCGTCCACCCTCGTCAATCGAAGCAACGATGGCACATACCTTTGTGGTCCCGATATCCAGCCCAACGATAATTTCCTGTTCCATCATTCACATCCTTTCGATAGACTTAGAGAGTTACCCGAGAACTTGACTGTCTTGACTCCTGCAGTCGAATCACAACCTGATCCGCGAATCGCAGGTCAATGTACTGCAGCTGTTCGGGTTTACTTGCTTTAACGATCTTATTCCAGAAAGTCTGAAGGGTCAATAGTTTGAATGCTATGTCGTGTCGCCCAATGTAGATCGGTACTGCAAGATCCGTCGAATAAAGGATTACATCCTTTCCGTGATTCATGTTGACTTCAGAAATAAAATGATACAACGTCGGATCGATCTCGCGAGCGATTTCCAGAAGCTCGATTGCTGCTAAGACATCTCCATCCCTGATTGCATCCCCGGGAATAGTTCCTTTCAACGGGGCAACGCCACTGATGATCGGAAGATCAAAACTTTTACCGGACTGGACAGGGGGGAGAAGAATACCATGGAGATCGACGTAGAACATCCCACCACTGTTCAGTGAGGCGACAGGTTGGCGTTCCTTCACCCGGATGTGCACCACGTCCGGATATTGTCGACTGATCCTCACCCCCTCAATAAAAGGATTCATAAGCACGCCCCTTCGGATTGCATACAGATCGGTGCTGGAAAGGGGCGATTTCAGTTGCAGGCCCGCGAGTGCCGAGATTTGGGAACTTGAAACAACCTTTTCTCCATCGATGAGAGCACTTTGGACGCGGAGCGATTTACGCCACTTCCACGATGCCGGACAGAGAAGAAACATGCACGCCAGAACCAATATCATAATCCCTATTTCCCATCGTCTTGACGAGTTTATCGGCGCCGGGCGGGAGACCCTTGGGACGGTATCGGTCATCCGCTAACCTCTCGTGAAATGTCTTTTGTGAACCCCATTAGCTTCACTTCCAATTCAAGGTTGATACCGAATTGGTCATGTACGATACTCCGAGCCAGATCGATGAGCTCGAGGACATCCTGGGCCTTCGCTCCGCCAAGATTGATAATAAAATTCGCGTGTTTCTCGGATATCTGGGCATTTCCCTTCTTTGATCCCTTAAGGCCAGCCTTTTCAATTAGCGTCGCTGCAAAATTCCCTGGAGGGTTCTTGAATATGCTCCCGGAATTCGGAAAATTTAGAGGTTGGCTCCGATTCCTTTTCAGTAGCAATTCTTTTCGGATTCGTGCGATCTCCGACTTCTCACCGTGCGGAAGTCGAAAACTCGCTCCAAGAATGGTCGTACCCTCAAAACCGGATTTCCTATATGTAAATCCACACTCATCCTTGTTAAGAGAAACGAGCGTCCCATTGCGGAGAGCGTGAACGTTAACGAGATAATCTGATATCTCACCACCGTAGGCTCCGGCGTTCATCATAATCGCACCACCAACCGTCCCTGGAATTCCGGCTAGCATTTCGACACCCTTGAACCCCCGTTGCACACAAAAGTCCACGAACCGTGCAATGCTTACGCCCGCGTCCGCGATCACGCGATCCTCTTCAAGTCTAAGTTCTCCCAATCCTGATTCAAGATTGAGAACTGCTGCCCGTATCCCTTCATCGCTGATAAGCATGTTGGTGCCACGGCCGAGAATCATGAAGGGGAATTTCTGTTGTTGCAGATAGGAAATGATCTCTACCGTATCCTCTTTATCGGCTGGCTCAAAGTAATAGTCCGCGGGTCCGCCAATTCTGAAAGACGTGTAATCCCTCAATGGCTCACTGATCGCGAGGTGACCTCGAAAGAATTTTCGTATATCATCTATATTCAGCATGCGAGATCTCTCACAATTCTTCCTTCAGCCTGAGCTCTTTCAGGAACTCTTCTCCATATTTCCAGATATCACCAGCACCCATAGTAATAACGATATCACCCTTTTCCACAACTCCCAGGAGGGTCTTTGGTACGTCTTCTTTCGCGGGAACGTAATGAGCATTTTTATGACCATATGTCCGCGCGGCCACGGTTATCAATTCACCCGTGATTCCCTGGATAGGTTCCTCGCGGGCTGGATAGATATCCGTCACGATCAGAATATCAGACAGTAGGAATGCCTTGCCAAATTCTTCATAGAAATCCCTCGTGCGCGAATAAAGGTGCGGCTGAAATACACAGACGAGTCGGCGCCGCCACCCGCTTTTTGCCCCTGCCAGGGTGGCCCGGCATTCGGTTGGATGGTGGGCATAATCATCGTAAAGCGTAATGCCACCCATCTCACCTTTCAACTCCCACCGACGGTACACACCTGTAAATCGTTCGATACCTCCTTTGACTCTTGGAAACGATACTCCCAATTCAAGTCCCACGGTTATCGCGGCAAGAGAATTCTGAACATTGTGTTTGCCGGGAACATGCAGGGTGATATCTCCCAATTCATGAGTATTTCGGAGAACTGTGTAGTTTGTGGTATTCTCCACCTGGCGGATATCGACAGCCTGGATATCTGCTTGAGGATTAAAACCATAGCTAATTACCCTTCTCTGGCTCACCCTCGGCATGATATCTTGGAGTGCTGGTTCGTCGAGGCAGAGGACCACAAACCCGTAGAAGGGAACTTTGTTCGCGAATTGAACGAAAGCTTGTTTTATATCATCGAGATCTCTATAACAGTCCAAGTGATCGGTCTCAAGCGTGGTGAGAACGGCGATCGTCGGAGTGATCGACAAGAACGACCGGTCAAACTCATCGGCCTCAACGACGATGAAATCACCCTGTCCCAGTCTGGCGTTTGTCCCGCCCAGCCCTGAAAGCTTTCCCCCAACGATGACAGTTGGATCTAGTTCGCCTTCCATGAGGACAAGGCTCACCATTGATGTGGTGGTCGTTTTTCCATGTGTTCCCGCGATTCCAATTCCATACTTAAGTCGCATGACCTCGGCAAGCATCTCCGCGCGTCGGATCACAGGTATGTTTCTTCTATGTGCTTCAACAATCTCGGGGTTGTCCGGCGCAACAGCTGAGGAATAGACGACAGCATCGACGTCCTCGCGGAGATGACGGGCCTGATGCCCATCAAAGATTTCGGCGCCAAGGTCGCGTAACCGTTCTGTGACACTGCCAAGGGCCCTATCTGAACCGCTCACCTTGAATCCTTGGTCAATCAACACTTCGGCTATACCACTCATGCCTATGCCGCCGATCCCTACAAAATGTATTTTCCTGATGGAACTGAACATTATTTGCCGAAAATCATTTTGAGGGATACGATCATGAGCAGGATACCAAACATTTTCCGTAATGTCTCTGCTGGAAGCTGGTTAGCAATCACACCGCCAAAGTATCCTCCGATGAAGAAACCGATACACATTATTCCCGCGACCCCCAGGTTCACATGTCCGGCCTGGTAATATTTCCAGACCGCCAGGATGCCGATCGGAGGTACTAGCATTGCCAGAGTTGTACCTTGAGCCATATGCTGTTCCCATCCAAAGAAAAAGACGAGGGCCGGTACAATGAAGATTGCTCCACCAATCCCGAGAGTCCCAGCGAGGACACCGGCCATAAGTCCGATGACGACATACTGGAGAGTGATCATCGCAGGCCCTTTCTATGAATTTTATTCGTGCTCATTGCAAGCCAAAGATGAAGCGCCTTCCCTTGGGCAATCCTTCGGCGATGTGTTGCATTTCGTGGTACAGTTCTCTATTTCGCTCGTATCGCCCGATACGAATTCGGAAAAGCCGCTTGCGGTTCTTGATTTTGAAGACAATGACTTGTGACCGTCCGGCTGTTTGCACCGATCGCTCACGGCCTATATGAAACCATTCAATTTCGTCGAAGAGAATTTCACGCTCCCGAAACTTGTTATGGAATATCATTCGATCGGGAGTTAGAATAAGCCTTCGGTCGCGAGCCCGGTTGAGAGCTAGGACAAGAAAGGACAGAAGGACGAATAGGATAATGATGTAAAGAATCGGATCCGCCACAAGCGAAGGAAGTCGATCAAGTGTGATAGTCCCTCGGACACCACCATAGAGCAGGAGTGTGACGAGGTAAACCAGCGATTGCTGGTAATAGAAATCCAGTTTATACTTGAACACTTTCGAACCTGGCGGCAATTGTTGATGATTCATGCAATGTTGTTTAACTTTCCCCGATGTCGTTCCGCCAGAGCGATCGCCCTTCGGGCGATGTCGGCAGCGGCGTTGGGTCGGCCAAGATTCCTGCTTTTATCACTCATTGAGCGGAGGCGATCCTGAGCGCACGATTCCACTATCGCAGGCATGAGTCTCTCCAAAAGTTCATCATCGTTCAGCAGGATCGCTGCACCGGCGTCAACCAAGGACTGAGCATTTTCGAGCTGGTGCCCTGCTGACGCGAGGGGATACGGAACAAGAATTGCTGGCTTGCCGAGAAGCGAGAGCTCCGCTATTGTTGTCGCCCCGGCCCTACAGATAACGAGATCGCTCGCTTCATAGGCGTAATCCATCCGATCGATGAAATCGCCAACCCAAAGTGACCCGTTCCCGTGACTGGCCGAGGCATCCCGCGCCATGGGGAGATCGTGTTGACCTGTTTGCCAGATCAGCCGAAAGTTTTGCTCTACGAAACGGTCAACAAGAGACCTGATAGCGAGATTGATCGAATGTGCTCCCAGGCTGCCGCCGAAAACCAGAAGAGTGAGTCTTGGATCACGCGCTGAAAAGGTGAAATACCGCAACGCGTCCTCTCGGTTGGCATGCATGAGGTCGTCGCGGGTGGGATTCCCAGAGACAAAAACGTTATCGATTCGGGCGAGATATTTCTTGGACCTTTCAAACGTTAAATGCACTTCATCTGCATTGCGGGCCAGCATCCGAGTAGTGACGCCGGGATAACTGTTCTGCTCGTGAATGAGCGCTGGAATATTAAACTTGAATGCCGCATTCAATACCGGCCCTGCGACATATCCTCCGGTCCCGACGACCACATCCGGCCCAAACGAGGCCATGATGGAGCGAGATTGAATCATTGCCGTTATGAGCTTCAAAGGAAACATTAGATTTCGAACATTCCAGCCTCTGTGAAAGCCGCTGATCCAGATTGTACGGAACTTATAGCCCCTCTGCGGAACTATTCGAGACTCAATTTTGTCCCTCGTCCCGATAAAGAGTATGTCTGCAGACGGTTCCATCCGACGCATCTCATCCGCGATGGCAATAGCGGGGAACAAATGGCCGCCAGTACCCCCGCCAGCGAATAAGGCTCGCAGAGACTCCACATCAATATACCTTCCTGACTGCCACTTCGTCTGAACTGACGGACCCAACGACGGGAACCTGGCGAGCTCGAGGGTGGAGATCCGTCTGAGAGGAGATGTTCAACAGCACGCCAAGAGCAGCAGCCGAAAAAACCATCGACGAGCCCCCATAACTGACAAACGGCATGGGCAATCCTGTCGTCGGGAAGATCCCAAGCGTCACGCCGCCGTTGATGAGCGCATAGAGGGTAACCGCGCACGTAATGGCGACGGCAAGATTTCGTCCGAAACTATCGAGAGCGAATCGTGCGATCCGGAAGCCTCGAATCATTATGACTAGGAATACGATCATAACGAACATTGTCCCGACAAATCCATACTCTTCACCGACGATCGAGAAGACGAAGTCTCCATACGACTCTGGCAGGAAGAAATCACGCTGCTTGCTCTCTCCTGGTCCTACACCAAAAATGCCGCCGTTTCCAAATCCAAGAATCCCCTGCCAGACCTGGTAGTTGGTCTTTGCGCTGCCCCCACTGAGAAACCCCACGACTCGTGCACGACGGTATTCGGCCCCCATCATGTAAACCGCAAGCACGGGGAGAAGGACGGCAAATATGAGCGCAAGATGGGACATTCTCGCTCTTCCGAGAAAGAGCATCACAAAACTGATTAAGAATATCATTGATGCCATGCTGAAATTTGGTTGCAGCATTACCAATCCTGAGACCAGCCCAATCCATACCATCAGTGGAACCAATCCTCTCTTCAAGTCGCGAATGAGCTCGCCCTTCATGCTGATCAGCGTGCAAAGGTGGAATAAGAGCGCGTATTTGGCGAATTCCGATGGCTGGAAACCAATACTGCTCCAGCGCAGCCAGCGCGTGGCCCCTTTTGCCTCGCCGCCGAGCAGTAAGGTAATAACGAGAAGGACAACGGCGCTGAAAATTCCCAATTTTGTGAATCGCTGGAGCTTATGGTAGTCGATTTTCAGTCCGACAAAGAGGCAGATCATGCCCAAGAAGACCTTGATGGCATGGCTTAACAACATTTTCTCACTCTCGCCGTACTTCGCCATAGCGTAAGACGCTGAGGCGCTATAAACAACTCCCAGGCTAAGCAGCATCAGAGAAAGCACCGAGATCAGAAGCGCCAGGTCGATATGATTTCGATGGTCATCCATGAATTGCTAGAGAGAATTCACAAATTGTTTAAAGGACCGGCCACGATGCTCGTAGTTTTCAAACCAATCGAACGACGCGCACGCCGGAGAGAGCAGAACGACATCGCCCGGCGAGGCCAGGCTGGAGGCAGTGTGAACAGCTTCCTGCATTGAATGTGCCTTTACAACCTTCACTACTCCGCTGAAAGCATGATAGACTTTATCGGCAGATTCCCCGATGGCGACGACTGATCTTACGTGCTTCCTGACGAGAGCATGGAGAAGTGAATAATCATTCCCCTTGTCACGCCCTCCGAGCATGAGAATAATCGGCTGCTTGAATGATTGAAGCGCATAGGCAACCGAATCAGTATTTGTGGCCTTCGAATCATTGACGTAAGTCACTCCATGCAATTCACGAACGAATTCGAGCCTGTGTTCAATACCCTTAAAATTTGATAATGTGGCTCGTAGCGATGGAACGGGAATATTGAAGATTACTCCGACGAGTGTCGCGGCCATGGAATTATAGAGATTATGCACTCCTCGTATGCTTATCCGATCAATCTCGATGATCTCTGAACGCTTTTTCTCAAAGACCGTAACCAATTTACCCTGCTCTATGAATGCTCCCTCGCCATAACGTTGCTGGAGCCCGAACGGGATTGCCCGGACATGAGTTGTTGCCAAACGCTTGACATGGTTGAATATTTGCTCGTCATCAAAATTGTATAGAAGATAATCTTGAATCGTTTGATTCTTGAATATTCTACATTTCGATTCCACATATTTTTCAAAATTGCCTTCATACCTGTCCAAGTGATCTGGAGTAATATTCAGCAGTACTGAAACCCGCGGTCTAAATGAAGAGATGTGATCAAGCTGGAAACTACTGATTTCGAGAATTGCCACGGCGTTTTCATCAAGGTCCGGGATGAGAGAGGAGAAGGGTATCCCAATATTCCCGCCGACGTAATGCCTGCGTTTCGCATCATGGAATATCCTTCCAATCAAACTCGTGGTAGTTGTTTTCCCATTTGTCCCCGTTACACCGATGATTGGCGCCCGACAGAACCAGCTCGCTAACTCCAGCTCGCTGATGATTTTCACCCCCCTTCCTTCTGCCTCACGGAGGATGGGGAGGGTCGACGGTATTCCGGGACTGACAACGATTAGATCGGAATCAAGAGCGCGCTTCGTATGGGCACCAGTCTCCACCTCAATGCCCAGGGATCGGAGTACTGATGTCGACGATGCTAGTAATTCCTCCCGACTGCTGTCAGTGACGAAGACTATTGCACCGCGCTGGCGGAGCAATTGTGCAACGGCAAGGCCGCTACGAGCAGCACCTATTACTGAGATTCTCTTTCCCCGTACGCTCGATGTTTCCATAACTGTGTCGTTTACGGTCCCGATCTCTTCCATGACGTCAGCGCACTTTAAAGGTGGCTAAACTCAGGATCATCAGGAGAATGGCGATGATATAGAACCTGGTGACTATCTTCGGCTCCGGCCAGCCGATCATCTCGAAGTGGTGATGAAGAGGAGCCATCCTAAAGACCCGTTTCCCCTCACCGTACTTTTGCCTTGTGTACTTAAAATACGTGCGCTGAATTATCACCGACGCAGTTTCCATCAGAAAAACCCCTCCGAGAGTCGGAAGCAAGAGTTCTTTCTTCGTGAGGACGCAAAGCGTGCCGATTGCACCTCCAAGTGCGAGTGAGCCCGTATCGCCCATAAAGACTTGCGCGGGGTAGGCATTGAACCACAGGAAGCCCAGCGAAGCACCTACCAGGGCAGCACAATATATACTGAGCTCGCCATTACCGCGAAGGAAGGGAATCGTCAGGTACCAGCTGAGGTCCGTACGCCCAGAAATGTAGCACATCACGGCCAGTGTGAGCCCCACGATTCCAACGGTCCCGGCAGCAAGCCCGTCGAGACCATCCGTCAGATTGACCGCATTGCTCGTCGCTACAATGACAAATATCACCATGGGAATGTAGAGCAATCCAAAGTCGACTTCCATATTCTTGAAGAAGGGCATCGTTGTGCTCGATTTCAGCTTCCACAGATCAATGTCGATGTACTGGGGGAAAAAATAAATCACGCTTCCCACGACCAATCCGACAAAGATCTGACCGAAGAGTTTATACTCTTCAATCAATCCTTTTGGCTTATTCTTTACGACCTTCAGGTAATCGTCAAGAAACCCCACCGCGCCAAGCATTGTCGTCACAAACAGGATAATCTGCACATAGCCGTTCCACAAATCGGCCCATAGGAGAGACGGCACGATGATAGCAGAGATTACTATAAGCCCACCCATTGTGGGGGTGCCGGCTTTCGTCAGATGGCTTTTGGGAGCCTCGAGTTTCGCAGACTCACCGATCTGGTGCTCCCTGAGAAGGCGTATGATCTTGGGTCCGAGCCAAAACGCAATTACCAGAGCTGTGATCGCCGATGCTCCGGCGCGAAACGATATATAGTGGAACAAGCCGAAGCCGGGCGGATTGAACCTTCTCCGTATAACCTCCAAGAGATAATAGAGCATTAGTTCCCTTTTGACATTTCTAGGCGCTTCCACGCGCTAGGCTGTCCATCACATCAATAGCACTCATCAGGCCCACTAAAATAGGCAGAGTTTTTCGGAGCACAATCCCTTTGAGCAGATTCATGCCGCCTTTTTCCTAAGTCGGTTCACGATGTAGGTCACGATGTCCTCCATCTTCATGCCCCTCGATCCCTTGACAAGAACGATGTCGCCTGGTGAGAGGATGTCTGCGAGATACTCAGCCAAGTGCTGCTTCTTCTCGAAATGAACCTTCGCTTTCACACGAACTGCGTTACATAGATGCCGAGCCATCTCGCCGATGGTCAAAAGGTATTCGAGGCGCATCTTTCCCATAGTTTTGCCGAGTATAATATGTTGACGGATGGAGGATCTCCCCAATTCCAGCATATCGCCAAGAACAACGATCTTTTTCCCTTCGGATTTCATTGATTTGAGAGTACTAAGTGCGGAAATTACCGAGTCCGGGTTGGCATTATAAGTATCATTCAGGATTCTCACGCTTGCCACCTCCAAAGCTTCCATCCTTTTCCCTATCGGGACAAAACGGCTCAACGAGGTTTGAATATCCCTTGTTCGAACCTCGAAAGAGAGACCCACGCTGGCCGCAGCAAGGGCGTTCATCATGGCATGTCTACCAGGCACCGATAATCGGACGACAAATTCCGATCCCGTACCGGTGTGGACAGAGAAATCTACGCATCCGTTCTTCCGGGCGCGGAGAAACTGACCGCGCACCTGGTTCGAGCGCTTGGAAAAGCCATACGTTACCGTCCTTCTGACTATCCTCGCCTGACGCAGAACATGTGCATCATCGGTATTGACAAATGCCGTCCCCGATTGAGCGAGGCTGGTGAACAGTTCGCCCTCGGCCGCTTCAACTCCCGAGAGATTTCCAAAGAACTCTAAGTGTTCACGTCCAACATTTGTAATGAGTCCGTGTGTCGGTTCGAGAATCTCACAAAGATGCTCTAGTTCCCCGAAATGATTTGTTCCAACCTCAATGACTGCGATCTCATGTTTAGCGTTCAACCTCAATAATGATTGGGGAACCCCGATATGATTGTTCAGATTTCCTTCGGTGCTCAGCACACAATATCGTGTGCCCAGGACTGCCCTAATCATTTCCTTCGTTGTGGTCTTACCGTTACTCCCGGCGACAGCTATCACAGGAATATCATATTTGTTCCGCCAGATGTTCGCTAGATTCCCATACGCTCTTGTCGTGTTTTCCACAATGACGAGCGGGTATGATCGCCACTGTGTTGGATTCGCGTGGGAATCGATGACAGCGCATCCGGCCCCACGGTCAAATGCAGCGCCGACAAAGTTATGGCCATCCAAGTGTTCTCCGCGGATTGCAAAATAGATCTCATTCGATCTTAGGGATCTCGTGTCCGTGCAGGCTCCAGAAAATGACTTGGCCGCCGGAAGGTTTACCGTAGCGAGGTGGGGTATTCGGAGCAGGTCCCTGAGAGATAGTATCATTTATGTCTGCGCAGAAAATCCTCGACCTGTTCACGGTCGCTAAAGTTTCTCTTCTCGTCACCGACAACCTGGTAGTTCTCGTGACCCTTCCCGGCTATGATGATGAGGTCGCCTCGGTTGGCCCTCGACAATGCCAAGGATATTGCGTTGGCTCTATCCGGCTCACGGAGGGCATGAGCACCATTCGGGATCCCTGACATTACCTCGTCAATAATGATTTGCGGGTCCTCATGCCGAGGGTTATCGGAAGTGACAATGACAATGTCGCTATGTTTCGCGGCAATGGTACCCATGAGTGGCCTCTTCAAACGATCTCGATCGCCCCCGCATCCAAAGACGGTGATGATACGCCCACCTAATTTATTGTCAGCGAGATCTCGTGCCGCAAGGAGTGCCTTCTCCAGGGCATCAGGAGTGTGCGCATAATCGATGATTGCGGTCCATCCGATCGTCGATGAAATCGGTTCAAATCGTCCGGTCACCGGACCCGCGGTGCGAATCGAGTCGACGATCTTCGCCTTGGGAATTCCCAGGGCAAGCGCAGTCCCGAACGTCGCTAGAATGTTGTAGACATTGAATCTGCCGATAAGGGGGGATTCGATTCTATCGTCCTCACCGCCATGCCGAATGATGAAACTGAGGCCACTGAGAGTCGCGGATATGCGATTTGCTTGGATGTCAGCATTTGCTTCGATCCCGTAAGAAATGGTATGTGCTTCTGTCCCTGTCGCAATTCTTGTCGCCCATGGATCGTCAAGATTTATCACGGCCCATGATTCCTTCGGCAACGAGTCAAAGAGTAGCTTCTTCGCTCGGAAGTATTCTTCCATGTTCCGGTGGTAGTCGAGATGATCATGAGTGAGGTTCGTGAATACGCCAATCTCAAAGCGGAGACCATCCACCCTGTGTTGCTCCAGAGCATGAGAGGAAACCTCCATTACAACTGAATTGCAGCCTGCATCGAGCATCCGGGAAAGTGCTTGGTTTAGCTCAAGCGATTCGGGCGTCGTGTGCGTAGCAGGGGTGATTTCTTCCCCAATAATGTATGAGATGGTTCCGATCAGCCCGGTCTTGCTCCCTGATGACTCGAAGACAGATCTCAAGAGGTGGGTCGTGGTGGTTTTGCCATTCGTCCCCGTTACGCCCACCAGTCTTAGCTTTTCCGAAGGAAAATCATAGTACCTCATTGACAGCTGGGCAAGCGCGGTTCTCGTATTTGGAACGACCACCTTCACAACGCCCTCATGCATGAAGTATGCGTCGGACATTGCACTATCATCATCGATAACAACAACTACTGCACCATTCTCCACGGCATGAGCAATATACTTTCGACCATCCGATCGAGAGCCGCGGATTGCAACGAAGAGATCTCCATCTTCAACTTTTCGTGAATCATACTGAATTGAGCGAACCTCAACGTCGTGCGTAACTACCATCTGTCCGTAAAGTGTTTGAAACATTTTCTGGACTGTCACTCTTTCGAGCAGCCTTGAGAGCCTCATCAAAACAAGGCAGCGGATGATTTTGGCTGGCAGATTAGTCGGACCCTTATCCCCAGAGTCGCGCGCAGACCCGGAGCAGGTTCCTGACTAATCACCGTCCCGGAACCGCTCACGACGGGCTCAAACTTTCCATCTAGCAGCACATTGATCGCTCGGCGGACGCTATACCCCTGGACGTTTGGTACGATCCGCGCCTCGGAAAAAAGAGATGACGTCGGATGATCGCCGGAGCGAGGCGCAACTGGTCCACCAGTGGGAGGCCGGTCAATCTTCTCTTCTGCAATGGGGTTAGGAATGCGGGCAAGCATATCGGTAGTGTTGATCACTTGCTCTGCAATTCTTCGGAATACCGGTGCGCTTGTTGTACCCCCGGTGAAGTTAAGGCCTCGAGGATTATCCAGCATCACAAGGCAGACGAATTTCGGATCTTCCACGGGAAAGAAACCGACAAAGGATGCGATGTAGCTACGCGCTTCATAACGCCCCTCGACATACTTCTTGGATGTCCCTGTCTTGCCGGCTACCCGAGTCCCGGAAATGCGTGCAGGCTTTCCCGTTCCGTTTTCGACTACTCCTTCAAGGAAACTCGTGAGGACATGTGCGGTTTCGGTTGATATTACTCTTCGGATCTTTTGGGGGTGAGATTCACGCACAGGCAAACCTGAAACTCCGAGTTCTTGTTTAAACAGGTGTGGTTGCATCAATATTCCGTCGTTCGCGACTGCAGCGTATGCTGCTGCTAGCTGCATTGGTGTCACCCCAACTTCATATCCGTATGCCATGGTATTCAGCGTAGTCCCCGACCATTGCGCGGGTTTCTTCAGAGCACCATTCGCTTCACCGGGAAAATCAACGTTCGTCGCGATCCCGAATCCGTAATTGCGCGCCGTCCGATAAAAACGCTCACTCCCGACTATATCGCTCACCTTCGCCATGACAATATTGCTAGACACCTCCATCGCATGCTGAAATGTAATCCAACCCTCTTTGTGCGTATCTACGATGGGCTTTGTTCTTCCGGGGAGGGTATATACTCCGTTTTCCGCGTAGAATTTTTTGCTCGGCAAGACAAGGGAATTCTCGAGCGCTGCAGATGCCGTGACAATCTTGAATACGGAACCAGGTTCAAAGAGATCGGTCACAGCGCGCAATTTCTGATCCTGCGGGTTGAATTTTCCATAAATCGCCGGATTGACATCCGGATACTGGGCGATCGATAATATATCGCCGCTTTGGGGGTGGAGAATCACGACAATCCCCCCTTCCGCGCTATTCTCTTCAATTCCTTTTTTCAGTTCGCGCTCAGCGATCGCCTGTAATCTCATATCAATTGTAAGGACGATATTGTGGCCATCGACCGGATCAACCCGAGGATAATCGACGGAGGGGCGGGCCCGGCCGAGGCCGTCTCTCTGAAAAATAACGTAACCGTCAATGCCACGGAGCTCCCTATCAAAGGCAAGTTCAACGCCCGCGATTCCATTGTTATCCGTGTCAGTTGTCCCCACGAGTTGTCCTGCAATCTGATCATGATAATAAAGTCGTTTTGGCTCATCCCGCATTACAATTCCTTGGAGATTGCTGAGCATTATGCTCTTACGATATGTCGCGCTGACACCGCGTTCAAGCCAGATAAACCGTGAGTCGGATGAAAGTTTATCCAGATAGAATCTTTTGGGTTTTCCGAACAGATCTGAAAATCTTCCAGCTATCGCTCGCGCATCATCCACGGCAAGTTGCGGATCGGCAGCAAATGAAACATGCATTGCATTGGCTGCAATGGTCATCCCATTTCGGTCGACTATGGTTCCTCGCGTCGCAGGAAGAATGACCTTCGATCTATATTGCTTTTGGGCGATCGACCGGTATCTCTCCGTCTCGACTATCTGGATGACAAAAAGACGCAGTCCGATTATGCCGAAGAACATGAGCAGGAGCCATTGGACGATCCAAAGACGTGGAAATGAACTATACTGCGTCCAGTACATGATGACCCTGTTCTTCTTTGTGCTCAACATTGGTCTCCCACCTAGTGACCGAAATTGGCTGCTCGCTCAGCGTCAACGTAAATCCAGTCCGGCTGCTCTCTCGGTGAGATAAGGTGAAGTTGCCCAGTAGCGATTTTTCCGATGCGCTCCAGACTTGCTTTTTGGTTGATTTCTGCGCGAAGCAGCTCATTTGTGTTCATTATTTTGTTGTATCGAGAGTGGAGCTCGTTGACTTCGATTACAAGATGATTGACCGCGATCTTATTCCATACAGAAGCTACGATGAGCAAAGAGGTCAGCATGAGGCTCGCGATGATCAGAAGTATCGACCGTTTTCGCCTTCTTACTGGTCGATTCCCTCGTGCTACAAAATCCCCGGCAGAGGCTCGGAGCCTGTCCCCTCCGTAGACAAATCGCCGTTCAGAGATTCCCCTCTCTGTCGGAACTTCAATCTGATTCAACTTTTGGTGAACTGAACTCATACGCGTTCTGCAGCGCGAAGTTTGGCACCGCGTGATCGAGGGTTACGACTAATCTCTTCCTCGGATGGCCTAATGGGTTTCCTCGTCAGAACTTTCAAGCTCGGTTCACGCCGATTATCCGGGATTAGTTGAATGCTTGAACGGATGGTGGTCTTTGATTCGCCTTGAAAGAATCTCTTCACAATGCGATCCTCGAGCGACTGATATGAAATCACGACGAGGCGGGCGCCAGGGCGAAGGACCACCAAGGCCTCCCTCAGTATCCTCTCCAAGCTTCCCAGTTCGTCATTCACTGCTATCCTAATGGCCTGGAAGATCCTGGCGAGCGTTTGCTTCCGTTGCCGTATGTTGGTCGCATGTTCGATGAGATTCGCCAGTTCATGAGTGGTATTTATGGGACCCGTCGACCTACCGAGAACGAATTGTTTCGCAAACCTGCGTGCACGCCGTTCTTCTCCATATTCCCTCATTATCTCTGCGAGCAGCTTTGGAGCATATGTGTTGACGATCTTCCATCCATCGAGATCTTGATCGCGGTCCATTCTCATATCGATCCGTCCATCGTTTTGAAAGCTGAACCCCCTATGTCCATCATCAATTTGATGGGACGACACGCCAAGATCAAGGACGAGGCCATCGATGCCGGTTATTCCCGCCGACAGAAGAATGCGTACGAGTTTGTCTGTATTGCCGTGGACGATCAATGCGCGCGCCCCAAAATGTTTCAATCTCGATCGTGTGAACGCGATTGCATCAGCATCTCGATCTATTCCAATCACTCTTCCGAGCGGAGATAGAGTCATCAATATCCGCTCCGTATGACCACCTCCGCCCAGAGTACCATCAACATAAACACCATCGACTGAAGTCACCAGAAGCTGAATGACCTTCTCGGAAAGTACTGGATCATGGAATGGCAACCCCATCTATCGACCCTCTTTTAGATTCGAGAAAAAACCACATTTGTGGGATTGCCCTTTGGCGCTCAGCGCATCACTTTGGCAGCCATGCTTTCGTAGGGTTCCGACTGATTTCGTTTGTACTCTTCGTATACCTTAGGATTCCAAAGTTCAATTTTATCCAGAGTGCCGATGATATGAACTTCCCCGTGAATATCAGCATATTCGCGAAGCTCCTGCGGAATCGATAGACGTGCTTGGCCATCAAGTTGACTCTCTGACGCGAGTTCGAGTAGCGCTCGAATGAAACGTCTGTGCTCCGGGTCGTAACTCGACAAATTGCGCAGAATGTGTTCGAGCTTATTCCATTCGTCGATGGGATAAACGAAAAGGCACTGCTCAAAACCTCGAGTGATGACAAATGTTTCGTTCGCCTCAGGCGAAACGTACTTCCTGAGCTTGGCAGGGAGATTAACACGCCCTTTCTCGTCCACCGCGTACGAATATGAACCTTTAAACGAAGACACTTAAATCCACCTAATTAATGAAAAAGAGTTCCTCCAAAATTCCCCACTTTTCCCCACGGTGACTTTCCAATTTAGACTTTTTTCGATGAATGTCAAGTTAAAATCGATAAATTTGAAGTATTCTTGGGAATTAGAGCGGTGGGGAAGCCCCTTGAAAATAAGTGCTTCGGACGAAACACTTCAAGGGTTTTAGAGGGTCCGGCTTATTTGAGCAAATCGACCGGCTTTTTTGGAAATAATCCAGCACTCTTCGATCCCTCGGGAGACCGATATCTGGATGACTGTGGGGATATGCGTAAATCTGGGCCCTTCGGAAATCATTCTTCCTTTTCTCCCACTCGATCCAGCCAGACGAGCCCTCTTAGAGGAAGAGCCCGACTTTGATGCAATACTGCGATCACCAGGGCATTCTCAGAGGTGCAGACCGTTCGGCCAGGCAGCACTTAAGGAAAGCTGAAGGTAGCATTATACAGTTGGCAGCGAAAAATGGATTTAATCCCGGGTATCAATTTCGCCCTGAGAAGAATGGGAGGGTTCCAAAGGAGGATAGACTCATTGGTTTGATAATCTTGGCATAAATCTTAGATTGCCCATACTTTGAAGGTACTCGTTTTCGCTCGCGTAATCTTGGCTTCAACGACAATGAAAACAGGCTGAAAAGCTGAGGAACAACATGACTTTGCTTATAAGTTCGACCCACCAATGACGATTTTCCAATCTTTGCTCTCCGACACAGACCGACATCGCCATTCTGCTTCGTGTGCGTTTGGCGTGGGCCACGTTGTAATGGGTTGGTTCTTCCTGACCCTTCCGATCCTGGCCCTAGCACAACCCCCCCAACGAAGCCAGATCGTTGAATCGATCGTGGGCGAGATTTCGACCAAACGGATTCACACCACGGTTGATGCGCTGGTCAGGTTCGGCACTCGGCATACTTTATCGGATTCGGGCAGTCAGACTCGCGGAATCGGAGCTGCTCGAAGATGGATAAAGGCCCAATTCGACAATTATAGTACACTGTCTCGCGGGCGGCTGAGAGTATCATACCAAGAATACACTGCGCCTCAATCCACCCGAGTGTCGAAACCTGTGAAGGTAGTCAATGTAATTGCGAGACTGATACCGACTGGAGACGACACGTTATCCGCGCGGAGGATAATTATTGTGGGGGCCCATTATGATTCTCGAGCAAGTGATGTAAACAATTCATCGACTGACTCACCTGGGGCGGATGATGACGGCAGCGGGATCGCAGTTGTGCTTGAGCTTGCGCGGGTTTTCTCTACACACGAGTTTCGTGCTACAATTCTCTTTGTCTGTTTCGCCGGCGAAGAACAGGGCCTACTCGGCTCAGAACATTTTATATCGGTTGCTCGGTCCAGCGGTTGGAACATCGAAGCGATGCTAAATAACGACATTGTCGGAAACATACGGGGAGGACAAGGTGGAGTAGAGAGCACCTATGTGCGTGTCTTCTCAGAAGGATTGGGTCGCCTTGACACGGGGAATATCCTTACCCAGCGCCAAGCTCTCGGGTTGGAGAATGATGGAGCGTCGCGCTCGCTTGGACGTGCAGTGAAGGAGATCGGCGAACGGTATCTTCCTCATTTTGGTGTCGAATTGATTTACCGAAGAGACCGGTTCCTCCGCGGAGGAGACCAAATCCCATTTCAAAATGGGGGGTTTGCCGCCATCCGACTCACTGAGGCGAAGGAGGACTTTGCCCACCAACATCAAGATGTTCGACTGGAAGAGGGGGTCCGATACGGCGATCTTCCTGACTTTATGGATTTCAACTATTGCACAAATATAGCTCGCATTAATGCGGCTGCGCTAGCAACTTTGGCACTCGCGCCAACACCTCCAACGGATGCAACTATTATCACAAAGTCATTATCATACACGACAGGGCTGAGCTGGCAACATGCTCCAGAGCCCAACCTTGCCGGCTTTATTATTCGCTACCGAAAGACAACAGCGTCTTCGTGGGAACACTCAATGTTCACGTCAGATATGAGCATCACTCTAGATGTTTCCGAGGATGACCATTTGTTCGGTATCGCCGCCGTTGACAATGAGGGAAATGTTAGTCTAATCGCGATCCCGAGGGCAAACCGGTGAATTCGAGGCGTCCTCGGCGGATTCTCCCAGTAATCATTTTTTCACAGTTTGCTGGAACCTCACTTTGGTTTGCCGGCAACGCGGTAATGCCTGATCTGCAGCGCGAGTGGGGACAGCCCCTCGAATTCGTGGGACACCTAACCTCCGTGGTTCAACTAGGTTTTATCTTTGGAACTTTAGGTTTCTCGCTTCTTGCCCTCTCTGACAGGTTTTCCCCCAGGAGAGTTTTTTTCACGTGTGCGATGATCGGAGCACTTTCCACTCTCTCTATCTCCTACATCTCTCCCAACTTTCCAGCACTTTTCGCCTCCAGGGCAATTACTGGGATTTCGTTGGCTGGGATATATCCCGTAGGGATGAAGATAGCGTCGGGATGGTATCGGCGCGGGCTAGGAAACGCCTTGGGGTGGGTTGTTGGAGCGTTAGTGCTTGGGACTGCGTTCCCGCACCTTGTCCGTAGTGTCGAGAGCCAGTTTCCCTGGAGAATCGTCCTCGCCTTAGTTTCCTGTCTCGCAGCCACCGGAGGCGCAGTCATGTTCCTTCTAGTACCCGATGGTCCGTATCACCTGAAAGTTGCGTCGCTAAAACTTCAGGTCATGTATCGGCTTGTGAAATCGAAGGATCTCCGATCAGCTACATTTGGTTACTTCGGGCACATGTGGGAGCTTTATACTTTTTACGCATATGTGCCACTGCTACTTTCACGATACGTCACGGCACATCGTGACGTACGCTTAGAGACTTCCTTCTGGACATTCTGCATAATCTCCTCTGGTGCGTTAGGATGCGTTCTCGGAGGTTATGCCTCGGATCATTTCGGCAGCCCAAAAATTGCGTGGTTTCAGCTATTACTCTCTGGTATGATTTGTCTGTGCTCCCCGCTTCTTTTCATGCTACCTAAGAACTTGTTTTTGGTTGCGATGATTACATGGGGAGTAGTAGTAGTCGGTGATTCCCCACAGTTTTCCACAGTGATCGCGCATTTCTCGCCCACAACATTGGTAGGATCGACACTCACGATGAGCACCTGCATCGGTTTCACAATCACCATTATCAGTATTCAGTTAGTTTCGGCTCTCTCTGAAATCCTTCCGGCACAGTCCCTCTTTGTCATCCTGAGCCTCGGACCCTTGGTTGGCCTAGTATCATTCTTCCCATTGGCATTCGAGTGAAAAAGTACGCTCTCGATTCGGACAATCTCGTGATTAAAACACCGGCTCTTTAAGATGAGAGTTCGGTCGATGCACTATTTATTATACTTCTGGTTCCCTCGTCCTTATAAGATGGGGACTGATCATACTATTCTCAAGGTGGGACCATTCCAAATGAAAGCGGTTTCTCCTAACTGAAGTAATCCTAGGGAAGGGGGTTGAATCTCGGCGAAGAGGACGGGCGGATCCTTTGTTATTGCACATCTACCGGATGGATTGAAAAATACTCATGTAGGGAGGAACACCGAAGATTTCATAAGCTCGATCTGGGACCAGACTCTTTCCAGCTGCTTTTTAATCGATCCATCTCGTGACAACGGAATATGGAGGGCGAGTTTCGTTCCATCCTGCTTTACACGAATACCGGCTTTCCCCCGCTCGGCCACCAGCTTCATCAGTCTCTGGAATGGAGAGGAAGCACCTTCTGATTGTCCATAGAATCTTTGATTGCCCGACTCCGGAAACGTAAGAATGAGAAATTCTCCTCGAAGAGATAGCTTCACAATTCCTATCTCGGAGGCAGCCAATCTCAAATCGATTAGCGTGAGAAGGTTGTCGACTTCTTCGGGGCACTTACCGAAGCGATCCTCCAATTCTTCGCGCAGGGAATGAAGCTCGACCTTACCTGATATGCTATAGAGCCTCCGGTATACCTCAAGGCGTTCCGTGTCCGACTCTATATAGGTATTGCGAATGTATGCTTCTATATCAACATCGACAACGGTCTCAGAATAATCCTTTACGTTAAACTGCTTCCCACGCTCAATTAACGGATATTCCTCACGCTGCAATTCGTCGACCGCCTCGCGAAGTGTGCGTTCATACATGTCAAACCCCATCTCCAATATGAACCCGGACTGCTCGGGACCCAGCAAATTTCCCGCCCCACGAATTTCGAGATCCCTCATCGCGAGCCTAAATCCCGAACCAAGTTCGGCGAATTCCTCGATCGCCTGCAACCGATGGAAAGCCGCTTTGGGCACCGTGCTCAAAGGGGGTGTAAGAAGGTAGGCATACGCCTGAATGTTGGACCGACCCACTCTTCCGCGCAGCTGGTAGAGTTCTGCCAAACCGAAGCGATCTGCCCGATTGATCAGGATAGTATTTACATTTGGGAGGTCGAGACCTGACTCGATAATCTTCGTACATACCAGTATGTCATATTTTCTTTCCAGGAAATCGACCATCGCATATTCAAGGGTCCGTGAGTTCATTTGACCATGCGCGACCTCTACTCTTGCCTGGGGCACATGTGAAGCGATCTTATTTGCGATCATGTTGATATCATTCACTCGGTCGTGAACAAAATATATTTGCCCCCCGCGGTCAAGCTCCCGAAGAATCGCCTCGCGAATAACGGTCCATTGCCCTCCCCTCGCATCGTCGACAATGACCTCTGTGATGATAGGGATTCGATTAGGCGGCGGTGTATTTATTATCGAGATATCACGTGCGCCTATGAGCGAAAAATGGAGGGTGCGGGGTATTGGGGTTGCTGTTAACGATAGAGTATCTACGCCTGATTTCATATGACGAAGCTTTTCTTTTGCCGATACACCGAAGCGATGTTCTTCATCTATGATCAACAAACCAAGATCTTTAAACTCGACGTCTTTCGAGAGCAGCCGGTGTGTTCCGATCAGGATGTCAATGGCACCCCGCCTAGCGAGTTCGATCACTTTCTTTTGGTCAGCTGAGGTTTTCAACCGGCTTATATTTTCAACCCGAACAGAGTATCGCGAAAGTCTATCTTGAAAAGTGTTATAATGCTGTAAGGCGAGAATGGTGGTGGGGACGAGCACTGCTACCTGTTTACCATCCATCACCGTCTTGAAAGATGCACGCACCGCAATCTCTGTCTTGCCGAAACCAACATCCCCACAAATGAGACGGTCCATTGGTGATGGATCCTCCATATCGTGCTTGACGTCACTTGTCGCACTCTGTTGGTCGGGGGTGTCCTCATAAATGAATGATGCCTCCATTTCTTTTTGCCAGTAAGTATCCGTCGAGAAAGCGAACCCGTTCGAATGCTTTCGGTTTGCATATAATGTGATTAGTTCCCGCGCAATATCCTTGATGCCTTTTTTAGATCTATCTCTCAGCCGCTCCCACTCCCCTGACCCCAGCTTGGTTAAGCGGGGCACATGGCCTTCCTGCGACGAGTATTTCTGGACGCGATGAATGAAATTGAGGTTGACATAAAGCACATCTTCACCGAGGAATTGAAGCTTGAGAACTTCCTGGTCGATACCGCCTACCTTGATTTTTGCAAGTCCCGCAAATAGCCCAATTCCGTGTTCCACGTGGACGACATAGTCTCCGTACCGCAATTCTTGAACCTGCTTTCGAGAAAGCCCCTTGATCCTTTGAGGCCTCGTAGAACCGCGGCGCCTTAATCGCGAGAAAATCTCGTGCTCGGTCAACAGAGCAAAGTGTTGATGAGGAAGGACGAAGCCCGAGTGAAGCGTTTCAGTGATGTATTTGATATTCCTCTCAGCCGAAGGGGTTTCGATGCCGGTCGGCATGGCGGACCGTGTCCCACTCGGATGTGCATCCAGAGCCTCATTAACCAGCTCTTGTAGGCGCCTAGATTCATCCGCAGTGTCTGAGGCAAGCGTGATTGTGAAGCCGTTAGAAATCATATTTCCGATTTCAGTGACAAGGGCGGAAACGTCGCCATTAAAGGCCGGCTGAGGAGCAGAGCCAAAATCAATTACAAGCGATTCACGGCGTTCGCCGGGGCGATACACATGAGACGGTCTAGCAAATGATGTGCTCTCCACCAAAGGAAATAGATGAAGTCGAGAAATGACCTCGCCTGAGCTTTGCAGCCATCCCACACTGCTCTGATCGACTTCTTCGAATTCACGCTGTATTAATTCATATTCATCAAGGACGATAATTGTATTCTTCTTAAAGTAATCCAGAATCGAAGCCGAACAGTCTCGAAAATCTTGTGTCTGCTCGCTCAGTGTATTCCGCACGGTGGAGGGCACAATGTGTGCCGAAGTGAGTTCACATATGGAGCGCTGTGAGCGTACTTCGAACTCGCGAATGGATTGAATCGTATCATCCCAGAATTCGCACCGGATTGGATTCTCGCCAAGATAGGGATAAACATCTAAAATCCCTCCCCTTACTGCAAAGTCTCCGTAGTTTTCTGTAAAATCCTTTTGACTGAATCCGATTTCTCTGAGCCGGGCACTAAGGTCAGAAAAGCGGAGTTCTCCCCCGACATGGAGGTCGATTATCCTGCTGCGGAATTTTGATGGGGCGGGCACCCTTGATACTAGCGTCTGCGGTGATGCGATGACCAGAAGATTCCTGCCTCCCTGAAGGGCCATCAGGATTTCATTCTGCGCGACCGAGGTACTGGAGTCGGTGCTCACCAACATATGAGCGGATTGTCCCCCGAAGTAACCCACCTTTTTTTCGCCGAGTATGAGAGCGCAGTCGTCACGCAACCGTGTCGCTCTCTCCTGATCGCATGAGACGAGGAGAATCTGTAATCCTTCGGCTTTGGCGATGCTTGAAACAGCTATTGCCAGGAGAGAGCCGGCCACCCGTCTCAGTGAGATGACCTCACCGGACCGGAGCAACGGAATCCGAAAGGCGAACTCGGCAAAGGGAGGGGAGCGTACTATTTCATTGATGGTCTCTTTGATCACGAAGGCTCGGGAACGCGTGAAACCTTTCTCCCCTCCCCTTCAAAGGGATTGGGTAATGGGCTCACTCAAAAGTTAATCAAGCGGGTTTAGATTTGCAACGCGGAGGATCGGGGCGGATGCTACTTGCGCTGGGGGTCTCGAATGGATCCTATTGCCAGATCGAGCGCGCGAACTGAAATAGTGACTCCCCCTGTCGAGACGGTAGAGGAATTCGCATGGGATTTTCGTACCTTTTACGCATCCTTCTATGCCAGAGCAGATCAAGATAAACGATCAAACACGAATTCCATCCAATGAACTCACATTTCGATTCGCTCGCAGCGGTGGGAAAGGAGGTCAAAATGTCAACAAGGTGGAAACAAAAGTTGAACTCCTGTTCGATATTGCACATTCTCCAAGTCTCACTTCACATCAAAGAGAGCAACTTAAAAGACACTTGGGCGCAAGAATGGATGGAAAGGGGGTACTTCATATCGTCTCGCAGGATACGCGGAGCCAGAAACAGAATCGACGGCAGGCAACTGAGAGATTGGTCGAGCTTTTAATGTCCGCCCTTCGTCCAAGACGGAAACGCATTTCTACCGTTAGTTCCGGAGCGAGTAAGGAGCACCGAATATCCGCCAAGAAGCATCGTGGAAAACTCAAAAAGCTCCGAAGCGGGAAAGAACACCTGGGCGATTATTAGATAGTCTGAGATGTTCGATGAGCGGACGAATTCCAAGCCGGGCCAGAGTGAGATGATTAGCAGCGAGCGCTCGTCCTCGGAAGTAGAGATCCCTCAACACGCCCTTGTCTCATCTCAACTAGCTTCCGATTGCTTCACCCTTGATTTTCTTGAGCTTATCCAGAAATTCTTTTGCCTCGCGCTTGCTTAAGCCCCTCTCCATGAGATACTCGAAAGATATCCCATCCGGCTTTAGATGCTCAAAAATGGCAGATAACTCGAGACGGGAAAACCTTTCACTCTTCAAAACATAATCTTCAAATGCTTCCCAGGCCATTGGAACCACACACCTCGTAATGTGAGCAATGGCATCTGCATATACGCGAATCTCATACTGCGCATGAGCATCCATGCGCAGGCGGAGGAAATGAAACAAATTATGAAGGTTGATTTTCCAATACCATTCCGTATAGAGAGAAAGGGGAAGATTGATGCGCGCAAGCTCGCGGGCAATGTGGGAATCGAGGAGGGACGCGTAATCGCTGTATGAGCATTGCTGCCCCTTGGTGAGGATCTGCAAGACCCTTTGACGCGAAGCTGGCGGAACAACATCAATGTCGCGCCCTTGCTTGTTCCCAGGGCTCTGGAAGTGAATTACACCTTCATCCGGCACATAAAATTCTTCCTTCATAACCGAGTACCGACCGGAATATTCATTCACACTTGCTGTTCGATGGCGTATCCATTGACGGGCCACGAAGATGGGCAGCTTGATATGAAATTTGACCTCGACCATCTCAAAGGGTGTCGTGTGGGAATGGCGCATCAGATAGCGGATCAGGCCGCGGTCCTCGTGGACCGTTTTTGTTCCCTCCCCATAGGATACGCGTGCGGCCTGAACAATTGATTCGTCCCCTCCCATGTAGTCAATGAGCCTTACAAATCCGGCGTTGAGACATTTGAATTCCCTGTCGAGAATCCCTTCTACCTGTTGGGTGATCGCACGAGGCATTGGCATTCAGAAGAATGCTACCAATTTAAGTAATGAAGAGATAAGAATCCATTCGTTGAGAGATTCTTTGCGCATTGTTTTTGCAGCTCGCTTTGCTTATCTTCTGTTGATGACAAACGTTGCAGTCGGAATATTGACGAACAACGACTGGTTGAATCGACAGGGAGGGGAACTTGCCTCGCCTAGAAAAGTCTTACTCTGCCAGCGCAAGCGAAGCTCACGGTACGGTCTCAAGTGGGAATTCCCAGGCGGCAAGGTTGAGGCCAACGAAGAGGTAAGGGAAAGCCTCCGCCGGGAGCTGCTAGAGGAATTAGGAATCGTCGCGCACATTGGTCGATTGTATCACCGGCAAATGTTGGAATATGAAGACGGCGGGACTTTTGATGTCTCATTCTTCCTGGTAGAGAATTATGATGGGGTGCTCGTGAATCATGTCTTCGAGTCGTACACGTGGGTTGATGTAACTAGGCTACATGAATATGACATTCTATTGGGCAACAAGAAAATCGTACAAAAACTGATTGACGGCCATGGTTAAAGCTCCCTGGGTAAGAGTGTCAGAGATTCACTCGGCCGTATTGGAGTGGTATCGCTCATATGGCCGTCATCTGCCCTGGAGATTTATGCGCGATCCGTACGAGATTCTCGTGTCGGAGATCATGTTGCAGCAGACGCCAGTATCTCGAGTACTGGAAAAACTTCCCCCGTTTTTGAACCGATTTCCTAGCCTAGAGCACCTCGCAGGAGCGTCGGCCGCTGACGTCATCCGCGCATGGAAGGGGATCGGATATAACCTACGTGCGATCCGACTTCGAGCTCTTGCCGTGACCATTAAGCAACTATACGGTGGAGCAATTCCCAGAGATCTCAAGCAGCTTCAGGAGCTTCCCGGGATAGGCCAATATACCGCACATGCGATGATGTCTTTCGCATTCGAACAGAAGGTCCCAGTTGTTGACGTGAATATTATGCGATTGCTTTCTCGAGTTTTTTGGAAGCTTCGTCGGCCATACGAGGTCAAGAGTCCCAGAACCGTTTGGCGACTTGCCGGACGAATACTTCCTGAAGATTCGCAAGCATGGAACCAGGCGTTAATGGACATCGGTGCAACGGTCTGTAAAGTACGGCACCCCTCTTGCGAGAGATGCCCGATACAGAAACTGTGTCTATCGCGCGTGAAGATGGCGCAGGCAACCATGGAGCGGGTGAAACTTTCACGGAAGACTGAACCGATGTATGATGGGGTTGCTCAGAGGATCTGGCGGGGCAAGATTGTCGAAATCCTGCGTGCCGTTCCCGAGGAGCGTTCGGTAAAATTCAAAGACATTGGTGCCGCGATCAAGCGCAGTTTTAGTCGCCAAGACGTGCCATGGCTCATCTGTGTCGTCAATGCTCTTGTCGCAGACGGAGTGGTAGCTAAATCGGGGAGAGATGTTAACATGCGAGTGAGATTAGGTTCGTGATGGAGCTCGAAAAGCTTCGTATCAATGAACTCCGCGATCTGCATGATTCGAAGAAGTCCATGATTCGAGAACGCATTGAGGGCTTCGCCACTATTCTACCCAAGGAGTATTTTTACGAATTGATCTACTGTTTGCTAACGCCTCAGTCGAGCGCAGTGAATGCTAGCAGGGTGGTTGAAACACTGAGGGAGAATGACTTTGAGTGCGAAGACTTAGATCCAGAGCCCTTCCTTCGTGAGAAGAAGTCTTATATCAGATTCCACAAGACTAAGGCAAGATACCTTCTCTCCGCAAAAGAACAATACCCGTTGATTGCATCACAGCTCTCACCTGGGGCGAGCGGCACGACCCTTCGCGAATGGTTAGTGACGAATGTAGCTGGCTACGGATTTAAAGAGGCATCTCATTTTCTCCGAAACATTGGTTTTCGCAATCTGGCCATACTTGATCGGCACATACTAAGGAATCTCGTTCGGGTGGGCGTCCTTTCGGATACTCCGAAGACTCTAACGCCACGACGTTACTTATTCGTAGAAGATGGGTTCTTAGCATTTTCAAAGCAAGTCGGAATACCTCTTGACGAGCTCGACCTTTTGTTTTGGAGCATGGAAACCGGAGAGATTCTGAAATGATGCTCTCCAAACTTTTTGGCCGAACAATTCGTGGAGGAATAGAATTGTTCCCGAACGCGATCTCGACACGGTGAGAGTGCTTCTAATCGGGGCCGGCACGATGGGCCGCGCGATCGCCTGGGATTTGGCTCAGTCTCACGACGTGACGAAGCTGATCGTCGCCGATAGGAACATTTTACTTGCCAGAGCGATATCAAAGAAGTATAGCAACAAAGTGGAACCAAAGGAGCTCGACGTCGATTCTCCCGGGGATGTCGCCTCGGCCATGCGAGAGGTTGACGTGGCAGTGGGGGCCACCAGCTATCAGCACAACGTTTCTCTCACATCTGCAGCAATTAGTGCCGGTGTGCATTTTTGTGATCTTGGTGGCAACATGGATATCGTTGACCGCCAATTACTTATGGACGGTGAGGCAAAACGTGCGGATGTATGCGTAATCCCCAATTGCGGCCTGGCGCCTGGACTCGCGTGCACGCTAGCTGCCGGGGGGGCAAGAAAATTCTCTTCCCTCAAAGCCATTCGAATCCGTGTAGGAGGGTTACCCTTAAACCCCCAGCCCCCGCTCAACTATCAGCTCGTTTTTTCGGCAAAGGGACTTGTGAATGAATATAGTGAGCCCGTAGAATTGATTTCAGAAGGACGTGTAAAAAAAGTGGCTCCGATGACCGCGGTCGAAGAGTTGGAGTTCCCGGGTGCATTCGGAAAACTTGAAGCCTTCAACACCTCGGGGGGAGCATCAACCCTTCCCCGGATGTTTGAGGGAATTCTCCAAGAAATGGATTATAAGACAATTCGGTATAAAGGACATTGTGAAAAATTCAAGGTTTTCTTGGATCTCGGCTTTGCAGACGATGATACCCTTACTTTCGGTACCGCCAAAACAACATCCCGCGAATTGTTTGAAGCGTTGCTTCAACAGAAACTTCCATCGAATGAACGCGACGTCGTCTTGCTCCGGGTCACGATAGTCGGGATGTTAGGCGGCTCGAGTGCTAGTCTTGTTTATGAAATGATAGATTATTTTGACGAAGCGTCGCAGATGACCTCCATGATGCGCACTACAGCGTTTCCAACCTCGGCGATTGCGAAAATGTTGGGAAGAGGATCGATCCGAGTTAGGGGAGTGTTTCCCCCCGAACAATGCGTTTCGATTGACCCGTTTATGGAAGAACTCCGAATTCGAAACATCATCATAAACGAAAACATTTCCTTCGACGAATGAAATATCCGGTATCTATCATCATAATCACGAAGGATCGCAAGACTCTCCAAGAAGTTCACAACCGCTTCGATCGACTTACGCGATTCCCGCGCCTCGCGGTGCTCCTAATTTGTCTACGAGCTATCCTTTCTTTATAGTTCAGGGCTCCACCGGGCTACCGTACATGGGTCTCAAGATCTCGATCAAAGGGTCTTCACCAACGTCTGCCAGATCGCTCGCCGGAAGTGGATTTGGGCCCTGGAAGGGACGCTGACGAGAAGCTCTTGCGAGGATTATCAGGGCACGGCGCGGTCGGCTGAGGACTGCCGACGGAGAAAATTGAACGACGCACTCAATCGTCGCAAGAGGCTCGATACGATGCATTCGCTCGTAACGGTTTTTTATCATTAGGGACAATGGTCAACAATTTTATTCGACCTCATTTCTTAACCATCAGTCCCGTGGCGCGAATGCTCCTCAAGAATGCTTTCTTCATGCTGGTCTTTGCGGGTCTCGCGCATTCTCAGGTGACGTTGAGCATAAAATTTATCCAAGATTCCTCGCGGAACACATCGGTTGAGCTAATTCTGAGAAACGGAGAACAGTACATTTCATTACCTGAAATTGCGAAGGTTTTTGGGCTGCGACAACGTCAAAGTACCGATGGACACGCGAGTGAACTCCTAACCCAAACTGGTAGCATTCGGGCACAAGCAAATAATCCATACGTACTAATAATTGATCCTCGAGGTAACTCGAGCATCGTCCAAATGCCAGTGAGTTTTCTAAGTTGGCAGGGAAGCCTCCTCGCACCGCTCGATGGATTTCTTCCAATTCTTGAGAATTCAATTCGCCAAAAGATTTCATACGCTCATTCCGAGCTTCTTGTGGGGACAATTCCTACATCTCCTTACGATGTCACGGGGATTGTGTTTGAAGAAAAATCCAACGGTCTCTTAATCCGGATTCATTGTACGAGAAAGATCTCCGATTATGAAAGCTGGCCCAAAACAATAGGAGCAAATACGTGGTTGTATGTTACCCTGGCGAACGCCCGTGCCGATTTAGACGTCATCAGGAGTATCAAGCTCATGGGGGTGGTTCAACAAATACTGACTTTCCAATCGCCAACCTCAGTGCAGCTCACATTCAAACTTAATCGTGAGGTTAGTAGCACAGAATCTATTCCGGTCGACGGAGGTTATGACATTCTTATCGCTGCTCATTTTTCTCCCCAAGGAGAGCCTGTCAAGCAAAAACCTGCAAACCATGATGAGAGTCTGCAGAGGCAGAGAGACAGATGGAAACTTGATGTCGTTGTTATAGATGCGGGCCACGGTGGGGAAGACCCTGGAACTATCGGAGTCATGAGGACAAAAGAGAAGGATGTCACCTTGGGAATCGCGCTAAAACTCGGAAAACTCATCGAGTCCAACCTATCGGGGGTAAGAGTTGTCTATACTAGGAAGACTGATACGTTTGTCGAACTATATCGTCGGGGGCAGATTGCAAATGAAAGCGCTGCAAAACTGTTCATCAGCATCCATTGCAATTCAATGCCGCATAAACCACGCTCTGCAAGCGGTTTTGAGATATATTTACTCCGCCCCGGGAAGTCCGAAAGTGCGATACGAATTGCTGAACGAGAGAATTCCGCGGCCAAATTTGAGCCCGGCTATGAAAATCGATACCAGCAATTGACGGAAGAGAATTTCATACTGCTCTCTATGGCGCAGAGTGCCTACGTGAAATACAGCGAGAAATTTGCAAGCATCCTTCAGCAGGAGATGCAGCGGCATGTAAATGTATCCAACAACGGTATTAAGCAGGCCGGCTTTTACGTTCTTGTCGGAACCGCAATGCCGAATGTGCTCGTCGAAACTGCATATCTCTCGAACAGACATGACGAACAAATCTTAAGAAGTGCCAAGGGCCAGTCTCGGTTTGCTGAAGCAATTCTAGATGCGATTAAGCGTTATAAGCTCGAATACGAAAAATCTCTGACTGAGGGGAAGTATTTGGGGGCTGACACGAATTAAGAATGGCAAGAATTCGACAGTTATTGAGCCACGCCCCAGAGAGCTCTGGCTCCATGCTATTGAACTATCAGGACAGGGATCCGTAACCTATGGCGCACCTCCGAAATTGAGGCTCCCAAAAAGAGATCTTTTAGGCCTCGGTGTCCGTGACCGCCCATGATTAAAATGTCGATCTCGTATTCTCTTGATAGATGGATGAGTTGAGAGGGCGCATTTCCATAACCCAAGATCGGGTGCGCTTCTATGCCGTGCTTACGTAGGTAATCTGCGATTATCTCAAGGTTATCGCGATCTGATCGAGCTTCGCCATCGTCTGCTTTTGTCCCGTAGAGCTGGCCGATTACTCCCTCCACAACGTGAAACAAGTAGATTACTGATCCATGATTTCTCGCAAGCGTTTGTGCATGTGAAAGGACCTTGGAGTCCTTGACGCCATAATCAAGAGCAACACCTATCTTCCGATAAGTCTGGATCGGAAGCTCCCGGGGGACGTTTGGAGAAGCAACAATTCGCCTTCTTCTCAACCAAGATGACGGAATCGACACATAGAGCAGCAAGAGGGCACAGGCGATAATGGACGGGACAAGGAGCATGCGCAACCACAGCGATTGAGTCCCGGCCTCGCCGACCCACCGCGTGATCACGTTCATGACTAAATTGGCATTAAGAGCGACGATGATCGTCGCGGCTATCCACGCTAGCAGTTGTACCCAGAGTCCATTTGCGAATTCACCCATTGTGTTCTTATCGCTTGTAAACTTTATTAGCGGGATGACAGCAAATGGTAATTGCAAGCTCAGGATAACCTGACTCAATATTAGAAGTCTGTACGTGCCACCTTCACCATTCACGAGTATAACCAAAACGGCAGGAACTATGGCCAACCCCCGCGTAATTAGGCGTCTGGGAACGGGTCGCACCTTCAACTGCAGAAAGCCCTCCATCACTATTTGACCAGCAAGTGTGCCCGTGAGCGTCGAGCTTTGTCCTGCAGAAAGTAGGGCGATCGCAAATAACATGCTGGCGACAGTTGTGCCGAGCAGGGGGGCGAGGAGCGCGTAAGCTTGCTGAATCTCTGTCACAACGATACCGTGTCGGAAGAAGACAGATGCTGAGACCACCAGAATTGCGGAGTTGACAAGGAACGCAATATTAAGAGCGACGGAGGTGTCTACAAGATTCCATTTGCAAGCCTGCCGTTTTCCCGCAATGCTCTGTTCAACATCACGTGTTTGGACCAATGCAGAATGGAGATAAAGATTGTGGGGCATAACAGTGGCACCCAAGATTCCGATTGCCACGTAGAGGGAGTCGGGGGTAAGGTGTGGAGAGAAACCC
Organism: uncultured Chlorobiaceae bacterium; assembly: GCA_964410105.1. Classification (GTDB taxonomy): domain Bacteria; phylum Bacteroidota; class Ignavibacteria; order UBA10030; family SZUA-254; genus CAYPFY01. The sequence continues at coordinate 84,970 of CAYPFY010000012.1, forward strand.
CTTGTTACTTCCACCCATTCTGGATGAGACAAGAATACTTCAACTGCGAAGCAAATTCCTATTATCGACACGAGAATAAGGATCAGCGCCTCCACTCTTCGAATGCCAAAGTGTTGGATCACGAGGAACAACAGTGTGTCAATACCAGTAATTACTACACCGTAAAGGATTGGAACTTTGAACAAGAGATTCAAGCCAATTGCAGTTCCCAGGACCTCGGCCAAGTCACACGCTGCGATTGCGATCTCACACAATACCCATAGCGCAAATGAAACGGGCTTGGGATAATTATCACGGCACGCCTGTGCAAGATCCCTGCCAGTCACAATTCCCATTCGGGCAGACAGAGTCTGAAGGAGGACCGCGATGAGATTGGACATGAGAAGGACCCAGATGAGCGAATATCCAAATCTAGCCCCGCCCTCCAAGTCAGTTGCCCAGTTGCCTGGATCCATGTATCCTACGCTGACGAGGTAAGCGGGCCCGGCGAATGCAAATAGCCGCTTAAGCATGCTAGAATTCCTCGGGATAGCGACAGACCGCTGGACCTGGCGCAACGTGACTGACGAATCCTCAGACATCTCTATCTAATCCCCGTACGACAACACTCACCAGGCACAGACCGAGGATCGCCGGATAAAATGCTGTGCCCATGAATATCCAGTTAATGAGAGCTTGCTCGACACACTGAACTTAGCCTGCTTTCGTGCTTCGTTCCGGCTCTCCAAACACTCTATTGTATATAGACATCAAAATCGTAGCGAGTACACCAACCCCGAATAGCGCGAACCATACAGCGTTAGGCGTGGAAGACTGCTTCGCATAATGTGTATATAACCATCCGCCGAACGGACCTCCGATTATCCAAGCAATAGCTACAGGAAGGAACGCATACCCCTGAAATAAACCTTGCTGGCCGGGGGGTGCCAAATCAGAGATATATTCATAGTATCGCGGTGCCTGGGTCATTTCTCCGATTGAGAATACAATCAGGCCGGCGATAATTGTGAAAACTGTTGGATGGAAACCAATCACCAGCCAAGCCAGGCTCGAGACTGCAAATCCACTCACGATGGCGGTCCGCGGAGGTATCTGCTTTGTCAATCGATTTACAACAAGTTGAAGGATGATAATTCCCCATCCATCCGCAGACTCTATGATTTCGAAGGGGGCATCTCTCGAAATAAAATCGGTGATGTAATAAGGAACCACGATGAAAATTTGCCAGAACATGATCCAATACAGTGAGAAGATGACTAGAAAAATCATGAATCTGTGATTGCCGAGGACCACGACAAGGTTTTTCAGTTTTGTGCCCATCGTGTCGACAGGTCCAGCTGTGCTCCCACGCACTTCTGTGAAGAAGACTAGATTTGCCAAAAGCATCGCCCCACAGCTCAGAGAAGAGACGACATAGACGAATTCGATCCCAAACCGATCACGCACAAAATATGCAATTACGGGACCAGTAGCTCCGCCGATGTTGACGAGCCAATAATAAATAGCATAACCGAGGGACTTAGTTTCAGATGAGGATGTGACGGCAACCGTCCCCAGAACGGACGGTTTAATGAATGATCCACCGGCAGCAGTGAATATCAAGATAATCACGAGCACCCAGTAGAGCGAGAGCCCATGATATAAAGGGTCGAAGAACTTCATGCCGGTGGAGCCGATAAGGAAATAACCTATCGCAAGAACCAGGAACGCCAAACTGAAAGCTTTCTTGAACCCGAATTTGTCGGCGAGCGTACCCGCAAATACTGGCAATGCGTATATAAGGCCGCCAAAGATAGAAGAGAGCTCACCGGCTTCGATCTCGGTAAAGTGCAACGAGTTGCGCAAGAAAATGCTCAAAACTGCTGCTTGACCGTAGTATGCCAATCGCTCAAATAACTCCATCCCATTCGCAATCCAAAATGTTTTGTGAAAACCCTTCTGAAGTTTATCAATCCCTAGACGCAATCCCATTGCTCCTCCTAAACGATAGTATTAAGGAATGATCTTAATCTGGCGCATGAAAAAGTAGCGAAATGAGTATTGAGATGCAAAGGATCATTTGAGGACATCCGTTGGAAATTATTTGCCCAGCTTGCTAGTGGTGTCCATGAGATCCCGATTGAATTCACCCGTTAACAGTGCCATCCATAGCCGCATATCCAACTGAGAACTAGGCAGCGTAGTTTGGCGCGGTCTTCAAACCTGTCATGATCGCTCACGTGGAACTGCAGGAGCGGATGCGTGGCATCACGCCGTTCTATTGTGCGCCTATGGTCCCGGCATTTCCGTGCAGTGGACACCACACTGACCGGCGAAGGATCTCCCCAGAGGAAGCCGATGGGATCATGTCGGTGTGATGATTCCGGATCGGTCCGACAAAGAATTTTGGCCCGCAATCGGTGTAGCGCTCATGGTAGAGCTCGAGAGCACCAGTGCGAACCTGTAGCCATAGCCGAAGTTGGATGGGACACCGGGAAGACGATGAACCAATACCTCATCTCCGTCGCTTTTGTTCATCCGGATGCGGGAGAGATGCCGCTGACTGAGACCAAGGCGCTCAGCTGCTTCGACGCAGCTTAGTTCACCTCACACAACGCGACTGAAGACCTTGAGACATTCTCGTTCCTTTGAACTCATTGTCAATATTGATCGGCTCTTGTCCATTCTCTTTGGCATCTAATGTGTGACTCCTTTTGATGAGTGAGGATATTGGGATCAGAAGATGCTCAAAATCTGACATTTCTAAACTGCAATTAGAAACGGGATTGCTTATACCTCGGGTTAATTGTTCGATTAGTAATTTTTGTGTATCTTCTTTGCGCTCTGAGTGATACTACGTATTAAACACTACCTTGATGTGCGATGAAGGACCTCCCCGTTGACATCAAAAATGAACGCCTCGAAACTTGGGTTAAAGACATCTCCCGACTTTGCCAACCGGAACGGATTCACTGGTGCGATGGCTCGGAACAGGAATACATCGATCTATGCAACGGGCTCGTGCGGTCAGGGACATTCATAAGATTAAACGAACAGAAGAGACCTGGGAGTTTCTTGGCGCGTTCTGATCCGGGTGATGTGGCTCGCGTGGAAGATCGCACATTCATTTGTAGCTTTAGGAAAGAGGATGCCGGTCCGACTAACAATTGGATCCACCCCAAGAAAATTAGATCTACTCTTACAGGCTTGTTCAATGGGTGCATGAGAGGAAGGGCGATGTATGTTGTTCCGTTTAGCATGGGGCCAATTGGTTCGGCCATCTCCAAGATCGGGATAGAGATAACTGACTCGCCCTATGTTGTGGTAAGCATGAGGATCATGACACGAATGGGAAAAAGTGTGCTCGAAGCTCTGCGTGACACCGAATTTGTTCCATGTCTCCACTCGGTGGGAATGCCGCTCTCTCCCGGGCAGAAGGATGTCCCCTGGCCATGTAACCAACAGAATAGGTACATCGTTCATTTTCCTGAAGAGCGGACAATCTGGTCGTACGGAAGTGGCTATGGTGGTAATGCACTACTTGGGAAGAAATGCTTGGCTCTCCGCATTGCCTCTAAGATAGCAAGGGATGAAGGATGGCTCGCGGAGCACATGCTCATAATCGGAATTCAATCCCCTGATGGAGAGAAAACCTATCTGGCAGCGGCCTTTCCAAGTGGCTGCGGAAAAACAAACTTTGCCATGTTGATTCCCCCAAAAACGTTCGAGGGCTGGAAAGTGACAACCGTCGGCGATGATATTGCATGGCTGAAGCGGGACTCAAAGGGCGTTCTCCATGCTATTAATCCCGAGGCCGGGTATTTTGGAATCGCTCCGGGAACATCGTATCGAACGAATCCGATTGCCATGGAATGCATTAGGAGGGACACAATTTTCACGAATGTAGCACTGACTCCCGATGGCGATGTTTGGTGGGAAGGTCTCACAGAGGATCCACCTCCTAAACTGATCGATTGGCAAGGACAAGAGTGGTCCCAGGGATCCAAGTCTCCTGCCGCGCATCCTAACGCCAGATTTACGTCGCCGGCTCATCAGAACCCGATCATCGACCAGAATTGGGAAAACCCACAAGGTGTTCCGATTAGTGCCCTGGTTTTCGGCGGGCGACGCAGCAAAGTCGTTCCCCTAATTTACCAATCAGTCAATTGGAACTTTGGTGTATATTTGGCCGCGACAATGGGTTCAGAGACAACTGCCGCAGCGGCGGGAGAGATTGGCAAGGTTCGGCAGGATCCCATGGCGATGCTTCCATTCTGCGGTTATCACATGGCCGACTATTTTAATCATTGGCTACAGTTCGGCCGTAGCCTGCAAGCTCCCCCACGAATTTTCGCGGTCAATTGGTTTCGAAAAGACGAAGACCAGAGATTCTTGTGGCCGGGATACTCTGAAAATATGAGGGTGCTTAAGTGGATCGTGGATCGCGTACGCGGCCGCGGCTCTGCAATTGAGAGCCCTTTGGGATGGATGCCGCGGTACGAAGATCTATCATGGGTGGGACTGGAGGCATTTTCTCGAGAGAGATTTAACAGGGTGATGTCTATCAGTACCGATGAATGGAAGAACGAGCTCTTGTCACAACAGGAACTATTCTCAAAATTTTACGATAAACTCCCAAAAGAATTCATTTTCATGAGGGAGCTTATTCTATCGAGTCTCTGGAGGTCACCCTTATATTGGCAACTTGCCGAGGAGAGATAGCTTCGCAGGTGAAGGCGATTCGATTTCATGAGTTCGGAGATGTGGACGTCCTTCGGTACGAGGATGCGCCGATCCCTGTTTTGGAATCAGGGGATGTGCTGATTCGCTTGAAGGCAGCTTCTGTGAATCATCTCGATATTTTTGTCCGGAGGGGAATTCGTGTTCGTCGGATGTCCTTGCCACATATCCCGGGTTCGGACGGCGCAGGAATAATTGCCCAGATAGGGCCCTCAGTTGATGCAATTCATGTGGGAGAGCGGGTTCTGATCTCTTCTGGGATGTCTTGCGGCAGTTGCAACATGTGCGTAACCGGCAGGGAGAATCTGTGTCGCGAATACCATCTCCTCGGAACTCTTGAGAATGGCACTTACGCCGAATTTGTGCGCGTACCTGCTGAGAATGTTCTCCCCATCCCCGAGGGTCTGGACTTCGCCGAGGCTGCCGCTATTCCATTGGTTTTCTTGACCGCATGGCACATGCTTGTGACTCTCGCGAAGATTCAAGAAGGGGAAACCGTACTCATCCATGGGGCTGGAAGTGGAGTAGGATCAGCTGGTATTCAGCTTGCCAAGTACTTTGGGGCACGTGTCATAGTAGTCGCGAGCTCGGACGAGAAATTGGAAAAGGCAAAATTACTCGGCAGCGATGAAGTAATTAACTATCGCGTCGACGATTTTGCAGAACGGGTAAATCAAATTACAAACAGGCGTGGAGTTGATATCGTATTGGAACACATCGGTGGGAAAATACTTGAAAAGTGTATCCCCATCCTCGGGAGAGGTGGTCGTCTCGTCACATGTGGTGCCACAATAGATTTCCTGGCAACGATTGATTTACGGTACTTGTATTCGCGTCATCAGTCATTGCTAGGTTCGTGGGTGGGTACCCGGATGGAATTGCTTCACGTCCTCCGATTATTTGAGGGCAACCCTGCCACAAGGAAGTTGCATCCTGTCATCGATCGCATTCTCCCACTCCACGAAGCGTCCGAAGCGCACGGTTGGATGGAGTCCCGAAAGAATTTTGGAAAAATCGTGCTGACTCTCTGAGCCAAGCCCCTCAATTACCTTTCAGAGCGCCTCCTTCCGATCCGTCAGATTATCACGCACTCTGGCAAGCATTGCCAAGAATGGCTCCATCACCCTCCCATGAATGCTGGTTCCCCAAGAGCATTCTTTTCTCGGGTGTGGGAGCATTTTCGAGCAGTCCTGTATGAGATTCAAGCTCAGCGATCAAGAATCCCAACATGCACGTAGATATCCTGTGATCTCATTTGCAGACGTACAAGCAGCATACGAACTAATACGGCCTATTGCCATTAAGACCCCGATGTTATCCTCTGCCAAATTCAGTGAGTTCACCAAGAATGATGTCTATTTTAAGGCTGAAAACTTCCAACGTACTGGATCTTTTAAGATTAGGGGCGCATACAATAAGATGGCTTCCCTATCTGACATCAATCGCTCTCGGGGAGTCATAGCACATTCATCAGGAAACCACGCTCAAGGGGTAGCGCTTGCAAGCAAACTCTTCGGAGTCAGGGCCACGATCGTCATGCCATACGATTCCGTTTTCGCAAAAGTTATTTCGACAAAAGCCTTGGGGGCGGAGGTTGTGTATTGCGGCACATCAACATACGATCGAGAATTGACGACGGACAAATACATCGATGAGTTTCATTACGAGCTAATTCATCCCTACGATGATGAAAAGGTGATGGCTGGGCAAGGGACGGTTGCCATCGAGATATTTCAGGAAATCAAGGAACTGGACTTATTGTTCATTCCTGTTGGGGGCGGGGGACTTATATCAGGATGCGCAATAGTGGCAAGACACCTTTGTCCCAACATAACGATTGTGGGAGTTGAAACCGAAGGCGCTGCCGATTGCAAACAATCATTCAATGCAGGGCATATAGTGAGCATAAACGAAGCACACACAATTGCCGATGGAATACGAACGCTTTCAGTAGGAAAGTTGAATTTTGACATTATCAGGAATTACGTAGATGACGTTGTCACAGTGACCGACGATGAGGTTTTGGAGATGATGAGGTTCTGTCTCGACAGTATGAAAATTCTTGTTGAGCCCACCGGGGCAGTGGCACCGGCAGCGATACGAGGGTATACGAAAGGGATAAAACAGAAAAGAATTTGCGCCATTATTACAGGAGGGAATGTAGACCTGATGATGTTAAGGGACAACCTGTGAGTAATCCCATTCGCATCCTCCTCCTAACACGCGTACCGCTTCCACCAAATGCGTATGTTCACGAAACAATCGATTCGATCAGGTTGAGTGCATTGAGTGGACCTTTCCCTTCGGATCAGTAACCAATAGTCTAGATTCGATCCAGCGCTTGTTTGAAATCGTGCATTAAGTCATCAATGCCTTCCACTCCGACCGAAATTCGAATCATACCCGGTGTCACCCCGTGTAGCCTGAGTTCTGCTTCAGTCATTTTGACATGTGAGGAATACACGGGTACACTTACCAAAGTCTCGACACCACCCAAAGACATCGCATTCACAGCAACCCTGAGGGAGTCACATACTTTCGTAGCAGCTTTTGCCCCGCCTCTTACTTCGATCGTAACAACGCCACCAAATCCGACCATTTGTTTACGAGCCAGTCTGTGCTGCGGATGTGATGGCAATCCGGGGTAGAGAACTCGCGATACGCTTCGATGCGCTTGCAGCGAGTTCGCAAGCAAGAGCGCGTTCTCGTTCTGCTTTTCCACACGCAGCTCAAACGTCTTAAGACTTCGGTCCAGAAGGTACGCCGCAAAAGGGTCGACGCAACCACCTAAATAGTTCCTAAGAGCCTTTGCAGGTCGAATTAATTCTTTTTTGCCTAACAGAACTCCTCCCATGACGTCGGCGTGACCCCCCAAATACTTAGTCGAGCTTTCAATTACCAAATCTACCCCAAATTCAAAGGGCTTCTGGTTATAAAGTGTTGCAAATGTGTTGTCGATCATGATCAGAATGCGTCTGCGAAGAATCTTCTCGGCCCTCCGCGTAATCTCTACAATCTTAGCAATGTCAATTAGGGTTAGTGCAGGGTTCGTCGGCGTCTCGAAGTATACTGCACAAGTACTGGGAGTGAAACTCTTTGAAAGATCCGCGACAGCGATGGGATCGATGCTCTTAACAACGATACCGAGATTGGGAAGAATATCTCTAAAAAACCTATAAGTGCCTCCATACAATGCAGGTGAGGAAATAAGCGCGTTTCCGCTTTTGCAAAAAGCAAGAACGGCTGTTGAAATTGCTGCCATGCCTGACGAAAAAAGTATCGCAGATTCGGCGTCTGCCATCAACGCGATACGCCGCTCTACCTCGTTGACGGTTGGATTGTGGTATCGAGTGTATACTAGAACACTCTCATCCCCCTCTGCATACCTAATCGCATCTTTTGAGCTCGCAAAGCGATATGTGCTTGTCTGGTAGATGGGCATTGCCACGGGCCCTCCAAAGGCCCTCAGATGCTCACCGTGAATTGCAATGGTGGCAAGAGATAGATTCTGAGCCTTGCTTTTTTTCATCCTGTTGCTCAACGAGGGTTTCATAATTTCTTGTAATCAGTCTGCCGCGGTCGTTCGCCGTCCAAGCATAGAGTTAGTTCATTCATTGAAAGATCCCCCACCAGACGTCTCCATACATTTGTCCTCCTCGGTTACGCGATGAATTGCCACACCACCGCGTCGGGAACAGACATTTGACCCCATCATTTCAGGACAGAAGGGTGGCTCATCCCAGGTCAATTGCCTATCGAAACTATCGTCTCACGACACATGCCTCGTCCTCCATAGAAAATTTTAAATGGAGTACTCAAGACGAAGAGCGTCCCGTTAGGACACAACATCGGCTCATATCTTGTGGAGCTTGCCCGGTCACACTGTTGATATTGTTCGACCGGACCCAGTGGGAAACTTGGTTTCGAACAATGAGCGCATCTCTCCCTCTCATGCGTGTGACTCCTAGTTCGGAACATCATCTTCGGGCAATGTTTCACCCAAGCCACGGGAATGGCATGGAGGATCAAGCAGGATCAGGGCTCGTTGATGATTGAGGAATTCGCCAATTTGTCAGCACGGTTTTTAGAGGGAAAGTCGTATTATACATCCGCTGTCAGATCTGTCACGGCAGTCACTTCCTGGGTGGACGGTGATTTTGGCAGACGCTCCTGCAATCCTTCTTAGTATCGGGGTACTGCCGAGTCGATTCTCATCGACCAAGCATCTATTCCGCCGATCACATTCTTGACATTCTTGAACCCCTTGTCATAGAGAAACTCAACCGCTCTTCGGCCACGGCCACCGTGATGACAATGAACGATAATTTCATCAGTCGGGTTGAGTTCCTTGAAGCGATCCGTAAACTGACCGAGAGGGATTAATTTCCCGCCAATATTTGCCTTAGCATACTCATCCGGATCACGGACATCGACTATTGTAATTTCCTCTTTTCTATCAATTTTTCGCTTCAACTCCTCAACGCTGATCTGAAGCGAGGAAATGTCATAAGTTGCATCGATCGGGGGGTCCTTCAAAAACCCCAGATTGAACTGTCTAACCTTTTGGAATCTGGGGGGTTGGACAGGCAAATCAGTCATGACAAACCTGATAAACTCCTCCCGAGTAGTCACTTGTAGCGATGGATTGAAGAGTCGCTCAAATCCGATCGTTGAACTTGGCTTGGGATTCATTGCCCTGCCGCACGATGAATTTGCAAAGTGGGTCGGGTAAATCTCAACATAATCCTCAAGGGTCAACAGTTTACTCCAGATACTATCATAGAGCTGCGACGGATCTCCGTCGAGATCCGGACGACCTGTATCGCCGACAAACAAAGTGTCCCCCGTAAATGCTAGCCAAGGCGTTTTTGATCGTAATCTATCGCTTGCCAAAATGGAGATGCTGTCGGCCGTGTGACCTGGCGTATGCAATACTCTTAATAGAATATTGCCCAGGGTAATCTCGTCACCACCGCTGACCCTTTCTATTGAAAAAGTAGCGCTCGCTGTTGCATGACAACGGACCGGTGCACCACAAGCTTCCCAAAGTAATCTCGCCCCCGACAGATGATCAGCCTGAGCATGCGTTTCGAAGATTTGTGTAATCTTTAAATTGTGATCTCTCGCATATTTCAGGTATTGATCGATCCCATATTGAGGATCGATCACAGCGCAAATGGACTGCTGGGAGCATCCAATAATATACGATAAACAGCCACCCTCCTCATGCCGAAATTGATGGAAGATCATAGGTCAGCGCGTCCTGCTTGTTAACCGTTCTTGTGGACTCAATAATGCACATTCGACCGCTTTTTCATCTGCCGGACCTTCGTTACGGGCGATTTTCTCGCCAGGTTCAATATGATCATCATTGCAGTAATGTTTGCATACCACGCGATGCGAAGGTACATCAACCCAGCGGCCCAGGGCTTCATTTCTATCGAAACGAAAATCGTCAGTTTCAACCATAGTTTGCGTTTTTCCTACCCGATGTCATCGCAAGTATAACGTATGGAGTAAGCTGCCTCCAATCCTTCCCACATGAAGCTAGCGAGCCAAATGCATTTGGACTTCGATTTGCAGATCAATCTTTGGTGCTTCAAAAACGCAGAGGTGTTAAGTTTGCTTGTACTTGTCGCTGTGAACGCGAGGACCGTTCCCCCACCGGCTGAATGGATTGGGCCAAGCGCTAGAGGTAAATGGCTCTGCGGCAGGCTTAATCGCACACCTTGAGGTCGGCATCATCTTTCAGGGCACCGCGGTCGTCTAATGACAAATCACAAGCATTTTGAATAAATCCCCTTGGACGCGACGTGGTCACGGCGCGCAACATACGAACCATCCATCAATTACTCATGATAATTCATGTAAATGTCTAGTCAAAGTTGCCTTTCTCCATCCAATGCAGATAAACTGGGAGCGAGAACGCATACCCTTGGCTGCAGAAATTAAGCAATATTGGTTGAGAAATGCAATTGAAAGCTTAATGGTGGGACGTCAGATCACCTCCACCGACGTAGAGAATCGCAGGTACCATAAAGGCTTGTAAATCCCGCAAGCTCTAGTAATTATTGCATGGGTGTGGGGCCTGGATGATAGATCTCTCCTGATCAAGATCATACAATACATCGCGTTCAGGATTAGAGCTGCGGCGAAAGGAGGCGCCCCGCGGGAGGAGAAGAACGAAGAAAATGTATTTTTGTTATATTAATTAGCATCCTATGTCATTGGCATAAGCTCAAATTGACCCCAACCTATCTTTGCGTCCTCGTAATACTTTCTTCGTTGTGTCAGCTCAACTCCTGGGCTCAATCAAATGATGCCGACCTAAAGTATCGCCTGGGTCAAAGTTATGAACGATCAGGACAATTCGGTTCCGCGACAAAGGTCTACGAGGAGGCCTATTCGAGGGACTCATCGAACATGATTATCTTCGACGCACTTCGTCGGTGCTATGTCCAACTAAAGCAATATGACGCCGCGATTCAGCTGATCCAGCAGATGGAGCAAAAGAAAGGAACTGAAATCGGGCTTCATGCACTACTAGGGTCCCTCTACGTTTTGAGATCAGACAACTCCAAGGCTCAGCGTATCTGGGAGGAAGCGCTTGAGAGGAGTCCCAAAAGCGAGTCGGCTTATCGTATCGTTGCTGGGGCAATGGTTCAGAGCCGCCTTTTTGACCAGGCAATCGCAACCTATCGAAAAGCTCGCTCTGATCTTGGGAATCCAAATCTATTCGCGATCGACCTCGCATATCTCTATGCAAATTTGCTGAATTACGCGGAAGCGACGCGAGAATACCTCAAGATTCTACTTCAAGATCCGTCTCAACTCTTCTTTATTCAATCCCGGATTTCTGGTTACATCGTTAATGCCCAAGGACTATCGTCCGCCACAACTATAGTCGAGGAATCAATGAAAGCATCCCAGGGTGGGATCGTTACCCTTCAGTTGGCGGCCTGGTTGTACATGGAGGGGAAACAGTTCGAACGCGCATACGAACTCTACAAAGCCATCGACGACCGAATGAGAGCTCGTGGACATGAGATATTTTCATTTGCAGTGCGCTCTATGCACGAAGGAGCCTACTCAATTTCAATAAAGGCATTCCAATATATTATCAATTCCTACCCAAATTTCGATCTTGCGCCACAGTCCTATTACTATTACGCGAAGGTATTGGAGGATTCAGAAAACGAAACCGATACAACTAGAGTATTCGACCACCCTCAACCACTTCTTCTTCAGGTGAAAAAAGACTCGGCTCGATCATTGGTCGATGCGATGGCGGCATACGGGGTTGTCATGAGTAGGTTTCCCACAACGGAATTTGCAGCACGGTCCCTCTTGCAAGTAGCAATATTGAACGAGACGAAATTCTTTAATCTCGATGCCGCCCGAGCTGATCTCGAACAGCTGATAACGACTTACCCGCAATACCAAGCTATCCTTGACGAATCGGTTTTGCGCCTAACTGATGTCTACGTCGAATTGAGTCAACTTGATGCAGCGCGAAAACAACTCGCACAGATCGCAACCTCGAGTGTACCCGTTTCCGGTCCACAAGAAAATGCTGTCCTCAAACTTGCAGAGATATATTACTTTCAGGAAAAGTTTGATGACGCCTTGGCGGAACTTAAGCTCCTGACTGCGAATCCGATGTCCGATGTTGCAAACGACGCGTTATCCCTCCAATTTCTGATCCAGGAGAATCTCAAATCCAGCCATGAGGCCTTGGTGAATTTCGCACGCGGTGACTTGCTTCGTCGCCAAAGGCATTTTCCTCAAGCCTTACAGATATACCAAGAGACTATTTCCCGCAACAAAGAAGGTGGCATTATTGCAGAAACCCTTGTTCGACTCGGCGACGTGTTCACAGAAATGGGCCGGTATGAGGAGGCAATCGCCGCCTACAAACGGGTCATAGTGGATTATCCACAGGATATTTCTGTCGATCGAACCATTATGAAGGTAGGAGAAGTGTACGATCGGGGGCTCAAGAATAAGCAAAGCGCCGTGGAAGCGTACAAGAACCTCCTGGAGAAATATCCCAATTCTATTTACGCCAGCCATGCCCGAAACCGGGTGCGGCAACTGCGAGGGGATACACTATGAATTCAGCTTGGTGTGGACTCCAAATTCTCAGAATTAGAAGCCAAGTAAACCGGAGCAAAACTCGCGTTTTGTCCACAAGATTCAAACTCATATATGCTGGATCTGAAGAGACTCTAAGACATGCAATAGCAAATGGACTGGAAAGGTTAAAAGTCGTGTCTCTTCGAAATACCCTCCATGGCGTATTGTCTCGAAGACTACTGATCATGTCGCTAGTGCTGACGGGGCCCAATGTGATCGTTCCGAATGTCTGCCTCGCACAGAAAATCTTAATACCGATGGATCTCACTCAGACCGATCACCTCAAGGCCTACGGTATCGCCTATTGGGCGCTGACAAATAATATCGCAGTGGATTGGCTCTTGAATTTCCGCGGTGGATCGTTTATGATGGACGTCATCGAACCCGTTGCAACCGAATGCCGTATTCGCGGCGTGAAGCTAGAAGAAATTAACGGTTCAGAAGCTTCCCAAATCTATTCCCAAGTGCGAGACGAGACCGCAAACATGGATCTTATTCGCTTGGAAAAGGCGCCAAGAATCGCCGTATATGTGCCCCCAAATTTTCTTCCATGGGACGACGCGGTGACTTTAGCCATGGACTATGCAGAGATACCATACGATAAAGTTTGGGATGATGAAGTAATGCAGGGAAAACTTTCCCAATATGATTGGATCCATCTGCATCATGAAGATTTCACTGGACAGTACGGGAAATTCTATGCCAATTTTTCCACAGCGGCCTGGTATGTCGAGCAGCAACTCTTGTATGAAAAGAAAGCTCAGCAACTAGGGTTCCTGAAGGTTTCGGAGCTAAAAAAAGCCGTGGCAAGAAAGATAAAGGAGTATATAGGGAGTGGTGGCTTTATGTTTGCGATGTGTTCAGCAACAGATACCTACGATATCGCCCTTGCTGCTGAAAACACCGATATCTGCGATGTGATGTATGACGGGGATCCTCAGGATCAAAATGCCCAGGCAAAATTAGACTTCTCTAAATGCATCGCTTTTGAGAATTTCACACTCGAGATGAACCCGCTTGTCTATGAATACTCTGATATTGATATTCCTCCAAGCCCGCTCGTGAATCTGATCAACCAGGAAACTGACTATTTCACCCTTTTTGAATTCTCGGCGAAGTACGATCCCGTACCGACAATGTTAACCCAGAATCACGCAAACATCATCAAGGGATTTCTTGGACAAACCACAAATTTTAAGAAGAGTTTAATCAAGAAATCAGTCGCGATACTCGCGGAAAAGGAAGGTACCGAGGAAGTGAGATACATTCACGGTAGTTGGGGACGTGGGACTTTCACATTTTTCGGAGGTCACGACCCTGAAGACTATCAGCATGCAGTTGGAGATCCCCCGACCGATTTACACCTCCATAAGAATTCTCCAGGGTATCGCTTGATTCTCAACAATATTTTGTTCCCCGCTGCCAAGAGGAAGCAACAGAAAACTTAATAATCCCCTCTGAATGAACGGTCTTGTTGGCTCTCTTCCTAGCTCGGATTATCTCCCCAAGTAGGGATTAGTCGGTACAAACTTCACTTCCTGGAGCGCCAACTCATTCCAGCCGAGGCGCATTCCTTTAACCGTCACGGTTATTTGTTCCCCGGCAATTTTGTGCCAATCGTCCTGCCCTGAAACATCGTTCCCTGACAACGTGATTATGTTTGATCCATGAGGATGAATAACCAAGGGAGGTAGGGGCACAAACTTATCATTAAACTGATAGGGTATATTCCGCGAGGATACTCTAGCCGTGGCAGATGTCAAATACAGAGTGTCGGAGCTGGCGTTTAGAAATTCGATCTCTATTTCCGTTGATATGCCATCTCGCATCTGGAAATGGGCCCGGAACCGATATTCGATTTGTCTATCCATTGCCCTGAACTCTGTGCATTGACAATTATTGGTCGTAGCAAAATAGAGATAGGATGAAGCGGTCATCGAACGACAACCTGAAAACGAGACTATAAGAGTAACAACCCAATGAGTACTTGGGAAAAGGAGTCTCGGCACTTGAACGTGCCCAATTCTCCTGCTAAGAATCAAGGTGGAAAATATTGAATGCCTAACCACAGAACCGCGAAAACTTGTTTATCTGCCATCAATTTGCGCAGCAGGCCCGCTGCTCAGAACCCGCGCAGTCTGAAATCCTGGCTTGATAACTTTATAGATAATATCTAGTCGGTTCTTGTACGGAACGAACGCGCTCTTCATGGCATTTATGGTAAGCTTCTCGAGATCATTCAAACCGAGTTTAAACGCCTCGTGAGCAATGCTCAATTCTTTTGTCAGAGTCGTATTGCTCATTAAGCGGTCGTCAGTGTTGAGAGTCACGCGAAATCTATACCGGTGATAGATCCGGAATGGATGCTCTTCCATACTTCTGACAGCTCCAGTATCGACGTTGCTAGTCAGGCACATTTCCAATGGGATGCGTTTGTCCAAGATGTACTGAGCGAGATATCCCATGTGCACCACGTCGGCAGCATCATCACTCGAGATCCTCATGTCTTCAATAAGCCGAGTTGCATGCCCGATCCGATGCGCCCCACACCACTGAATTGCTTGCCAGATTGATTCTTTACCGAAGGCTTCACCTGCATGGATTGTGATATTGAAATTCTCCCTCTGTATATAATGGAAGGCATCCACATGCTTCTTCGGTGGATACCCGCCTTCTTCCCCAGCCAGATCAAATCCTACAACTCCACTTTCGCGAAACCCGACTGCAAGTTCTGCGATTTCCTGAGACCTTCGCATATTTCGCATAGCACACAGTATTAAGCCGTATTCTACCCCGAAATCTTTTCGGCCTTTCTCCAGGCCCTTAAGGACTGCAGTAACTACATCTCTCCATGCTAGCCCTCTCTCGGTGTGAAACAACGGAGAGAATCGAGTCTCCACATAGACAACCCCATCATTGGACATGTCCTCCATCATTTCGTAGGCAGTTCGTTGAAGTGCCTCCTCGGTCTGCATCACTGCGCAGGTGTGTTCAAACCCTTCGAGATATAGAGGAAGGCTACCGCGTTTTGCACCCCGCTGGAACCATTCTTTCAATTCCCCCGGATCGGTCGTGGGCAATTTTTGGTACTTCAAATCTCTCGCAAGCTCAATAATCGTCTGGGGACGTAATCCTCCATCCAAGTGATCATGCAGAAGTACCTTGGGCAAGGTTCGTATAAATGGCTCAGATAGCTTCATTATTTTGCAAGAATGTTATCAATCCTCACCGTAACACTTCGAACCTTCCAAGAACTGGTTTCCCGATCGGATGGCTGTATAAGAATCCCTCATCCACTCCCAAATATCAGAGGTCCCCTTGAACGGAAAAGTATGCCGACAAGACACGAATTACATATTCAACTTTGAGCGGGCATCTGACCTCTCTACGTACAAGAACGTAGACCGGATTGGAGGGCAATCTCTCTCACATGTGCCATGCTTGTCGAGCCAAATTCCGGTATGGCATATAGTATCTGGCGGAGATTCACCGATTATTGCGAGAGGACGCGTGGCACCAAAAATTTGTGCTTTTCCTTGCTGCAAATCATGAGGAAGGTTTAGTTATGGCCCGGAATCCCGGCATCGTAGAAAACCATTAACAAAACTGCCATCTAGAAGTTGATCGACCTCTTTTTGTGCGACCGCTCATTTGAGGGCACCTATCTCTCTTTCTACACTTCGCAAGATTACTCCATCTCGCAAGAGTTTAAGTGCCGTTTGAATGTCATCACCCAGGATGCGATCATCTCCGAGGTGTGGAATGTGGCGACGAATTGCGTCGTGCGCTGCTTGTACTCCATCGCCTGCTTTCAATATAGCTTTATGTCCAGGATGGATCCGAGAAAAATCTATTCCCTGGGCCGCCACCATTAATTCTATTGCGACCACGGTCTCAACGTTTTGTTGAATCCGCAGAACCTTGTTTGCACTGATCGAGCCCATGCTGTTATGATCCTCCTGATTTCCCGATGTGGGAATGGAATCAACGCTTGCAGGATGAGATAGCACCTTGTTTTCCGAAACCAGGGCGGCAGCAGTATACTGGGCAACCATCATTCCGGAATTCAAACCGCTGTTTTCGGTCAGGGAACGAGGCAACCCGCTCAGACTACCGTTAACCATTCGCGCTACTCTCCGTTCCGAGATGCTCGCTACTTCCGACAGAGCAATTGCAAGAAAATCGAGGGCGAGAGCTATTGGCTGACCGTGAAAGTTACCCCCTTCTAAGTGTATCTTGCCTTTGGGAAAAATCAACGGATTGTCGTTGGCAGAATTTAGTTCGATCGAGAGAACACGGGAAACATAATTTATTGCATCCCTAGACGCTCCATGTACCTGTGGAACACATCGAATTGAATATGCGTCTTGAACCCTCGGATCGTCGTAACGATGCGACTCTCGGATCTCACTATTGTTCATCATCCTTCTTAGGTTTTCCGCACATGCAAGTTGTCCGGGATGAGGGCGCACTTGCTGAATCCGCGAATCGAACGCCGTATCACTGCCCAAGAGTGCCTCGACACTCATTGCAGCTGCGATATCTGCCAATTTCATTAGACGCGCAGCCTCATATACAGAAAGTGCGCCAATTCCCGTCATCATTTGAGTTCCATTGATAAGCGCAAGCCCTTCCTTAGCGCCGAGCTTCCATGGCTTAAGTCCCACCCGACGAAGAGCAAGTGCTGCATCCATGATCTCATTCTTAAAAATCACCTTTCCCCTTCCAAGCATGGTGAGAACCATGTGAGCGAGCGGTGCAAGGTCGCCGCTCGATCCAACAGAACCCTGCGATGGAATGACGGGGATGATATCTAGATTAAATATTCTTCGGAAATTCTCCATTGTCTCTAAGCGAATACCAGAATATCCCTTAATGAGGGCGTTCATTCTGAGAACCATCATGGCGCGCACAATCTCACGTGACAGTAGCTCACCCGTTCCCGCTGCATGACTCACGATGAGATTTGCCTGCAACAGCTCTATCTGAGAGTGACCTATTCTTACATTGCTGAATTCACCAAATCCAGTTGTAACTCCATAGATAGTCTCACCCCGGAGAATCCAGTTATCCACGATCCGCCGAGACAACTTAATACGTTTCCGGCATAATGACGAAAACGAGATAGTTGCGGAAGAGTAGGCAATCTCATGGAGCGATGCTACACTTAATGATTCACCGTCTAAGGTATAATGACGCATCGAAGTTATTTCACCGATGCCCGAATCTACAAAGTTAGTTGTCGATTTGCAATCATCTCCTCGCCGGAGTCAGTTGGACGTGATCTCAATAGCCTATAATATCTAAAAGTATCGGGCACACGATCATGAGAATGAGTGGATAATCACTCAGGCGAAATTGACGAGCTCCAATAGCGCGGGCAAAGAGGAGATTAATCTGGCATCTTCGAATACCCGGTTGGCTGCTCATCGCTCTTCCAAGCTCTGGCCTCGGTAAGCCCTAATCACCAAGTTGGCGTCTGAGTCGCCCGACGCTCAAATCAAAGATCCCCGGGTTTAGCGAGAATTTGGTTTATGTCGGTCGACAAGTCAAAGCCCGACGCTGATCTACTCCCCGGGTTCCTCCCCGTCTTAGATTGAGTGGCCGGCCGCGAGTTGATATAAAGGCTTGACCTTCTACATCGTGTATTGCAGGGTGATCGGAAGCGACCGCGTGAGCCCGAACCTCTCAAACTTCTCCTCAATTCCGAGTTCATCTTTGCGGCCTTGCGAGCAGAGAGACGGACTATTTTAGACTTTCGGTTGATTCCTAAAATCTGCGAAGGATCAGATCGTTGATGTAGCTTACCGGAACCGGGTCAATCGATACCGCGGTCGTAGGGAGATTACGGAGATTCCCAACAGCCACTCAAGTTACTCTGTCACATCCGGCAACCAAGCGATTGACGGAGGTGAGATACTCAGGGGTTTCAGGAGTTCGTCTTATCCTTCACAGATGACGACGACTCCAATTCACGTGCGGGGATTTGGCTGATTGAGGAATTCTCATTCTGCTCTTCTGAGCGTACGACTGCCACCGCCGCAATCTTATCTTCGGACCCGAGTTTGATTAACCGCACACCCTGGGTGTTTCGTCCGGCGACCCGAATCAGTCTTGCTGATTGTCGAATGACTATACCCTGAGATGTAACGACAACGATATCATCATTCTCGAGCACCTCTTTGATGGCAACCATGCACCCAGTCTTACGAGTAACGTGAATGGTGATGACCCCCTTGCCGCCGCGGTGACTTACTCGGTATTCTTCGAGCTCGCTGCGCTTTCCGAATCCCCGTTCAGAAACTACTAAGATCGATGTCTGCTTACGCTTAATCGCGACTACCCCCACGACATTGTCTCCACGTGTTAAGCTCACTGCGCGAACCCCGGCGGCTGTGCGGGCCATTTTTCTAACCTCGCTTTCGAGGAATCTGATTGCTAAGCCGTTCTTAGTTCCAATAATAATGTCTTGTTCCATCTCAGTTAGCTTCACATCCTTCAGGGTGTCGCCGCTCCTCAGAGTAATGGCAGTGATTCCAGTTCGTCTGGGATTACTGTATTCGGACAACCCAGTCTTCTTGATAATGCCTTTCTCAGTCACCATGACGATGCTGTGCTCATCATCAAAGTCTTTTACCGAGACAAATGCAGCGATCTTTTCTTCAGGCTGCTTGGCAACCAAGTTGACAATTGATTTCCCGCGCGCCACACGACTACCCTCGGGTATTTCATGGACTTTTAGCCAATAACATCGACCCTTGTCTGTGAAAAAGAGAATGTAATGATGGGTTGAAGCGATGAACATGTGCTCGACGAAATCGTCTTCCTTGGTCTTTGCCGCAGAAATCCCTTTCCCTCCACGTGCTTGCCTCCGATATCCAGAGACCGGGAATCTCTTGATCATACCAGCGTGGGTAATCGTGATCGCTACGTTCTCCTCCGCAATCATATCTTCGACACTGAATTCCTCCGCCTTATAAACAATATCCGTGCGACGATTGTCTCCATAGAGCCTCTTAATCTCGAGCAATTCTTCTCTTACGATTTGCATTTGAAGCTTCTTGCTGGCAAGAATCGACCGGAGTTTCTCGATCAGCTGTATTGTCTCCTTGTATTCAATTTCGATCTTATCTCGCTCTAACCCAGTGAGTTTTTGTAGCCGCATCTCCAGGATAGCCTTCGCTTGAATCTCAGACAGTTTATACTTCTTGATTAATCCCGATTGTGCCGATGGCACGTCCTTGGCATGTTTAATAAGCTTAATGATGTTGTCGATGTTTTCCAGGGCAATGATGTATCCTTCGAGCGTGTGTGCACGCTTTTCAGCATCATCCAGATCGAAAGCTGCTCGCCGAACGATGACGTGATTACGATGATCTATAAAATGATCAATCATCTCGCGAAGGGTTAATATCTGGGGCCGGCCGTCAACAAGAGCAAGCATGATCACACCAAATGTCGTCTGCATTTGGGTATGCTTGAACAGGTTGTTTAAAACGACCGCGGCATTGCTATCCCGTTTGAGTTCAATAACTACCCGCATCCCCTCTCGATCCGATTCATCACGTATGTCGGAAATGTCTTCGATCCTTTTATCCCGCACCAATTCTGCAATTTTTTCGATCAGCGAAGCCTTGTTAACCTGATAGGGTATCTCTGTCACGACTATTGATTGCCTTTCATGTCTTCCAGTTTCAATCGTCGCTTTCGCACGGACGACTATTCTACCCCGGCCGGATTTGTAAGCGGCTCGAACTCCATCATATCCATATATTATTCCTCCTGTCGGAAAATCAGGCGCTTTAATTATTTTGAATAACTTATCGTCCGAAAGTGCGGACGCCCCGATGATTGCGACACAGGCATCGATCACCTCGCACAGATTATGGGGTGGAATGTTTGTCGTCATTCCCACTGCGATTCCCGCGGTTCCGTTCATGAGCAAGTTCGGGACGAGCGCGGGAAACACCATCGGTTCTCGGAGTGAATCGTCGAAATTTGGCGCGAAATCTACAGTGTTTTTTTCAAGATCCCGCATGAGTTCCTCGGCAATGATCGAGAGTCTTGCTTCGGTATACCGCATAGCCGCGGCTGCATCACCGTCAACAGATCCGAAATTTCCCTGTCCATCAATTAGCGGATAGCGAAGAGAGAAGTTCTGGGCCATACGAACCATAGTATCGTACACTGCTGAATCTCCATGAGGATGATACTTTCCCAGAACCTCCCCAACGATGCGAGCACTTTTCTTGTACGTACGGTTACTCGCAAGGCCAAGCTCCCTCATACCAAACAGGACCCGACGGTGAACGGGCTTGAGGCCATCGCGGACGTCCGGCAAGGCTCGTGCGATTATTACGCTCATCGCGTAATCGATATACGAGCCTTTCATTTCTTCCTCAATATCTACTGGTAATACTTTTTCGCTAATTCCTGCCATTGTAATTGTTGACTTGTTATTCCGATTGAGGTGACCTATGTTCGAGAGACAAGCATTAACTACATCCCAGTAGTTTTCAACGACCCTTAAAGGGTCTCAGATCAAGTTACCCGTTCACATCGAGTTCGATCAGATTTCCTACTGAATTGTGAGCCAAAGGGTGGGTAGTTCGCTAGTTGTTCCTCAGGAAAGAAGAAGGAGAAGAGATGTCAGACGTCAAGATTCCGGACGTATTTTGCATTCTTCTCGATAAATTCTCTGCGAGGTTCAACCTCGTCTCCCATCAAGATGGAAAAAGTTCGATCCGCGTCTGCGGCATTCTCAATTGAAACCTGCAGTACTGTTCGAGTTTCTGGATTCATCGTCGTCGACCAGAGCTGCTCGGGATTCATTTCACCAAGACCCTTAAAGCGTGAGACTGAAATGCCGTTTGATATCATTAGTGCGTTGCCAACTGCCATATCAGAATTGCTCTTCGCACCATCCCTCAACTTCCGACTGCTCTTCAGTCGCGCGATCAACTCATCACGCTCGTTATCATCATAAGCATAGTACTCCTGTTTTCCGACCTTTAACTTGTACAAGGGCGGTTGTGCAATGTAAACGTGACCAAGTTCAATTATTTCTTTCATATAGCGAAAGAAAAGCGTGAGCAGAAGGGTGCGAATGTGTGATCCATCTACGTCGGCATCACTCATAATGATGATCTTGCCATAGCGAATTCTCGTTGCATCGAAATCCTCTCCCACCCCGGCACCAATTGCTGTAAATATACAACGAATCTCCTCGTTCTCTAGAATCTTATGAAGACGGGCTTTTTCAACGTTAAGAATCTTACCTTTGATTGGAAGAATCGCTTGAAACCGTCGATCGCGCCCCTGCTTGGCGCTACCCCCAGCGGAATCACCTTCAACAATATAGAGCTCACAATGCTTAGGATCATCGATGGAACAATCGGCTAGCTTACCTGGCAGGGTTGAGGATTCCAGCGCGTTTTTTCTGCGTGTCAAATCCCTCGCCTTTCGAGCGGCTTCCCGGGCCTCCGCGGCTCGCAGGCACTTCTCGATAACTCGACGTGCATCCGCGGTGTTTTCATCTGCCCAGGCCTGCAACTTTTCGCTCACAATTGCTTCCACTATCCCCCTTACATCACTGTTACCCAATCTAGTCTTAGTCTGCCCTTCGAACTGCGGATCAGGAATCTTTACGCTCAAGACAGCTGTAAGACCTTCACGAAAATCGTCACCGGAAAGTTGGACGCCTGTCTCCTTGACTAGGTTATTCCTCGCCGCGTATGTATTAAGCGACCGGGTTAACGCCGTTCTGAATCCCACCAGGTGCGTTCCCCCCTCAATGGTATTAATGTTATTGACATAGCTAAAGATATTCTCGTTGTATTGATCATTGTATTGGAATGCAACTTCGACTTCTACGAGTCGTTCCATTTCGTCCACGACTTGTCCTCTAGCGTACACTGGCTTTCGAATGATGGATGGTCGAGTCGCATCGATATACCCCACAAATTCGGAAATTCCGCCCTTGAAATGAAAGATTTCCTCCTGCTCTTGCCCTTGGCGAAGGTCAAGAATCCGAAGCCTGAGATCGGGATTCAGGAAGGCAAGCTCACGCAATCTCTCGGCAAGTGTTTCGAATCTGAATACCCGGTTCTTGAAGATCTGACTGTCGGGCAGGAAAGTTACCTTCGTACCGGATGAGGTTGGTTCACATGAGGCTACTATTTTGACTTGACCCTGAGGCTTTCCACGCACATACTTTTGAAACCAGCGCTTCCCTCCCCTCGACACCTCTACCTCCAACCATTCGGACAATGCGTTCACAACTGATACTCCCACACCATGCAAACCACCTGAGACCTTATACGTATTTTTATCAAACTTACCTCCTGCATGTAAGACCGTCATAACTACCTCGAGCGCAGATCTTTTCTCCTCAGGATGAATGTCCGTTGGAATCCCACGCCCGTCGTCTTCGACTGTAACAGACCCGTCTCCATTCATTGTCACGTCAATATTACGGGCGTATCCTGCCAATGCTTCATCGATGGAATTGTCAATTACCTCGTAGACGAGGTGGTGCAGACCACGGGTTGAGACGTCGCCGATGTACATGGCGGGCCGCTGTCTAACCGGCTCGAGTCCTTTTAGAACGGTAATGTCATCCGCATTGTAGGCGGCATCTTGTAGCACTGGTTGTTTTTTCTTTTCAAGTACCATCTTTCCAGAGCGCTTTTTCTTGTTATTAAACTCTCGGGTCATCTCCTGGCTCACCTGAAGATAATGTCCTTTACGATATTCTCTTGCATCTTAGCATTAATTCTGGACACTAGGTCCTTTTTCAAAAAAATCAGCTCGTTCCGCCATGTAGATTGTAAGACCCTCACAAACATGCGGCCATCTTCCAAGGATTCTACGTAGGTCACCTTTGCGATCCGCTCGCCAGCGACGCTTTCCCACTGCGCTATCGTGGTGTGCTGTTTAATCTTTCCGAGCATGCCCAAATCATTGAACATTGCCAATATAACATCATGAATTGGTCGCAGCGACATAAGACCTAATAATGGTAATTAATAGCTTCTACAGTCAATAACTACCCAAAACAATATCTGGCAGCCTTATGCAGTTAGGCGCACAGGCATCACGAGCATCAGGATATCTTCACCTTGTCGTTGGGTGAAAGGCTGAATAACGCACGCCCGCGTCGGGCTACCGAAGAGGAATTCAATTTCATCCGTGTCGATATGGGTTAGGAGATCAATAACATAGGTGGAATTGAATCCAATTTCCATTGTGTCGGAGCTATAGTCGCAGGAAAGTTTTTCCCTTGCTTCACTCCCAAGGTCTATATCTTCTGCGGAAATAGTTATGAATCCCTTTTCAAGCGCAAACCGGATCTGGTGCGTAGTGGTACTTGAATACAAAGCTATCCGCCGAACGGATGCAAGGAGCTGATTCCTGTCCACCACCAGCTTCTTATCGTTTTCAAGTGGGATAACACTTTCGTAGTTCGGATAATTCTCTTGAATGATCCGCGTGATCAATCTAGATCCACCAAAAGTAAACATAACGTGATTATCGCTGAAGGTTATGCGACACGCGCCCTCGTCGGCTGTCTTCAGAATCAAGCCGAGCGCCTTCGCCGGGATTATGAAATCTCGCTCCGCCTTCCCCGAATTGGGTTGTGAACAAATGATGCGCACCAATCTATGCCCATCAGTTGCAGCAACACGAATTTCTTTTTTCTTCGCTTGAAATAGGAGACCCATCATCGCCGGCCGAAGCTCGTCCGTGCTTGCCGCAAACGCGGTTTTGCTAATCAGGCGCCGCAGAACCTCGCAATCAA
Source organism: uncultured Chlorobiaceae bacterium (assembly GCA_964410105.1). Classification (GTDB taxonomy): domain Bacteria; phylum Bacteroidota; class Ignavibacteria; order UBA10030; family SZUA-254; genus CAYPFY01. The sequence goes on from CAYPFY010000012.1 coordinate 109,625, forward strand.
GTTCCAGCTCTTCCCCACTCTTGAATGCAGGTATTGGCGGATAGCTATCCCCGGATTCCCCCGTGAATCTGTATTCTCCGTTTTCTGTCGTCATCACGACTCGGTGATTCTCACACTCCGCCGCAAAGGTTATATCGGTGTTGGGCAAAGCACGTACCGTTTCAAATAATCTCCTTCCGGGGACTGCAATTAGACCATCCTTAACACCCTTCACGTTGATATTTACCAACATTGACGTATCTAAATCAGTGGCTGCAATTCTCAATTCGTCATTCACAATTTCAAAAAGAAGGTTTTCGAGTATGGGTAGGGTTGATCTGCTGGGAATTACGCCAGCTACTTGGCTTAGGATTCTCTGTAATTCTGTACTCGTTGCGGTAAATCTCATAGTAAATCCCTCATCAGAAGAAGTAATTTGGCTTGTTGGGAATAGTACAATTTACAAAAATGCTCTGAGACTTTCAATGCTCCGCGCGGATATTTGCTCATCACCTTGACTTAGACTCCATGTTCTGGATCTGGTGTACATCTGTTTTCCATCTGAGGTGCTACGACCTCATCAGCTTTTTCTCAAGCTAGTTACAGTACTTAATGCTTGGTCTGACGTAACGATCGACGCCGCATTGTATGCCCTCAGAAAGACGATCCACAGAGATCAGACGTAGCAAATGGCTCTTGCCCGGGGGGTTTAGATTAATTATGGATGGTCCATATTTAGAGTAGGATATCGCTTTGGTAAATCATTTTCCCCCATGAATCGAATGATGAGGGTACTATATAATAAAGCAGTATATCGTCCTAGCGGGTAGCGTTCAAAGGTTTTCGAGGAGGGTGGGGGAGAGTGCCCCTTTCATCACACTGGTGCATATTCGGCAGACCCTTCGCAAGCGGACGGTCGGGTAAGCTACTTCTTGTGAGTAAGAGTCGTTCCCGACCTCAATCGGTGGGCAGTATCCCCGCGTTAAGTGAAGATGTCTCAAATTGTATATTGTTTTAAGACCTAAATAATTAACCTTCGGTTGGCACCTATCGTTCTTGCCAATTGACAGCTAGTTTGGTTATGCCGTGTGAAATCAATATATTTTCCGCGAAGGCTGATGAAAAGAATGCGAAAGTTCGATCTTCTATTGTTTGTGGCCGCAGTTTTAGTGTACCTGGAGGCAGTCGGTTGTGGGAACAGTGGTGGCACGATGCGTACCCCCAAGAGAAATGAGGATCCTTACGCTCTCGGGTTTTTTGTTCAAGGACTTTTGCTTGAACAACAGGGGGATTTTGCTAAGGCAATTCTGGTTTATCAGCGAGCATTGAGTGTACGACGATATGCTGCAGTACTTAACTCGATCGCAAGGGATTATGCACTGTTGGGTGACAACGATCAAGCGATCTCGTTTGGCCTGGATGCACTAAGGGAAGATCCCTCTAATCGCTTATACCACGAAACCCTCGCTCAGATTTATGCGTCCACTGCAAATCCGGACGCGGCAATAGCGCAGTATCAAGAGGTTGTTCGGTTAGACTCTTCCTATCGTGATGGTTGGATAAACCTCGCCCACTTACTTCAAGTTCAACACCCTTCAGACGCCGCTAGACTTCTCCAAGTGGCGAGCGAGAGATTTGGGCCAAGTATGGATATTCTATTCCAACAGGCACAGATTTACATCACCTTAAACGATCTAGAGAAGGGTATGGAGATACTTGAAAGGGTTCTTAAATTAGATCCCGGCAATTTCGAAATTAGCAAGATGCTTGGGGATCTATACCTGCGAAGAGATAGCACTGATGCAGCGCTACAAATCTACGAAAGTCTTGCAGAGCGTCAACCTTCAAATTTGGAGCTTCGTTCAGCCATCGCTCAAGCATATTTGATAAAGCAGGATTATGATCGCGCAACGTTTCAATTCGACGTCATATTAAGCAAAGACACTCTCTCCTTGGATGACCAACTAAAATTTGCACAAATTTTTACTCAATTTCTTCAGCAAGATTCTCTTGTCGCACCATACGCCTTGAAGGTTTTCGCTCAGATTCGCGATAGGCATCCAGAGGATTGGCGCTCATACTGGTTCCTCGGCACAATCAATAATATTTTGAAGGACGACTCAAGTGCCCTGGTTAATTTTTCAAAACTGCGCGATTTAGCTCGATGGAATCCTGATGGATGGGTGGGAATCGCGTCAATTCTATATGACAGGAATGAGTTCTCCGATGCGATCAGGGTACTCAATGAGGCAACTCGAACAGTACCGGAAGAATTTCGAATCTACTTCTTATTGGGTCTCTGTTACCATCGTGTTCATCGGTTCATCGAGGCAGCGACCGCTTTGGAACGGGCCATCCAGCTAAATAATAAGAATGTGGATGCTCTCGGTACTCTCGCTCTGATCTATGATGAGATGAAGAGGCCCGATGAGTCCGACAGCATCTACGAGAAGGCGCTCCGTCTCGAGCCTAGGAACCACCTCCTGCTTAATAACTACAGTTATAGCTTAGCTGACAGGGGATTCCAACTCGAGCGTGCGCTAAGTATGGCCAGAGACGCCATCAAACAACAGCCAAACAATCAATCTTATCTTGATACTTATGGTTGGATATATTTTCGAATGGGAAACTTCAATGAGGCAGAGAAATGGGTGCGGCGCGCCGTTGAGTTGGGAAGTCAAAGCCCAACTATCCTCGAACATCTCGGTGATATCTACTTTAAGTTATCTAGGAGGGACAAGGCAATTGAGTTTTGGAAAAAAGCGCTTGACCTCGATTCATCGAATTCGAAATTGAAAGAAAAGATAGACGGCAGGAGTCTATGAGGCCATTGACGACAGTGGTGATCGTCTCTTTCATTGCATCCCGTCAACTTTCTTGCCTACCTTCGGAGAGATCTGAGAGGCTTCGCCCGGTTTCAATCGACCAAGTTCTGCATAGTTTTCATCACAAGAACGAAAGGATTACTACACTTGTGGGGGAGGGCACAATCACCTTTGAGTCCTCTGATCGCTCGTTGAATAGCTCTTTTAATCTGGCGCTTAGAAAGCCCGATTCGTTGCTTTTGGACTTAACTGGACCCTTTGGAATCCATTTTGGCTCTTTACTTCTCTGCCGGGAAAAACTTTTTTTTTACAATCGATTGGAAAACGTTGTGACAGTCGGGAGGTCGAATGCTGGCCCTTCAAGTGTTCTTCCTACCCTTCACCTAGGGTTTGACGAAATCCTTCAGTCCTTCACGGGTGAAATCATATATCCCTTGAGCACGGATTCTCTGCAATCTATAAAATTCGAGAATAACCAGTACATTGTGCGTTACAACTCACCTGGGGGTACCAAGGAGTATCGCGTTGACGGCGAAACCCTCCTCGTATTGAGCTACCGACTGCTAAACCAAACGGGAAAGCCAACACTTACTGTACTTGCATCAAATTCAAAAAATGCAGATGGCACTTTGATTCCCAGATTGATCCGAATCATTCTCCCACCAGAACGCGAAGCTCTCACTATAGAATATGAAGGAGTGCATATAAACACGCCAGTTACTTGTTCACTCACGTTTCCAGCTGAGGCTGAGATCATCTATCACTGATTATGATGCTCGCTTTACTGTTAGCAAGTCTCTTGTTCTTAACCGGCCGTGGAGATGTTCTTGGATCCCGGGACGGAAAGTCTAAAAATCGGCAAAAACAACTTGAAAGAATTAAAGCTGATGTTGGACGCTTTGAAGATAAAATAAAGCAGGAAAACAAAAGGGAGCAAACAACTCTTGATATTTTGGATTCGTACGAAAGGCAGGAAGTGGCCCTTCGAAAATCAATAAGTCATCTGTACGATGAGCAAGCAAACCTCAAAAATCAAATTAATCAAACTCGTCATTTGGTGCGAGAATCTGCAGAACTGCTAGTGGCTCTAAGAAAGCAATACTCAAATTATGTCTCGACCGCATATCAAAATGGGGGGGCTTACGATATGGAACTCGTGATCTCATCCGGGTCCCTTAATCAAGCCTATGTCAGAGCGGTATACTTGAAGAATTTCTCAGATCAGCGAAAGAAAGATCTTCTTCGAATCGACAATAAACGCGCGGAGCTAGAAACTCAAAGCGCACTTCTTGAACACCAAATGGCGAGAGAGAAAGACTTGATTTCCAGCAAGCACTATGAAGAGGCGAAGTTTGATCTCAAAGTGAGGAACAGGAAAACAATTCTGACAAGGATTCGCCGAGACAAGAAAACTCTCAAGAAGGAGCTTAATCGCAGTGTCCAGGCCGCAAAGGATCTTCAAGTGCTAATTGCCAAGTTGAGCGAGAACGATTTGCCCGAGATTAAGACAGATGGCAAGGATCTGCTTTTGGATCATTCATCGGTGCTCTCGCCTTCAGTCTCTAGAGAATTTGAAAGTAATCGTGGAAGATTAAAATGGCCTGTCTTTGAGGGAAGAATCTCGAGCCGATTTGGTCTTCAACAGAACCCATCCCTCCATACGCTTACTCAGAATCCTGGAATAGATATTGCAGTGCCCCCCAGTACTTCTGTAAGTTCCATTGCAGACGCGCAGGTCTCTAGAATCTTTTGGCTGCCTTCGTATGGGAATTTGATAATTCTCAGTCATCGTGATGGATTTCGTAGCGTGTACGCACATCTTGCAGAAATCTCGGTTAACGAGGGAGATTCTGTGAGGGCTGGACAAATTCTTGGTAGGAGCGGGGAATCTATCTCTGGATCTGTCCTCCATCTGGAGTTGTATAAGAATCGGGAAAAACTTGATCCAGAAGAATGGCTAAGCCCGCGCTTCCAGACAGTCCGATAAATCAAGAACTCACTTTTTTCCCTTCATTGCGCTCCATCCCTCAAGTTTGTTACCCTCGTCCGGAGTGTTCCCCCCTGTGAGTTCTTGGGATTTCCCCAGGTCAAGGACGCGCATAAGCCCGACCGATATTGACCGCCTTTGGCCGAAAGCGGTACTCTTCTTGAGACCATGATCATAATTGTTGTTTTGGAGTTTATCCCTTCCGTGAGACAGTTTTTTTGAGTATCAAGGTGGACATTCCGAAGGAGAGAATGTCCGTTGTCCAAGGCCCGTAAGAAGTTCTCATGCAAGTTCAATCTCAAAGTTGTTGAAGCTTATGAGTCTGGTGTCTCAGCCGTCGAGTTGTCCCGCCAGTTCGAGATTCATCCGAATGTGGTCTATGCCGGGGCTCGGGAGTATCGGCGGGATCCAGCCAATGCATTCCGGTCCGGAGAAGGCCAGAATGACCCTCCCAGAGCCGATGAGCAGCGACTGGCCGAGCTCGAGCGGATGGTTGGTCGTCTGGCCTTGGAGAACGACTTTTTAAAAAAAGCCTTGATGCTTGCAAAGAACATTTTGTCAAAGGGCAATCCCGGCCTACGAAGCCGTGATGCATCGAATGATCGACGAGCGATCCGGTCAGCTTCTGCTGCAGCGACTGTGCCATCTGGCCGGAGTGCCGCGTTCAAGTTTCTACCGGGCCGCTCGACCGCCGGCGAGCCCGGCACCCGACCGCAACAAAGTGGTGCTGCGCGAGATCCGTGCCATTTGCGAGCAGATGCCTGGCTCCGTCAGCCCGCGGGTGACGACTGAATTGCGCCGCAGAGACCATGCTGTGAACCATAAACGCGTGTTTCGCCTCGTGCGGACGGCACAGGTCCGGTGCCGCCGAAAAAGGCGCTTTGTGGGCACGGCCGATTCAGAGCACACATTGCGGATCTATCATCGGATTGTACTTGATTCCCGGACGAACTCTCGTCTATTGACTCCGGATACGGACCCCGATCAAGAACAGGAAACATATCCTGTGGGAGAGGACACTAGGTTAAGGGAGGAAACTGTCTCTAACATATCGCATTCCAAATAGCTTCACCGAGGGATAACCTCTAGCCTGATAATTTTCCGATTCGGTGGGAAGCCTCGACCAAGGGGCGGCTTTCGGGTAAATCCTTGCTTGAGACAGAGTTGTTGAAGCCCATGAGTCGGCTATATCGGGCTTTGAGTCAGCCCCTCATCTCGAGGTCCGTCCCCATGAGATCGACGGCTAGGCTCGAGAGTCTAACCTGGATCCAGATATTGCCTTTCGCTCCGGGGTAGGCGAAAATGGTTATTCCACCGCGGATGAGCAGCGATTTACCGAACTGTAGTGGATGGTTCGTCGTCTAGCCACTCAGAACAAAATTTTGAATGAATCCTTGACGAACGCTACAAACATTTTGTCGAAGGGCAATCCGGGACCTACGAATCCATGATGCGTTCAGTGATCGTCGAACGATCGACTCAACTGCCTAACCGATTGTGTCGTTTGGCCAGACTGCTGTACTCAAGCTACAACTGGGCTGCTCGAGTGCCAATGATCACTTTAGGTGACCCAGTGAAGCGGTTCCCAGGGAGATTCGTACCAATTGCGATCAAGTGCCTGGATACAGTCACACACTCGTGACGTCTGAACCGCCTCGCGGAGGTTATCTCGTGGATCTTAACCGCGTTTTCCGCGCGAGCGGAAGGCTCATTTACTATGCGCCCTGAGTACGCGTCTGCTGGAAGGTCGGGCCCAAATACGACGCAAGTTTATTTAGAGCCATATGTTCCATAGGAACTGGGATTCCAAGCAGCAGGAACTTTTTCTAGCATCTTAATTACTACCTCCCTACGAGAATTCTTTCTGCCAGAGGTCTGGGGAGTCCTGCCTTTCTAATCTTGTCAGCTGCCAGTTGGACGTCATACTCGGCTCGAATGTTTTCATACCTCCAATTACTGGTGTCGAAGATGCCAAAACTCAGTCGCCAATCATTGTCGCGGGGTTGACCAATGCTTCCAACGTTCACGATGAATTTTTTTCCTGGGACGACCTCGCGGGTCCATATGTCTTCACAAAAGACGCCTGCGACGTGGGAATGACCGACGAAGCAGATGGGCTCCGAAAAAAACGCAAAATTAAATTGCGCGTCCGCCGGGGAGATAATATAGTGCCATTCCTCCGGTTCATATGGGGACGAGTGAACCAGGTGGATCCCATCTAGAGTCACACTGAATGGCAGCTTTCGAACGAATTCCTGGCTTTCGACACTAAGCTGTGCGTGAGTCCACTCGGCAGCACGACGAGCAAATGGGTTGAAATATTCTGTCTTTCCGAGGTCGACAGCGGCCTCGTCGTGATTACCCAATAATATATGCGAAGTGGATTCTCGAATAAGGGCGATGCATTCATTCGGATTCGCGCCATATCCAATAATGTCACCAAGACAAAAAATCTCGTCTATCTTCCGAGTCTTAATAATGGCCAGTGATTGTTCCAGAGCCTCGAGATTTGAATGAATATCTGAGATGATCGCGATTCTCATCGAATCATAATTTAGAAAATAATCGCAGAGTTGCAAGGATGGCCCAACTCTCAAGAGCAGGAGTTTTCACTCTTCAGAGTTCATCCGAAAAAAGTACTATTCGTACCTAGAGTCTCAGCCGCGCTGGGATCTCGATCGTTCCACTTGAGTTTTATGCTCGATCGTTTTTGAGACAATCTGATTGCTATCACTTCTAGTCAGTTCGAGGTAGGGACTAAAACACCTGCAGTGTATCGCACTCAAGGTATCCACAGCAATGGAACGTCCACTTATTGAGTTGACTCTTCGACGTTGCAGACTTGTTTCGTTCATCGCATGGCCTGTTGGGGAGAACTTCATCACGGGTTGACCAAAAAGTACTACTACTGCGGTCCAACGGCTCAGAGCAGATGGTGATTTCGAAACGGAAACTTCACTTCTCGAAGAAGCAAATCCGGAGGGGGGGTAACTACTAAAGCCTTAAATCCGATTTAGACCTCCACCTGCGTGGTCCGGCATCGGTAGAGGGGTGA